>PHCB01000006.1:0-142500 GCA_002842095.1 candidate division BRC1 bacterium HGW-BRC1-1
CGCCCGCTCGTTGATGCCCACCCAGATGAGCGCAAACGGCAGCCAGCAGATGCTGGGCAACGACTGAAGCGCCAGCACCGCCGAACCCACCGTGAGGCGAAACCACAACACACGCGCGCACAACACGCCGATAATCAAACCGCCCAACACCGACAACAGGTAGCCGACCAGCATGCGACCCATGCTCAGCCGGATCGATTCCCACAGCAACCCATCGCGCGCCAGCGTCCCGATGGACCGCGCCACCGCCATGGGCGTTGGGACCAGGTTCAACGTCGGTGTCCCATCGGCTTGGGCAGCCGCCACGGCAGTTTCGTTCACGCGCCCCGAGGTTATCTCATCCAGCAGGCGGGTGTCGATGAGTTGCTTCAAATCGAAGTTGCTCTCGGGAAGCAGTTCCAGGCGGCGGCCCTTGACGTAAAACGCCTCCAGCGAAGCTGCTCCGGGGTCGGTGGTGAATTGCACACGGCTCAACGCTGCACTCAACACGTCATCGGTAATCTCTTTCGTTGTGAGGCGCTTGAGCTGTTCCTGAATCACACCGCGCAACGCCTGCGGGTCCGCGGCCAACTCGTGCGTGAGCGCCACGTGGGCACCCAGAAACTTCTTAACGAGATCAGGATGTTCGTCGAGGAACGCCTTGCGGGCGATCACATTGGTGAGAGCAAATCGTCCATCAGGCCACAGATCTTTTTCCTCACCCAGAATCGTCCCGGTGCCCTGCGCCACGAGTCGTGCACCCCACGGCTCGGGAATCCAGGCCGCGTCAATCTGGCCCTTCTGAAACAGAATCTCGATGTCCGGATTCGCCACGGGAATGACTTCCGTGTCGCCGCCCCGCTCCTTCAGCGGCACCTTCAGGCGGTCGAGAACAAACGACTTGGCCGAGATATCCTGCGTGTTGCCCAACTGGGGCGAAGCGATGCGATGGCCGCGCAGTTGGTCGAAAGTCTCGATTCCACTGCCGCGCCGCACGACGATAACCACGCCATTTGCCGCTGCTCCCGACACCACGCGAACCTCGCGCCCTTCCGACCGCACAAATCCGTTAATCGTGGGAGATGGGCCGATGTAGGCGATATCCAGACGTCCTGCAAAAATCGCCTCGATAACCGCCGGGCCAGCCGGAAAGGTTTGAAACTCCAATTTCGAGCCGCCCTCAAAGGCACGCTCGAAATCTCCCCGGGCCACTCCCACCAGCGCCTGAGCATGGGTCACATTGGCGAAATATCCAACGCGGATAGCCTCGGCCTCCGCGCCCCGCGCCACGCCCGCCGACATCGCCAAACACGCCCAAAACCATGCCGCCGTCAGCAGCACCACGCGACGCCAACCACGCTGGTGAAAAGCCATGATGAATCCCTGACACGAAAAAGATTTAATGTCTACAAAACAGGTAGACTATTGCCGTCCCCAAATTATTGCCGCCAACGGCAACTATTCAGACGCAAACACGCCGATGGCTCAGCTGACGAATTCCACCGGGCTTGAATCGATGAAACGCTCCGCATCGATGGCCGCCATGCAACCGGTGCCGGCCGCCGTGATGGCCTGGCGATAGATGTAATCCTGACAATCGCCGCAGGCAAACACTCCGGGAATGTTTGTGGCCGAGGTGAGGGAGTCGGTCACGAGGTAACCGACGTTGTTCATATCCAGCACACCCTTGAACAGGCCCGTGGTCGGCTCGTGGCCGATGGCCACAAAGATGCCATCGGTGGGGACTTCGGTGATCTCGCCCGTCTTGGTGTTGCGGATTTTTGTACCCGTGAGAAACTTGCGCATCCCCTCGGTTTTTCCGAACACCTCGATGATCACCGCATCGAGAAGCCACTTGATCTTGGGGTTTTTCTGGGCGCGTTCGAGCATGATTTTCGACGCACGAAACTCTTCGCGGCGGTGAACGATGGTCACCGTCTTCGCGTGGCGCGTGAGGTAGTTGGCCTCCTCCATGGCAGTGTCGCCGCCGCCCACCACCATCACGTCCTTGTCCTTGAAGAACGCGCCGTCGCAGGTGGCGCAGGCCGACACGCCGTAACTTTTGTATTCCTCTTCGCTGGGAATACCGAGCCATTTTGCGCTGGCACCTGTGGCAATGATCACCGTCTCGGCGTGGTAATCCGTTTCATCCACAGAGACCCGGAAGGGCCGCTTGGAGAAGTCGATGCCGGTCACGCGCTTGCGGTGTGTTATCGCCCCAAAATTCTCAGCTTGACGGCGGAAGATGTCCATCATGTCGGGCCCCATCATACCGTGCATCTTGTCGTCTTTCCACGTCACCATGCCGGGGAAGTTCTCCACCTCGGTGGTAATCATGAGCTGACCGCCGGGAGCTGTGTCCTCGAAACCGTCGCCCTCAAAAACCAGCGGAGCCAGATTCGAACGCGCCGCATACAGAGCCGCCGTGAGGCCCGCCGGACCCGAACCGATGATGATGACCTGATGCACTTCTTCGCGCTTCATCGTCGTGGTGGCTTTTTCGGCGGATTCGGTGTTCATGTTTGGGCCGGCTCCTCAGAGTTGGGGATTGATCGAAGCAATCGCGGCAGTTCGCGCGCTCCATGTTTGAAATGATTGGGATGAAAAAACATTCGCCGCAAGCATGCTTTCACGGCGACTAAAGTTTGAATCAATAGCCGGTCAGCGTCTCGGCGCGCCGGGCCCACGCCGTGGTGTCGGTGAATTCCGACATCATCTCGAGAAGCCGCGACACGGGCAGGCCGACCACGTTGAAATAATCGCCCTTCACCTCGGCCACAAACCGGCGTCCTTCGCCCTGCAACGCGTAACTGCCGGCCTTGTCGAGGGGTTCGCCGGTGGCCACGTATTCGGCGATTTCGTCCTCCGTGGCGGATCGCAAAACGACGTCGGTCTCCACAGCATCGATCAGCGTCGTGCCGCCAACTTCCACCAGCGCGACACCACTGATGACCGTGTGGGTGCGTCCTGTCAGTTCGGCCAGCATCCGGCGCGCATCGGCTTCATCGGTGGGTTTGCCGTACACGATACCATCGAGCACCACGATGGTATCGACACCCACCACCAGCACCCGGGGCGTGCCCTCTGCCGCGGTGGCTCCGTTGAGGCGCGCCTCCGCCACATGATTCGCCTTCGCCAGCGCAGCCTTCAGCGCCAGTTCGCGGGGGGTCTTGTACGGGATGGCACGCTCGTCCACGTCAGCCTCGGCCAGTTCACAGGCAACACCCAGACGTTCAAATATGCTGCGCCGGCGGGGCGAGGAAGAAGCGAGGACGATGTGCAGAGGTTCGGTTTTCATGGAACAAACTATAACGCCAATGGGCACCGCTGCTTCACGCCATAATCAGCGACCACTAATGAACGCGGATGAACACGAAGGGGATACGTCCGCAGATCGATCAAATAATCCACAGATGACGCAGATGGACGCAGATAAAACTAAAATAGAAATCGTGGGGGCAGACCTGTGTGCCTGCCCTCGTCAGCCTAAACATTTTCATTAATTACAGGAGTGCTTCCAAGCATGCCTCTGCCCCGGAGGGGCTTAGGCAAGTAGCCTGGGGTAAAGGGAGCGCAGCAACCGGAACCCCAGGAACAGTCCATGATAGAAACCCGCTCCGGAGGAGCGGCGGAATGATTCAGCGTCCAAACGCCTGAGACCACCGAACCCCGTCGCCCCATGCGAATTTATTTCTCAGGCGGGTTGGACTTTGTTTTCTTGTCCTCGGGCGCAGCACCGCCGCGGCCCTCGGGCAGCAGCGTGCGTTCCATGACGCCCAGCATCACGCCGCCGACCAATACCACCACCACGGCCAGGGGGAAAATCAGCAACAACGCAGCCACGGTTTTCTGACGCGCCATCACCGTGAGCACCGCAAACATGAATCCGGCCACGGCCGACCCCGTTCCGCGCAACGGCAGCGGCGCGGGGAAAAAATTGAACCGCAAACTACCCAGCGATGCAAACACCACCACCAGCGCGACGGAATTCAGCACCGGCTCTCCCGCCCCCAGCGTGCCGTACGCCACTGCAACACCGGCGACCAACAGCAACACGTTCACCGCTCCCTCCAAACCGTCCAGCAGTCGCGCCACCCCCGTGGCCGCCACCAGCCACAGCACCGTGAGCGGACCCGACCACGCGCCCAGCGCGACATCGCCCTCGCCCCGCACACCCAACACACCAAACCGCGTGCCGGTTGCCATCACCAGAACCGCCGCCAGCGCCACAACGACCCACTCCACAATCCAACGCAACATTCGCGGTGGTTGACTACCCCCCGCAAACCGCCCCATCAACCCCACCCAGGCCGGCGTGGCCAGCAACAGCACCAACCCTCCGGTCACCCCCGCCAGAGCCAGCACCGCCCCGCCCGGCGTGTGAAACCGATCCGTCGCCGCCAACCATGGGCTGGCTGCCGCCACCAGCACCAACCCCGTCACCAATCCAGAAGCCAGCGGCAGAACCCCCTCCAGTCGCGAACCTCCCTCGCCCGCCGCCCGCGCGCCGCGAACACAGCGATATCCCACCGCCATGGCCACCACCCACACGACCAACGCCCCCGCCGTCAGACCCGCGATTCCCAATGCGTTCATGCGCGTTTCTCCGTTCCCAAAAGAGGCTTCAATGTGTTCTGCGCCATCACCATCGCACACCGCGCCGCGATGCCCAGCAGCGTTGCGGTGTCCACCAGCACAATCCCACGGCTGTAGTGCTTGCGATAAAACCGCCACATGCTGCGGTGGCGCTCATACGTCATGCGATAAGGAACCTTGCGCGTGCTGCGCCCGATGTGGTGGCGCACCTCCGCCTGCGGGAAATACACGATGCGCCAGCCCGCCTGCTTCATCCGGTAGCACCAGTCCACGTCCTCGCTGTACATAAAGAAACCTTCGTCGAGCAGCCCCACCTCATCCAGCGTTTTTCGCCGCGCCATGAGGCACGCGCCGCTCACCCAGTCCACATCCGCCGTCTCGTCGTGGTTCCAGTCGGTCATCAGGTACTCCGCCGAGTAACGATTGCGCGGAAACAGGCGCGTCATCAACGAGTACCGATGGAACAACGCCGTGCGGTAACTGGGAAACGACCGGCACGACAACTGCACGCTGCCGTCGGTGTTCAACAACCGCGCGCCCAGGGCCCCGATATCTGTGTGTGCATCCATCGTGTCGCGCATCTTTTCCAGCGCGTCGCCCACGATCTCCGTGTCGCTGTTCAGAATGAGCAGATAACGCCCCCGCGCCTCGCGGATGCCGCGGTTGTTCGCGTGCGCGAACCCCTCGTTGCGCGTTTGCTCGAGCAGCTTCACGGCTGGGAAATTCGCGCGGGTCATCGCCACGCTGTCGTCCGCCGATGCGTTGTCGACCAGAATGACCTCCAGCCACAACGCGCCAAGGCGTTCGCCCATCGACGCAAAACACGCGCGCAACAAATCGCTCGTGTTGTAATTCGTCACGATGATGCTGATGTCGGGCGCGTCACCGGCCTTGCCGCCGGCAGATTCGCGCACCGCAGCGTCGCTCATCCTCGCCGCTCCACGGCACCCGCCTCGACGGTTTCGCGCACGGTCCGCTCGTAATCCGCGGCCACCTTTTCGAATGCGAAATGCTTTGTGGCATACTCACGCCCGCGCTCGCCCAGGGCGCGGCTCAGTTCCGGATCAGCCTTCAGTCGTGTGATAAACTCCGCCAGTTCCGCAGGGTTGCGGGTCTCGCTCACAAGCCCGGCCCTAGCATCCTCGACGATCTCCTTGATCACGCCCTCGACGCCCGCCACCACCGGCCGCGCGCTCGACATGTACTCGTAAATTTTCGACGGCACCGTGATCCGTGTGATGGTATCCTGCCGGTATGTGACGATGAGCGCATCGCTGGCGGCCAGCAGACCCGGCACATCCTCGCGCGGCTGGTACCCAATGATGCGCACGTTATCCAGTTTCCACTCGCGGATGCGATCCTCCATCATCGGCAGCGCAACACCCTTGCCCACAAACCAGAACAGCACGTTGGGGTCCGACTCCTTCACGATCCGCGCCGTTTCGAGGATGACCTCGAGGCCCATCAGCAGCCCGAAATTCCCGAGGAACGAAACCACGTATCGCCCCTCAAGACCGTGCTTCTGCCGGAGCGCGTCGCGGTCCACCCGCGACGAATCGTACAGCGCCGGCTCCACCCAGTCGGGCAGCAAAATCACCTTCTCACGCGGCACGCCCTTCGCCACCAGGTTTTCCGTGAAGCCCCGCGTAACCACGCCGATGCGTTTCGCGTGGTCGTAAATCTTTTTCTCGATCCAGAACGACGACTTCACCAACAGCGGATGATTCAACATCCCCACGGCCACCGCGCAATCGGGCCAGATGTCGCACACGTCGAACATCATCGGCAGCCCTCGCACCTTCGACACCACCCACCCCGCGATGCCATCGGGCAGCGGGCTGATCGTGACCAGCGCATCAAACTTCCCGCGCACAAAAAGCGCCCGAAGCATGCCCGTAATCATGAACGATCCGTATGTGGCCATGCGCCGCAAGAAATGGTCGGGCTTCGACGAACCATACGCCCAGGTGCGGATAATCCGCGCCCCGCCCATCATCTCCTCGCGCGGCTGCTTGCGCGACGACTCGCCATTGCGCATCGTGGAGGGATGGCTCGGGATGCCCGTAACCACCGTCACCTCGTGGCCCTGCTTCACGAGGTATTCGACAATCTCCACCGCCCGCGTCGATGTGCCCACGGTCTCAGGATAATAATGCTGATGTAAAAAAAGAAGCCGCATGGCGCTCCCGACAGACAAAGGTTTGATACCCACCAGATGAATCGCCCCACATGACCGAGACAACCCATTTCTTGCGGATTCCGCAGGAGAGCAGACATTCCTGTCGGCTGTTTTGTTTTTATCTCACCCCAGCGCAATTACGTGCGTTTCCTGGGAACGTCAATCTCCTGATTGGCGCTTTTTACGCTGTGGGGAGTATGCCGTTCCGGAGAGCAAAAAAACACTCTACCCAAAAAACCGGATATCCTGCGCAAGCGTATTGCGTCTGCCAATCAGGAGATTGGCGTTCCCGGGGAAGACCAGAACACCGATTGATGAAAGCAGAACGTCTGGCGGCGACCGGCGAGGGCGCCGGTCCCACATTAACAGCACGCTCTCCTGCAATCAGCGCGGCAGGGCGAGCTCCTCGCTCAGCACATAGAACGCCCTCGGCACATGGAAGCAGCCCTTCCACTTGCCGCCCTTCAGCGATAGCAGCACCTCGCCTCGGCGGTTCAGATAACCGAACCATTCGCCGTGCTCCTTGTCTGCGAAATGCTCCCACGACCACGCGTGCAGCCGCTCGAACCACTCCCACGCCCGCGCGCGCACTTCCGGCCTCGCGCTCAGGCGCGACGTCTTCGCCAGCGCGATCAGCGCCTCCACGTGCACCCACCACAGTTTCTGGTCCCACTCCAGCTTCTCCGGCGGACGCCCCTTCGCATCCATGAAGTAATAGATCCCGCCGAACTCCTTGTCCCAGCTATAGTCGAGAATGTTGAACACCACATCCG
Source organism: candidate division BRC1 bacterium HGW-BRC1-1 (assembly GCA_002842095.1). Classification (GTDB taxonomy): domain Bacteria; phylum Sumerlaeota; class Sumerlaeia; order Sumerlaeales; family Sumerlaeaceae; genus HGW-BRC1-1. Next base: position 7,528 of record PHCB01000006.1, read on the forward strand.
CGCACTTCTCGATCAATGCCGCGTCGCCGTTGCGCTCCCCGATCGCCATCAGAAACCACATCCCCTCCAGCCCGTGGCCGGGGTTCAGCAGGCGCCCCTCGAAGGTATCCGGATGGCTGCCATCGGGCGCCACCGACTCATAAATCAGCCCGCTCTCCTTGTCGAGGAACCGCCCCATCACCTCGCCCACCGCCTCGTCCAGCCGCTGGCTCAGCACCTCCGGTCCGAGGATCCACTCCAGTTCCAGCGCCAGATTGCACAGGATCATCGGCAGCGTGTACCCCGCCATGGGGCGCGTCTCCGCAATGGCCTTCGTCCATGGCCCCTTGGGGTTGTCGCGCCGCCGCACAATCCCCTGCCACGCCGCCAGCGCCATCTCACGGGCATCGTCCTCGCCCGTTGCCAGACCGTACTGGCTGAAAGCCATCGCCGCAAAGCAGTCCGAAAAAATGTTGTACGGATGCACCAGCGGCTTGCCCTCGCGCGTCAGCGAGAAATACCAGTCGCCGTTTTCCGCCCGACCGTGACGCCGCAAAAAGTCCGCCCCCTGCCGCGCCATCTCCAACCACTCGGGGCGCTTTTCCAGACGGTTGTACAACATGGAAAACGTCCACACCTGCCGCGCCTGCAACCAGATGAACTTGTCCGTATCGTAAACCTCACCGTCGCGTTCGAGGCAGGTGAAGTACCCGCCGAACTCGCGATCCGGCGAATGCTGCATCCAGAACGGCACCACATTATCTAACAACGCCGCCCGATAATGTCCCGCCAGTTCCTTCGCACGCTCCGACACCTTGGACATATCCTGCATGACGAAACCACCTCACAAAAATAATCAAACCGCAGCCCCAACACCACCCGCGCACTCCCCCACCCAAGCGCCAGAGCGTCAAGGGCGATGTGGCAAGCCACAGCGATAGAAAAAAAGTCCGTACCCTCACAACCATCAAATGTGCGACCGGCGCCCCCGCCGGTCGGCACCAGACACCACCATCACGCAACATTGTTTCTCCTCGATTATTACTAATCACCCATCCTATCTTCGCTCCCACTATGGCCGACCCAACCGCGCCCCTCGATTTACCCGCCAGCCTCCTCGCCGCGGCCGACTGGACCGCGCTCGAAACCCTTTTGCTCGACCTCGACTTCCTTGAAGCAAAGGCCGTCGCCGGCCAGACTCGCGAGCTTCACGCGGACATGCTCGCTGCCGCCGAAGCACTCCCCGACGACCGTCCCGCGCAGCACATCCTGCGACTCCTCGCCGAGGCCGTCGCACGCCATATCGATTTCATCCACGACAACCGCGAGCACTACCCACAGGCGCTATTCCAATGCCTGTGGAACCTCGCATGGTGGTACGACAACCCCGCCTCGGCGCCCTTCTACGACGCGCCCCCCGACGGCTCACCGCCATGGCAGGCCCCTGATCATCCGCTCCAAACCTTACTGGAAAAATGGCACGCGCAACGCCAGCTTCGCGACCCCGGTTTCGTCTGGATCAAATCCCTCACACCTCCCGGCCTTCCCCTCGGCTCCTCGTTCGTCGATCGTCTTTCCGGTGCGGGCAAGGCACGTCTGGTTTGCTTCTCTCCCGATGGCGGGCTGCTCGCCTGCGCTTGCGGTTACAATACCGTGCAAGTGTGGGAACCCGCCACCCGTCGAAAAATCGTCGAGCACCAGTTCCATCGCGAATCGCCAGTTTATCTGCGCTTCACCAACGACTCCCGCGCCCTGTGGGTCGTGCCCCATTCATTGCCTCCTCCAACCGAAAAAGTCACACCACCCGTGGTGAGCGTGAACCTCATGTTCGACTGGCAGACCGGCGAGCCACGCTACACGCTCGAAATTCCATTCAATCCGTATACCCACTTTCGGCCATCTCCGGACGATACCCTCGTCGCCGTGTCAACGGGCGACGACCATTCCGTCGTCGAAATCGCCACAGGGCGCGAACTCTGGCGCAAGGCTTATAAGGGAGAGTATGCGAACCGAATCAGTTTTTCTCAGGATGGTTCCCTCCTCGCTGTCACACGAGGAAAAAAGATTAATATCCTTCAAGCCCGCACCCGCGAATTGCTCCGCACACTCATCAACCCGGCAGGTCAAATAGCAGGGATTTTAGACACGCTGAGATTTTCACCCGACGGCCGATACGTCAGCAACGAGCTGATGCAATCCGTGGATTTCGATCCACTGCCCGGCATGCGCCACTCCGACTGGTCCTGGTCATGCCTCAGCAGCCCCGGCGCAATGCACTACGCGGTCGTTTGGTGGCGGACAGAGGATGGGCAATTCCTTCACTCCGTTGATCAGGGAGAGTGGAATATGGCCGATGCGACATTTTCACCCGACGGACAATCCCTTGCCATCATTTCTCCATACGGGGCGGTCTCCATCCACGACACCGTAACCGGGGACCTCCGCAACACTTTCAACGACCAGTCTGGCCAGGCCCATGCCATCACATTTTCTCCCGATGGTTCATTGCTGGCCGTCGCTTCCAAAGTCGGAATCACACTTTGGAATACCGCGCTTCCACGGAAGGTTAGTTCGCGTATTGGCCACTCCATGCGCATCAAGGATTTTTCGATTTCCCGCGACGCCACCTGTGCCGCCACAGCCAGCGAAGACTGCTCCACGCTCCTTTGGGAAACATCCACTTGCCAGCCCCGCCTGAGCATCAGCACCCCGGATTACCCACACAAAAAAGTGAGCCTCGCCCCCGACGCCGGCACGGTCGCCATCGCCTGCGACTTCGGCATAATCTCCATTTACGACACCGCGACCAGCGAACGACTCGTCGCGTGGAGAGCCGTGGAAGACGATCCCGTCGTTCAATTGGTCCACTCACCCGACGGCGCGCTGCTGGCTACGAGCGGCATGTATGATCACGACATATGCCTTTGGGACGCGCGCACGGGCGACTTGCGTATCCGTCTCACTAGCCACACCGATCACGTCGACTCGGTCCGCTTCACCGCCGACTCGTCGCATCTTGTCTCCACATCCTTCGACACCACCTGCGTGTTATGGAACGTGCGTACCGGCCGACAGGAGCGCGAGTTCCATCCTTTTGCAGATGCAGATGCTTTCCTGCCGCCGCCGGGCGGGCCGGTGGCTACGCTCTTCTTCAACTACGACAGACCCGTGCGCTTCGCGCGTCGCGAAGACCAAGTCGTGATCGCCACATATCCCGAACCCGTGATCGAGTTGAAACCCCACCCCGACGGGCGCCATTGGACCGGTGCCCAAGGCAATCACCTCATCCAACTGCGCCTCGAAGGCGACGTATCCACCGCCCCCGGCTATAAGGTGGAAACGGAATCATGTTCGTGCTATTGCCAATAAGTTCATAGCCATCTGCGGATGAAACAGGTTTGCGTGACCGCAGTATCTGGCGGCGACCGGCGGGGGCGCCGGTCCCACATTAAAATCTATGGGACTCTATTGGGAGTTTCCCCTCTAAGCGGTGGCTGCCCACTCAGCAATCGCGGCGTTTTTTTGATAGCTCCATCACTTGCGGTTTTCCATCACATCCCTTGCTGCCCGCGCGCGGCCGAGGGCGTGTCCAATCCCCGAATCGTCCGGCCAGCGCTTCTCGCCCTCCTGCGCCACCCGCTCCGCCACGTCGGCGCGACCCAGCGCCATGCACGCCGCCGATGCATCCGACACCGTTTCGGCATCCACGTCCTCACGGGCGACCTCGGCCACGAGCGTCTCCAGGCCGCCTGCGCCAAGGGCCGCATCCACCATGCGCTGCCTTGCCGCCACGCGCGGTTCCAACACGGTCACCCCCGACTGCGTCCCCGCTCGCGTCAGCGTCTCATACAAGTTCTTCGCACCCTTCAAATCGCCTGATCGCCATAGCCACAGGTCCATTTCATACGCATCCACCCTTACAAACTGTTGAAAGAATAACCCTGCCTGTTCCCCCAGTTGCTGCGCGTGCCTCGCGAAGCTCTCCACTCGCACCGCCCTCGCACGGAGCGTCAGCGATTCCAGTTCTTCCGCCAGGTCATCCTTGCCCGCCCGTCGCCACAACACTGCCAGATACCCCTCGAAAAACGGTGACAGTGGATGCGCCCGCAAGCACGCACGCACGGCCCGGCGCTCTCTACGCGGCTGGCTCATCACCCGCGCCACGTCAATCTTCTCCATTCGTGTTTTAGACGCCGTCTCCCCGGGTCGCGCCGCAAGTGGTGCGGCTTCGTCCCACAGTTCCCTGCGAAGTGGCGTGTCGGGCATCCCCATCACCGCCTTTGCCCATAACTTGGCGCTGAAACCGCGAAGCGCGTCGAGCGCCGGCAACCGTTCCGTGTCCGTTGTCGCCGCGTCCAGCGCCCACAGCCACGGCACCGGATTAGCAGCCCACTCCCGCCCGGCCGCTTCAAGATCTTCTACCGATGGCCGCTTGCCCGAGTTCATCAGGGGCGAAATGTGCGAGAACGCTATACCCGCCGCATCATCTTGCACGGCATGCGCAAGCATCCATCCATTTGCCCCTGCAATCCCAACCAGCAGCAGACCCGCTGCAATCCATACCCGACGCCCGCGCAGCCACCAAGCCCGCGTTCGCCACCCCCCCAGCGCCAGCACCACCACGACCGCGCCGCATGCCGCCAGCGCCGCTGCTGCACCCCCACGCCCTGCTGACAGCAACGCACCCACACTGTCGTATTGCATCGGCAACGTTGTCAAATACCCCGGAAATTCACGCCAGAAATCCCAGCCCAGCAGCGCCACTTCCGTGGCGAAAAACGGGCGCATGACCTGTCGTTCGAACCCCACCGCCAGCACAACATTTGTTGCCACCACCAGTGCGCTCCACATGGGAAGCAACCCCAGCACACGCCGCGGCAGCCGCGCATAAACAGCAGCAAGACCCACAGCGAAAAACGGCAGCAGGCTCGCAAAGCGCCGCATCCCGAACGACGAACCCGCCCACCAGTCGCCCGCGCACGCGTTCACGTAAACCGCCACGGCCACCGCCGCAACCATCCCCGCGTGCGCCGACCACAACCGCCGCGGTATCACCAATCCAGCCAGCAGCCCCACCGCTCCTACCGCCAGAATCGGATGCCAATAGAACGCCCCATTCCACCCGGAGAATAACAGGTTCCACACCTCCGGCTGGCCCCAGCGCATGAAGCTGTCTCCCTGGGGAATCGTCAGCCAGTGCCCCAAATACGCCCGCCAATACGAAGCTTGCAGCGAAAACACGGCAGCAAACGCCACCCCCGCCGAAACCACTCCCGCCACCAGTCTCGTCGCGTTATAGCCTGCCTTGGGCTTGTTTTCTGATATCGATTCCCCCCCCCCCCGTGAATCCCAGACGCACGCCGCGCCATCTCTACCACCCAAAACCCCGCAGGCACCAACCCGAGCACCACATCCTGCCAGCGCACAATCGTCACCAAGCCAAGCGCCGCACCCACCGCAACATAACTGCCCACCCCGTGAAATTTGCGCAATCGCATCGACAGCCACAATAGCAGCGCCGTGGCAAACGCTGAGGAGGCATGGGACATCGTGGGATACCCGAACAGATACCCCAACAGCGTGCTGCCCAGACCCGCACCCAACGCGGCGTGCAGCGCCACTCGCTCGCCAAACCGCATTCGACACGCCTCGTACATGAGCAGCAACGCGAGCAGTCCATAAAACGCTGACCCCAGCGACACCGCCCACCGGTACGGCGCCGAATAACGATCACCCGCCCAAGCCGGCGCACCCCACGGCAGATGCTCCGACACCAGGGCTGTCCCTCTCACCACGGCGAAAAAAGGCGACCACAATGCCGACGTACCCAACGCGAAATAATTACTCACCTGCCCCTGGTTGTTCGGCGTGCTCAGTCTGTCGCGCAGCGTCTCCACCGAATTGTTGCTCAGTGCCACATCGTTGGCCAACACCAGATCGCCGTCGAAGGCGGGTGACGAAAGATAAGAAAAATAAAACATATCATCGTAACCCACGCCCGACCACGGCGAAAACAACATCAAGAACAGCAATCCGAAAACCGCACCCAACACCCTGCGGTGCCGTCGCGCCCTCACGCTACGCCTCAAAATGCGCACCGCCCGCATGGCCTTGATGAGCTTTTAATCCTATTGAGTAGTCCACGTATCTCGATCCACTTCGGTGACGATTTTTTAGCGGCTCCCACATTGCTCGCAGAACCGAAGAACACATGAAACAAAACGATCCGGTAACCGCGCCAGAATTGCATCATGGAGTTGGGACGACAGAGTTGAAATTAATACCCCAAGATTTTTCAAATCATTTACAGCAGAAATATCGAGTATACGACGATATCCACTACAACCTCCCGAGCGCGAGGTGCCGGATAAACCTCTTTGTAGAAATCTGCGTAAATCTGCGCCATCTGCGGATGATTTCTGTGGTCCCTCCGGGGCTTGATATTTAGGTGAAGGGTTCCCTTGCCCGCTCTGCGGGAAAAAACAATCTGGGGATGAAACGGTATTGCGTGACCGCAGCGCCCTGCGGCGACCGGCGGGGGCGCCGGTCCCACATCAGAATTGAGGGGGCTTACAGGTTCTCCAGTTCCGCGTCATGCTATCTGGCAGTATAACCGATCACCAATCGTTGCGCCTTGGCCAGGGCGCGCCTTAACGGCGGGTCTAACGCGAGGTCAGCAGTTTCGTCCCAGGTGAACCAGCACATGCCCAGGTGCTCCTCGGGACGGTGGGCTATTACCGCGCCTGCGGGGGCGACCAGCAGGAATCGCAGATCCAGATGTCGATGCTCCGCCACTTCGCCGCGCGCGGGGATCACGTGCACGTCCACGTCCAGCGGGCGCGGTGCATCTGGATGCGCTTCCAGCCCGCTGATCCCCGTTTCCTCGTGGGCCTCGCGCATTGCCGCGGACAGCGCGTCCGCGTCGCCCGGTTCGCCGTGACCGCCCGGTTGAAGCCAGCGGTCCAGTTTGCGATGATGTCCCAGCGCCACACGCAACCCCGCGGCATCCACCACGATGGCGCTGGCGGTCAGATGCCCCGCTGTTATTGCGCGATCAAAGGGCGCTGCGTGTGCGTCCACAAATGCGCGAATCTCAGCCAGGTCGGTCGCTTCCTGCGCGTCCTGGGGCTGATGTGCCGCCAACTGCGCTACCAGTTCCGACCCCATCATGCGGTCAGAATCACGGGGCCGTCCTCGGTGATGGCCACGGTGTGCTCGAAATGCGCCGACACGCTCTTGTCGGCGGAGATCACCGTCCAACCGTCGGCCAGCGTTTTCGTCTTGCCGGTGCCAATGTTCACCATGGGTTCGATGGCGATGACGGTGCCCGCCTTCAGGCGCATTCCGGTGTCGGTCTTGCCGTAGTTTAACACTTGCGGCGCTTCGTGCATTTCGCGCCCGATACCGTGGCCGGTGTACTCGCGCACGATGCCGTATCCGTGGGGATCGATCGCCGCCTGAATGGCGGCCGACAGCGTGCCCAGACGCACATCCGGCTTCAGCACGGCGATGCCCGCATACAGCGATTCCTGTGTTACCTTGAGCAGTTGCGCAACCTCATCCGACACCTTGCCGATGGGGTAGGTCTTGGCGGAGTCGCTGCACCAATCTTCGAGAAACAGTCCGCAGTCGATGCTCACCACGTCGCCCTCGGCCAGGTGACGCTTGCCGGGGAAACCGTGAACGATCTCCTCGTTCACCGAGGTGCAAAGCGTGGCGGGGAAACCATGGTAGCCGAGAAACGCGGGCTTGGCCCCTGCGTCGACAATCAGCTTGTGGGCGATACGGTCCAGTTCGCCGGTGGTCACGCCGGGGGAAATGTGCTTTTCCAGTTCGTTGAAAACCGCCCGCAACAGCTTGCCCGATGCGCGCATCTTATCTATCTCGGCCGCGCTCTTTAACCAGATGGTTCCGCTGGTTCCCATGGTTGCTGCTCTCCTGCTGTTACCTGAATGTCGGCGGCCGGCCCCACCCGGGGTCACGTCCGCCGATGATACCAGAAACGAATCGGGCGACAGCACCCGGGGTTTTCGGCCCGGGGCGGTCGCCCGTCGGTTCACAACTTTGTTAGCCGGCAAAGCGGCCCGTGCTGTGCGTTAACGCCAGCGGGAGCCCGAGGAGCGCTTGAGCGCGAAGCCCTCGTAGTGGCGCATCAGCAACTGGCTTTCGATCTGTCGCAAGGTGTCGAGGAACACGCCCACCACAATGATGAGGCCCGTTCCACCCACGAACGCCGCCGCCGCGTAAGGCATTCCATAACTCGTTTCCAGAATCAGCGGCAGCACCGCGATGGCGACGAGAAAGATGGCGCCCACGGTGGTGATACGCGTAAGGACGAAATCGATGTATTCGCTGGTGGGCTTGCCGGGGCGCTTGCCCGGGATGAAAGCCCCGCTCTTCTTCAGGTTGTTCGACACGTCATCGGGGTTAAACGATATTGCGGTGTAGAAGTAGCAGAAGAAGCCCGTGAAGAGTGCAAACATCACGTGGTGCATGTTGAAGCTCTTAAGGATGAGGAAGATGCCCTCGCTCTCCAGACCGGCCCAGCGTTGGAAAAACGCATACAGGTTGTAGGGAGAGTTGCCCGAGAAGAGATTGCCGATGAAACCGCCCTGCGGATTACCCGCCGAGACATAACCGGCAATGAAGCTGGGGAAGCTGAGAATGGCCGAGGCAAAAATGACGGGGATAACACCTGCGGTGTTGATCTTCAACGGCAGGTAATTCGTGCCGCCCGACATAACCCGTCGCCCCACAACGCGTTTGGCTTGTTGCATGGGGATGCGCCGGGTGCCCTCTTGAATGAGGATGATGGAGACCGTGGAGACGACGAACAGCACTGCCACGATGGGCAGCCAGATCCACTCGAGGCCGCCCTTGTTCATCTGATAAATCAGCGAGAAGACGTCTTGGGGATACTGCGCGAGAATACCGAAGGCGATGATCAGCGAGATACCGTTGCCGATCCCCTTCTCGGTGATCCGCTCGCCCAGCCACATGAGAAACGCCGTGCCCGTGGTCATGGCCATCATGGTTGTGAAGAGGAAAATGCCCGGATACTTACTGCCGTAAATGGACAACCCCTGCGAGAGTAGCACGGTGCCGAGGCCAAAGCCCTGAAACGCCGCCAGACCGATGGTGCCCATGCGGGTCCAACGGTTGATCTTGCGCTGCCCGAGGGCCCCCTCCTGCTGGATCTTCTGCAGGCGCGGGAACACGACGGTCATTAGCTGGAGGATAATGCTCATGCTGATGTAAGGCATGATTCCCAGAGCGAAAACGCTCATGTTGCGGAAGGCGAAACCACTGAACAGGTCAACAACGGCGAACAAACCGCCGCCGGCACTGCGTTGGTTGTCGATGAACTCGGCCAGCTTGCCGGGATCGATAAACGGCGTGGGGACGTGAGCGCCCACACGGTACACACCCATTAACAGCAGGGTGTAAAGGACCTTCCGGCGCAGGTCGGGAATCTTCCAGATGTTCTTCAGCGCACTGACGCTCTTAATCACGGTTCAGGATACCCTCGGAAAAGACTTGGTTCATTACGTAAAAACACGCCCGCTCACTCAGGAAGTGAAAGCGGGCGTGGTCAAGATGCTTTTCTACTCTGCTTTGGCGCCAGGCGCCACAGCGGTGCCGCCCGCGTTCTCGATTTTTTCCTTGGCGGTACCCGAGAATGCATGGGCCTTTACCGTCAGCTTCTTGCTCAGGTCCCCGTTGCCGAGTACCTTCACACGCTTGGCGTTCATACGCACCAGACCGGCTTCCTTCAGTAACTCCATGGTTACGTCAGTGCCGTTGTCGAAAACTTCGAGAGAGGCAACGTTCACCACTTCGAATTCCTTGCGGAAAATGTTAACGAATCCGACCTTGGGCAAACGACGCTGCAAAGGCATCTGTCCGCCTTCGAAGCCGCCGCCGTAACCCTTGCCGCGTCCGCTGCGCGCTTGAGAACCTTTGTGGCCGTAGCCGGACGTCTTGCCATGTCCACTCGACTCGCCACGGCCCACACGCTTGCGCTTCTGCATGCGACCGGGATCTTTGCCCAACTCGTGAATCTTCATCTCGTTAGTCCAACCCGTTAGTTTCGGTGTTCTTCGTCTGGTTCTTGGTAGCTTGCTGCTGATTCTCTTTTTCAACCTTGATCAGATAACCAACCTGCTTCAACATGCCGGCAAGCTGGGGCGTCATGACATGCACGCGGGTCTGATTGAGGCGTGTGAAACCCAACGCCTTCAGGGTCCGGCGATGTCCGCCAAGGCGGTTGATGCCGCTTTTGATCCAGGTAACTTTGACTGTCTCAGCCATCGTAGTTACTCCTTACCTTCAGCGTCAAACGCGGAAGTATCATAGTTCATCGGCTCTTCGGAGTCAGAAGCCTCGCTCGCGCCGCCGGATGAAACCGGGGAGCGACCCAGGACCTGCTCTACCGTCTTGCCGCGGAGGCGGGCGATGCGCTGGGGATCGAACAAGCCACCCAAGCCACTCACCGTTGCCTTTACCACGTTAATTTTGTTATTCGTCCCGATGACCTTGGTCAGAATGTCCTGGACGCCGGCCATCTTGAGAACCGAACGCACCGCGGGACCCGCGATGAGACCGGTACCTTCAGAAGCCGGACGAAGCATCACGCGCGCTGCACCGAACTCGCCGATGGTCGCGTGAGTGATCGTGCGCCCATGCATGGGCACCTTTACCAGATTCTTCTTGCCGTCTTCGGCTGCCTTGGAAATGGCCTCGGGAACCTCGTTGGCTTTACCAAAACCCACACCCACGTGGCCTTCGCCGTCGCCGACGACAACCAACGCTGCAAAGCTGAAGCGACGTCCGCCCTTCACCACTTTCGCGGTGCGGTTCAGACTCACCAGCTCTTCCTTTAGGTTCAGGCTCTTGGGATCAATGCGCTCTTCAAGAGCGGCCCACGTCCGGTAGGACGAATCCTGCTGGACCTGCTGCTGCTCAACCGGCTGTTGCTCGGTTTCGTCAGCGATGGGCGCCTCGGCCGTCGTGTTCTCCGGTGTATCCTGATTGGTGCTCAATGTCTCGCCTCGTTTTTCTCAGTCAAATCGTTGTCACCCTTAGCTGGTGACGGGGCAGGGCTTACCTCAGAACTTCAAGCCGCCCTCGCGGGCAGCCTCGGCAAGCGCCTTCACTACACCGTGATAAGGTAATCCGTTGCGGTCGAAAACAACCGTCTCGATGCCGGCTTCCTTGGCCTTTGCAGCCACCTCGGCTCCCAACACCTTCGCGTGAACAATGTTCGCAAAACTCTTCTTATCGTCGGTCTTAATCGCCTTGCGATTCGTCGTTACCGAGACAAGCGTATGGCCCGTGGCGTCATCCACCACCTGCGCATACAAATGCTTCAGGCTCTTGTAAACCGTCAAACGGGGACGAGCCTCCGTGCCGGTGACCCGCTTGCGGATCCGCATCCGGCGACGATTAAGCCGCACTGTCTTTTGACTTGATACCGTTTTCATGTCATTCCTCTCTCATCTCCACCGCCTATAGGTGGAGAAACCTGTTGCCCTGTCAAAAACCTCGCGAAAGCCGACCCGGGCGCAAACCGCCCGAACCACGGCCATGAGGCTCTCAGCCTTACTTGCCAGCCTTCTTGCCCACTTTGCGGCGGACCGTCTCCGTGGTATACCGTACGCCCTTGCCCTTGTAAGGCTCCGGCGGACGCTTCTCACGAATCTCGGCTGCAACCTGGCCAACCTTCTGCTTGTCGTAGCCACTGATGATGACCGACGTCGGCTTGGGGACTGAAATCGTCACGCCCTCGGGCGCATCATAAAACACCGGGTGCGAATAGCCAAGCTGCATGGTGAGCTTGTTGCCTTCCATGGACGCGCGATAACCAACGCCCTGGATCTCCAACTCTTTGGAGAAGCCGTCCGTCACACCGATGACCATGTTGCGAACAAGCCGCTGCGCCAAACCGTGAAACGCGCGCGCCTGCTTGTCGTCGCCGTTGCGCTTTACGTGCACCGCGCCGTCCTCGATTTCCATCGAGGTACGCTGCGGGATGACCATCGCCAGACGCCCCTTGGGCCCCTTGACGCTGATCTCATTCTTATCAATTTTTACGTCGACCCCCGCAGGGATGACTACCGGTACCTTACCAATGCGACTCATGAGTTCCTGACTTTTCACTCCGGACTTTTGCTTTTATGAAACCTGCCTGACATCGGACACCCTAAAACTTCGCTGGCGTCCGCCGGCGGACCCGGTCTGGCGGAGAACCCCTTTTCAGCAGGGGAACTCCCACACAAACCTGAATCTTACCAGCCGTCCTACCAAACTGTGCAGAGCACCTCGCCACCCACATTACGTTGGCGACAATCGCGCGCCGTGAGAATACCGCGGCTCGTGCTCACAATTGTAATTCCCATGCCGGCCAGCGTCAGCGGAATCTCCGCTGCACCTGCGTAGCGACGGATGCCGGGCTTCGACACACGTTGCAGACCGTGGATGACACGCTCCTGGTTGGCACCGTACTTCAGAAAAATACGGATGGGCGGCTTCTTCTTGCCCTTGTTGCTCCAGTAGCAAGCCTTGATGTAACCTTCATCGCGCAGAATCTTGGCGATTTCCCACCGAATCTTCGAGTAGGGAACTTCAACCTCTTCTTTGCGGGCGGTGTTTGCGTTGCGGATGCGCGTAAGCATATCGGCAATCGGATCAGTAACTAGCATTTATCTTCCTCGCGCCTCCTACCATGAACTTTTCGTCACGCCAGGGATTTGTCCCTTGCTGGCCAGGTTACGGAAACAAATACGGCACATTCTGAAGTCGCGCAGAAACGCCCGCGAACGGCCGCACAGCGGACAACGATTCTGTTTGCGCGACGAGAACTTCGGCTTGATGCGCGCCTTGTATTCTTTTGCTGCCGTGGACATTTAAGGTCTATCTCCCTATTTCTCACGGAAGGGGAAACCGAGAAGCTTCATCAGCTCCAGCGCTTCCTCGTCCGTCTTGGCCGTGGTTACAGTTGTTATGTTCATACCCAACGTGGTGCCGATCTTGTTAAAGTCCAGCTCCATGAAAATCACATGCTCGCGGATACCGATGCTGTGGTTGCCGCGTCCGTCAAAACTCTTCATGGGGAAACCGCGAAAATCGCGGATACGCGGGATCGCGATGCGAATCAGACGCTCAAGGAACTCGTACATGCGCAGACCGCGCATGGTGACGAACGCTCCCACTTGCATGCCTTCGCGGAGCTTGAACGCGCTGATGCTTTTGCGGGCCTTCGTCACACGGGCCTTCTGCCCGGTAATGATGGCCAGATCGCGCGCCGCTCCTTCGAGAATCTTTATGTCGCGAGTCGCTTCACCCAAACCCATGTTCACCACCACCTTAACCAGGCGGGGCACTTCGTTTATGTTCTTATATCCAAAGCGCTTCATCATCGCGGGAACAACTTCCTCGCGGTACTTGCGCTTGAAACCCGGTTCGTAATCGCGCAATTCTGCGATCTCCTCGGGCGAAAGGGTTACAACGGCTCCCGCCGACGCGTCGTCGACTTGTTTGTCGCCGCCCTTTCCCTTCTTCTTGTCTGCCTTGGCCTCTGCCATCTTCTGTCTCGCTATCCTTCCTTTGTCGGACGACGGCCTTGTGCGTCGCCACTCTTAAACCCTACGACTCTCAGTGCCCGGCGGTTGCCGGCCAACGCTTTCGCGTCAGATCACCGTGCCGCACTTCTTACAAACCCGCGTCTTGCGACCCTCGGCATCCGTGTTCGTGGAAAACCGAACACCGCGCTTGCACTTGTCGCAAACCAACATCAGGTTAGAGACGTGAATCGGTGCCTCTTTCTCGATGATGCCACCGGGCTGACCCTGTCCCTTGGCCCGCGTGTGGCGCTTGACCATGTTAACATGTTCAACCACCGCCCGGCTCTTGGACGGAATCACAAACAAAACCTTGGACGTGGTGCCGCGATTCTTGCCCGCGATCACAACCACTTTATCATTTTTCTTAATTCTCAGCGACATGACTATTAACGGCTCCTCAGATCACTTCTGGCGCAAGTGAGATGATCTTCATGAAATTCTTCTTGCGCAGCTCGCGACCCACGGCACCGAAGATGCGTGTGCCCACCGGGTCGCCCTGGGGGTTGATGATCACGGCGGCGTTGTCGTCGAACTTCACATACGACCCATCGTCGCGACCGATTTCTTTCGCAGTGCGCACGATGACAGCCTTCACCACGGTGCCCTTTTTCACGGTCGCCTCGGGCGAAGCCTCACGCACGCTGCCCACGATGATATCACCGATACGCGCATAGCGACGGCGAGAACCACCCAGAACCTTGAAGCATCTGATCTTCTTCGCGCCGGTGTTGTCGGCGACTTCCAGCATCGTATATTCTTGAATCATCTTATTTACCTGCCCGTCACAAGTTACCGTGCGCTCTCTGGCCATTGATCCGGCAAAGCCCACTCGGCACCTACGCGCCCGGGTTATCTGTCCCTTTGGTTGGTCCTACTTGGCTCTGGTCAAAACTTCTTTCACGCGCCAGCACTTGGTCTTGCTCAGCGGACGCGTTTCAACGATGCGAACCGTATCGCCCTCGTGGGCGTCGTTCGTCTCGTCATGCGCAACCATCTTGGAGGTGCGCTTGATATACTTCTTGTAAAGCGGATGCTTGACCAGACGTTCCACGGCCACAACGACCGATTTGTCCATCTTGCCACTCACCACCTTGCCCACGCGTTCCTTGCGGTCTCCGCGTTTGGCTGCGCCTTCGGCGCCTTCGATTTCAGAATTCTCTGCCATGTGTGGTCGTCTCCGCCTTAGTTACCGCTGCCGGTGGCCGCTGCGCGCTCGCGCTCGCTGATGGCCTGCTTAAGCCGGGCAATACCGCGCTTCGTGCGCGGAATCTCCGACGTGTTCTCAAGTTCCTTGGTCGTGGTCTTAACGCGCAAGTGATAGAGAGCCTTTACGCTCTCATCCAGCTTCTCGCGAAGCTCTTCCACGGTCAAACCCTGCATGTCTTTGCTCTTAATCACGTGAATCAACCTTCCTGCCGCTGAATGTAACGGGTCTTCAGCGCCAACTTGTGCGCTGCGAGGGTCATCGCCTGACGAGCCACGTCGTCGGCCACGCCTTCCAACTCGAACATGACACGGCCGGGCTTAACCACGGCGACCCAATACTCCGGGTTACCCTTGCCCTTGCCCATGCGTGTTTCTGCGGGCTTCTGCGTAATGGGCTTGTCGGGGAAGATGTTAATCCACAACTTGCCGCCACGCTTCACGTGACGCTGAATGGCCACACGGGCTGCTTCAATCTGGCGGCTTGTGACCCAGCCGGCTTCAAGAGCCTGCAGGCCAAAGCTGCCAAACGAAAGGTCACTGCCCCGATATGCCAGGCCGCGCCTCTTGCCTTTTTGCACCTTCCGGTGCTTAACTCGCTTAGGAACTAACATGGTTCAATCCAGTTATCCGTCTCAAAATAACCCGCGCAGGGCCTGCTCTCCGTTGCCGGGGAGCGTCATGCGCGAGCTTTAAAAAATTTGTCCATCTCAAAAAACCAGAGCCTTGCGGCCCTTTTCACTTACCTGTTGACTCCAAAAACCAGCGGCTTGCTGGCCGCCACACTTTTGGGCATGCGCATCACCAGAACAGCGATCAAACCAAAATCCACCGTGCCGTTGCGTGCATGATACTCAATCTGCTCCACCTCGATATTGGCCAGAACTTCGTCCTGGTTGCCATCGAGATACTCGTTGATCTTCTCCTCGAGCGACATCTCGTCACCCGCCATGAGGATCCGAACCCTCGCCGTCTCGTCCGCTCCGATGAGCATTGCCATCCCATCTACCTCCGATCGGAATAAAACCGCGTTGTGTGCCATCTGCCGCCTACCGCCGGCTTAACTTAAAAGTCTCTCGAATCGTACCTTACGCCGTTGGCGTAGGCGTGGGCTCGGGAGCCTTTACCTTCGGAGCCGCCGTGGGTGCCTCGAAAACCTCACCCAGGAAGATCCAAACCTTGATGCCGATGAGACCATACTTGGTCTTTGCTTCGGTCGTGCCGTAGTCGATGTTCGCACGAATCGTATGCAACGGCACGCGACCCTCACGATACCATTCCGAGCGAGCCATCTCGGCACCGGCCAGGCGGCCGCCGCATTTGATCTTGATGCCCAGAGCACCCGCCTTAACGGTGGCAAGCACGGTCTTCTTCATCGCACGACGGAAACCGATGCGTCGCAGCAACTGGTTGGCCACGTTCTCGGCCACCAACTGAGCAGAAAGTTCCGCACGCTTGATCTCTTCTATATTGATGTTGATCTGGCGCTGGGTGCGAGCCTCAAGGACCTTCTTAAAGCCCTCGATCTCTGAACCCTTGCGTCCGATGATGATGCCCGGACGGGCCGTGTGGATGGTAATCTTTGCGCGGTTCGACGCGCGCTCAATGTCCACCCGGGCGATGCCCGCGTGCTTGAACCGATCTTTAACCATCTGGCGAATGACGAGGTCTTCGTGCAGCAGGTCACAATAAGCCTGACCCGTTGCAAACCAACGGCTTTCCCAAGTCTTCGTCGTCCCAAGGCGGAACGCTACTGGATGTATTTTTTGACCCATCGGGTTGTTCAGTCCTTATGCAAAGTTCAGGCGAATTGTTATGTGACACTTACGCTTGCGGATCTTGACGCCACGCCCCTGCGGGGCCGGACGCGTGCGATACTGAATCGGTGCATTGTCGACGAAAATGTCTCGTATTACCAGATCATTCACGTCCGACACATTTTTACGCTCGGCGTTTGCTTTGGCGCTCTTCAGCACCGCGAGAACTTCCGGAGCGGCACTCGGCTTGTAAGTCATCTGCAAGAGCATCAGGGCTTCGCCCACGCGCTTGCCGCGGATCAAATCAACAACATAACGCGCCTTACGCGCCGACATATGGCCGAAACGAAGCTTAGCCTCGCTCACCGCGTCGTACTTCTTCACTGTTTTCGGTTTGCTCATGGTCTCAAGAAATTCCTGTCCAAGCCTTTCGCCTGTGCCTTATTTCACACCGGCGGATTTGGCGGTTTTGCCGCCGTGCGTACGGAAAAGCCGAGTCGGGGCAAATTCGCCCAGCTTGTGGCCAACCATATTTTCGTTGATGAAAACCGGCAGAAACTGCTTGCCGTTGTGAATGGCGATCGTAAGACCGACCATCTCCGGGGTCACAACCGAGGAACGACTCCACGTCTTGAGCACCCGTTTGTCACCACTGCTCTGCGCCTGGGCCACACGGGCCACCAGACGTTCTTCAAGGTATGGACCCTTGGTTACGCTACGTGGCATCTCTTACTTTTGCCCCCTGCGCTTGAGGATGTATTTACTGGTCGGATTCTTCTTCTTACGAGTTCTGTAACCCTTGGTCGGTTGACCCCATGGGCTCACCGGGTGGCGTCCACCACTCGTGCGACCCTCACCACCACCGTGGGGGTGGTCGACGGGGTTCATGACAACGCCGCGCACTTCAGGACGCTTGCCCATCCAGCGCGAACGGCCCGCCTTACCAATGGAGATGTTCTCATGCTCGAGGTTGCCAACCTGGCCAATCGTAGCCCGGCACTCGCGGCTGACGATACGAACCTCACCCGAAGGCAAACGAAGCGTGGCGAAGTCGCCCTCTTTGGCCAGCAACTGAACGGCAGAGCCGGCGCTGCGGGCCATCTGAGCACCCTTCATGGGCTTCAACTCGATGGCGTGAACCATCGTGCCCACGGGGATGAAGCGAAGCGGCATACAATTGCCCGGTTTGATTTCCGAGCCTTCGCCGCTGCGAATGGGCGTGCCAACCTGGACACCAACCGGTGCGAGGATGTAGCGCTTTTCGCCGTCCTGGTAATGCAACAGAGCGATGCGAGCGGACCGGTTCGGGTCATACTCGATGCTGGCAACCTTCGCCGGCACACCATCTTTATCACGCTTGAAGTCGATCAGACGATATTGACGCTTGTGACCGCCGCCAATCCAACGGCTTGTGATGCGACCGTTGTTATTGCGCCCGCCCTTTTTGTGCAAGGGACGCAGCAGTGATTCTTCCGGTGTCGACTTCGTGATTTCCGCGAAGCTCGCCACCGTCATGCCGCGACGGCCGGGGGTAGTCGGTTTAAATTTTTTAACTGGCATATCTCTTTAACTTGTCAGCATCGAAAGGTGGTCTTCTCAGACCTCTTCGATCTTTTGCCCCTTCTCGAGGATGACAAACGCTTTCTTCCAGTCTGCCCGGTGACCCTGCGTACGACCCTGGCGCTTGAGCTTGCCCTTCACCACGATCGTATTCACCTGCTTGACCTTCACATTGTAAATCTTCTCTACTGCCGAGGCGATCTCCACCTTGTTGGCGGTGCGCGCCACTTCAAACACATACTGGGGCGCATCGTTCAGGTCGGCGAGAATGGTTGCCCGCTCGGTGATAACCGGTCGGCGAAGGATTTCATAGGGGGACTTCATGATGCGAGAGCCTCCTCGAGTTGCTTCACGGCCTCGGGCGAAGTGATGAGCACGTCGGCCGTAAGCAGGCTGTGAATGTTGATGTTCTGAACCGGCAACACCAGCACGTTGGGAAGGTTGCGAGCCGCCAGAAGGAGGTTCGTAGAGCCGCCAATCACGAGGAGCAGCACACGCTGATCGTCACCCACACCGATCGTGGACAACATTGCCTTAAACGCCTTCGTTTTCGGCTCCGTCACCGTCAGGTCCGACAGCACCTTCACGCGATTCTGTGCGCGGAGATCACTCAACGCACTGTTAAGCGCAAGACGCTTGACCTTCTTGTTCACCTTCTGGTCGTAGCCACGGGGCTGCGGCCCGAAGATGATGGCGCCACCACGATACTGTGGCGCACGACTTGAACCCTGACGCGCACGGCCTGTGCCCTTCTGACGGAAAGGCTTGCGCCCACCGCCGCGAACAAAGGCCCGCGTCTTGGTCGAGTGCGTGCCCTGGCGTTGATTGGCCTCGTAGGCCAGCAACGCCTGACGCACTGCGTTTTTGTTCGGGTCCACCGCGAAGACAGCGTCGGAAACATCCAACGTGCCGGCGTCGGCACCCTTCATATTTATGAGATTCAACTGAGCCATGATGACGGTTACTTACCTACCTTCTTCTTCGAAGCCTTCATCGGGTTCGCCTTGCCCATCGCTGCTGCGCGATCGGCACGCGTCGCCTCCAACATGGCCTGACGGGTCGCCTTGCGCAAACGCACAGTGGGACGAATCATCAAGAAACCGTTGTTGAAGCCGGGCACCGAGCCACGCACCATGATCAGGTTGCGTTCCTTGTCCGTGCCCACCACCACCAGGTTCAAAGCGGTTGAGCGCGCGTCACCCATGTGACCGGCACCCTTCTTGTTCTTCCACGTGCGCGAAGGATAGCTTGATGCACCCTGCGAGCCGGCGCGACGGTGATACATCGAGCCGTGGGTTTCGGGACCGCGCGAAACATGCCAGCGCTTGATAGGCGACGCGAAACCGCGCCCCTTGCTCACGCCAACCACGTCCACGTGGTCGCCTTCCTTGAACAAGTCCACATCCACCGTCTGCCCAACTTCGGGCACTTCGGCCGGGGCGGTACTACCGTTGGCTCCGTCGAAACGGAACTCGCGGATCACCCGCAAAACGGGAGCGCCAGCCTTCTTTAAATGGCCAAGCAGGGGCTTGGTGACGTTCTTTTCCTTCTTGTCACCATAACCGAGCTGCACAGCCTCGTAACCGTCGCTGTCCTTCGTCTTGCGCTGCAAGACAAAGCACGGCCCGGCTTGAATGAATGTCACAGGGACGAGCTTGCCGTCCTTGTCGAAGATCTGTGACATCCCGAGTTTTTTTCCAATGAGTCCGAGAGACATCTGCGTTATTCCTAAGTCAGCTTGATTTCCACGTGCACGCCGGCGGGCAGATCCAACTCCGTCAGCGCGTCGAGTGTGCGTTGCGTCGGATCGATAATATCGATCAGTCGCTTATAACGGCGCATCTCGAACTGCTCGCGGGACTTCTTGTCCACGTGCGGGGAGCGCAATACCGTGTACTTCCTCAGCTTGGTCGGCAACGGAATCGGGCCCGCTATCTTGGCACCCGTACGTTTTGCCGTTTCCACGATCTCCTGAACGCTCGAATCGAGCAGACGGTGATCAAAAGCATTGAGATTAATTCGAATTCTCTGTCCGGCCATTGTTCCTGTTCGCGCCCTGCGCAGGGGGCGGGTGAGTCGCCTTACAGGCCGACCCACCCACCCCGCACACGTAACGGGCTCTCTCTGTAGAGTTACTATTCGATGATTGCTGCCACGACGCCGGCGCCCACGGTGCGGCCGCCTTCGCGAATGGCGAAGCGAAGTCCTTCTTCCATGGCGATGGGGTTGATCAGCGTAACTTCACACTGAATGTTATCGCCAGGCATAACCATTTCCACGCCCTCGGGCAGAGTGACCACACCGGTCACGTCCGTCGTGCGGAAGTAGAACTGGGGACGGTATCCCTTGAAGAACGGAGTGTGGCGACCACCCTCCTCCTTCGCGAGAATGTAGGCCGAAGCCTTGAACTTGGTGTGAGGCTTGATGGACTTGGGCGCCGCGATAACCTGGCCGCGCTCAATGCCCGTGCGCTCAACGCCACGGAGCAACAGACCAACGTTGTCGCCCGCCATGCCCTCATCGAGCAACTTGCGGAACATCTCAACGCCCGTGACAACCGTGACCTTGACCTCAGGCACGATGCCAATGATCTCGACGTTCTCGCCAACCCGCACCTTGCCACGCTCAACGCGGCCGGTGGCCACGGTTCCACGACCCGAGATCGAGAAAACGTCCTCGACCGGCATCAGGAAGGGCTTGTCAATGGCGCGCTCAGGCATGGGGATGTACGTGTCAATCGCCTCAATCAAGCGGTCAATCGACTGCGTACCATACTCGGTGTCTTCGCCGTTCAGAGCCGCGAGGGCCGAACCACGAATGATCGGGGTGGCGTCGCCGGGGAACTCGTACTTGTCGAGCACTTCGCGAACTTCCATCTCAACCAGCTCAAGCAGTTCCGGGTCGTCGACCTGGTCGCACTTGTTCAGGTACACCACGATGTAGGGCACACCGACCTGGCGGGCAAGCAGGATGTGCTCGCGCGTCTGGGGCATGGGGCCGTCCGAAGCGGCAACCACAAGAATGGCACCGTCCATCTGAGCCGCACCCGTGATCATGTTCTTGATATAGTCAGCGTGGCCGGGGCAGTCGACGTGCGCATAGTGGCGCGTCTTCGACTCGTATTCCACGTGCGCCGTGGCGATTGTGATACCACGGGCCTTCTCTTCAGGAGCCTTGTCAATCTGGTCGTAATCTACGAACGTACCCAGACCGCTCAATGCCTGATGCTTCGTGATGGCAGCCGTCAAAGTGGTCTTGCCATGGTCGATGTGACCAACTGTACCCACGTTTACGTGGGGTTTTTTGCGATCGAACTTTTCCTTGGCCATTGCCGAAGAAACCCTCCGTTGATTTTACACGTCTTAAATTTCAAATGATGAAGCCGCTGCTCTTCGAGCCCCAACCCGCACCGACACTTGCGCACCGACACGAAACAGGACTCAAAAACTTGTGTGAAACCGTTCATGGGGGAAGAGAGAAGCGACGAAAGCAAACGGCTAAGACCTCGCCCCTTGCGGGCGAAGACCGTTCGCAAGAGAGGCGATGTAGTTCCACGCGAGTCCAGCCCGCGGTTGGCTTTCACCGATACCTTGTGAACACTTCGGGAGAAAGAAAAACCTGCCCTTGCCACCCGCACCCGCCCGGTTAGAGGCGCGCACATGCGGCGTCCGAAGTAGCCCTCGTCTTCTCCCCCTGTTATGAACGCCCAGGAGGCAAACCACCTTAAAGAAGCCCGCACACCCGCACGGTGAGGGAACCGTGAGGCGATTCCGCCGCCCCGAAGGACAACGAAAAGGAACCGGTGGCCAACGAAATCTTTCCGGGAAACCCGAAAAAACCCCGCCGATCAACACCTGCACACCCACTAAATCAAGCCAATGGGCGCAACAAACCCGTGCAGGCACCGATATGGTTACTACACCCCCACAGGGCTATTCAACTATTTCAAATAAATCGTAAATAGTTGGAACTTAAAGCCGGATTTAATCCTCAGCCGAGATTTTTCGTCCAAGCCGAGGGGCATCCAACTCACCCCCGAGAAGCTGTAAAATTCCTGCATTTTATTATTGACGTCATGGTTATCATGGTGATATCAGAATGATTCCAGAATCATCATTCTTTGCCAAGAGAGCAACACACCATGAACACCGCACCTATTGCCAATCATGAAATCTCTGTTAAACCAATCTCGGGTTGGCGAACGCTGCCCTGGGTACTTATCGCCTTCCTTGCCGCTGTGTCTGCCTTCATTTACGGCATCGGCATCGAGTCGGTTCTTTTTATCGTCGTCGGCATATTAACCATTTTAGTGGCCGCCGTCGCTTGCGCGGGGTTTGTAATGCTTCCCCCCAATACTGCCGTGGCGCTGCTGCTTTTTGGGTCCTACCACGGAACCGCCCGCGAAAGCGGATTCTGGTGGGTGAACCCGTTCTACACGAAAAAGGTCGTGTCGCTGCGGCTGCGCAACCTTAACGGCCCCAAGCTGAAGGTGAACGACAAGGCCGGCAACCCCATCGAAATCGCCTGCGTGGTGGTGTGGAACGTGGAAGACACCTTCGAGGCGCTCTTCGAGGTGGACGACTACCTCGATTACGTCTCGGTGCAGAGCGAATCCGCCATCCGCCACCTCGCCTCGCAATATCCCTACGATTCGTGGGAGGACGACGACATCATATCCCTGCGCGCCAACATCTCTGAGGTTTCAGAGGCTCTGGAAGTGGAACTTCGCGAACGGCTCAGCCGCGCCGGTGTGCGCGTGCACGAGGCGCGCCTTACGCACCTGGCCTACTCGCCCGAAATCGCTGAAGCAATGCTCCGCCGCCAGCAGGCCGGTGCCATCGTGGCCGCCCGCAAGAAACTGGTGGAGGGCGCCGTGGGCATGGTGCGCATGGCCCTCGAACAGATCCAGGATGAACACGTAGTGGAGATGGACAACGAACGCAAGGCCGCCATGGTCAGCAACCTCCTCGTGGTCCTCTGCGGAGAGACCAACGCCCAGCCGGTCATCAACGCCGGCACACTGTATCACTGACAGCCGAGGAAAGTACCTGATATCATGCCTTCACCAGAAGGAACGCTCATATACGAAGAAACGCAGGGCTTTGGGCAGCGCAGCAACTTTGCGATGCTTCTGCTGGTTGCCCTCTTGATACTCACCGCTGTGCTTGCCCCCCTCATCGTCATCCTCTATGCCCCACCAGAGGTCCGCCACGAAGCGCAGATAAACGGCATTATTGCCAGCCTCATTACCCTCCTCGGCGGGGTCATCACCTTTGCCAGCTTGTTTTTCATGCGCATAGAAACACAGGTGCGCACACGCGGCCTGTTTGTGCGCCTGCGCCCACTGCCATGGCGTTTCATAGCCCCGGACGGCATGGTTGCGCATCAAGCCATTACTTATCGGCCCATGCGCGATTATGGAGTTGGCTACCACCGCAGCCTTCGCAAGAAATGGGTTTGCTTCAACGCTTCTGGCAATAGAGGCGTGCGGATCGATCTCGCCGACGGTTCCCACGTTATCATCGGCTCACAATCCCCCGACCGCCTCGCGCGGGCCATCTCGCAACTGCGCGGCAGCGATGCCGCCCTCCCCAGGGAGAGGAGCGAACCATGACACCCCCCGAGGGATCCGCGCTCTATGAGGAAAAACAGCATTTCGGCTGGTCGATAATGGCAATGGCTGTCGTAGGCGTGTTGGTGGTTACCGTAGTTGCCGCCGTGCTTACCATCAAGCGCGCAGGCCAGGGGTCCGGGCCCATGCCAACTGGCGTGATTCTCATGTCATTGGCGCCTTTCGGACTCGTTATTGCCGCCACGCTCCTACCGCTTCTGCTTCGCGTCGAAACACAAGTCCGCACTCGGGGCCTTTACGTGCGCCTGATGCCCTTCCCGTGGCGTCATGTTCCCGCCAGCGAAATAACCACCCACGAAGCGACCTCGTTCCGCCCCCTTCGCGATTGCGGTGGTTATGGCATGCACAAGAATTTCCTCACCAAGACCACCAGCTATAACGCCCGGGGCAACCGGGGCGTTCGGATCGAGCTGACCGACGGCAAACGCCTGATCATCGGCTCACAAACCCCCGACCGCCTCGCGCGGGCCATCTCGCAACTGCGCGGCAGCGATGCCGCCACCGGCCAATAGGAGACCCCACCCGTCGTGCAGAAAAAATTCCTCCTGCGAATAAGCCCCAAACTCTACGAACAGCTCGAACGCTGGGCGCAGGAGGAACTCCGCAGCGTCAACGGACAGATAGAATATCTCCTCCGCGAAGCCGTGCAACGCCACCACCCCACCCAAATCATCGAAGCCACGGAGCCAATCGAGGAAGACGAAGATGTGGATGCTTGAAAAACTCTCGTGAAGTAACGACGGGAATTTTACGGCTTAATCCGGTTCGGTTCCATCGCTGGCTTCAGGCCCTGACGCCCTCCTTTTTCATCCCAACTCGGGCGCATGCCAATGACTGCGCCTGCCCCCCGACCACCTGGGCGGACACACAGGTCCGCCCCTACGATCGGGTCTGGTTTTCCAACAAAGGAATTCGCGTTAATTAGCGTCCATTAGCGATTCGTTATTCGCCTTGGCGCGGGCTTACGGCACGCATCACGAGAGCGCGGGAATTGGCGCAGGAACGATCGGGGGCAGGAATGCCCCCGCCCCTGTCAGGAGGAGGACATTCCTTTCCCCCTACCATTCGGTTTGGCGGTGAACGGAACGGTCAAAGAATCCATCTGCGATCATCTGCGCCATCTGCGGATTCACTCCGTGGGCACTTGGGCGGACACACAGGTCCGTCCCTAGGATTGGTTTCGGTTTTTCCAACAAAAGAATTCGCGTTTGCGTCCATTTGCGGTTCGTTTGTTTGCTTCGCGGGCAGAGGAATTACGCAGATTGTCAGCGGGAACCGATTGAATCCTCCATCGGTGGAGCGAAGAAACCCCACGGCGTGTGGTGGCTCCTCATCTTTTCTACGCGTCAGGCTTTTAGATCACTTGACTCTACCAATTCTGCCTACGGCGATTTGGCTATTGGGGAAATATGTCGCCACCATTCTTGGTGGTTGTGCATTTCTTCCCGCAATGAGCGTGGGGGCCGCACCCGCGTTACCCCACCTTTGTGTTCAATCTCATTTTATGGGGAGTCGCGGATGAACAGGATCGTCTTCTTTTTGGTTGGCGCAATCGCAGCGACGGCCGTTATGACCGCAGCCGCGGCGTCGGTGACGAATGTGCGCGCGAACCAGCGCACGGACGGATCGGCATTGGTGGATATTGACTACGATCTGGCGGACGTGACGGCGGTTGCCAGTGTGAGTGTGGAGTTCTCACTCGATGGTGGCACGTCTTACACGGTGGTGCCGTCCACAACCGCGCTTTCGGGCGATTGCGGCGTAGTGACCTCCAGCGGTTCCAACAAGCGAATCGTCTGGAATGCGGGCGTCGACCAGCCGAGCGTGTACACGGATCAGTGCCGAGCGCGGGTGAGCGCGTTAAACGCAGGGCAGGTGACGACTATTACCCTCCCGGGCGGCGTGCCCCTGGAGATGGTAGCCATCCCGCCGGGCAGCTTCCAGATGGGCGCGAACGACGAAAGCATGTGGTCGGGGTGGCCTGAAAGCGAGAAGCCGGTGCATACGGTGACGATCGCCCACGCGTTCCAAATGGGCCGGTTCGAGGTGACGCAGAGTCAGTGGCTGGCGGTGATGGGCAGTTGGCCGGATCCGAACTGGCCGCCCACTTCATTATCCGGCGTGGGGGACAATTACCCGGTCTATTTTGTGTCGTGGGACCACATCAGTGCTGCCAACGGTTTCCTGAATACGCTGAACGCGCATATTTTCTCGACCGGTCAGGGCCCTGCGACGTTCCGGTTGCCATCTGAGGCTGAGTGGGAGTATGCGTGCCGCGCGGGCAGCCAGTCGCGGTTCAGCTTCGGGAACTCGAACTGCACCGATAAAACTGACTGCACGACAGGCCGCGATCTGGCGGATTATGCATGGTATTGTGGGTTGGGGACGCCAGCATACAGCACAAAGTCTGTCGGTGGGAAGTTATCCAATGCCTTCGGTCTGTTCGACATGCATGGCAATGTGTGGGAGTTGTGCGAGGACTGGTATCACTCGTCGTACACGGGAGCGCCGACGGATGGTAGCGCGTGGAACAGCCCTGCGGGGTCTTACCCGGTGCTACGCGGCGGCAATTGGCTATCAAGTCCGGGGGAGTGCCGCTCGGCCTATCGCAACGCAACCGGCCCGCGCGATCTCTCCAACGGCTTTGGGTTTCGGTTGTCGCGGACATTGCCTTCGACAGCTGAGGCCTCCTCTCCTGCAGAATCAAACATCTTTGTTTTAGACACGAGGGTTGTAGGCTCGTTGCAGGTGAGGCTCCTGCCAGCCGCTGCGGTGACGGCAGGCGCGCAATGGCGGCGCACGGCGACTACGACCTGGTTCAGCAGTGACGTCACGGAATCCTCCATTCCCATCGGTAACTATCAGGTGGAGTTCAAGGATGTGTCGGATTGGATCACGCCCGCGAACCAGTCTGTCACAATCCAGAACGGAGAGACGGCGACGGCGACGGCGGAGTACAGCACGAATTACGCTCTGACCTCTGCTGATTTCAACCCCGGAGCCCCTGCTCCGGTACAGCCCGCGTCAATCCTCGATGTGACATGGTCTGTCAGCGGCACACCTCCGGGAACCATCTGGGCCGAACTATTCTTGTCCAAGACCGGCGGTTTTGATACCTGTCGAGTTGGCGCTACGCTTACGAACTCGTCGCGATTCGCCTTCCCTGGTGTTCCAGTGAATCACACTCCGGGCAATCAGGTGGTCAACTATGTTCCCGATGGCGTTTATACCATCGTGCCCATGATAAACCGCCCCGACACGGGGGGACCCATAGAGAATAATTACGTTAACAACTGGGCGCCCATCGCCGGAAAACGGGTGCTCATCCGGAACAACCAATTTGCAACGTGCGATCTGGCCTGGTCGGGAACTCCCTCGTTCGTGGTTTCCGGCCAGAACGTCAGTGTGTCGGGTACCGTCATCAACCTCAGCGGCAACACTCCCGCTTACGGCTTCTGGGTTGAAACAATCTACGGCACCTTCTCCGACGAAGGATTGTTCCTTGCGGAAGGCTACATCTCCGGAGGCGAGAAGGTATCCACGTCGCTGGGCCCCAACGACACGGTGGCCTTCAGCCAATCTGGCATCGCTCCGGCTGGCAAGGACCTCGTGGTGGTGGTCGACTCGACCGACATCATTTCCGAGACCGAAGAACGCAACAACAGTGCTTCTCACCGCGTTTCGACTCCCGTTGGACGTGGCTCGTTGGACCTGACCGTGACGGATGCATCGTTCTCTGCGGCCCAGCTTGCTCCGACAGAGCTAAGCCCCTTCGGGTCGCTGCAATGGTCCGCCACCATTCGTAATAACAGCACCCAACCCACCGGAGATTTCTGGGTTGAGCTGTTCCACTCAAATAACGGTGGCATCGGTTCCATGAGATCCGGCATCACCCTCACGCAGTCGGAGAAAGTTTCTCTCGCTGCGTCGGAAACCAAGCCGTTTAACTTCAATCAACCCTTCAACCAGATTACCGACGGAATCTATTCGGCGGTGGTGGTTGCCAACCGCAACTCCGTGGGTGTCAATCCCGGCGACACCAATCCGGCGGACAACAGCTTTGTGCTCCCCGGCCGCGTGGTATTGATCAACTCCACAGCCCCGGTCGCGAACCTTCGCTGGAACGCGGAACCCGTTGTCACACGAACCGGCAACCTCGTTTCCGTAACAGGTCGGGTGATCAACGATGGTCCCGATGCAACAATCGGTTCCTCATGGGTTGAAGCGTATTACGGCACCATGGATGTGGCCGGGCGTTACTCCCCACTAAACGTGGTGGCGGGCGGCGTCCTGGTGCCTCCGCTGGCGGGCGGAGAAGGCTACGATATCGCCATCAACGGTGGCGTCCTCAGCGGCAACTGGGTAGTGGGCGTCATTATAGATTCAACCGATCTCGTGCCTGAAACCGACGAAACCGATAACTACACGTATCAACCGAATTAAGCTCTGTCCCCACCCTCGGGGGTGGGATTGTGGTTCATGAAAATGGAGTGTTCCGCGCTGGCATGGGCGGAACACTCTTTCTTTTTGCGGGAAGGATTAATCGCCGCCAATTCAACTGAGCTTACTCCGGGGGCGGGAATGCCCCCGCCCCTGTCACCCACATTCGGGTCCCCCAACGAAGTAAAGTCTGAGCTTGCACACCGGTTGCACACCGGTTGCACACCGGTTGCACACCGGGGACATTGGGCAAACCGCCCCTACGATCGGTTCTGGTTTTCCTATTTTACAGTTCGCGTTCATCCGCATCAATTAGCGGTTCGTCATTCGCCCAGGCGCGTACTCACCGCGCGCGCATCACGAGATCGCCGACGCTCATGGTGCCGTTGGTTGCGTCGTAGATGAGGGCGCCTTGGTCGTCGTGCTTGTCGGGGCCGAGGCTGTAGAAGCCCGCGGTGTCCGAGCGCGGGAACGACGCGCTTGTGAACGGGTCCATCGGCTCGGTGGCGATGTACTTCGGCACGAGATCGCCCGGAGCGGACGGGGCGGCGCCCCCTTCCAGTTTCGCTATACGCTCTGCCAGCGCCACCTCCGTGAGGTGGAAGTGCGCGGCGGAAACCCTCTCGCGGATGGACGTCTCGAGGAAGTTGGGCGAGGCGAAGGACAGCAGCGCGTCGCGCACCATATCGCCGTATGGGCCGGCGTACTTGAACATTTTGATAAAGTTGAACTGCTGCTGTTGGTCGTTGCGTGCCTCAAGCATCTCGGCATACTTGGCGCGCAGCGGGTCGTCAGGCGCGAGTTGCTGCATCCTCCACTCGGGATAGAGTGTAATGGAGTTGATACTCTGGTCGAACAGGTAGGTCACGGGCTTGGAAAAATCCAAGTCCACCGGGAATCCCTCGCGCTTGAGCGCGCGCAAGTTGCCCAGCGTGTCGGCAAGGGCGATGTCTTCCAGCATGGGCTCATTAACTTGCGCATCGAGGCGTTCCATTTCGGCAAGCGATGCCCGCAGTGCCGCCGTGTCATCGCACTGCGCGGCGATGTCGGAGATGGTGGCAGTGGCCATGCGATTCACGGCGATAGCGATGAGTTGGGATATCAGCGTGGAGGCGGGGTGCCTTCGCGCGAGCGCCAGAACGGAAGTGGCCGTCGCAAGCCCGCGCGAGGTCTCGCCGTCGAGAGCGTCGAGACGCGCGCTGAGCAGGGCGACCTTTGCAGCGGTCTGGTAACCAAGAAACTCTACGGCGCTTATCCCGCCGATGGGCGTGTCGGCGGCACCCGTGTCGTAGTCGGGCCGGGCCGAAAGCGCAAGTGTTGCGGCAATAAGCTCGGAATCCTGCTTGACGAGAGTTGCAGCAGCAGCGCGATCCGCAGCGGACAGCGGCGGTCCGTACACCATTTGCGCCAAGATTGTCGTGATCGAAGCCGTATCGCGCCCGTCTGGCGATGCTGCCTCGGGAGTCACGGCAAGGGGTGTAACGTCGCCCGAACGATTTCTAAAGGCGTCGCCAAAGGCAGTAAGTGCCACCTGCGTTTCCGGCGAGAGCGGTTCAACCTGCGCCCACGAGGCCGGAACCTGCGGAGGCTTGTGTGCCCGTTCGATCATCGCGAGCTGGTCTGGCGACATCCTGCTGCGCAGGTAGGACCGCAAGCCGTACGGCACCACGACAAACACCAGCACACCCAGCACCACCAAAGTAATGAGACATCCCTTCAACTTGCGCTGCCGCGTCCATGTTCCGGTCATCTGTGGGTCTCCATTCTGATTTCATCCAAACAGGTGTTAGACGCAAGTGCGCGGGAAAACGATGACACGCGCTTGAACGATTTCGGGGGCAGGAATGCCCCCGCTCCTGTCAGAGTTGCTTGAATGGTCAAAGAATCCATCTGCGTTCATCTGCGCCATCTGCGGATCGATTTCGTGGCAATAGACGGGCACGCTGGTCCGTATCAAAAATTGATTTGTTGTTTTTCTAATAAATCAATTCGCGTTTATTCGCGTCCATTAGCGGTCAACAATTCGCGGACCACACCGTTTTCGATGACGTGGGTTACTCCGGGTTTTATCTGCACCCCGCCCTCGGCCTCGATGGGGTCGCGCCAGTAGAAGCGCCGGTTCAAATAAAACGGATACGTGGGCGAGACGAACTGCACAACGGCGTCGCGCGGGAGGGTGCGGTTCAGTTCATCGTATTGGCGGATGAGGTCCAGCCCGAAGGGTTTCGTCTCCAGATAGCTCAGGCGGTCCTCCGCCGTGAGAACCGGGCGATAGCCCCACGCGACGGTCTCGTAGCCGCCCCACTGGACCTGCTTGCTGCCGTAGGTCCAAGCGAGCGCGGCGGCCACCGCCGCCAGCCCGCCGTAGCGCAGCGTGGGCGACACCTCGCGCCGTGCACCCAGCCACGCCATGCCAGCGCCCACGGCCACGAACACCGCCGGATAGCACATGGCGAAATATTTGATGGTCTCGCTCTGGCCAGCCGTCCAAATGTACACGACCCATTGCACCAAGGCCACCGCACCCAGAGCGCGCAGACGGGCGTCACGCACGGCGAACAGCGCCAGCACCACCGCCGCGTGCAGAACGAAACCGGGACTGCGCTCGGCCACGGCGAAATTCAGTTTGTCGGGCACGGCGCGCAGTGCCTCCAGCGCCCCCGCCGGAGAGAACGCGTGGATATCCAATCGTCCGCCACCACCGCCCGCGCCCGCTGCGGCAACTGCAGCGCTGAAACTTTCATTCATGGGCATCCATTCGCGGAACATCGGAAAAAACGGATTGCCACTACCCAGCGTGGCGCTTCGCACGGCCCACAGGGCGAACGGTAGACACGCCAGCGCTACGGCCCCTGCGGCCATCTTCCAACCCACACGACGCCGCACCACCGCCACCGCAAGCAGCACCAGCCACGGGGCTAATCCATAACCCAGCGCCGTAATTTTCGTGGCCACGGCAAACCCGGTTAGCACCCCCGACAGCATCCACAGGGCAGCGTTGCGTCGCGCCTCCCCCGCACCAAACCCCGCCTCCACGGCCACCAGCAAACCCGCCGTGGCGAACATGGCCACGGTCAGTTCAGCGCCCGTGTTGATGGGCACAAACCATACGTTGGCCCCATACGCCGTGGCGCACAGCAGCCACGTCCACGCGCCCGCCACCGCGCCAAACCACCGCCGCGCAAACAGCGCCGCCACGGAGAAGCACAGAAACCCCTCCAGCGCATACAGCAGCGAGCAATCGATTTCGTCGCCAAGCATCAGCGCGATGGAATACAGCACCGACCCATGCAGCGCGTAATTGCTGGGGAAAACCTCGGGCCACGCATCCAGCCGCCCCCACCAGATCCACGCCCGCGCGCACGAGAGGTGGTACCAGAGGGAATCCTGCTGGGCATCGGGCGCCAGCGCCCCCAGCAGCGTGTTTAACGCGGCCGCGGCGCAGAGGAGGCCGATCAGCCACAGAAGCCAGCGCGGCGCGTCAGACGCGGTTGTCGCGGCCTTCGGGAGCGATGTCTGTGCTTCTTGCCGCTGCGACCGCCACGATTTCCGATCGCCCCACATGCGCCATGCGCCGCCCGCCGCGCAAGCCAGCACCAGCGCACCAACCCACACCGGATGCCATATCCCGGCCAGCCCCGTAACCACCATCACCGCGCCGAGCAGCCCCAGCCCCAGGACCGCGCAAACCGCGAGGTCCAGCGCTGGCGACCAAACAAACGGTTTTTCCCCGCGCAGGCGCGCCAACACCTGTCCCCCGGCGCCCACCGCCGCCGCCAGCGCGACGGCGCTTTTCGCCAGATAAACCAGCACCAGCAGGAAGGTGAGGGCAGCGTTGGTCATGAGGTCAGCCGGCCACGGCCGAAATAATGGGAGTGATAAGAAGAATGGGAGTTATGAAAAACGGAAGCTGTCAGACCAACCATTTACATCACTCTCATAATTCCCAGAACTCCCATACTTCCCATTTCTTTGAACCCACCCGCCTCTCAGAACAGGTCCGGCATTGCCCCGGGGTCGGTTGCTTCTTCCTCGGCCACAGCTTCCACGTTCGCGCGCGGCTTGATCCAGTCGCCCGTCGTCATCTCGCGGTAGCTGCTGCCGGGCCCGACCATCGGGTACACGCCCGCGTCGGGGTCGATCATCACTTCCAGCAGCGCCGGTCCGTCGAACTCGATGAACTTCTCCAGCGTCTTGCGCACCGCGGCGTTTTCCGTCACGCGCTTCGCGAACCCGAAACCGTCGGCCTCCGCCGCCCTGACAAAATCCTTCTTGTGCAGGCTCTTGTCGGTGCCCGAGAAGCGGTTGCCGAAGTACATCTTCTGCCACTGGCGCACCATGCCGTCGCCCAGATTGTTCAGCAGCAGCACCTTCACCGGCACGTCGTAGGTGGTCAGCGTTTCAAGCTCGCCGAGGTTCATGCGGATGCTTCCGTCGCCGTCCACGTCGATAACCGTCTTGCCCGGGCAGGCCAGCTGCGCTCCGATGGCCGCCGGCAGGCCGAAGCCCATGGTGCCCATGCTGCCGCTGGTGATCCACGTGCGCTCTTTTTGGAAATCGCAATATTGCGCGGCCCACATCTGGTGCTGGCCCACGCCCGTCGTCACGATGGCATCGCCCTTCGTGATGACGTTCAGTTCCTCCAACACGCGGTAAGGCTGTATGAGCGGGCTGTTGCGGTCGTAATTCATGGGGTGTTCGGCCTTCAACGCCTTGCAGTGTTTCTGCCAGGGCGTGAACGACTTCTTGAAGTTGCGACCATAAGCCGTCAGGTCCGCCAGACCAACCTTCGCCTGCCCGACCCAGCTCCAGTCGACCGCCTTCACCTTGCCGATCTCCGCCGCGTCGATATCGATGTGCGCGATGAACTTTGCGTTCTGCGCAAATTCCTTCACCTTGCCCGCCACGCGGTCGTCGAAGCGCGACCCCACCGCCATCAGGAAATCGCAATCGTCCACGGCGTAATTGGCAAAGGCCGCGCCGTGCATACCCAGCATGCGCATACTCAGGGGGTCGGTGGTGCTCACCGATCCGATGCCCATGAGGGTAGTCACCACGGGGATTCCGAAGGCCTTCGCGAAAGCGCGCAATTCTTTCGCCGCATTGCCCGCGATCACGCCGCCTCCCGCGTAAATCAGCGGGCGCTCCGACTTCGCCAACTGCGCGAAAAATTCCTTGGCCTGCTCCTTCTCCATGCGACGCGAGGCGAGGTCTTCCTGCCGTTCGCGGTAGCCGCGCAGGCTCAACGTCCCTGTGCCCTGATACTGCCCCATCCAATTCTGCACGTCCTTGGGCACGTCGATGACCACCGGACCGGGGCGACCCGTGGTAGCGATTTCAAACGCGGTGCGCATCGTGGCTTCCAGTTCCTCGGGTTCTTTCACGAGGAAAACGTGTTTCGCGCAGGCCGTCATGATGTTGAAAACCGGCGCTTCCTGGAAGGCGTCGGTGCCGATGGCGGCGCGGGGCACCTGGCCCGAAATCATAACCAACGGGATTGAGTCGGCCATGCAGTCACGGATGGGCGTCACGGTGTTGGTGGCTCCGGGGCCGCTGGTCACGATGAGCGCGCCGGGGCGACCGCTAGCGCGGGCGTAACCCGCCGCCATGAATCCGGCCCCCTGCTCGTTGGCCGGCACCACGAGGCGCAGCTTGCTGTTGCCGGCGGCCGTGTTGTGGCGTAGCACCGCGTCGTAGGTGGGCAGAATCGCCCCGCCGCTATAGCCGAATACGGTGTCGACACCCTGCTGGGCGAGGACCTCCACAATCATTTCGGCGCCCGACATGGTCTTGCCCGCTGCGCCTTTGGCGCCCTTCACTGCTGCTGCACTCATGGCTTTTGAACTCCGGTGGGGGGTGTTGGATAATGCGCAACAGGCATAAAGGATGCAGAGGATGCAACGCAAGGGGGATTTCAAAAACGGAAAATTTGACGCAAAGACGCGAAGGACGCAAAGAAAAGCAGAAGCAAATGCTTCGACACAAAGACACAAAGTCACAAAGGAAAACCAAAGATCAGAAATTCAGAACTCAAAGATCTCGATAACCATTCTCCACCAAACCCAGCTAACTACTAATTTAGTTTTGATTAGTTTTCACTTATAACATACCCTCGGAATGCCACACGGTGTAAGGGTCATCGGACAATCGTCTTCAGTTTTTTTCGCTTTTCTTTGCGTTCTTTGCGCCTTTGCGTCGGGATTTTTCGCTATTTTTTGTGTCGCGGAAATTAAAAAAAGGGCAGAACCTCCGGATTCAACTCCGGTGGTTCTGCCCGACTTACTTTTAGTTGTTACGTGAAGACTGGCTTAGAAAAGCTGCCAATCGGTGACGCTGGCTCCGACCGGGGGAACCACGCTGGCCCAGGTGCCACCGGCGCGGACTGCGTCGATGTCGGCTTCCCAGGGGTTTCCGAAGTTTTGCTGACGAACCACAAAGCCCGACAGGTAGGAGCTGGAATCAGTTTCCGTGCCCTGCTTGGTAACCGTCTGGAATGCGGTGGCCGGCTCGGTGGTCGGGAACGGATCGGTCGCTGCGAAGACAAACAGCTTGCTCTCGTCGTCTGCGGCACCGTTGAAGGAGTACTTCACAACGATCAGGTAGGTCTGATCGACGTTCAGATCAACACCCACAGGGACCGCAGTGCTGAACAGGAAGAAGCTGTGGCCAAGGCGGTAGGTTGAAGCACTGGTACCAGCCATCATGTAAAGCGCACTGCGGGTGAAAGTACCCGATCCCTCACGGAAGCCGGTCAGTTGCGGGTTGCTGGCGCTCACGTTCGCGCCGCCCGTGGGGACATTCAGCAGAAAGCTCTGGTACACCGAGCCATCGGCAAGGGGTGCGAAGGGTGCCACAACGCCCTGACCGTTTGCAACAGCACCCAACGCCTGGATCTTGTTGCCCAGCGACGCTGCGCGACCCAAGCCCGTGAAAGTGAGCGAGGCGGGAAGAACCTGAGCGGCTGTGCCCGACTGGAATTGAACCCAGGGGCCGTTGCCAACCAGATCGCCAGCGGGATAATCAATTTCGTCATAAAGGAACAGGCCGGCAGGATTGTTCGCCGTGGCAAGAGCCTTGACGTTTTTGTCGGTCGTGCCGGCGGTGGAAACTACCACGTTGCCCTCGAGCACACCAGCAGCGGCGGCGGTAGCGCGCACGTCGATAGACGTGACGGCTACACTGCCACTGGCAGGAACCAGAGAGACGGAAGCGCTATAGGTGGGGTCGGCGGTCTTCTTCACTTCGAAGCCGGCGGGAGGTGTGACGACCACATTGCCCGTCAGGTTCGCGCCAGAAACATCAAAGCTCTTGGCGGCAGAGACGCCCGGAACCGGCCAGACGTTACCGAAGGAGCCGAGATCTGTGGTACTGACCGTCAGAGATGGGGAGGCAGCGGCACCGGAGGTGATGCTGATGTCGTCGATGCCGACAAACTCATCACTGCCACCAGCATTTGCCGTAATGATACGAATTTGAACCTCTGCCTGATTTTCCACTGCCACAGGCAATGTGACGCTAACTGGTGTTACCAGGGTTGCCAGGCTGGGCCCTTCGGTCGCATCGGCGACAAAGCCGCCAGCAACATTGGTGAAGTCGCCCGTACTGCCTATACGATACTGTAAGGCAACCGGCTGGATGGCATTGTCCACAGCGTCATCGATGTCGCGAAGATTATAAGAAATCTGCACGCCTGTTTTGGCGGTAGTGTTAATGTGGATAACAATAGCCGGAGCATCGGCGGTACCCGAACCCTGCATCGCCACCACGGGATTCGCGATCTCCGCCTCAATTACGCCACCCGAAGTGTACGTGCCAGGAGAAGTGTTGTTAGCGATAACGTTCACTGTTCCCTCGAACGCCAGAATCGTTTGCGGGTCTGTGCCCGTGGAGCCCGTGAGTGCATCACCGCGATACCCCATGATCCCTGGTACGCCCGACCAGTCGTTGTCCACCGTGATCAAGCCCGTGTTCGTCCAGTCCTGCGAAAACGGCAGGGTCTGGTAGGTGGTGTCGGCCAGAGCCGGGGCGGCGAGGGCGAGGGTCAGCCCTATGGTTGCAATATATTTCTTAAACATTTTCGATGAATCCTCCCGAAAATAAGATGGGTTTTTTGATGACGCTTTGACTTACATCCCGTGGAATTTTTCTGCGGCGGGTTAACGTAATAGGAATCACCGCCTGAGCGTCCTGAATCAAGAAAAACCTTGCCCCGAAGGCAAAATTTTCCACCGCGACCGGCGCGAACACTCACACCGCTGAACTTGGGGTGCGCGACACCCTTGACTTTTCAAAGCGTCGCCACGGTATTTGGTCCCATGAAAACCAAACCTTATTTTTCACTCATGGCCGCCGGTGCTGCGGCCCTTCTGATAACCGCCTGTGGCGGAGAAAAAACCGAACCAACCGCCACCACCCCCGAAGCCGAGGGGAACGTACCGACGATCGTCCTGCCCGAAACCACTCCGGCCCTCAGCGTGGCCCCGCCCACACGCGAGAGCCCCGAACCAACCTCCCCCACCGCCACCTCCGCGCCCAGTGATGAGACCACCGCCCCGGCAGTCAACCCCGCGCCAGAAACCTCGGCCCCCATGGCCATGGCCCCACCCCTGGATGTGCGCGCCGCAGTGACACCCGCCCCCACGCCGGTGATTGAAGAGAACATCCCCCCTGCCGCAGCTTTGGCCACGGTGCGCTCCGTGCTCGTTACCATCGACCCGCTGACCCAGCCGCGTCTGACCGCAGATAAAGAAGCCGTTATGCGCACCAACATGATGCACGTAATGCGCAAAGTGGAAGAGCCGGGAGCGTACAGCAAGGACGACCGGGAAAACGCCTCGGAACTGGCGGGAAAAATTGCCTATCAGTTTGAGGAAGCTCGCAACGCAACCAACGCCGATGTCACCATCAAACATTTAAAGCGCGCCGAAGAACTGCTTGGGCCGCTGGAAGAGACCGTGTCGCACGGCGCGGAATCTCAATAAACGCCTTCGGGGCGAAAGGTTTCAGGGCATATGATTTCTTCGATAATTCTCGCCGCCTCGGTGGCGGTGGCAGCCGTGTTTTCGGGCGGGCAGGTGACGCAGGATGATCTGAAAGCAGATGCATTCTTGCAGCGTGCACAACGACTCGATGAAACTCTGGAGCAGGCCACTGAGATGGCTCCGGTGGGGAGTGACGCGTACACCTCGGCCGTTCGGGCTATTGCGACCACCAAAATTCTGGCGGCTGCGGCCGGGGAACGGGGATTCCGGGCCGACGAGGCGGAGCGTAACGCTCGCGACGCAACCCGTCTGATAGTTCTGCGCAAGATTTTCTATCTCGAACAGATAGCACCTCGGGTGCGCGATGCGCGGGCAGTCTATCTTCATCAGTTACAAAAAGCCCATGCGGAAAACCCCGAGCTTTGCGAGGTTCCCGGAGAGTATTTCTTCCGTTATATTTTCATCGGCGATCCGAAGAGCAGCACGACTCCGCGTTGGGATGATCTGGAAACCAGTGCGCTGGCGGTGCGCAAGAGGCTCGAAGCTCCCGGAGCGGATTTTGAGAAGATCGCCCGGGAAACGAGCAACTCGCAACCGCCTGAAAATCGCGGCATGCTGCTGGGTCCGGTTACATCCCGGGGGATGGAATCGACCCGTACCCAGGCACTGGAGAAGGCGCCATTGGACGGTGTGAGCGAACCCTTCAAAACCAACCGTGGCTGGATGATGGTGAAGATGGAGAAGCGTACGCCCCAGCGGATGCTCTCACCCGAGGAATCGTCGGAGACATTGGTCATGGCGCGCAAGCTACGGCGGTTCATGCCCGAAGCGGTGGAAACCAGCGTGACGCTGGAAGCTGTTGGAAAATACCCCCTTAAAATCGATGAGGCTGCTCTGTCATCGGATCCCGGCGCTGCCGACAAGGTGGTGGTGGAATCGCCCCTCTTCACTTTAAAAAACGGCGATATTTACGATAAGGTCTGGAAGAGCGTAAATCCTGTTCCCGAACCGAAGGATTTGTTGAGCGGCGCGGGAACCGTGGCCACACGAATGACAGTGGCCCGCATAGCCGAGAGAGACTTCGTGAGCCGGCAGCAGGTTTATGGCGATGCATTGAAAACGATCGACGAAGCCACCGCCGCTGCCGCAGCCCGCCGCCTCGCCCCCGAGGTGCGCGACGGTGATGCGCTGCTGAAGGACAAGGGGTTCGAAATTAAGGCGGGACGATAAAAGCGAAGCCTTTGGCACAAAGGCACGAAGGCACAAAGAAATGCAGGATGGGGCAAGGGCGTTCCGAGGCTGTTTGTGTTGTGAGATGACCAGCGCTCTATAAGCGGTACCATCCAAATGTGGGCCCGACGCCCTCGCCGCTCGCCGCAAGGCATTGTCTGCACGCCAAACCGTTTTTCCGACGGAAGGATCTCTCGCAGGGCCGCAGGAACAAAACGGTTAGTTTATCCTTCAATCGGATTTTCTGGTGGGGGGTTCATCGCCGTTTGCGTTGTCAGATTCCGCCGCTCCTCCGGAGCGGGCTTTTAGGTGGGACGGTTCCGGGGGTTCCGGTCGCTGCGCTCCCTCCACCGCCCGGCTACTTGCCGAGCCCCCTCCGGGGGCACAAACACCATGACAGTTCACACCTGTCTGTATACAAAAAGCATATTGAGGACACAGCTGTCAGGCGACCGGCGAGGGCGCCGGTCCCACATTAGTTGGTTCTGACAACCAAAAGGCCTCAGGCAAGCAGACGGGCAAATCATAAGGAGACCGATTTTCCCGGGCAAAAGAAAGCCCCCCGGAGCGGTGGCTTTTGGCCTGCCGCCCCGGGGGGAGGATAATTGTTACTGCTTCATGCTGCCGCGACTTGCGGCTGCGTGATGCTTAGTAGTTAAGCCACTCGTTCACGCCGGCCGTGACGGCCATGGTGACGGTCGCAGGGGCCGGAGTGGTGTAGCTGTTGGCACCGGCGGGGGAATAAACACGCAGGTACTCCGCCGAGGAGTTGGACCCGTAGAAGTTTCCGGCAGCGTCAAAGGCGGCGTCGCGGGACGTGGTGCCGGTATAAGTGGCGCCAGCTTCATAGGCCACTGTGACTGTCGGGAACGTGCCGATCTCCAGCACCTTCATTCCAGCGGACACAGAATACACCAGTTTGGTGCCGTCGGGGCTGATATCCATGCCGCCCTGGGTGGTGGCCGCAAGGCCAACTCCGCCGGGTAGATTCGTGAAGGAGTTGAAGTCCACCGTCTGAGCAGGGGAGGTTGTGACGTGGATAAGAGCCGGAACCGCAGCGCCATCAGTGCTTCGATTCTGGCTGATCCACCAGCCGTTGTTTCCCGGCGCGATGGTGCTGTTCATGTTCTGCTGCAGGTTTCCAGCGGCGAAATCGTCGTAGGTGACGGTGGGGGCGGTATTGTAACCACTCGTCGCCGTGCCGATGGCGTAGCTGTAAAGGCTGCCTTTGCCCTCACCCAGGGTTGCGGCGGTGAGATCAAGGTCTTCATCGAGGGTGGTCATCACACGACCACTTCCCGTGCCGGCCACATAAAGTCCACCAATGCTGCCGTGGAGGCCTGTACGCAAGCCGCCTGCGCCACGCACGATCGTCGAATCGAACAGTTCCGAGAAGGCATTCGCAGGATTAGCCGCATCCATGATCCAGACGCCCGAGTGGGAATCTGACCAATCGCAGATGAACGGCGCGCCGTCAGGCGCTACACGAACACGGAAGGGGCTGGAATTGCCCACCCATGCGACGCCACCATTATAGGCGGTGTCCACCTGTCCGGTGATGTCCTGGAAGTCGTTCGACAAAATGTAAACGCCATCCGTCATTGCAAGGCGCCCGTCGGCCGTGTTCACCGGCGTGGCGGCAACGCTGCCGGCATTGTTGACCACGTAAATCCGTCCGAAGGTCGCGTTGGCAGGGTTCTTGTCCACGGCCACACCATAAGGCGTGTAGAAGTTGAGGAACTTGTTGCCAGCGGGCAAGGGCCCCTCATCGCTGATCTTGGTGACAGCGCCATAGCCACTGGCGGCGGCGGTCACTTCGAAGGAATAGCTGCCGGCGGCCACATTGGCGGAGGCGTCATTCTTGCCGTCCCAAGCGACGGTGTTCAGACCCTTCAACTGCGACCCTGCGGCGATGGTGCGCACCACGGTGGTGGCGGGCAGCGGGCCCTTCACCTTCACGCTCACGCCGGTATCGGCGTTCTCGTTCAGGCGATAGCTGATGTTGTAGTTGTTACCACCCGTATTGGTGGCGGAAAGGTGCGCGGCGTAAACGTTTGCGTGACTGCTGGCGGCACTGCAAAGCAGCCCTGCCACAGCACACGAAATTGCGAAATGTTTGATGCTCATAAAAGCCCTCCAAGCTATAAGATGCAGTTCGATTGGATGCAAATCCCTTTGTGGGGAATCCTGACGATACCCTAACGTATCCGTTTGAAGAGAATGAAAAAGCCACCCGTCAACTTACGTCACGGCATTGCCAGCGTTTATCCAATGGCAAATTATTGAACCATCAAGCAGGGCTGAGTCAACCTGCTTTTGGTCGGGGATTGCATATTTTTCTATTTTCGCGACGGGACGCGTCATTCTGACGGCTTCCTCAAACGTGAGTCTGGGGCTACGCGCGGCAATTAGATTGATGGGAACCATGCAAAACGTCCTATGGGGATGCTGTACGGGGCGATAATGCCAGAAGCGGCGGTGGAGACTTCAGCAGTCCCCTGTCCTCTACAAGTCGACGCCTCGCCCCACTTTTTCTTCAAGTTGCGACCGGTGTGCAACCGGTGTGCAACCGGTGTGCAAGCCCCCCAAAACGCC
This sequence comes from candidate division BRC1 bacterium HGW-BRC1-1, assembly GCA_002842095.1. Lineage (GTDB taxonomy): Bacteria > Sumerlaeota > Sumerlaeia > Sumerlaeales > Sumerlaeaceae > HGW-BRC1-1. The sequence goes on from PHCB01000006.1 coordinate 48,527, forward strand.
CGCACTGATATTGACTTCCTTTGTGCCCATGCGCCTCGGTGATGCCTTTATCTATATCTGCGCAGGGCGGAGCAGAAAGCCTCCGAGGACTGTCATCTTTTCTTGACTTCCCCTCTCGCCCGATAAAAATGGTCGGATGATCGATTAAGGTTACCATCACCAAACCTAAGGAGTGAAGACGCATGAAAAGATTACTTTTTGCAGCCTTGCTTGCGGGCGGACTTGTATCCGCGGCGCAGGCAGTCCCGTACGCGGGACAGATTCGCGTGAGCAGCTTGAGCGTGGCCCAGGGTGTCGGGCTAACGATCAACTACCAACTTAATGAAACCGCCGACAGTGTAGGTATCGAAATTCGCAATCTGTCGAACGTCGTTGTGGCGACTTTCACCGGAACGGCCGCCCAAGGCGCCAATAGTGTGGCATGGAACGGCACTGCGGATAACGCTGCCGGTGCTGCCGTAACGGCCGGCAACTACCGCGTCCGCATCACGGCCAACAAGAACGTTCCGCTGGGCTGGACGGAATTCGCGTCCAACCGCTCGGTGGGTAATTATGGTACGGCAACCATCCTGAACACGATATTCGATGGCTATTCGGGCCGCTCCTTCATCCTCTCGCGCAACACAGACAGCCCGGCGTTTGGCTACGTGCTCGGTATCACCTCGTATCTCACGACTACCAACCATGCCGCAGCAGTCGTGTTTGATTCAGACCTCAGCATCTCCGCCGGCGACGACGGCTTCGCCTCGCGCAAACTGAAGGGCTTCGGCGACGGCGTGGCCATCACGAACAACACCGCTTTCTGGGATGCCGTGATTGATCCCGATGATCCCACGCGCGTGTGGGCCACCGGTCAGGGTGGAGTTGGCGCTGGAGCCAATCAGACAGGACTCATGACCGCCAGCCCGATTTTGTCGGACAACCTTGTGGACGCGGATCCATTCGACCGTGCGGCTGTAATCCTGCCCCGTGGGTTGGAAGTAAAGACTATCAGTGGCACCAAATACGCCTTCCTCACGGGTGGCACTGGTATCATCAACCGCGTGGTGATTGATGGCACCAACAACGTGCCGGACGTGGCAGCGGTGGATATTCTCGGTGTATCGGCAGTGTACTCGCGCGACGTTCGCTTCGATGCAGCTGGCAACCTCTACTACACCACGCGCGACGTCGCCGGTGGTAACATTTACCGCTGGGATGCAGCACTCGTGGCTTCCGCCGTGGCCGACAGCCTGACGCCTGCCAACGCCTCGTGGACCATCACGGGCACCGCTACTGCTGCCAACATGATGAACGCTGCCATCGCTCCCAACGGCGACGTTTATACGCTGGCGGTTACGGGCACCGAGCGCGGTATCTATCTCGTTGGCAATATCTCCGCGCCGACGCTGACCAAAACTCTGGCCCTGGCTGACCGCGTGGTCGATTACGTGGCCATCCCCTGGCAGCCCAGCACCGCCGGTGGACGCATTGCCGTGGATATCGCGGGCAACGTGTATGCCACGGATAACTCCGTGGAGCAGGTGCGTGCCTTCAGCCCCGGTGGCAACACCTCCCAGATTGTGGTTGCTCCCTCCAGCGAAACCTTCGCCGTGACGGCCGCCAACGTATCGGGTTGGGGCCTGTACTGATCAACTGACTTGCAACGGTAGAGAGGCGGGAGTGGCGGAAGCTGCTGTCGCCTCACACCGTTCGCATGGAATGTTACAATTAAGAATCCCCCGCTGCCGGAAACCTGGCGGCGGGGGAATTTTTATTTGGAGGGGGATGTTTTCGGACGTTTCCGTTTGGGGATTCCGGTCGTTGCGTTACGTTTACAATCGCGTAACCCCGGTGACGTGCGCAGGGAGAACACGCAGGTCGGCCGGCCCCTTCACACCGTATCGCATAGCGAATGCCAAATTGATCCAACCGGGCCGGAGAATTATTGCTTCGCGGCGTCTTCCACACCCGTAAGGGATATTTGCGCTTTACGCATGAGACCACTGTACTCCTGCGCCGTGCGCGCCTGAGTCGCCAGTTCCACGTAATGGGTGAACTCGTCGAGATTATCGAGAACCACGCTTTTGGGGGAGTCGTCCTGGGAGGTGTCGGCCTCGATGCGTCCACGCAGTTGACCGGCCTGGTCTAACATTACGGCGGCTTTGTCGGCGGGCAGTTTCACGTCGTTGATAAGATCGAGATCACGCAGGGTGGTGCGGATTTGGTCGGCGCCCGTGCGGGTGATGACAGCCGCCGACTTTTCGGTTTCAGCGGGTGCTGTGCGGATCGATGCCACGGCCGATGTGGGGATATCGGTGATGACCAGGGGCGGGGGTGTGGGGATGTCACCGGGGGGGGCGGCGGGGGGGGGGGGGGGTGCCGACGGGGGTGTCGGAGGGTGGCGGGAGGGTTGGGACGACGGGGGTGGCTACGATGTCGAGGGTTTCGGTGCCGGTGGCTTGGAGTTGTCCGGTGGCGTCGCGGGCGGGTTGTTCAACCGCGGGCGGGTTGGCGGCATCTTTGGGGGCGGAAGAACCGCATCCGGACAGGAGCAGGGCGCTGGTGCCACAGGCAAGAAGCCCAAGGGCGGTGCGGCGGAGATAAAGATTCATGGTGGGGAATGGTCCTTTGATGAGATTTTGACAGGAAACTTAAGTTACCCTGCTCAAATTGGCAAGGGAATGTGTGAGGTCGATTGAGCACTTGTCCGGCGAGCAGGTGAGCAACCACTTGCCGGAAAAATAAGAGGCGCAGGCCGCCTCGCGAAAGGTAGCCTGCGCCTGCGGGGTTAACAACTGTCAGGGTTGGTGGCTCTTGGCGTATTCGAGCGACACGCGCTCGACGGCGGCTTCGTTGATGACGAGGAACATGGGCATGCCGGGCGGCGGTGTGGCGGCCTGCAGGCTGTTGTCCCACAGGTAATTACGATTGGGGGGAGAGTAGTAGGTGTGCCCGCTGTCATTACGCCAGGGCTTGATGCCAACAAGGCTCTCGTAGAGGCAGATGAGCGAGCCGTTAAAAGTGTGCTTCTTGCCGCTCCAGTTTTCGAGGTAGCGCATGACGTTGTGAGCACCACCGCTCTGGGTGATGCGTTTGCCGGCGGCGTTAAATTTCGAGCCGGTCTGGCCCATCACTATAATGAGATTGGTGATCAAACCATCGCTACCGGAGGGAGGCACGGCGGTGGGGTTTTGCGAAACAGTAACCCTGCCTCCGGTGATCGGATCGTTCGCGGTTCCGCTTCCTTCGCGGGTGTAGCCGGTGGGAAGCGACGAAGTAAGAGGGAAAGATTTGCTGGTATTGAGAGAGGAGCGTATTTCGTATATATCGCCCACCTTAACGGACACGGGGTAATCGAGCTTCAGTTCCTGGGACGTGACAGTCACCGCATCGGCCGCGAAGACAGCCGCGACTTTGCTGGTGCTGTTAATATTGCCGACTGTATAAAGGGGCCGGTCGGTTGCGAAAGTGAAGCCCGACTGCAGGTTGCGGGGTACGCTTGTGGCGTTCTTCACGCGGATGGCGGGCATGAAATCGTCGCGGCCGTATCCGCCCCAGTTCTGGGGCGAAGTCCAGTTGTCACCGGAAGCCGGAGTGGTGCTGGCATAAAGCACACCATTTTGAAAGGTGAGATTCCGGGCGACGATTTTAGACATGTCGATGTCGATGGTGCGCACAACTGTTTCCTGCTGGCCATCATAGAACTCACCGATAGTCCAAATGGGGTTGTTCCCATTGGCGTCGGTGTTGGAGACGACGTTGCCATTGGAATCCACTATTTTAATGGTGTCGGGATTGCCCGGGTTACCGGTAATCTTGAGGTCGGCCATGCTTTCAAACTTGAGTTCTTGCACCGCCTGGCTGTCGCCGGGTTGCAGACGGGCGATCATGTCAGAAGCCTCGCTGCCCACGGGAAGGGGTGGGTTGATGGTGCGCGTGGCGTGGGCTTGATCGCGCACAATGCCGCCCCAGCGGGAAATGGCGTCATTCTGCCAGTTGAGATCGAGACCATCGAGATATTTGTTATTGTTGGTGTCGAGGCTACTGCCAGTCCCGACATACATGTTCAACCAGTTACCGGCGGCGTTCTTGAACTTCACGTCACCCAGGTTTGTGTATGATTCAAGGGGATAAATATATCCAGAGTCCTTGCTGGTTGCATTGATTTTCGTATTTGTGAAGTCGTTATAGGCCCGAATGCGACCCACGGACGAGACTCGACCCCAGAAGTTCAAGCCGCTTGAGGCACCCAGCCACAGTGTGCCGTTGCAGTGAACCGGTCCACGAACGTCCATCAGAGGACCCGGGTGAAGCTCCATGTCGGGGTTGTAGAAAATAGCGAACTGATAAAGGGGAACGTAGTCGAGGGTCACGATCTTGCGGGCGGCGATACCTTGCACGCCCAGCTTGTCGGCATTGGCAGAGTTCTCGCGGACAGCGGCGACAAGCTCATATTCAAGGCGCCCCGTGGAGTAGCCGTCCCAGCGATCGGCGGGATCGTCGATGACGCGGAACTGGAGATCGTTGGGCCCGAGACTACGCACATAAACCGCGTCTTTGTTCCCGTTCTTTACCGGTTCGTACCCATAGAACGAAGCCGGGCGCATGGCATTAACGATGCCATTAATCTGGTCCATGCGTCCGCCGGTCTGGGGCGGACGGTTGTTCATGACAAACTGAATATCCGCCGCCATGCACGAAAGCACGGCGTGGGCTCCCGCGAGTGAGTTTTCCACCACACGGGTGCGGTAGAGGTTGGTCATCTGAGTGGTGGTCTGGTGGATCATCAACGCCACACCGGCACTGAGAACCAGAACGAACACGCATGCCGAAAGCAGGGACGAACCCCTGCGACGACGGGAACCGGGTTTGGTGCGAAGCGATAATTTTTTCATGATGCGTGATGCCCTTTCCGTGGCACGCGACAGGCGCGGACCACAAACAAATCAAATAGCGCCGGGTACGAAACTAACATTGATGACAAAAGCCTGATAGCCGGGACCTGTCTCCAGATCGTCCGTTTTACGGACGGCCGCATTGCGCGAAGTATTGCGGTCGCCGACGCGAACAATCAAATTTGCGAAGGTTCGGTCGGCGGTGTCGTCCTGCTGAAACACGGGCAGGGTCGCTCCACCGGAGGTGACCTGGGAGCAAAGCGACAACCTGACGCGGGCCCCGGTGTTGGTATCAGCGGTGACACGTTCGAGAATCTGATTATCGCCGATGGTGTTAAGGTTTCCGTCTCCGTTGGCGAAAACGTATTGTCTAACGCTGTTATCGGGGCGAATGAACTGCAGCATGGTGCCGCTGTTGAGCACACCCACCGATTGCGCTTCGGCAGCTTCGAATTCGAGCGTTTGCACGAATCGGCGGGCGCTCTCCTCCATGCGGGTGCGCGTGGTGAGGCTCTTGGCGGCGCGGGCGTAAATGACCATGGTGCTGGCCATGGCAATACCCGCCATGGCGAAGATGGACAGCGCCACGATCATCTCTGTGAGGGTTACGCCGCGAGTGCGCAAGCGGGTGAATGGCTTAGAGGCGGTTATCATTAATTAGCCCTCGCGACAAATACCGTGCGGTTGATGGTCTGGTGGCGCGACCCATCACCCCAGGTGATGGTGATGCGTGCGGTTTTACCATCGTCGATATAGAATTTTGACGTAGAGTCGGGATTCAGCGACCAGTTGGTCGAGGTTGCCCCGGTCAGATCGGCGGTCAAACTGAGCGTGTTTGCGGTGTTGCTTTGAATGCGCATAATCTGTGTGCGCCCGAGACCCTCGGTGATGGTGACGTAATGCCCCGTCCATTCGTTGGTATTCCAAGCCGACAAACCAGCCGGGAAAGATGCGGTGAGGCTATTGCCGGTGGCCGACGCCACGCTCCCCCATCCTGTGAAGGTAAAAGAAACGTTATAAATCGTAGACGCCGATGGCTCGGAGGGGTTGCTATACACCGTTTGGGGGGTGAGAAATAGGCGGGCAAAGGCTCCCGACGGAGCTGCCTGATCACCCAGATAGGCCGGAGTTGACGCGCGGATCATGGATGCATATTTTACAGCCAGATTGACGCCGTAAAGATGCTGGGTGTTGACCTCAGCCTGACGCGCGGTGAAAACCATGGCGCTGATGAAGGCCAGCGTGGTGATGGCAATGATGGCCACCGCGAACACGGCTTCGACAAGAACCATGCCTTTCTGTCGGTGAAAGCGAATGATCACAACGCACAGTCCTTGTGGGGCAAGTAGTGGGTAGGACGGATTACGGTTTTTCATAAGCAAACGGAGTGCCACATAATAAGTGGATCGGTGTGATGACAGAACACTGATAACGAATAGTTTAGATTTTAGGCACGGGCACCTGGCAGGGGAAAAGAGTTGCACAAAAAGAGTGCGTCGCTCATTATTTGTGCAGGCGACATGGGGGAGACCGGAGCGAGGGAATGGACGTTAATGGACGATATGGACACTATGGACGAAATGGACGGGGGTGGATTGGACGGATGGGACAGGCAATTTGGGTGCAGGTTGATGACCTTCGGGCTTTTCGAGTAGTTTGAGTTATGATTAATCAAACATCAATCATCGCCCGCGGGTTGCTGGTGGCTGCCCTGTTGCCTTGGTTATGGGCCGATGCCAGCGGGGCGTGGTGGAATTCGCGTCGGTCGGCGCGGGAAACTCCCCCGCCGCCGGTGCCTGCCCGCTCCCATCAAGCGCCGACCAGCCAGCCGGATCGTAAACAGCGTCGTGCGCTGCCGGAAGAAAATTTGTCGCCGGCTCCGGCTGCCGCGCCGGAAACGCCGGCACCTTTTGTTGCAATGGAACCAGGCACGGCGAGCGACTCGGGGTTCACGACGGTCACCTTTGATTTTTCCGTACCGATCAGAGAAGTTGCACGTTGGGGTGATTTGTCGACTTCCGAGATTCTGGCGGGAAACGGACTGACCTACAAACGCCTGCGGGCGGGGCAGGTGCTGAAAATTCCAGCTGTCGAAAACGGAATACCCGGGGAGGTCATGGCCGGGGAGATGTCGCGGGAAATCTGGCGCGGGGTGCGGGGAGCCCGGCGCATCGCGCTGACATTCGACGCCGGAGGCGAGAACGACGCCGCCGAGGAGTTGGTCGCGGTTTTGAAGGAGACGGAGACGTCGGCAAGTTTCTTCGCGACCGGGCGTTTTGCGCGGCGCTATCCCCGCGAGATGGCACTGCTGGCCTCTGCGGGTCCGGTCTATAATCATTCCGATACGCATCCGGATTTCACCACGATTTCGGCTGAAATGATCCGGGATGAATTACAACACGCGGAAGATTCGGTGAGTTCCCAAACGGGGCAATCCACGAGACCATTTTTCCGTCCGCCTTTCGGCGAACGCAATCGCGCAGTTCTCGAAACCGCCGCAGACGCCGGGTGGAAAAGTGTCTATTGGACGCTGGACAGTCTGGACGGTTACGACGAAACGCTGAAAGGTGAAGAGCTGGCTCGCAATGTGTTGGAGCCGCGACGCACCAACGGGGCCTCGGCGGACGAGTTTCTCGACGGGGCCATCGTGTTGATGCACGTGGGCAATCACGAAACGGTGAAGGCGCTGCCGGAAATTATCGGTGGGTTGCGCGAGCGCGGTTTCGAACTGGTTCCGCTGGACACACTTCTTCAGCCGTGATCAGCACGGTGCGGTGAAACGCGTTGCATTTTTACCCCGACAGGTTTCAAGGTCTGGGAAAATCGGAGCCTCGCGCCAGACCGGAGATCAATTCATCATGATTGCAAAAGAGCTTGCTAACGCCGTACGGGATTTTGCCCGGGGAGCCGACGCGCAAACCTTGCGCGAAACGGTGGACTTCCTGGCAGAGGCGATGGAACAACCCGACACCGCCACGCGGGTGGAGGACGCCTTTTCGCGCGATCTGGATTTTGGCACGGGGGGTTTGAGGGGCATCATGGGGCCGGGTCCGAACCGCATGAATCGGATGACGCTGGCGCGGGCCACGCAGGGATTTGCCAACTACATTCGCGGGGCGGCGGTGGACAATCCCGCCGTTTGCATCGCATACGATTCGCGCCGGCGCTCGCGCGAATTCGCCGAGGTGGCCGCGGGTGTTCTGGCTGGCAACGGCGTGCGCGCGCTGGTGTTCGAGGATGTGCGGGCGACGCCCATCCTTTCGTTTGCGGTGCGGCACGAGGGCGCCACGGGCGGCATCGTGGTGACGGCGAGTCACAACCCGAAAGAGTATAACGGCTACAAAGTATATTGGCGCGATGGGGCGCAGGTCATTCCGCCGCAGGACCGGGGCATTATTGCCGAAGTGCGTCAGGTGGCGGGGGGCGATGCGATACGCCAGGTGGATTTCAGCGAAGGGCTGAAGTCGGGCATGATCCGATTGCTGGGCCGCGAAATTGACGAGGCTTATCTGGCGGCGATCGACGTGCAACGATGCCTGCGCGAGACGGCCACGAAACACGGTGGGGATTTGTCCATCGTGTACACACCCCTGCATGGCACGGGTGTACGGTCGGTGCCGCCGGCGCTGGCGGCATGGGGATTCACGAACGTGAATCTGGTGCGCGAACAGGCGGAGCCCGACGGCGAATTTCCCACGGCACCCAGCCCGAACCCCGAGGAGCGAGACGCGCTGAAGCTGGCGCTGGAACTGGCCCGCGAGGAGAATGCGGATATCGTGATGGCGACCGACCCCGACGCCGACCGCATCGGCGTGGCGGTGCGCCACGAGGGCGAGATGCGTTTGCTTACCGGGAACGAAATGGGGGCGCTGCTGGTGTGGTGGTTGTGCAACGGAAGCATGCGCGGTGGAACCGACCCGGAGAATGGGTTGGTGGTGAAATCGATCGTCACCACGGAACTGATTCGCGCCGTGGCCGAGGCGAAGAATGTGGCCGTGGAGGATGTGCTGACCGGCTTCAAATGGATTGCCCGTGTGATGCGCCTGAACGAGGAGGCGCAGGCCGAGGGTAAACCCGGGAAAAATTTCCTCATGGGTTGCGAGGAAAGTTATGGCTATCTGGTGGGCGACCATGCGCGCGATAAGGATGCCGTGGTGACAGCCTGCGTGACCGCTGAAATGGCACTGTGGGCGAAACACAATGGCAAGACGCTGGTGGATTTGCTGCATGAACTTTTCACCCGCCACGGCGTTCACGTGGAGAGCCAGCTGAGCAAGACCATGAAGGGCGTGACGGGGATGCAGGCCATGGCGGAAATGATGGACGCCCTGCGGGCCGATCCTCCGAAAGAGGTTGCAGGCATTGCGGTGAAGGAAGTGCTGGATGTGGAAAAAAACATTGTGAGAGAGATGACCTCGGGCACCACAAAAGAAGGTCCCGACCTTCCCGCCAGCAATGTTTTGATCTTCCGGCTCATGGATGGCAGCGTGGTGGTGGCTCGTCCGTCGGGGACGGAACCGAAGATTAAATTTTATTTCATGGTGGTTGACCGCGAGGGCATTCCCTTCGCGGATGCGGGGGTTCTGGGTGAGCGTCTGGACGCCTGCCGCGCAAAAGAAGAAGCTTTGAAGGCCGATTTTAATGGAAAGCTTGAAGCACTGAGCCGTTAGCTCTGCCCGTGAGAGGTGAGGAACGTCTCCTGATGAAGTCGTTTTCTGTTGCGGACAAAAGCATTGACTTGCATCGTTGATCAACCATGGTTTGAAGCACATCAGTTCACCGTCTGGGTGAACGGAGAAAGGTCGTTATCACGCAATGCGTGTGAAATATGTAGTGTTGGCAACCCTTCTGAGCGCTGCCGCAGGGCTGGCGCCGGCGCAAATGCTGGCTGAACTTGACGCGGCTCAGGCTGGGCAGAATCAACTGAACCAAGGCAGCGTCACGGGCGGCCTCGACGCGGGCGGTCTTCAGAACCGTGCAAACACCGCGGCTCAACAAGCAAATGGCTTGCCGGCCTTGCCGGGCACAAGCACCAACCTGCCAAACCCCACGGGCGGTTTTGCTCCACCAGCGGCCGGGCCTCTGCCGGGCTTGGGCGATCCCTCGTTGGGTGCACCGATGCAGGCCGGGCCCGAGGGCGCCATGGGCGATCCGGGCCTGGGTCAACCAGGAATGTACTCCCCTCAGCAGGGACAGCAGGGCGCGGTCCCCACACCAACGCCTCTTCCCACCATCGAAGTGCTCACGGGCAAGCGCGTCTTCTGTGCCGTGTGCGGCACGATGCTGGAAGATGCTTACAAAGTGCGTGTGTATGAAACCGACATGAATTCCTACGCCGACGACGGCGTTGTGGACAATGGCGTGGCCGGCGACGGTCTGCGTGGCAACGTGGAGACCATCAAAAACAATTACGTCGGTGCCGCATGTCACGAAATTCGCACGCGGCTTATTAACGCCGTGCGCGGGGCCGAAGACATGCGCCCCCCCAGCATGATTGGCAAGTACGAGGAAAGCCCTTATTATCTGGAAGACCCTGAAAGCCGCCAGAAACGCATGGAGGCCCAGTTGCGTCAGCGTGCGCAGGAGGAAAGCACCATGCATTTCTTCCGCTATCACGTGGCTACCATCGACCCCACCGACAAGTCGGGTATGCCTTATCTCGTTAAACAAGAAGAGCAGCGGGACAATTATCTGGCCGAGTGGAACAACCGTTTCCTGGCCAAATTCCGCATGAAGTCAGAAGACCCTCAAAGCGAGTATTATCCGCTGTATATCCCCCAGCCACCCCTTCCGCCCACGCGTACACTTCCCGCTGGTTACGTCTCCCCGCAGCAGATGCGTACTGGCGCACAACCCGGTCAGATTGGAGCAGGAGCCGCCGCTGGTCCGAACATTTTCAACGGCGACCCCGTCATTTAACCCGTGTCGCCCTTTGGCACAGAGAATTCACTTGCTTGCCCCCCGGACTCACTTCGGGGTTGATTGTGGTCTGTTTGCAGTTTTTCAATTTGCCCGTTTCCATATCGACACGTCTGCGTGGCGCGGCAATAGCGGTGCCTTTGTTGGACATGGTCCGACATGGGTTTTAAGAGATGATATTTCAAGGATGAATCGACACTAACAAGCATGGCTGCCAGTGGTCCAAAACCCCCATCGCCCCAAGAGTTGGCGCTTGCTGATGCCGAGCACCTTATGGAATTGTGGATGCTCACGCGTCAATATTTTCAGAAGGCGAACACGGAAGACCCCATCACGCGAGAAGATGAACAGCAATTCCTCGAGATGAAGAGCGACATCACCAAGTATCAACGCACGGTGACGCCCAAGATGCCCGAAGGTGTGAGCTATGGGGCCGAGCGCATGACGGACTTGTTGCGTCAAAGCATCTCCATTTCGCATCTGCGCGGGTTGCCAAAGCCAGACCGAGTGGCACTGATCATCACCTGGCATAGTGTTTTTATACAGTTAACGCGGGCCGTTGGCTCGTTAAAGTTTATCTCGGAAGGTTGGATCCCGCGGGCGCAGCAGAAGACCGGTGGATCGAACATTTCGGATTTGAAGAAGGCCGCTGGCAAGAAAACGGGCGAGAAAGCCGCTTGGACGAAGCCTAAGTTCTGGGTCATTGTGGTGTTCGTGATTGTCGGCGGCTGGTTTGCTTATCAGCGTCTTCAATCATCCGGCATATTGTAATAAAGTTTTTACCCCCGGGCTCCGGCGGCTTTGGCCGGCGGAAAGCACGGGTTTGCAAGGTAGGATTGTTTAACAGGGTTCCACGAGAGAAGACAGGTTAGTGAGGGTGAGCATCGTGAGAAACGTTCGCAGGCTCAAGATTGAGAAGATTGCAGCCGTGGCCATCATGGCGGCATTTTGTTTTGCGCCGTTGGGTTGCAGCAAGCAGCGCGCAGACCTCAGCTTGAAAAAAGCCAATAACAATATAAATACGGCCCGCAGTTGGGACGCCGATAAGTACGACGAGAGCAAGGCCGACTTTAACGCAGCGGCTGAGGCTGCGAAGGCGGCGCAATCGTCGATGGATGGGCAGCAATATCCCCAAGCCCTGACATCTGCGCAAGACGCCGTGAAAAAGAGCGAGGCTGCCATCAATGCGGCCAAGGTGCGGTTCGCAGAACAAAACCGTACCGCTGCCAAAACGGCCCTCGACGTGGCGAACAAGAACAACGGTCGCGACGAAGACCAAAAACTCTTCGATGAGGCTCAGGAACAACTGACCGTTGCCGAGGAAAAACTCGCCAAGCAGAAGTATGAGGACTCCATCGAAGCGAGCGCCAAGGCCGTCAGCGCCGTGGATCAGCTTCTGGCCCGCTTGAAAAACGAGAGCGAGAAGATGCTCGAGGATCTGCAAACCAAGCGCAAGAACCTCGAAGACGCCCAGGCGAACAACTTCCTGCCCAACTCCCTCATCAATATTAACAACGCCATCAATCAGGTGGAAAAGAAAGTCAAAGAAGAGCGCGACTACAAGCAGGCGCTCATTATTGCCAAGGCCGCAGCCACTGAGGCAGACGAAAACCTGAATGAAACCAAGAAGCGCCATGGCAAGCAATTGCTGGAAACTCTGGAGAGCAAAATCGCCGAGGCGATCAGTGAAGAGGCGCCCATCTACGCCGCCGAACAATTGAAGACCACGCAAGAATCCTTCGAAAGCATCCTGAAGGATTTTTACGACAACCAGTTCGACTCCGTGCTCGACGGCGCCCAGCGGCTCGTCCCCAAGACCGATCAGCTCATCACGATCACCCGGATTGAGGCGACGAAGGACAAGATCGCCAACGTGAACAGCAGCATCACGGCGCTGAAAGAGCAGGATGTGGAACGCTACCTGCCGGGCCGTTTGCAGCCGATTCAGGTAATTGCAACGGAAGCTGAACTGCTGTTCAATAACAACGACTACAACGGCGCGAAGCAGAAGGCGCTGGATGGTCTGGCCGAGCGCGACCGTGTGGTTGCGGCCTTCGATTCACTGGCCGAGCAGACGATCACGGTGGCCGATCAGGCTTTGAACGCAGCAACGCAGACCTATGAGAAGATGCTCAGTTTCTTTGCGGCTCCCGCCACGCGGGTTGCTGCGGTGGATTCCCGCATCGAAGCACGCCGCCAGAGCGAGGCTACCGACCTGGCCGCCCGCCGTAAGGCCGCCGCCGAAAACCTTGATGCCGCAAAAAACAACCGCACCCAAAGCCAGTTCAAGAAGGCTATCGAGCAGGGCAAGGAAGTCGCCGTATCTGCCGAGAGCGTGATGAACGGCACATTCAAAATCGTGGCCGAGCATGCGTTGCTGAGCGTGCAGGACGAGATTTCGGTACTGGAGCGCGAAGGCGCCCGCGTCGAGGCTCCCCGGCAGCTTAACGAAGTGCAGGCGTTGGTGGAAGCCACGCAGAACCTGATCCGCGACAACAAAAACCGCGAGGCGGCCGAGTACACGGCAAAAGCCCGCGCTTATCTGGAGAACGTGAAGCAGGAGCTCTCGCGCCGCGCTCTCGAAGAGCGTGACCGCGCCGACCAGATGATCCGTCGTCTGGAAGGCTCCGCTGCCACCCGCGAATTCCCGGGTGGCAGCGACCTGAACAACAAGGAAGCAATGTTCGCTGAAGTGGAACAACTGGCTTCCGAGCAGACCGCTCCCGTTCAGCTTGCGCAGACCTATGCTTCGCCCAACACGGTGGTTCCCGGACCGGGTGGGGCGTCGAACCTGAACTCCAACAAGCAATACCCAAGTGGAACATACGCCACCGACGGCCCGGCGGGTTCTTTGAATTACGCCGCCCGCAACACGAATGAGCCCAACGGTGCCATCATCGGCACGCGCCCCGAGCCGATCGTCCGCACGCACGAGAATGCGGGCATCTCCTTCGGAAACGCGCCGTATGAGGGAGCCAATGCTCCTGGTCCGTTCGTTGCCGTCAGTGCTGCTCCGGCAGGCTCTGCCATGAGCTACTCAGCGGGAACCGGCGAAGTATCCGACATCAGCGCGGTCGTCTACGAAATCCTCAGCGACGACACCCGTGTTCGCGACATCCAGAAGTACGAGCCTGCTGCCGTGAACGAAGCGCGTGCAAAGCTGAAGGAATCGACCGATGCCCTTGTGGCGCAGAACTACGCAGCGGCGCTGACCGCCTCGAAGGAAGCGCAACGGATCATCGTGGAAGCGGAAATGCGCGCGGCAGCCGCGGCAGCTCGCGAGAACCTGCAAGCCGCAGCCGATCGCATTAACCTGGCCGAAGTTTCCTCAGCCGCCATGTTCGCCCCGGCGCAACTGATGGAAGCCATCAAACTCTTCCGCCAGTCGGAAGACTTCCTCACCAAGGGAATGAACATCGAAGCGCGCGACGCCTCGCAGCGTGCAGTCATTGCTGCCGACGACGCCCGCCTTTACAACGTGAACAAGGCCCGCGACATGGCATCGCTCTCCACCCGCTACGGCGGTTGGAAAGCCGCCCATCCCCCGCTGCTGGCAGCCGAGCAAAAAGCTTCCATCGCCGAGGACATGCTGGCCGATCCGAACACCGCCGCCCAGGGTCAGGCTCTGGCTCAGGAGGCCGTGGTTTGCGCCCAGATCGCTCTGGACGCCGCCCGCGACTTCACCTTCCAGGAGCGCCTCGACAACATCCACAAGGCGTTGAACACCGCTCTGCGCGCTGGTGCAAATTACTTCAACGTGTCTGAAGTGAAACGCCTCATCGCCGAACTGGCCATTGCCCGCGACGAGTATAACTCACGCAACTTCGACGCCGTGGAACTGAAGTTGAAAGACATCGAAGCCCGGCTCGCCCGCGTCATCGAAAGCACCCCGCTGGTGCTTCAGGAGAACCTGACGGACCTGACCGAGAAGCTGAACGCTCTGGTCGAGGCTGGTGCGGAAAACTTCTTCATGGCGCAGGAAGTCGACGACGTGAAGTCGCTGATGAACCGCTCCGCCATCGACTTCCGCAAGCATGACTATCAGTCGTCCTACACGAATCTGAAGAACGCCATGAAGCTGACCGATTCCATCGAACTGCGTCTGCAGGAGCAGGTTTACTTTGACTCGGTGACCGAGCTTTTCGCGCAACTTGACAAGGCTTTCCGCAACTTCAGCACCGTGCTGAATGCGGACCGGGCCATGCTGAAGAAGCTCGTCACGCTGCCCAACGGCATGCAGGCGTCCATCAACATCACCGGTCAGGCCAGCCCCAATCTGTTCAAAGACACCGTGAACGACATCTATCTGCGCGCCATTCATCTCAAGCCGCCGACATCGCAAGAAGGCACGCACCGCGAGTTGCTGGTAGCCATCAAGTACGCCCGCACTGCGGCCGAGAACTTCCAGAAGCTTTACATTCTGGATCAGGTCTCGCGGCCCGACGCGTACGACATCATTGAGACGGCCTTTGCCCAGATCGACAAGTCGAAGATCATGCGCAGTGAGATTCAGATCAAGCTGATCGACCCGCAAGCCCGCACCACGGTCATCCACGCCGAGAAAATCGTTAACTACTGAGGTAACCGCCTGTGGACCTGAACTACGTAACTCAAGTCGAGATCATCTTCATCGTGGCCGTGCTGGCTTTTGCCGGCTATGTGTTCTATGCCCTCGACCTTTACAAGAAGGGCCGGTAATCAACGTTGGTCTCTTCCGCGCAAAAGAAGCTTCTCAAGCAAATGACTTCCATTGAAAACCGTCTGGCTGTAGTCAGCGAGTACACCCGCCTTTGGCAGGAGTATTTCAAATTCTTCTCCGACGGCATCGATGAAAAAGACCATATCACCGAGCAGCAGGAGAAACAGTTTTTCCAACTCATGAACATCCTTGGCGTGAACCACTTCCGGTTTTCGGAAATGGCCGGAGAGTACTTCAAGGATGGCGAGATGATCCTCGACGTGATCGGAAGAACTCCAAGCCTGGACGCCATCAAGCACATGAGCGACGCCCAGTTCTCTCCCCTGCTTATCGACTGGCACACACTGTTCATTTCCATGAACAAGACCATCGGCAAATTGAAACCCCAACTGCCGCCACCTCCTCCACAGAAGTAACCCCCAAGCCAGTTGGTGCGAAAAAGTAATCGCCCGGCTGAGAGCGCTGTTAAAAACAGCCTCTCTGCCGGGCGTTTTTCTTTGGGGGGGGATGGACGGAATGGACGGAATGGACGATATGGACACTATGGACAGTGTTCTAGATTGAGAAGCGCGACCCTCAGTGGTCCACTACACCGTCCATGGAGCGGGAGCGGGGGTTTGTCCTGGAGCCCTGAACAATCGGTCCCAGCGCGTAATAGGCGTAGAGTCCCGCAGCCACAATAAAGATCCACCCAAACTTGCTGCCTCGCAGCAGCAGCAGCGCCAGCCCTACGGCAGCCAGCACCGCCACGATGGCCAGAGGCCCCATCAGATCGCCGGGACGTGCCGCCAGCAGCCCCATGCCATGCACCAGTGTTGTTCCCATCATTGCACCTTTCAGTTGCCTGCAGGGGCGCTTGTGGGCGCTGTATCGCCCTGTGTCGCCGCCTTCGGTTCTACTTTGTTTGCTCCCGCGCCGCGCTCGGGCACCACTTCAAGGCGCTTGTCCACACGGGCTTCCAGCTCTTTCAGTTCCTGATCCGGGTCCGCATTGCGGTTCAGCACGCGGTCGACCATTACGCCGATCTCCTGCCGGATGCCATCCCAGGCCCGAATCTTCGGCTCCTGCCTGCCCAGGTCGTTTGCCACCCAACTGGCCGCTTCGGCGTAATTGGCATTCTCAGCCATGTACTTCACCATTTCGGGGTCTCTCAGCACCGAGTAGCGGATGGGCATGTAGCCTGTCGATGTTTCCCATTTCACGCTGCTTTTGATGTTGGTGAGAAACTTAAGGAATTTCCAGGCAGCGGCGCGCTCGCCCTCGCTCTTGTTGTTGAAGATGCCCACGTTCGTGCCCTGCATTACATAGCGCGGCGAGCGGCCGGCGATGCCGGGGATGGGCGCCACCCCCCACTGGAACTTGCCCGCAACCTTCTTGGAAACGTACGGGAAACTGGCGCTGCTGTAAATGAACATGGCGATCTGCTCGTTGGCCAGGGGGGCATCCATGTACTCGGCGTTCACGTACAGGTGCTTCTTGGGCGTCTGCAGATTGCGCCAGAAGTTCAACACGGTGCGGGCGTCCTCGGTGTCAAAAACCGGTTTGCCCTCGGCATTCAAAAAGTCGCCCCCGCTGGCGAAATACAGCGTCGTAAAGCTTTCGCTGGCCGGCTGCACGCCGATGCCGTAGGTCTTCTGGCCGGGGCCGTCCACGTTGGTCAGTTTCACGATCACATCGCGGAACTCATCGAGGTTCTTGGGTGCCGTGGTTATGCCCGCAGCGGCCAGTCGGTCGAGGTTCATGTAGAGCGCATAGACGCTCTTGTTGAAAGGCATCGTCACCAGCTTGCCGTCGTAGCTGTTCGCCTCACGGTACACCTTCACGATGTCGTCGATCTCGCCGGGCGCCCAGCCATCGGGGCCGTTGATGTGGTCTTCCACATGATCCATCAGGTTCGCCGCGTAAAAGTCCGAGGTCCAGCTTTCGTAAACTGTGGCCAGCGCCGGGTTCTTGGCGGGGGATGTGGCGAAGGAGTTTTGAAGTTTCTGCAACAGTTCCTGGGGGCGGCCCTGATAGAGGGGCTTGACGATGATAGTCGGATTTTCTTTCTCGAAGTCCGCCACGATAGCTTTCAATGTCCGCTCGTGGTCACCGGCGAAATAGTGCCAGAATTCAACGACGGTTTTTCCGTCGGCGTTAACCCCTTTGTCGTCGGTTTTGGGCTTGCCACCGCATCCGGCAAGGACCAGTGCGATGAGGATGCTGAGGGCGAGAAAGGACAGACGTTTCATGGGGGTTCTCCAAGTGGGATCGTGACGGTTGTGTCTTTAGTGTTTCGGAGAGCGTGTTAGCGCGCTGAAGGGGCGTTGTAAAGTCGCAAGAGCACGGGGGGGATGGACGGTATGGACACTATGGACTTTATGGACAGAATGGAGCGGAAATGCGATGAAGCATTCTGACCTGTCCCGCGCAAAATTCTCTTGCTAAGAAATCCTGTCGGCAACCTTTGAGGATGCAGTTTGCTTCGAGGTTCGTTTAACGTGCAGGCTACATTCGCACCGGACCACCTCGGGGCCACTGAGCCTTCAAAGGAGCGTGTCACCATGCAATGGGAGAATCTGACAAGCGACGATTTCGCTGAGGCGGTTAAATCCACCGGGGGCGTTTGTGTGGTTGGGGCGGGAGTGCTGGAACGCCACGCCACGCATCTGCCGTTGGGCACCGACATGATCATTTCCCACGCCGCCTGCGTTCGCGCCGCCGAACGCGAATCCGCCGTGGTATATCCGGCGGTGTGGTTTGGTCAGATATTCGAAGCGCGCTGTTTCCCCGGCACCGTTACGCTCGAACCCAAACTTCTTTTCCACCTGTACGAGGCCGTGTTCGACGAGATTGCCCGCAATGGTTTCCGCAAGATTATCGTCCACAACGGCCACGGCGGCAACTGGCATCTGCTCAAGTATCTTGCCCAGAGCACCTTGTGGGCGCGCAAACCGTATACGCTCTACATTCAGTCCACCTGGCTGAACCCCGAAGAAGACAAGGCGTGGAAAGCACTGCGGGAAACCGAGTACCACGGCCACGCGTGTGAGTGCGAAACGAGCTGCATGCTCGACGTCGCGCCGCATCTGGTGTACATGGACCGCGTGCCCCCCGAACCCGCGCTGAACCTGAAACGCGACGCGCATCTGCCCGACAACTTCTCGGGAAGCTCGTGGTACGCAGCCCACCCCGAGCATTACGCAGGCGACGCCCGTACCGCCACGGCGGAGAAGGGCGCGAAGCTCATGGAGCTGATGGTCGCCTCGCTGACGCGCTTCATCACCAACGTGAAAAATGACACTGTTCTCCCCGCGCTGGAGCAGGAATTTTACGATCGCTGCGATCGCGTCGGAGGTCAGGAGTAACATCCTCCAACGATGAACTCGATCGCCTCCCCCTCACTCAAACGCGCCGGTTGGTGGTTTCTTGCCTTCGCGGCTCTTATCCTGTTCGCCGTCATGCTGCAGCGCGGCATGCGCGGCGGACGCGTTGCCACCCACACTCCCGACGGTCGCGTGATTGTGGAATACTGGGAAAAGTGGGCGGGCATCGAAGCCGAAAACATGCGCGTGATTGTGAACGATTTCAACGCGTCGCAGAACCGCATCTTCGTCAATTATCTCAGTGTGGGCAACATCGAACAGAAATTTTTGCTGGCAGCCAGCGGTGGTAATCCGCCCGACGTCATCGGGCTTTACGACCAGAACACGCTCAACTTCACCGAGAAGGGCGCGCTGTTGCCACTGGATAAATTGATGGCGCGCGACGGTCTAACACCCGCCGATTATCTGCCGCGCATCCTGAACCTCGGCATCCACCGAGGCATCACATGGGGGCTGCCCAGCGTGCCGGCGTGTCTTGCGCTGCACTACAACAAGCGCCTTTTCCGCGAGGCCGGACTGGACCCCGAGAAGCCTCCAGCGACGCTGAAAGAACTGGACGAATACGCCGAAAAGCTCACCAAGCGCGATGCCTCCGGCAAGCTCACCCAACTTGGATTCTCCCCCAGCGATCCCGGTTGGTGGAACCCGCTTTATCCCACATGGTTCGGCGGAAAAATATGGGACGGCGTAAACAAGCCGACACCCGACACGCCCGAGAACATCGCCGCCTTCGAGTGGGCCGCGTCCTATTCCCGCAAATACGGCGTGAAAGACCTGCAAGCGTTTCGCTCGGCCATGGTTCAGTTCGATACGGGCCAGAACAGCTTTATCTCCGAGCGCGTGGCCATGCAGTTGCAGGGCGTTTTTATGTTCACCTTCATTGAGAAATACAAACCCGACATGGACTATGGCGTGGCGCCGTTCCCTGCGGCGGATGCGTCGCTTACCAGCGTGACTCTGGTGCAGGCGGATCTGCTGGGCATCCCTCGGGGCGCGGCCAACGTGGAGGAGGGATGGAAGTTTATCCGCTACGTGCAACAGCAGCCCGTGATGGAAAAACTTTGTCAGCTGCAGAAGCGCTTTTCGCCACTGGCCAAAACCAGCGAGCAATTTTACACAAACCACAGCAACCCGGACATCCGAATCTTCCGCAGCCTGGCCGAGTCGCCCACGGGGAGCGAATGGCCGCGCACGCCCATGATTAACGAGTACGTGGACGAGATGGAGAACGGCTACTCGCACATCTTCATGCTGGATGAAACGGCGGCCGAGGCGATGGCTCTGGTGCGCCGCCGGATGACTCCGCGATTCGAAGAGCGCGAGCGAAAATGGGAAGCCATCAAAGATGAGAGAATGCGCAACTGGGAGGAGATCGCACCACGATGACCCGCGAACAAAAACGCAATCTGGTGAAGGGGTTGCTCTTCACCGCACCGTGGATTCTGGGCCTCAGCATCTTCACCATGATCCCGGCCCTTATGTCGCTCTATTATAGCTTCTGCGATTACTCGGTGCTGAACCCTCCGGTGTTCATCGGAGCAAAGAATTTCACCAGCCTCTCAACGGACGCAGTCTTCTGGAAATCGCTCAACAACACGCTCATTTATGCCGTGGTGGCGCTGCCCCTGGGCACCGTAATGGGCATCGCGCTGGCGCTGTTGCTCAACCAGCAGATCATCGCCCGGCCCCTCTTCCGCACCATCTTCTTTCTGCCGTCGCTGGTTCCGCTGGTGGCTCTGGCCATTCTCTGGCAATGGATCTTCAACGGCGAGTTTGGCGTGCTGAACCACGCGCTTTCGTGGTTCGGCATCGACGGCCCCAACTGGCTCACCGACACCACCTGGGCGAAGCCCGCGCTGGTCATCACGGGACTGTGGGGCGTGGGCAACTCGGTGGTGATTTACCTCGCCGGACTGCAGGATGTGCCGCGCGATTTTTACGAGGCGGCCCGCGTGGACGGCGCCAACTGGTGGCAGCAGACGCGCCACATCACCATCCCCATGATCTCGCCCGTCATCTATTTCAACGTCATCATGGGGACGATCGGCGTGCTGCAGATTTTCGCCGTACCCTACGTCATGACCGGCGGCGGCCCCGCCCGCGCGACCCTCTTCTATACGATGTATCTTTTCGACCAGGCCTTCCGATACCTGAACATGGGCTACGCCTGCGCCATGGCGTGGGTGCTGTTCGTCATCGTGGCCGGCCTGACCCTGTTCGCCCACCGCATGTCGAAAGGACACGTCTATTATGGCGGCGCGTGAATCCCTCGAAGTCGATGCCGGCACCCTCACCACCCAGCGCATCCTGGGGCGCGTGGCCACCTATGCGGCGCTGCTGTTCTTCAGCGTGCTCTTCCTTTTTCCGCTGGTGTGGATGCTCACCACCTCGCTGAAAAGCATCGGCGAGATAAACACCTCCCAGCCGGTCTGGTTCCCGTCGCCGCCGCAATGGGAGAACTACAAGATCGTTACCGCGAAGCTGAACTTCTGGCGCTACGCGCTGAACACCGTCATGCTGTGCGTGCTCACGGTCACGGGCACGGTGCTCAGTTGCTCGCTGGCCGCCTACGGCTTTTCACGCATCAAATGGCCCGGCCGCGACAAACTGTTCATCATCACCCTCGGCACCATGATGATCCCCTTCCCGGTGCTCATGGTGCCCCTTTACGCGCTGTTTAAGGAGTTCGGATGGGTGGGGACGTTCAAACCACTGTGGGTGCCGGCATTCTTTGCCTCAGCCTATAACATCTTTCTGCTGCGCCAGTTTTTCATGACCATCCCGCAAGACCTGACCGATGCCGCCGTGGTGGATGGTTGCAGCGAGTTCCGCATTTTCTGGCAGATGATCATCCCCCTGGCGCGATCGGCGTTGATGGTGGTCGGGCTGTTCTGCTTCATGGCCGTATGGAACGATTTCCTCGGGCCCCTGATTTATCTCTCCAATGAAAACGACTTCACGCTCGCGCTGGGCCTGCAGGCGTTTCAGTCGCAACACGGCGGCACCGACACCAACCTCCTCATGGCCGCCGGTAGCGTGATGGTGCTGCCCGTAATCGTGCTCTTTTTCTTCACCCAGAAGAGCTTCATCGAGGGGATTTCGCTGACGGGGTTGAAGCTGTAGCGGAGCGGGTAAAGGCGTATGGGAGTAATGGGGAGGATGGGGCGTGAGATGAGAACGACAGCGAACTGCGACACCTGCGGGTAGGGTTCACACCTTCAGGGCGAGGCGTTCTTCCCAGAAGCTGAACAGGCGTCGGGCGAGAACGTCCCAGTCGAAATAGGTTTCTGCGGCCGCGCGGGTTTCGGCGCCGAGGGACGGCCAGCGTGCGGGTTCTGCGGCTACGCGGGCCATGGCGTCGGCGAAGGCTTCGGGCGTTGCGGCGCACAATTTCCCGAACCCGTAGCGACGCAACAGGCGGCCTGTCTCGCCCACGTCGCAGGCCACAAGGGGCCGACCAGCTGCCACGTAATCGCTTAACTTGTGAGGGTACCTCGCGCGGTTGAGGGCTACGTTTGTTAAGGGCAGCAGCAACACATCCGCCGCAGCCAGACACGTCGACATTTCCTCGAAGGGCTTGCGGCCCAGGTGCGTGATGCGCCCCGCCACAGCCGCCTGAATGGCGGGGGTCATGCGGCAGAAATCAGCGCCCACCACCAGCAAACGTGCCTTGGGGCAGCGCTCCACCAATCGCGCGAAACCCGCCAACAGCAGATCTTCGTCGGTGTGGAAGTTCGCGACGTAGCCAAACACCACGTCGTCACCCTTGAAGTCCAGCCCCAGCGCGGCGCGGGCCTTTGCGGCGGGCTGCGGTACGATCCGGTCCAGCGGCGCGCCGCTGTGGAGCACCAGCGCCTTCTGCGCCATGGTGTCGGGAGCGAGCGGGTGCTGAAAGTATTCCTCGCTGATAAGCGTAACTGCATCGGCGGCCGCCACAGCGCGCGGCTCCAGCCAGCCGTCCACGGCGAAGGTGGCGCGTCGCCACGCGCGAATGGGGCGCGGCATCGCCTGAAAGAAATCCGCATTCACCACGCAGGACTGATACAGCCCCTCGGGGCCGCCCCACCAGTCGGCCCAGTCGACCACCAGCCGCGCCCCCCGCGACCGCGCAGCGAGACCGGGAAGCAGGCAGTTGGGCTTGTGAGAGAAGGCGTAGACCAGATCCCAGCGCGACGCCAGCGCATGACGCACCCGCCACAGGTTATCGGGGATGCCGTAGCCCTCCTGCTTGTCGTTGAATAGGGTGCGGTTGGGCGATTGACTCTCGACCAGCGTGACGCCGGGCAGGTGAGTGGGGACGACTTCGGTGACCGCGCGATGGCGTCGGTGCTCGCTGGTCATCACCAGATGCACCTCATGACCCCGCGCCGCCAGCCGCACGGCAAGCTCGCGGGCGCGGAAATAACTGCCGCGTTCGGGCAGGTTATGGACGAGGAACAGCGCGCGCATGAGTCACATCAATCCGCTTGTTTTTTGCCCACGACAAGCACGAACCACGCGAAGCGCCGTAGCACCGGAGCAACCGCGAACAACGCGCGATCCACTGCGCCCAACGCGGCGAGGGTGGCGCGGAAAAGTCGCGGGGCTCTGACACCATACTGCCAAACAAAGGCCAGAAAAGAGAAGAGGTAGTAGGTGCGAACGCGCGCCTCGGTAAAGGGAGCGGCCACCGTTTCGGTTTCTCGCCGCGAAAAATAGGTGGTGATGCCGCGCCATTCGGCGGGAGCGAGGGTGCGCCGGTAAAGCACCACAAAGGGGTTGCTGGTCATGGGCTCGGCAAAGGCGCCCACACCGCCCGGTTTCAAGGTGCGATGGATTTCGTTCATGGCCTGCGCCAGTTGCGTGTGGATGAGCACGGCGCGGGTGCAGGCACCATCAAACTGGTCGCGGCGAAAGGGCAGCGCCTCGGCCGCACATCGCACGAGAAGCAGGCGTCCCGCAACAGACCCGACCGCCGTCGGCCACAGCGCCTCGCGGCGCGATTCATCGGCGTGAAACGCGCGCAGCGTGCGCAGGCGTTCGAGCGAAATATCGGTGGCGACCACGCTCGCCCCGGACGCGCTCATGGCCAAAGCGTTCAGCCCCAGGCCCGTACCAATTTCGAGAATCAACCGACCCGCGCGAGGCTCCAGCGCAGCGAGGGCGTCGCGTTGGTCCGGCACATCATAAAACGGTTTTTCTCCCGCAAGGGCCGCTGCCGGGTCCATCGCGCCGCCGAGGTTCTGCGGGTCGAGGTTTGTGTCCCAATACGCAGCGCGGTCGGCGTCACTTGCCTTCAAAACTCTTTACCCAATCGCTCATGCGTTTGCGTTCGGGACGCCACGCCTTGTCGTTCAGGCGCAGGGTGAGGAAGTGGTCGAGCACCTGACCCCAGAACTTTTCGAAGGCCTCAAACATCTCGAAACGCAGGTCAAGATAATCGCCACCGCTCTTGGGCGGCACAGGCAGCTTCAGGCCCGACACGGCGAAGTTCGACGCGCGGAAGGCGAAGGTGAAGGTCTGGTTCTGCCAGATGATGCGCAGGTGAGCCTTGGCTATTTTCTTGTTTTCGAGCAGCGCGCGGCGTGCCTCGGGGGACTCCAGCGGCGTGCCGCCCTTCAGCGTGATCGTGGTCGCATCGCCATATTCCGCCGTAAGTTCCACGGGTGCCTCGAACCAGCAATCGAACTCATCCAACCCCTGCAGGCGCAGCTTGCCCGCGCTCTTTTCGCTCTGCCAATAAAGCCACGTGGCAAACTCCAGGCCGATAAACTCCGTCGCCGCTGCCTTCTCCATCAAACCCATGCCGGTCTTCCTTCCTGCTCCATTCGATTACCATGGCGGGTTATGAAAGTCGCCCGGCGGTAGTGCAACGCTTGTTTTCTTGCGCCGCTTCAAATGGGATGGCATGAGTGAAATTGACACGATAACAAAGCCCGCGAAAGGAGCAATGCCATGCCAACGGTGGACGTGGTAAGCAAGCTGGACCTTCAGGAGATCGACAACGCCGTCAACACGGTGAAAAAAGAGATCGAGAACCGCTACGATTTTCGGGGGGCGAACACCGAGCTGGAGCTTAACAAGGGCGACAAAACCATTCGCCTGGTGGTGGCCGACGACATGAAATTGCGCGCCGTGAAGGAGATGCTGGGCGGGCGGTTTATCGCCCGCAAGGTATCGCCGAAGGTGCTCGATTACGGCAAGGAAGAGGCCGCCACGCTGGGTGCCATCCGGATAATTATCAAGCTGCGCGAGGGCCTGACCAGCGACGACGCCCGCGCCGTGGTGAAAACCGTGAAGGATTCCAAAATGAAAGTGCAGGCGGCCATTCAGGGCGATCAGGTTCGCCTGACCGCGGCGAAGATCGACGACCTGCAGACCATCATGCAGAAGCTGCGCGAAGACGACAGCATCAGCGTGCCGGTGCAATTCGTGAACATGAAACGGTGACGGCGACAAGTCGTTCGGAACGAACGGGTGTGGTTGTGAAGCGAGCGCAACAGTGAGAAGAAGCTGATCTGGGACCGGCGCCCCCGCCGGTCGCCGGGGAGGTGTGACTATCAGGATAGATTGTTTTTCTGAGTCCGCCGCTCCTCCGGAGCGGAATGTTGGGTTGGACTGTTCTTGGGGTTCCGGTCGCTGCGCTCCCTCTACCCCAAGCTACTCGCCGCGCCCCCTCCGGGGGCAAAACCAATTCATGCGATTTGCCCACGACACACAGGTACAGCTCTCGAAAAGAGCGAACCGAGGGAACCTTTTACCTCGCGCCGTTTACCGAATCTTCAGCGAGGCCAGACCTATCAGGGCTAGCAGGGCCGTGACGATCCAAAAGCGGATGATGATCTTCGACTCGGGGACACCCTTGCGTTCGTAGTGGTGGTGGATGGGTGTCATGAGAAACACGCGGCGTTTTCTCAGCTTCATCGATCCCACCTGAATCACCACGCTGACCGTCTCGATAACGAAAATGCCACCGACGATTCCCAGCAACAATTCCTGTTTGGTGATGAGTGCAACGGTTCCCAGAATCCCGCCCAGCGCCATGGAGCCGGTGTCGCCCATGAACATGTCTGCCGGGTGGGCATTGAACCAGAGAAACCCGAGGCTAGCCCCGGTGAGCGCACCGAGGAAGACGACCACTTCATCGGCCCGGCTGACATAGGGCAGCATCAGATAATTGGAGAGGATCTTGTTACTGGCCAGATACGCCACCACAATGAAAGTGAGCGTTACCAGAGTCGTGATGCCTATGCACAAACCATCGAGACCATCGGTCAGGTTCACCGCGTTGCTGGTCCCCACCAAAACCACCATGGTATACAATATGAAAAACGCGCCAATGGACAGATAAGCCCATTTGAAAAATGGCACGAGAATGTGACCGTAGCCGGTGAAAGGCCCCTGAGATCCGCCCACGGCTTCGTAGTAAACGTAGGTTACGGGGGCCACGCTGGTCATGCCAAACAAATAAAGGTAGGCGCCTACAAAAAGCCCGAGACCGACCTGACCAACAAATTTGTGGCGTGGTGACAGGCCATCGGAGTTGCGCTTGGTGATCTTGAGGTAATCGTCCAGAAAACCTAACATGCCGAACCCGACTGCCACCAGCACAAGAAGCCACACGAAGGGATTTAGGAGATTGCAGAAAAGCAGGACCGACCCCAGCAGCGTACCCAAGATGAGAATGCCTCCCATGGTAGGGACGCCCTTTTTTGCGGCGTGCATCTTGGAGAGATCGGGCGCGTCCTCACTGGTGGTGGTACGAAAGGGTTGCCCCGCTTTCAGTCGGTGCAGCGCTGCGATCAACATCGGTCCGAAATAAATGCTCGTCAGAAGGGAAAAAGCCAGAGCCACCGCTGTTCGCACGGTGATGTACTGCATGGGGTTGACGTACATGACCTGTTTGGACTGCAGGAAATTGAGAAAGTGATAAATCATCGGCTCCCCCCGGGGGGCGTCTCCTTCAACAGATCATAGATGCGTTCGAGTTTCATCAACCGCGAGCCTTTTACAAGCAGGAGATCACCGGTCTGGAGAAGTCCACGCAGATGTTCTGCAGCGATGGCGGCATCGGCGAAATGCTGCGCGGACAAACCCGCCTTCGTGGCCGTCTCGTGGATAATCTTCGCGCGTTCGCCCACCGTGAGCAGCATATCCAACCCCGAGGCCGCTGCCACGGCGCCGATGTGGGCGTGGAAATCGTGTTCCATGTCGCCCAGTTCCAGCATGTCGGCGAGCACGGCGTAGCGCCGTCCGCTCACGTGAAAATCCTGCAACGAACGCAGCGCGTTCTCCACGGCGGCGGGGCTTGCGTTGTAGTAATCCTTCACCAGATGCCAGCCGCCCATATCCTCAACCTCGCTGCGATTGAGCCCGGCGGAGAACCCGCCCAGACGCGGAGCGATGTCGGCCGGCGCGGCACCCAATGCCTGGGCCGTGGCCGCCGCGCAGAGCGCGTTCGAAATATTGTGGCGACCGAAAACGCGCAGTTCCACCTGTCGCCCTGCGGCCTCATCTTCCGGCAGATGCAGGCGAAACGCATAACCATAAGGCTGCAACGCCACCACATCTGTCGCGCGCACATCGGCGGATTCGTCCATGCCGAACGTGATGCAGCGACGACCCCGGGCAAATTCCACGCGGGCGCGGCGGCTCAACTTGTCGTCGGCGTTCATCACGAGCAGGGCGTCTGCCGGGGCGGATTCCAGCGCCTCACACTTGGCGCGATACAACGCTTCCTGTGAGCCGAAATTTCCCACGTGGGCATTGCTGATGTTCGTCAGCGCCACGCATTGCGGCTGGATGATACCCACCAAACGGCCCAGTTCACCGGCCTGGTTCATCCCCGCTTCCAGCACCGCCACACGGTGGTCGGGTCGCAGGCCAAACACCATGCGCGGCACACCCACAAGGTTGTTCAGGTTGCCTTCAGTAACCAGCAATTCTCTACCGCCACCCAACAAAGCCGCCATCATTTCCTTGGTGGTGGTTTTGCCGTTCGATCCAACAATGGCCGCCGTGGGGACATGATGATTTTCGAACCGCCAGAGACGCGCGATCTCGCCGAGGGCGAACAACGTGTCGGGGACGACCAGCATCGTCACCTCGCCGGATTCGTTCGGATCAGAATCTGTGTGGTCGCAGACCACAATTCTGGCACCCGCTTCAATCGCCTGCGGGATGAAGTGGTGACCGTCGAAATTATCTCCGCGCAACGCCACGAAACAATCGCCCGGTGCAATGGATCGCGTATCGGTTGACACACCCGTCACCCAGCTACCCAGCGCGTGTTCCGGCAGGCGACAGCCGAGCGTACGACTCAGTTGCTGCAGCGATAGTTTCATGAGGGCGCCCCTTCGACGTGCGTCGCTGTCACCGCTCCGCACGCGCCGCGAGAAACTCGCGAGCGACCTCGGCATCATCAAAATGGATTTTTTCGGTGCCGAGAATCTGATAATCTTCGTGGCCCTTGCCGGCGATCACCACAATGTCACCGGGCTGGGCGGTGTCAATGGCATCGCCAATGGCCGCGCGGCGGTCGAGTATCATGCGCGAACGATCTTCCGGCAAACCGGCCTGGCGTACACCCTCCACCACCATCTCGGCGACCTTTGCCGGATCTTCCGTGCGCGGGTTGTCCGACGTCACAATCGCCAGATCGCTCAGTGATGCCGCGATGCGACCCATGATGGGACGCTTCGAGTTGTCGCGATCGCCGCCACAACCGAACACGGTAATTACGCGGCCGGTTGTCATCTCCCGGGCGTTTTGAATGATACGCTCCAGCGCGTCGGGCGTGTGGGCGTAATCCACAACCACTGTGAATGGCTGACCGGCGTCCACCACTTCAAATCGCCCGCGCACGTTCTCCAGCGCACGAATGCCCGCAAGAACCTTCTCGCGGGGGAGCCCCATCGACAACGCTGCCGCCACCGCGCCGAGAATGTTCTGAACATTGAACATGCCCAGGAGGCGCGATTCCACCTCGAACGACTCACCCGCCATATCCACCGTGAACGAAACTCCCGACGGTTTGAAGGTCACGTCGCGGGCGTGCACATCAGCGCCCGCTTCCAAACCGAAGGTTAGCTTCGCGCCTGAAAAAGCCTCGGCAAATGCGCGGCCCGTTTCATCGTCGCTGTTAAAAATCGCCGTGGGTTCGGGGCGGTTCACACCCGTCTTCGGACGCAGCAGATGGTCGGCATACAACAGGAGTTTCGCCTGCGCGTACGCTTCCATGGTGCCATGATAATCGAGATGGTCCTGCGTCACGTTGGTCAGCACCGCGCAATCAAACTGAATGCCCGAGATGCGTCGCTGGTCCATGGCGTGGCTGCTCGCCTCCATGGCAAGGGCGGTCACCCCGGCAGCTTTCATGTCGGCCAGAACCGCCGCCAGTTGCAGGGCCGTGGGCGTGGTGTTGGCTGCGGGAAAATGTTTCCCATCGTATCGCGCCTCGATGGTTCCAACCACTCCAGGCTTGTAGCCTGCCGCCGTCAGAATCGATTCGAGAAGATACGTCGTGGTGGTTTTTCCGTTGGTTCCCGAGATGCCAAACACGAGCATGTCGGCGGTGGGGTTGCCATAAAACGCATGGGCCAGGCGACCCAGCGCATCGCGGGAATCCTCCACGCGCACGATGACCACGCCGTCGTAGTCGGGAGTATCGCGCTCCACCACCACGGCGGCCACGCCACGCTCCACGGCATCGGAAATAAACAGATGGCTGTCGGTCTGCGACCCGCGCGTAGCCACGAACAACGATCCCGTTTCTGCGAGGCGCGAGTTATCCGAAACCGCTTTGATGAGCGGATCGCTTCCATCGGGAAGCTGGTGCTCGATACCTGCGGCCTTGAACAACTTCGAGAGCGGCATCGCCTTGATTGCCATCGTTGTGCGTGTCTGCCTTTGGATCAATTGGTGGTGCGGGAACTGTCCGATACATCGTACATGGAGGCTGGTGCAGCGTCACTTTTTTCAGTGGAGGTGCCGGCCGTTGATTCGCTTATGGGTGGGGCGGATTCCTCGGGCTTCGATGCAGCCTTTTTCTCCTCTGCAGCCGCCTTCTCGCGCTCTTTTTTCCACGTCGACCAGGCATCCTTGGCCACGGCCTTGTTCACTTTGCGCTCCACGGCGGGGTCGGTTTCGATGGCTGCCGTTGCTTCCGTTTCAGGAGTCGGAAGGTTATTTGGACGCGGCAGCGGCGCGCGAATCAGCGAGGTCTGGTTCACGGTCAGCCGCACGGGCTGGGCCTCATCGCCATGCATCAGCATCAACTCTCCCTCGGTCTTGTCCGCAGCAAAGGCTACCGGCGCGGCATTGTGCAGACCAGCCTCCTTACGCGCCGCGTCCACGACCAATTTGCCCATGTATTCCTGTCGGGGAGCGAAGGTCAGTTGCACCTTCTCGCCCGGCTCCAGCGTCACGTAGGGGCGCGGTGTCTGATCCACCACCACGCCGGTGCCTTCAAACTCGAACGGCAGGCGCAGATTAGCCAGATGCTCGCTGGCCTCCTTCATCGACATCCCGCCTAAGTTCGGCATTGTGTCGGAACTCACCTCGTCCTCGGGCCGGTTCTCCGTGAGATACTCCACGGGCACGCGCCCCTCAAGCTCGGTGCGCATGCGCTCACTGGTCAGGATCGCGACCTTCAAAGACGGATCGGCCTCCTGTTCCATGGGAACCTTCAGCGTCTTCAGCGCAACTGAGGCCACTTCCCTGAACGTGGGGGCGGCCACCGTGCCACCGTAATAGCTGCTTCCGCGGGGGTTATCGATGTAGATATACACGACAATTTCCGGATCTTCCAACGGGGCCACACCACAGAAAGAGGCAACGTAGCTACGCCCGTATGTCCGCGTCTCCGGGTCAATCTTGCGGCTCGTGCCGGTCTTGCCACCCGCCCGATAATCGTCCAAAGCAGCCGTTTTTCCGGTGCCCTTTACAACAACCTCTTCCATGAGGCGCAGCACCCGCTTGCTGGTGGTGGGACTGCAAACCCGCCGCAGAGCCTTGGGCTCGATGCGCTTCACCACGTCACCGCGAAAATCGCGAATCTCGCGCACCACGTGGGGCTTCATGTAAATTCCGTTGTTCGCAATGGCCGCCACGGCCGCTGCCATCTGGATGCCCGTCACTCGGAGCTCATAGCCCATGGGGATCGACGACATCGACATGGACGTCCAGTTGCGCACGTTGCGCAGCAAACCGGCGGATTCACCCGGGAGATCGATTTCGGTGGCTTGGCCCAGGCCAAAACGCACCAGGCGCTCATGAAAACGTGCAGGGGTCATGCGCATCCCCACCTTTACGGCCCCCACATTGCTCGACGTGGCAAAGGCCTCCATGGCGGAGACGATCCCCGTGCCCATGTGCGAGTCGCTGACCGTTCGACCGTGGACGTTCCACCGACCGCCCTCACAGTTTATCGAGTCGTTGAGGTTGAGCTTGTCCTCGTCGATGGCGGAGGCATAGGTCAGGATTTTCATGACAGAGCCGGGCTCGATGGAATCGGCCACGGCTCGATTGCGAAACTGTTCCGGGTTGGCACGGCGATCGGTCAGGTTGAACGTGGGGCAGTTGGCCAGAGCCAGAACTTCGCCGGTCTTAACCGCTATCACCACAACCATGCCGGCCGTGGCATCATGTTCCTCCACGGCCTGCACAATGGCCGTCTGCGCGGCGCGCTGGATGCTGTCATCCAGCGTTAACACCACCGAGTTTCCATAGGTGGAGAACATCTGCGAGGCATCCGCCGGTTCCATCGCAACGGATACGGCATTCGTACGCACGCGCGCCTTCTCGCGCTTCCCGCGCAGTTCGTCGTTGTAAATGCTTTCCACACCGGCCAGGCCGGTGTTGTCGCCGGTTTCATCCAGTTGGGTAAACCCGATCACGTGGGAGGCGAGTTCGTCGCGCGAATACTCGCGCTTTCCCTCTTCGAGAAAATAAATCGCGCCGTTGGCGACACGCTTGCGGAAGTCGAGACTCACGTCCTGAAGTGCCAGAACCGTATCGTTGCTCAGTTTACGAGCGAGGGGAGAGTTGCCCTTGCGAGTCATGCGGCCGTAAACTTCATCGAAGGGGATGTTCACCACGCGCGAAACCTCGTGGGCGAAGGAGACCTTGTGTTCGTCGGGAATTTTGAACGGGTCGATGTAGGCGCTGTTCATCAACCGGCTGCCGGCCAGTTCGTGGAGGTTGCGGTCGAGGATCTTGCCCCGGCAGGGGACGATGGTGACGGTCTTGGTGTGCTGCCGGGCGGCGAGCTCGCGATAGTGATCGCGCCGCGCTATTTGAAGCACATAAAGGCGCGGAACAAGCGCACAAACGGCCAACAGCGGGATCAGCAGAAGGAGATGGATGCGGTGACGATAAGTTTTACGGAGCATGGATACACCTGAATGCGCCCGATGCGAAGGGTGCGTCAAGCGGACAGGCGCGCCCTCAGTCATTTTTCCATTGACTAAGGCGCGCCCTACCTCTTGGTAATCGAGCCAGATAATAATACAGGCCAGACCGGCAACATACGGAAGCTAGGATGGGCATCCTGAAAAATCCGCTAGTCATCGGGAACAGGAACTGGAGCTTAAAAGGGGCGAAGCGTCAACTTCGCCTCTTTTTTTATGTGCAGTAACTGGAAGGGTTCAGATTCGGCTGGGGCTTGGGGCAATCGCAATCCGCGGGAAAGGGGGCCGTCGGTGGGGCCTTCGGGGCCATCACCAGTCATTGGGAGCAGCAGCAGTCAACTTGGGTGCGGGGACGCTTCCTCGGGAACAGTACCCCTTGCGGGGCGTCAGCGGGAACGGGAGCGGGACCACGGGTAACTAGAGCTTCAACGGGCGCTTTAACGGGACATCAGGGCAACGAGAACATCAGAAGGGAACGGGAGCCTGATTGCCGATCTGGCCTGAACTTGTCTGTCGATAAACTCTCCTTTTCGCCTCTCGCGAAATGATAAATTGTAGATCTTAATCTGGTGCTGTCTCAGGGCTTGTCCGCCGCGAAGGCCGAACGCGTATCCATCAACGACATCAGGAAACTTTTTTCGGGCTTCTCCAGCTCGCCGGCCATGGCAACAGCCGAGCCCGCCGAAGAGGAACCCTTGAGATACTTGTCACGCAGATCCGCCGCCATCACCACCGTCGGCTGCACCCGCAGGTCGGCTTCCACCATTTCCATCTGGCGCTTGCCAAAATCGCGCAATGTCTGCGCGTCACAGATCGCTTCTTTCTGATGCTCGAGCTGATCCACTTCCAACTGCAGGGAACGGACAGTCTCCTGCATCTTGCTCTGCTGCAGACGCGAATCGATGATCTGGAAGCGCAACCCCACGTGAGCCACGCCGAGCGCGCCCAGGAGCACGAAGGCGAACAACGACAAGGCTATGCGACGCTCGTTGAGCGAAGTTTGCCGTGGC
The DNA here is from genome assembly GCA_002842095.1 of candidate division BRC1 bacterium HGW-BRC1-1. GTDB lineage: Bacteria > Sumerlaeota > Sumerlaeia > Sumerlaeales > Sumerlaeaceae > HGW-BRC1-1. The sequence goes on from PHCB01000006.1 coordinate 81,785, forward strand.
GCAGTGGCCTTACATCGTGAAAAATTTGACCGGGTATATCTTTTCGACGCCATGATTCTCGTTATCCGTCCTTTCTCTCGCCCGAAGGCGGAATTTCCTGTTTCTCAATCACCCTCAGCTTGGCGCTGCGGGCCCGAGGGTTTTCCTCGATTTCCTTCTCCCCCGCCGTTATCGGGCGGGGACCAAGCAACTTGTACTGCGGCTGCCGTCCGCACATGCAGACCGGCAACTCGGGTGGGCAGATGCATCCGCGAGCCAACTCGCGAAACGCCTCCTTCACCCTGCGGTCTTCCAGCGAGTGGAAGCTGATGATGCCGGCCCGTCCGCCCGGGTTCAGCAACCCGGGAAACGCCGCCAGCACCGCATCCAACTCGTCCAGTTCGCCGTTCACGGCAATCCGGAGGGCCTGAAAGACCCGCGTGGCCGGGTCCAACCTGGGCGGCCACGCCCGACGGGGGATCGCTCCCGCCACAACCTCCTGCAGTTCGCGCGTCGTCTTGAAAGACTCCGTGCTGCGCCGCATCACAATCGCCTGGGCGATGCGATACGAGAAGCGTTCCTCGCCATACTGGCGAAAGATTCGCTCCAGTTCCTCCTCCGGCCAACCGTTCACCAGGTCCGCAGCGCTTGCGGCCCCCGTCTCCTGCGGATTCATCCGCATGTCCAGAGGACCCTCACGCTTGAGGCTGAAACCACGCTCCGCCCGATCCAGATGGAGGCTGTTCACCCCCAGATCCAGAAACAGGCGGTCGAAGCGGGGGGTGCGGCGGCAGGCCAGCGCCTCGGACAGTTGAGAAAACCGCCACACCTCCACTTCGAACTGCTTTCCGCGGGTGAAACCAGCACGTATCAGCTCCCGCGCCGCAAGTTCAGCAACCTGCGGGTCTCGATCCAAGCCCAGAAGGAAACCCTCTGGACAAACCTTCTCAAGGAACACCCGGGAGTGCCCTGCGGCACCCACCGTTCCATCAACAACCGTCAAACCGGGCCGAAGCCCCAGCCACTCGACCGACTCCCGGAGGAGAACCGGCCGGTGAACCAAACTTTCCGTCTCCAACTAAGACACAGAACGCGAGTTGCGGAAAACTTCCGCCATGACGTTGCGGAAGTTCGAAGCCGTGGCCTTCGTGAACTCACGCCACTTGTCTGCGCTCCAGATTTCCATCATGTCCTGACGACCCACAAAAACCGCTTCCTTCTCCAACTCGGCCAAACCGCACAACCCCGGGGTCAGCTTCACCCGGTTCTGGGCATCCAGCGAACAAAGCGCCATGTTACCGAAAATGAACGTACGGTAATCCTCGGAGTTCGGATCGAAATCCGACAGACCGTTAAGCTTTCCTTGCAATCTCCGCCAGACCGGCAGAGGCAGTACTTTGATTTTCGCTAAATCTGGAATCAGGACAACTTGGGACGACTCTTCACCATACTGCTTTTCGAGCACATCTTTGAACTTCGCCGGAATTGCGACACGCAGGGCGCTGTCGAGTTTCAACGGGTAGTTGCCCGTGAACCCGAGAGAAACCTCTGTGGCCATCTCTTCCGACATCTTCGCTCCCATGTTTCCCCAAGATTCCCCAGAAACACCCAAAGACCTATGCCTTGCCCCCATAGTTCCGCAACTAAAAAACGCATGCCCCATGCGTTATTTTTAAGCGTCGTAAACAGCTGATAGTTATTGGGTTACGGAGAACCGCACGGTTCCTCCGACGATTATGTTAAAAATAATCGTACGTAACGCTCCCCCACACACCCAATTTCTCCCCCAAGCAATCCCCCAAAACGCGCGTCCACCCCAAAAATCCCGGGGAATTGTGGGGAGGCCTCGCGATGAAGCTTTTTACTCCGCTTTTCCACCCTTGGGATAGACCGCGTACACTTCGTTTTTCAGCGCCTCGAAACTGCCGTCGCGCACCGACTCGCGAATGCGGCGCATGAGGTCGATGAAGAAGAACAGATTGTGCCCCGTGGCCAGGCGCGGTCCAAGAATTTCGTCGCTCATGAAAAGGTGGCGCAGGTACGCCCGCGAATAGTTGCAGCAGGTGTAGCACGGACACGATTCGCTGACCGGCGCCGCGTCGCGCGCGTGAACCGCGTTGCGGATGTTCAGCGCGCCCTCGGTGGTGTACATGCGCCCGTTGCGGGCCGTGCGCGTGGGGTGCACGCAGTCGAACATATCCACGCCGTTTTCCACACCGGTGATAAAATCTTCCGGCGTGCCCACGCCCATCAGGTAGCGGGGTTTGTCGCGCGGCAGGTGCTCGTTCATCACGCGCAACGTGCGCTCCATGTCGGCCTTGCTCTCGCCCACGCTCAAGCCCCCGATAGCGTAGCCGGGGAAGCCGACCTCCACCGTGGCCTTCGCGCTCCACTCGCGCAGATCGTCAAACACGCCCCCCTGCACGATGCCGAACAGCGCCTGATCATCGCGCGTGTGAGCCGCCTTGCAGCGCGCTGCCCAGCGGGCAGTCATCTCGGCGCTGCGACGCAGGTAATCGTGGCCGGCATCGTGGGGCGGGCACTCATCAAAGCACATCATGATATCCGCGCCGAGATTCTGCTGAATCTCGATGGAGCGCTCCGGCGTGAGATAAACCTCTGACCCATCCAGCGGCGAACGAAACCGCACGCCGTCCTCCACAATCTTGTTCAGCCGCGTGAGGCTCCAGACCTGAAAGCCGCCGCTGTCGGTGAGGATGGGCCGCCGCCAGTTCATGAACTTGTGCAGTCCGCCCAGTTCCGCCACAAGGTCATCCCCCGGGCGCAGCAGCAGGTGGAAGGTGTTGGCCAGAATGATCTGCGCACCCAACGCCTCCACCTCTTCGGGGGTCATCGCCTTCACGGTTCCCTTCGTGCCCACGGGCATGAAGATCGGCGTTTCCACATCGCCGTGGGGCGTGCTCAGCAAGCCGGTACGCGCGGCCGACCCGGCGAGTTCGTGGGTGACGGTGAAGGAAAGACTCATCGGGAAAACCTCGGACAGAAAAATATCAGGCAGTGCAACCATCTTACCACACAGCCCGACCGAATGCGCAACGAAACCTCTGCCGACATAAAAATATTTGAGGTTCCCGGGCACTCCCACCCGTTTTTTTCTTGTGCCTGTCACGTTCTTGATTCAGCTAAAGCCTCACTAAACAATCGTCGCGACGCGCTTCGACCATCCGGTTTTTCGTGCGCCGTTTTCAGGGGAGAAGACGATGCTGGCGAAGGTAAACAGTCAGGCGGTTTTCGGCGTCGATGCGTTCAGCGTCGAAGTGGAAGTCGACATCCTCCGCGCCCCCGAGACCGTCTTCAACATCGTCGGCCTGCCCGACACCGCCGTGAAGGAAAGCAAGGATCGCGTCCGCGCGGCCCTCACCAACTCCAATTTTTTCTCGCCCCACGCTCGCATCACCGTGAACCTCGCCCCGGCGGACATGCGCAAGGAAGGCCCCTCCCTCGATCTCCCCATGGCCATCGGTGTGCTGGCGGCCTACGGGCGCGTCTCGCCCGAACGCCTTGCGCAAATTTGCACCTGGGGCGAACTGGGCCTCGATGGCTCCGTGAAGTCCGTGACAGGCGTGCTGCCCCTGACCCTCGGCGCCCGCGCCGCCGGTTTCCCCGAGGTGCTCGTGCCCGCCGACAACGCCACCGAGGCCGCCGTGGTGGATGGAATCGACGTCATCCCCATCTCCAGCCTCGCACAGGCGGTGGCGTTCCTCAATGGCGACGAAATCATCGCGCCGCTGCGCGTGGATGTCGCCGCGATCTTCTCGCGCACAAACCACATCGGCCCCGACTTCGCCGACGTGAAGGGTCAGGAAGGCGCCAAGCGCGCCCTTGAGATCGCTGCCGCAGGCGGCCATAATCTGCTGATGATCGGCCCACCCGGGAGCGGCAAGACGATGCTCGCCAAGCGCCTGCCGGGCATCCTGCCCGACATGAGCCTCGACGAAAGCATCGAAACGACGAAGATCCATTCCATCGCAGGTCTCACGCAAGCGCGCGAGTCGCTCATCGCCGAGCGCCCGTTCCGCTCGCCCCACCACACCATTTCCAACGTAGCCATGATCGGCGGCGGCACCATCCCCAAGCCCGGCGAAGTGAGCCTCGCCCACCACGGCGTGCTCTTCCTCGACGAGATGCCCGAGTTCGGGCGCACCGTGCTGGAGGTGCTGCGCCAGCCGCTGGAGGATGGCCTGGTTAACATCGCCCGCGCGGCCATGAGCCTGCAATTCCCCGCCCAGTTCATCCTCTGCGGCAGCATGAACCCATGACGTTGTGTTGCCTTTTTGCCATCACTTCAGAGGCTGAAGGCAAATAACTTAGGTCGATGGTGATCTCACCATTGCCGATGACGATAGCCTCTGTGATGTTCTCAACGATCTTCCTCTTTTCATCCTGATCGAGGCGGGGCCATTCCTTCCAGAGGTCTTGGGCCTCATGGAGGACCTGATCGCTGGAGAGGTAGTGGATGCGGAGGAAGTCGATCTCTGCCTGGAGGCGCGGTATCTCGTCGTCTAGTTGCTTGACCCGATCCTCCAGTGGGCGATAGCGCTTGCCGAATCCCTCCCCGGTCATCTGGCCGTCGATGTATGTTCGGTAGACGATATCCATCTCTTTGCTGATTCGTCCGTGCTCCTGTTCGAGGACCCGCAGGAGTTCCTCCTTCTCCCGCACGGTCTCGTCGCCCGTCTTCAGGTACTCGGCCACATCGACCGGGGATTGGAAGAAATCCTGCAGCTGGTCGTAGAAGACGTTCTCCAGATCGACGACGGCAATTTTGTTGCGGCATTTCTGGCAGATGTATTTTGGGGAGTTCGACGGTACGTACATCTTTTGGCCGCAGGCGCAGCGGGTGAGGCCCGCAAAGAGTTGGACTGGACGGCGGCCCAGGCGCTTGCCCTTGGCTCGGCGCTCATCGAGCAGATGGTTGCACTGCTCCCAGAGGGCCTCGGAGATGATCGGCTCGACCTCGCTGTGGACCCAATCGGATTCCGGTTTCGTCACCCAATGCTTCTTGTTGCCGAGCGAGCGGGTGTAGTTGGCGCGGCGCAGGCCCTTGGCCAGCGGATCGCGGATAAGGCGCTCGACCGTGGTATCGGAAAATTCCGAGCCGTTCCGCGTGCGGTATCCGGCCTCATTGAGGAGTCGGGACACGGTTTTCTTGCGCCGGTGCTCAAGGAAAAGTTCATACATCAGCTTCCGCACAGGGGCTTCCTTGGGATCGGGTACCAGCTTGCGGTCTTCCCACTTGTACCCGAAGGGCGCCTGTCCGCCGAGCGGTTTGCCGAGCTTGGCGCGGATCGGCACCGACGCGGCCACACGCTCGGCTATCTCCTCACGCTCCCACTGGGCCATGGCAGCGATCATAGTGTAGAAAAAGCGGCCGGCCGGGGTGGAGGTGTCGATGGACTCTTGGAGCGAGATGAGGTGCGCGTTGTGCTTCTCGAAGTGCTCGGCGAAGTCCAATAGTTCCCTAGTGTTGCGGGCGAGACGGGCGAGCTTGGAGAAAATGAGGCCGGTGATTCGGCCGCGGCGGATGTCTTCAAGCATCCGCTGCGTTTCGGTTTGGGCGATCACTGATTTGCCGCTCACGCCTTCGAGGTGGTAGACCTCGACGACCTGCCAGCCCTTGGACTCGGCATAGTAGTGGGCGCGCTTTTCGTGGTGCTCGGGGCTCTCGCCCCGGGCTTGGTCCTCGGTCGAGACGCGAATCCAAATGCCGACGCGCTTGGAGTCTCCGTCGTGGCGCGTGTTCGCTGTCATTTTCAGTCCTTCTTCTTCAGCCGACGCATTCCTGTCGTAATTACCTTCGAGATGGCCTGCTTGCGCACAGCTTTTTCCTCTTCGCTTACCGGGTGGAAGCGCACCTTCACTCTATATCCTCGCACTGTGCCTTCGTGGCCGGCCGCCTCGGCCTCCAACCCCTCGATCACCGAAAAAAGCGAGTCGGGGGTGACGAAGCGAATCTTGCTGAGCACGGCCTTGTCGATCCGGTCACGGGCCATGTCTTCAACTTTGGATAGCTGTTTCGGATCGGCGGCGATCACCACCACATGGCCGAAGCCCGCCCGGAAGCATTTCTCTATGTTGCCCATCTCGTAGTCGGCGGTCGAAGTAATGGAAATCTCGCATGCCACCGTGCACTGGCCCTTCTCCAAAGCGACATCGATACTGCCGCCGGCGATTTCCTTCTCGATGGTGGCCCGCCAGCCCATGCCTTCGGCCAGTTGCTTGACAAGTTGCTGCAGGTACTTGTGCTCGCGCCCACCCTTGCCGAGCGCGGGAAGCTCTCCGGGTTTGGGTTTAGCCTTCGCGCGCGACTTCTTCTCCGTGGGAGTGGCCATGCCGGACGATGAGGTCGGCGAGGGCGGAGGCGTCGGTTCCACCGGAGTAGGCGCGGGCGGTTCGTCCTCGTCGTCCGGTTTCCTCGACGCTCGGCGTGCGGGTCTGGCGTCTACTTGCCCGTCTTCTCCACGGGCCTGATTGAGATGCGCTTCCACTTCGCTGCGCGGTGTGGCGAACTTGCGACGCGACACGGAGGTAATCTCTTCCATCTGCGCTTCGGCACATTCGGTGTCGATCTCCGGCAGCGGATCGATGCGCAGGTTGAAGTCATACTCGGCTCGCTCGATGCGGGCGATGGCTTCACCGGTGCCGAGGTTCTGCAAATCCTTGGCGTCAAAGAAAGAGAAGCCGCTCGCGAGCTTGGCTGCATCCTGATCACCCAAGCGGAAGCAGACGCGCGCGAACGGATTGGCGAGAATGGCGCTGCCGATCTCGGAGTCCTTCCCCAGCTGTCGCATTTCCTGGTGAGCGAGCACCAAACCCAGCTGGTACTTGCGCACCCCCGAGAGGATCGATGCCATCGAGGGGGTGACGAAATAGGGAAACTCGTCGATATAGAGGTAGAAAGGACGGCGGTCGGAGGCGCGCTGCTCCTGCCGGCAAAGGGCGAGTTGGTGGAACTTCGAGACGATGAGCGAGCCCAGCAGGTACGCGTTCTCTTCGCCGATGGCGCCTTGGGAGAGCTTGGCCAGGAATATGCGTCCCTGGTTCATGATGCCGCCGAAATCGAGCCGGTTTTCCTTCTGGCTCACCATGTACCGGATGAGCTTGGGTCGCAGAAAGGTGTCGAGCCGGGTGAGGATCGGAGCCTGCGGCTTGCCGGAGAGGAGCGGGAATTCTTTCTGCCAGTAGTACGCGACTTCGGGGTCCTGGACCGTTTTCACAAACCGTTTGCGGAAGTCCTGATCGACCAGGAAGCGCCGCAGGTCGGCGAGCGTGCCACCTTCGTTCGATTCGAGGAAGGCGAGTACGGCATTGCCCAGCACGGATGTCATCTGATCGCCCCAACTGGTGGCGAGCCGCTTGAAAACACCGACCAGATCCGAAGCGAGCAGGTTCTTCTCCAGTTCCGAATGGGCCTGCAGGATGTTGAAGCCGACAGGGAAATCCGAGTCGGACGGGTCCACCAGCACGACATCATCGAAACGCTTCTCGGGCAGACGCGCGAGGACCTGGTCGATGAGATCGCCATGCGGATCGAGCACAGCCACGCCCTCGCCCCGCTCGATGTCCTGCATGATGAGGTTGAGGAGAAAGGTGGATTTGCCAGTGCCCGATGCGCCGATCACATGCATGTGCCGTACGCGCTGGACCGGGCTGAGGGAGACGGTTTCCGCTTTGCCGTTGTGGAAGTTCTCGCCCAACGCGAACTTGTTCCCGAGGGCGATCCCCGGTGCGGCCTTGGTTTTCTTTGAGAGGCGCTTGAGCTTCTCCGAGCGGACGAATGGCCCGGGCATGTGCACCAGTGTGAGCAACTCATCCGTCGAGAGGATCATTCCGCTCCGGTGCGTTTGGCGGCAGACGAGATCCCGCTCATGCCAGTCATCGTCATAGTCATCATTGGAGAGCGGGATGAATTCGTTGGCCATGGGGTTCGCCAGTTGAGCCAGGCCACTGCCCATGTTCCTGGCGATATCCATGGCCCGGCCATGCCGTTCGCTCTTGGCAGCTAGGCGCACGAGACCGGCAAAGAGCGGGCTCGACACCTTCTGTTTCGCCTGGCTAACCAATTCGGGAGCATCGGCAAAGAAAGGCTTGCCGTCATAGTCGGTGACAGAGCGGACGACGCTCTCAGCCCAAGGGTGGTGCACGGGCTGCAGCAAGACCTGGAAGACACCAATCTCACCACGCCGCAGATTCTCCAGGGCGCCGATCACGGCCGCCAGAGGATCGACATCGAAGTTCTTCGCTACCCGCAGTGGCAGCATGAACTCGTTGCACAGTCCGAACTCCATGACAAGGCGGTCACGCTCGTCCTCATCGTCTTCGTTCAGGTTGCCTCCCAACCACCGATCGAGCAGAAACCGGTCTGCCCGCTCCAGCACGATTTCGGGATAGAACGTGCGCAGTTGCTGGACGACTTGCTCATCATCTTTGTCGCGACAGACGATTTGGAGCACGATGGAGTCGGGCAGCCCGATGATCTCAAAGGCGATTGGGTGCCGGCAGTACCCGAGCACGAGCAGGAATTCTTGCGCTATGTCTTTGGACGACTTGAAGCCGGTAGGCAGCACGACCTGGAACTCGACGGGCTCATCGGGTTTGACCAATGCGTCAGTGTCTGGCTCACGGTCATAGAGCGCCAGGTACCTCTGTTCGAACTCCGCTTCCGGGCTGATGATGGGTGCGCTGGCGCGTCCTCGCAGCCGATCCGCGATGGCACTGACGAGCGATGGCCTACGATTGTCGTTGGCATGCCCCATGCTCGGTGGGGCCACCCGGAAGAAGGGAACGAACGGGGGTTCAAGCACGACCGGATCGCTCCACAACTGCCAGCCACGGCCGCGGCTTTCCCAGGCAAAGAACTGGGCGGTGAGCGCTTGGGCCGGATCTCTCATCACTCCGCTACTTCCTGAAGAACTCCTTCATGATGGGCTTTCGTTCCTCTTCGGTCAGGGCTTTTAAGCCTTTGGTCTCCGTCAGGGCATCAACCGCCTCCATCACCGCCGCCTGGACGGTGCTGCGAAACATCGTCTGCGTGTCGATGCGGTAGTAGGTGGCGGGGAGGAAGAGCGACTCCCAGACGCGACCCAGCAGCGGCACAGCCAGAAGGTCATTGGCACTCTGGCTCTCGCCTTGGGCGATGTATGCCCCGACGGCCCAGAAGAGCAGTAACAGCGCGAAGCCGCTGACAACTAGGCCCGGCAGATAGGGTATGGCAAAGAGCCAGAGCCACCCGGTTGCTTGGATGATCGAGAAGAGCGTCTCTCTGCCGATCAGGTATTGCGGGAGAATGAGAACGAAGAGCACCATCAGGATGATGGCGATCAAGGACTTAATGGGGCTGGGGCACTTCTTGGCAAACCACCAGGAGAAGAAGAAGCCAGAGCCGAACGGCGCCGCGCAGATGTCGAAAACGTACGGTCCGCGTTCGATACGCAGGTACTGGCGCTTGGCTGAAGTGAGCCCGCTTTCCCGCCACTCTACCGTTGATGTTGCGGCGTCGGGGATCTGCCGTTTCTCGACTGCCTTCTCGACAGTGTTGTAGAAGGCGGTTGGCGAGGTTTCGAAGTCGCTAAACAGCTTGTGCCAATTGCCCAGCGGCTCGACGGGTACACTCTTAGCCATACTCCCACTTCCTCCAAGAATTAAATTTCGACTTCAGCATGCCATTCGTTGGCATGTCGGATTTGGATGCAACAAAAACCCTGCGCGTTTCGCGGAATTGACGTAGAACAAGAGCGGCCAGTGCCACCTCCTTTCGCCTGCGGTCTCCTCGCGCTTCAATGGTGAGCAGAAAGGAGGTGGTCCAGCATGTATCGAATCCCCGTGGTCTCCCTGCGCTTGGTGCGCGAGAAGTCGAGCTCCTATGCCGAGAAGCAGATCACCGATTCCCGCGCCACGTACAACCTCTTCCGTTCCTTGGTGGAAGATCGCGACCGTGAGCATCTCTGGCTGATTTGCCTGGACACGAAGAACCGCGTGAACTGCTTGGCAGAGATCGCTATCGGTTCGCTCAATGCGGCGATCGTCCATCCGCGCGAGGTGTTCAAGACGGCATTGCTCGCCAACGCAGCGACAGTGATTGTCCTGCATAACCATCCCTCGGGCGATTGCGCTCCGAGCCATGAGGACAGGACGATCACGAAACGGTTGGTTGAGGCTGGTAAATTGCTTGGCGTGCCGATGCTCGACCACATCATCATCGGCAACGGGAGGTTCTACTCCTTCGCCGACGAGGGCGGCCTGTAACAGGGTCGCCCATTTCTTGCCGCCTGCAAAACACCCATTGAATTGCGAACACTATCAGCACTATTTCGTAATCATCGACGTTCAAAGAGGTAGAGGACTAACACAATGCCAACCTTCAAAATTGCCCACATTCGTGAGCAAGGCCAAGATATCATCTTGGCCTTGGTGTCAGACCAGATTCATTACAAAGGCGATACCGAGAAAGCGGCCTTGGCCGCGTCTCTGCAGGCATGTGCAGAAGCAGCGGGATTGGCAGGTATAGTTGTTCTGGTCTGGATTCACGTCAACCAGATCTACTTCCGGGGGCCAAGTCCCTGGCATGCGTTCTTGAAGGGTCTCACGGTTCCCTTCTTTATGTCGAACATCAACAAGGAACTCACCTGTAAGTGAGAATTGGTCTTGCTGCTACCGAGGTATTGGCGCTGAATGGCCGAGACGCCGTCCCGTCAATCATCATCCGCAGGTAGATCGCGAAGTTGGGGAGAGCGGTGAAGTCTTCGGCCCGGAATTCGGGCAGGAATTCCTTCTCCAGCATCTCGGCATCGGCAGCTCCCACCCGGAAGGCAATGAGGGTGCCCACGTTGCCGATGATCGCGTCCCGGATCGGCTCTTCAAGTTGCGCGAGGTACTGGTGGGCCAGCACGAGCCCGAGTCGATACTTGCGCAGTTCGGAGAGCATGGTTGCGAGCGAAAGCGTGGTGAACGAATGGAACTCGTCGAGATAGAGGAAGAAGTCGCGACGGTTCGCTTCGGACATCTCGGCTCGGCTGAGAGCGGCGAGGTTGAACGAGGAGACGAGCAGCGATCCAAGCAAGAGGGCTGCACTTTCACCGATACGTCCCTTGGCCAGGTTCACCACGAGGATCTTCCTTGTATCCATGATCTCTCGCAGGTTGAAGCTGCTCCTGGTTTGCGCGAGGATGCGGCTCACCACCGGATCGGTGAGGAAGGCCCCCACCTTATTCTGGATCGGGGCGACGGCCTCGGCACGGAAACGGGGCGGATAGCCCTCGAACTCGCGCAGCCAGAAGTTGCGCACTTGGGCATTCGAGGTGCGCAGGGCGGCCATTTTGCGGAAGGTGGGATCGCCGAAGAGCCGAGGGATGTCGGCGAGCGTGGAGAGTGGCTGATCGAGGAGCACCAAGATAGCGTTGCGCAGGATATGCTCCAAGCGCGGTCCCCAGGAGTCTGACCACAACTTTTTGAAGGCATCGAGCAGGCCGGCAGCTGCGAGCCCGCGCTTGTCGGGGGACACCGATTCGAGTGGGTTGAAGCCGAATGGCTTCGTGCTGTCGGGCACGTTGAAGTAGATGAGATCGCCGCGTCTACCTGGTGGAATGGAATTCACGATGCGTTCGGCCAGATCACCGTGAGGATCGAGCAGGGCCAGTCCTTGCCCGCCGGACATGTCTTGGCGGATCATCGTCTCCAACAGCGTCGTTTTCCCTGTGCCGGTCTTGCCGATCAGGTATATGTGCGCCCGCCGGTCGGCCTGGCGGATACCGAAGAAGCGCCGCTGGTTGCGGAAGTTCGTCTCGGCAAAGAAGGTGATGCGCCGGTCGTCTGTCATCCCCTCAGTATGAGAGCGCGCAAGAGCGCAGCCAAGTCGGCTCTACTGGCCGCGGGCGACCAACCCCGCCTCCTTTCGGCCCTCCCGCCACCCGGTACACTGGTCGCAGATCATGCACCTTGTGATCACCAATCCACACTAAGGGAGGGTCACTCCGATGACACCCACCGCAACCCAGGCACCACCCCAGTCCATCCAGACTGGCGTGATGGTCGCCTTCCAAACCGAAGAGGGAATCCGGGTCTATTCGCCCGACAATCCCCGTCAGTCGTACCTTGTCACCGGCACTGTCGAGAATCCGCAGTGCACCTGCCCGGAGTTCGGGCAGGACGCGGACGAGCCGCTGTGCGAGCACATCCGGGCCGTTGAAGCTCAGCTGCCGCACGGTCCGGCTCCGCTCGATGCCGACGAGGAAGCCTATGCCGCTGCCGAGCGGGAAGGCTTGCGGGAAGAGAACGCCCCGGCCGTCACCGTTCCGGCCATCATGCTCATCAAGCGGAGCGTGAGTCCGGACGGACGCATCGACTCGCTGTCGGTGGAATTCTCCTGCCCGGTCGACCACGCGTCATCGAGTCAGATCCGGGACAAGGCCGAGAAGTCGCTCGCCCTGCAAGCGGCGATCATCAGTCGTTTCCTGGAACTGAACGGCAATGGGCAGCCCAAAGGAAACGGCCACGATGGCGGCAATGGCAACGGCTCGGACGAGAGTATTCCGGCTAAGCTGCTCGGCATCGCGGGCATGAACACCCGCTATGGCTGGAAGCTCTTCATCAACGTCGAGGCGTCCGGCCAGGTGCTCAAGTTCTTCGGCAACCGCAAGCAACTCGCCGAAGCGATTGAAGCCGCTGGCTACCCGAACCTCACCCGCAACATCGCGGGCGGCATCTCTCTCAACGTGCCGTGCCGGATCATCACTCGCGAGAGCGAGGATGGTCGGTACACGAACGTCGAGAAGATCCTCGCCGCGAAGAACGGTCGCCCGCTGGGAAGGAGCGGACACTGATGAGCACCGCCCTGCTCCAGACCGAAAAGGGGGAGCCTGTTGCGACAGCCCCCCACCTCTCGTACTCGCGCATCAATCGCTACCTATTCTGCCCGGAACAGTATCGCCTCTACTACATCGAGAACCTCCGCCCCCGCGTCCCCTCGGCGAGTCTCTGCTTCGGACAGACCGTCCACCAGGCGTTGGCCCACTTCTTCCGCGGCTATGGCGATCCGGTTCACTTCTTCAAAGAAGAGTGGCTGCGCGTGCAGCACGAACCCATCGCCTACTCGTACCGCGAGTCCTGGGACAAGCTGGCCGAACGGGGCGTCCTCCTGCTTCAGAGCTTCATCCGTGACGAACTGCCCAAACTGGGCAAGATCATCGCTTCGGAGAAGCCCTTCGATCTCTCCATCTCCAATCTCGACTCGCCGTTCATCGGCGTGATCGACCTCGTGGCGGAGATCGACGGAGAGCGCACCGTGATCGACTTCAAGACCGCCTCGCAAGCCTACGACGACTACGAGGTCGTGCTCTCGGATCAGCTCACGGCCTACGCTCTAGCAGAACCCGATGCCCAGCAGTCGGCCCTCTGCGTCTTCGTCAAGACCAAGGAGCCGCGCATCGATTGGTACTTGGCCAAGCGCACGAGCGTTCAGCTCGCGGAGTTCTTGGCCAAGGCGTCCATCGTGGGGCAGAGCATCGCCGCCGGCCACTTCTACAAGCGCCCTGGTAAGCAGTGCGGATGGTGCGATTATCTCCCGGTCTGCACCGGCGACCTCCAGGCGACCGAACAGTCCCTGACACGTCCTGATGCCTGACCCTTCGAGCCAGCAAGATCATCTGCTGGCTCTTTTTACCCGCGCGGCGCACTGGTGCGCACAAGCATCATCCCTTCATGCAAGGGATCAATTGCTTGTACATCTGGCCTCGGTCCCCAAGGGAAAATTCGCCTTGACATCTGCAATCCCGTTGTGTCAGTGGACATATTGACAATGATTGAACCCACGCTTAAACGACTCGTCCCTACCGCCGACGAATTGCGTTGGCGCGCAAGCTACCTCCGTACGCTTGCGGCATTGACTCCGTTGCCCAGTGAGGATTCTCGGCCGTCTGGGCTTGCGTTGGGGAACAGCAAGACCGGCTCAACTGGCACCAAATATCGTACCGTTTTCGTTTGGAACATTCCATCCGTGGCAACCTGTCCAGGCGCGACTGCCTGGTGTTTGGATTGCTGTTACAATGCCGATCCTCGCGCTGAGAAGTTTCCGCTGCGAGAATGGCAGATCAACTGGTGGTGGGTGACTGTGCATCCAGAGGTTCTGTACGATCGCATATCGACGCAACTGCGCGAGGGGTCAACTCCTTGCGCGGTCCGTATCCACTCCTCCGGAGACTTCTACAATAACCGCTACATCCAGTTTTGGTATGATCTCGCAACCGCTTTTCCTGCGGTATTGTTTTGGGGTTACACACGGTCATGGTCAGTCCGCGAACTCCTTCCTCAGTTGGTGGCGTTCCGCGATCTACGCAACGTCCAGCTGTTTGCATCATGGGATTCCTCGATGTCAGAACCGGACCCACGCTGGCGCCGTGCTATCGTCATGAAAGAGAGTTCCCCACGAGAATTGTTGTCATGTCATGATCCAAAGCGTAGTCAGGAGTTCTGTCCCGAGCAGTTCCTTCAGGCAGACAACTGCGCCTCCTGTGGGAATTGCATTGAACCCAAGAACTATGATGTCCTTTTTGTCATACATTGAGAGGCTGTTGTGCCGTGACGTTACCACTTCCTAAGGTTCTTCAAGCGAATTCCCAGCCTGTTCTCGTTTTGGTTGGGGGGCCAAGCGGGTCTGGCAAGACTTCCATTATCAACAGCCTGCTCAGCCGCTATCCCGGAGTATACGAGCGACCACTGTCATACACAACGCGACCTCCAAGACCGGGCGACACATCAGGCGAATTCCACCACACCACAGAATCCCATATTCTTGAACTGCTTGGTGCCAATGAAATTCCGACTATTGACCGAGTTTACGGCAATGCTTACGCAATGAGTTCCAGGTCCATCGACATTATCATCGAGTCGCACCGGATTCCAATCAAGGAAGTTCACCCCAGCAATCATGCCAAGCTTCGTCGGACTTTCCCCAGTCTGCTATCCGTGCACATAACATGGATCCCCGGCGACCGTGAGTCCACCGTAGAACGCTCAGATCGCGCGGCTGCGGACGGCTCGTATTACGCATCCTTCAGCTTGGCCGAGACCGACATCGTTATCTGGAATGACCATAAGGATTCGATAGACGCCTTGGCTGATCGGCTTCATCATTCGCTCACGTCCACTCTTTGTGAAGCGGACCGGTTCGCACTTCCAAGCGAAATAGACAGACTCAATACGGCTGGTTACACCGGGATTGCGGCGGAATTCTCCGAGGCCAAACGGATAACCACTAGGAACTTCCATGAGATGTCGACGCCCTTCTTTGAGAAATCCTTGCAGAACAGAATCGCCGACGGCGCATGTTGCGCGGAGATCGGCCCAGGCAGGGGTTGGCTTCGCAACTCCTTCACTTGGCCGCATGTGCACTACACCGCTATCGATGTTTCTGAAAGCATGCTCAAGGCTCAGCCCGCAGATTCGACTATACTGGCCTCAGCACGTGCCATTCCCGTTCGCAACGCCTCGTTCGATGCAGTATTCGGATCACTAATCGACCCATACTGCTATCCAGCGGCACTTTGCGAAATTCGACGTGTCCTCAAGACGGGTGGCCTTTTTATTCTGAGTTCGCCGGCTGCTGAATGGGCCTATGGGCTGCGTGACGGCGACGGTCTTGACAAGACGCGGTTTGTTCACGACGACGGTACTATTGCCGAGGTGTTCTCATATGTCTTTACTCTCGAGGAACTATCTCTGTTGCTGGAGCGCTGTGGATTTTCAGTTCTAGCATCTGACCGTCTTCTTGGAAATGCCCTTATGCTTGGAAGAGAGATATCTCCTGCAATTACGGACTCGGCCAGCCGTCTAGGCGTTGCAGTAAGCGACTTGCCAATCGTGAACCTTGCAGTGGTCCAGCGAATGGAGTAAACTGACGGTAATGATGACGAGATCCGTACAACAGAATCTGCTGTTCGGTGCATCGGACACCGCTCTCCGCAGTGAGAGTGCGATCCGCGAGTCTATTGCACGCCTACTCGCGATCTACAGTCGGGGCTTACTGGGAGGATCTGTAATGCCAGAGGATTCTAATCCGGGTCTGCCTGTAAGCGAAATTGACAACTATCATTATTTCACGCTGCCGATGGCCCTGAACTATCAACGTAATTCGTATACTCTCTGGAGGGCGGCAAGAACCACGTACTTCGACCCGACAACTTCAGATGTTTTCAGGCCAAAGGCTGTCTGCAAGATGGATGAATCCGACTTGGCGGCTATGTTGATGAAGCACAGTGTAGCGCTTCAGCCGAGAAAGCATACGGCAACATGGCGAAGGCTCTGCGAGACAATTCAGGAGCTGTATGAGGGCGACATCCGCACCCTTTTCACTCAGACAAGTGGTTCTGTCCCCGCAATTCTTGAAATCATCCAGGGCACTCAGAAAAAGCAATTTCCATATTTGAGCGGACCTAAGATAGCCAACTATTGGCTTCACGTTATGGAGAGCTACACTGACGTTCACCTAACGGACCGGGGCGGATTGACCGTTGCGCCCGACACTCATGTTATTCAAGCATCCGTCCGTCTTGGACTTGTTCAAGGAGGCCAAAGAGACGACACCGAGCTTCGGAACGAAGTCGCCGAGGCTTGGAGGAACGTTCTGGCCCCAACCGGCATTCTCCCAATTGACGTTCATACGCCATTGTGGTTGTGGAGCCGTTCCGGTTTTCAGTTTAGTGCGGAAATCCTGTGATCTGTATTTGACCGGTTGACCTGGGGAGTGATGTTGATGCCGACGTTTAGGCTTGGGTGCAATTTTGATCCGGCTCTCATTGAAGGAGTGGCGGGGCTGAATGCTCGATTTTCTAGTCGGCCGCTAACTGAGTTCTATGGGTCTATCCGTTCTCACGCGGAGTGGACAGCTAGGCCGGCGTTTCGGCTCCCGGACATATCGGAGTTGACTTTGCGTCGGTACGTTCAGGCATGCCGTCGGGAAAACATCGATTTTAACTACACTCTTAACACGGTTCATCCGGGGAGCAAGCGAGCACTGTGGGCCAAGCGTAAAGAGCTCGCGGCCCTAGTACAGCGTCTTGAGGATTTTGGAATTCGGAACGTAACGATTACTCATCCGCTTGTGGGCGAGATCGTGCGCGAAGCATCTCGGTCGTTGGATATTGAAATCAGCACCATTGCACATGTAGACACCGTTAGTCAGATACTCGCATGGAAGCAGGCTGTAGGTGCGACCGGTATATGCGGCTCCTTGTCTAAGAACCGTTCAATGCTCTTCTTGAGTAGAGCGGCAAGAGTCTGCGCGGAACATGGTATTCGTCTGAACCTGATGGTGAATGAATTCTGCAGTAGTGGCGGGATGGTCCAGGGACGAGGGTTTGGAACCAATTGCATTTATCGTGCGAGCTGCTATCTGTGCCATGCGGAGGATGTAACGCGTGAGGATGCCCAGCTCTTTGAGAAATTTCCCATGGGTCGGTGTATTTCGGGACGTGACGGCACTGCGGCATGGTTGAAAACGCGATTCATTCGACCAGAGGACATCGGAAAGTATGAAGACATTGGTATCAGTCACTTCAAAATTACTGGACGTACTGGGTCGACGCTCTATTTATTGTCCACAGCTACGGCTTATATGCAAGGAAGTTTCGGTGGGAATCTTCTTGAACTATGGAAACCACTCGAGACGATTGTCGGCGAGGTACAGCAAGATACTTCAGCTGGTGGTTTGCGAATCAACAACCGAATGCTTGATGGATTCATAGATCACTGGGTGCAAAACCCTCAGCATGAGTGCGCAAACGAACTGTGTGGTGATACCTGTTCATATTGCGATGAATTCGCGAGCGGCATTTCCTAGAACAGATGCGGTTGAATATTGTCACTCGCCACGAGATTGAGGTCGTTGCGCGGTGTACTTGGGGACTTCGGGGACGTTGTGGCGGGAGTCCCCATCTACTGTCGACCGCTCACCGGATGGCCTCGTCGTGCCGATCCGAAGGGGCGGTGGTTTGCTCCAAACCATACCGACCATACAATCGCTGCAAATTGACGGAATCTGGAAGAGCCACGGCATAGTTACCGTGGGTTTTCTGTGTGTGCAGGTGGAGGCGCTGGCGGATCACGGTGCCGATCCACTTGGCGGTGATCTTGCGCTCATACTCGTCGGAGTGCCTGTCGGCAAACCAACTGGTGATGTCCTTGATGAGCAGGTGCTGGTCGCCGGCGGCGAGCATGTCGCGCAGGACTTCCAGAACCTGAGCTTCGGTATCCATTCCGCGGTCGGTAATCATCTCCTGGTGCCGCTTCCGGGCGAAGTCCTGAAGAGACCGCTGGGTGTCGGCGTCCTCGATCACCGCTAACAGCGGGGCAACGATCTGATTCAGGCGGGGTTCGATGCGCCGGTCCATCTGCCCGTCATCGATGTGGTAATCGGTGAAGTGGCGGAAGCGGAAGGCGAGCAGCCGATTGCGCAAGGCCAGTGCCTCGCCTTTGTACCGCGACGGCAGGTTGATCGGGATGTCCTCCCGCATTGTGGTCGTGCCCAGGGTTTCAGTGAGAAAGCGACTCTCCAAAGCCGGGTCCTGAAACGGTCCACGGCTGGCCACGATCTTCGGGCCGAAGACATGGAAGGCGGTCGGGTTGAATTCCCTGAACTGGTTGACCTCGCTGCGCAGCACCGGGAATCCGCGGGCATTCCCATTGTTGAGGATCTTCACAATCTCCGCCTTCTCGTCCGTCACCCGGAAGTCGCTCTCATCGATGATGAGCGTGCCCCGGAAGGAATCGAGAATCCGGAAGAGCGGCGAGACGGTGGATGAGCCCGAAGCGAAGATCGGCTTGTAGCAGAGGGAGCCAACGGTGAGCAGGAAACGGGTCTTGCCGCAGCCATAGTCCGCCTGCACGCGCAGGTACGGCAACTCGTTGAAGGCGTCGTGCACCCAGGAGAAAAGGATGTAGTGGGCGGCGAGGGTCTCGAAAGCGGGACTCACCTGCACGTAACGGTGGATGAAGGTTTGGATGTCCGCCACAAGGGCGGCTGGTGAGCCGTCGCCGTCCGGCTGGGAAGGCAGAAGCACGACTTCGTTTTGGAGCAGGTTGTTCTCGGGCGAGAAGGGGATGTACCGCCGGCCCTTTATGACGATGTCCGGTGCCTCTTGCCACTGTCCAGCGCGCGCGATCGCGAAGAGCGCCTTGTTTTCGTCCGCTCGGAAGAGCATCTCCACCATGGTGCCGTCATCGAGAATCGCCGAGACCAGCGGCTTGGCTCGATCCTGTTTGGTTTTCCCGATGATCGCGTCGATGCTGGGGTCCTTGGGCATAGGCTATGAAGCGAGATCCCGGAGCACCTGGAGCGCTTCTGGGAAGGTGAGGTTCTGATAATGCATGAGAAAATCGATGGCGTCGCCGTGGGCCTGGCAGCCGAAGCAGTAGAAGTTCTGACTCTGCGAGTAGACGACAAAGGAGGGGTGGGCGTCGTCATGGAAAGGGCAGCGTCCGACGCGGTGCCGGCCCATGCGACAGAGCGGCAGGTATCGGCCGATCAGCTCCTCGATGGGCACAAGTTGCCTGAGCCGCTCGATCTCGCTGTGGACGCCAGTGCTCGGTGCCCCATGGGGAACAACTTGGGGAACGACTGGTTCCGGTTTGGCGAGCGGCACGGCGGTATCGAGCAGGGCAACGAACTCGTCGCGGATTTTTCCGAGCCGCACGAAGAAGTCGGTCACGTCTCCGCCTTCGCCCACTTCTTCCGGGAGTTGTACAAGCCGGGCACGGGGGATGAGTTGCGCCACCTTGCAGGCGCCAAGCCGGCCGGGCTGGTCATTGTCGAAGCAGACGAAGACTTCCATCTCCGGAGGAAGAGCTTCGGCCCAATCGGGCAGGAAGGTGGCCGCTCCCGCCGTAGAGGTGAGGGCGTTGATCCCCTGGCTCTCCAGAACGAGGCGGTCGAATTCGCCCTCGCAGATCACGACACCGGTGGGGGACGATTGGAGAATCTCCCAACCGTACAGTTCCGCTTTGGCGCCGGGCGTCGAGAGCATCTTCGGGCCATCTGAGCGGTCCTCGGGATCTTTGGCCAGGCGGAAGGAGGCGATCTTCCCATCGCGCCCGAAAACGGGGATGGTGATCCGCCAGCCGTTCCATCCGAGCAGGCGCGCATCGATGATGCGGTCAGCAATGCCGCGACCGTTGAGGTAGCGGCGGATTTTGGCCGGCAAAGCCTGATGGTAATGGTGTGCGAGACGATATTGATGATCCATGCGGTTAGCATAGAGGATTGGATGCGGCCACCAAGGCGGGGCAATTGGTCCAGGACGGCTAAGCGAGCGGCCTTGGGTGTGCCACGAAGCCAGCTATGCTCGGAACATGACCAAGAAGATGCGACCAACACCAAGCAAGGCCGACCTGCCGCCGATCTCACCGGAGGCTTGGAGCGCCCTGCAGGAACTGGCTCAGATCATCCTGGCCACGTACCTGAAGGAGCATCCCTTGCCAGACCGGCCCAACACGGTATCATTAGCCAAGGACCCAGTCTCTTTGCTGGGTCCGTAACCACCAATCCATATGCCCAACGCCATCATTTACGTGCGGGTCAGTTCAGACGAACAGGTCAAGGGCATGAGCCTCGGGTTTCAGAAGCAGGACTGCCTCGCGTATGCCGAGAAGAAGGGACTTACCATCGAGCGTATCTTCGAGGAGAAGGGCGAATCGGCGAAGTTCGCTGACCGGCCCGAACTCATCGATCTGTTGGAATACTGCCGCAAACACAAGCGTCTCATCGACGCGCTCATCGTCTGGAAGATCGACCGCCTCAGCCGCAACCAACTTGATTACTACTACCTCAAGCGCACCTTGCGCGATCTTGGCATCAATATTCACTCCGCCACTGAACCGTCCATGGACGATTCTTCTTCGATTGCCGGCAAGATCTTCGAAACCTTCTCCGCACTCCAGGCCGAGATCGACAACACGATCCGCAGTGAGCGGGCACGCCGCGGTATGGCCGCAAAGATCGCGTCGGGGATTCATCCTTGGCGCTCGCCGATTGGCTATGTCTGCCAACAGGCCAAGCGTCATGGCGAGAAGAAGACGCGGCCTGACCATCCGCATCCAGAACTATTTCCGATTATCCAGTCGGTGTTGCGCGAGTATGCTCAGGGCCACCGGAACCAGAGAGAATTGGTCGAGATGCTGGATGAACGTGGACTGGCTCAAATTCGGGGGCGCAAAACACACCAGCAGTTCGTTCATCGCCTTCTCCACAACTACCTCGATTTCTATCACGGAGAAATTGTCGATCCCTGGAGCGGGGAACGGTATCGAGGACTGCATGTGCCCATGCTCAACGATGAGGAATACCTGCGGGTCGTGGCCGCCCGTGACGGGCGCAGCTATGGCCTCTCCATAAAGAAGAAGCTGTACAACCCGGACTTCCCACTCCGGCGGACCATTCGTTGCGCGGGTTGTAGTAATTTCCTCACCGGCAGCTATACCAGCAAGCGCAATGGCAAACGGTTCGGCTATTACCACTGCCAGAACAAGGACTGCTCCAACTATGGCCGGTGCCTGCGCAAACGCGACATTGAGATGAGATTCGAGGAACTGGTTGAACAGCATGCGCTGAAGACAGGGTATCTCGATGCGCTGCGCGTGGCTCTGGCCCAGGCCCTCGACGACTTAAACCGAACTGCCGCCGCCAAGATTGCCTACTGTACCGTGCAGATTGACCAACTCGAAGCCAAGCGTCGCCGCATCTACGAGATGCGCGAAGATGGCTCGTACACAAAAGATGAATTTCTGGAGCGAAAGGGCGCCCTGGAACAACAGATCAACCAGTTGAAGATCGACCAAGTGGCCGACCAGACCCAGGCTGTCGATCTCGACCGCCTATTTCAATACGCCAACGATTTCGTGCAGACATTCGGCGGGAAATGGTCGGCGATTCCAGATTCGGTCAAGCCTCGGTTCCATAATCTGCTGCTGCCGGAAGGAATTTCTTACGATCCGATCGGTGGTTATCAGACCGCGAAACTGGGGCCAGTTTTCGAGCTGAATCAGCGATTTCGGAACACGAAATCCCCTTGGGTGGACTGCGCGTTACCTATATCAGACCAAATCGTTGAAAACCTTCGCTCGTTTGGCGACATCATGGTGGATGCGCTCGACTTTTCGTCCGCGCAGCAACCAGATCCATTATGACATGGACACGGGACCACCGCCACAAAGTCCCCCAAGTCTCCAAGTCCACCCGAGCGGCCGTTTCTTGGAGGGTGACCGGGCCAGCCTCCACCTTTGCGAATACACCCGGTTGACGCCAGTATATACTGTGTGTATAATGGTGAATACAATATGCTCCAACCACTGAACCCAAAGGCATTGCAGGCCCTGCGGATCATCCGCAATCGTCTCGTTCACGATGGCTCTTCACCGTCGATTCGCGAACTGATGCGCGAGATGGGATACAAGTTTCCCCGCTCGGCGGCGGTGCTCATCGAGCGCCTGATTGCGGGCGGATATGTGCGCCGCACTTCTGCCGGACTCCAGATTCTACGCGAACCACCGGCCGATTTTCAACGGGCGAGTACAGTTCGCGTGCCACTGGTTGGCCGAGTGTCCTGCGGGACGCCGATCTGGGCGGCAGAGAACGTCGAGGCCTTCGTCCCCGTCGCCACCACCATCGCCCGCCCGGGTTCCCAGTACTTCATCCTGCGGGCGGAGGGCGATTCGATGAACCGGGCCGGCATCGATGACGGCGACTTGGTGCTCATCCGCCAGCAGGCGACCGCCGAAGAGGGAGACCGTGTGGTGGCGCTCATCGACGATGAGGCCACCATCAAGGAACTTCGCTTCGGTCCGACCGAGATCATCCTGAAGCCCCGCTCCACCAATCCGAAACACAAGCCGATCATCCTGGATCGGGAATTCCACATCCAGGGGGTGGTGGCGCACGTGCTGAAGGGGGGAGCCGAACTAATGGAGTCCTAGTTATTAGTCCAAGGCAATCGAATATGAGAAAACCATCGAAGAACAAACTATCACCACAGACCTCTCCTGTTAAGGACGTCTCCAGACAGATCAAACCCGATATCCGCCTGTTTCTCTCGGTTTATGCCGGCGGGCGGTGTGAGTTTGACGGGTGCAACCGATTTCTCTTCAAACACCACGTGACAAGGAAGACCGGCAATTTCGCTGAACTGGCCCACATCGTGGCTTTCAAAGAAAAGGGGCCTCGTGGCTCCGATGCGTCGCGACCCGCGTTACCAGATATCAACGACATCGAGAATCTGATGTTGCTCTGCCCCGTGTGCCACAAACACATAGATGACGAGCCTGACAATTTCTCTGTCTGTACGCTCAAGAAATACAAGAAGCAGCACGAATGTCGAGTTTTCCGTCTGACTGACCTCGACAAAGAGCGCGGCACTCATGTTGTTCGTTTCAAAGCGCTGATCCGCGGAGAGCCAGTCATGGTATCTCGGCAGGGGGTCTATGAAGCGGTGTCGCCATTCTATCCGGAAGAACACGATTGTGAGATTGATCTCACCGGTATGGATGGCGACGGGCTGCCGTTTCTCGAAAACGCGACCCACACCATTGAACGCAAGATCGGCCAGTTCATAGAATACCAATCGCCCTCGCGTCTTTCGGTTTTCGGTCTGGGCCCGATTCCACTGCTCATATACTTGGGATCGACGATCAGCAACAAGATGGACGATGTGCAGTTCTTTCAGTTTCATCGCGACAAGACCTGGAAATGGAAACGCGACGGGGAGATCGTAAAGTACGACTATGCTCTCCGCCAAAAGGGGGCGGCCGGCAAGGTGGCTTTGGCGCTTTCCATTAGTGGGCAGACAGATATGGAGACGGTTCGAGCGGTTGTTGGGACGGGGCGCTTCATCTACGAACTTTTCCCGACCAACGTTGCGCCCTCGACGGTTTTGCTCCGGCGGAAGGAGGACCTGGACAACTTCAAGACAACGTATGAACGCTGTCTTGCCCATATTGTGAAGGAACACGGCGTCATCGATTCGATCATGATCTTCCCAGCAGTCCCGGCACCGATTGCCATCTGCTGTGGACATGTTCCTCTCAAGAAGGCTCACCCCGCCCTGGAGATCTACGATCTGGATCGCACAAAGGGCGGCTTTATCAAAACGATAACGGTAAACACATAATGAACACCAACGAATATCTCAGCAAAGTGCTCGCAGCACAGAGTCTCACCGATCAGGATCCAGAAGTGAATGAGCTTCAAACCCATCGCCAGGAAATCGAGGATTTGATTTACTCAAAGTATGCTCCGACCATTCGCTACGGCGGGTCTAGGGCCAAGGGGACTATGATCCGAGCCGCCTACGATTTGGACCTGCCGTGCTACTTCTCGCATGATGACACGTCCGGTGGAGAGACGCTCAAGGACATCTTCGGCAACATTAGTGCGGCGCTGCAGACGCAGTACACGGTCGTCCCGAAGAATTCGGCTCTGCGTGTCTATGGCGCGAGCAAAGAGAAACCGGACCTGCACATTGATGTAGTGCCTGGGCGTTTCATCGACGATTCCGAGAAGGACGCGTTTCTCTACTGCTCATCTGCAGACAAGGAACGCCAAAAAACCAATCTGGACGTCCACATTAAACATGTGCGCGGCTCGGGAGTGCGGGAAGCAATTAAGCTGATGAAGTACTGGCGCTTCCGGAACAGCATACTGCTGAAGCATTTCGTTCTGGAGCTGCTGGTGATCGATCTGCTCAAGAACAAGAAGACCTCTGTGCTTGCGGATCAACTGATTCATGTGTGGACGAAACTTCGAGACGAAGTTGAGGACATTAAGGTTGAGGATCCAGCGAATCCCACCGGCAATGATCTCTGTGATCTATGGAACGACGAGATCAAGAAAGAGGTCTCGGCTGTTGCCAAAACCACCCTGGATCTCATCGATCGATATGGATGGCAGGATGTGTTCGGGCCGGTGGAAGAGAAGACTGAGTCAGTGTCCATTATTGGGAACCTGAATCGCGCAGCGTCTGCGGCTGCTGTGAAGCCCAAGCCGTGGGCGTGTGAATGACGCGGACTTCCTGGCATCTAGTTGATCCTGCCGCATACGACTTGGCGAAGCGCACGGTTACCGAGAAGTATCACCATCTGCACTTCGTTGAACACAATGGGATTGTCATCATAAGGGGGTCATTCCCGGTTCTGTTTGAGCAGCGGGAGCTGGACCGATTTGCTATCGAGGTTATCATTCCGCCGGATTTCTCACGAGATCTCCCCCTGGTGCGCGTAACAGGAGGACGTATTCCCCCGATTCTGGATCGGCATATCAACAACGACGGGTTTGCCTGTCTCTTCGTGGCGGAAGAGAAGGCCAAGTATTATCCAGACGGCTCGTCATTACTCGACTTCTTTGACGGTCCCGTACATAGTTTCTTCCTGGGTCAGGCCCTCGTTGATCGTGGCGAGCCATGGCCATTTGGTGAACGCTCTCACGGAGTCGCGGGAATCCGCGAATACTACGAGGAACTGCTGGCAACAACAGACATCTCCGTCATCCTGAAATACTTGCAGTGTTTGACGCCCCGGGAGCAGAAGGGGCACTGGGAGTGTCCGTGTGGAAGTGGGCGTAAGCTGCGGCACTGCCATGGTTCGTTTGTGTACAAACTACGGCAGAGCATCCCCCGCAAGGTGGCCAAGGTCTCATACGAAGCACTGAAGAAGGAGTATGGAACGCAAAGTCCCAGCTGATTGCTGAGACATTACCTCTGAGAGAAGGAGATGGTTATGGCAGGCACGTTTTCACACATCGCGGTAGTGCGGGTGCTGTACGACAAGCACCTCGACGAAATCCCGGGGTTGACCGATGAGATGAAGGGGGCTCTCCGCGACTTCGGCCCGTTCCTGGAACTGGGCTCCGTCTCGCCAGACTACCCATTCTTCACCTCCCTCAACAACGAGGCCAAAGGCTGGGGAAACGTAATGCACTACGGCCCGACTGGGCGCTATATCAAGCTCTCCATCCCGCGGCTCGTCCGGTTGGAGTCTGACGAGAAGCGCCACCGATGCCTGGCCTGGCTCTTCGGTTTCGCCGCGCATGTCATCACCGATCTCACGGTCCACCCGGTGGTGAAAGCCAAAGTGGGTGACTACGACAGCCATCCCAAGCAGCATCGGTTCTGCGAATTGCAGCAGGACGCTTTCATTTTCCATGAGATGGGCTATGGGGAGATCACCACAAGCAACGTCCAGATCGGTCGTTTGATGAGTTGCAGTGATCCAGCCAACAACATGAGGCTCCATCCGGACATCAAAGACTTCTGGTTGCAGATGCTCCGAACGTTTCCGCTCCACGACATTGAACTGCTAAACCGTGTCAGCAAACCGACGATGACGCCGCAAACTCTGGACTTTGGCAAATGGCACAACAATTGCTGCGATCTGCTGGGATTAGCCGATAAAACCGGACATTTGTACCCTCTGGCGCGGTTCATCGCGGAAGACAAGGCGGCGGTGTACCCGTTGCCGGACGAGATCAACTATGATTATGTCACCGATTTGCAGCGGCCTGACGACAACCAGCCAATCGATTTCAAGGCAGTCTTTGAGCGAACGCTGGAACAGGTGAAAGGGGTCTGGCAGCAGCTCAGCACCGCCATCACGGCTGACGACGCGGCACTCTTCACGCTGGCAGACAGCAATCTGGATACCGGTCTCGCAGCCGGCAAACTGGTGGCTTGGGACAATGCCGTGCCATTTGCAGCGGGGCCGGTCGCGACCGCCTGATTGGGTTCCGGAACGTGGCAGATTTGCTGCCTACAACCCTGTTTCATTTTTTCAAAGCCTGGCTCTGTCGAGGACGGTATGGTACAATGCATTGTTAATGCGGTCGGGCACGTCTCGATCACAATTCGCAAATGCCACAACAGATCATCATTCGCAAATCCGGGCAGCAAGTCTGGCTACCCGATGGGAAGCTCTGGAGCGTAGGAGAAGAAGCCGTCTTCAACGGGACGGCGTTCAGTCTTCAGCGGTCATCCGATGGACCGCTCTGCATCGTTGAATACAGCTTAAGCAACGGAGTGAGCTGCGTCCAGGTCTTGCAGGAAGACGGCGAGTACACTCTCACCATCTGAGACTTCGCCGATCGCGCGTCCCGCGCCGATTTATCCACACACAGAGCCGTACTCCGGATCGCTCGCGCCGTGTTTGTTCATGCTATAATGAGGGCATGATCGCATAGTTTTGTCTCCTGCATCTTCGCCTCATCGTTAATGATCCACAACGCAGTTCACATTCGCAGGGGAGCGTCCGCGTGGCTTCGCTCGGCTGCTTCCGGAGTATCCTTCCGCCTTCTGGGCGGCGTTGTGCTGCTCGGGCTGTGTGCGACCGTCATCCTCATTGCGTCACTCACAGCCCAAGCGGCCTTCAACCCCGAGATAAACTATCAAGGCAACCTCTACCAGAAACATGATCGGCGTGGTCTCCACTAACCCCGGTCTCCAGATGGGCGTTGAGACTCCCAACAGCCCGTCGCCCTCGCGGGGCGCGTACCCGTCAAGGTGAGTACCGAAGGAGGAACAATCCATACCGGCGATCGCATCAGTCTCTCATCGCTTCCGGGTATTGGTATGCGAGCCATTTCCAGCGGCTCCACCCTTGGTATTGCTCTGGAAGACTGGAGCGGTGACGGGGGCACGACCGCAAGCATCGGCCAAGGCAGGAGTACCCAGAGCGTGAACGTGGGCGAGGTCACAGTCTTCGTGAATCTCAGTTGGTCGCGCATCGATCCCATGCTCAAGAATGGGAGGATCGTCTCGGACGAGCCGTGGGAGATCGATTCCGACACCGGAGCCTTGAAGCCGATCAGCATGCTCGACCTCAACGGCCATGATATGGTGAACGTCCGGGCGATCAGCTAGATGACGGGTGCCTGGAGCATCAGTGAGGATGGGGTGCTCACTGCGAAACTGGTCCAAGCCGATATCGTTGACGGTGGTCAGGTGAAGGCAAGGGGCCAGTTCTGCATCGGCTCGACCTGCATCTCCGAGTCCATGCTCCAGAGCATCTTGCAGGATCGTGGCCTCACTACGGAAACGTTAATACCCGCGAATACGAGCACACCTTCCATGAGCACAACATCAGGAAGTGGTGATGGCACCAGCACTCCCGCTGCAACCTCAACCGGTGACGATCCGGTTGCTGATCCAGCCCCCGAGGCGGGCGCTTCCGATTCGGTTCCACCGGCGCTAGAAATCACGAACCCCACGAGTGACCCTGCGAGTGACCCTGGTGACAGTCCCAGCGTACCTGATTCGGCTCCTGCCCCTACGGCTCTGTAGACCAGAGCCAGATCGGCGCTGTGGATAACTAATGTTAGTTACGCAGGCTGTTGTTTTGTATAATAAAAAGTTTCCCTACCGCCACTGACCGCTGGCGGTCAATCGAGACTCCTTTCTTCTGTCCTTCGCGTCGGTAGAATGGAACGACCCAAAGGTCGAAGCCAATTCATACAGAGCATCCGTGTGTGTTCACAAGCTTCAGAACTATCTCCGGACCTTCCGCCGCCGTAGCGGGCTATCGCAGCAGGATATCTCATACCTGTGCGGCTGCCAGAGCGGCAACAAGGTCTCGCGCTATGAGCGGTTCGTCCGCGAACCGTCGCTGCGCGCCGCCTTCATCTTTGAAGTCGTCTTCAAAGAACACGCCAGCGACCTCTTCGCTGGCACTTTTCAGGAGATGCACAAGAGCACGATTCGTCGTGCTCGTTTTCTGTTGCGTCGGCTGGAAAGGAAGGCGGGGTCCGATCCCCAATTCCAGCAGAAGCTGGAAGTGCTGCGCGAAATCGCCGGCCTAACCCGTCGTGAACCACCCTGTTCTTCATCTCAATGATTGACTCATCATCCAGTCGCGTCTTGGCTATCCGCCCGTTTTGCCGCGGTTTCGGTTTTGTTCTCTTGGAAGGACCGCGCTTCCTCTTGGACTGGGGCGTGCGCGAAGCCGCCCGGACTGGCAAGAACTGCATCTGTCGATCCAAGATCGATATTCTGATCCAACACTACCAACCCGATTGTCTCTTGGTGGAGGATACCACGGCCACGGGTTGCCGTCGCTGCCCGCGGGTGCGCCATCTGCTGCGCTCTACCATCTCGTCTGCTCGACGAAAACAGCTGCGTGTCGCCACCCTATCTTTGGCACAAGTGAAAGCCGCGTTCGCTTCCGAGCAAGCGATCACCCGTCACGATCGGGCGCGCGTCATTGCTCGCTACCTGCCCGAGCTCCTTGGACGAATGCCGCCGAAACGCAAGCCGTGGATGAGCGATGACTCGCGGCTCTCCATCTTCGATGCCGCCGCGTTAGCCCTAACTTTCTATACCCATGAACAACGTCGCCGCGTCCGCTCCCCGCGGGCGCAATAACAAAAGCAAACACATCCGGATCGTGGCCATTGATCCGGGGACGCGGGAAATGGGGATTGCCGTCCTCGACGGCTCCGAACTCATCTACCACGAAGCCAAAGCCATGCGGAAGCGCGGATCTGCCCAGAAGATCCTGGCCGAGACGCACCGCCTCATTCTCCGATTGGTCCTCGACTTCCATCCCACAGTGCTCGCCTTCGGACGCACCTTCATGTCCAAGAGTCGCCGGGTGGCGCTTCAAAACGTTGTCTCCGACGAGATCAAGCGACTCGGTGAACAACTCGGCGTACGGGTGCTCTCGCTGGCCGTCAACACGGTGCGAAAGCGCCTGTGCGGTACCGGCCGGGGTATCCGAGGTTGAGGTTGGCCAGGGTGGTCGTATCGCGCTACTCCGAACTCAAGGTGTACCTCTCCCGGGATCGGAAATGGAAAACCCGCTTCCACGCCAACATGTTCGATGCCGTGGCGCTGGGGATCATCGCCGTCAAGCACGTCAGCTGACCACTCGTCCGACGAAAAAGAACGGCTTCCTACTTGCGCAGAGAAGCCGTTTTATAGTGCCACCAACAATCAGTTCATCATACTCCCGGCGAGCAAGAGTACCCGGCGGGCATTTCGATCCAGTTCGTCGCGCGCGTCGGCATAGGGCAGTGTCTGGGAAAGCCGAGTCATGCCGCTCGCGAAACCCCAGATCGTGTTCGGAGCGCCGTGGATGTCGGCGTAGGCGTCGGCCAGGTCGTAGCACTGGCCAGCGAGTCGCCGCGAGAGAAGGCTGCGATCGCTCACCATGTCGATGGTCGATTCCTTATCCTTGCCGAGCGTCTTCGTGCGGGCCGCAGCGATCAGCTCGCATTCGCGCGAGGTGTCCGCATCAGCGAACTCGCGGACAGCGGCGAAGGCGCGGTGGAAGCGCGTCTCCAGATCCTCCTTCTCACCCAGGTGCTTGATCCGCATCTCCTGCACGTTTCGACAGCCCCAGATGATATGGTTACCGCAGATCGCGAGGTAGTCGAAGATCGTGATGGAGAGGCACGAGTTGCCCACCTCGGAGTTCTCGATGTAGAAGCCGCGGTAGAGGGTCTCCTGCGGGGAAACGCTCACGGGCCGCTCTTCGTTCACCATGAACACGAAGATGGAACGATCGTCGCCGTAGACTCCGGCCGGAGCGATGAGGTCGCCCTCCTTAATGGAGAGGCCGATCCGGTTGCCACTGAGCACATCGGTAGCGGTGGCCGGTCGGCTGCGCGGATCATCTCCGCTCGGTCGGGCCGGCGGCACGCGCCATTCGCTCGGAAGCGAAAGCAGGGCGTCGCAGACCTTGACGTATGGAATGCGCCCGTACTTCTCCGAGGTGATGGCGAGCGCAGTGTCGCTCTCTCCGCCGTGAAGCCAGAGCATGGCCGTGTCGTCGGCGTGTCGCCCGAGTTCGAAGTTGAGCAGGTCGGCGGCGCGCTCGGCCGGCAGGGTGCGCAGATACTGCGCCGGTGCCTGGAGGCGGTTGCAGAACTGGCCGAAGCTCCAGTGGTTAAACTGGGCCGGGCCGCTATGCGCCCGCAGCAAGACATTGCCCGGATCGTCAGGATTGTCGCTGGGGGCGACCGCCTGCACCGAGAGCAGGCGATTGGGCAGGATGATTTCGGCCGACTCGTCGAAGATGCCCTTGGTGTGATCGCGCAAATCCTCGATGGTCCAGAACCGCTCCGAGGCGGGGCGACTGGCCCATTGGCGGAAGCAGGCGAGGTTATTGTGAACCGTACGGCTTGCTGGTGATGTTGGTGTGGAAAGGTACATGGCGAGGTTCCTCCTCGTAGGGGGATGGTCCGCCGTCCCATCGTGATGAGGTGGCGGAGACGCCCTGCGAGCGGGGAACGGTCGCGTCTCCTGCCATAGTGACCTTACCGCCGAGAAGCCAAAAGGGATGAGAACTGGCCGGAAGCGGTCAGGCAGCGAGAATCCTCTTGCGAGAGGCCCGCGCAATGCGATCATGGACTTGCAGCGTATAGAGAGCAGGCACCACTTACTGAATTGCGCAGATCCGCTCATATCAAGCCCTGCGATCTTCAGCCCGCATCGTTGCCCGTCGATGCTTAAAATGGTAATCTGGATGGAATGATCGATTCTCGAACACGCAGATTTCGCAATGCAGTTTCGGCTGAATTTATGCAAACGGCCCACGACATAGACCTTCTTTACACCGACCCTTTGCCGTCGACACGGACTGGGGCGCTTTACAACGCCTTCTCCTACCCAACGAAAATCTCACCCGAAGCGATAGCTGTCTTCATCGCAACACACACCGAACCGGGTGCGCTTGTCCTCGATACCTTCGGCGGCAGTGGTACGACTGGACTGGCCGCAATGTTATGCGACAAGCCGACCGAGTACATGCGGAACCTTGTCAGCCAAATCGGCGTCACACCAAAGTGGGGGCCGAGGCGAGCCGCCGTGTACGAAATTGGAGTCCTCGGGTCTTTTGTTTCGAGAACAATGTGTTCACAAATCGACCCCGATGCCTTTGAGAAGGCGGCTAAACGGCTCATTGACGACGCGGAACAGGCCTCGACTGGACTCTATGAAGCCATCGACTCACACGGTCAATTAGGCTCGATTCGTCATACAATATTGTCGGACATCTTGGTATGCCCTGCATGCGATAAACAGGCTTCATATTGGGAGGTCGCAGTCAGGTTCAAACCACTACAGCTTGAAACCAAGTTTCGCTGTCCCCATTGCCATCATAAGGCTGACCTGGATTCAGTTGAGAGAGCCGTTGAGACGGTCCTTGACCCACTAATCAAGAAACGCATCACGCGCAAGAAGCGTGTCCTGGCCCGTGTACATGGCGAGACCAATGGAAAGAAATGGCAGCGAGAGGCAACTGAAGATGATGTCCGTCGATTCGAAACAATCCGGAGACGTTCTATTCCGAAGATCGCTCCAATCGTTCCTGTTGATTGGGGAGACCTTTATCGATCAGGTTACCACAAAGGCATCAGCCACATCCATCATTTCTATACACACCGTAACTTTCTAGCGCTCGCGACGCTGTGGGAGAAAGTCGACGGTGCTCCCGAAGAGCTACGTGATGCCTTGAGGCTCCTCATTCTCAGCTACAACGGAACGCATTCCACATTGATGACGCGAGTTGTGGTGAAGCAAGGTCAGAACGACTTTGTTTTGACGGGTGCCCAGAGCGGAGTACTCTACATCAGCAGTTTGCCTGTCGAAAAGAATATCTTCACGGGAATTCGTCGCAAGATCCGAACATTCTGTGAAGCCTTTGCCCTCGTGCATGGCAGTACAAGCACCGTCGATGTGGTCAACGGGAGCAGTGTTAATATTAATCTTCCCGACAGAAGTGTCGACTATGTGTTCACAGACCCTCCGTTCGGCGATTTTATACCGTACGCCGAGGTGAACGAGATCAATGAGGTATGGCTTGGACCGATTACGCAACGCCGGTCGGAGATTGTCATAAGCCAGGCGCAAGGCAAGACCGTTGAGGCGTACGGTCGTCTAATGGGGGACGTTTTCTCGGAGATCGCTCGAACGCTGAAAGATGACGGACGAGCCACGGTCGTGTTTCACTCCGCAAAGGCCGAAGTGTGGCAGTCCCTTTGCAAGGCTTACCTTGATGCTGGCCTAGCCGTTAAGGCGACCAGTGTACTTGATAAGCTCCAAGCCACCTTCAAGCAAGTGGTCTCGACCGTAACGGTAAAAGGCGACCCGCTTCTTCTGTTGCAGAAGGCCCCAGTAGCGAAGCCGAATGGCGACAATGCCGCGGCCCGCGAACGAATACTGGCCGAGTTGCTCAAAGAGACCAGCACTCATGCGGAAGGATCGAAAGAGCGAACGCCGGAGCGGCTCTATTCGCGGTTTGTCGCGCGGTGTCTTGAGGCCGGAATCCCTGTAGGGATTGACGCAGCTGAATTTTACGAGAGGGTTCGCGACTCGCTGAAAGCGATGACCTCGGGACCGTCGTCAAACGGGAATGCCAAGGACTTCTGCGATTCACTGGATCCAGTTCGCAAGAAACGTCTGGGGCAGTATTTTACCGAGCCCAAATTGTCTCGATTTCTGGCAAATGTTGCTGGCGCGGCAAAAGCCCACACAGTGATTGATCCGTTTGCCGGCCTTGGGGACATGATCATCGCCAGTAATGGTGCCAATCCATCCCAACAGCTCTCGGCCATCGAAATTGATCAGGCTGTTTGCGATTTCGGGCAGAAGCGCTGCTCGACTGAGTGCAAAGGTGATGTAGCCTTCATTCTTGGCAGCGCGTTCGATTGGTCCGTATTGGCAGGATTGCCAACGAAGAGTTTTGATCTCGTCATCACCAACCCTCCGTATGTTCGATACCAAAGTTTCGCGAAGAAAGGCGTGGATGAGTGTTCAACGCCTGATGCAGCCGGCGTTCGAAATGCTCTGCGTACATTGATTGACAAGTCATCCACTCTTGATGCGGCAGATCGCAACTTGCTGACGACCTTAGTACAAGGATACTCCGGTCTGGCCGATTTGGCGGTTCCGGCTTGGTTGCTCTGTGCCATGCTGACCCGAATCGGAGGCACGTTGGCCATGGTTGTCCCGGAAGCATGGCTAACTCGTGATTATGCGCAGGCGATCCAATACTTGCTCTTGCGATGGTTCCGCATTCGCCATGTAATCGAAGATGCCAATGCTGCGTGGTTTCCGGAAGCACAGGTGAAGACGACGCTGATTATTGCCGAGCGTATTCAACGCCGCGGCTCGATCTTCGACTGGAAAGACGAGGGATATCTGCGGACGCAAATCTCGGGTTCCGCCTCCGACGACCGGAGTATTGTCGGAAATATCGAAAAGGGTGCACCAAATCCTGACGGGCAGTTCGCGCACCACTTGGAGGCACTGCTCAGACTCAGGCGCGGCGAAGAGCGGCCGTTGTGGAGCACTCGCTGGGTTTCGATGCTGGAAAAGGCTGAAAATCTTCGAAGTGCAGCTGCAGGCGAAACCTGGTTTCGGGCGCTGGAGGGCGCCAGCGACGCGACGGACCGCACGAACCACAATTCCAATGGCTCCGCAGTTATACCTACAGAACTACGATCATGGCTGGGTACGACCTCCAAGGCGACGTTCACCAGTTTGGAGCACATTGGAGTGCAAGTTGGGCAGGGGCTTCGTACCGGGGCGAATACATTCTTTTACGTCGATGTGGAGTCCGTAAGCGACCATGACCTCCTGATTCGAGCACATCGTTCTTTGAAAGTAGAAAAGGTACGCGTGCCCTCTGAGTGCGTGGAAACGGTTTTGCGCAAGCAGGCGGAGATTGGTCCAGGCTATCGACTCGATGCAACCGCGTTGACCGGCCGTGTTCTGGTATTTCAGAATTTTGCCTTGTCGGAGGATATGAAAGCAGTCGCCAAGGTCAGCAGGGTGGTAGCGAATGCTATTCGGGCGGCTTATATCCCTATGCCGGCTGATTTGGTGAAGTTGGTCAATGCCGCGGCGATCCGAGCAGAGCATAACGGCAGCGAAGAACGCTATATCCCAGAGTTTTCCGCTGTCAGAACCAATGTTCGCAAAGTTGACCCGGCTCGTCCGGATGTGCTTCCGCGCTGGTGGTACATGTTGCCGCCGTTTGCACCGCGCCATCGGCCCGAGCTTGTGATAGGACGCGTTAATGGTGCGCCGCCTAGAGCGGTCCTCAATGACGAGCCGAAGGTCGTTGTTGATGCGAACTTTTCCACGATGTGGTTGCGGCCTGATGCCAGTGTTGACGTTTACGCGCTGCTTGCAGTGCTGAACAGTACCTGGGCCGTTACGGCTATGGAATGCATGGGTTCTGTAATGGGCGGGGGTGCCTTGAAATTGGAGGCCACACACCTTCGAAAATTGCCGATCCCAGTTTTCGAAAAATCGGAGCGGCGGCGACTCTCCAGCCTGGGAAAGGCTTTGGTGCGTGCGTCCGATCCAGCAGCGACACTTTCCGTAATCGACGAGGTAATCATGAAGGCCTTGTTCGGAGAAGTTGCGGTGACCGGGCAATTGGCTACGCTTACAAGAATTAGGGACAACCATATTAACGCGAGAGCGCGAACAACATAACATGACAGACGACCACGTTATCACAGACGCGCAGATTCAAGCTGCGAAAGAATGCATCGCTGTAGCGAAGGGTTTGATTGCTACGGGACAGAACGAACAGCGCATTCGAGACAGCTTTACTTCCCGACTGCGCGGGCTATTTGCGCGCAAGCCAACTTGGATCGAAGAGCATGTGTTGGGCGGGGAGGCGGCCCTCAAAACCCACAAGAAGAGCAAGGTGACGACGGGGTTTGTGGATAATCTCGTTGGTCTTACCGCCATTGAGTACGAAGGCAATCTGAAGAACGTCGCGAAATTTGAGGAGGGCTACGGACAGGTCGAGAAGTATTGTGCGTCGCTACTTAACGATGGAAACGATCCAACGCAAGTCATCGGGGTGCTTTCGGATACCTTGCGCTGGCACGCTTATTCCGTGAAGGAAGTGCGAAATTCCGAAGGTGGTCCGATTGAGGCAGAACACGTTGTGTTGGGGGAGATCGAACGCATCGACGTGAGTGGGGGAAGTGACAACGATGCCAAGCGCCTGATTACCTTCTTGAAGAAGTATCTTCAGCGATTGGGATCACGGCCGCTGAGAGCAGAAGCCATTGCTCGTGATCTCGGATTCTACAGCTCGTTTTGCAAACGTCATATTGGCGGTTTTACTGCGGTGGTGGACCAAGCCTTCAAAGATAACCCTGGATATGCAAGGTTGATCGCAGAATTGTGGTGTAACTTCGTTAGTTATGTAAGTGCCAAGGGACAATCGAGTGCTTTCGATAGGACGGAGTACTCGAACGAACTGTATATTCTGACGCTGGCCAAACTCATCTGCGCCAACGCCCTTGCGGATCGCGCGTTGCAGAGTCCCGATGACGAGGTGATCGCAATTCTCAATGGGGAGTTCTTTAGTGGAAGAGGTTTGGTCAATTTTGTGGAATATGATTATTTTGGCTGGATCAACAGCTCGGCCCCTTACTTAAAGGGTCTGATTCCGATTGCGCGGGGACTCCAGGACGACTTGCGCGCTTATGACTTTACGAAGGCACCGAGTGAGGATATTTTTGGTCACCTGATGGCGCAGCTTGCGAGCCGATCACAGCGCCTGCTACTCGGGCAAGAGTGGACTCCAGCGTGGCTGGCGCGAGCCATCGTGGCAAAGACTATCGCGGATTTACCAGCCGGCACGCCTCCGCGCTTCGTTGATATGTGCTGCGGTTCTGGCTCCATGATCGTTGAGACTGTTCTTCAGGCCAAGAAGAGGATTGATGCGCAGGGTGGTGGGGGGAAGAAGGGAGATAAGCGAATTGCTCTTCTGGCTGCGGCGATTACCGGGTTCGATATTGACCCCTTGGCGGTCATGCTGTCGAAGGTTGGCTGGGTTCTCGCAGCCCGTGATTGGCTAGGGGCGCCCGGCACGTACCAAGTCTCCATTCCCATCTACCATGCGGACTCGCTGTTCGCGATGACCCCGCTCTCAAAATCAATCCAGCAAGAATCGGATGAATTGACGCTGCAGATTGCTGAGCACCAAGTTGCGCTCCCAAGATTCCTGGTGTCGTATCCGTGGCAAGCGGCGTTCGACTATGCGCTTGATCGTGCATATGCCCTGGCTACCGGCGTGAAGAACCTCAGGCTCAGTGACAAAGACGCTGCTGATATTGCCAATGAAGCAATGAATGACGCTCCTCCGAAAGCCACGAAAGATGACGAGAAGGTTCTCGCGCGGTTCATCAAAGTGCTAACAGAGAGGATTCATCAGCTTCATCGAGAAGGGCGTAACGGAATTTGGATCTTCATCTTACGCAACAGCTATCGACCGGGATTGGTCTCTGGTCAGTTCAACGGATTAGTCTCTAACCCGCCATGGCTAGCTCTCAGCAAGATTGCGGATAATCCGTACAAGGAAGCACTGGAAGAACTCGGTGGTGCCCTGAACGTGAAACCAGAGGGACCATCCTTTCTCCATCTTGAAATGGCGACGATTTTTCTACTTCACGCGGTGGACCGCTATCTTCAGTCCGGAGCAGTGATCGGTTGCGTTGTCCCAGAGACCGTACTCAATGGGCATCAACACAATCCGTTCCGGGAGAATGGCTATACTAAAGGGGAACGACGAGTTGAGTTTGCGGTTAGCAATATCTGGAAAGTTCATGAGTCGGCGTTCAAGAACCGCGCAGCTGTCCTCTTTGGACGCAAGCTCAATCCTGCAAAATTGAGGCCAAACCCGATTCCAGGTGGCACGATATTGCCGGACGGAACAGTTGTATCCGGCAAATTCAAGCGAGTGACAATGGGTCCCCGCACTGTTTGGACGGACACCGATGGAAAAGCATCGGCTGCCGATTTCCATCCGGCTGATTTTGAACAAGGGGCCGACATCATGCCACGGCGTCTGTTCTTCCACGAGGTTTCGCCTGTTGGGAACTCAGGCCTGTCGAAATTGGTCCCGATAGATGTGGACTCGCCCGTCTATTTCCTTGTCAACGATGCCAAGCAGTGCAAGGACTTCGCCCTGGTCTCCCCTTGTGTTGTCCAAGACGAGTTTCTTTTTGATATACTAATCTCCAAATTGATGAGCCCGTTCATTATGGCTTCACCGGTCAAGGCATTCTTGCCGATCCGACATGGGACCTCCGGGAATTGGGAACGGTGGACAGACCAAGAGCTTCTGGTAAAGGCGAAGTATCGCGCTGTTCAGAAGGCGTTTGAAAGTATCGCAGGTGAAGTCGCAAAGATGAAGGCGGGCGCGGCAAAGGCCGATCACGCGGAGCGGATATGGGAGCGAATCAACTTCCGAAACAAGGTTGGGAAACAGGTGATTCCTTCCAACGGTTATCTTGTATTTACCGGTGCGGGTGGAAGCGACATTTGTTCTGCTTTCATTGATCTTGGTCGTATCCCTGCGGAAAAACTGATTGTTGATCAAACCTTGTATTGGGCACATGTGGAGAGCCGGGGAGCTGCGCTGTATTTGACTGGGTTGTTTAATAGTGAAGCGGCTAATCAACTGATTAAGGCTTTTCAGCCTCGGGGGCAGCAAGGAGAGCGCCATATTCATGAACTCGCTTTCGGCATTACCCCACCATTCGATCCTAGTCGGCCAGAGCATGTGGAAGTAGTGAAAGCAACGGCCCGACTAATGAGTGAATACGACAAAGCCAGGCAATTTGCGATGAAGAAGGGGGATGACGGCGTGCTGCAGTGGCTCGATCCAGGCAAAGACTTGGCGAAACGCAGGAGTCGGCTTCGAGGTATCATCAGGGAACTCCCTGGCTATCGTGACTACGAGAATGCGTGCCGGGCCGTGTACGGTGTGTAGGCCCCGTGTTGGCCGCGCGCGATTGATGATTGATTGGGCATAGATGAAGATTGTTAGTGGCGGCCAGACCGGCGTGGACCGGGCAGCGCTTGATTTGGCGCTCGAACTTGGTATTCCCTGCGGCGGTTGGTGCCCGAATGGGCGGCTCGCTGAGGATGGCCCAATTCCCGACAGTTATCCGCTCACCGAGACGACCTATTCGGATTACCGGGTCCGCACCCGAAAGAACATCGAGGAAAGCGACGCCACGCTCGTGCTGACGGTGGGGCGGCCGACCGGCGGAACGGCGCTCACGGTCCGCCTGGCGCAGGAACTGCGGAAACCGTGCCTCGTTGTCGATCTGGACCAGGCGGCAGATATTGCGCGGGTGGTTGCATGGATTGAGAAAAATCGTGTGACCATCCTGAATGTGGCCGGGCCGCGCGAAAGTAAGTCGTCGGGCGTGCATGGGCTCGCGCTGAATTTTTTGCGGGGGGTCTTCACATGGACGAGTTGAGCAAGAGGAAGTGGAAACCGTTGCCGAAAGCCTGGGTGCGCCGGAGCGATCCCTGGAAGCGGCCCCCAACTGGTCCATGGAAAACAGAGCAGGACGGTGACACTCTCCGGTTCAGTGCTCCGCTTCCGGTTGACGAAGAGGGGTTCATCGACCGTCGTTGCCCTTCGGAGCCGTGCCGGCAGGAGTTCAAGATTCACGGTGATGACCTTGAGGCCAAGACAACGGACGAGATTGTTCATTGCCCATTCTGTAACCACACGGCGAAAGGCAACGACTGGTATACCGAAGCTCAGTTCGAATTCGCCAAACAGACAGCCATTGCCGAAAGTCGCCAGTTGCTTCTGGGTGAGACGCAGCGGATGTCCGACGACTTCAACCGTAGCCAGCCACGAGATGGATGGCTACGATTAAGCTTATCGGTAGAGAACTCGCCCAATCCCGTCCTCATGCCCTGTGGGGTCGCTGAGATCATGCGGCAAAAGCACACCTGCGAAACCTGCGGGTGCCGGTACGCCTCCATTGGTGCAGCGTTTTTCTGTCCGGCATGCGGTGGCAATTCGGTGCTGACTGATTTTCTTTCGACGCTTCACACCATGAGAAGGACGATAACCGAGGCGCTTCCGCTTCTCGACGCACTGGCCCCGGATACGGCCGCGGATGTCAGCCGCGAAATGGTCGAGTCGAGTTTCAGGACTGTGGTAGAATGTTTTGAAGCCTACTCATTGGCTTTGTTCCGGCGCTTGCCTGGAGCCGTGGGGATCGAAATAAAGATGGGGGTGTTCCAGCGCTTGGATGACGCTTCCGAACTTTGGAGCACAGCGGCAGGGATCTCGTACGAGGGCGCTTTTGGAACTGAGGACTTCGGCAGTCTCAAACTCGCGTTCCGTCGGCGACACCTCCTGACCCATACCAAGGGGATTGTGGACGAACGATATGTGACGGGATCGGGCGATTGCCAGTGGGCCGTTGGTCAGCGGATCGTGGTTCAACCAGCCGGCATCCTTCGCTTAGCCGAGTTGGTGGAGAGGCTTGGCCGGGTACTCATTGATGTGGTCGACCGCCACACCTTGCCGAATTCAGAGCTGGATCGGAAAGGGTCTGGCATCACCGATCCTCCTGCCGAACATCATCCGGAACAGCTGCTCGGGCAAACAGATTCTGAAGCAGGCTGACCGTCCGCTTTGCCGTGGGTCGGTGAAGACCACGTTCCCAATCGCGGAGCGTGCTTTCGTCCACCCCGAGTTCGGCTGCCAGACGCTTGCGTGATAGCCCCAGCACCCGTTGGCAGTGGATCAATTTCTCGCCGAGCGTCTGGGGTGCCGGATTCGGATCGTAGCCGAGGAATTCGATGATCAAAGGCAGGAATCGCACCTCCGGTTCGGTGCGATTCTTCTCCCAATTGACCACCGTATCGGTCGTGACGCCCAATCGCCCACCAACATGACGCTGGAATAGCCCCAGATCGAGCCGCCGCTTGCGCAGGTGGTCACCTAATGTTTTCACCGCGGGTGGATAGGCGGAGACCATTGGTTTCGCTACCCTTAGCCTCGCTTGGTAAAAAGGCAACGCAACAGTGCCCCTGCGGCTACGCCACCGACCCCACGAAACATTGCCAGTGCAACCCGCTGGCCGTGCAACGCTACCGCAGCCGCATGAGCGGCCCGCTGCTCGACCGCATCGACATCCACGTGGAAGTGCCCGCCGTGCCGGTGCGCGAACTGGCAAGGCGCGACGCCGCCGGCGAACCCAGCGTCACCATCCGCGCCCGCGTAAACGCCGCCCGGGCCATCCAGCAGGAGCGCTACCACGACGTGCCCGGCGTCCACTGCAACGCCCACCTGGGCACCCGCGAAATGAAAAAGTTCTGCCCCCTCGACGACACCAGCGCCTCAACCCTCGAACGCGCCCTCAACATGCTCGGCCTGAGCGCCCGCGCCTACGACCGCATCATAAAGGTAGCCCGAACCATAGCCGACCTCGCCGCAGCAGAAAACATCCAGGTAGACCACATCAGCGAGGCGATCAACTACAGGGCGCTGGATAGGCATGTGTGAAATTACCCGAAATCATAGAGCGTGTATTTAAAAAACAAGTCGACAGAGGCACCTGACAGTTTTTGTCGACAACTCGATAAAAAAAGCAGTGTACACATGAACGCAACCCCCGGCATTGGAGATCCTTACTGGTACGAATGGTCACTTGGCCAAGAGTACATCGTGGACATGCTCCGCCCGGACACGGACATTGAAGGAGTAACCCTACAGGCGGCGTCCGCTGCGGCCGGACTCGATGACGT
Organism: candidate division BRC1 bacterium HGW-BRC1-1; assembly: GCA_002842095.1. Taxonomy (GTDB): domain Bacteria; phylum Sumerlaeota; class Sumerlaeia; order Sumerlaeales; family Sumerlaeaceae; genus HGW-BRC1-1. The sequence continues at coordinate 123,343 of PHCB01000006.1, forward strand.
GGTTGTAGCCTATAAAGACGGGCGAAAGCTTTTTATCCAAGTTAAGCACACCCGAGCAGATAATTCTCTCACATTCGGAGACCTTGTTACACCTGGCACTGCAGACAGCAGCAAGCCATCCATGCTAAAGGGTATGGCTAATGCATGGATGAAAGTCGCAAACGCTGGATCCCGTTGCGATGCGATACTCGTAACCAACAGGCCCTTTGGCACTCAGCGATTTACCGTTAAGCGAGACCACGCTGAGATCACGCGCCCGCCTCTCAATTCCTTCTGGCCAGATCTCAAGGCTCAACTGTCAGCCGCTAAGCATCTAGATGACCTGAAGTTTACTCAAGAATGGGCTCCTGCGTGGTTCGACGAATTCCTTACGCAATTGTCGGACCTGCCCGATGACGAGACGCGGCTACGTTTCCTGCAGTGTTTCGACATCCATGCCGGTGAGCCAGACCTCCATGGGATTGAGACGCTTTTGCTCAGCAGTCTGTCGAGCATCTTTGGCATTTCGAGGACCCAAGCGTCAGCATTGCTGGATACTCTTAATAGTCACCTTAAGCGGTGGGCAACGACGCTTCGGCAACGCGAACGAATCGTCGTCGAAGACGTTTGCGAGGCCATCAAGCTTCGCCAAGAGGAGTGGCACGGTGATCACTATCTGCCGCCACCCGAACCGTTCTTCGCAAGCCGCGAAGAGTTCTGCACGCGATTGGTGGAAGCTCTGCGTTGCCGGACCCACCCAGTATTCCTTGTAACCGGCCCTCCCGGCTGCGGCAAGACAAGCATCATAAGTGCACTTGCAGACCGTGTTGATCCGATTATCGACTTCCGCTTTCATGCCTTCAAGCCGATCACTCCAGAAACAAGATCTTTGCCCGTTGACACAGGCCAGACGGTGGCTGCCGAGGCACTCTGGGGCGACCTCCTCGGTCAACTCCGTGTCTATTTTCACGGGAGGCTCGGAGCGCTTCGCGTCCCACTGAGGAACGATTTCCTTACAGTCGAGCAGATGCGAGATCATGTGCTGCGTCTCGCCATCGAGGTCAGTCGGGATCGCAACAGAACCGTTATCATTGCGATCGATGGGTTGGACCACGCAGCGCGCGCGCGACCCGAGGCAAACAATCTATTCCTACAGACATTGGTTCCGCCGGAGGCAGTACCAGCCGAGATCTGTTTCGTGCTTGCCGGTCAGGAGCCGAATGCGTACCATCAATATCCAGAGTGGCTGCGAAACCCGATTCCGAACGCTGTCAGTGTCTGGTCACTGCCTCAAGTGGTGCAAAATGATGTCGCAGACCTGATCAGCCATTCACGGCATGACATTCCAGACGACCAGACCGAGGCTGTAATTCGGATCATCACAGAGTATTCTGACGGTAATACCCTTGCAGCCGTATTTGCGAACGCGGAAGCCGCGTTGAGCCACTCAGCGCTGGAACTCCAGAAGCGACTAGAGCACCGAAATCTAAAGTCCGGAATTGCGAGCTATTACGACAGTATATGGCGTGCTGCCGTACAACCTCTTGTGCGTCTCACCTTTGCGGAGCAACGACTCGCTTCTCTAATTGCCCTGGCGCCGGAGCGCATTTCAGGAACTAAACTGGCTGCGGTCTTTCAGGAACTCTTGGTCCCAGCACATGACTGGAGCATCGCACTTCGGGCCCTTCAACCACTCCTTATAGAAGAGCATGGTGAGTTTAGGGTTCTGCACAACGATGTGCGAGTCTATTTGCACCGGCATGCTATGGCGGATCGCGGGACCTTTGTCGATGTGGCGTCTTGCATGGCAGATTATTATGCGAGCGCTGTCGCTGATCCAGCGGCGCGACACGCCAGTCTCTTGTCACTACTATCGATCAGTAATCGATCAGAGGAACATGCTGATGTGGTCACGCCGGCTTACATTGTTGAGGGCGCCGCCATCGGTCGGTCAATGGCAGAACTCCTTGAACATTGTCAAATGGCTCTGCGGTCGGCCGTGTGCACAAGAGAACCGGCTTGGTCCCGTCTGCTAAATGCGGCTTGTGTCACCGCCACGGTGCTTCAATTCCGGTCGTCACAGATTTGGCAGGGATTAGACCACAGCGCACATGAGCACAGGTGGACACTGCCGCCGCCCGTTCTGCCAGCTGAGGCCCATATTCCTTCGCGCGACGCGTGGACTACTAGGATTCTGCTTTCTGCCACCGGCGATGCTTTGGATCTGATCCATGCAGGTGAGCATATCCGCGCACGAGGCTTGTTGCGCAGATGGTTCGCCGATGTCGCACCCGGCGGCCTAGGTGAGCTGCTACGGAGTCAGCGTGACGAGAGCGAGAGTCCGCAAGTTGGCGACCGTGTGCTTTCAGAACACCTGGAAGAGGCTCTGCGGTTCTTGGGTGAAGTGACACTGCTCGCTGGCGTTCAACTGCCCCGCTTGTCAGATCTGTCCGTAAGCGATGCTGGGAAGGCCTCGGAGGCTGCATTCTCCACCGGCCAATTGAGGGCTTTTATATCAGGCGACTCAGCTGCAGAGTTGCCAAAGATGCTGAAGGAGATGACTTTCTATTTCTCGGAAGACTTGGGACCATTGCTGGAACATTTGGCGTTTAAGTGCAATTGGCAGGATCTTGAAGCGCTGCTAGAATATGAACAGCCAGATCGCGCATCTACTGGATTCCTTGCTAGAGCGTCACTTCTGTGCAGATTCGCTCCAAATCCGCAGACCCAGACCAAGTGGAGTCCTGATGTTAACGCTTGGCCAAGGCTTCTAGATGCCGTTTCACAGTGCGACTATTCTGAACAGCTTGAGACTGCGGCGTGGCTCTGCGCAGGCATGGCTTGCGCGAATCCAACAAGGGAACCTGCGGCTGTGCGCGATGATGTTCTTGGCGCTTACTACGCATCACCTAAAGACGCTCGCGAGCGAAGCCACTGCGGACGGATTTTTCACGCCGCCAGCGTGCTTGGGAGGGCGCTTGCGATCTGCCGGCATAGGGGGGCTGCGAAAGCTCAGCAATTGGTGTCTCCGGCTGATGTGGGATTATCAGCCCACGCCCTTCTGTTTCCAGAAGAGAGTACTCCTACGTCGATTCCATTTCATTACCATGACGTTGCCAAAAAGCTTCTTGCTGCCGCTGATGAGTGTGCACACAGAGCGGCGGGAGATCTGAGCGACGCACTTTATGCGGAGTATGAGAAGTACGCGAGGACACAGAAGTGCGGTTCTGGGATGGAACTCTGTTGGCGAGGCCTTGCCCGTCGAGGAGAGGTGCAGTTACTCCGAAAATGGGCGGAAGTATGGATTGGAGAATCAGGGAAAGCTTGGGATTGCGAGATCGGTGATAGAGCTGAGTTGGTCCATCGCTTTGCATCACTGTGTACCGAGGTCGGGCTGACGAGCCTTGGAGACTCTGCGCGCTCAAGGGATCAGTGGGGGCGCATCGGTTACTTGGGTCACAAGGAGTACTCACTGTCAGTTCCATTGGACTGGTTCGGTGCGTTGGCCGAAACAACTCCGGAGTCTTGGAGTTTATATGGGGTCTGGCTTCTCGCGTTATCAAGAGAAGCTACGGAACTTGGTGATAACCGAATGGGGTTGGAAGTCGAAGCGGCCGTAGGAACAGCAACTGCCCGCGCCGGTGTCAGCGCCATGTGGCAACTGCTTAACGCAACTGGATCCCAGCAAAGTACTGATTGGGTTCCATTTGGCGATTGGATGATCGTCGATGCTCTGTGTGGAATGGTGGAACGAATGCCGGTGACCGAAGACGACGCTTTGGCAATGTGGTGCTTTGCCGTGGGCTTTCTCAACTGGCAGATTCCGGCCGAGCGCGTGCCACTTGGGGAACTGCGCGAGACACTTCTCAGGACCGCAGAGAGGAATGCCTGGCTGGCCTTGAAGACTCGCATGGAGTCCCTCGCGCCCGCTGAGTTTTCTGCCACCTGCAATCGAGACCGTTTTCGGCGTCCATACCGCGAGGCGTTTCAGGAATCGGACACTTCGAAAGACGAGTCCGGGATGCCACTAAACGAGCAAATCGAGCAGATGTGTGACGAGATAACTCGTGCAATCCCGGGGGAGCGATCGGGGACGTGGTCAGCAATGGCAGTTGCGCTGCAAAAATGCCAAACACAGCGATCTGAGAAGACGCCAACTCTGGTCAATAGAATCCGGCGTATCCTTCATGCAGAATCTGAGCGCTACTCATGGTCTTTTGATGGACGCGATCGGGTGTATGAGGCACTCATTCCCCTAATGGACGAGCGGTCCAGATGGGAAGTCGCTCGTCAGTTTGTCGAGACTATGGAAGTTAGCGATCCGGATCGCTGGCTCATGACAGCGATTGAGAATCTGAACACCCTTTGCTTGTCGCAAGCTCGGGTGTCGGGAATTCGCGATCTCGAAATGGGAACAGAGCGTGTTCTGGCGATGCACACCACGTGGGTCGAAGGTGCGGGACGCCTAAAGCGGCTCAATCGGGTCAGGGTCGGTGCCGAGGCTGGGGACGCTCCGACTAGCTGGTCTGAGTTCTTCATGGAAGTGCTGATTCGGCTGCTCACATTTGACGAAAGCGAGACGGTTCAAACTGCCCTTAGGGGGATGTGGTTGCTTGGTCGTATCAACCCTGAAGTGTTTGTCCGTCTCGCAAGAAGCTCGCATGGTTTTGACCGTCGGCAACGCTATCGAGTCTTGTTGATCGCCGAGCGAGCCGCAGTGGAACCGCAGCTATTCGATCGTCTACGCAAGTTCTCTGAGGAGAGCGCGCAGTCGGAATTCCTCGAGGTGGCGCTCCAGGCATCAATCGTCCTTCGGACCGCAGCGAGAGTGTCGCGCGCAGAGCTTCCGGCAATGTCCATCGGAGTATATCCCAGTACCGGAGTCAGTGTTGGAGTCGGCCCTGGCCTTCTAGACATTCCCGCCGAAAGCCGTGGTATAGTTACCACTGGCGGATCCCTTCGGATGGCGAGAAGCTTGCTGCAGCGCATAGAGGCAGCGCTTGGTTCCATCGGTGATCTCGAAGGCCGGGTCGCCGCTATAGCCCGAACCACGCCCGTAACATCACATGAGCCCGTGCGCAGACATCGGCACGGTCCCACAATACTACTGCGTCGAAGCGCCGCAGTCGAACAGACACTGGACATCCTTAGCGCTGACCTTCACGATGGCCGAATTCGGGGAGATTGCTTGGAGATGTTGGCACAGGCGATTCTCTCGAACGATGAGCCGTGGCTTCTACTGGAATCGCCTTCCCCAGCTAGAACAACGGAGACATGGCCTGTGGATGAAGGGATTGAGGGGCTGTTTGGACGGAGTCCAGGGCTCGTGACCGATGCTCTTCGCGCTCAATTGTTTGACGGACTACCCGACGGCGCGATGCCTGTTGCGGGGGTTGTCTCATCGTACTCGCGGGTTGCTGACTACGTTCTTCGGTACAACCACGTCTTGAAGAGTGGAATGCTCTTGGGTTGCCCCCCCATCTCATCAACCATAGGAGGCCGCACATTCGCGCTTTATGACCTTGAGAGATTCGAGCCAAGTGTTCAGGGCTACGACAAGCCGTTCTTTTTTGAGGCGGGCGGTTCTGGGGAATTCGTGTTCCAGCAGTTAGATCCGTTCCCAGCTCTGATCTGGCAGAATGTATTTGGCTGGGTTCCAGACCCCGCCGATCCACTTCAGTTCCTCTTGGGTGGACAACGAGTCGCTTGGCTTGAACGCTTGCATGGACCATTTCGAGACGAGGAACGAGAACCAAGCTATCGCCAACCTCTATTGACAAGATGGGTGGTTAAAAGTGACGCGCTCAATTCTGCAAAAGAGGCCCTGGGCGTCTACGTTAAGGAGAATCATCGGTTTTTCAGAGTCCCGTTTTCTGAAAAATAAAATCGTACAATAATGCGGCGTAGGCGGCCTCGGGCCAGTAATTGAAAACGCCGATCGTGCGACCGGCGGGATACTCCCACCCCTTTGCAGCCAGAACGCTCTGAACCTGTGGCAGGCGCGCGTCGGGGATGGACTCATCAACCCGAACCCCGTAGGCCGCGTGGGCTGTGCCCGTTAGCGCCAAAACCGCCAGGACGGCTAATATATATTTCCCGTATCGCACGATAGTCCTCCACGCCAGAATGGTTCCATTGGTTGGACAACCTTAGAACGGTTTTGGCGTAGGTGTCAAAAAATTCTGCAATCTCGAAATAGTAGGAGCATTGGGTTAGAGGCGAATGTGCGTGTAGGGCAAACTGGAGGCCGCGTGGAGGCCTGAGTCAGACCGCTGGATGGATAATGGCTTGCCGATTGCGCGCCAATTGCATCGCTTGCACTCCGGTTGCACACCGGTTGCACGCCGGTCGCACCGAGGTTGCCATCCGCCAGCAAGTGGGCAAGTGGGAGGGCGGTAGCATCGGGCGCCAGGGCGAGGCTATGGTCGCCACCTACGTCAGAGATGGGCGGTCACAATTCGACATCCCAGCGCACCACGAGTCTGAAATCATTGGAATCGAAAACGCTCTAGAAAAAACCCTCGCAAAACATCGATTGATTTAGAGGCATCGCAATCCCCCACGCCCAAACCTACACCACATACTGCAGCAGCGCGTCTTCGCTTTCTACTATGGGGATGAAGATGTCTACGATGGTGCCCATGCCTACGCGGCTGCGGATGGTTATGCGGCCGCGGTGGTCGTCTACTATGCGCTGGACCAGGGCCAGGCCAAGGCCGGTGCCCTGGGTTTTGGTGGTGTAGAATGGCGACCAGATTTTGCGTAGTTCTTCGCGGGGGATGCCGGAGCCGTTGTCGGCCACGCGGATGCGCACGTAGGCTCCGGCGTTTTGCGTGCGCAGCGTGATGACGCCCTTGTTACCCAACGCCTGCCTGGCGTTTTGCACCACGTTGAGCAGCATCTGTTTGATGAGCGATGAATCCACCACGGTCTCGCGCAGGTCCATGTCCAGCGCGGGGACGAGCATAATCTCGGACCCCTGAAGGTCTTCGCCGATCAGGTCCACGATGTCGCCCAGAATCTTGTTCAGGTTCACCTTCTCGAAGGCTGGCTTCACGTGGCGGGCGAAATCGAGCACGTCTTTGATGAACTTGTTCAGGCGGTCGACTTCCTCGATGATAATGCCCGTGTAGTGGCCCATGCGTTCGTCGGCTTGGGCCTCGGGGCGGCGCGCGATGCGCTGGGCGAAGCCGCGGATGGAGGTGAGGGGGTTGCGAATTTCGTGGGCCACGGTGGCGGCCATTTCGCCCAGGGCGGCCAGGCGCTCGTTCTTCACCAGCTCGTGCTGGGTGCGGCGCAGGGTGTCGTAGCTGTTGCTCAGCTCGCGGTTTTTCAGCTCGATCTGCTTGTACAGCCGCGCGTTCTCGATGGCCACGGCGGCCTGTCCAGCCAGGGCCATCATCATCTTGCGGTCGGCCACGCTGAACTCGCGCCGCTCGCCGGTGTATAGGCGAATGGCACCGATGGCCTTGCCCTTGGTGACCAGCGGCGCTGCGAGCAGGCTGACGATGCCCAGCTCCGTGGCGCGCGCGCGGTTGGCGAATCGCTCGTCGGTGCGCACGTCCTCCATGTAGAGCATGTCGCCACCCATGACGAAATTCTCCACAAAACTTTCTTCCTGCAGCGCCATTTCGGGTCCGATGAAATGCTTGCCGGTGGTGGCGGCCATACGCACGAAGCGCCGATCGTCCTGCTCCATCACCAGGCGGATGCTGCACTCGCGGGCCTGAAACAGTTTTTTCGCGCGCGCCACCAGCAGCGTCAGCACGTCGTGGTAATCGAAGGCCGACGTGATTTCCTGCTGGATTTCGTACAGCAGCGAAAGCTCGCGATAGTGCTGCGCCAGTTCCTCGTGGTTCAGCGCGTTGCGGATCACCAGCGCGGCCTGGGCGGCCAGCGTGGTCAGCAGTTCCTCGGTCTCGGTGTCGAAGGGCGAGCAGCGGCGCGCCTGCATGTCGAGAACGGCCATCACTTCGTCATCGGCCATAAGGGGCACGGCCAGGCGGCATTCGAAATCGCGACTGATCACTCCATCCGCAGAACTGGTGGCGAGGGCCTGACGGGCGATGCCCGTGTGGCAAACCTCCACGGCCAGGTCGTCGGAATCCATCAGGTCCAGCGAGCGCTCCTCCACCGGCGACCCGAACGTGAACCGCGGCGAGAGTTGCTGGGTCTGGTGGTCCACCATGTACAGAACAGTGCGGTCGGCATCGGTGAGATGGACCACCTCGCCCACGACCTGCTTGATCAACTCGGCGGGCTTCATGGTCGACGTCATGGCGATGCTGATCCGGTGAAGCGCCTGCAAACGGCTGAGGCGGCTCATGCGCGCGGGTGGTACCACCATGGGGTCGTCGCCAACCGTCGATTCAGCCTCTTCGAAATTCGCGAGTTGCTTTTCGGACTCGACCGCTTTGGCCGTGGGTTTCTTCGTGGCTTTGTCGGCCTTCTTTTTTGCGGACGAATCTTTGGTGGGTTTTGGCGGCGTCATCGTATAGCTCCTGCCCGCTCGATGGCGGCTTCGTAAACCTTCAGCGTTGCCTTCGCACAGGCATCCCAGGTCAACTTGCTGGCGTCCAGCACGGCCGATTCCACCATGCGCTTGCGCAGGGCCGAGTCGGTCAGAGCCCGCTCGATGGCGTCGGCCATCCCCTCCACATCGTTGGGGTCCACGGTCAGCGCGCTGTCGGGCTGCAGATATTCCAGGCAACCGGCGGCCTGAGTGACGACAACCGGAACCCGCGCCGCCATGGCTTCCACGACGGGCATGCCGAAACCCTCCATCCACGAGGGACAGACGAACACCTCGGCGGCGTGGTAAAGCGCGGCCAGATCAAACTCGCGCACGTAGCCCAGCAGGCGCGTGTGGATGCCCGCCGTGCCGGCCATGGCACCGCTGCCCGCAATGGCCAGAGTGGGGCAGTCGGGCATGCGCTCGCACAACAGCGCGTGAGCCTTTTGCAACGTGAGGATATTTTTGCGCTCCTCGGATTTTCCCACACACAAAATGTATGGCCGATCCAGCGCGTGGCAGGCCCGCACCGATGCGGTGTGTTCGCGCCCCGGAGCACCGAAAAACCGTTTGTGAACGCCCCACGGCATCACATGGATGCGATCCGCGAGGTCGGGCTGCTCGGCACCGAAATGCTGCAAGAGCGAATCGCGCGTGAGAAGCGACGGGACAATGATGGCGTGCATGTCGCGCAGGCGCTTGCGCAGAACCCAATTGAGGTATTCCCCGCCCAGTGAGCTTTGGGGATCGTCGGGCGCATCGAGGAAATGCAGATCGTGCACCGTGGTAACCGCCGCCCCGGATTGCTGGGGCGGAATGTACGTGGCCGGAGAATGGAACACGTCCACCGGACCCGCCAGTTCTTCCACGGTGGGGCGGTCCATCCATTTCCACATCTGCAAAAGCGCCGGGCCGGGGAGGTGCCGCACCCGCACCGCTTTACCCAGTGAGCTGTGCATCGCCAACGGTGGAGGCGAGCGCCGGATGGAATTGAACAGGAACACCATCTCGTCTTCGGGGTCCTTGTTCATCCACAACCGCTTGGCCAACTCCCAGGCATAATAACCAATGCCCGTGCGGCGGGTGTTAGCGGTGGTTATGTCGACTCCGATTCTCACTCAGACCTCTTCTCCTGGTTGCGCAGCCGGTGGATTTGACAACCATCCACCGACGCGCTTCTCAGGCATTCACACGCTTACGAGCTGGCGTACTTGCGTGGGCGAGGCTTGATCAGGCTCGTGTCCACGGCCTCGTATTCGAACTTCGGGCCGCCGGGCGTGAAGGTCGCCTTGGTGGTTTTCAACCAGTTTTCGTCGTCGCGGGTGGGGAACTCGGGCTTGTAGTGCGCACCACGACTTTCGTTGCGGGCCAGGGCACCCTGCGTTACCGCCCGGGCCAGATGCAGCATGTCGCGCATTTGCTTGGTGAACAACACCGAGCTGTTCCACGTGCGCGACGTGTCGGCCACGTCGATCCCGTTCCAGCGCTGCTGGTATTCCTGCAACAGGACGTCGGTCTCCTCGAGGGCCTTGTTGAATCGCACGATAGTGACGTTGCGGTTCATGGTTTCGCCCATCTCGCGCCAGAGGCGGTAGGCGTTTTCCTTGCCCTTCATCTGGCCGATGGATGCCAGGTCGTCGGTTTCCTTCTTCAACTCGGCCGCGAATACCTGCTCGGGAACCTCGGCGGTCGTTTTCTTCAGGCCCTTCATGTAGGCCACAGTTGCCGGGCCGATAACCATGCCGGCAAAGATGCACGACAGCAGCGAGTTGGCACCCAAGCGGTTTGCGCCGTGGTATTGGTAGTCGGCCTCGCCGCCCACAAACAGACCGGGGATGTTCGACATCTGGTTGTAATCCACCCACATGCCGCCCATGGAATAGTGCACCGCGGGGAAAATCTCCATGGGCTGCTTGGCCGGATCGACGCCCACGAACTTACGGTAAATCTCGAGGATGCCGCCCAGTTTGCGCTCCAGCTCGTCAGGATCCTTGTGGGTCAGGTCGAGGTAAACGCGGTTCTCGCCGTTCACACCCAAGCCCATCTTCGTGCACATCATGAAGATTTCGCGGGTCGCCACGTCGCGGGGCACGAGGTTGCCGTACTTGGGATACATGTCTTCGAGGAAGAACCACGGCTTGCCTGTTTCGCCGCATTGGAATGCGCGGGGCTTGCCGTCGGCATCCAGAATGAAGGGGTTCTCGTAAGTCTTCTTAGAGTCGCCGGTCACCCACAGGCGACCACCCTCGCCGCGGGCACTCTCGCTCATCAGACGCAGCTTGTCTTCGCCGGGGATGGCGGTGGGGTGCACCTGCACAAACTCGGGGTTGGCATAAACCGCACCCTGCTGATAGGCACGCGCGTTAGCCGCACCGGTGTTGATCACCGAGTTGGTGCTGCGTCCGAACACCATGCCCGGGCCGCCGGTGGCCAGCACCACGGCGTCGCCACGGAAAACCTGCGTGTTGAGGTTCTTCACGTCCACGGCCACGATGCCGCGGCAGATGCCATCGTCGTCGATGACGGCGCTCAGGAATTCCCAGAACTCAAATTTTTTGACCAGACCCGTCACCTCGTGGCGACGCACCTGCTCGTCCAACGCATACAGCAACTGCTGGCCCGTGGTGGCGCCCGCAAAGGCGGTGCGGTTGAAGAGCGTACCGCCAAACCGGCGGAAATCGAGCAGACCCTCGGGCGTGCGGTTGAACATGACACCCATGCGATCGAACAGATCGATGACAGCCGGCGCCGCGTGGCACATGGCCCGCACCGGTGGTTGGTTGGCGAGGAAGTCGCCACCATAAACCGTGTCGTCGAAATGGATGTCGGGCGAGTCGCCCTCACCCTTCAGGTTTTTGGCACCGTTGATGCCTCCCTGAGCGCACACCGAGTGCGACCTTTTGACCGGGACGATCGAAAAAAGATCAACAGGAACGCCGGCCTCGGCCAGTTTGATAACAGTCATCAGGCCGGCAAGTCCGCCGCCCACCACGATTACGCGCTGCTTGGCTGCAGTCATGAATCCAAAAACCTTTCGAGAGCAATGATAAACCCAATGTGCGATGTCCCATTAGCCGGGCGCAACACCCAAAATTCGGTCAAGGGAATTCCCTCAGGGGTCCTCACCAGGCGAGGCGGCCCCAGACTTCGCTATAATCGAGAGTCTCGTTGCCCACCTCGGCGGCCCGCGAAGGCAGCGTGGTGTTCGTGCGGGCGGCCTCGATGATCCCATCCCACCGGGCGAGGTGCGCAGGAAGTTCGGCGCGGCGAGCGTCGGAATCGGGCAGCACGCCCTGCTCCACCATCTGGCGGTATATCTCGCGGGCCACCAGCGCATGGCGAATGGCGTTGGGGTGGGGATCGTCGTTCGTCACCCACATGGCGCGCATCCCCTCGCTGTGGGTGGTCAGATAATCCGCCGTGGGTTTCAGCGTGTTCACCTCGATGAACCCCGCCGACCGCGCCGCCGCTGTCACCGTGCTGGCGGGGTCCTCGCTGAGCGGGCGCGCGTTGGGCGCAAGCCAGGGGTCCAGCAGCCAGTAATCGACAACGAACAACGCCGGCCATTTTTTCCGGCGGGTGAAATTGCCAATGTCCGCCAGTGCTTCCAGACAGCGGTCCACGCCCACCATGAAGCGGTATTCTTCGGGCACCACATCGCGCTGGGAACCTTCCAGTTCCGGCTGCAAACGGCCACGGATGCCGCCCTTGCCCCGACCCTCCAGCAGTTTCCACGCAAAGGATTCGCGAAGCGTGTACAACGGCCGTGGCCGCGATACGAAATTCGGCAGCGAATGGTCGTTCTCCAGACAGAACGACAGCAGAACGGCGTCGGGTTCATAGGGCGCCACCACCGTCTTCAGCAGTCCATCCTCCGACACCGTATTGTAGCTCGGCACGCCGAAGTTCAGCACTTCGAATTTGGTGCCGTCGCCGGTCTCGTTCAGGAAATCCTCGAGCACATTGGTGAAGCGCACCTCCTCGGGCGAGCCCCAGCCAAACAGAATGGAATCGCCGAGGGTGGCCAGACGCCACGTGTCGGGCGGCTTTGCGAGGGTGCGCTCTTTATCGCGGTAGCCCGCACTGTTAATACGCACCGTCACGCGCTCGAAGATTCCCTCAACCGAGGGGATAAACTCATAGATAAGGAGCGGGTTGCGGCTCATGCGGATGAGATGGCGCAGGTCCAGCGGTTCGCCTTTTGCTTTGCGCTCCTCGAAGCGTTTCAAGGTTTCGATATCATTGGGTCGCGCCGACGCGAGGATTCGCACCCCCACTTCCAGCGCGAGAAAACCCAGCAACAAGCCCAGCCCAAGAGCCACCAACCGAAAAATCCACAACTTGCGACGCGACAACTTCTTGCGGGGCGGCAACGCGCCGTGGGGCGAGGGGGTTTGCGGCTTGACATCCATGAGTACCATCCTCAACACAACCCCACGATCGGCTGGCAAGAGATAAAGATGGCGCGCTTTGCGTCTGCACGCTTTGGCGCGCGGCGCACTGAATAAACCCGGCATCCCGTCATAGGTTCTGCCCGGTCCCTGTCAGACCCGTTTTCCCCCAATATCAATCCGTTTCGGAGGCTTCACAAGCATGGCACGCAGGCGTGTAGCGGTTAAACGCGAAATTTTACCTGACCAGAAGTACAACAGCATGGTCGTCAGCAAGTTTATCAACAACCTTATGGAAGACGGAAAAAAGACCATCGCGGAGCGTATTTTTTACACCGCCGTGGACACCGCCTGCACCCGCACGAACAATGAAGATGGCCTGGCCATGTTCACGCAGGCCCTTGAAAACGTCAAACCAGTCCTCGAAGTGAAGAGCCGCCGCGTTGGTGGTGCGAACTATCAGGTCCCCGTTGAAGTGCGCACCGAGCGCCGCATGGCCCTGGCAATGCGCTGGATCATCGATGCCGCCCGCAAGCGCGGTGAGAAGACCATGAAAGAACGCCTCTCGGCCGAGCTGAGCGACGCTTTCAACAACACCGGCACCGCCGTGAAGAAGCGCGAAGACACGCACAAGATGGCCGAAGCCAACAAGGCCTTCGCCCACTACCGCTGGTAATTCCGACACCGGACGAAAACTTCCGACAGGAACCATAAACCGCATTTCAAGCGGGTGCAAAGCCGAGATGGCAATGCACCCGCTTTTTTTTTTGCGGGGGTGAAGATGGACGATATGGACTTTATGGACACAATGGACGATATGGACTGAGCAAGGCGTCCAGCAAGGACTCCGGACCCACATCAGCTTTTACGCGCCTCAGTGTCCATTTCGTCCATTTCGTCCATCCCACCTGCGCTTTCCGCCAAAGCTTCCTATCCCGCCACGGTATCCTTCCTCGACCATGCTTGAACTCGGACACAGCATCTCCCCCGGCGCGCGCATTCTGGTTGCCATGAGCGGCGGGGTGGATAGCGCCCTTACGGCTGCGCTGCTTCAGCGCGCGGGATACTCCTGCGTCGGTGTCAACATGCGCACGCACCACCCTTCCGACCACGAGAAAGCCTCCGGACGCAAGTTTCAGTCGTGCTGCTCGCCCGAGGACGCCGCCGATGCACGCGCCGTGGCCCAGCGCGAGGACTTTCCGTTTTATGTGCTCGACCTCGAGCGCGAGTTCCACGACGCCGTGATCGCCCCGTTCATCAACGACTACCTGCACGGCCGCACACCCAACCCGTGCGTGCTGTGCAACAACCAACTCAAGCTGGGCGTGTTGCTGGACAAGGCCACCATGTGGGATTGCGACTTTGTGGCCACGGGGCATTACGCCCGCCCGCGCACAAACCCGGCCACGGGCCGCGCCGAGTTGCACCGCGCTGCTGATGCCTCGAAGGATCAGACCTACTACCTCTCCGGCCTGCGACAGGACCAACTGCGCAAGCTCATCTGTCCGCTGGGCGGCCTTGAAAAAACTGCAGTCCGCACCCTCGCCCGCGAGCTGGGTCTGGCCGTGCACGACAAGCCCGACAGTCAGGAAATCTGTTTCGTGCCCGGCAACGATTACCGCGCGTTCCTCCGCGCCCGCGTGGGCGAAGCCGCCTTGCGCCCCGGCGACATCGTGACCCGCGACGGCAAAACCCTCGGTCGCCACGAAGGCATCGCGTTCTACACCATCGGCCAGCGCAAGGGTCTGGGCATCTCCAATCCCGAGCCGCTTTACGTGATCGACATCATGGCCGATGAGAACTTGGTGGTGGTGGGACCCGACCGTGAAACGCTGAGCGCGGGCCTGACGGCATCGCGCATGAATTGGGTGGCCATGGCGCTTCCCAGCGAGCCCTTCGCCGCCGCCGCGCAAATTCGCCACCACTCGGCCCCGTCGCCCGGCATCGCGTCGCCGCAAGCCGATGGCACCCTGCGCTTTATTTTCGACACTCCCGAGCGGGCCGTAACTCCCGGCCAGGCCGTGGTGCTTTATGACGGCGAAAGTGTGCTTGCCGGTGGATGGATCGACCACCCCGTAGCCGTGGTTGAAACCGCCACACAGGAAGCGTAGGTTCTCAAAGTTATGGTCAATTCCGAAACCACAATGAAGCCGAATTCCACGACCAGCAACGTCGTCGCGAGCATGAAAAACGTCACGTTCCGGCGCGGCGAACACATCATCCTGGACAACATCACGTTCCACATCGACGAGGGCATTTTCCTCGGCCTCATCGGCCCCAACGGTGGCGGTAAAACCACGCTGCTCAAGCTGATGCTGGGACTGCTGCCCCTGCAAGAAGGGCAGATCGAAATATTTCAACGCGCGCCCGGCGACCTCGAAAGCCAGCGCTGGCTGATCGGCTACGTGCCGCAGCGCCACGAGGTGGACAAAAACTTTCCCGCCAGCACGCTCGACGTGGTACTGATGGGGGCCATCGGCAAGGCCGGATTATTGCGGCGCATTTCAAAAGAATCGCGCCAGCGAGCCGAGCAGATGCTTGAGCGTGTGGGTCTGGCCGACCTGCGCGACCGCCCCATCGGTCGCATGAGCGGCGGCCAGCAGCAGCGCGCATTCATCGCCCGGGCGCTGGTGAGCGAACCGCGACTGCTGGTGCTGGACGAACCAACCTCCGGCCTCGATTCATCCGGCCAGCAACAGTTTCTCCACATGGTGCGCGAACTGCAACGCGACCTGCGGCTGACCGTCATTATGGTCAGTCACGACGTGGGCCAGCTCTCCCACTACTCCGACCAGATCGCCTGCCTGAACCGGCGACTGCACTGGCACGACAAGTCCGAGTTGCTGGAAGACCATGTCATCCAGCACGTTTACACCTGCGAACTCGACGCCTACGCAGGCCTCGTGCGCGAGTTGGAATGAAACCGAAAATCATCAGCTGCCATATTCCGAAGGAATCTCCTCCCATGAATCACCCCATAAAAACATCAACGCATCTCTCCGTCCTCTTGCGTCTGTTCTCATGCATTTTTTTGCTCGCGCTTTTCACAACTACCGCTTGGGCGAAGCTGCCCGAGGAGGCGCTGAAAAAAGCCCAGCAGGCGGAGAAACTGGTGCAGCAGAGCCGCGTGAAAGACGCCCTTGTAATTCTGCAAAACCTGAGCCGCGAGTATCCCACCGAACCCGCCCTCAGCCTGCGTCTCGCGCAACTGTTCGACGGCCTCGGCCAGCCCGGTGCCGCTCTATTTTACTATCGGCAATATGCCGACCTCGCCAAGGATAACCCACGCGAAGAAGCCGTGGCCCGCACGCAAACCCTGGAACTGACCGCCCAGGCTCGCGACGGCGCGGCGGCGTTTGCGAAAGCTCTCAAGCAAACCACGAAGGCCATGAACACGCCCGCCGTAAATGTGGAAACGAGCATGATGAAGGCCGCCCCCGACGGCACGCTGACTCATCTGAAACCCAGTGATGTGGGTCTTTCCGACGACCTCGCGAAGAATGACCCAAAGCCCGCCCCGTTGCCGACAGCGGCGCTGGCTCCTGTTCGCACCATTGAAATGCCGCGCGCGTCGGGGACCACGGAAACGAAATCCATCCGCGTATTTGGCGAGGCGGCATCACGCGCCGCACCGGCGTTTACACCGCCACCATTCACACGCCCCGATCCGACTGCTACGCCCCCCGCGACACCTGCACCCGCTGCAAAAGTTACCGCCGTTCCACAAGCACCCGAACCTTCCCCCAAAGCGCGCCGCGGAGAACTGCGGGTCGAAGTGATTGACCCCGGCCCGGGCGAACAAATCGCGGTGGGTCCCGCCTCAAATCCGCAAGGCGAAGCGCCCTCCCTCAGCGATCTTGAAATTGCCATGCAACCCGCCGGGCAAACGGCCACGGGCCCATTGCGCGCCACAGAAAAAACACCCAGACCCGCAGCGTTGCGCGATGGTGTTTTCACTACGCGCAATGTCGGCGGGAACCGCTCGGCGCTGAAAATCACCAACAAAACTCCCAACTCGATGCTTGCCGTGAATGCCATTCCCCGCGCCGGGGGCGAATCCATCAACATCCTCCTCGCCCACAACGAAACGCGCACGGCCGAGTTTCTACCCGGCGATTACGAACTGGTGGTGACCCTCAACCGCCACACGTATCCGCCCACAAAGTTGATCGATCGCACCTTCGACTATAGTTTCCGTCCGGGCGTGCAGTACGAAAAAACCTTCGACGACGCCGGTAGTCAGTCCGGCAACCTGTAAGGCAAGACCGCACATTCTTCTGCCCCATGAAAGACATTTCATTGACCAGCGAAAACCCCAACCGCGCTCCGGTTTTTCACGGCACCACCATCCTCGGCATCCGCCACAAAGGACGAACCGCCGTGGCGGGAGACGGACAGGTGACCCTCGGCAACACGATCATGAAAAACTCCGCGCGCAAGGTGCGGCGGATTTATAACGATCTGGTTATATGCGGATTCGCCGGAGCCACGGCCGACGCCTTCACGCTCTTCGACCGGCTGGAAGCGAAGGTGCAGGAGCACCGCGGAAACCTGCTGCGCGCCGCCGTGGAGATGGCGAAGGACTGGCGCACGGACAAATTTCTGCGCCATCTTGAGGCGATGCTCGTCACTGCCAACGCCGACCATCTACTGCTCATCAGCGGCAACGGCGATGTGATCGAACCCGACGACGGCATCGCGGCGATTGGGTCCGGCGGCCCCTTCGCTCTGGCCGCGGCCCGCGCGCTGTTGGCCCACTCGAGTCTTGATGCAGAAGCCATCGCCCGCGAATCGCTGGGCGTTGCTGCGGGAATTTGCATCTACACAAACGACCACATTATTGTGGAAAAGCTGTAGGTGGATTCGGTGGGGATGGACGAGATGGACGGTATGGACTGAATGGACGATATGGACGCCATGAATTCGACAAAAAACAGAACACCTAATTTATGAAGGGAACGGCTAAGCTTTTTCCTTTTCTTTCCCCCAGCACGCTGGTCTTGTCTCCCGTTACCTCATCGTAAATTTATCGGGAGTTTCCTCATGTTCGACGAGAAGATTGTGGCAGGCCTGCGGGGCCGGGATTACATTGAAACGCGTGACTGGAGCGACGCCGAACTGGACGTGGCGCTGGACCTCGCGGCCGACCTGAAGTATAAATTCCGCAACGGAATTCCGCATAACGTGCTGCCCGACAAAACCATCTTTCTTCTCTTCTTCGACAAGAGCACCCGCACGCGAAACTCCTTCGAGGCAGGTGCCACGCAGCTTGGCGCCCACGCTCATTTCATCGACGCTGAAACCTCGCAGCTTAGCCACGGCGAAAGCCCCAAGGACATGGGCGTTATCCTGTCCAGCTACGGCCACGCCATCGCCATCCGACACGATCTCGAACCCGGCAAGGGCAACAGCCTCATGCGGGAAGTGGCCCAACACAGCGACCGACCCGTGATGAACATGCAGTGCGACATCGACCACCCGTTCCAAACTCTCGCCGATCTCATGACCATCCGCGAGCGCTTCGGGCGCGACCTTCGCGGACTTAAAATTGCGGTGAGCTGGGCCTACGCGCCAAGCTACGCCAAACCCATGAGCGTGCCCCAGGGTCTCATCACGCTCATGACCCGCTTCGGCATGGACGTGACCCTCGCCCATCCCCCGGAATGGAAATTGATGAAGGACACCATGAGCCTGGCGCAGCAAAACGCCGCCGCCCATGGCACCAAATTTGAAGTGGTCGACAACATGGCCGACGCCTTCGCCGACGCCGACATCGTGTACCCGAAAAGCTGGGGCATCGAGGAACTGTTCGGTCGCCCGCAGGAAGCCCTGGAGCTGTCCAAGAATTACAAGAACTGGATCTGCGACGAGAAGCTGATGGGTCACGCAAAAAAAGAATCGATCTACATGCACTGCCTCCCCGCCGACCGCGGCAACGAAGTCACCGACGCGGTGATCGACGGCCCCCACTCGGTCGTGTATCAGGAAGCAGAGAACCGCCTCCACACCTGCAAAAGCGTGATGGCGCTGACGATGGCGTAATCCCCGAACAGATTCACGACAAGAGAATGTTCTTCGGGTGGGACCAGTGAAAGACGCTGGTCCCACCTTTATTTGTTTTACGATCCATGGTTCTTTTGAAGAATCTCTTCCCCCTTCTTCCGTTAGCTTTTCTTTGCGTCTTCGCGTCTTTGCGTCTAAGCATTTTCACACATGACCTCTCCACAATTTCATCAGGACTCCACCCGCCCATGAATGCCAAACCATCCCACGCGC
>PHCB01000006.1:147500-193719 GCA_002842095.1 candidate division BRC1 bacterium HGW-BRC1-1
CCCCCAGCACCAGCGCGTGGTAAATCGCCTCCAGCGGATAATAAACGTTTTGCGCGAGGAAGGGCATCCACATGAAAAGAGTGCCCATTACTTCCTGCTCAAAATACCAGGGCAGAATCATCCAATGGCCGGCGTCGCGCATTCCCACGGCGGTCGCCACCACCCAGAATGACCCGCCACCAAAGGCCATTGTGATGGCGACCCATCGCGTCCACCCTTTGCCCGGCGCCAGACGCCACGCCATGGCCCCCAACGCCGCGCCCGATGCTGCGGCACCGGCCACGCGGCCGATCTCAAAAGCCACGGGTATCCCAACCACCCGCGCCAGCCAGGCCAGAGCCACAAAGGTAGGCTGGAACAACACCGGCGGCGTGGGCCACCACAACGCAAAGGGATACGAATACGTGATGCCCGTGGGGCTGCGCATCAGCGCACGCACCATGGCAAAATAGGTGTATTGATCGGTGCCCTGTGTGGCACCCGAGAAAACACCCCCCGCACGGGCCGCAAGTATCCCCGGCCAGATAAACAGAATCAACGTGGTCGCCGCCCCCAACAGCGCACCCGCCACACCGCCTAACAGCATCCATCGGCGGGCACCGCGCAGGCGTTTAGCCGCGTGATTATGGGCGATCGGAGCGGTTGCGTCCATGGTAAACCTCGGCCAACGCGGCTACATCCGATTCAAAAACCGATCGATTCTTGCTGCTGTGCAACACCGCTGCCGGGTGCAGACAGATAAAGAGCGGCAGCCCCGCGTAGCTCTCCCACGTACCGTGGCGTTCCATGATTTTTATTGGCCCGCCCAGCAGCCAGCCCGCCGCCACACGCCCCAGAGAGCACAACATGCGCGGCTTCAACAGCTCAAATTGTTCCAGCAGAAAAGGCGTGCAGGCCGCAATCTCAGCGGGCTTTGGGTCGCGATTTTCCGGCGGACGACATTTGAGGATGTTACAAATAAACACCTCCTCGCGCACGATGCCGTTTCTCCCCAGGGCATCCATCAGCAAATTGCCCGCCGCCCCGGTGAAGGGAATCCCCGTTCTATCCTCCCGCGCTCCGGGCGCTTCGCCGATAAAAACCAAATCCGCATCCGGATTCCCGGCCCCGAAAACCGACATCCCCCGCTGCTCGCCCAACGGACAAGACCGGCAGGCGTCAACCCTGGCGGCAAGCAACCGAAGACCATCGGGCAAAACCACACCCGCCTCCGGACGCGCAACATCCCCCTCGCCCCGCCTGCCAGATTTTCCCGAACGATCCATCCCTTCGCACTCCTTCCATCTCACCGCACCGCAAGCTTCTCCATGCTTGAATAAGAAGTTCAAGCCACCGCTATTCTAAGGCGGTCTGCGGCGCTCCTTAGGGGCGATTTCCCGCGGGCTTAGGAATGGGCGGTTAGCTCAGCTGGTTAGAGCGCCACGTTGACATCGTGGAGGTCACTGGTTCGATCCCAGTATCGCCCACCATTCCTCTCCCCGGCCTGAATGCGCCGAGCTACTTTTCTCCCTCCAACGCCGGGTCCTCTGCGTCATCCGTCACCGTAGTTGCAGGATCCACCGCCGGAGACAAACCTCGCCGTCTTCGCACGCGCCCGGGAATCCCCGGAATCTTCTCCGCGCCTGCCCTCGGCACGGCGAACACGTAGTAGATGAAATAATACGCCACCGGTACACCGAGCACCATCCCCCACAAACCGAACGAGTGATGACCCAGGAACAGGATCACCAGCACCAGCACGGGGTTCAGCTTCAAGTGGTGACCATAAATCAGGGGATTCAGTACGTATGCTTCCAACGCATGGATGATGATCACCAACACCACCACACCCAGCGCGGTGCCATAACCGGCATAATTCAGCGCAATAACCAGTGCCGGTGCCGTGCTGATGAACACGCCCAGCACCGGGATGAAGCTGAAGAAGAAGACGATGATGGAGAGCAGCATCACCTTCGGCACACCCAGCAGCAGAAACCCAATGGCGGTGAGCACCGTGTTGGTCAGCGCGATCATCGCCTGGGCACGGAAGGCCCGCGCGATCACCGAGGCAAACCGCACCACCGGGCCCGCGCTCTCCTCATAAAAATCGTGCAGACGCGACTGCCCCAGTCGCAGCACCTCGCCTTTGAGGCGTGTCATGTCGAGCACGATGAGGAAACTGAAGAGCAGCGACAGCAGTGTGGTGGTGACCACCGCGCCCACTTTCTTGCTGGCCGCCACAAACCAGGGCGCGGCGTTATCGGCGGCGCGGCTCAGCACGCGGTCAATCTCGCGGTCCGCAGCCATCACCCGCAAAATGGGCCCCAGCGAAGGGTAGCTCGTTTCCACATCGTCACGCATGTTCACGATGATGGATTTGATGTTGGTTGTAAACAGCCGCTCGATTTGTTTTTCGTCGGCCACCTCACCACCGGAAGTAAACAAGTCCAGAGGGTGGGACGTTAACAACTCGGCATAAGTGGTGATATCCAGCGCATCCGCCATCGAATCAGTCGTAGGAATATCGCCTGGAATCAGTGAGGATGGATTGCGTTGGATGGGATTAAGGACGGACGGCCGATGTCGCGTGGAAGAAGTCACCAGTGCACCGACATCGCCCGATGTTCGAGCAGGTGCGGTTGTCAGTTCGCGCACCGCAGTGGAAGCCTCGCCAAATACGCGTGGGGTTACGTAGATGGTAGCCCCCACCAACCCCGCCAGAATGGCCAGATAAAGCACCACGATAATCCCCGTGCGGGGAAGCCGCGTTCGCGAATCGAACCAATCGATGACCGGCAGTGTGAAGCTGACCAGCAGGAAGGTTACGAAGATCAACGCGAAGAAATCGCGCATGAGATAAATCAAAAACGCGAGCGCCGCCCAGATGAGGATGCGCCGGTTGAGCTGATAGAATCGATCGAGACGTATTTGCACGGTGGCTCATCTCAAACCGATGGACGGGAAGCTCTCAAGGGGAAACAGACGGGGCTGTGGGAGGGATGGACGAAATGGACACTATGGACAGGGTGGCAAAGAGGGCAAACCCGGGCGTATTTGCTTTAATCAGTTTTGCTTTTCTTTGCGCCTTGGCGTCTTTGCGTCAAAGTTTCTACCACAAAAAAAAGCAGGGTGCTGCTGGCTGTTTCACCACGCTGATGGGGAGCTGGTTGCCAGGGGGGGGCAACCACATCAGCGGTGCCGAAACGCCGCGCACCCTGCATAACTGGCAATTATTTACCGGGATGATTTGGAGAAGGGGTTTGCCGAACACACATCGCCTGCTCCCGGGAAACTTACCATATTTGCAGGGTTGGACAGGCACCGCCAAGGTAGGTTCCTTGTCCACAGCGAAATCGACCTTCTTTTTTACGATTTCTTTGAAACCCCAATCTGCACCCTTTCCGAATTCTCTCCCGCCCACGCCATAGCATTGCCTCAGGACCTTCAGAAAGGCGATCAACCCACTAATCATGGCACCCCAACACCTGACCCTCGGTCACAGCCCCGACCCCGACGACGCGTTCATGTTTTACGCCCTCGCGAAAGGCAAGATCGACACGCGCGGCTACACTTTCGAACACATTCTTCAGGACATCCAGACCCTCAACGAGCGCGCCACGCGCGGCGAACTGGACATCACCGCCGTCTCCATCCACGCCTTCGCTTACATTGCCGACAAGTACGCGCTGCTCGCCAGCGGCGCCAGCATGGGCGACAACTACGGCCCCATGGTTGTGGCCAGCGAAGCGCTGTCCGTCGCCGACCTCAACAAAACCGAAATCGCCATCCCCGGCGAGATGACCTCGGCCTTCCTCGAATTGAAGCTCGCCATCGGCGAGTTCCCCTACGCCGTGGTTCCCTTCGATGAAATCATCCCCGCCGTGGTCGCGGGCAAGTTTGCCGCCGGACTCATCATCCACGAAGGACAAATGACTTACGCCCAGGCGGGTCTCAAAAAAATCTTCGACCTCGGCGAATGGTGGCAGGAAAAGTACAACCTGCCGCTGCCCCTGGGCGGCAATGTGGTGCGGCGCTCCCTGGGCGACGAGACCATCCGCGAAGTTTCCGCGATCCTCAAGGAGAGCATCCAGTACGGCCTCGACCATCGCCATGAGGCGGTGGATTACTCGCTCTCGTGGGCACGCGACATGGACCACGATCTGGCCGACGAATTTGTGGGCATGTACGTGAACGAACTCACCGTGGATTACGGCGAGCGGGGGCGCAAAGCGGTGCATCTCTTGCTGGAGTTGGCCGCCGAGAAGGGCCTCATACCCGCCAAACCCGACGTGGTTTTCGTCGCCTGACACCAGGTTCGTAACGCCCCGCCGTTAGCTGAAAAATTTTACATCCTTTCTGCCACCGTCGCTCGTTATGCGTTGACGATGGGTAATGGGACCGTACTGATTTCTCTGTCATCAACTTGTCATAGGAATCTTCACGGGCGTGGGGACGCTCCGGTAGCTTCCAACAGGAGAAAACGTCATTTCTACTCAACCCGATAACAACGAACAAATCGATATTAACGACGAAGCAAACTATCCAACCCGTTCGGGCTGGGCGTGGGTTCCATCCCTGTACTTTGCTCAGGGCATTCCCTATGTCATCGTCACCATGGTCTCGGCGGCCATGTACAAACGGTTCGGCGTGTCCAACGCCAACATCGGTTGGTACACCAGCCTGCTCGGTCTGCCATGGGTTATCAAGCCCCTCTGGGGACCCCTTGTGGACCTCTACTGGACCAAGCGCAAGTGGACCCTCTCCACCCAGGCTCTGATGGCCATCGGCCTCATCATCACCGCGTTTTTGCTTCCCACCAATATGTGGTGGACCGGCTCTCTGATAGTCTTTGCGCTTATGGCGTTCGCCTCGGCCACCCACGATATTGCCGCGGACGGCTTCTACATGCTGGGGCTCGACCCCCACCGACAGGCGCTGTTCAACGGCATTCGATCTACCTTCTGGCGTCTGTCGATGATCATCGGCACCGGCGTGCTGGTTATCCTTGCCGGGGTGCTCGAATCCCACAGCGGGCCCACACCGGTTACGTTTTCGGTGAATGCCGGGCCTCCCGGGCGCGAGGTTACTGTAGTCGCCCCCGCCCCCGGCGCGGATGAGTTTGTGATCATCGAGCCGCGTCTGATGAACATCGACGCCGGCACCACGCAACTGCTGACCCTGAAACTGGCCAGCGCCCCTGAGGCCGGCACCACCGTGGCCCTCAGCGTTTCTCCCAAGCATTCCAAATGGTACGAGTTCTTCGTGCCCGTGGGCGAGGCGAACAACATAAAGATCCACGATGCGGATCGCGTGGAATTGAACTCGGAAACATGGAACACCGGCAAGACCGTGGTGGTTCAGGTGGACAAGAACCTCAAAACCCCCGTTCTCGGAAACTTCAATGTGGCCTCGGGAAAAATCCCGTGGGCATGGGGAATTTGCATCGGCGTAGTGGCGGGCGTTTTCACGCTGCTGTGGCTGTGGCACATGGTTATGCTACCAAAGCCCGCCCTCGACGACCGCGACACCACGGGACGCCCCCCGTTCATCCAGGCCGCCTTCTGGTTGTTTGTGGCTGTGGGTGTGCCGCTGGCGGTGCTGTGGGGTGCTTACTCCTTTGTTAAACCGATGTTTGTGAGTCTTCTCCTCGACGTCGATGCTATGGCTCCTAGACGATTTAAAAACCTTTCCGATCTCATCGGCTTCGGCGTATGGGGAATCATCGGTCTGGTCGCCTGGATGTTGATCTCCAAAGCCGGATTGGGCAGACCCGCCGCGGCAGGATTCCGCGAAGCGGCACGACGCAGTGGCCTGCCCTTCGACGAGGTGTTCGCATCGTTCTTCCGCAAGCCGGGCATTGGCCGGATGATCATCTTCCTGCTGGTTTATCGCCTCGCTGACGCGCTGCTCGTGAAGATGATTCCGCCCTTCATGCTCGACTCCCACGAAGTGGGCGGGCTCGGGTTGTCGACGACCCAATACGGCCTCGCTTACGGAACCATCGGTGTGCTGGGTCTGCTGCTGGGCGGCATCGCCGGCAGCGTTTATGCAGCCACTCAGGGCCTGCTGAAGGTGCGGTTGGTCATGTGCCTGTTCATGAACCTGCCCATCCTGCTGTTTGTTATGCTGGCGTATTTCCAGCCATCGTTCCTGACCATCATGGGATCGGTATTCATCGAACAGTTCGGCTACGGCTTCGGCTTCTCCATGTACATGCTCTACATGCTCTACATAGCAGGTCAGGGTGTGAACAAGGCGTCGCACTATGCCCTTTGCACGGGCTTCATGGCGCTTAGCTTCATGCTACCCGGCATGTTGAGCGGTATCCTGCAGGAGTTCCTGGGCTACGAATACTACTTCATCATGGTGACGGCCCTGGCCAGCCTGAGCTTCGTGTCAATCTACATAATTCCGATCGATCCCGAGTTCGGTCTAAAGAAAAAGAAAGCCTGACGTAGGGCGGGCTTTTAGAAATGCGATACCAGGGGCAGGCCTAATGGGTCTGCCCCTTTTTTTGTGAGGGAACAGAAAATTCGAGGTTCCCGTTCCAAAGGTGAAGATCCCGCTCCAACAGTTTGGGTTTTACCTGCGGAGCAGGTCGAGGCCGGTAGCCGGACATTACACGTGAGATAAAATCCAACGGTTTGGTTTTTGCCTGCGGAGCAGGTCGCGGGGAGTAACCGGGGCGTGGAGGGAGCGCAGCGACCGGAACCCCCGGAACGCATCAAAATACGTTCCAGCCCCGGATGGGGCGGCGGAAACACAGGTCCAGCCCAGTAACATGATTTACATCACGCCGCAATCCGCGGGCAGAACCATTCCATAGATCCAACCATATTTGGGTTTCATCAGCCCAATTGCCCCCCGATTCCGCCGCCCCATCCGGGGCGGGATCAAATCGCGGGTGGAACGGGGGTTCCGGTCGCTGCGCTCCCTCCACCCCCGCCTACTTGCCGCGCCCCCTCCGGGGGCAAAATGGAATAGCGTCCTGCTCTTCGAAGCGACCCCTTCGGGGGCAAATAATTGGGCATCCACGCTGTTAAAAAAATCCCGGAAAAACGCCGCCTTTACGGCACCAGCACCAGCTTGCCTATGTGTTGGCCTTCGGACATTTTCTCGTGGGCGCGGGCGGCATCCTCCAGCTTGAAACGCTCCGCTATGCACAGCTTGTAGCGCCCTTCGCCCAGAGCTTCCAGAATTTCGCGTTCGGCCCGCTCCAGCGTTTCGGGGCCGCCGTCCATTATTTCGCCCAACACCCACCCGCGGATGGACGCGTGTTTCCTTATCAGCGGCGACACATCCACCTTGGCCGGTTTGCCCAGGAGTCCATAAACCCAAATGGTACCGTAGTTTGCCAGCGACCTAATTTCGGTATCCAGAAACGCGCCGGCCGCCACGGGGTCAAAGAAGACGTTCACACCCCGCCCCGCCGTCAGCTTGCGTAATTCATGGTACCAGTCGGTGTCGTTACCGTCGGCGTCGCGGGTCACCACGATGTGGTCGAATTTCGCCTCGGGCATGGCGCGCAGTTCCTCCGCCTTGGCAGGGTGCGTGGTCGTGCCGATCACCTTCGCGCCGCGCTCGTGGGCCACCTGCGATGCGGCCAGACCCACGCTGCTGCTGGCGGCGGGGATGGCCACGATGTCGCCCTCGCCGATGTTCTGCTTCCAGACCAGACATCCCCACGCCGTGAGATACGGCAGCCACACAGCCCCCAGCGCATCATCGGGCAGCCCATCGGGCGCCGGCAGCGCCTGTTCAGCCAGAACGAGGTAATGCGAGCGATACGTCCCGCCCGACGAATTGCGGTTGCGCCGCCGGGGCGCGTCGGCGCTGAGCACCACGCGCTGGCCCACGGTGCGTGTGGTTACGCCCTCGCCCAGGGCCTCAATGACGCCGCCACCCTCAAGGCCGGGGGTGAACGGAGGCTCGCCGCTGTAAAGTTTGTACTCGCCCTTGCGCGCCATGAGATCCGCGTGGTTCAAGCCGATGCTCTTCAGCCGCACGCGCACCTGACCCGGCCCCGGTTCCGGCGTGGGTTCTTCCAGCAGATGCATCTGGTCCACGCCGCCGAATGCTTTCACCACCACGCTCTTCATGATTGCCCGCCTTGTTGTTTGAATGGGGATGCCACGCTATATGGCAACCCGCAGCGGCACAATCTATTTCTCGACACGGAACCCCGCAAAGGAGACGCCGCCCGACTTCTCGGGTGTGAAACTGCTGCGGTAATAAACCCCGCAGTCGCCCTTGCTGAACAGCCTGTTGCGACCGCGCCAGAACTCCTTGCCGTCCAGTTCGTAGATCAGTTCGTTGCCAGTGACCCGCACGGCGAACTTGTGCCAGCCGGACTCCGTCAGCTTGAAGCGCGCACCCGGACGAAAGTCGTCGATGCCGCCCCCGTCGATGCTGGCTGCGCGGATGCCGCCGTCGTCGCCGTCGAACGTCATGGCGTAGGCCGCGCCCGATTGCGCGCCATCTTTTGTATCCCCGGCGCGGTCGGCCTGATCTCGCAGGAAAATCCCCACCCGGTCGTAGCCGGTCTTGCCCTCGGCTTTCCGCAGATCGCAGTACACCCACGCCTCCACGCGATAATCGCTCCAGTCGGTGTCGCCCAGATACGCGCTGGCCGTGGTGCTCGTTGCATCGTGCAGGGTGAAGGCTTTGAGCCCGCCCGGCACCGGCGGCAGTGACGACGCAGCGGCGGTCAGAGTACCGGCTCTGGTTGCCCAGTTCAACACGGGCTTGGTGCCCGTGGTGGTCTCCACCAACGGCAACGTCCACGGCCCTCGGGGAGGATCCACCGTTATGCGGGTCAGCATTTCGTAGTCGCCCGGACCAGCCAGATAGGAGGAGCCCCACCCGCGGCCGTTGGCATCCACCAGATTCCAACGCTCGATGAACGCCGTGGGCTCGGAAACCTGGGGCGCGGTGAGTGGGAAACAAAAAACTGCGGTATCGCTGGTGGCGAGATTTTTTTTGTCGGGTGCTGCCGCATGATATTTCGACAGCCAGCCCTTCTCGGGACGGAAGGCGCTGTCGCGCATCTGCGTGGGCGAGGTTTCGGGTACGATAGGCGCCAGATAAACTTCATCCGGCCAGGGCACGGTGCCGTTGTTGCGGACGGCAATTTCGACGGTGAAAGTTTCGCCCGGTTTCACCCGTCGCGGAGCTGTCGTTTCCGCCGTTGTTCCAGAAATAGCGTCCCTGACGGGGAACGGTTCGGGACGTAAAATCACACCACCACGCCAGAAAATCTGTTCCCAATCCACTACGCTGTCGGGCCCGCCGATCTCGTAACCGGGTGAGCGCAAGGTGGGGTCGTGAATGATCAGTCGTCCGTCGTCCGTGTAGCCGATGGCCAGAATGAAATGCCCCGCACGACTGATGGCGCTACCCAAAACGACCGGACGCCCCATGTCCAACTCGTGCTCGATGGTGCGGCGGGTCCAGCCCAGTTGGAACCAATTGGGCAGGGCATACAGGCCGTAATCGCGCGCAATGGCGGGAACATTGAACCGCTCGTACCAGGTGCGCTTGTGCAACTGCTGCACTGTGGCCGAGGTGAAATTGGGCTCGCGCCCCATGTAATGTAGCGCCATAAGCAGGCACATGGGCAGGCAGGTTTGGTTGTCAGGTTGCTGCATATACGGCACGGGCAAATGCACCCGAGCGGTGACCGAAGTCAGGGTTTCGGTGGAGGAAGTGTTCACCCCGGGCTTTGTTGCCGCAAACACCGGCAGGCTGAGCATGGCCAGAAACAACAGCGCGGTAGTGACCCGGATGGCGGTGAAACGGTGGCTTTTCATGAAAAGGAAGAGAGCCTCAAAACACCGCAAAAGGCAAGACCGTTTTCAGAAAAAAACAAAAAGGCAGCCGGGGGGATGAACTCCCTCGGCTGCCTGAGTTGCCTTAGTTATCGGGTAAAACGGTGGACGATTAGTACATGCACCAGTCGTTCACACCAGCAGCAGCGTCAAAGCGCCACAGATCCACGGCGTTATCGCGCTGGGACAGCGTGGCGAGATATTGCGTGGTGCCCGAGGTGATGAAAACGGGCGAGCCGTTTTCGTCGATATTGCCGTTGGCTCCCGGCTCTCCGCCCACATACTCCACCTTGCCTGTGGCCAACTCAATGATGCCGGTTTTCACCGTGTAGTTGGTCGGCGTGCCGGTGTATTCGCGGTAAGACGAGAAAGCGATCCAACGTCCGGTCGGATCGGCCTTCAGCCAGTAGTTATCGCTGGACGTGCGCTTGTTCAACACAACCGCTGCGGGCGTGTCGAAGGTCGCCAGGTTGGCCAGTGTGGGGGCCGCGCCGGTGATCTTGATGAGGCTGCCCATGGCGTTGCCATAAAGCGTCTGGGAGGAAGCAACATAGACAGCACCCTGCCACATCTCGGTACCAGAAAGACTGGCGGTATCGGGCTTGTTGCCGGGGCTATCAATCAGCACGCCGCCGTCGGCTCCGGTCGTCGAATCAACCACACCGATCTGCTCCGGCGCAGCCATAAAGGGCGACACCAGCAGCTTACCGTTGGTGTAGGCGATGGAACGGGGACGAACGCCCGCGCCATTTATCACCACGGGAGAAAGCGTTCCGGCCGTGCCGAAGGCTGCCACCAGCGTACCTGCCGGGCTGTACTTCTTGATGTAAGAAGACGCCGCATCCGTACCCTGATAACCGATGTAGACGTTGTTGGAATCATCCAGCGTAACCACGTTGTTGCTGCTGCTGAGGATGCTATCCGTTTGCCAGACAGCTACCGATGCCGCACCGGCCGGATTGGTGATCTTATAAATCTGGGAAGCCGCATAGTAGGCGCTGAAGTAAATGTTTCCGGCGGAATCGGCATCAAGGTTCTTTGCACGGGCTCCGGTGGGGATGACCGAAGTGATGTCGATGCGCTTGTCCCATACCCACGACGGTGCAGGAGCAGGCGTGGTGTTGACCGCAAATATCTTGAGTGACTTGCCCGATGCGGCGGGTGCCACGAGGTAGAGATTTCCGGCGGACCGGAAAAACTCCACCGCGGTGTAGCCGCTGATGTTGTTCGGCTGGCCGGGAACGTCGCCCACGAGGGTTTCGCGACCCGTGGCGATTTCGTACAGCGCATAGCGCTGATCTTGCAAGGCTGCCGCATTCTGGCGCGCGGAATAGGCGATGATGCCCGAGGTGGCATCAAAAGAGAGATTGCCGTCGTCAGTGTTGCGACGCCCGTGACGAGTGAGGAAGGTCGTGGTGTCGAAGGTCGCGAGGTTGGTCAGCGAAGCTGAAGCGCCTGTCAACTTTACCAAGTCGCCCTGGCTGTTGCCATACAAAGCGTTCGCGACTGGATCATAAGCGATGCCGCTCCACATGTCGTTACCCGTGTTAAGGCCGTTTTCGGTGGGATCGCCGGGGGTGGCAACCACACCCGTGTCGAACGCGCCCGTGGTGGCGTCAATAGAGAACAACTGCAGGGGAGCGCCCTTGAAGCTCATCATGACGAGTTTGTTGGTAGCTGCACCGGTGTAGGTGATGGCGCGGGGACGGTGGTCGACACCTGAAATGTTGAAGGGGCCGGCAACACCCGCTGTTCCGAAGGTCGGGTCAAGGGTACCATCGGACTTATACTTGCGCACAACTGCATCGGCCACGGAAGTATAATTGGTGAGGTAAATATTGCCCGCGCCATCAGTGGCGAGGTACGAACCACTGGACGTGGGATAGGTGGCTCCGACGCTCCACGGATCGGTGACGGTGGCGACGCCCAGCGGATCGGTGATCTTGCGGATGGTGTGGGTCGGATCGCCGAAATAGGTGGTGTAGAACAGGTTTCCGTTTACGTCGGCGATGACGTCTTTTATCGCACCAGTTCCGGAGGGTGTATTGGCCGACAGGTCGATGGTTTTGACCAACGAGATGTCCATCGAGAATGCGGGCAGGGCGAGTGTGGCAACTGCTGCACACAATGCTAATTTGCGCATGATGTGATTCCTTTCGAAGCTATCGAATATGGCTGCCCTCGGCAACGCCTTCGAAGAGTACATGAAGTTTATTGAGGAGCAAAACTTTCATGCCTCGCACTCTAAGGCGCTCTGGGGCAGAATTGTTTTGAGGATCATCGCCCCAGCCTCAAAGTCAATCAAAAATATATCATTGAATTAAAGCTCTTGCGAGATCAGGAGGATCCGTCCCAGTCAGAGTGATTCTTTTATTCGAGTTGGTGGTCTCCCACCAAGACAGGAGTCGAGACGGATTAAATATTACTGCGTAATAGCTCCTGAAAGAGATAGCAAACGGCAATTACCAGTATATCGGCGAGTGCAGAGAATCGTTGCCGCTACAGCGACACCCTCCATCCCGCTCTTTCCCTTGACTTCCATTTTTTCTTTCCCTTTAATATTATACTCCCGCCAAGCGGGAAAAGAAAACTGGCTCAAGGAGATGATACCCATGAAGTTCAATTGGAAAAGGTTGCTGCAAGCTGTGGCAGTTGCCGCATTAACGACCACTTTCGCCCCTTCCGCGTGGGCACAAACCGCATATCTTTATTACGCCGGTGGCGCGGTGAATCCGGTCACCAGCATCGACCCCGCCGACGTTCACACCGCCCCCACGGGCGATCAGGGTGTTTTCAGTGTCTGGGTTGCTGACATTAATCTGGCAGATGGCAGCGTCTCCAACTGGCGGCGGGCCGGTGCGCTGCTGCCGGAGGTGGGCGCGGCTCCCGCCGACGATCTCTACTCGTGGCTCTTCGTTGAGAACACCGTCCACATTGCAAACGGCTACTTGTATGTGGGTGCCGGCGATTGGAATGGCGACGGCACACGCGACACTGCCGATGTGCTGGCGTACGCGCGCATCAAATCCGACGGCACACTGGAGCCCTTCCAGCTTTCAGCCGTATTCCCCGGCACCCCCGATGATCAATCCATCGGAGCCGGTGCACTGGTTAACGCCGGAGGCGGCAACGTATATTACTATATCCTCGGCGGTACCAGCAGCGGCACCGATCGCGTGATTTATACAAAACTCAACCCCACCAACGGCACACCGGGACCATGGAGTGTAACCACGAGCATCTCGGGAGCCGATTGGTTTAACCGCGCGGCCGTCGTGGGCACCACCATCATCGAGGCCAACGGTAACCTTCGCACAACCCGCGACGCGCGCTACGCCACCGTGACCCCCGCCACGGGAGCGCTGAGCGCGTGGTCGGCCCCAACGACTTACGAAGCCGGTGCCGGCCACTGGGATTACGCCATGACAAACGCCCGCTCCGGCGGCAACGATTTCGTGTACATCCTCGGCGGAGCGCCCTCGCCCATTACCACCGTGTTGAAGACGCAGGTGACCGCCGGCGTGCCCGGAGCCTGGACGCCCACCACCGCCCTGCCTGTTGATCTGCGACGTGTCACAGCAGCATCCGTGGATAACTACGTGTATGTTTGCGGCGGCACGACAGGCACCAGTTCCATCACCGCCGCGGTGAGCACCGTGCAGATCGGCACCGTGGCAGCAAACGGCGACATCACATGGTCGGCCAGCCCCGCCAACATGCCCCAGGCCCGAGGCTTCGGTGGCGCAGCCATCGTGAAAGCCGCCGACATCGCCGCAGGCGTTGGCGGTTGGGAAATGTACTAATCAAACAGAAACGGTTGGCGCGTTGAGCGCTGACAGGTAATTGGCGGCCCTGCGAAGGAGATGGTTTTCTTTCCTTCGCAGGGCTGTTTTTTTCGGGAAGGGGGATGGACTATATGGACACTATGGACGAGATGGACGAGATGGACGAGATGGACGAGATGGACATCGCGGAGCGTGATTCAACAGAAAGACTGAACCCTCCCGAAAAACGGATTTAGAACCGGCCAAGCGAATTGCAAAGCCCGCCTCTCCCCAAGTCCCCCACTTGTCCATTCAGTCCATATCGTCCATAGTGTCCATCTCGTCCATCACGTCCATCACGGCATCATCATCCGTTCGCCGGTTATCTGGCGGGGGTCTCTGGCTCGGCTTATGGCGGCGTCGTACGTAATCACCGCCCGCTGGTACAGATCCGCCAGGCAGGCGTCCATGCTTATCATTCCCTCGCGGCGGCCGGTGGCCAGGGCGTTTTCTATTTTATGGACCGCGTTCTCGCGGATCATGTTGCGTACCGCGCCGGTGGGCAGCAGCACCTCGTAGGCCA
This sequence comes from candidate division BRC1 bacterium HGW-BRC1-1, assembly GCA_002842095.1. Lineage (GTDB taxonomy): Bacteria > Sumerlaeota > Sumerlaeia > Sumerlaeales > Sumerlaeaceae > HGW-BRC1-1. Next base: position 161,654 of record PHCB01000006.1, read on the forward strand.
GCACGCGACCCGTGCCGTCTGCCCGTGGGATCAACTCCTGCGCCAGCACCCCCTGCAGCGAATTGGCCAACTGAAGAATGATCTGCTTCTGCTGATCCGCCGGAAAAACGCCGATGATCCGTTCCATGGTCTGTAGCACGTTGGGCGTGTGCAGCGTTGCCATGACCAGATGCCCCGTTTCCGCCGCGGTCAGCGCGGTGGAAATCGTTTCCAGTTCGCGCATTTCGCCGATCACAATCACGTCGGGATTTTGCCGCAGCACGTGCACCAGCGCGCTGCTGAAGGAAAGCACATCGGTGTAAACTTCCTGCTGCACAATGAGCGACCGCAGCGGGCGATGGACGTATTCCACGGGGTCTTCGATGGTGATAATTTTGCACCGACGCTCGCGGTTGATGAGATCGATCATGTGGTTGAGCGTGGTGGTTTTGCCCATGCCGGTGGGGCCGGTGATGAGCACCAGTCCGTTGGGGCGGCGCGCGAACTCGGCCACAATGGGCGGCAGACCCAGCGAGGCGGTGTCTTCAATTTCCAGCGAACACAGGCGCACCGACAACTCCGGCACGCCCGCATGGAAATAGACCGTCACGCGCATGCGCCCTGCTTCCTTGTCGAACACCGAGAAGCACAGCTCGCGGGTTTTCTCCAGATGCTCACGTTGCACTTCGTTGAGCAGACCCAGCGTCATGGCCGCCACTTCCTCGGCGCGCAACACATCCGCTTCCAGCATGACGATCTCGCCGTTCACACGCAGCGCGGGGGGCAGCCCGGCAATCACATGCAGGTCGCTGGCCTGCTTGGCCCGGGCAATGCGGATCAGCGTGCCGAGATAATTGTTCTGGGTGGCAACGCCTTGCTGAAGGGTCTCGATGGCTTTCATCATCGTCGCATCACTCTGCGCAACGGCGCGAGAACGGATGTGAGCGCGCTGATCGGTCGCCGAGTTTCAAGGGCTTTTCGGGCGGGCATATAATCGCTGTCGAGATTCAGCGCCTCCTGATAGCTCCGCCGGGCATCGCGGCTCATCGCCAGCGCCAGTTGGCAATTGCCCTGCACGAGCCACGCGAAGGGCGACAAAAGATTTGCGTCCACTGCAACGCGGGCGTGGGCCAGGGCGCGGGCATACTGGCGATAGAAATAATAGATGCGCGCCACGAGCAGCCGCGAAAACCAATCGCGCGCGAGACTGATGGCCTGATCCAGCGCGAAGTCGACGTTCTTGCGTCGGGTTGCCAGCAGCACCTCGCCCCGCGCCAGCCAGACGAAAAATGTGCCGGCCTGCGGCGAGGCCGATGCCGCATCGATAAATTTAATCGCGGACTTGCGGTCACCCAGACGCGCCGCCGCCACCCCTTTGGCCGCCAGCAATTCACCGTGGCCGGCATTCACTTCAAGCGCGCGGTCGGCCCACACGCCGGCCTCCTTCAGCTCGCCCATCTCGATCAACATGCGCACCTGGCCGACCCAGGCGTCGGGACGGTTGGGGTTGTCCTGCAACGCCCGGGAGTACAAGCGCATGGCCGCCTCGAAGTTGCCCTTCTGATACTCTTCGAAGGCACACCGCATGTGGAAATGTTCGTCGATGACATCCCGCGAAGCGGTGTCGCGATGTTGCAGTTCCTCCGCGACGGACTGACTCTCCGCCGAAAGCATTTCCTGTTGCTGCGCTTGTTGGAGGGCAGGCTTGCGGGGGGGAAGATCGTCGAACTCAAGGGTGTGAAATCGGGCCATAATCTTTTCCTTCCGATTCGCTCCCGGACGAGTTTCTCCGGGGAAATAGCTTGGCAATTTGGTGAGCGATATAGCTGAAGACAATGAAGCCGAAGACGGCGCTAAAGAGGGCACCAATCCCGTCAAAGATCTGAAAAGCGATAGCGTCACCGTGCCCACCCCGAATGGTCACAGTTTGAAACGATGTCATACTGCGCATGAGGGGCCAGTAAATCACCACACCGAGAATTATCATCAGACCACCCATCGCGAACATACGATTCGCGACGTGGTTTTTGAGATACCCTGACACAAGATCGAGAAGGCTCAGGGCGTGCAGAGCGCACGCTAAACCGAGCAATATGCGGACCATGTCATCATCTCTCACCTGGAACGCAGCACCCAGCAAACCGCCCGCGCCCACCATGAAGACGATGCCAAATACATATTTCCTAAGAAAGAGATGACCCAAACCCGGCACCACTCCCGCGACCATCGCGATCACAATGGAACGTCTTGTTACCGCCCGGCTCCTCGTGAAACGCTCGCTCAAGAATCGGCCAACGCGGCGCGGTGTGGCCCACCCATTCCACCACCTGCGGAGGCCTGATGACCTCGGTGGTTCGAGGTCGATCACGCGACCGGCCTCGGGCATGAAGTGGCACGCACGACAAACTTTATCGAGGGGTTTCATCTTCTCTCCGCAGGTGGGGCAGTTCATCGTGTGGCTCCTTTCATGGATGTATCGCTACGGCGGGCCGGCACCTCAGCCCTGCTTGTTTTCCAGCGTGGGACGAATCTCCACGCTGCTGTCGGGCTCGAAGTGTTCCGCTGTCATTTCGTGCGACACTTCGCGCCCCACGATGCTCTCCAGCAGTTTCATATAATCGAGGCAGCCCTTGCCCTTGGCGCCCTTGATGTGGGCGCGGACCTTCCCATTGGGATCAATTTCAATTTCAATGTCGTGAGGTTCCATCGTTCGTTCCTTTCGTGAATCACATGGGGTAGCGGCGCACGTGCAGGTGGATGGTTTGGTCGGCGGCCTGTTCTTCTTCGATCGCCTCGAACCCCTGATTCGCGAGTTCCTGATTGAGCCGCCGGTAAACGTATTGCTGGATGATCTTGCCCGCCATCTCGCGCCCGATGGTTTCCAGTTCCGCCTGCGATTGACTGCCGCGGGCCTGCGTTTTGAACTGCCCGGCGGCGTCGCGCGAGAAGGTCAGAATCACCCCGTCGCGCTTGATGGTTATCTGTTGGTCATGGCCGAGGCTCTCGCCCACCACGTCCATGTTTTCCATGGTGAGATCCACAGAGTTGAGGTTGGCGGCGGCCTTCGCCTGCCTCTCCATGGTGAAACCCGCCGCCACCGCAGCGCTGGTTACGGCCGCAGCCAGCATGGGCCAGGCGGTGATGATGACCGGAGTTAGAATGATGCACGCACCCATTATCGAATCGTCCTTTCGTTAGTTAATTTCAATTTTGCGGCGTTGCTCGGAGGGCAAACTTTCCTCGCGGGGCGAAGCGGGGCGCGCGCGACCGTCGGCCCAACTGCGCAGCCTCTCCAGGTCCGCCTCCATGGTTTTCGAGAGCGGCACCGTCTCGCGCACCGCCTTCTCGATGTGCTCGGTGGAGAAGGTCTCGCCGGTGGCGAAGGAGTCGTACAGTCCCGACACGATGGCCTCGTCGATCTCCGCGCCGCTGAACCCCGCGGACGCCTCAGCCAGTCGCGGCAGGTCGAATTCGTCGGCGTTGCGCGCACGTTCTTTCAGGCGCACCGCGAAAATCTGCTGCCGTTCGGAATCGCTTGGAAGGTCCACGAAAAAGATCTCGTCGAAGCGACCCTTGCGCATGAGTTCCGGCGGCAGGTTGCTGATGTCGTTGGCCGTGGCAACCACGAAAACCGTCGATGTTTTTTCCGACAGCCACGTGAGAAACGTCCCGAACACGCGGGCCGTCACGCCGCTGTCGGAGCTACCCGAACTACGGCTGCCCGCCATGGCCTTGTCGATCTCGTCGAGCCACAACACAACCGGCGCGATGCTCTCGGCGGTGGACAATGCGCGGCGCATGTTATCCTCGCTGCTGCCCACGAGGCTGCCGAACATGCGGCCCACGTCCAACCGCAACAGCGGCATTTTCCACAGGCCGCTCACGGCCTTGGCGCACATGCTCTTGCCGCAGCCCTGCACACCCAGCAGCAGCACGCCCTTGGGCGGCGGCAGGCCGTAGTCGCGGGCGCGGTCGGTGAACGCCAGCGCGCGCGTGCGCAGCCAGTCCTTCAGCGATTCAAGCCCGCCCACCCCGTCGAAGTTCACGTCCACATCGTAATAATCCAGCAGACCGCTCTTGCGGATGATCTGCTTCTTCTCGGCGAACACGCTCGTGATGTCGCTCTCGGTGAGACGCCCATCAGATACCAGCGTTTTCGCCAGCACGTTCTCGGCCTCGCCCAGAGTCAGCCCCAGCGCCGCCTTCAGCAGCTGCTCGCGGGCCGCCGGTGGAATGTCGATGACCACCTTCTCCGAGTTGGGCGACATCTGCACATCGTGGACGATCTGGTCCAGCAGCCGCCCGATGTCGGCCTCATCCGGCAGCGGGAAATCGATGACCGTGGTTTCCTTTTCCAACTCCGGCGGCACCTCCAACACCGGCGACACAAGGATGAGCGTTTTGTACGTCTCCTTGATGTGGATGGCCGTGTCCTTCAATTTGCGGATGACGGCGAAATTGTTTTTGGTGAGGAACGGGTGCAAGTCCTTGAAGATGTAAATGGCCGGCTCCACGTGACCCATCACCTCTTCAAAGGCGTTCACCGGGTCCTTCGTGTTGTTGCTCTTGGGGCGCTGGCGCTGGTTGGTGTTTTCCACCAGACCCGACGAAAAGCTCCACTCGAACAGGCGCTTGTCGCGCTTGGCTGCCAGCTTGACCAGCCAGTTGACGACGCGCGTTTCCTCCCAGCTTACGATGTAAATGATCGGGTAACGCGCCCGGATGAGCACTTCGATTTCCTGAAGTACCTTCTCGGTGTTGACGGTCGTCATGGCTCAGGCTCCCACGTGGAATTCTTTTTGAAGATTGCGCAGACACGCCGCCAGGGGACCATTCGCGGCCAGCCCGTGGATGCACCCCGTGGCATCGATCCAGATGTCGTCGGCTTCGGCGGCAGGCGCCACCGCAGCGGCCGGCGGAGGCGACGTTACCCAGGGATGCAGCGCAACTCCCGCGGCCCGCACCATGTCGGTGGCGCGTTGCGTTTCATCGGGTCGGATGCGCCGGGCCAGATCGGGCATGGAAGCGGCACGATGGGTCGGGCGATAGCCGGGCATCAGGCTCAGTGTGGCGTCGGGCAGTTCGCGCGCCATCCAATCCACGATGGGTTGCAAGCAACAATCGAGATGCCCCGGCATGAGCAGGTGGCGCACGATGAGCGGTGTGCCGCGCTCCCGCCAGAAGCGCAGATTCATCTGCACGGTGGCCATGTAGCGCGGAAACGCAGCGAGGCGCCGGGCGCAGGCATCGTTGCCAAATTTGAAATCGGCCAGCACCACATCGGCAACGTCGGCGATCAGCGGGAGGGCTGCTTCTGATGCACAGGCGTTGGTCTTCCACACGAACGGGGTGCCGACCGAAACTTGTGAGACGAGGTCCAGAACCGAGGGCAGATGAATGGTCGGCTCGCCCCCGAGGACGCTGAAGGATTGGATTTGCGGTGTCTGCTGGTCGATGCACGCTGCCACAGCGGATGCCTCAAGGGGCTCGCCAAGCAGGGCGTTCTGACTTTCGCGGGCCACGATGCAGAACGCACACGACAGGTTGCAGCCCGAGAGGCTGACGATGGCGCACGGGGCGAGACCTGCCTCGCCGGACCAATCCACGCTGAAATCGAACATCCGCGCCTGAGCCGGAGCCGCACAAGCGCCCGCCGGACCATGGGAGCGATCCACCCCACAGTCACGTGCGCACAGTCGGCATTCAGCCATCATGTCGGTCGCGATGGCAGCATTGCGCCGCGCGGCCTGTCTGCGGGCGGAAAGGCGGCCGGCATCCAGCGGTGGGATGGGATGAGTGGCGTTCATATCCCGTTTGACGCGCCAAGCCCTGGAAAAGATGACACGGTCGGTGATGTAATTTTGCGTCGCCCGAGATTGAGAATTCGTAGTCCGTCTCGCGGCCATCACTTTTAAGCTGCTGACTGAATGTTTGTCCGTGCCATCGGGCTTTCTTGGCGCAATTCTCTCCGGCGTGCTTTATGAAAAGATCATACGACCGGTGATTTTCGCCACCTGTCCGGATGCCGAAACGGCCCACGAGCGCGGGATGCGTGCGCTGGGACTGTTGAACCGCCATGCCCCGCTGGCCCGCGCGGTGGCCGCCCGCGCTGTGGTGCGCGACGCGCGCCTCGAACGCACGGTGATGGGGTTGCGCTTCCCCAACCCGGTGGGTCTGGCGGGCGGGTTCGACAAAAACGCCGTCGCGCCGCGCGCTTTCGAAGCGCTGGGTTTTGGCTTCATCGAAATTGGCACCGTTACCCGTCACCCTCAACCGGGTAACCCGCGACCTCGCGTCTTTCGGTTTCCCAAAGATGAGGCCATTGTGAACCGCTTCGGTTTCAACAACGATGGCGCCGAAATTATGGCCTGCCGTCTGGCCGCCACCGGACCCCTCGGGATTCCTCTCGGCATCAGTCTCGGCAAAAGCAAAATCACGCCCCTCGAGGAAGCCGCCGAAGACTATCTGTTTTCACTGCGCGCGCTGCACGACTTCGGCGATTACTTCGCGGTAAACGTGAGCTCGCCCAACACACCCAATCTGCGAGCGCTGCAAGACGGCGAGGCGCTGGATGCACTGCTACTGGCTTTGGTTGCAGAAACCCGCGCTCGGGCCGCGCACGGCAGCACCAACGCGACGCCCAAGCCCATCGTGGTGAAGGTTGCGCCCGACCTCACGCTATCGGCCCTCGATGAGGTGCTGGCGGTTTGCGCCGCCCGTGGAGTGGCGGGCATCGTGGCCACCAACACGACTCTCGCCCGGGAAGGCTTGAGCCGGCCCACCACAGAGGAAGGCGGCCTAAGCGGTCGCCCCCTCACGCAACGCTCGCGCGAGATGGTGGCCCACATCGCAAAGCACGCGCCTGGGCTGGCGCTGATCGGCGTGGGCGGCATCATGACTCCCGATGACGCTGCAAGGATGCTCGACGCCGGAGCGCAACTCGTGCAGGTTTATACGGGTTTTGTCTACCGAGGCCCGTTCTTTGCGCGCGATATCAACCGGCACCTGCTGCAAACGGCAGGTTAACGGCGCAGCCCGCGCCGCCACCCATCAATCTTCGTCGTGGGGTTCGCGCAGGCGCCAGAGGGCGTCCTGTCCGGTGAAACAGGCACACAGAGCCAGACCTTCCGGGCGCGCCTGTTCGGCTGCACGGCTCACGCAAGCCAGCGTCCGAGCGATCAGGTACAGCGTCACCGCGCCCCGCGAGGATTCGTCTTCTTCATCCGCGTCCAACCCGCCGTGCTTGGCATGAACTTTCGCGAAGGCCTTCATCACCGGACCTTCCAACTCTTCTTCGTGCTCATCGGCCCAATCGTCATCGGCCACGGCCTCGTGGGCATAATCCCCGCACACATAGAACCACCCGGCCCAGTCGGCATCCATGTCATACTCAAAAACAATCGCTTCGCAGCCCTCATCGTCAGCCGCTTCCATGGCCTGACTCAGCGCGTCACACAAATCACTTTGATAATCAGACACACTGATATCAGCAATCTGTTTGGCGATCTTCTCCCCCGCCTCATCCTCCGCCATTCCATGATACTTGGCCTCCAATGCATCGGGCTCCAGCTCATGCAGATCGTTTTTCAGTTCATCTAAAAGGTCATATATCATCATGCGTACACCTGTTTTCCTCAACCGGAAACACCCGCCTCCCCCCTCCGTGATGGGTAGCTTGCAAACGAGTGTTTCCCCAAATTTAATGAGGTTCCTGCGGGGGGCGATGACGCGTTACAAGAAGAAAAATCCCACTGATTTTCGATTTCCGATTTGGCTTGCAATGAACGGAGGGAATGACCAAGGCGCAGCATTTTTTTCGGACTTCAAAGCAGGGTTGCAAATTTCCGGCCTGCCCCACAAAAATTTCTCTCTGGTAATCTTTGATTCTCACAGCGACGATACAAACTGTTAACGAAGCAAAAGAGGCCAACTGTTATGTCCAGAAACGCTTTCACCCTCATTGAACTTCTGATTGTGGTCGCCATTATCTCCATTCTTGCGGCCATTGCCGTTCCCAACTTTATGGAGGCGCAAGCCCGCAGCAAGGTATCGCGCGCCCGCACCGACATGCGCACCCTGGCCACCGCGCTGGAAACTTACATGGTGGATAATAACCGCTATCCACCCAACTGGGAATATAGCAACGAGCGCCTCCTTCCCTCCAATCTCTCGTCGCCCATTGCCTATCTCACGTCGTTGCCCACGGACCCTTTCCGCACGTCTTTCGATTACGTGCTGCGTCGCTATGATTATCACAACGTGCAGGAATTGGTTGATCGCGGAGAAAGCAGCTGGCCGCCGAACGATCTGCGCCGCTATGGCCAGTGGCGCTTTGTGAGTTACGGCCCCAAGGGCGAATATCTGCCATGGATGCCGTACGACTCCACCAACGGCACCGTGAGCGCGGGCAACGTGCTGCGCACACATCTCAGCCCCGAGGGGCACATCATGTATGACTTCTGGGATCCGGCAAACCCGTATTCCTGATCTGAAATAATTCGCTTCATGAACGAGGACAACATCATGATTTCTCTACAGCACCTTTGCGTTACCGCCGTTTCGCTGGCGACCTTGATCACCTGCCCGGGCCCGGTTGCGGCGCAAGCTGCCCCTACGACCCGCACAACCACCGCCACGGCGACGAAGCCCACCACCATGAGCCTGCGCCTTCAGGTATTTCACAAACGCATGGCCGAGATCGACGCTGATCTGGCAGCCCTGCCGGCCGATACGACAGGCACCGTGGTGATGCTGGGCGATTCCATCACCGAGGGTTTCCGCGCGAAGGAACTTGCCGGCTGGCGTGTGATGAACCAGGGCATTAACAGCGATGCCATCCGCATCTCCAACGGCGAAGCCGGCGGCGTGGCGTCGCGCATTGACCGCGTGAAGGCTGCCCGCCCGGCGCACATTTTTCTGCTCATCGGGATTAACGATTTCGGTGGCGGCAAACCGGTGGACACCGCCGAGGCGCACTACCGCGATGTGGTGAAAGCCCTGCGCGAGGCCGCTCCGGACGCGACGCTGCATCTGCAAACCATCATGCCCACCGGCGGAAGATATGCGCGGCTGAACGTGTCGGTGAACGATATGAACAAGCGCATCGTGCAGATCGCGAAAGAGAACAATCTCGATTTGATCGACCTGCATGCCGTGATGGCCGACGAGAAGAACGAGTTGAAAGCCGAATGGACCCCTGAAGGCCTGCACCTCAAAGCCCCGGCCTACGCCGCGTGGGAAAAGGTTGTGGTGGATCGGTTGGAATAATCGGGTTCGGGCGGACGTGTTTGGCGGGGAGATTCACGAATCGCCGTTCTGAGTAAGGCTGGAGAAACCATGTCCTTGCCGCGAAGCGCATGGCTGCGACCGGCGGGGGCGCCGGTCCCACATGAAAAGCTCAAAAAAAATCTCCATAATTCCCGTTTATGTTGGACAAAAAAATCCCCGCCGGATCTTGCGACTCGGCGGGGGGATATTTCTTTTTTCAACGCGGGCTTATGGCCCGGTTGCGTTATTACTCGGGCTGACTGGCGGCCGGAACTTGCTCCTCAACCTCGGGAGCCACTTCCGCCGTTTCGCCTTCAACCGGCGCTTCGCCTTCTACGGGCTCTTCGCCTTCAACCGCAGGCAGAGGCGCACCGAACAGGTCCACGGGCACTTCCTCTTCTTCCGGAGGGGCAGCCATGTCTTCGTACTTCATGCGACGCTCAAGGCTTTCCACGTCAACAGGAGCAGGACCCGTGGGGAGTTCGACAGGCAGCGATTCGCCCGAGTCGGCACGGGCCATCAGGCCTTCTGCCACACTCTCCGACATCTTCTGGGAGATGAGCTTGACGGCACGGATAGCGTCGTCGTTACCAGGCACGATCCAGTCGATCATGTCGGGGTCGCAGTTCGTGTCCACGATGGCGACAACGGGAATCTTCAACTTGCGCGCTTCCTTCACGGCGATGTGTTCCTTGTGGGGATCGACCACAAAGACCACGCCCGGAAGCTGGTCCATCTTCTTCACGCCGGAAAGGTTTTTGTCCAGAGACGCCTTTTCCTTGAGGATCATCGACTGCTCTTTTTTCGAGTAGTTGGCGATGGTGCCGTCGGCTTCCATCTTCTCGATTTCGAGCAGACGCTGCACACTGCGGCGCACCGTGCGGAAGTTCGTCAACATGCCGCCAAGCCAGCGGTTGTTCACGTAGTACATGTTGCAGTCGCGGGCCGCCTCGAAGATCGAGTCCTTGGCCTGCTTCTTGGTTCCCACGAAAAGAACCGTCTTTCCGTCGGCGGCAGCGTCGTGCACAAACTTGCACGCCTCGCGCAGCATCTTCAGCGTCTTCTTGAGGTCGACGATGTAAATGCCGTTACGCTCGGTGTAAATGTACGGCTTCATCTTGGGGTTCCAGCGGCGGCTCTGGTGACCGAAGTGGACGCCCGCTTCCAGCAGTTGCTTCATGGTGATGTTCACCATTGGGTGTTGCCTCCCTTGCGTTCTTTTCCTCCGCTGTCCTCGCCTTGCGCCGCGCCCGGCCTCGTCGCACCTCTGCTTAAACAGCAGAGCCGTTTCGAACCAGGGACGCCGCTTGCGCAATCAGACAGCGTGTGTAATGGTTTTGCAGAAATTGGCTCCGGTGGCGGTCGTGAAAAATCACGCTTGCCTCGGAACAAGTCTCCGGTGAGGCATTTATAAACCAATCATAACGATATTCATGCCGCCCGGGGGGAGGATGGCGTCTGACGGCGCTATTACCAGGGGCGCGCTGAGCCCAAGGAAAACCAACGTGACCCAGACCGCCGACACACGCCGCCTGCAGGGCGGATTTTTAATCGCCTTTGAGGGAGTGGACGGCAGCGGCAAAACCACACAGGCACGGCGCGTGACGAACCTTCTCGATGCCTCCGGCTACGACGCCGTGTATCTGCGCGAGCCGAGCGACGGCCCCGTGGGACAGCATATCCGATCCATCATGGTGGCCGGCCGCGACAAGGTTACGCCCGACGAAGAGTTTCGTCTGTTTCTCGACGACCGCACCGACGACGTGAAAACCAACATCAACCCCGCCCTGCGCCGGGGGGCGGTGGTGTGCATCGACCGCTACTACATTTCGTCCATGGCGTATCAGGGTGCGTTGGGACTGGACCCGCAATTCATTCGGAGCGAGAATGAGAAGATTGCCCCCTTGCCGGACCTCGTGCTGTACTTCCGGCTGGACGTGGAAGCCGCGGGCGCTCGCATCACTGCGGCCCGCACCGCGGGACAGAACCTGTTCGAAGCGCGCGCGTATCAGGAAGCCGTGGCGACCCAGTTCGAAACCATGAATTTCCCCGGCATGGTGGCCCTCGATGCGTCGGCTCCCCCGGATGTCCTCACCGAAGAAATAATGACGATAATACGACCGTTGCTGACCGAACGGACTTTGTAAAAAACCATCAGAGGGATAGCTGCATAGGTCTTCGCGTCATTTATTTGTACTTTTTCACATTCATCTTAATTTCTCTTGCGATAAAATCCTTTCAGCGTCCTATAGATGTTTGATGTACAATCCCGCAAAGTTGCGGGCATTTTTGAAGGAGCTTTAATTCCATGTTGAAACAATTCCTCGCTGTCACGTTGGCCGCCTCCACGCTGATTCTCGCCTCGGGTTGCGACACCGCGACCCGCAACGCCCCCGGCAACACAACCCTCGGTTCGGCAGCCGTTGGTGGACTGGCAGGAGCCGGTATCGGCGCCCTGGCCAGCAAAGACTCCGGCAAGGGTGCCCTCATCGGCGGCGCCATCGGTGCCGGCAGTGGCGCATTGCTGGGCAATATGGCCGAGCGCAACCGCGACCAGGCCGTCATGCAGCAGCGGGCCACGCAGGGTGCGTATAACCAGGGCTACATCGACGCCCGCAGCACGCCCCCGGCCAAGTCCTACTAAGCTCTAACAATTACTGACACACCGTGGCCGCTGAGCAACTGGTCAGCGGCATCGGTGTGGTATTGTTTTCCCTCGCGCGAAAACGCCGGTTCAAACCGGTTCGTTTTCGCGATTTTTATTTCCTCCCGGCCCCCTCTCAGGGAACTGCGGGTGGGGCCGTTGCCGAAGTGACCTGTTCCGCAGCCCAGGATGTGGCCACGGCAGCACGCAGGCGATTCTGGCGCGCTTCCAGTCGCTGTTCAGGCGTCTGATAGCGCTCAAGGTAATCATCGGAGTCCGGCCCCGGAGTGGGCTTCGCCCCTTGCGCAGCCGAAGCCTCGCGAATGGCCTTCTTCGCCTCCGCCACGCCCTTGTCGCCCCCACTACAGGCGGCCAGCAGGAACATGGCCGCGACTATGACAAGACCATGCGTGAGAAACTTCATCTGTTTCGCCATGATGCATTTCCTCGTGCTGAAATCGAAACGACCCTGCATCGCGCAAGTCGTCCTAAATCTCATGATTTGCGTTTAACTTCATTTGCAACTCCGACAAAAGTAAACTCACTTTTGGTGCATCATGACGCAATCCGCCGCGAACGACTACGATTCGTCCACCTCGTTGAAGCCCGTGACCAATCTCGTGCGCGTGCGTTTGCTGGTGGCCATCCCGGTCATGATGGTTCTCATGCTCACCACCATGGTGGGCGTGTTGTATCAAATCACCGACTGGCAACTCGCCGAACAACTCACCGCCGCCAACACGGAAGTGGAATTAAAATACAGCCGCATGCTGGTGTTCTGGCTTGTTACGCTCTTTATTTTCGACATCGCCGGGGCGGTGGCCGGATACCTCATCGCGCGCTCTATTTCGCGTCCCCTCGAAAAAATGATGCTGGCCTCGCGACGCGTTGCCGGCGGCGACTTCACCATCAAGGCACCCGCCGAATCGCAGGACGAGGTGGGCCTGTTGGGGCACTCCTTCAATGCCATGATCGACTCTCTCAATCGTTTTTTCTCGTCGCGCAACCGGTTCATTCTCGAAAGTTTCACGGGGGGACTCATCACGGCCGACCTTAACGGCACCATCACGGCCATCAACAGTGCCGCAGAAACGATGCTCGATCTCGGCCAGATGGAGGCCCAGGGCAAACCCGTGGCGAAGGCCTTCCCCTCTGAACGGCTCGGCGCACTGACCGCCGCCGTGGAGGAAATCCTCTGGAGCGGTGGCACCGCAGACCAGCGCAACATTACCATCACATCAAACGAGGGAAAAACGACGCACCTCAACGTGCGGTTCAGCTTTATGCGCGATAAATCCGACCGCCCCTTCGGTTTGATCATCAACATGCGTGACATGTCCGAGTTGCAGAAATTTTACGAACAGATGAGCCGCGCCGACCGTCTGGCCACGGTGGGAACTTTCGCCACGGGTCTGGCCCATGAGGTGCGCAATCCCCTCGGTGCCATCAAGGCCACGGCCCAACTGCTGGCCGAGGACCTCGCCGACGACGAGCGCATGTGCGGTTTCACACAGATCATTGTGGATGAGACCAACCGCTTGGATCAACTTGTGCGCGAGGTGCAGGAACTGAGCCAGTCGGCCACGCCCCTGGTGAGCGCCGATCTGAATGATGTGGTGCGCGAATGTCTGCGGGTGGCTCTGAGCAGCGGCAAGGCCCCGGGGTGCGATCAATTGACGATCAATGAATCGTACGATGCGGCCCTTCCCGCCCTGCCGCTCTCTCCCGGCAAGATCCGTCAGGCATTATTGAACGTGCTCATCAATGCCCTTCAGGCCGCACCGCCCGCCGGCAGCATCTGTGTGACCACGGCGCTGCGGCCCGATGAACCGTTGCCGGCGGTAATCAGCGTGGTGAACAAAGGGACTTCAATCGCACCCGATGACCTGGCCAAAGTCTTCGAACCATTCTTTACTACCAAAGATCAAGGCACGGGGCTCGGGCTTGCCATCACGGCACAAATCATTCGACACCACGGTGGAGAGATTCATTTGATGAACACAGATGAAGGAGTAGCGATGGTTATATCGCTGCCCTTAAAATCGCCGGAGCCTGATGTTGCCTTCTGAAAACACCCCCACAAAACCCGTGATGAACACCGACCACGCACCCCGCGTGTTGATCGCCGACGACGAAAAAAACCTTCGCACGTTGATGAGCGAGGTCATGCGCCGCCAGGGCTACGCCGTGGAAACCGCCGAGAATGGTGAGGAGGCCGTGGCGAAGGTTCGCGAGCTGGATTTCGACGTGGTGCTGCTGGATGTAAAAATGCCGCGCATGGACGGCCTCACGGCGCTGCGCGAAATTCGCACCATTTCGCCCAACACCATCGTCGTCATGATGACCGCTTTTGAAAACCGTGAGGTTGCCCTCGAATCCATCCGCCATGGCGCTTACGATTTCTTTAACAAGCCCTTCGAACTCGAAGAGATTCGCGTGGTCGTGCGCCGCGCCATCGAGAAACGGCACCTGTTGCAACAAATCAACAACCTCGAAGAGCGCCTGCAGGGGCGCATCAGCTTCGATCGCATCATCGGGCGCAGCGACGCCATGCGGCACGTCTTCGACCTGATCCAGCGCGTGGTGACGAACGACGTGACGGTGCTCGTGACCGGCGAAAGCGGCACCGGCAAGGAACTAGTCGCGCAGGCCATCCATTTCCATTCGACCCGCCGCTCGAAGCCCTTCGTAGGGGTCAACTGTGCGGCCATCCCCGAGCCCTTGCTGGAAAGCGAAATGTTCGGCCACGAACGCGGAGCGTTCACCGGCGCTGTGGCCAACCACATGGGGCGCTTCGAACAGGCCAACGGCGGAACCATATTCCTGGACGAAATCGGCGACATGCCCCATTCGCTGCAGAGCAAACTTTTGCGCGTGTTGCAGGAGCGCGAGATCATCCGCGTGGGGGGCACCCGCCCCATCCGCATCGACGTTCGTGTGGTGGCGGCCACCAACCAGAATCTGCAAACTGCGGTGGAGAACAAAACCTTCCGCGAAGATCTTTTCTTCCGGCTGAACGTGCTGCCCATCGTGGTTCCGCCGCTGCGCAAACGTCAGGCGGACATCGCGTTGTTGGTGAACCATTTCATCGGCGTACACAATCCGCGACTGGGGCGCAACATTCAGGGCGTGGACAAGCCGGCCATGGAAGCCCTGGAGCATTACTTCTGGCCTGGAAACGTACGCGAGTTGGAGAACGTCATCCAGCGCTCCATGGTTCTCTCGGCGTCGCCCTTCATCACTCTCGAAACCCTGCCCGACGACGTGCACCGGGAACCAACCGAGGCCGACATGGCCCGTCGGAAGGAAGTGGACGCTTTGTTGCCGGCCGAGGTGATGGATGATTTTAATATTCCCATGCAGGAAAAAATCGACCGGGTGAACGAAGGTTTGGAGATACGCCTGATTGAGGAAGCTCTCAACCGCTGCAACGGAAAGCGTCAGCCGACGGCAGACCTTCTGGGAATCTCACGCAAGTCGCTGCACAATAAAATGGCAAAGTACGAATTGTTTGCCGATCGCGAAGACACCGAAAGCGACGATTGAGCAGGGCAGGCCTCTTGGTTTTTGATGTGGGACCGGTGCCCGGTGAAATGCTTTAACTAATTCCGTCGCAAGGCCCGCTCTGCTTGTTGGCGCAGTCCTTCCAGACGTTTCTCCTGCTCGACCGCCGGCAGGCGATCCAGACGAGCGCGGTTTTCCCTCGAGAGCCTGCTATAAACCGCTTCGGTGGTGACCCGGTCCTGACTGACTGGTGCAGCCTCGCGGACGTTCTCTCTGGCGGCTTCCGGCTTCTGGGGTGATGTCTCGCTTTTTACTTCCGGCGTGTTTTTCGGAGCAGCGGTTACTTCAGGTTTTGGTTTTACGACTTCAGGCTTGGGCGTTTCCGGCGCAGGGGTAATTACCGCAGGCTTTTTCTCCTCGATTTTTACGGCCTCACGCGTCGCTGCTCCGCCCGTGCGGACACTCACGGGATCGCTGTCGGTGGTAGCCTCACCATCCACGGTCCTCACCTTGTACCAATACTCGGTGCCCGGCTGCACTTTAGTATCGACGAACTGCGTGCGGCCGCGCATGGCACCAACCTGCTCGTACTTACCGTCGCGCGCATCACTACGCATCACCTGATAGGCATCCACGCCATTTACGTTCTGCCAACGCATCTGCACCTGACGATCACCGCCGCGAGATTCAATCCGTCCCACCTTGCCGGGCTTCTTCACGACATCGGAAGTTGCCGGCTTGACCCCACTTGTGGTGGGGCCGGGCGTGACGGGTTGCACCTCTGGCGTCTCGCGCGGTACACGCGTGGGGCGCGGGGTGCGCTCGGCATCAGGCGTGGGCGCGGCCGTCGGGTCGGGTGATGGTGTCACCGTAGCGTCGGGCGTCTCCCGCGGAGTCCGCGTCGGACGGGGCGTTCGCGTTACTGCGGGCGTGGGCGTTGCCGTTGGTTCGGGGGTGGGCGTGGCTGTGGGAACCGGTGTGGGTGTGGCAGTTGGTTCTGGCGTTGGGGTTGCCGTCGGTGCCGGCGTCGGGGTTGCTGTCGGCGCAGGCGTCGGCGTCGCCGTTGGAACCGGCGTGGGTGTAGCCGTGGGAACTGGCGTAGGCGTCGCTGTTGGCGCGGGCGTTGGTGTAGCCGTAGGCGCAGGTGTCGGCGTTGCCTCCACCTTGGGCGTGCGTACACTTTCCGCAGAGCTATCCGTGCTCTCGCTGCTGGAGCTATTCCTTGCGCGGATCTTATACCAATATTCTGTATCCGGCTCAACGTCACGATCGACATAGTTCCATTTGTTGTCGAGGCGTTCGAGGGGGAAGTACTCGCCATTGCGCCGCTCAGCGCGCATGACGGTAAAGATGTTCGCGTTGCTGGACTCGGTCCAGTTGATGTTCACCTGGGTGGGCGACACAGCCTTTACTTTCACCGTTCGTGGCGCGGTCGGCGCGGGTGCGGGTGTTGGTGTGGCTTCGGGCGCGGCGGGCGTGCGGAAGCGGAACGTTCTGCTCTCGCTTACGTCCACGCCACCCACGAGGGGACGCACACGGTACCAGTACGTTTTGTCTGCCCGCACATCGAGGTCATTGTAAGACGCGCGACGCACGGTGTCGATGGGCTCGAAGCCGCGCTCGGATCCGCGGTCGCTGCGCAGGACCATATAGCGGTCTGCGTAGGGAACGCGATCCCAAGCCAGACGGATCTGGTTATAGGAAATTTCATCCGCCACAATGCGGCTGGGTGGCTCGGGGCGGAAACCCGGAGGAAGCACCGGCCCGGGAACAATGGGGGGCCATCCACCACCCCAGCTCGGGGGCGGCGGCAGAGTCACCACACGCAATGCCTCGGTTTCAGCAAAGCGGCCATCCATGGCGTATACGCGCACCTTGTAGAAATAGGGCGTAGCCGGCCAGAGATCGTAGTCTTCATAGCGCACCACGGCGCCCGGTTGAAACAGCGGGAAGTAGGGGCCGGCGGGCGTGTCGCTACGCAGTAGCACGAAGGCCGAACCGGTGCCGCTCCATTGCATCAAAACGGCATCATGGCTCAGGCCCAGCACCTGCACGCTGCGCACCACGGCCTGCCCGAAGGTCAGCGGCGGAGGCGGCTGCCAGGCATCGGGGGGAGGCGGAGGAGGCGGCTGGGGTGCGGGCGTGGCTTGCGGGCGGGGCGTCGGGTTGGGGGTGGATTGCGCAATGCGCTCGGGCTTTTGGGTGGTGGTCTTCACCGGCGTGCTGTCGGCCAGTTCGCCCTTTGCACCAATCGACTGTACCTTGTACCAATACGTGGTGTCGGGGTCCAGATCGCGATCTACAAACGCCCGTTTCCCCTCCACGGTTTCGATGGGCACGAAGCCGCTGTCTTCTTTTTCCGATCGCAGAATGGTGTATTTACTCACGCCGGGCGACTCGCCCCACATGAGGCTCACGCGGTTGTCGGCGGTGGCCTTGGCGGTCACCTCGCCGGGTGCGGTGGCCGGTGGCGGTTCGCTCTTCACGGTAACCGTATTGCTTCCCTGACTCGAAACCGCTTCGTCCTTCATCGAGCGAATCTGATAGGTGTATTCCGTATCTGGTTCCACGAAGTCCGGGAACTGCCGGTCATCGCCCCAAAGCATATCCCCCAGAACCACCACTTCTCCGGTTTTCACATTTTTACGCTGGATTGAGTAGCCATCCACGCTGTCTGCAGGGACATCCCATTCGAGTAGAATCTCCGTCGCACTCACTTGGGCTGTTCGCAAATTGGTCGGAGGCGCCAGAGTCAAAAGGGCCGTGGTCTGGCCATCGGCCGCCGTACCCGTTGTTTCGCCGGAACCAACCATGCCGGCCGACTTGGGCTTGGGGTCACAACCACTCAGCACGAGCCCCCCCGCAAGAAGCAGAGCCACAGAGCAGGAGCGGACTAAGAATGAGAAATGGTGGCGCGAAGCGTGGCGCATGGATGAATCCTCCGTGATGGTTTAATCCCGACAAAATTGCATGATTCAGACGCACGGGCTACCGTGAGCAAACAGAACAGTAGCTACGTGCAATGTGGTATTTGGGCAACTTGCGTGCCAAAAGTCAAGGCCGAGCGTTAAACAACGATCCGCCCGTCGCGATAAACCACACGCCCGCCGACTATGGTCGCCTCGATACCACCCTGCAGTTGCCGCCCCACATAGGGAGAGTTTTTGCTCTTGGAGAGGAACCCGTCGCGGGTAACCTCCCATTTGCGGTCTAAATCGATCAGCACCACGTCCGCCGGAGCGCCGGGAGCGAGCGTACCGCGCGGTTCGAAATGCAGCACCTTCGCGGGTGCCGACGTCATTTTTTCAATGATCAGTTCAAGCGGCACGCGACCCGGCAGCACCAGTTCGGTGTAAAGAACCGCGAAGGCGGTTTCCAACCCGATCATGCCGAAGGGAGCGTCGGTGATGGGCTGGTCCTTCTCGATGTCGGTGTGGGGCGCGTGGTCGGTTGCGATGCAGTCGATGGTGCCGTTGAGCAACGCCTCGATAAGCGCCTCGCGGTCGTCGGAGGCTCCGAGGCACGGATTCACCTTGGCGCAGGTGTTGAAGTCGGCCAGCTCATCGTCGGTCAATGTGAGATGGTGGGGCGTGACCTCGCAGGTCACCTTCACGCCGCGGGCCTTGCCGGCTCGCACATGGTGAAGACTGACTTCCTTGGAAACATGCATGATGTGGATGTGTCCGCCGGTGAATGCCGCCAGTTCCACGTCGCGCGCCACCTGCAGACTTTCGGCCACGGCGGGAATGCCCTTCAGGCCCAGCTTGGTGGACACGTGGCCCTCGTGCATGGAGCCGCCGTCGGCAAGGGCGGCGTCTTCGCAGTGGTCGAGAATCGGCACGTCGAACATGGCCGAGTATTCCAGAGCCCGGCGCATGATTTCGCTGTTCATAATGGGGTGGCCGTCGTCGGTAAATCCGCGCGCGCCGTAGTACACGAGGTCTCCGAACTCGACAATTTCCTCGCCCTTTTGCCCGCGGGTCACGGCGGCGAAAGGCATCACGTTCACCACAGCGTCACTCTCGGCGCGCGACAGGACGAACTTCAAACCGGTCTGCGTGTCGATGACGGGATCGGTGTTGGGGATGGGGCAGACGGTGGTGTAACCGCCAGCCGCAGCGGCGCGGGTGCCGGTGTAAATCGTTTCCTTGTCCTCACGGCCCGGCTCGCGCAGATGGGTGTGGATGTCAATGAAACCGGGAGCGACCAGCAGGCCTTTGGCGTCAATCACATCAGCGTCACCGGCTTGAGAATCAGCCTCGGCGCCGAAGCATGCAACTCGTCCATCCTGCAAGAGAATCGATGTGGTTTCGTCGCGGCCCGAAGCAGGATCGAGGAGGCGACCGTTTTTAATTAAGAGGGCGTTCATAGCGAACATCTTAACATCGAAAGGAAGGGTCGATCCGCAACGAAAAAAAGAGATCATGCCGCGCCGAAAGGGCAATCCGTGAATTCCCTACAAGGAACTACTCCGGCAACGGTTTTTTCGCATCCGCGCCGCCGGGGAGGGATGCGGATTTTTTCTGCCAGTCGATCCGATACAGCGGGCACGCCCGCTCGGACATGGCGTCTTTCTTGTGCGGATGGCTGCACAGGCATTTCGTCGCGTCGCGCTCGTATGCCCGCTCGTAATAAATACAATCGGACAGTCGGCATGGCACCACCAGGGGCGTGCGCGACTTCTCGGCCTGTACGTACTTATCGCTTTTGTTTAATCGCATGACGCTACCTACTACTTATCCAATCGCCGCCGATTCGCACCGCACCGGTCAGATCGCGTCGGACCCCATGAAACCGCGCAACGCTTCCGGCACACGGATCGATCCATCGGCCTGTTGGTAGCCCTCCAGCACCGCGATCATGGTGCGCGGCAGGGCCAGACCGCTGCCGTTCAGCGTGTGCACAAATTCCGGTTTGGCCTTTGCCTCGCGCCGGAAACGCATGTTCATGCGCCGCGCCTGATAGTCGGTGAAGTTGGAACACGACGACACTTCGAGGTAGCGATCCATCCCCGGAGCCCACACCTCCAAATCAAACTGCCGCGAGTTGCTGAAGCCCAGATCGCCCGAGCAGATTTCCACCACGCGGTAATGCAACCCCAGCGCCTGCAGCACATCTTCGGCCTGTTGCAGGAGGATGTCGAGTTGCTCGTAGGATTCCTCGGGGCGCACCACCTTCACCATTTCAACCTTGTCGAACTGGTGAATGCGCGTGATGCCGCGATTCTCGCGACCAGCTGCGCCGGCCTCCCGGCGGAAGCACGGTGTGTGGCAAACGAGATTCAGGGGCAGATCGGCCCCGTTCAGAATTTCTTCCCGGTTGAGATTCGTCACCGGCACCTCGGCCGTGGGGATGAGGAACAAGTCGTCCTCCGAAACCCGGTACGCCTGATCTTCGAACTTGGGCAACTGGCCCGTGCCGGTCATGGCGTCGCGCGTCACCAGAAACGGCGTCTGCACCTCGCGGTAACCGTGGCGGTCGACGTGCATATCCAGCATGAAATTGATGAGCCCGCGTTGCAGCTTTGCGCCCGCGCCCGCGTAGACGATGAACCCCGAGCCGGAAACCCTCGCGCCCTGGTCGAAGCGGATGAACCCGCGTTCCTCGCCGATTTCCCAATGGGGACGCGGCGTGAAATCGAACGTCGGTTTCTCGCCCCAGTGGCGCACCACACGGTTGTCTTCCTCACCCGCGCCCTCGGGCACACTCTCGTGGGGAAGATTGGGCACACACAGCAGCGACTGACGCAACTCGGCGTCGATGGCGTCGGCCTTCTCATCCAGCCCCTTGATCTCCTCGCCGATCTGCCGCACACGCTCCTTCAGGTCATCTGCGTTTTCGCGCGCCTTGAGCAGTTTGCCAACTTCCGCCGACAGCGTGTTGCGCTCGGACTTCAACTCGTCGGCCCGGGTCAGCGTACTGCGCCGCTGCGTGTCCAGGGCGAGAATGGCATCCACGTCTGCTTCCACGCGTTTCAATGCCGTCCCCTTCTTCACCAGATCGGGGTTGTCGCGAATCACACGAATATCGAGCATTTTGTCCGGGCCTGTAACTTTCTGCGGAGCGCGAACCCCGCCACACATTTTAAATAGCGACGATTCGTTCCGCCGAACCGCGTGTCAAGCCTGCCCTGCGCGTGGCTCTTTCGCCCACCATCCAATCCTCCCTTGCATCCCGACCCGCCTTTGCCCACATTACGATTCCATGTTCGAGATCGCCCGATTCCTGCGCACCATCAATCTGACCGACGTTGCCGACATCACCATCGTCGCGATGATCGTCTTTGCCCTGCTCATGGTTCTGCGCGAGACCCGCTCGCCAGCCGCCATGAAGGGTCTGGTGGGGCTGGCCGTGGTTGGGTTTTTGCTCTATGCCGTGGCGCGCACCTTCAACTTTCTCACCACCACGTTGCTGCTGGAGCAATTCTGGGTGGTGGGCGTGCTGGTGTTTCTGATCGTGTTCCAGAACGAGTTGCGCAAAGCCCTCACGGATTTCGGACAGGTGCGCGTTTTCCGCCGGCTCTTTGCCCGCGGTGGCGAACACATCGATGAAATTCTGAAGGCCGTGCGGGTTCTCTCGCGTCAAAAAACCGGAGCGATCATCTGTATCGAACAGCGCAACCCCCTGAAGGCCATCGCGGAAACGGGCACCGTGCTCGATTGTCACATCTCTGAGGAACTGCTGCGCACCATTTTCATCACGTACTCGCCCCTGCACGATGGTGCCGTGGTGGTGCGGGGCGACCGCCTCGCCTCCGCCGCCAGCATCCTGCCCCTTTCCGAAGCAACCAACCTGCCCAAAGAACTGGGCACCCGTCACCGCGCCGCCCTCGGCCTCAGCGAAATATCCGACGCCGCCGTCATCGTGGTGAGCGAGGAAACCGGCATTATCTCCCTCGCTGTGCGGGGCAAGCTCGAACGGCAACACACTCCCGAAACCCTGCGCGAGGCGTTGCTCGTGCTGATGGATGCAAAAAAACGTGAAAACGAACCCGACCCCACCAGCGAAGAAGTCTAGCAAAGCCCCGACGACCAGCGCCTTTCGCATGGCGCATCTGCCCCGGAGCATATCACTCATTATGCTCTCGTTCGGCGTGGCCTTTGTTATGTGGATCTTCGCCAAGGCATCACAGACCGACGAAACGCGCATCAGCGTTCCCGTGTTGGTAACGCCCACCGATGACCGCGTGGACGTGCGCATCACGCCGGAAGCTGTACCGGTGACATTGCGCTACCCGCGCAGCGCCCAAGGCGAAATCAACAGCGAGAATTTTCACTTCGAGGTGGACGCCCGCGACCTTCGCGATGCTCTGTCCATCGATTGGAAAACAAAAACCCAGGCCCTCGGGCGCGAAAATCTGGTGATGAACCTGCCGCGCCGGGAACGCATCGACGTGCTGAAAGTGGGCACCCAGAGCAACAGCGTGGAAATCCAGATGCGCTGGAATGCCCAGCCGGCGACCGTGGAAGTGGATGTGACCGGCATCGACCGGTTGCCCGCAGGATTCCAACTGGTAACACCGGTGCTGGTGACCCCCCGCGAGGTGTTCGTGGCCGGCGACGCCGAGGCCTTCGCCAAAGCTCCCAAGGACCCCGACACCGGGCGCATTCGTCTCACTACGGGCCGTATCAACGTGGCGAATCGCTCCACACCCGGCGAGGAGCAGGTTACCATCAACGTGCCCCAAGGGCTGGAAATTGTGCAGCCGGCGAGTGTCATCGCAACCGCCAATCTGGAAATTCAGGAAGTGCAATCCGTACGCGAAATCCGCGGAGTCCCCCTCGCCTTTCAGGCGCTATCATCCGATACGGTACGCATGGAGTACAAAGAGAAAAACGCCGCCGTTACGGTGTACGGCCCGCAGAGTTTGTTGCCGGAGCTGTCGCCGGCATCATTCGAAATCGTGCTTCAGCGACCAGCCGAGGAACTGCCCAACACCGAGAAGGATGTACCCATCGAAGCGCGATTCGTGAACTCCATCCCTGAAGCCACCAGGGCGCGGCTGACCATTAAATCGATCGACCCGAAGAGTATAAAAGTAAAGTACCTCGCTGAGACGAAGAAGGAAAATATTAATTAGGGGGGATGGGAAGGATGGGCCGGCGCTCCTGCGGCTTTTTTGCGGTTCGTGCCGAATGCACATCGCGGTTGGTGGTTTGCCCGTTATGAAGCCATCATCATGCCCAAACTTTGTGTGAACATTGACCATGTGGCCACGTTGCGCGAGGCGCGACGAGCCAACGAGCCCGACCCCGCAGCTGCGGTGGTTCTGGCCCAGTTAGGTGGTGCCCAGGGCATCACCGCCCACCTGCGCGAAGACCGCCGCCACGTTAACGACGACGACATCCGGCGCATATTTGAAATCGTGCGCACGCGCTTCAATCTGGAAATGGCACCCACCGACGAGATGCTCGGCATCGCCGAAAATCTGCGTCCTCCCATGGCGACTTTCGTCCCGGAGAAACGCACCGAGGTGACCACCGAAGGAGGCCTTGACGTCGTCGCCGCCCTTGCCCGCCTCACCGAAGCCACGCGCCGCCTGCAAGCAGCCGGCATCGCCGTGAGTCATTTTATCGACCCCACCCCCGCGCAGATCGACGCGGTACGGGCGGCCGGCGCCGATATCGTAGAACTGCACACGGGCCCATACGCCAACGCCACCACGCCCTCAGCGCGCACCGAACAACTCACCATTTTGGAAAACGCCGCCGCCCACGCCAAGGCCGCCGGACTGCAACTAAACGCAGGCCACGGTCTCACGCTTCGCAACGTACTTCCGGTAGCGGCGCTACCCTCCATGTGCGAAATGCACATCGGCCATTCCATTATTTCTGCCGCAGTAATGGTCGGCATGCAACGTGCCGTGGCTGACATGGCCGCCGCCGTGGCCCGCGGGGCCGAACTTGGCCGCCACTATTCCCCCGGCGAAATCCTGCATCTGTTCACGCCGTGACCGACGACAAAAATCTCCCCGTCGACGACGATCGCGTCGAGGTTCCTCCCCATGAGGATCCGCCACGACGCAAGCGCCCTCCCGCGTTCTATAAACAGATCATCGCTTTCATCATTTTGCTCGTCTGCACAGGCGGATTGGCGGGCCTCGGAGCGGTGTTCATCTACTTCCGCATGGAGCGCCAGACCCGCAGCGCCATTCACAATGTGGTGGAGGAAGTGCCCAAACGCGACGTGGCCCTGGTGCTGGGTGCCAGCGTGCGCGGCAAGCGCCTGTCGGCCATGCTGGAGGACCGCGTCAACCGCGCCGTTGACCTCTATAAAGCCGGCAAAGTTGGCAAGCTGCTCATGAGCGGCGACAATTCAAGCGAGTACTACGACGAAGCAACAGCCATGCGGCGCCACGCCATCAAACTCGGCGTGCCCCCGGATGACGTCGTGTGCGACTTCGCCGGCTTCCGCACGTTCGACTCCATCGTCCGCGCCCGCGAGTTGTGGGGGGTCGACTCCATGGTTATCGTCACCCAGGCGTTCCACCTGCCACGCTCCATTTATCTGGCGCGCCGCCTGGGGATTGACGCCCACGGGTTTATCGCTGATTCACGACCCTACCTGCGGGCGAGTCTGAGAAAAGCCGAAACCCGCGAGATAGCCGCACGCATCGCCGCCTGGCTCGACGTCAACATCCTCGGAACCCAGCCCCACTTCCTCGGCCGCCGCGAAAGCCTGTCGGGCCTGGAACAGGAAGCCGAACAGCGGGGCATAACCAAGGAAGAGTTAATAAAGCGTAACGAGGACAAGGGCACGATCTGAGGTTTAAGGTTCTCTATTCTCAAATCCGCCTCGATTCGTTTTCCTCCCGCGGGGGCTTATTTGTCACCCGAATTTCATTTGACTGAACAACCGCCCCCCGATACGCCTATTTCTTGATGCGGTTTGCTCACCCCCCCGGGTGTGCTCACCGGTATCAAAAGCGGAGCGTTTTGGGTCAAACAACCCACTCGCACGCTTGAATCACTGTTCTTTGACATCCCGTCGGAGGTGACTTGCTCCCATGCAAGGACCAATACTCTACCTGACGCTGGTACTCGACACCCTCATTTGCCTCATCTTGGGGGCCGTGGCCATGCGTTTGTATTTAACCCACAAAGTGGGAGCACAACTCAGTTCCGCACAACAGTCTGCCCAACAGATTCTCGATGACGTCCGGAAGGAAGCCGAAACAATCCGGAAGGAAGCCGATCTCGAGGCCAAGGAGCAGATCTTCCAGCGCACCAAGCAGATGGAAAAGGAAGCCCAGCGTAAGCGGTCGGAAGCCGACCGCATCGAGGGGCGTCTGCGCAACAAGGAGCGTACGCTTGATACGAAGATCGAAAGCTTCGAACGCAAAGAGAAAACGGTTGCCGATAAGGAGAAGTCCATCGACACCCGCCTTGAGCGCATCGAGAATCGCGAGAAGGGCCTCGCCCAGCAGGAGGAAGTGCTGCGGGTGAAGGCCGAAGAGATAAGCGGTTACACCGCGGAGGAAGCGAAACGTTACTTGCTCGAAAGCCTCGAGCAGGAAGCGCGTCACGACGCCGCCGCCGTGTTACGCCGGGTTGAAAACGAAACAAAAGAAATCGCCCAGCGCAAAGCCCGCCAAGTCATCACGCTCGCCATCCAGAAGTGCGCCACGGAACAGGTGACCGAAAGCACCTGTTCGGTGTTGACCATCCCTTCAGAGGACATGAAGGGCCGGATCATCGGCCGCGAGGGCCGCAACATCAGAGCTCTCGAAGCCGCAACCGGCGTCAACCTCATCGTGGACGACACTCCCGAGGCGATCGTCCTCTCGTGTTTCGACCCCCTGCGTCGCGAGATAGCCCGCCTGTCGCTCGAGAAACTTCTCGGCGATGGACGCATCCATCCCGCTCGCATCGAGGACGTAGTGAAGAAAACGGAAAAAGAGCTTCTCGAACACCTCCGCCAGGAAGGCGAGCAGGTGGCTCTGGAACTCGGCATCCCGGACCTTCACCCGGAACTCATCAAGCTGCTCGGACGCTTGAAATTCCGGACATCCTACGGGCAGAATATCCTGATGCACGTGCAAGAAGTGGCAAACCTTTGCGCCACGCTGGCCGCCGAAGTGGGCGCCGACGTGACTCTCGCAAAGCGAGCCGGTCTCCTGCATGACATCGGCAAGGCGGTTACTCACGAGGTGGAAGGCACCCACGCCTTGATCGGAGCTGAATTGTGCAAACGTTACGGCGAAAGCGCCCCTGTGGTGCATGCCGTGGCTGCCCACCACAACGAAGAAGAACCTCGTACCCTGGTTGCCGTGCTTGTTCAGGCGGCCGATGCCCTGTCGGCATCGAGGCCGGGTGCCCGACGCGAAAGCCTGGAAAGCTACATTAAGCGACTGGAGAAGCTGGAAGAAATAGCCAACAGCTTCGCCGGCGTGGAAAAAACGTACGCTTTGCAAGCAGGTCGCGAACTACGCATCATGGTCGAACCCGAACGCATCAACGACAACGAAGCAGCCGTCCTCGCGCGAGACATTACGAAGCGCATCGAGGCGGAAGTGCAGTACCCCGGTCAGATCAAAGTCACCGTCCTTCGCGAGAAACGGATTGTAGAATACGCGAAGTAATGGCGACGTAACCGCAACACCCTGAAACCCGAATAAGACAGCACCAACCGTTCTGACAACATCCCAACGCCCCGGCAGGGCGAAAACCCCGCCGGGGCGTTTTGCGTTGGGGGAAAGGCTAATGGGAGGAATGGGAAGGATGAGAAGGATGGGAGGAATGAAAACCCCAACCGACTGCCCCATAATTCCCATTCCTCCCATCATTCCCATATCTCCCATTTCCCCCATCCTTCCCATCCCTCCCATCTCCCCCAAACAATCCGGGAATTCCCAATTCCCGGCGTGGTTACATCTTCCGTGATGAACATCGACCCCGAACAGATTCGCCTGCTGCTTCTCTGGTTTCCCGTTTTTCTGTTCTCCCTCACGCTCCACGAGTTCTCCCACGCCCTGCTGGCTCGCATGGGCGGCGATATGACCGCGACCTACAAGGGCCGCCTGACCCTCAACCCCATCCCCCACATGGATCCCGTGGGAACGGTCATCTTCCCCATTCTGGCGGGCCTCACCGGGCTGCCGCTTTTCGGCTGGGCCAAGCCCGTGCCCGTGAACGAGGTCAAGCTGCGCCATTCGCGCTGGACCGTCGCCGTCTCCCTCGCCGGGCCGTTTTCCAATATCTTCCTCGTCATCGTGTCGGCCCTCATCCTCAAGCTGCTGGTGATGACCCACGTCCTCGGGCCCGATCCCGACCTCGGTATCAACTCCTGGCAAACGGTCGTCTCCACCGTGCTTATGCTCTTCATCCTCACCAATGTGCTGCTGGCCATCTTCAACCTGCTGCCCATTCCCCCGCTGGATGGCAGCCATGTGTTGCATTATTACCTTGTGCGGCGCAATCCGGCATTGTGGACTTCGTGGGAGTTTCTGAGACGTTACGGCATGATCATCCTTTGGGTGCTTGTGTTCATGACGCCCCTCAGAAACCTCCTCTCCGACGCGATTTACGGGATCGTCGGTTTCATACAAACCTGGGTGGTTAACTGACATCAGCATGACGAATCGAATTCTCAGCGGCATGCGGCCCACCGGCCGCCTTCAACTCGGCAACTACGTGGGCGCCCTGAAAAACTGGGTGCACCTGCAAGACGAATACGACTGCTTCTTCATGATCGCCGACTGGCACGCGCTGACCAGCAACTACGCCGACCCCGGCGACATGCGCCGCAACATGCGCGCCGTGCTGCTCGACTGGCTCGCCTCGGGCATCGACCCCGAGCGCTCGACCATCTTCGTGCAGAGCCTCGTGAAAGAACACGCCGAACTGAATCTGCTGCTGGGCATGTTCACCCCGCTGGCGTGGCTGGAACGCTGCCCCACGTACAAGGACCAGATCACCCAGCTCGCCAACAAGGAAATCGAAACCCACGGTTTCCTCGGCTACCCGGTGCTCATGGCTGCGGATATCATTCTCTACCGGGCGAACTTCGTGCCCGTGGGCGAGGACCAACTGCCCCACCTCGAAATCGCCCGCGAGATAGCACGCCGCGTGAACTTTTTTCACGGAGGCCCCATCGAAACCGGCACGAACCTCCCCACGCGCCCCATCTTCCCCGAGCCCGAGCCACTGCTGAGCGCGATTCCCCGCCTGGCCGGCCTCGACGGTCGCAAGATGAGCAAGAGCTACGACAACGCCATCTACCTCGACGACACCGCCGAAACCGTGCAGACCAAAGCGCGCAGCATGATGACCGACCCCGCCCGGGTGCGCCGCACCGATCCCGGCAACCCCGACATCTGCCCGGTGTTCAGCTACCACAAACTTTTCAGTTCGCCCGAGATCGTGGCGGAAGTGGACCGCGACTGCCGTACCGCCGCCATCGGCTGCATCGACTGCAAGAAGCTTCTGGCGAACTCCCTCAACACGCTGCTCGACCCCATGCGCGAACGCCGCGCGGTGCTGGAAAACGACACCCCGCGCCTGACCGAAATCCTCGAAGCCGGCAACGCCCGGGCCCGCGAGGAAGCGGAGCGCACCATGGGCGTCTTGCGCGAGCGCCTCAGTCTGCCCGCCTCGGCCCGCGACGCCGTCAACGCCTCATGACCTACACCATCAAACTGCCCGTTTTCGAGGGGCCGTTCGATCTGTTGCTCCATCTCATCAAGGTCAACGAGATGGACATCGCCGATATCCCCATTTCTGAAATCACGAAGCAGTACCTCAGCTACATCGACGTGATGCGCGAGTTGGACCTGGAACTGGCGGGCGATTTCCTCGTGATGGCCGCGACCCTCATCCACCTGAAGGCGCGCACCCTCATGCCCGTACCTCCGGACCTCGAGGAGCAGGAGGAGGAAATCTCCGAGATCATGTCGGCCCGCGAGCTCATGCGACAGCTTGTGGAATATCGCAAATACAAGGAAGCCGCCTCGGCCCTGCGCGAGCGCGAGGAGCAGGCCGCGCGGGTGCTCTTCCGCAACAGCACCTTCACGCTGGTGCCCGACGACGACGGCGCGGAGATTTCAGTCGACATCGCCCTGCTGTACAAGGCCTTCGCGCGTGTGCTGAAGTTTGTCGACCAGCCCGCCTACAAGCCCGGCATCAGCGAGCGGTTCACGGTGGAAGACAAGATCAACCACATCGAAGACCTGACCCGATCCAACGAAACCGTGGACCTGATGCGGGTCTTCGAGCACTGCCTCAATCGCGCAGAAATTATTGTGACCTTTCTTGCCGTACTTGAATTGTGCCGCATGAAACGTATTCTCATCCGGCAGGACGCAGCATTCGACAATGTAATCATCACGGCCGCCGAAGGACAACTCGAGTATGACACCGAACACCCCCACTCCGAACCGTGACGACATGACCGACGACGAAAACCCAGACTTTCCCTCCGAAGAAATGGAGGATGCGGAACAAGCCGAACAGTTAGCCGCCGAGGATGGCGAAGCCCCCGACGCGCAGAGCGATCTGGTCGACTCTGCCCATGCGGAATTGATCCGTCAGCCCGGGGATCACGACCCTGAAGACCCCGACCTGACTGAGTCGGACATGTCCGACCCATCCGACCCGTCTGACATCGCCCCCGACCCCGAGGAGGCCGAGCTGGCCGAGCTGGACCGCCGCAGCCGCCAGGGCGGCGAACATCTGGAACTGGTTCAGCAACTGGAGTTTATCGAACCCGCCAAGGGGCGCCGCACCAAGGCCACCCGCGAGGCCGAGGCCGACGAAGCCATCAATCTGACCAGCGTGGCGGAAGCGCGCTCCATCGTGGAGGCGTACCTCTTCACCACCAACGAACCGCTGAGCGTGGCCCGGCTGTCGCGCCTGATGAACAACCTACACCCGCGCACCGTGCGCGGCCTGCTGCTGCAACTGCAGATAGAGTACGACGAACGCGCCGGCGGATTGCAGATCGTCGAGGTCGCCGGCGGCTTCCAGATGGCCACGCGCCCGCACTACGCCGAATGGCTGCTGCGCCTGCACCGCCACCGTCGGCGCTCGCCCCTCACCCCCGCCACGCTGGAAACGCTGGCCATCGTGGCCTACAAACAGCCCGTGACCAAGGCCGAACTAGAAACCGTGCGCGGCGTGGAAAGCACCGCGCCCCTGCGCACGCTGCAGGAGATCGGGCTCATCGAAGTGGGAGGCCGCCGCGAAGTCATCGGGCGTCCGCAGCTTTACGTGTCCACCGACCTTTTCCTGAAAACCTTCGCACTGAAATCCCTCGCGGAACTTCCCACCATTTCGGAACTGAAACATCTCTTCGCCGAGGAACAGAAGATTCAGGTGAAGTCTGCAGCAGAGGCAACGCCACCACCGCCTCCCACTGAACCTGAGGCTGCGGAGAACAATCCTGACGGCGAGGAAAACGATAACGAAACCGGCGAGGATGTCGATAAAACGGTGACCGATCCGCACCCGGATGAGGTTGAGTCATCCGACGACCCCGACCTCGACGACGACTTCGACGAAACCAACTAAGCGCCCCGCCCCACCAGCCACCCTCCATGCCGATCTCTCCCGCAAAAAAACGCGCCATCATTGGGGCCACCATTACCCTCCTCTGGGTCGTTATGATGTTCCTCCTCGTGCGCGACAATATCATCCCGCAACGTCGCGCCCAGAACCTCGCGGCCACCTCCATCGACCCGGCCACCCTCACCGCCAACTGGCATGACATCGAAGAGCCCATGCTCATCCGCTTTAAAAACAAAGGCATCGGAGGCGCCCTCACACGCATTACCCGCGCCGACACCACCGCCACCCTTTACCATGCCGACATGCGCTTCATCCTGAACCTCGACATGCTTGACCTGTCGCGCCGCGTGCAAATCAATGCCCAGGCCGAGCTCAATTCTGGTTTCAATCTCAGCAAGTTTCACCTCGAGGGCAACCTTGCCGCCCTTACCATGAGCATCACCGGCGTTGAGCACAACGGCGAGCTTCTCATCGAAGTGCGCCACGGCGACGAAACACCCGCCCGCGCCCGCTACACGATGGACAAGAGCATCTCCTTCCTCGAAGCCGTGCGCCCGCTGGCCCTGCGCAATTTCAAAATCGAAACCGGCGCCGCCATCTCGCTGCCCGTGGTCGATCCCGTCTGGAGCATGGAACTCGGCACCGCCGAAATAAGCGTGGGGCCCCGGGAGAAAATCGAACTGACCAGCGGCACCGTGGAAGCCTTCCGGGTGGAAACGCGCCTCAACGACATCGTCTCGTCGAGTTGGGTCGACGAACAGGGCTTGACCCTCCGCAGGCAAATCGCCGGAGGGTTCACCCTCGACCGCGCCGACCTGGCCGAGGTCCTGCGTGCCGCACCCCACATCAACAAACCCGCCGAACCGTATGGACTGAACCCCGCCGACTTTGCCGACATCACCCCCCGCCCCCTGAAATCCATAGCCGACCCCGGCAGTTCACCCCTCGCGGTCCTCAGCCAATTCGCGCAATAAGCCCCCGTACCTCCACCATTCCCCTCCCCCCCTTCGTCCCATCCTTCCCATGCTTCCCAGCACCTACCATACATAATGCCTTGCTCTTTTCCCCGCACCCCTGCAATAACACCACCCACATCGCGTAATACAAACCACGGGGGAACGCTCACCCCGCCCCCCACTGCCCCACACCCCATCCCCCAATTCTCCGAC
>PHCB01000006.1:194041-405153 GCA_002842095.1 candidate division BRC1 bacterium HGW-BRC1-1
ACACCAGCCGACCCCGCCACCACCGCCGCCGCGGCCTCCACTTCTGCGCCGCGCCGCCCGACAATCACGACAACTCCAACGCCCTCCCGCGCCCCCTCCTCCACCCTCCCCGCCCCCGGCGCCCCCGGCGTACAACGCATCCTTCTCAACGAAAACGGCGCCCGCGCCGACTAACCCCGTCAGGCAGGCCCGCCCCAAAAAAACCACCCACACCAATGAACAAAAATCCCCCCCGGGCCTAACTACAACACGCTGCGCCGTTGCACAACAACGCCGCGCAGGCCTACGGTGACGCGGGGTGGAGCAGTTGGTAGCTCGTTGGGCTCATAACCCAAAGGTCGGAGGTTCGAGTCCTCCCCCCGCTACCATGGCCCTTGCTCCCCCAACTCAAAAAACTTCCCCAGTAAAACCTCACCTCGTAAAGAATTCTTCCCCCCCAAACCAATATACAAACACCGCGTGGCGACGTAGCTCAGGTGGTTAGAGCGAAGGTCTCATAATCCTTAGGTCAGTGGTTCGAGTCCACTCGTCGCTACCATTATCACCTTTAATCTGCGGCGAGTCACCCTCAAAGGGGCCCAGAAAGTGGCCAGTTGGGTGCCAAGGCTTCGCGAAAAAACCTCGCGTAACGACATCGTTCTCAGATTTCCGCTGGTTGGGGAAATCGCCTTAATATTTCATCCAGGGTTCTACTCCACTTATTGGCGTGTAAGTCCGCGACAACCTAAACCCGGTATAATCCGAGCGTAAATCTGTACCGTCGTAGTACCGATAGGCCGAGCGGCAGTAGTCCGGGTCGAAAAACCAACAGCCGCCGCGCACCAGACGCGAACTTCCGACTGGAATAACCCACGCACTGCCATCCGTCGGAGCGCCCGTATACCCCAAGTAGGGGGGCTGAAACCAGTCCTCGCACCACTCGAACACATTGCCGTGCATATCGTACAGCCCAAACGCATTGGGCAACTTGCCACCGACGGGCTTTGTTCCCCACCCCGGTGTCCCCAAATCACCGTTGTTCCCACAATACCACGCATAATCCGCCAGATCGCGGCCTGCAGTGCAGTCAAGAGCATCGCTGCAGTTCGAGTCCCCGAAGCAGAACCGCGTCGCCCTGTCCGCCCGGCAGGCATACTCCCACTCGGCCTCAGACGGTAACCGGAACGTCGCCGCCCCCTGCCCCGTGGTGGCGATGTGCTGGTTCAGCCGGTCAAGGAAACCGTTCGTGCCCCGGATGTCATCCCACGATACGAAATAGGCCGGGTAATTGTCCCCCAAGCCGGAGGGCGCATTGGGCACGTACTCGCTCGGCCAGCCCGGCCAACTGCCCATCACCGCCAGCCACTGGCGCTGCGTCAATTCGAACCGGCCCATCTGGAACTCATAGCCAATCGTCACCGTGTGCACTGGTTTCTCTTCGTTATGGGCCCAGTTGTCGTCGTCATAAATCGCGCCCATCTGAAAGCTGCCCGGCGAGATGGCGACCATCTCCAGCGGCACGCCGCCAGGAAGGGTGACCGTCGTCAACTGCACCGCGCCCGAGGCCATGACGGCCATCAATGCGATTGCGCCGGCCAAAAAGAGAACAATTCTGTTCATCCGTAACTCTCCACAAAATGCTATTGAACACAAAGGCGGGGTAACGCAGGTACGATCCACGCGTCCCATTGCAGGAAGAAGCGCACAAGCCCACGGTTGTCGACGGCGTGGTGCTTAAACAGAAAAATTGCCGCAGGCGGAATGGGGAAAGTCAAGTGATCTCCTTGGACAAAAGCAAACGCCTGACGCACAGAAAAGTCGGAGAGACGGAGGGTTTTCTCGGCCCTCGATGGGAATTAGACCTAAAACTTAATCCAGGATTCCACCCCACTCATGTGGGTGTAGGTCAGGTAACCGGTCCAGTTGTCTGAGGTTAGCGTCTGTGAGGTTTCGCCTATCTCGGTGGGGAAACTGCCGAACGACCAGGGGACGGAGAACCCGGAGCCCAATGGACCCGCCGCGTAACTCACCACATCGCTCGTTGTGTCCACCTGCCAGGCCAGGTTGTAGTTTCCCGGTGGCAGGGTCAGCGCCGAGGGTGTGCCCGACGACACCGGGACCGTGATGAACCCGTTCGTCTCGGTGTTGCTGGTCTCCCCCGACTCCCACAACAGCGTGCGCGTGGCCGCGTCGTCGTACAGCGCCATGCGCACATTGCCCGCGGCCCCGTGGCTGTAAAGCCGCAGGTCATCGACGATGCCCGTTTCGGGCATCGTAAACCGGGTGCCCTTGGTGAAGCCCTTTTGGGATAGCGAGATGTAAGGAATCCGCCAGGGTGTTATGTTGCTGACGAAATAGGCGATGCCATTGGTCGGATCGATCAACGCAGGAGGCCTGGGGTATGCCCCGCCGTCGAGCGTGATTGCACCCAGGCGTGTTGGTGTAGAATCGCCGTCGCCCAACGCAACTTTCACCACGCTACTGGGGGGGTAGAAGGGGTCGGTGCAAAAATATGCGCAGCCATTGGGCGCGTCGATCACCGCGCTACGAAGGACATTTTCCCCCGGGTTCAACGTCAACGAACTCACCCACGTCGGAGAGGTATCGCCGTCGCCCAGCGCAACCTTCACCACGTCACCGGGCCAGTTTCTGTTGCCGAAATACGCGTAGCCATTGGACGTATCGATCACCGCGCTTTCCAGTCCGCTGCCCGCATTCACCGCACCCACACGCGTTGGTGCGGCGGCGCCCGCTCCAAGTGCGACCTTAATGACTTGGGAGGGAGGCGGAAGGGGCGGTATGAACCCAGTATAGGGGTCGGTGCCGAAATACGCATAACCGTTGGGCGCATCGATCACCGCGCAGGAGAGCCAGTCCTCGCCGCCATTGAGTTCCAACCCACCCACCCGCGCGGGTGCGGCCGCACCCGCGCCCAGCGCCACCTTCACGATGTGACCGGGTTCGGTCCTTGTGCCGAAATAAGCATAACCGCCGGGCGCATCGATCACAGCGCAATTGAGGGACTTCTCCTCTGTGTCGAGGATCGCCGCACCCACGCGCGTTGGAGAAGTATCGCCGTCGCCCAGTGCAATTTTTATCACACGGGAGGGGATGGTGTAGGGAAAATTTTGATTACTACCAAAATAGGCGTAACCGTTGGGAGCGTCGATCACCGCACAGGTGAGGTTCATCTCATCGGCATTGAGCGTTAACGCGCCCACCCGCCTTGGAGCAACCGCGCCCGCGCCCAGCGCGACCTTCACAACGACGCCGGGATCTGTGTTAGTGCCGAAATAGGCGTAACCGTTGGGAACGTCGATCACAGCACTGGAAAATTCATCCTCCCCCCCGTTGAGAGAAACCGCACCCGCGCGGGCAGGCGCTGACACACCCGCGCCCAGTGCAACCTTCACCACGTTGCCGGGGTTTGTGTCGGTGGCAAAATACGCAAAGCCGTTGGGTGCGTCGATCACCGCGCTGTATAAAGCTTCCTCCCCCGCGTTCAGGGTCACCGCATCCACGCGCGTGGGCGCGTCCGCGCCCGCGCCCAGAGCCACCTTCACCACGCGGCCGGTGTCGGCGCCAAAATACGCGTAGCCATTGGGTGCATCCATCACCGCGCTACGGAGTTTATTTTCTTCCGCGTTCAGAGTCACCGCTCCCAGACGCGTGGGCACAGCCGCACCTGATCCCAAAGCGATCTTCACAACATGGGCGGGGCTCGACCACGTGCCAAAAAAAGCGTGGCCATTGGATGCGTCAATCACCGCGCTCCAAAGATTGTTCTCTCCCGCCTCCAGCGTCACCACACCCACGCGCGTCGGAGTAGCCGCGCCCGCGCCCAGTGCGACCTTCACAACTCGGGCAGGGCTTGTGTATGTGCCAAAGTACGCGTAGCCATTGGGAGCATCGATTACCGCGCTCTGCAGACCCTCCTCCTCCGGATTAAGGTTCACCGCACCCACGCGCGTCGGCCAAGCCGCACCCGCACCCAATGCGACCTTCACAACACGACCAGGGCTTGTGTATGTACCAAAGTACGCGTAGCCGTTGGGCGCATCGATCACCGCGCATCTGAGATGCCTTTCACCCGTGGTTAACGTCACGGCACCAACTCGAGTCGGCGCATTTGCTCCCGTGCCCAGCGCCACCTTCACGACGCGACCGGGGTCATCGTATGCCTCCGTGGCGAAATACGCGTAGCCGTTGGACGCATCGATCACCGCGCTCGCCAAACGATCCTCGCCCTCGTTTAACGTCACCGCACTTACGCGAGTCGGCGCAGTTGCACCCGCACCCAGCGCGATCTTCACCACGCGGCCGGGCCATGTGTTGGTTCCGAAATATGCGTAGCCGCTCGATGCGTCCACCACCGCACAGAGAAAATCTGACTCTCCGGGGGCACTCAGCGTTCCCAACTGCACCATCCCCCCGTTGGGGTATGCAGTCGTCCCCGGGGCAGATGTCCCCGCCGCGGGGTCGGAAAACTTTAGCGAGCGCTCGGTGAAGGCGTGGCCTTTTTTGTCCGTTACTGTCAGCGCCACGTCGTAGATTTTTTCCTCGAGCCCCGCGGCTGTCCACTCGGCTTCGTAGACGCCTGCAAAGCCGCCGCCCGCCAGCGCACCGAGGCCTGCGGTAGGCTTTGCTTTCAGTTCCACGCGCGCCACTCCGCCGAGGTCAGCCTCGACCTTCGCCACGGGGTCCTGCGACTTGACGACGGCGGACACGACCAGCTTCTCACCGTTCTTCACCGAGGGTTTGCTCAGCGACGGGATCACATGAATCCGCCCATCGCCCGTGCCCATCATTTCCGCTGACTGGTTGCCCGCCTCAATGGAAGGGCTGGAAGCCTCGCTGGCCCAGGCGGTGGGTTGAAAGCAACAAACTGAAAATCCGAAAAGCGTAAGGAACAGCCGGTTGAAAATCATGGCGTGACACCTTCCCAAGGCCGGGCCAGACTGGTCGACAGCTGGATGCGAATCGCAGACGCGGAAACTGCTCAGAAGTAAAACGAACTCTCCTGACACAAGCAGGACGTTACGCGGATAAGGAAATAGCAAGACGATAAAAAGCCTCACTCTTCCCATTTTGATATCACTGTTTCCGCGCCCGCATTCATCATTGTTGAACGCGTTCATTTTTTGTTGAAGCGGTCATTTCCCCAAGGTAGCACAACCTCATGATTAAAAGTGTCGTTAAGGCTTTTCGCGCGCTGGAATTGTTAGATGGAGCTGGCAAGAGAGGGCTGGGGTTGGGTGAGGTGGCGCAGCAGATGGGGCTGAAGGCGCCGTCTGCGCACAACCTGCTGGCTACGCTGGTGGAGCTGGGGTTTGCGGCCCAAGATACCGACACGCGCAATTACTCGCTGGGCGAGCGCGCAGGCAGGCTGGGGCGCCAACGCCACACGGTGGGTCTGCTGGCCGGTGCGGCACGTCCGGTGTTGGACGACCTGGGGCGCCGCTTGGGGGAGACGGTGCTGTTAGCGTTATACCGCGCCCGCCGCCGTCATACATTGTTGACCGTGGAGAGCGAGCAAGCTCTGCGTGTGGTGGCGCCGTCCATCGTCGACGATTCGTTTCATTCCACCGCCACGGGCCGGATGATGCTGGCTCTGTTGCCGGTGGCGGAGCGTCAAGCTTTGATGGGCGAGATAGGGCCGCCTGACGTGGGATGGCCGGAGGCGCAGCGGCCGGGGGCGCTGGAGCTTCGGTTGAAGGAAATCCGTAGCGCAGGGGCAGTGATTCTCCACCGCCGCGCGGCGCACACCATAGCCATTGCAGTGCCTCTGTTAATACCCGGCTCAAGCGCGGTGGCTGCCCTCGGTTGCTACTATCCGTCCGCCCGCTCGCAGGAGGGACGCGAGGAAACTGTTCTGTTGGCCTTGCGCGATGCAGCGGAAGCCATCGCCCTGCGCTTCGAGGCAGCAAGTCCGCCGCCCACCCCGCACCAGGGCCAGCGGCGCGGACGCACCGGTCTTGTTCGTGAACACTAAAAATAAAACTGATCCAAGGAAAGGTTGTTTCGCCATGGAAGGACTCACGAAAACATTTCACGATTTTGCAGCCGGAAGGCGGATCGACCTGCTGGGCATCGCGCCCATCGAGCGGTTCGATGGCGTGTCCGCAAACCATCACCCGGCTTCCATCTTCCCCGAGGCGAAGTCGGTCATCGTCCTCGGCAAACGCATCACGCGCGGCACGCTACGCGGCGTGGAGGAAGGCACACAGTTTGATCTGTACGGCATGTTCGGCCAGCACTGGCTGGCGGATCGCGTGCTGGCCATCAACACGGCAGCGCTGGCGCAGTTTATCGAGGACGAGGGCTGGGAGGCGGTTCCCCTGATGGACCTGCCCCCCGAGGTTCCGCCGTCGGGCGTGGCCGTGCGCCCGGGTCTGCCGGCACCCAACGTGATGGTGGACATCCGCGACGCTGCGGTGCGCTGCGGCGTGGGCCAGTTCGGCTGGTGCGGCGAGTTGCTTACGCCGCAGTTCGGCCCGCGCCAACGCATGCAGATGATCCTGACCGACGCACCCCTGGAGGCGACGCCGCTGGACGCAGAAGCGGTATGCGACATGTGCATGGAGTGCGCCGAGGCGTGTCCGCTGGGCGCGCTCGATCCTGAGGCCTCGCACGACGTGACCATCTGCGACATAACGATGCGCGTGGCCGACGTGGATTACGCCAAGTGCGCCACCTGCCGCAACGGTGCCACGGCTAACATCAGCCACCACACGGGCAAACCCGACCGTCTCGCCGCCATTTGCACCCGCACGTGCGTGAATCACCTGGAGATGGCAGGCCGCGTGGGCAACCGCTTCGCCGGACCTTTCCGCAGCCGCCCCGCATGGCGCACCGACGCAACGGGAACAACCACCCTGTGGCACACCGACGAGGCCACCCCCCCGGAGGCGAAGGCATGAACACCATGGACGCGCGCAAAACCCTGAACAAGCAACGCATCGTGGAGTTCGCGAAGGCACAAGGGCTCGACCTCGTGGGAGTGGCCGACATCGGACGCTTCGACGGCGCACCGCCACGCATGCATCCTGCCGCGATCCTGCCCGAGGCGAAGTCGGTCATCGTCGTTGCCCGCCGCATCATTCGCGGCAACTGGCGCGGCATCGAGGAGGGAACCTACTGGCCCAACTACACCTACTTCGGCTATCATGGCCTGCTCAACAGCTTCTTCATCCCGGTGGGAGTTTATGAGACGGCATGCCTCATTGAAGACGCCGGGTTCGAGGCCGTGCCATATTACCCCGGCGTGCCGGAGGGGCAGGCGCCTGCCGCGCCTGTGCGCCCCGACACGGTGGGGGCCAACGTGCATCTGGCCATCCGCATCGCTGGCGTGGCGGCGGGCCTCGGCGAGATTGGCTGGTCGAAAGTTTTCCTGACCCGCGAGTTCGGTCCGCGGGTGCGCCTTGCCGCCATCATCACCGACATGGAACTGGAACCCGACCCTCTGGTGGAACCGGGCAGCCTGTGCGACCGCTGCATGGCCTGCGTGCCGTCGTGCCTTTCGGCCGCCATCCCCCACAAGCGCGAAGGGCGCACCGTGGAAATCCGCATCGACGACAAGGTCTACGATTGGGGCGACGTGGACATGGGCCGCTGCACGCTGGGCTACCACGGCGGCGACCCGCAAGTGTCGCCCTTCCTGCACAAGACGCTCCCCGGCTACGAAATCGACGTGACGAAACAGAATGTGACGGAAGACGCCGCCTACAAGCTGTGCTGGCCCATGGCCCACGGCACATGGCGTCCTACCGAAGAGGACCCCTCTGGACTCCTCGTGGAGGGGCACAACCAGCTCATCCGCTGGGGCGGTGGCCCCGGCGCAGCCAGCTACGGCGTGGAAGGCTCACGCGGCTGCATGAGAAGCTGCTTTGACCACCTGGAGCACAAAGGCACCATCCCCGCATTCGAAGGCGGCCGCTTCATCAAACGCAAACGCTGGTCGCTACCCATGCGCTGCGGCGCTCAACAGACCGACGAGTCCGACGCC
The DNA here is from genome assembly GCA_002842095.1 of candidate division BRC1 bacterium HGW-BRC1-1. Lineage (GTDB taxonomy): Bacteria > Sumerlaeota > Sumerlaeia > Sumerlaeales > Sumerlaeaceae > HGW-BRC1-1. Next base: position 202,026 of record PHCB01000006.1, read on the forward strand.
AAAGCGAAGGACTGACCCAAAGAATCCGGTCCGCCACCATCACGCGCGAAGAGGCGTGGCGGGTGGCGGGCTTGGATTTTAGTTCCACGCGCGCCACTCCGCCGAAGTCGGCCTCCACCTTCACCACGGGGTGCTGCGACTTTACGACCGCCGACACGACCAGCTTGTCGCCGTTCTTCACCGAGGGCTTGCTCAGCGACGGGAACACATGAATCCGCCCATCGCCCGTGCCCATCATTTCCGCTGACTGATTGCCAGCCTCAATGGCAGGGCCCGAAGCCCCGCCGGCCCAGGCGGTGGGTTGAAAGCAACAAACTGAAAATCCGAGAAGCGTAAGGAATAGCCGGTTGAAAATCATGGCGTAACACCTTCCCAAGGCCGGGCCAGACTGGTCCATGGCTGGATGCGAATCGCGGACGCGCAAACTGCTCAGAAGTAAAACGAACTCTCCTGACATAAGCAGGACGTTACGCGGATATGGAAATAGCAAGACGATAAAGGGACCGCTGAAGAATCCCCGCCGCTTTCGCCATGATGTTTGCGTTGGACATCCCCGCAGGGCAAGAAAGGTGCCCGATGGCCCGCAAGTCGTGCACATCCTCCCTCGATCTTTTCACGAGTTTTCTGGCGGCGCAGCCCAAGATCGAGGTGGAGAGAAAACTGGGGTCTGAAAAGCAGGGATCAGGGAAGGGCAAAAGCGAAAAGCAAATCTCACCACCGAGGCGTAGGGACACGGAAGAATGCAATATCAGGGTGGGTGTTTTGGGGGCTTGCACACCGGTTGCACACCGGTTGCACACCGGTCGCACCTCAACGAAAAAGTAGGGAGCGACACCAACTTGGAGAGGAAAAGGGACTGCCGAAGAATTCACCGCCGCTTCGGGGATCATTTTTAATTGATTGCTGGCTATCCAAAGGGGCAGGTGTGCCTGAGCGACGGACGCAAGGCGAAAACGGCCTGAGAAGCCCCCTGCAAATAACAAAACCATCGCCACGCATCCGAAAAGCCACTTGCTTCCCCCATAACGCTTTGCTACCCTTGGTCGTCAAAGATGTACGAACGTCCACTTTGCTTCTCTGGGAGTTTTCAGCATGACTTCTTATGCATCACGGGCAGTGATAGCGTCTTTGTTTGTGAGTTTTTTCACACTCTTTTCTCCCCTCAACGCTCCCGCACAAAACGCTGCCGCTCCTGCGGGATCGGTGAGCGCGGCGATTCCTTCGGGGGCTGTTTCTATTTTTCGGCAGGTTGATCAAAATCTGGATAAGGCCGACAAAATGCTGGGCGAGGCCGGGGCTCAGTACGACAAGGATTATCGCGCCAAGGAAGCTGCCGCGCGCCTGAAGGATGCGAAGAGCGGCATGGAAACGGTCGAGCGGCGTTACGGCGCGAAGATGGACAAGGCCGCGCCCGATCTGGTTTCGCGCAACGCGCGCATTGCGGACCTCGAAACGAAGGTCGGTGCGTTTGGCGAACAGATGTCGACAGCCATTAAAGGGGAGGCCGCTGCCCGCGACGAAAAGAACAAAACCGAAGCCGCCGCGCAGGAGGCTCAGGCTGCCGCAGAAACAGCGCGTCAGAAGAAAGGTGTCGCGGCTGCCGCTGCCACTGCCGCCCCGGCATCTGCGCCCGCGGGAGCCGCCATCCTGTTTTCGAAGTCGCCCATCGACCCCAATAACCCGACCAATCTGACCAAGAGTTTCCAGGCCGGCGACTCCATCTACGGGCTCATCCGGGTTGCTAAACCCTGGCGTGAGATCTACAATGCAAAGAACAAATCCGAGGTCGCCATCATGGTCGTCATGAAGGTCGGCAGCAGCGAGACGCTCCAGTATGTCACCCTCAAGAAACCCGAGTTCATCGACTCGAATTATCTGGTGCTCGACATCGCCCCCGAGCCCGAAAAGATGACGGCCTACAAAAACCCCGACATCGTTTTCGGCGAGAGTAAGGGCAACCGCAAGATCGGGCCCATCGCTTTTACATACGATCTGGCCCAGCTGCCAGCCGGCAAGCACACCGTGAATCTGTTCGTGCGCGACTACGGCGACAAGCACGCATCGGGCAGTTTCGAAATTGAAGGCACCGACTTCAAAGCCTACGCCGATCTGCACGAAAAAGTGAAGGCGGCGACCGAAGCCGCCGACACGCTTCCCGCCGCGCGCATGGTGAACAAAGACCTCGAAGCGCAGATGCACAAGCTGCTTGAGAACGCCGGATGGAGCAACATTCTCCGCGTGGTGATCATTGACAAGGACTGGTGGGTGGAGGCCGACAAGTCGCGCTATCTGAACGTGGCCGCCGCCGCCAAGGATGCCTCGGGCAAATGCTACTGGTGCAAACTTCAGTTCACCCAACCCAAGCTGATAGGCGGAGGCTGGGGCGATCTGGAACTGACAATGACCGGCGAGAAGCGCAACATCGCGGAAGAGAACGTAAACAAGTAGTTGGATTCACCAAGACTAAATCGACCCATAATCCAAGGAGAAGAACCATGAACAGATCCACGTTTGGCCTCATTTTTGGCGGTATCTTTACAGCTTTGTGTACGGCGAGTTTCGCTGCAACACCTCTGGGCGGTTTGGCGGTGGCCCTGTCCCCAGCTGAAGATGTAATGGTGGCGGGCGGTGACAACCGTGCGCTGCTGATTGTAGACACGGCCAAGATGGAAGTAACCAACCGAGCCTGGCTGGGCGTCAGTATCACCGACCTCCAATTCAACAAAGACGGCTCGCAGCTTCTCGTGCAGGATACCGACGGCACGATTCACCAGGTGGATGCTAAGAAATGGGAGGTCGCCAAGAGCGAGAAAAAGGCCGACCAGATGAGCGTGTCGCGCGAGGCTGATCTCGTGGCCGCACTCGACGCTGACTACGCCGGGCAGGTGGTGAAAATCCTCTCCGCCAGCGACCTGAGCCCCAAGGGAAAGGTCACCCTGGAAAAAGGTCAGAAGGTCGTCGCCCTGGGATTGAACGCCAGCGGCACGCGCCTGGCGGTTCTGCTTGATGCCGTGACCGACGCAACCGAACCCAAAGCAACCGAGACTCCGAAGGATCTGAAAGACCTGGCTGCCGACGAATTCAAGCTGAAGAACGACGGCAAAACCTCTCAGTTCATGGTCTTCGAAGTTCCCGAGGGAAAGAAGATCGTCGACAAGAAGCTCTATTATTCCCCCTCGAGCAGTGGTGCGAAAATCTTCTTCAGCGGCGACAACGCCCTGTTGGTGAACTACAGCAACCTGAACGCCACGGTAACGCCCGAAGGCGAAGTGACCCTGTTCAAGTTTGAGAACAGTTACAACTACGGCATCGGCGCTTCCCCCGACCAGTCAATCATTCTGACCGGCGGCCTTTCCAACGGATCGTACACCAAGGTCGAGGGCATGAACCAGACGACCTTCACCTCGGATAAGCTGCCAACCTGGCCGGAGTATTTCAAATCCTTCGCCGTGGCAAAAGACGGCACGGCTTACGGCGCGACTTCTTCATTTCGCGTGGCCCGGATCAAGTCCAACGGATCGTTCGACAAGGCCTTTCCGCTTTACTGACCCCATGACCTCAGCGGCAAACGATAGCCGATCACCCGATGCGGTAACGGCGCAGCGAGTAACGAATCCTCTGGTGAGGAAGCTCGGTCTCGCCGCCGTTATCGTCATGGTGGGTCTGGCCATTTATGGGATACGGATTCAGTATCTCACGGCCATGCGCGTGAACCCCACGATCGACCAGGAACTGGTGCAACCCTACGCGAAGGCAATCGTGGCGGGTGAACTGGACGACGCCTATGCTCAGTTCACATCGGCAGCGTTCCGCGAAAAGATTTCCCTCGAGAAATACAAGGAAGCGCAGGCGGCGAATCTTGCGGAGTTCGGGCGCCTGAAGACGCTCTCCATAAAACCCAACGACGCGTTTCAGTCGCAGGGCAACCTGTTCTCAGGGATGTCATATTATTACGGGCAACTCGACTACAAAGCCGAGAAGAGCGATTTGTGGATCGCCTGGGATGTCGTGCAGGAAAATGGGAAATACGTGATCGATGCAACCTTTGCGGTCCGCCTCGAAACGCTGACACCCCGGACGTTTTGAGACAGTCCGGCGCAGGGATCGATCCATCGGTTAACAAGAACCCTTGCACCTCGGGCTTTGGGCGGGATGCTTCTGAATTTCTGCGTCTGAGCGTTTGCGCGGGGCTGTGCCATGAACTCACTCCTCACAAAATTTACCCTCGGCTTCTCCGCAACCGCGGTCTCTTTTCCGTGGTTGCCGGAGCAGTCATCGACGTATGCGCCGGGGATCGATGGATTGTTTTATCTGATCCTCGGCATCTCGTTGTTCTTCATCGTACTGGTGCACGTGCTGATAGTTGTGTTCGTCTGGCGCTACCGTCAGCGGCAGGGGCGGCGGGCGTTTTATACGAGCGGGAACCGGCGGCTCGAAGCTCTGTGGTTTTCCATCCCGGCGGTGATTCTGGTGGTGTTGGTGATCCTCAGTCAGTCGACGTGGTCGCGCATCAAGACGGCGGCGGTGTGGCCCGCCGAAGCCCTCACGGTGGAGGTGCTGGCGGAACAATACGCCTGGAATTTCCGCTATGCGGGACCCGACGGCAAGTTCGGCGCCCTCGACCCCGCGCTGATGGACCCTTACAATCCCTGGGGTCGCGTGGAGGATGACCCCGACGGGGCCGACGACGTGATGACCATCAACACCATGGCCATTCCCGTGAACGAGCCGGTGCGCGTGCTGTTGCGCAGCAAGGATGTCATCCACAGTTTCTTCCTGCCCGATTTCCGCTACAAACACGACGCCGTGCCGGGGATGACGATGGAGTTCCATCTTGAGGCCACACGCCCGGGCGATTTTCCGCTGGCCTGCGCCGAGTTCTGCGGGCTTGGCCACTACCGCATGAAGGGAACCCTGCACGTGATGCCCCGCGCGGAATTTGACGCGTGGCTGACGGAGCAAGCCGAGGAAGGGCAACCATGATTTCATCGCAGGCAGACGCCACCACCGCCGACCGCTCTATCCCCGCCGCTCCTCGTCTGCGCGCGCCACGCCGCGCCTTGTGGCGCTACGTTTTCACCACCGATCATAAAATTGTCGCGTTGCAATATCTCTTCGGCACCCTGGCGTTTCTGTTTTTCGGCGCCTGTCTGGCCATGCTCATGCGGTGGCAGTTGGGCTGGCCCATGCAGCGCGTGCCGGGACTGGGACGCGTGTTGCCGGCGCTCTCGTCGCAGGGCGGCATCATCACGCCCGAGTTGTACTCCTCGGTCTTCTCGCTCCACGGCACTATCATGGTTTATTTCGTCGTCATCCCGCTGGCGGTAAACGCACTGGGCGGCTACCTCGTGCCGCTGATGGTGGGGGCTCGCAACATGACTTTCCCGCTGCTGAACGCCCTCAGCTTCTGGGCCTACGCGGTGGGCGGAACCATCCTGCTGGGCAGCATGTTCACCGAGGGCGGAGCGGCGGCGGCGGGCTGGACGGCCTACGCACCGCTGGCCGCGCTGGGCACGTCGGGACAGGACTGGTGGATCATCGCACTGCTGCTGGCCGGGGCATCGGGCATCATGAGTACGCTGTGCTACGTGACCACCATCGTGAACGGCCGCGCCGCAGGAATGACTTTGGGGCGTCTGCCGATGACGGCCTGGGCCATGCTGGCCACATCGGGCCTCACGCTGCTGGCGGTGCCGGCCCTCACTGTGGCGCTGCTGCTGCTACTGTTCGATCGCAATTTCGGCACGTCGTTTTTCATGCCCAGCAACATGATTGTCTCGGGCGAGCGCCTCGCGAACCCCGGCGGCGGGCAGCCGCTGCTGTGGCAGCATCTCTTTTGGTTCTACGCGCACCCGGCGGTTTACATCATGATCATGCCCGGCATGGGGATGGTCAGCGACATGCTGCCGGCGTTTGCGCGCAAACCGCTCTTCGGCTACAAGAGCACCGCCCTGGCGACATGCTCCATCGCCTTCCTGGGTTTCCTCGTGTGGGGGCATCACATGTTCCAGAGCGGCATGAATCCGTACCTCGGCACCACGTTCATGATTTCCACCATGGCCATTGCCGCGCCCAGCGCGCTGGAGGTTTTCAACTGGCTGGCCACGCTGTGGCGCGGATCGCTGCGGCTGGTCACGCCCATGCTTTTCATTCTGGGGTTCCTGTCGCTGTTTGTCATCGGCGGCCTGAGCGGCGTTTTCATGGCGTCGACGCCGGTCGATATTTATGTGCACGACACCTACTTCGTGGTGGCGCACCTGCACTACATTGTGTTTGGCGGCAGTATGTTCGCGATGTTCGCGGCCATCTATTTCTGGTTCCCCAAGATGTTTGGCGTGCTGCTGGGCGAGACCCTGGGCCGGTGGCATTTCGGGCTGACGTATGTGCTGTTCAACCTGACGTTTTTCCCCATGCACATGCTGGGCGTGGGCGGCATGCAGCGGCGCATTTATGACCCCACGATTTTCCCGCACCTAGCGGCGATGCAGCCCGTGAACGTATGGATTTCCGTGAGTGCCTACGCGCTGTTTGTGGCGCAGTTGGTGTTCGCCTATAACTTTGTGCGGGGACTGTGGCGCGCGCACCAAGGCACGGGCCCGCGCGCAGGAGACAACCCGTGGGAGGCCAACACGCTGGAGTGGCAGACAACGTCACCGCCGCCCGAAGGAAATTTTGTGGAGCGACCCATCGTAGTGCGCGGCCCCCACGAATACGGCTCACCCGAATGCGATGCCAAGGGCGTGGAACACCTGCCGCAGAATGTGGCGTGAACGTGAATCGCCCTTCTGACCCCGCCCGCCTTAACTGACCTTGTCGCCCACCAACAGCCCGAAGAGGACGATGAGATAGATGAGCGACGCGAAGAATGAGCGTCGCGCACGTGGTCGCTCCACTTTCAGAAACCAGGCGAAGGTGGCTGCCAGATAGAACATGCCCAGCAGGAATGCGCCCACCAGATAGAACGGTCCTGTCAGTCCCACCGCATAAGGAATGAAGCTCACAAAAATCATCCCGATGAGATAAATCACCGCCTGTCGCGCTGCGACCTGGCCACCGTAGTCGAGCACCGTCAGCAGCTTGAATCCGCCGCGCTGGTAGTCCTCGCGATACATGTATCCGATGGCCAGAGAGTGGGGCAACTGCCAGAGGAACATAATCGCAAACAGCACCATGGCGCCGTAGGTCACCTCGCCGCGGGCGGCGGCCCATCCGATGACCGGCGGCAGTGCGCCGGGCACAGCTCCCACCACCGTGCAGAGCGACGTGATGCGTTTCAGCGGCGTGTAAACGAAAACGTAGCTGACAAACGCCAACGCCCCCACTGCGGCAGCTACGGGGTTCACGGCGAGGGCCATGTAGGCCAGACCCACCATGGTCAGAATCATTCCCTGGGCGAAGGCCGCACCGGGGTTCATGCGTCCCGTGGGCAGGGGGCGGTTGCGCGTGCGTTCCATCAGGCCGTCGCGGTCGCGCTCGAGATACTGGTTCATGGCGCAACCACCGCCGGACATAATCCACGTAGCTATAAACGTATTTACCAGAGCAAGCCAGTCGATGGAGCCAACCGTGCCGAGATAAAAACCGCCTGCGGTGGTGATGGCTGCCATGGTGGAAATGCGCGGTTTGGTGAGGGCAAGCATGTCCGAGACGCGGCTGATGGATTCGGCCGCTGCGACCGGATCCATTTGCTCCAGGGGGAGCGATTGCTTCATGCGGGGGCTTCTCCGGAAATCTGATTTGCGCCAGAGGAGTCCGTGTTGATGGTGACGGAGCGCGGAGCCACGTCGAGGATCTGAGAGGCGCGTAGGGCGATGTACAAGGTCAGCGCAAGAATGATCGCGCCCGTTACCACATGGGTGGTGGAAATCAGGATGTGGTGCATGGATGGCATTTGCGGTTCAAGCCGGGCGCGGTTGGCCCAGATGCTCCAGATGCCGAGGCTCACTTGCAGGATCAGCAGCAGGCCGGCGGCAGTGGAAAACCGGCGCAGCGGGGCGACGTCTTTGTATTCGCTCTGCACCCGCGCAATCACCCAGCCGATGGCGACGACAACGAGAATGCCGCCGAGAATGTGCGACAACAGATGCCAGATGAAGGGTGCCTCGGGAATATCGCTGTGGCGCACACCGGCGCCCATGATCAACTGGAAGTAAACAATGGCCATCACGATTTTCGCGGTAAGCACCATCGAACGGTTGCCCGGGCGTTGGACGGAGAGGAGCGGAGTAGCATCGGATGAGGGCATCCAACTTCGACTGGTGAGCACCGCAATGGACAGCGTGAGGAGAAAAAACGCCTGGGCCAGACACGCGTGGACCATGGAGACCCAAGGGGCGCGATAGGAATGGATGATCAGGCCACCGAACAGCGCCTGCGCCACCACGAGAACCACGGCCCACCAACCCAGCTTGCGCAGGAAGGGGCGCGACTCGCGCAACTGCATCCAGATGGCGAGGATGAGCGTCAACATGCCGGTGGTGGCGGCTATCACGCGGTGGGTGTCTTCATAGCGCAAACCGCCCACCCAGGTTTCGGCCTGGGGTATCCAGCTTCCGGCAAATTTCGGCCAGGTGGGGTCGCTGAGGGCGGCCTTGTTGCCCGTGATGAGCGCGCCCGCGCCGATGAGGATGAGCGTGAAAAGCGCGGTGAGCTTGGCAAAAGCCGCTAAACCGGGGTTGTACGAGAATGGCATCCGCAGACGCCGAGTCTTGGTGTTCGGAGAAGTTGCCATGGTTATGGGGGTCCGTGTGATGGTAAGTTCAGAAATTTGGAGACCTGTTGGGGACGGGTTTAGGTCGCGGAGGGTTTCAATGCAAGCAATAGGATTGTGGGTGGCGGGGGGGATGGACAAAATGGACGAAATGGACTTTATGGACGATATGGACGGAAACTGTTGCCGCAAGGCTGTGTCCACTCGCGCAGGCAGATCTGCGACCGGCGCCCACGCCGGTTGCAGCCAGACGATTCGCTTAAAGTAAGCCGTTTTATTGGCTACTTTTTTTGGGGTACGCCACCACGGTTACGGTGGTCACATCGGCGCCGAGGTTGCTTAGGGGGCCTATGGCGGCGGCTTCCAGGCCTACTTCCAGCAGGTACTCGCCGGGTTCGTCGGGGGCGCGCAGTATGAGGGTGTTGGATGTGCTCTCGCCGGGCAGGAGATCGTGCGACAACTTACTGCTGGCGGCAGTGCCGGTGGTGGCCGCGCCCTCGGTGCGCCAGCGGCCGGTCACGGTTACGCTGCCGTAGTCCACGTTGGTGCGGTTGCCAAATTCTTCCACGCGATGATGACGCAGCCATGTGGTGTTGCCCGCGTTCTTCGCGATGACCGACACCGCCGTGTCAGCGCCCACCGTGGTTTCCAGTCGCGCATCGGCCACGGTCCAGGCGGCCAGTGGTTTGTCGCTGGCGGTCGTGTCGTAGCGCGCCGTTTTCACGATGCGGTCAAACTCTTCCTGCGTCAAATATCCCAAATGCCGCAGCACCCCCACCATTAGTCGAGCGGCCACGTTGTGCCCCGGCCCCGACAGATGCATGCCGTCGGCTTCGAACAAGCGGTTGCGGTCGCGAAATTCAAATGCTTCGTCCACGTCCAGCAGCATGGCTCCGGTGGCCGTGGCCGCAGCGCGCACCTGATTATTGTAAAGATTATGCAGGGCGGTCGGCGTGTTTTCGTCGGCTGCAAAACCTTCGTCGTGCAGATGACGGGTGTTTGCGGCCGTGAGGTTGGAGGGTTGTGTGGCGAGGATCGGCTGTGCCCCGGCGGCGCGCACGCTGGCCACCAGCGCCTCGAGATTTTCGGCGAATTGGTCGGGCCCCACGCGAAGCGTACCGCTGGTTGTTCCGTCGGGGGGCGGATGCCATCGCGATCCCGCGGGTGCCGCGGCCATCTGGTACAGCCGCGACCAATTGAAAATCCTGTGGGCGGCTGCGGCAAAAAAGTTGCGTGCACCCAGTTCTTTGTCGGGCAGGTTCAGCGCCGGAAAATGATCGTTCCAACCGTAACTGATCAGCACCACATCGGGATGCAGATGTTTCAGGCGACCCCACAGACGGCGGCCCTGTTCCGTGGTGTAGCCCGCCACGGAGGCGTTGATAACTTCCAGCGTGGTGGTGGTTTGGGCGCCGTTAGCCAGGCGCGCGGCAATGTCTGGAAAGACGCGGTAGGTGAGCGCGGAAACGGAATCACCCAGACAGAGCACGCGGATGGTTCCCTCTGGTTTTTTCTTCGCGGGCGCAACGTTGCCCAGCGTTCCGTCGGCGGATACAGGAATCCCGCCGAGGTTGGTGCCCGGTTCCAGACGCCACAGCAGATAGCGATCCGCGGTGAAGGCGTCGGTGGCGAATCGGCGGTTCAACGCCATGGCACTGGCACGGCAGGTGGCGTTTTGCACCCCCATCGGAATGCGCGGTCGCGCAAAGCCAATGATGCGCAACGCCATCTCGGCGGCCATCAATGGCACTATCACCACCAGCAGCCAGAACACGATGCGTCGCACAATCAACATGCGACCCGTAACCCGGGGAGTGCGCATGCGTCGCTCGAGACGTTGGACAACTGGACTTGGCATGAAGATCAGCTAAACTGCGGACGGGTTGCGCATGCAATGTTGAAAACCAAAGGTTCCGAAAAGGAGGCCAGCAATTCCCATTGCGCGGGCGGGGTGAGGAACGGTTTATGGTGGGCATGATGCCACGTATCCCGGAGGGGCTTCGCGCCCGGCTGCCTGCTTTGGCGGCGCTATTGTTGGTGTCGGTCGTTGCTTTCAGTTTCGGGTTCGTGCCGCTGCGGGCCTCCCACGATGAATGGTGGCATCTGAAAACCGGCCAGTGGATTCTGGACCACCACCGCCTGCCGCTGAACGACATTTTCACCTACACCGGCGAGAACATCCGTTGGCACAATCACGAGTGGCTGTCGCAGATTCTCTTTTACAAAATTTACGAATGGGGTGACCGCCACGCCATTGGCGACCTGCGCGCGATGCTCACCTTCCGCGCGTTTGTGGTGGCGCTTACATTTGCGCTGGTTGCGGTGGCGGCGCGCATCGCTTCGCGCAGTTGGGGCGTGGCGGCGCTGGTGGGTGTGGTCATGGCCGACATCTCCCGCCGGGCCATTTCTCCCCGTCCGCCCATCTTGTCATACCTCCTGTTCGCGGCGTTTCTCATCGTGCTCATGCAATGGAAGCGCGGGCGCCTGCGCGGACGATGGCTGTGGGCGCTGCCCGTGGTCTCGGTGTTGTGGGCCAATCTCCACGGCATGGTTTTGCTGGGCATTGCGGCCACCGGGGCGTATGCGGGTGGCGAGGTGCTGGAGTGGCTCGCAGCGCGCGTCGATGTGTGGTGGCGGAATCGTCGCAGTGCGGCGAGTTCCCCTGCTGCGGCATTTCCCTGGCGGCCCGTTTCACTGTTAAGTGGCGTGACACTGGCGTGCATCGCGGCGGCCACGATCAATCCCGCCGGGGCGGCGCTGTTCACCCTCAGCCGCAAGTTCATGACGGATCCGGTGCTTCAGCGCACCATCGCCGAGATGCTCCCGACGCCTGGTTTAATACTTCGCTTCACCGACGCTGCCGGCATTCAGCAGTGGATGTTCAGCCCCATCAGCGTTTCATTCTGGGCGACGGTGGCATTGCTTGCCGTCTTGTTTCTTGTGAATCGAGGACGCCTGCGCTGCGGGGCGGATTACATCCTCACGGGGTTCTTCCTCAATCAGGCGGTCATGCACTGGCGTCTGCTGCCGCTATTCGGCATTGCGGCGGCAGGTTCCTTCGCTTATCTTATCCATGCAAGTTTGCTTCGCGCGGGGTTGTGGCGTCGCCCGCGAATGGGTGTGGCGATCTTCGCCGTGGCCTCTACGCTGGGGGCGGTGTATGTTTTCGCCGTGGGCGAGCCGCCGCCGCAAACCTTCGCCCGCCGCAACGCGGACCTCTGGCGCGGCAAGACCCATGAGCCTTCCGATTACCCGGCCCCTATGATGCAGTTCATCGTCGACACGCAACTGCCCGACCGCATGTTCAGCGAGAGCAACTATTGCGGCTACGCCATCTGGCGGCTCAGCCCCGAGTACCACAAACTGTTCACCGACAACCGGTTCGATGTTTTCGGCAGCAAATTTTTCCGCCTGGAAACGGCGGTGTTGAACGCGCTACCGGCCGGTGTTGAGTTTATCGACGGCGAGCGCCTCGAAATGAGTTGGAGCGAGATTCTCGATCATTACGGCGTGAACTTCATAATGGTCAGTCGCGAGCAGAAGCTCAACCAGGCACTGCGCGATTCGCGGGCATGGCGGCTGATCTATTATTTTGCCCAACCGGATGACCCACCCACATCGGGCTTCAATATCTGGTTGCGCAATGACCCTGCTTTCGCCGCAGTGGTCGAGCGTGCGCGGCGCAACTTCCGCACGCAAAACCCCATGAAGCAGCAACCCGATACCATGGCCCCCGAGCCAGTTACCACATCCACGGTCAGCGCGGATGCGTTTGAAACAACCGACACCCAAGGAAGTGATCATCCATGAAAGAGATTCAACTCAACAAGGCCCTTTACAACGAGAAGGGCGCCCGTCCGGCTGGCGGAGCCAAGGATGGCACTCCTGCGGGGCCGCCGGTGCGCGAGCCGCGCGGATCGCTTTTCGCCCGACTCGGCGCGTTGCTTGTGGACCTGCTGTTACTGCATGGCGCGGCGATGGTTGTCGTGAAACTCACGCCCTCGGCCGTGGTCAAACTCGGCCCGCCCTCCGCATGGGTTGGTTTGCTGGTGGGCCTGATCTATTTTGCCGTGGGATACGGCCCCTCCACGGGCGGGCGCACACTGGGCAAGATGGTCGTGCGGTTGCGCGTGGCGGATCTCACCGGCCCGCCCATGCCCGCCTCCAGGGCGGCGCTGCGGGCGGTGTTGTTTCTCGCCCCGGCGGCCATGTATCTTGCTGCCACGCAGATTGATGAATTCCAGTTTCGCCCCGATGCGCTGGCGGTTTTTCCCTTTTATGGATTGCTGGGATTGGCCTTCATGATTTCGTGGATTCTGGGCAACGCACTGTTTGCCATGGCCGATCCCCATGGACGCAGTTGGATCGATCGCTTTTGCGGTGCGGTGATCGTAACCACCGACGCGCCTGTGGAGGCGCAGGGGACGTTTGTGCGCTCTGCGCGGGAGGATGCAGACCCGGTGCGGTTGCGCAAATCGCGCATGTATCTGGGCGGGACGGTTATCACGCTTCTTATACTGGCGGGCTTCTGGCTGCATCTGAACAAGAAGATGCTGACGGAAAGTCCCGAGCGCATGCGCGAGGTTTGGATGGCCCGCAACACGGCGTTTCACGTGGCCGGGTTCCTGCCCCCCTACAAGATTCAGGATGAAGCCCCCCGGCGCGATGGCAAGGCGACCTCATCCAACGACGGGCAAACGAGCGTGGTGGTGTACCAATACTACGCGCGGCACGGCCTCGATGCGGCAGAACTGAAAACTCGTGAAGATGTGAACAACGCCGTGGATCGCGTGGCGGGTTGGTTCACCGACACGTCGAAATTCCTGGCCGAAGAACAGGGCCGGGAGGCGGAAAAGGCGCGGGCCGAAGGGAAGCCGGTTCCGGCGTTTCAGCCGCTGACGAGCGAGAAGTTTCGCATCCGCACCAGCTTCGCCGAGTACGCCGATTTGTTCTGGGCGTCGAACGCCCACGAAGTGCTGAGCCTGGAACGCATGGTGGATTTATCGGACACAGGGACGACGACGGCCGCCCTGGCAGAGTGATGGACGAAATGGACGTTAGGTAGGAGAGACCGTTGCAGCACTGTGATTCGTGAATCGGCCCACCGAATCCTGCGCGACATCCCTCCTACTGTTTTTTCTCCGCATCCTTCTCTTTATCCAGAATCAGCACTGCGTCGTCGAAGCTGATTGGTTGCGGCGCCGCCATTAGCATGCCGGTCAACGTGTAACGAAAATCGTCGCGGGTGCCATCCTGACTATCGCGGCCGGGGGCTATCAACACGCCTCCGTCCACGCTGGAGATGAGGAAATCATTCCCCCACTCATCTTTGGTTTCCTCCGCCGACAATACGTTTTTCGCCCGCAGGTCCCGCACGGTCATCGATGCCGACCGATCCTCCAAGTTTCGCCGATAGTCGATGATCTTGTTCAGGGTCGATTCCATGCGTCGTTTCGTGCCATTGACCCGTTCGGTATCCAGAGCCACCAGATCGTCTGGTTTCAGGGGTTTGGCTTCACCCTTGCGCCCGAAGGCACCCACGATTACCTGCGCCATCCACGACGGCTCTCCCCGTTCGGATGCGTGTTGAGCCTGCAGAAAACTTCCGCCCGCAATTATCAGAATCACTATGCCCACCAGCGTCAGCAGCACCACTTTGGCTTTCGGCGTGGGCGTTTCAGCGTCGGGCATTTCAGCCACGCTCACGTTCACAAACCCTTCCGTGAGGTAGGACGACGGCTGGTGTCCATCTTTGCCAACGGTGCCCTCGCTGGATTCCTGCGTAAGGCGGCGTTGTTCCTTCGCCAGACGGTGCAGCTTGGCCGCTTCCAGGTTGCGGATCAGGCCCTCGTAGTTCTGATAGCGCTCGCCGGGGTCCTTGGCCATCATGCGCATGATGATTTCGCTCACATCGCCGGGCACTTCCGGGTTGATGAGGTAGGGCGCCATGAGGGGCGTGTTCACGTGCTTCATCATGATGCTCATGGCAGAGTCGCCATCGAAGGGGGGCTGGCGTGTAACCAGCTCATAGAACGTGGCGCCGAGGGAATAGATGTCGGAGCGGTGATCGACCGACCGCGCCAGAGCCTGCTCGGGTGAGATGTAGCGGGGTGTGCCCACCACCATCCCGGTGGCCGTGAGAAAGGTTTTGTCGAAGATAGATTTCGCCAGTCCGAAGTCGATGATCTTCACTGTATCGCTGGGCGTGACCACCAGGTTGCCGGGTTTGATGTCCCGGTGGATGATCGACTTGCGGAAGGCGGCCTCCAGCCCCTTGGCCACCTGAATCATGTAGTCACACAGGGTTGAATAGGGCAGCTCATCGCGGGCATTGCCCATGGCTTCCATCGACACCCCCTGGATGTACTCCATCACAATGAACGGGTTCTTCTCCTCGTCATACTCGAGGCCGTACATGCGGGCAATGTTGGGATGGTCGAGATCGGCGGCGGCGCGGGCTTCACGTTCGAAGCGCTTCAGAGTTTCGGGATCGGCATCCGTGGCCGCATCTACCAGTTTCAGAGCCACCGTGCGCCCGTTTCGCGTATCCAGCGCCTTCAGCACTTCTCCCATTCCACCACGGCCCAGCACCGCCTGAACCTGATAAAACCCGATGACGCGGTCTTGTCCGTCAGCGCCATCGTTGGCATCGGGGTACCCTGCGCCGCTTGTGAGTTTCAGTTCTTCGGGAGTGAATTCGTTCATGAAATAGCCGTGTTCCCGCTGCTTGCCAGAGGCCAGCCGCTATGATGATGAGATGCGCGTTGAGGGAGGAGGCACACTAACATCTCCTCCACACAATTTCGTCACCGTGATCATGGAAAGGAATGAATCCTGAATCAAAGCAATTCCGACGGCAGATTACAAAAAATTAGCCTTTGCAGCGGTGATCGCTATCACGTTTTCGATGTCATCCACAGAGCATCCGCGCGACAGATCGTTCACGCTTTTCGCCAGACCCTGCAACACGGGCCCGATGGCTTCGGCCCCCGCGAGGCGTTGCACCAGTTTGTAGCTGATGTTGCCGGCATTGAGGTCGGGGAAAATGAGAACGTTTGCCTGCCCCGCCATGGACGATCCCGGAGCCTTGCGCTTGCCGATGCTCTCAATGAGGGCGGCGTCGGCCTGCAATTCGCCGTCGCATTTGAGGTCGGGGCGAAGCTGGTTGACCAACTCGGCGGCCTCGCGCATGCGCGTCACGCTTGCGTGGGCGGCGCTGCCCTTGGTGGAGAAACTGAGCATGGCGATGCGCGGTTCGTAGCCGAGCAACTTCTGCATCATCTCCGCCGTGGCAATGGCGATGTCGGCCACCTGTTCTTTCGTCGGCTCAATCACCACCGCGCAATCGGCGAACATCATCACGCCCTGCTCGCCCAACGGGCAGTCGGGCACCACCATGACGAAATGGCTGGATACGGTTTTGATGCCGGCTTGCATGCCGATGCACTTGATGCTCGCCCGCAACACATTGCCCGTGCTGTTCACGGCACCGGCGGTCATGCCGTCGCCATCGCCCCGGGCCACGGCCTCGGCGGCAAAATAGAGGGGGTCGCTCATCACCTTGATGGCGTCTTCAGACGTCAGGTTTTCCTTGGCCCGCTTGGTGCGATAGCTCTCCGCCATTTTGGACAGAAGGCTTTCGTCGGCGCGCGGGTCAACCAATTCCAGGGGGGTGATGTTCAGATTTTCGCCCTCAGCGATCGCCTCCACTTTGGCGCGTTCGCCCACCAGCACCGGCAGCGCGAAACCCTTGCGTGCAACGGCAAGGGCAGCCTTCAAAGTGCGAACATCGTCGCCCGCCTCGGGCAGGTACACGCGCCGTTTCTTAACGGATGCGAGGGCGTAAATCTTCTCCTGAACAGCTTCAAGTCGGGTAGTCATCATGAGGGCCTATCATGCAGGTGAAAGTGAGGGTTTCAACCAGTTTTAAGGGCGCGAGAAGATGCACATATGTTTCATGTGTGGGAGACAGTGGTGACGTAAGGGAATGGGTCGCGCGTGCAGCACACGGTGCAGGGTGGCGGTGGATGGTGCCGGTTGTGCGGCACCGTCACAATCCTTCGGAGGAATCTCCCATGGTCAAAATACTGCTGGTCCTGCGCAAATTTTTCGCCAGTGCGCGCACGTTTATTTTTCTCAGCACCATCATCAGCGGTGCGGCGGCGTTGCACATCCTCAACCAGCAACAGGCCGACGCGCTACTGAAGGCGGCGGTCGAAATCGGCATCGCGTTCTTCGGCAGCACCTGGACCTACAGCGTAGGCCGGCGCGACATCGGCCAGCCCTAACGCCTTTCCCGTTGTGGGACCGGCCTCCTCGCCGGTTCCACTGGGAACGCTTTGTGGTGACCGATGAGGGCACACACGCAGGTCCGCCCCTACAAACGACGGATGCTCCCTCACGCATCGTAGGGGCGAACCTATGTGTTCGCCCAATCGCATGGGTGTTGGACTTCTTATAGATTTGGGGCTATCAGCAATCCGGCTGTTCCCTGAATCCCACCCGTCCCCCTTGGTATTTTTAACTGTCGATCCCAATATGTTTCCATATACTGGGGGCAGATGAAAACAGAGGCACCCGGTGGAGGTTGCAAGCCAACAGTTTGAGCGAAACCATGGAACAAGTCATCGAACTCAGCCAGTCTGAGTTGCTCGATTTTTGCGGGACCAACGATGAAAAATTGCGTGAAATTGAAACGCAATTCGGCATTCGCATCATTCCCCGGGGCACCACGCTCAAGCTCCTCGGCACACCGGCAGAGGTGGGCCGCGCTACGAACCTCATCCAGAGCCTCGTTTCCTTTCAGCGCGGCAATCAATCGCTGAACAAGAAACAACGCCGCTACGCCATGGACAGCATCCGCGAAGACCGCGGCGAAGACCTGCGCCGCATCTTCAACGACCGCGTGGACATGCCCCACCGCCGCCGTCCGGTCTCTCCCATGACGGCGGGCCAGAAGCGTTATCTCGACGCCATCCGTTCCCACGATATCGTGTTTGGTATCGGCCCGGCGGGCACGGGAAAAACCTATCTGGCCATGGCCATGGCCGTGCATTACCTCATGAACAACCTCGTGCGGCGCATCATCCTGGTGCGCCCGGCTGTGGAAGCCGGCGAGAAACTGGGGTTTCTGCCGGGCGATATAGCCGCAAAATTTGACCCGTTTGTGCGCCCGCTGTACGACGCCCTGCAGGACATGATCGAGCCCGAGCACACACAGGCTCTCATCGAGAATGGCACCATCGAGATCGCGCCCCTGGCCTTCATGCGCGGGCGGACGCTGAACAATGCTTTCATCGTGCTCGATGAGGCTCAGAATACCACCCCTGAGCAGATGAAGATGTTCCTCACCCGCCTTGGCTACGACAGCAAAGCCGTGGTAACCGGCGATGTGACGCAGATCGACCTGCCCACCGGACGCGTCTCGGGTCTGGTGCATGTGCAGAATGTTTTGCAGAACGTGGAAGGCATTCGCTTCGTCGCGTTCGACGAAGGCGACGTTGTGCGCCACGAACTGATTCAGCGTATCGTGCGAGCGTACGAGAAGGCCGACCGCAATAATTCCCAACAGACCGAACTGCCGCTGACCACCGATCCCAGCCCGGCCCGGGACCGCGTAGCTTCAACGATGACAGATGTCGATGAGGATAACGCACAAACCACCGCCCCCGTGACGTCTTCCCCCTCGACGTTTCCGCTTGAGTAACCATCGCTGTGCGGCCAGTCAATTATCTGGCTCAACGACTCCATGGCAAACATCCTGAAAGCTTGGTCCCGGCAGCGTAAACGGGACCCCAACGAGGCGAAACAGTCGCACCCCTCCCGCAGCCGATGGCGGCGGGCAGGTACGTGGGTGACTCTACTGTTGGTATGGGCCTGTATGGTCCTGCTCATTTCGCCCATGTTGGACCGTCACCCTGATCTTCCCCGGCTCGACAGCGTGTGGAATGACCCGACTGTGGTGGCTCCGTTCGATCTGCTGGTGAGGGACGACACGGAAGCCGAGGCGGCACTGACCGACGACTCCCGCGCTCGCAAGGTTTTTACCTACGATCCGACTGCCGAAGCGGAAGCCCAGGCAGAGGCTACCACCCTCCTGAAAAACGCCCGCGAGGCCCGCTCGGCCAACCAACCGCCCGCCGCTTTCCATCGCGATGTGGTAAACCGCCTTGGGCTGGCCATCCGCCGCGACACGGCCGAGGTGCTCATCTCCACGGCCAACAACCAGCGCACCGCTGTTGATCTTTCGGCGCTTCTGCGCCAACTTTTTGTGTTGCGTGGCATCAGCGCCGACAAACCGCTGCTGGAAGACGCCGCCGCCCACAAGCGCCTCAGCATTGTGGGCATGCTCAACCAAACCACCAGCGGACCGGTGGTGGCAAAGGTTCTCGCCTTTCCGGGCGAGGCTGCGGAATTCATACGTGGGCCGCTGGTGGAGTCCATAGAACTTTCGCCGCTGGTGCGTCAAGCCTACGCCGACATCATTACCCAACTCGTTCGACCCAACATTTCCTTCAACCACGATGCGACCCTCGCCCAGCGCAAGGCGCTTGCGGCATCCCTGGTGAAAATGGTGCCGTTGGAAAAAGATGCCGTCATCGCCAAGACCGGCGATGTTATCACGCGGTTTCAGGCAGCGGCTTTTTCGGCCATTTATCAAAGTCAGCTCGCCAACACGCTCATGCGTATCACGGCCAATGCGCTCCTCGCAGCGGTTCTCCTGGTTTTCATGATTCAATACACGCGTTCTTATCGAAAGAACCTCACCGCCACCTCGCGCAATGTGCTCATGGTGGGCATTCCGGTATTGCTGGCGCTGGCGGCGGGTCGCTTCGCTTACAACCTCGATGGCACCAACCCGGTTCTCGCGTTCCTTTTCCCGGCCGGCATGGTGGCCATGTTGGGAACCATACTCTTCGGCTCGCGTTTCGCGCTCATTCTCACCACCCTGTCCAGCCTGCTGCTGGGCATCCTCACCGACTACTCGCTGCAATGGACGCTGATTGCGCTGCTGGGCGGATGGACGGCCATCGGCGGGCTTTACAATATTCGTGAGCGGCGCGAGGTTCTGATGGCCGGCGTGCGTTTGTCGCTGATCAACTGCGTCGTCATCACCGCGGTGGGCCTCTCGGTGTTTCCCACTGTTCTCGGGGTTCAGGCGTACTTCGCTGCCGTGCTCAACGGTCTCGCATGTTACGTGCTCACCATCGGCATGCTGCCCATTTTCGAGACGCTCTTCGGCATCACCACCGATGTGCGCCTGATGGAACTCACCAGCACCAACCACCCGCTCCTGAAACAACTTCAAGAACGCGCCCCCGGCACTTTCCAGCACGTTCTCAGCGTGACGAAACTGGCCGAGCAGGCCGCCGATGCGATCGGGGCAAACTTCCTGCTGGTGCGCGCCGGAGCGTACTTCCACGACACCGGCAAAATGGTGAAACCGAAGTACTTCACCGAGAACCAGGTCACGCCCGAAGAGCGCCGCATTCACTCGAAATTAACGCCCTACATGAGCACGCTCATCATCAAGAACCACGTGAAGCAGGGCATGGAGATTGCCAGGAAGCACCACCTGCCGCAGAAGGTTGTGGATTTCATTCCGCAGCATCACGGCACGTCGCTCATCAAATATTTTTACATGCAGGCCAAGGAACGCAGCGATCTGGGTGAGTTCCCGGAGGATGAATTCCGCTACCCCGGCCCGCGTCCGCAAACGCGCGAGGCGGCCATCGTCATGATCGCCGACAGCGTGGAAGCTGTGGCCACCGCCAAGCTGAACAAACCGGTCATTACCGAGGACGACGTGCGCAAGCTCGTGCTCGATACCGTCATGGAGAAATTTGGCGACCATCAATTCGATGAAGCGAACATGACCATGCGCGATCTGCACAAGATTACCGAGAGCTTCATTGCCAGCCTGATGGGGCGCTACCATCACCGCATTGATTACCCCACGCCGGAGAAGCGGGAGACGCGCGACGTCACCTATGCCGAGCCCCGCGTGGAGGCTCCGGTTTCCGTCGCTCGCTGATTCGCCGGCCGCGAGCGTTCGCAGTCACAAAATCATTTGCATATAGATGCCACAGCGCGTTGAACCGCTCCCTTGCCTTGAAACCACGAAAAGTCGTAACTCTGGCGTTTCAACCCCTTCGAAAGCAGCACATGTGAAAATGAGCCAAAGAACTCCTCACCACTTCGTACCAGGCCCGACCTACGATGAAATGGCTAACCCCACGATTCTGCCTGCTCCGCTGCGTTCGGCGGCGGCCGCCGCCCGCGCCAACGAAATGGATCCGTTGAACCTGTTCAATATTAATTGGATTGGGTCCGACGACAAACCCCGCTGCGTGGTGCTGCCCAAATGTCTCACGCGCACGCGGGCGAACATCGTGGTCATGCTGGGTCGAGGGTTCCCCAGTGGCTCGCACAAGGTGGGCCCCGCCTATGCCACCATGGCCGAGAGCGAAGTGCTCGACATGGTGCGCCCCGACATGATCATGGTCGGCCCCTCCACGGGTAACTTCGGCATAGGCACCGCATACGTTTCGAACCTGAAGGACTACCCGTGCCTGGTGGTGATGCCCAAGGGCATGAGCCTGGAGCGCTATGAGCGCATCCGCAAATATGGCGGCGAACTCGACCTCACCCCCGGCACCGAGGCGGACGTCTGTCTGGTGCTCGACCGTGTGATGGAAATCCGCAAGAACCCGAAACTTTTCGTGCTCGCGCAATTCGAGCTGATGCCCAACTACCGGTTCCATCGCCATGTGACCGGCCGCGCCTGTCTGGAAGCGGTGAAGGGTGTCGGCAACGGTGGTGTGGCGGCATTTGTCAGTGCTCCCGGCAGTGCAGGCACGCTGGCTGCCGCAGATGCCATCAAGGCGGTGCATCCCGGCGCGTTCACCGTGGCAGTGGAGCCGAAGGAATGTTCCACGCTCTACAACGCTGGCACGGGCCAGCACCGCATCGAGGGAATCGGCGACCAGATGGTCGTGCTCATTCACAACGTGGGGCTGACCGATTACGTCATGACCATCCACGATGACGAGACCGTAAAGGGTCTGAAGGTGCTTCATGATGGCGCAGAGATGCTGCGTCGCACCTGTGGCGAAGGGCCGTGGGAATGCCTCGCGGAAGTTATCGGCATTTCGGGCGTGTGTAATATCCTCGGAGCCATCCGCACCGACCGGCACTTGAACCTTGGCGAGGATGACAACATCGTCACCATCGCCACGGACGGCTTCGACCGTTACCCCAGCGTGATGACCGACTTGGAGCGACGCGTGGGCGTCACCATCACCGAGGGCATGTTGGAAGATTGGTACGGCGATATTTATCAGCATTACTCGCCCGATGATTTTCTGGACCTGCGCCCGGCGGCCCAGCAGCAGCGTCTGTTCGAGCAGAAGGAAACCGTGTGGACCCGCTACGGCTACACGCGGGAATACCTCGATGAGATGCGCAGCCAGGATTTCTGGGAGAAGGAATACGGCCGTGTGCCCGAGATGAACGACCGCATCAAAGAGTTCCGCTCGCAGCATCTCCCGCCCGACAACGACCTCGGCCTGTAACGCCCGGACGCAAATGGCAGGTTGACCGCGCGCATTCGGGTCGGGAAAACCAACCCATCAGAATAGCCGCACCCCGAGGAGCCGCATGAGCAAGGAGCTGTATCTCAAGATCACGCGTCCGCAGAACGTATGCGTCAAATGTGGTGCGGCCATCAATCAGGAGGGTCGACACCCGTCAGCGATTTTTTCCTCATCAACCCCCTCGGCGGCCGGCAGCGAAGAGGACGAGTCGGTGCTGAGGCAGGATTTCTGCCCCGACTGCTGGCTGGAGGTTGTCGGCACAGACTATTACAGCTTCTGGCTGGCGAAACGCGAGCGCCCGAAAACGCGCAAGATTCAGAACCGCAAAGAACGCAACATCACGATGCTGGCGTATTTTGATTATATGTACCAGCAGAACGATGCAGTGAACGCGCAGCATCTCTTTTTTCTGGCGCACCTTTTGATGAAGTTCTCGGTTTTCAAATGGGTGCGCACCGAGCCTGCGGTGACTGCAGAAGGGCGCGAGCGCGTGGTATTTCGCAACGTGGTGACGGACGATTACATCACCATCGAATCCGTCACCATGGACGAAGAGCGACTGGTGACCATCAAGCGCGAGATCGATGAATTCCTCGCGCGCGCTGTGATTGAAGTTCAGCCCTGAGGGGCGGGCGTTAAACCTGAGCGGGTGGCTCGGGAGGCGGCTGCTGGATGGCCGGTTTTTGTGGTGCAGCTGTGTGAGGCGCGTCCACCGTGGGCGATGTGTTCATCATGCTGGAGAAAGTTTTCATAATTTCCATGGGGAATGGGAAAACAATCGTGGATGATTTCTCGGCGGAGATTTCCACCAGCGTCTGCAGATAGCGCATCTGCATGGACATGGGGTGCGCGGCCATCATGTCGGCAGCCATGACCAGCTTTTCCGCTGCCTGATATTCGCCTTCGGAGGCGATGACCTTGCCGCGGCGCTCGCGTTCGGCCTCGGCCTGACGGGCCATGGCGCGCTGCATTTCCTGGGGCAGGTCGACCTTCTTGATCTCCACGTGAGAAACTTTCACGCCCCACGTATCAGTCTGTTTGTCGAGAATGCTCTGTAGCTCAACATTCAGCTTCTCGCGCTCACTCAACAGCTCATCCAACTCGCACTGGCCCAGCACACTGCGCAGCGTAGTTTGCGCCATCTGGCTGGTGGCGAACATATAATCCTCCACGGCGGTGATGGCGCTGTTGGGGTCGAGCACCTGGAAATACACAACGGCGTTCACATGCACCGATACATTGTCGCGGGTGATGATGTCCTGCGGAGGAACGTCGAGGGTGATGATGCGCAGGCTGACGCGCACCATGCGGTCGATGGGAAAGTAGATCAGCACGAGGCCGGGGCCTTTGACATCTTTGACCAGGCGGCCAAGCCGGAATACCACGGCGCGTTCGTATTCGTTAAGAACCTGAAAGCACTTCGAGATATAAATAACGACCAGTACGATGATGACTAAAATTGCTTGAATTGGCATGGCGCTGAGTTCCTCTCCGGACGGTTGTTTACCGTTTGCCATGCAATCAAAGGTTGAAGCCGGTGGCAAGAGAATCCGGACTCGCTCTTTTTTATGGCTGACAAAGCGATCGGTGCGGGGCAGGCGTGGGGTATGGACTCGAAAAGATTTGCCTGTACCCAGCGATGGGTTTTTGCGCTGCTGGCGGTTTGTTTATTGGCGGCACCGGCCCGGGCCGATGAAAGCTCCGAGGCTCCGGCCGATGGCGATACGACGAAAATTTTGCGGGCCGAGCGGGTCCGTTTTCAGAAACTGACGATGAAATCCGCAGCGGGCGGATATGTGGTCAGCCCCGGGCAGGAAGTGCGCATCACGTGGGATGACTACGAGGCGGCCATGGAACTGGGCGCCACGTCCGTGCCGTTGCGTGCGCGCTGGTTCGATGCTAAATTCCACGAGACAACCGGCCCGCTGGCGCCGGGGCGGTGGGGAGTGCGCGTGGAAGGGTTGTCCCCCAACGGAATGCCGATGCGGCGGTCGCTCACGTTTTATGCCCGACCGCCATTTTTTCTATGGTATTCGGCACCCAATGACTTTTCGTTTCCCCCACAACCGGGGCCGATTTCCAAAGAAGTGTGGAGCGAGAACCAGACCGAGATCGACGCCCTCGGTCGCGACATGATGGCCGACGCCATCAACCGTTCGCCCTCCACGGCGATCATGTTGAGCGCGTGGGGCGAAACCAACCCGACTCCGGGCCGCGAGCCAACCTCGCTGGAGTCGGCTGTGGAACAGGATCATGCGTACCATCTCGCGCTGAAGTTGCATCTCACGGGGCGCGATGCCGATGCGCACGCATTGCCTGCGCCGCGCCACTTGGAAAAGCCGGCCACGGTTCTGCACAAGGGAACCGCCGCCGAGGCCGGAATGAAACCCGACACCCGCCACCGCATGGACGACCTCTGTCGCCGCTGGGCCGAGGCCACCGGCGAACCGTTCACCGTGCTGGTTGCGCGCCACGGCGTGGTGGTGCTGCACGGGGCGTACGGCAAAGGCGAGGATGGCAAACCGGTGGGGCTCGACTATCGGGGTGACATTGCATCGATTACGAAATCCATAACGGGGATTTTGTTTGCGCGTTTTCTCGATGACGGACGTGTGGATCTGGACGACAGCGTGGCCGGTGTGTTCGACGATTTTCCGCCCGGAGATCCCCATGTGCCCACGTTCCGCGATTGTTTCATGCACATGAGCGGGCTTGAGGGGCATGGGTCCCACGGAGGCGTCGGCAATCCTGATTTCGAAAACATTGTGCTGGGCGGTCTGGACACTCTCGCGCCGGGCACCAGCTACGCCTACACGGGTACAGGCTACGACCTGATGGGCAAGGCCATGGAGATTTGGTCGGGCAAAACCGCCAGGCGTTTGCTGGTGGAGGACCTGTTTCGCCCCCTGGGGCTGAGCGACATTCCCATGAACCAGATGGGCATGGGTGCGCGGCCCACGGTGTGGGAACTTGCCGTGTTCGGCCAGTTGCTGGCCAACGGCGGCAGTTATGGCAACGTGGAGTTGTTCGGGCGGGAAACGTTTGAAAAGATGCTGCCCCGCAGCTATGCGGAGATGTATCCCGGCGTGGACGTGAAGGGTGAGCAACCGTATGGCTTGGGTCTGGGGTTGCGGGACGACCGGCGCAGAGTGCCGGAGGCCGTGGGGGCGGCGGATGTGGACACGACGATGACCGCCGAGCAGCGCCTGAAAGCAGCGGTGGACGCGGCGAAAAAAGGGGAACTGCTGTTCAGCGAGCGCACCATCGGCCACGGCGCGTTATCGCAGTCAATTTATCGCATCGACCTGGAAACAGGTTTGGTTTTTACGATGATAAGACGTCAGGGCGGGAAAGACTTTGGCAAGTGGTGCCCGCAGTTTTTTGAGGCCGTGGCGGATTCGGTGGTTGGCGGGGAGTGATGGGAATGATGGGAAGAATGGGAGTGATGGGACAGATAGCCCCTTAAGTATTTAACGTGAGGGGGGCGTTATCGCTGGTAGCGTTTCTCCAGGAAAAACATTACGTTTGTCCGGTCCAGTCCACCTGGGCTACTTCTTTCCAGCGGTTGCGGATGGCTTCTTCTTCGGCGGCCGACAATGGGCCGTCTTGCAATAGCCCCGCGTTTTCGCTCCAGCGGCCTGGTTTGCTCGTTCCCACGATGGCCACGCTCACACCCGGCTGGCCCAGCGTGAAACGCAATGCTGCGGCAACGGCTTCGTGCATGGGTTTCTTCGTGAAGTCGTAATCGAGCAACTGAAGCCGCCGCCAATACTCCGTGTGATACGTCTCCTCGGGGGCTTTGTCACCGTAGCGCCACGCGGCGTTCGCGATGGGGCGCTTGATGATGACACCCATGTTGTGCTGGCGCGCGAGGGGCAGGGTCAGGTCGATGGACTGTTGGTCGGCCACGTTCAGCGATGTTTGAAGCGCGTCGAACTGCGCGCATTCGATCGCAAACTTCGCCGCCTCGCCGTCGCCGCTGTAGCCGATGAAGCGCGCGTAGCCCTTTTGGCGCGCTTCCTGCAGCGCTTCGATCACCTCGCCGCGGCGAAGTTCCTCCTCGCCGCAGGAGTGCAGCTGGATGAGATCTACACGGTCGGTGCGCAGGCGCTTGAGGCTGCGCTCGATGCTGGCCAGCAGCGAGGGTTTCGTCCAGACGCCCTTGCCATCTTCGTGGCCGCATTTGGTGAACAGATGATATTCATCGCAGCGGTGAGAGATGGCCTGGCCGACCATCTCCTCGCTCTCCTTGTAGCACTCGGCCGTGTCGACAATGTTGAGACCGGCGTCGAGGGCGGAGTTAAGAAGTTCCTTAACGGTTTCCGGGGTGGCGCCGTCGTATCCGATTTCGGCTCCACCAAAACCGAGGGCGGTTACCTGCATGCCGGTTTTTCCAAACAGTCGTTTTTCGATGAGGGTCATGGTTGAGCTCCTTGGGGGTTGAGAGTTGGACAACTCGACAACCGCGATGTTGCCTCGCTAAAGCCGGTTTGGGAAGCAAAAGTTTACGGGTCGCGCACGGCGCAAACCCGACCGTTGGATTTTCGTTGAAGCGCGGGGGCGGGGCAGGTCTCATGCTTGGCCATGAACATGACATCTCTTGAAGGCAAAACAGCCGTCGTTACCGGCGGCAGCAGAGGCATCGGACGGGCCATTACAGAAGCGTTCCTGCGTGCGGGGGCGGATGTGGTCGTCAATTATAACAAGACGCCGGTGGATGAGCTGAAGGCGCTTGCGGCGGAACTTGGGCGTCAACTGGTGGACGTGCAGGCGGACGTCTCGCAGACGGCCGATTGTGAGCGGCTCATCGAGGCCGCCATGAGCACCTTCAAGAAGGTGGACGTGCTGGTGAACAATGCCGGCATCACGCGCGACACGCTGCTCATGCGCATGGACGAGGCGGCGTGGGACGCCGTCATCGCGACGAACCTGAAAAGCGTTTTTTCAACCTGCCGCGCGGCAGTGAAGCCGATGATCCGCGCCCGGGCCGGGAGCATCATCAATATCAGCTCGGTGTCGGGCATCATGGGCAACGCCGGCCAGTGCAACTACGCGGCCAGCAAGGCGGGAGTTATCGGCTTTTCAAAAAGCCTGGCGCGCGAAGTGGCCGCCCGAGGCGTGCGCGTGAATGTGGTGGCGCCGGGTTTCATCACCAGCGACATGACCGATGGTCTGGATGAGAAAATCCGCGAGAAGGTGTTGCACGAAATTCCGCTGGGGCGCTTCGGTCAGCCCGCCGACATTGCCAACGCCGTGCTGTTTCTGGCGTCGGATCTGTCGGGATTTGTCACCGGCCACACGATGGTCGTCGACGGCGGCATGGCGATGTAACGGTTAGTCCGCCGGAGCTTTATGGCGGCGGCGCGAACCGGGGAACAGACCCTTCACCAGAAATCCCTGCCAGACAATGGCGAGAATGAACACGGCCAGCATGGCCGGCACGGGCATCTGGTTGAGATATGCCACGCCGACCACGAGATAGTTCGCGCCAATAAAGCTGGTGATCACGATCACCAGATGCCGCTGGAGGAACATGGCCAGCAGTCCGGTAACGACGGCTGTCACGAGCACGATGGTGATGGCCTGTGTGTCCCAGGCAAACACCGCGCCCACCTGTCGGCTCACCACAAACAGAGCGATCAGCCTTCCGATCATGGCACCGAAAAGCAGCCCGCTGATAAAGAACGCAAGGCGTGTGACGGCGCGGATGAAAAGGTAACCCGCCACCGCCCCCACCACGCTGCAGATGAGCACCAGCATGTCCTGCTGGGTGGCTTCCAGCGCAATGACGCGCGAGAGAATTTCGCCGAAGACGTATCCCAAACCCAGACCCAGACCGATGCCCGACAGGCGGGTTCCCCAATAAAAAACAACCCATCCGCCCAGACACAGCACCATCCCGACGATGGTGAAGATCGATTCGATTTGGTTTTGCAGGGGCAAGGGCAGAGCGGTTATTTCAATCCGCGGGGGAAGATTCTCACGGAACGGAAATGAACGTCGAAGCGTGAGTCGTAAGGGTTGGCCTGGCGCATGGTGTCGAACCGCTGCGACTCGACCATGGCCAGCAGGCTGCCGTCGTCGCCCGCGATTCCGCACAGGACGCCGGATGGCACGGCGGCGGCGATCTCGGGGGATTCCATCATCTTTTCGTTAAGGGGCTGGCCGTTGAACAGGCGCGGCATGTAGGCCCTCAGCAGCGTGAAAACCGGGAAGCGCTGGGTGTCGATGGCTCCCGCGCCGCGGATCATGAACTCGTTGATACGCTCAGGGGAGGCGGCCAGTTCCTCGGTGGACATCGCCTTGTCGGAGGAAAACTGCCCGACCTGGGTCCGCTTCAGCGACAGAAGATATCCGCCGCAGCCGAGGGCACGGCCCAGGTCGCGGGCCAGAGACCGCACGTAGGTGCCCGAGGTGACGCGCGCCACGAACTTCACCTGCATGAAGTTTTCAGCGTGGCGCTCGGCGTCGCCCGCAAGCTGCCCCTCGGGAGCGCGCGCCAGCACGGGGACGGGCGCTTCCATGGGGCGCATTTCCAAAATATCAAACTGGTGGATGGTGACCGCGCGGGGCTCGATGACGACTTCCTCGCCCTTGCGGGCGTACTCGTAGAGTTTCTTGCCGGCCACCTTGATGGCGGCATAGCGCGGAGGGATCTGATCGATGTCCCCCACGAAACGCACCGCCGCCGCGCGCACGCGTTCGAGGGTCGCCTCGCGGGCGTCGGAAATCATGAGCGGCTCGCCCTCGCTGTCGTCGGTGGTCGTCTCGATGCCGAGGCCGAACCATCCCTCGTAGGTCTTGTCGCTCTCCACGAGATAGGGCACCAGCTTGGTGTAGGGGCCGATGCACAGCACGAGCAGCCCCTCGGCGGCGGGGTCGAGAGTGCCGGTATGGCCGATCTGGCGTTCGCCAAGGGCCTTGCGGGCGACGTCGACGATGTCGTGGGACGTGGGGCCGCGCTGCTTGAGCACCGGCAAAATTCCGGCGATGTTCGAGGTGGGTCGTTTGTTCTTCATCGGGCACTACGCAAGGCGACGAAGGGGGTGCTGCGCAAGGGTATTCTCAGCGAGGGGGGTGGTGATGGACGATATGGAAGGGATGGACACTATGGACGAAATGGACACTATGGACGGGATGGACAGGATTCGCGCCCCAAACTATTTGCGTTGTTGGTGCGGATCGATCGCGTCGCGGAGGCCGTCGCCGAGGAAGTTGAACGCGAACACCGTGATGAAAATCAGCGCCGCGGGCGCGAACAGCAGCCACGGCTGGTTCGTGATGGTGGAAAGGCTCTGCGCATCTTCGAGCATGATGCCCCAGCTCACCTGCGGCTCCTGAATGCCCACGCCGAGATAGCTGAGAGCGACCTCGCCGAGGATGTAACCGGGCACCGCAATCGTCGCCGAAATGACCACGTAGCTCAGCGTGTTGGGCAGAATGTGCCGCGTGATGATGCGGAAGGTGCTCGCCCCCAGTGCACGCTCTGCGGTGATAAAATCGAATTCCTTGATGGCCAGCACCATGCCGCGCACCACGCGGGCCTGCCCCGCCCAACCCACGAAAGCGAGAATCACCACGATGATGAGATACATCTGCGTGCTGCTCATGTTGCGCCCGCCGATGCCCAGCACGGTCTGCGTCTGGAAATACGCGCGCAGCGCAATGATGAGGTAGAGCGTTGGGATGGAGAGGAGAAACTCCACGAGGCGCATGATGAGGCGGTCGGTCCAGCCGCCGAAATAACCCGCGAGGGAACCCATGAACATCCCCGCGAGGAGGCTGATGGAAATGCCCACGAGGCCGATGGAAAGCGAAATTTTTCCGCCCTCGATGACGCGCGAGAAGACGTCCTTCCCCACACTGTCGGTACCGAACAGGGCCACAATGCCGGGCTTCTCGACGCCGAAAAGATGGAGGTCAGTCGGGATGATCCACCAGAGTTTGTACGGTTCACCCCGCACGAGGAATCGCAGCGGGTATTTCTGGTTCACGTCATACTGGTAGTTCTGCCGCACGGGATCGTTCATACGCATGCCGTACACGAAGGGGCGCGCGTGGAACTTCCCCTTTTCATCCACGAAACGCGGCAGCGTGGGCGGGTGGTTGGGGTGGTCGTAATCGCCCGCAGCAGGGCTGACCGGAGCAATAAAACTGCCCAGCGCGGTGACGAGATACAGCGCCAACAAAACCAGCGCGCCAAACATGGCCGCGCGATTTTTGCGCAGACGACGCCAGGCCAGCGCCGAGGGCGAGAGCCCCATGGGCGCAGCGGCGGCGGCGTCTGCCGTCACGGCCGCGGCGAGTTCCTGCGTCAACTTTTCCGAGGGTGTGCGCGGGGCGTCAGTCATGGCGAATCCTCGGGTCGTTCAGGCCCAGCAGAATATCGGCGGTCAGGTTGCCGATGATCAGCATGACCGACGCCAGCATAACGGCGGCGGCCACGGTGAAGAGGTCCTTGCTCGTGTAAGCCTCGATGGTGGTGCGACCAAGGCCGGGCCACGCCATG
Source organism: candidate division BRC1 bacterium HGW-BRC1-1 (assembly GCA_002842095.1). Taxonomy (GTDB): domain Bacteria; phylum Sumerlaeota; class Sumerlaeia; order Sumerlaeales; family Sumerlaeaceae; genus HGW-BRC1-1. The sequence goes on from PHCB01000006.1 coordinate 232,840, forward strand.
ACGTTTTCCACGAGGAACGCGCCGCTGAGGAGATCGCTGAAGGCGAAACCGAACAGCGTGATCATGGGGTTCAGGGCGTTGCGCAGCGCGTGGCGCATCACGGCGGTGCGGTGGCTGAGGCCCTTTGCCATGGCCGTGCGCACGTAATCGGCCTGAAGGGTTTCGAGGAGGTTGGAGCGCATCTGGCGCGTGTAGATGGCCAGCCCGCCCATGCCCAGAACGATGGTGGGCAACACCAGATGGTGCGCGATGTCTTTGAAACGCGACCAGGTGTCGGTCATCATGAAGTGGGTGTCGCTCTTCATGCCGCCGGTTGGGAAGGTGCCGGTCACCGCCGCGAAGTAGACCGCAAACAGCGCCAGCAGAACCGACGGAATGCTGAGACCGATGAACGCGATGCCTGAAGCGATGCGATCCGGGAGTTTGTTCTGTTTCACTGCCGCGATAATACCCAGCGGCACGGCTATGGACCATGCGAAGATCGTGCTGCAGAAGGCCAGCAGAAAGGTGTTAAAGAGCCGCGCACCGATAAGCTCCGTTACGGGGATTTTGTAGGTGAAGGAGTGCCCCAGATTGCCGTAACGCACCACCCCCCAAAGCCATTTCAACCAGACAATATACCACGGCTGATCGAGCCCGAGGCGGATGACTTCCGACTTGAGGAAGGCGTCGGATATTTTCGGGTCGGCCCGCAGAGAAGCGAGGTAATCGCCCGGCGAATGGAACAGCAGAAAAAACGTGACCAGCGAAATGGCCAGCAGCAGCGGGATCGATTCCAGGATACGCCGCAGGACGAGCTTCAGCATGCGGCGCGTCCGGGTTGCAGCTTGTGTTGTGTCGCTCTCACTTGAAGAAAAGCTCGTCTGAGTTCCACAGCACTTCGTGGGTGATGGCCGAGGGCTTCAGGTTACCGATGCTGTTGCGGGCCGCCACGAACACGCTGCTGGTCCACAGCGGCAGGAAGGCGCACTGGTCGGCCATGATGGCCTGCATGCGGTTAAACTTCTCGCGCTGGGCGTTGATGTCCAGCGTGGCGTTGAAGCTGCGAGCCAGTTCGTCGATCTCCTTCTCCCAGTCGGTGGCCGGAGCCTCCTGCGACGGGTTGAAGAAGTGCGTGCGGCCGCTGCTCAAATAGACGTTCATGCTGTTGGCCGGATGCACGCCGCCGCCGCCGAAACCGAGCAGGCAGGCTTCGTATTCGAACGAGTCGGAGGTCTGGGTCACAAGCGCCTGAAAGTCGATGAACTGCGGGCGGGCATCGATGCCCACGGCTTTCCAATCGGCGGCCATGAGGCTGGCCACCTTCTCGCGCACCTTGTTGCCCTTGTTCGTGATGAACGTGAAGGAGACCGGATTGCCGGCGGCGTCCTCGCGGATGCCATCGTTGTTGCGGTCTTTCAGGTCCATGGCGTCCAGCAACTCTCCGGCCTTGGCACGATCGAACGGATATTTGGTGATGTTGGAATTGTACCAGAAGCGGCTGGCAGGTGACTCAAGGCCCCAGGTGCTGACAGCCAGCCCGCGCATCTCGGTGCGGATGACGCTTTCCTTGTCCAGCGCGTGCATGGCCGCCTGGCGGAAGCGCGCATCGGAGAACCACGCGTGGCGCGTGGGATCAACGTAGGGCTTGTTGCTTTTGGGGCTGAGGCCCATCTTCAGGTTGAACCAGAAAACGTTTGAGCCATCTCCCGGCCCGCAGTTGTAAACGGTGTAATCGCCCGCAGCAGCGCCGGCGGCAAGGTTTGAGAGAGAGTCGGGGCGCGGGCGGATGAAGGCATCGGCCTGCCCGCTCTGGAAACGCGAAAGCATCTGGTCCATGTCGGGTGCGTAGGTAATTACGAGCGTGTCGAGATAGGGCAGTTGCGTTCCCGCCTGATCGTACTTGTGGTAATACGGGTTCCGCTCCAGCACCACGCGCTGGCCCGATTCGTACAGTTTCAGCTTGAAGGGGCCACTGACGATAATCTTCGCCGGATCGACATTGATGTTCAGTGCCTGCTCGTACGTGCCCGCCTCCAGTTCGTCCTCATAAGCGTGCTGGGGCAACGCCACAAGGCCGCCGATAAGCGCCTGAAACGAACCGCTGGGGGCGTCGAGTTTCACGCGCACGGTGTAGTCGTCCACCTTTTCCACGATGAACGGCTTGCCGTTTACCTGCAGCACATCCTTGCCGGCATTGGCCACCTTCGGGTCGAAAATAACGCGGGCCCCAAAGACCACATCGTCGGCGGTGATGGGTTTGCCGTCGCTCCACTGCAACCCCTCGCGAAGTTCGAGGATCCAGTTGCGCTGGTCCTCCTCCATGCGCCAGGTCTTGGCGATGCCCGGCTGATAGGTTTGCGTCTGATTGTTGAATTCAACCAATCCCATGAACATGCGCGCGATGACTTCATTGGATGCGGAATCGTTGGCGGTTATAGGGTCGAAGGTTTTCGGGCCATCTCCGAAGGCAACGTAGGTAAGGTTGCCGCCGCGCTTGCCGGGCGTGATGTCCCGGGCCGCGAGGGCGTCGGGGAAGGGCAGTTTGAAACCCTCGGGGGGCGTGTAAGTTGGATGCTCGATGCTCGCGCTGGTGATCTGGTCGGCGAGGGTTACGTTCACCACGCCCGAAAGGCTCGCAATGGCGCTTGTAGTGCTGGTGGCGGTGGCCGTGGTTGCTTCGCCCCCCGCGGCGGCCTGGTCGCGCAATTCCTTGGGCGCGCATCCAATGCACAATAGCGCCAGCGCCGCCAGCGTGGTGGTCCGCAGGGTGATGGCTCGCAGGCCGTTTGCGTTGATTGTCATTGGGTGTTGCCTTTCGTCTTCGTGGATGATGCCCAAGCCATTGCTGCGAATGACCCTCCACATGGGCGGGGCGTCGTCAATCACCGAGCGCATGGGTGGTGCAACGATGACGTTTTTTTATCTCTCGGGAGCACCGGAAAATTCAGGTTATTCTTGCACTTCGAGGCAGCTGAGGGCAACCGCTTTACGCATCACCCATGACCATGGAAGCCCAGACTCTCATCGATTGCGTTGAACGCATCCGCGAGCACTTGCTGCGCGAGGACGCGACGCTGGGTGAACGCCTGGCGGGACTCCGGGTGGCGGATCATCGCAGTGCTGATGCAGGGTTGATGGCTGCGAAAAGCGTGGCCGTGGCTGCGGGGATCGATGATTCTACCCCCGCGGGTCGGCGCGATGTGCAGATGACGATGGTGGGAATGGTCGGGATCGCAGAGGGCAACGGCACGGTGGCCGAGCCGGGCGCTGCGCTGGCAAGTCGCGCTGGCGCATCGCGGAAACGATCGCGCGCGCCGCTGGGCTTGTCGGTGCAGGAAGTGGAGTTGCGCGCCCGGAGCCTGCGTGATGGTCTGGCCGCCACCGCTGCGCTGGCCGAAGCGGTGGCCTGCGTGCGCAAGGTATATCCGGGCCTCACGGGCACCCGCGCCCACGAGTTTCTCGCGGCCATCGGCTATCCCGCGCCGGTACCGTCGGTGGCACAGGTGCGTTTTGCCGGGCGACTGGGGATCGTGGACGGCGATGTTTCCGCCACGCTGGCACAAGACCAATACGTGCAGCGGGTGCAGTTTGTCGGCGGGGAAACCGGCGAGGGAACGCTGGCGGTGGATCATCTGTTGGCGCTGTTCAGCGGTGCGCGATTGTCGCGCGGGTTGGAGCCGGTATGCGGCGCGCGTCCGCGCTGCGCGATCTGTCCCGTGTCGGCCCTTTGTGAGTATTTTGCGAAACAGGAGACGCCGAAGCCGGGCGACGGGGGCAATGGCGCGACGGCGGACAAGCATCTCTCCATTAAAGAATGGGCGGCGCCGGAGCGGCCCAGAGAACGTCTTCTGGCGGGCGAGAACCTGAGCGACAGCGAGTTGGTGGCGATCCTCCTGCGCACGGGCAGCCGGGGCAAATCCGCGGTGGATGTGGCGCGGCGACTTCTGGCCGACCATTGTGACAATGACCTGCGTCGTCTTGCTGAAAAATCGCCGCATCAGCTGAAGGAAGTCTCCGGACTGGGCGAAGCCCGGGCGGCAACCATCTGCGCCGCCATCGAACTGGGGCGGCGCGTGGCCAAGGGCGAACTGGACCGCCGCACCCATTTGCCTGTATTTCTTAACAGCGCTGCCGTCTTCGAGCATTTTCGCTCGCGTTTCATGCACGCACGACAGGAGAAGTTCCTTCTGTTGACACTGAACACGAAGAATTGCATGACGCGGGAAGTGGAAATATCCTCCGGCAGCCTCAACGCGAGCATCGTGCATCCGCGTGAAGTGTTCCGCGAGGCAATAATGGAGAGTTCGGCAGGCGTGATAGTTTTACACAACCATCCCAGCGGCGACCCAACACCCAGCGCGGAAGACCGCGCGTTGACCAAGCGATTGGTCGACGCGGGGAAACTCCTCGGTGTGAAAGTGCAGGACCACGTCATCATCGGCGCGACGAGCTGGTACAGCTTCGCGGATTCGGGCTGGCCCACATGACGCCGCAACCTCCCGCCGTTCTCTCGATTCAAAATCTGACCAAGAAGTTTGGTCGCCACGTAGCCGTGAACGATCTCTCGCTGGAGGTGCAGGAGGGCGATCTGTTCGGATTTCTCGGCCCCAACGGCGCGGGCAAATCGACCACGTTTTATATGCTGGCCGGGTTGGTGAAGCCCACGTCGGGACGCATCGAAATTTTCGGACGGCCCCATACGGACCTCGCAGAAGTTCGCACCCGCATGGGCGCTCTCATCGAGATTCCCGCGTTTTACGAGTATCTCACTGGGCGCAAAAATCTGGAACTGCTGGCGCGTCTGCAACCCGGCATTCCCCGCCACCGCGTGGACGAGGTGCTGGAACTGGTGGGGCTGGAGGATCGCGGCCGCGACCGCGTGCGCGAATACTCCCACGGCATGAAGCAGCGGCTGGGCATCGCGCAGGCCCTGCTCAACAACCCGCGCCTGCTGCTGCTGGATGAACCCACCAGCGGTCTGGACCCCGAAGGCAGCGGCCAGATGTGGGACCTGCTGCGCCGCCTCGCCCGCGAGGAGCGCATCACGGTTGTCATCTCCAGCCATCTGCTGCACGAAGTTGAAGAGGGATGCAACCGCATCGCCGTCATCAATCAAGGCGTGCTGGTGGCGTGTGATCAGGTGCGCAACCTGCTCTTTTTTTCCAAGGAAGATTACGTGCTGGTGTTCGACACACCCACGGGTCGCGCAGCCGCAGAGCTATGGCTGCACGAGCGCGAAGGGATCGAAGTGTTGCCGGTACTGGAAACCCCGCTGGGCATGGGCGTGGCCGACGATTGCAGCGTGGCCGTGCGAATCCAGCAGGGCCTCGCCAGCGGCGTGATGGGCGAGCTGGTCGGGCGGGACCTGTCACCAAGAGCCATGATCCCCCAGCGCAAAACGCTGAAGCAGTTCTTCCTGGAACTAACAAGACGCCAACCCGCCCGCTGAGGGCGCGACCAGCAAACCCGACCGTGTTGCTGTCAGATTTGCTGATCGTCCATTTTGTCCATCCCCCCGTGCGCCGGGTTTACACCCGACGCAGAACCACGCATTTCAGATATTCCGACTCGGGGAAGCCCAACAGCACCGGGTGATCCGCCGGTTGGCCGCCACGAGCCACGATCTGCATTCTCACACCGGCGTTGCGCGAGGCGCGTTCGAGCATTTCCTCGAACTCCCCGGGCATTACCTGTTGCGAGCATGAGCACGTGATGAGCACGCCACCGGGCGTTAACTTCTTCATGGCGTGGTAATTCAGGCTCAGATACGCCTTGAGCGCCTGGGGCACATGCACGCGCGATTTGGCGAAGGCCGGCGGGTCGCACACGATCACATCGAAGAAACCGTGCTGCGATTTTTTGTCGGCCATCCAATCGAAGGCATCGGCTTCTTCAAAGGTGACCACCGTTGCGTTATTGGCCTGGGCCGCCTGTCGCGCCATGGCAAGGGCCGTGGCTGACGAGTCGACTCCGATGACCTCGCGCGCGCCCCACTGGGCCGCGCACATGGCCCACCATCCAACGTGGCAGAACATGTCCAGCACGCGTGCACCCTCACAGTACGGCTTCATGAATTTGCGGTTTTCGCGCTGGTCGAGATACAGGCCGGTCTTCTGGCCCTGGGCCGGATTGGTGAACAGCGTCACGCCGTCCACGTTTACCTGAAACTGCTCGGGCAGTTCGCCGCGCACGTGGGCTTCGCCGCGAATTTCCAGACCTTCGCGTCCACGCACATGACTGTCAGACCGCACCACCACGACGCTGTCCGGGAAATGCTTCTGCAGTTCCGCCACGCAACGCTCGCGCAGACGGTCGACCGCAAAGGTCAGAACCTGCACCACCAGCACGTTGCCGATTTTGTCGGCGATGAGTCCGGGCAGCCCGTCCGCATCGCTGAACACAACGCGGAACGAACCTTCCACGAGGTCATAATGGACACGTCGCCGGTCCACTGCGGCTGCAATGGCCTTCTCGACGTAATCGCCATCGAAGCGCTCGGTGTTGGGTGAGAATATGCGCGCACGAATCTTTGACTGGCCATTATAAATGGCGCTGCCAAGGAAACGGTCGTCGGCGTCGAACACATACACCGTGCCGCCGTCCTCGGTTTCACCCGCGACGGACTTCACCATGTTGTCGAAAATCCACACGAGCCGGATGCGCTGCGTGCGGGTTTCTTCGCGCGTAACAACCATGCGAGGACGCGGGCCCACCGGACCGGTTGAAGGAGCTGAGGCAAAGGGGCGCGAAGCTGCGGGGGAATCCGTGGCAGTCTCTTCGCCATCGTCTTCGCCATCGTCTTCTCCACCTTCGTCGTCACCCGATTCTTCGTCTTCGTCGTCTTCATCCGAATCGGCAGCGTCGTCACCCTCTGCTTCTTCGTCTTCGAAATCTTCATCGAGATCCATCGAGCGGCTGTCGTCGAATACGACGTCATCGTCGTCCTCGTCAAAAGCTCCACCCATGGAGCCGATATCACCGTTTTCAATCTCGTCTTCCTGGGCGTCTTTTGCAGCCTGGAGAGCCGAGACTTCGTTGATCAGATTGACCGACGGCCGTGGTTTTGGCCGCAGCGGATCGCGATCTTTGGTCTCCGTATCACGGGAGCGATACCGTGGCACGGGATACTCGGTGTCGTCGCGCTCGGGCACAGTGGGTCGTGCCGGCGGACCAAACCTGCGATCGTCGCGCCCTTCGCCCCGCTGGTCGCCGTCTTCACGCTGGCCCCAGGGTTTGTAAACTTTGCCACCGCCACCACGGTCTTCGCGGGGTCGGTCGCCATACGGACGCGGCTTGTAACCGCCGCCACCGCCACTGCCACCACGGGGAGGCCCGTCACCATAGGGACGCGGCTTATAGCCACCCTCTTCGCGGGGCCGGAAACCACCACCACCTTCGCGGGGTTTGTAGCCGCCTCCGCCTTCACGCGGTTTGAAACCACCACCCTCGCGGGGCTTGTCGCCATAGGGGCGCGGCTTGAAACCGCCACTGCGTGGGGGGCCGTCTCCGTAAGGGCGAGGTTTGTAACCGCCCTCCTCACGAGGACGATCGCCGTAGGGACGCGGCTTAAACCCGCCGCCGCTGCCACCTTCGCGCGGCTTGAATCCACCGCCACCGAATCCACCTTCACGGGGCTTGAAACCACCTTCACGGGGTTTATAGCCACCGCCGCCCTCACGGGGACGATCGCCATACGGGCGTGGCTTGTAACCGCCACCGCCTCCGCCTTCGCGGGGTTTGTATCCACCACCACCTTCACGAGGCTTGTCACCATAAGGACGTGGCTTGTAACCGCCACCACCTCCACCTTCGCGCGGCTTGTAGCCACCGCCACCACCACCGGAATAGCCACCTTCGCGGGGCTTATAGCCGCCTCCACCCTCACGGGGCTTGAATCCACCTTCACGGGGACGATCGCCATAGGGACGTGGCTTGTAACCGCCACCGCCTGCGCCTTCACGTGGCTTGTAACCGCCCCCACCACCGCCAGAGTAGCCACCTTCGCGAGGCTTGTAGCCACCGCCGCCTTCACGGGGCTTGTACCCGCCACCGCCGCCGCCACCGGAGTAACCGCCTTCGCGGGGCTTGTCGCCATAGGGGCGCGGCTTATAGCCGCCCTCGCGGGGAGGACCACCTTCACGGCGCGCAGGAGGTCCGTCATCACGTCGCCAACCACCACCACCGCTCCCACCAAACTTGCCACCCGATTTTTTATCGGTGTCAGGGCGCCGCTTATCAAACTTATCGAACCGCTTCACTATTGGATCTCCTCGGGCGCCGTTGAAAATGAATCGTTGGGGGCAGGCTCGCGCTTCGCCTGATAATTGCCCACATCCCATATGAATACAGGGGAAAAGCCAATGCGATATTGGAAATCGCGATTTTGATCGCCAACAGCACTCGTCGACAACGCACGCGCATTCTCTGGAGCGACCTCCGCGCCCAGCATATCTATAGCAGCCAAGGCTCCGGGGGGTGACGGCCGCAGTGAAATTAATTCCTCCTCACCCGGTTGGGATGTCCAAACAACATGGATTTTTCCCGGCACTTTGCTCGATTGGGGCAAAATTTGGAAGGTATTCACCGTTGCCCTGCCCTGCGTGGTGGTCTGGTCGGGAGCCAGTTGCAGCAGCAAAAACTGCAACAGATTGAACGCCACCGCAGCGGGTTTCGGGCGAAAAGCAGAATCAAGAAGTCCGCTGTGGGCGGACGCCTCTCCCTCCCAGGGCAGCCGCTCGCTGTCGCGAAGCTCGCTCCAGAAGGTCTTGTTCACCCCTCCCATCAGCGCGGTGGTGTAGCCCCGCACCAGCCAGTTGGCTTGCTCGGTCTCGTTCACGCCACCGGGCATGGTGCTCCACCCCAGCCCTGTCAGCCAGACTTCCTTGTCTTTTGTCCCACTGCGCAGGAGGATATCCTGTAACGCTGCGGTTTGCTCGGCCAGCTTCATTTGCGAGGGCAGCAACCGACCCGACGTTTGCGGGTCCAAACGCACGCTGACCACGTCGATCAACTGGGCCAAACCGTCAGCCAGCAGCGCCTCCATGAACTTCAGATCAAACCCCTCGGTGGAACCGGCCACCACACGGGGCCCCGCCGACACCCCCCGTACTTCCGCAGCGGTGGATTTCACCAGCTCGCGATATGCCTTCACGTCGGGCTTGGGGCTCCACCGCGTTGTGTTGGGGTTCACCCATATTTCGTATCCAAGAATTTTCATCGCATAGCGTTCCACCATGCCGCGCACCCAACCGCGCCAGAGCAGCAAATCGCCGGGCGTTGTGGGCGCTTCACCCTGCTTGCTCCAGGCTGGCGGATGCGTGATCGTGGTGATGAGGCGCAGATGTTCCGCGCGATAGGCATTCACCACGCGATCCATGCGATCCCAGTCGAAGATCAGCGGGGCCGTTTCCATACGATCCCAATGGAAAGTCTCAATCGCCCAGAAGCCGCCCAACCGCCGATGCCAGCGCAGCATGCGGGTCGCATCGGCGATGGCCGCTTCATCCGTGGCCGACGCCATGTCGGCGCTCTTCACGCCAAACGGTGCGTTGTAGTTCAACGCCTCGCGGGGTGTGATGCTAAACGAAGAAAGCGATGAACGGTCGTGGGAAACAACCGTCGCCGTTGTGGGCAGACCCTCAAGGCGCACGAGGTAACCCATCACGCTGGTCGTGGTTACACCGTCGGGTTGCGGCTGAGTGGCTGCCTCGGGGAGCTGCGCGGCGGGATCGTTGCCAATGTACTCCTGCCGGTGGCCGGTCGCCTGGGGCAGTTCAGGCGCCGACTGCGCCGTGAACGTCACCTCGACGGACAGTTGTCCGGGTGTATGAAGGCGAATGGTGCGGTCGAATTCCGAAACGAAATCTTTAACATCCTGCGTTGTGGGGGTTGGACGCGCGATGGGCTTGATTGCCCGCACACTGTAATCCACGGCATTGGAAGCGAGTTCCGCCACCGAAAGATTGCGGGCCAACACGAGCGAGCCGCGACGATCGCGCACCTCCACGTGGGCACCACGGGGCATGGTGCCTTCGCCAAAGAACCGCACATTACCCGTCAGCGGAAAACCGTTCATCACGACGAGTTGACCATCAAACCCGTCAAAAAAGAATGTGGTGCCCAGTCGGCCCTCGGATTTCACGGGCAGACGGATGGGCGAAACGGTGCGCCACTGGGGTTCGAAAATCTGAAGTTCAACTTCGTTCATGGTGCGTGCAAACAGGGTGGCCGTGGCGCGACCATCGCGCATCTGCAACTGGCGCGGCACCTCCAGCGAATCGGAGTCAGGCGTATAAACCCACAGCTCTCCAGTCAGCGCCACCGGCACGCTCGTTGCGGGGTCCACGGCTTGAAAAGTCACTTCGGCGTCGCGCTGCAAGGGCAGCCAGGCATCGCCTTTCACCACAACCACCGCTTCGCCGGACGAAGCCACACCCTGCGCAGCCAACAGCATGACCGCCGCTGCCGCCATCATTCTCACACGCAACGCGAGACGCATCGCTCTCACTTTCGCAGCCCCAGATCGGGCAGCCATCATATTCAACAAAGCGGCGGCTACAGCTCCGCCCCACCCTCGAGTTTGTAGCCTTCCTCTTCCACCGCCGCCTCCAGCGCATGCTGGTCGGGCGGGTCGTGCTCGTAGGTGATCGTGGCGATATTTTCGGCCAGCACCACCTGTGCGTCCGACACACCCTCCACGCCCATCAGCGCCTTGGTGACCGCACGAACGCAATGATTGCAGGTCATGCCTTCAATGCGCAATACCATGGATTTCGCTTTTCCCGCCATGGGTCAGTACTCCCTGTTGTTGATGGGCACCGCCACCGCTGGAGGATCCGCGCGCCAATACTCAGCCCGCCTCGGTGGCGACACCTTGCGCCACACATGGCCGCAGCTATCGGACCACGTGGTTGGATAGTATGACGGCGTGGCGATGACATATGTTCTCCCGCCGACCAAACGCGTGCAACCCACCGGCGACGGATTGACGCCACACTGCGCCTCCGCCGAGCCGCAAAGCCCCGCAACACAAAGCATCAGCAAAAAACCGCGACCCATCATAGCCCTAACCTCATCAGAAAAATCTTCGACCAAACAACCAAACCAGACATCACCGGTCAAGAGCCGATGAACGATCTCCCAGTTTGTCCATAGTGTCCATTACGTCCATTGAGTCCATACCGTCCATCGCTTCCCCCTTACTCCGCCATCCGCCGGGCCATGGCAAAATGCTTATGCCACAGAGCCGTGTACAGCGGATCCGCAGGGTCCAGACTCGACAGTTGTACCTCCGGCGGACTCGAGTGTAGAAACCGTTTTCCGCCGATGCTGATTCCCGCGTGGAATACCTTGCCCGATGGATCCATGAAAAACAGCACGTCACCTGCTCGCAGGTCGGGCTGATGCCACGGGGTGGCCACCAACTGCCCGCACAGCACCTGCTGGCGCGCATCGCGAGGCAGCGTCACGCCCGCAGCGGACCAGGCGGCACTCGTAATCCCCGAGCAATCAAGACCCAGTCGGCTCCGCCCACCATACACATACGGTGTGGTCAGAAACTCCGCCGCAACGAAGGCGGCCATCTTTCCCAGCCGTCCGGTGCCCACCAAAGACTTTGCCTGATCCACGGCCAGCGCATCGATGTCGGGCAATGCTCCCGGTGGCAGGCGCAGGTTTGCGCCATCAACCATCAGCGGCAGGCGCGCGCCCGCTGGAATGCGCAGGTTACCCGCCCAGCCATCGCGCGGCACTGACGTCTTTTGCGCATTGAGCCAGCGATCGAATTCCGGCCCCGCCACCCGCGTGACCTGATCCGCTCGTACCCAGCCGATGTAACCCTCGCCGCCCTGCACCAGCAGCGCGAAGCCGTCGTCGCTTTCGTCCAGCAACCACAGCGGCTCGCCCAGCAGAAGCTGCGACTGGACACTGTCGCCCTGACGCGCAGAGGCCCACGTCATGGCCATCGGTACGCGCACGATGCCAAACCGTTTCTCCCCCAGCCGTGCCGAAGGCAACGTCTCCATGCGGTTCACCACCGGATCGCAACCCACCGACAGCATTAATTCCTTGGTGGCGGAAGTGAGAAACGGGTGGCTGCTTTTGCCCGACAACACCCAACCCTCGTCGGTTTTATCGACCTGCGCATCGAGCAGGAAGAACACCGGTTCGGTGATTACGAAACGCTGGTAAACCTCGAGCATCTTCTGCACCTCAGCGGCGGTTTCCGCCGGGCGTGCAAGGGGCCACAGCGTGCGCGAGTAGGAGCGAATGCCGTCATGCAGCTTGGGCCACGCAGGGAGCTTGTCGCGAAAATCTCCGGTGGGAGCAACCGCGGGCGGTGCGGACGCTGCTGTCTCTGCTCCGGAATTATGATCCTTCCATCCGGCGACAATTGCTTCGTACAACGCGCGTGACTCCTCGCGATGAAAACCCCGCGTTGCAAGGCGTTGGGCGTGTGTTGTCTCGTCTGCGGATCCGAACCACACGGTGGCATGAACGGGCGCCTTGCCGCTCACCGCCACTTGCACATCGAACCCCAGAGCCTTTGACAACATCCTCGCAGCCTCCGCCGCCAACCCTTCGTTGCTCTCGCCTTGCGCCATGGGCAAAGCCGTTTCGATTTCATCAGGCAGGTGGCGCACGGTCAGCACCAGATCCGGGTCCTGCTCGGCCACGCGTTTGCTCCGCTCGGACAATGGCTGCGGGGCTGCGTCCCACCGAGTGGTGGTGACCTTCGCACCGGCTGTCACGAGAGCATGATACAGATGTCCGGTCGTCAGCACGCTCGCGTCCGCTGCCAGAGTAGCCGTGGTCACCTTCGCATCGGCTGTGGCTTCCTGTCCGCCCGCAGGATCCAGAAGAATAGTCAGCCCCGCCAACGGCTTGCCGTCTTTGGGCACGAACGGCAGCGCCGCGCCGGGAATTTCCATCGGTGTGTAAAGCTCGGGAGACATCGTCAGATCATCGAAAGTGGGCGACGCGCCATTCTCCGCAGCCCCCGCATAAATCCCACTCACCGCCATGCAGAGCACGACGCAGAATAGGCGGACGTTAGAAACAAACGGACTTTTGGCGGGGTTTTTCAGAGCCATGATTTTTCCTTCCGGCAATGCGGATATTCGAAATAGCGTATTAATCTCTGACGGTCCAGTCGGTCATTTTGCAACCCAAATGCTGGCACTATCCTCCTTTGACAACGGGACTTGATCGCGCTTTAATCCCTTCAGAAATCGCCATGCAACTTCCCGTTTATCTCGACAATCACGCCACCACGCCGGTGGACCCCCGCGTGCTGGAAGCGATGATGCCTTATCTCACTTTCCGCTTCGGCAACGCCGCCAGCACCACCCATTCGTTCGGGCAGGAAGCGCTCGAAGGGGTCGAGAAGGCGCGGCGTCAGGTGTCCGATGCCATCGGTGCGGAACCGCGCGAGATCGTCTTCACGTCCGGCGCCACCGAGAGCAACAACCTCGCCCTCATCGGCGCAGCCCAGGCGAACCTTCCGCGCGGCAACCACATCATCACCGTGGCCACCGAACACAGGGCCGTGCTGGACCCCTGCGCTGCGCTGACGCGGGCGGGCTTCGACGTGACGATCCTCCCGGTGCGACCCGATGGCCTGCTTGATGTCGACCGACTGCGCGACAACTTCACCGGGCGCACAACGCTGGTGAGCGTAATGATGGCCAACAACGAAATTGGCACACTGCAACCCATCGCGAAAATCGGTGCCATGGCCGCCGAACGCGGCGCACTGCTGCACGTGGACGCCGCCCAGGCGCTGGCCTATCTGGATATCAACGTGATGCGAGACAACGTCCATCTCATGAGCCTCAGCGCCCACAAGGCCTACGGCCCCAAAGGCGTGGGCGCGCTGTACGTGCGGCGGCGCAACCCCATGGTGCGCGTGACCGAACAAATGCACGGTGGAGGGCACGAGACCGGGCGACGCTCGGGGACCCTCAACACGCCGGGCATCGCTGGGCTGGGCGAGGCGGCGCGGCTTGCACGCGAATCCTTCGCCAGTGAAGCACCGCGTCTGGCCGCACTGCGCGACCGGCTTTTGGCATCGCTGCAACGCGACATCGACGGGCTGGTCGTGAACGGCACAATGGAGCACCGCCTGCCCAACAATCTCAACATTTCCATCCCCGGCGTGGAGGGCGAAACGCTGCTCATGAGCCTGCGCGACGTCGCCCTCAGTTCCGGCAGCGCGTGCAGCACGGCGTCAGCGGAACCATCCCACGTGCTGGCCGCGCTGGGCGTGACGCCAGCCCTGGCGCATGCGTCGCTGCGCCTGGGCCTCGGCCGCTGGACCACCGAAGAAGAAATCGACTACGCCGCCCAACGCCTCACAGAAACCGTGAAACGGTTGCGATCCATGGGGTTTTCGTAGGGAGAAGATCGAGTCGCTCCTGAGCGCATTTTTGCACAAGACCCTCAACGATTCACGCCACCTCTGACTGTAGGGGCGGACCAGCGTGTCCCCCCTCCGTGTCAGGTTATTTTACTCCCCGGTCTGCGTCAGTTCCAGAAACAGCTCTTCTAAGTCGCCGTCGTTATGGGTGCGGGTGCGCAGCTCGTCGATGGTGCCCAGGAAAATCAACTTCCCTCGCGAGATGATGCCGATCCGGTCGGCCAGTTCCTCGGCGACCGATAACAGGTGGGTCGACAGAAACACCGTTTTTCCCTCGTGCGCCTTTTGTTTGAACAGCCGCTTCATGGTGCGGGCGCTTTGCGGGTCGAGGCCCACCATCGGCTCGTCCACAATCACCACTTCAGGATCATGCATGAGCGCCGTGCTGATGACCAGTTTCTGCCGCATGCCGTGGCTGTAGTTTTCGATCAACTTGTCGGCCGCGCCCATCAGATCGAACGGCGTGAAATACTCCTCCATGCGGGCGTCGCGCACATCCGCGGGGATGCTGAACAGATCACCCACAAACCGAAAAAAATCGCGCCCCGACAACTTCTCATACAAATACGGATGGTCGGGGATGTACCCGATGCGCCGCTTGGCCTCTACCGGCTCCACCTGCACGTCGTGGCCGCCCACCAACGTGCGCCCCGCGGTGGGACGCACCAATCCGGTGAGCGCCTTGATGGTGGTGGTCTTGCCGGCGCCGTTGGGCCCGAGAAACGCAAAGAACTCGCCCCGGGGGATGCTCAGGGAAAGGTCATCCACCGCCGTCAGATCGTCATAGGTTTTGGTCAGCCCCTCGATGAGGATACCCGGCCCCGTCGCTTGCGCAGCTTCCACGTCCGTCATCATGTTTTCTTTGCCCGAGCTTCCCGCTGAAGATGTGCTTCGTGGTGGCGTGATCCGCCCCCGATGTTACTTTTCCGCTTTGACCTTATCCAGACGTTCCAGAAACTTCTCCGGCTTCTCAAACTCGTACAAGGTCAGATTTTCGAGGTTTTTCCCGCGGGGCGTTACAAAGGCCACGGTGGGCAGCGACATCGATTTGTACTTTTTCTGCAACGCGGAGTTCTCGTCGGTTTCCTCGGTGCAGTCGATCTTCACCAAAACGAAATCCGTCTGGAGAATTGATCGCACCTGTGGCGTCGAGAATGTCTCCTTGTCAAGTTGCTTGCAGGCGGCGCACCATTCGGCCATAAAATCGATCATCATGGGCTTGCCGGTCTCTTTGGCGATGCGCAGTCCCTCGGCCTCGTTGGTCAGCCATACGATGCCGTCTTTCGACGTAGCGGCTGCAATGCCGGAGGTTTGTCCGTCGCCCGCGCTGGTCAGTGTGCCTGAAGTTTCACCCGACCCCTTCGCACCGTCTGCGGGTACGGCCATGGCCACTCCAATGGGTGCTGCGCCAAACGCCTGCGGAGTGAGCACAAATCCTGCATACAGTCCAATGGCGAGGCTCAGCACTCCCACCGTGCGCCACGACCAAAGCAGGCTGCGGAACGCTTTGCGCTCCTTGGCCTTCACCAGCAGCAGCAGTCCCGTGGCGGAACCCGTCATTGCGACCAGCACCCAGAACAAACCATCTTGCATGATGGGCCGCACGTAGTACACCGCCACGCCGATCATGACCAACCCCAGCAACTTTTTTACGTCTTCCATCCAAAGGCCGGAGCGCGGCACCCGACCCAGAAACGCCGGAAATGTACCGAGCAGGAGAAACAGCAAACCGATACCCAGTGCATAAGCGAACAACAGTGATATCCCCACGATGCCGCTGCCTGACTGCGCCGCCACCACCAGCACACCTGCCAGCACGGGGCTTCCGCAGGGCGAGGCCACCACGCCGGTCACCAGTCCGAGCAAGAAAGCCCCGCCGTAACCCCCGCGGTTGGTGCCGGTTTGCATGCGGCTCGTGATGGCCGCCGGCATCTGGATGGTGAAAAAATCCATCATGGCGAGACCCATGGCCACGAAGAACACCGCCATGGAAAGTACGAACCATTTGTTTTGAAGGAGAAACCCGATGGTGCCACCGGTGCGCGCGACGAAGAACCCCAGCGCGGAATATACTATGGCAATGC
Source organism: candidate division BRC1 bacterium HGW-BRC1-1 (assembly GCA_002842095.1). GTDB lineage: Bacteria > Sumerlaeota > Sumerlaeia > Sumerlaeales > Sumerlaeaceae > HGW-BRC1-1. Next base: position 249,322 of record PHCB01000006.1, read on the forward strand.
CGAGAACGAAAACGAGGCTGCGCAGAAATCCCGTGATGGGCTTCTGGCCCACGCCCCGCGCACCAATGATGCTGAGCGTAATCGGGATCATCGGATAAAGACACGGCGTGAGACTGACCATGACCCCGCCCAGAAAAACAGCCGCCAGAGTGAGAAACAACCCGCGCGTTGCGAGCATTTCTCCCACGTTCGAACCCGCCGCGTGCGTCACGGCCGTCAGGGCCAGCAGCGCGGGTACCATCAAAAACATTCGCTTTTTCATATGCCTCCCCTTACACGGGCAAGCACACCTTCTTCTATGATGAACTCCACCTCAAATTTTGATCATCCAGCCGCACCCCTCGACCCGGCCAATGGTCTGGAACTGGAAAGCATCGCCAAACGCTTCCAAATCATCACCGGCAGCAGCGGCCGCCTCTCGGGTTTCCTTGCCAACCGCCTCGCCAACCGCCGGTTTCGCAAGGACCTCTGGGCGCTTGACGATGTTTCGTGCGAGGTGAAGCGCGGCGAGATTCTCGGCATCGTGGGCTCCAACGGCGCGGGCAAGAGCACCCTGCTGCGCATCATCGCGGGGATCACCCCGCCCACCACCGGCCAGGTGCGGCGCGTGGGCCGCGTCGCCGCGCTGCTTGATCTCACCGCCGGATTCCATTTTTCCCTCACCGGATACGAAAATCTTTTTCTGGCCGCAGCCATCCTGGGCATTTCGCGCGAGCGTATGCGTGCCATCATGCCCGAGGTAATCAACTTTGCGGGCATCAACCATGCCTACCTCGAACAACCCGTCCGCACATACAGCAGCGGCATGATCACCCGGCTGGCTTTCTCGCTGGCTGTTTTCACGGACCCCGATCTCATCCTCATCGACGAAGTGCTGGCCGTGGGCGATGCCGAGTTTCAGGCCCGCAGTGCCCAGCGGCTGCTACAGTTTCGCGAAGAGGGCAAGGCCATGATCTTTGTCTCCCACTCAAGCGATGCCGTGGCCGAACTGAGCGACCGCGCCCTGTGGCTCGACGCCGGCCACGTGCGGCTGGCGGGTGGTGCATCGGAGGTGATCAAGGCATACTCCTCGTATCTGAACACGCGCATCGCCCAACGCTCGCGCATGGATGCCGAGGCCGCCATGAACGATCCCGTGATTGCAGCCACCGTTGCGGAATCTGCGGAGGGAATCATCACACCCCCGGCGGATGCGGTTTTTGAAAGTGTGACGCTCGACAACGGCGACGGCGCATCGTGTGAAGTTTTCCAGACCAACTCAGCGCTGCGGGTTCGGATGGTCATCCAACCCCGTGTACCGCTCCAGAACGTCGACCTGCTCTATCAGGTCCTGCGCGAGAACCGCGCCGTCATGGAGGAATCCACAGCCAGCGAACACGGTCTGGAGCTACCCGATGGCGGGGAGCCGTTCCGGGTGACCCTGCGGTTCGATCCGCTGCTGCTCCTTCGCGGCAAATACACGCTGGCCTTCCACCTCATCGAACGCAACAACCCCGCAAAGATCCACGGCTCCTGCAACGAAATCCACTTCGAAGTGGAAATGCCCTTCACCGCCAGCCACGTAATGCCCTCGCTGATCCCCAGCGAATTCTCAATGGATTGAAAGCCTGGCATCCCTCCGGGATGCGGACGTTTAAGGCGTTGTGGTCCGGTGGTGTCGCTACGCTCAACCACCGGCTAAGAGCTGGCGCCCCCTCCAGGGGCTGAAAACAACCCCGCTGAAAAAACGGTTCAGCCTGTCCTCATAACACCGAGGTCATCCCGGAGGGAGACCAGCCATTAACCTATCTTGAGTTCATAACTCCGGGGTCATCCCGGAGGGATGCCAGCTATTAGCCGGGGGGTGAGCGCAGCGATACCCCCGGAACCAAGACGAAAAAGGTTCGACCCCGGAAGGGGTCGCAGAAACAGCCGGCCTTCTTCCCACCCCCCCCTATAACTTCGCCCCGGTGTGGTGGACGAACACGTCTTCCAATGTCGGGCGGCCGATGCGTGCCGATTTCACCATTCCGGTGAAAGCCTCCACCACCTCGATCAACATCCGGGCGGCATCCACGTCGTTGTCCGCGGGCACTTCCAGACGCACGCTTTGCTCCAACTGTTGCGCGCCTTCGTGCCCCCGCGCACGCAACCCTTCCATCAATCGCTCCGGCTCGTCGGTTTCCAACACCACAACTTCCGCGCCCACTTCGCGGCACAAGGTTTCCGGCGATCCCACCGCCACCACGCGCCCCTCATGCAAAATTGCCACCCGATCGCAATGCTCCGCTTCCTCCATGAGGTGCGTCGTGAGCAGGCTCGTCACGCCATGGGACCGCCGCAGCTCGGCCAGTTCCTCGCGCAGGTTCAACCGCGCCGATGGATCCAGTCCCGTGCCCGGTTCGTCCAACAATAACAACCTGGGTCGGTGCAACAACGCCTTGGCGATCTCGACCCGCCGCTGCATGCCGCCCGACAAACGCCCCACGGCGTCGCTGGTGCGGTCAGACAACCGCACCGACTCCAGCGCCTCGGCCATGCGATCGCGCAGCACCTTGCCCGACAGCCCGTACAAATGCCCCTGATGCAGCAGATTCTCGCGCACCGTCAGATGGCGATCGAGACTCGGGCTTTGGAACACAACACCGATCACCTGACGCACGGCGTCGGCCTGAGCATGAACCGCCTGCCCGAACACGTGAGCCTCTCCTGCGGCGGGTTCGATCTGAGTGCTCAGGATGCGGAACAGCGTTGTCTTACCGCCGCCATTGGGTCCCAGCAGACCGAAGATCTCGCCGGGTTGCACCGTGAGGTTCACCGCGTCCAGTGCCGTGCGATCGCCATAACGATGAGTCAGATTTCGAATCTCCACAGCGGCCGTTGTGTCGGTTTGCGCAACGGGTCCCGCGCCGGAAGGATTGGTGCTCATGGTCAAATCTGTCATGGGATGGTTTCTTCCATAGGTCACAAATATGCTGCAAGCGCCACCACGGGCCAAACCACCGCCGTGAATGCGCCGTACCACGCGAGAGCCGTGGTGGCGGGCGCGGACGAGCGGACCGCCGCGCGAAGCAGCAAAAGGATATACAACGCCGCGTGCAGCAAAAAGAAAACGATCATCGCCCGGCGGCAAAAAGTTGTGAGTCCCGGCTCCATCGGAAAAATTTCTCCGAACAATGTAAGCACCGGCGAGGCCGCCATCATCGCGCCGACGGTCAGCGTGATGGTGATCAACCGCCGTAGTTTCCAGGGCGCGCCATCCCACCCAAACACCACCGCCCCGCCGGCCAGCAGCAGTGTCACCGCGGGGGCGAATGCAACACCCCAGTGGGGCGCGATGACGAAAGCCGTGGGCAGCCCCTGCCCCACGCGAAGCACCAGAACCACCCCGCCCAGCGCCGCCAGCGCCACCCATTGCGTCGCCAGAAAAATCCACAGACCCAATAATACATTGGGCAACGCGGGGATGGGTTCAGGGGCGGAGACGTGGCGAGGGGATAAGCTCATGACCCCGTCTTTCTCGTGCGAAAAATGCAAAGTCTACCAAAAGCAAAATGCAGACAGGAATGTCCGCGCCCCTTAATTTTTCCTCCCCAAAAAAGAAAATCGACCGGAGCCCCGTTAGGAGCTCCGGCCGAGTTAGTTTCGCCGTTGACGGCGGATCAGTGCGAAATCGCGCTGAACCTTAGTCCCAAGGCGAGCAGCCGAGGTCGTCACCCTGAAGGTCGATCATCAGGATACCGGCCACGAAGTCGACAGCTTCCGAAAGGGAAACCGCAACCTGGGCACCGATGATGCCGACGTGGAGGTCCGCGCCGACTTCAGACGGATCGCGCTGCAAGCAGCCATTGACGTAGCCAAGGAACGCAAAGCCGGCTTCGTCGATGCACTCTTCGTAGACGGGCAGAACGCGGCCCTTCATACCGAAGCGGGTGGTCTCGTACTGACCAAAGCCAACCTCAAGCAGCTCGGTCGCACGAACGTTAACGCCAAAGCCCGTGCCAAAACCAATGCTGGCGCGGCCGATGTCGATGAAGTCCAACGCGCGGTTCGGCACATAATACAGAAGCGTGTGCAGGAAGTCGCACTTCTTGGACGGGGCACATACTGGCTCGCAGGGAACCGCAGCAACCGGAACCATACGCGCAGGAAGCTCACCACCGGCCATAGCCGAGGTGGCACCTACAAACAAGGCAGCCGCTGCAACCAGCGACGCAAACAACTTAACTCGATTCATCAAGAATCTCCTTTCCTCAATAGATCCGAATTTACGAATCTGTGGGACACTTTGTTGCACCACTCTACAGGATTGCAAGCACAATCTGCGAAAAAAAATGCTTTAGACGTCAGCGGTCGGAATTTTGTTCCCGAAAATCTTTTCGACAGTTCGATTTCATCCTGATTGCATGGTACTCGTCACGGACATTGAAGGAGCTACTGAACCATGTCAACACCATATTTATACCCCCTCGTCGCCCGCCTCAACCACGCACACATAGTCGTTGTGGGAGATATCATTGTCGACCATTATGTTCGCGGTATCTCCGAGCGCATCTCTCCCGAGGCCCCCGTGCCCGTGGTGCTTTTTGAATCCGAGGAAAGTATTCCCGGCGGCGCGGCCAACGTTGCCCGCAACATTGCCTCCATGGGCGCGCACGCCTCGTGCATCGGGGTGAGCGGCACCGACGCCGACGGCGACCAACTCATCAAGCTGCTCAAAAATCTTTCCATCGAGACCGGTTCTCTCGTGCGCGACGCCAACCGCGCGACCACCGTGAAGACACGCGTCATGGCTCTGAACCAACAGATGATTCGTCTCGACCGCGAAACCAACGCGCCGGTCTCGCCCGAAACCGAGGCGCGTCTCATCGAACAAATCCGCGACGCCATGGCGGGCTGCCATGCCGTGGTGCTGAGCGATTATGCCAAGGGGGTTCTCACGCCCGATGTAATCGCCGCGACCCTCGACCAGGCACGCCGCATGCACATCCCCGTGCTGGTTGATCCCAAGGGGCGCGCCTATGGCCGTTACCGTGGCGCCTATGCGCTCACGCCCAACGCCCGCGAAGCGGCCGACGCAACCGGCATCCCCACCAACACCCACGATGGCCTCGCCGCAGCCGCCGCTGAAATTATGCGACAGACCGAATGCCAGCTTCTGGTGATTACGCGTGGCGCCGACGGCATCGCGCTGTTCGAACCCGGCGCGGCACCGCTTTTCATGCCCACCGAGGCTCTTGAAGTTTTCGACGTGACCGGTGCCGGCGACACTTTTGTCGGGTTGCTCGCCACTGCAATTGGCGCAGGCATCGACCATCACAAGGCCGCCGCGCTGGCGAATACCGCCGCCGGGGTGGTGGTGGGCAAAAGCGGCGCCGCCGTGATTTCGCCCGATGAACTTCGTGCCGCATTAGAAGAGCGCGCGTCGAAAGCCAAAATTGTACGACCGGAAGAACTTGGCGAGTTGGGCGAGAAACTCCGCGCCGGGGGCAAACGCATTGTGCTCGCCAATGGCTGCTTCGATTTCATCCACGCCGGCCACATCGATTTTCTCCAACGCGCCCGCGCACTGGGCGACGTGCTCGTGCTGGCCACCAATTCCGACGCCGCAATCACACGACTGAAAGGTGCGCCCCGACCGGTCATTCGTCGCGACCAGCGCCTGCGCCTTCTCGCCGCCATCAACGAGGTCGATTACCTGACTGTGTTTGAAGACGACACCCCCCACGAGATCATCCGCGCCCTGCAACCCGACGTGTTGGTGAAGGGCAAAAACTACACCACACCCGAAGTCGAGGGCCACGAGATCATATCAGCGCAGGGCGGCAACGTGGTGCTGCTCGATCTCATTCACGAACTGTCGACCGGAGATATTTTGAAGCGGGATAAATAGCGCGCCCGTGTCGGCGCTCAGCCGTCACCTTTTTTCCTGCTTGACATATCACCATCACAATTTCACGAACCCTGCAGATTGGCAGTTTCGCTTGTGGAGTTCTCAGTGAACCAGACGCCCTCGATCCGTTTCCCGGGGCGGCGAAGTCTTCCTTGGCACGCCGCGAACAATTGCGTGTGCCCTCCCACCCAGATCTCCCCTTTCAATTTGTCGACCGGCCCCGCGCCCGCGACAGAACCAGGCACCACCACATCGTCCGGAAAGGGGGTGAAATACTTAAAATGCCGCAAGGAAAAGTGAAGTGGTTTAACGATAAGAAAGGCTTCGGATTCATCGAGCCGCTCAATGGAGGGGAGGACATTTTTGTCCACCACTCTTCGATCACCATGGATGGATTCCGCACGCTCGCCGAAGGCGAAGCCGTGGAGTTCGAACTGATTGACGGCCCCAAGGGATCGCAAGCCCGCAACGTAACAAAAGCATGACAACCCCGGGGAACGCCTCTCCCGCTCTATATAAATTCCAACCGTTTTAAGGCGAACCCACCGGCGCGTCGCAACGCCGGATAACTAAAACAAGAAAAGCCCGCTCCACCCTCTGACAAGGATGGTGCGGGCTTCAAAATTTTAACAGCCCGTCAGGCGGAAAAGGACGTCCCGCATCCGCAGGTTTTTGTGGCGTTGGGATTGATGAATTTGAATCCGCCGTTCATCAAATCCGTGCTGAAGTCCAGCGTCAGGCCGTTGACGTAAAGATAGCTTTTCGGATCGCAGAAGATCTTCACACCGTCGAACTCAAACACCTGATCCGCCGGACCATGTTTTTCATCGAGGTTCATGCTGTATGAGAGCCCCGAGCAACCGCCGCCCTTTACGCCCACCCGCAGCCCCATGCCCGACTGAGCCTGGGCTCCGATCACGCGCTTCACTTCATGCAATGCAGTTTCGGTCAATGTAATCGCCATGGTCGGCGGGCCTCCTGTGGAATTTCTGATGCGTAATACAGAACTGCCTCTGTACTATTTAAGGTAAAATGGGATTTATGGGATGTCTGGGAGTTATGAATTTCTCGACCTGGTTCAATTGCCATTTCACGGTCCATGGGGGAGCATACGGTTGAACCTTACCGTGTTGTGCAGGTTCCACCGACTTCAACCCCCGCCCGAGTGGTATGGTTTTTGATCAATGACTTCAGTGCGGAGATTTACTTTTCCGCTCCCGGATGCGCCGGGTTGGCTTCAGACCTCCGCTTCACCCGCGGCGCAATCGGGGCAGATGGCAGGATATGAGGATATGTTGCAATGATGTTCGACACCGAAACTCAACTGGGCAAGGCGCTCGTAGCCAAGGGATTGCTCGATACCGACAATCTCGAAATCGCCCTGCGCGAACACCACAAGTCCGGTGAGCGCCTCGGCGACGTGCTGGTAAAGATGAACCTCGCAACCGTCGACGATGTCCTCCACTGTCTGGCCGATCAACTGCAACTTCCCTTCGTGCGTCTGGGCGATATTCAGATTCCCAAGTCCGTCATCGAGCGCGTGCCTGCGAAACTCGTCAGCCACTACCACTGCGTGCCCATCGAGCAACACAACGGCTCCATTCGGGTCGCCGTGAGCGATCCCCTCGACGTCCACATGCTCGACGACCTGCGCTTCAACTTGAAGCTGGAGGTGGAGCCCGTGGTGGCTTCCCCCAAGGATATCGCCGCCGCCATTAACCGCTATTACGGCATCGGCGCGGCCACCATCGAGGAACTTGAAGAAGACCGCGGCGCGGAAACCACGCTGGATGTGGACCGTGGCATCGAGGACATCGACGAGATGGCCGAGGATGCGTCCATCGTCCGGTTCGTGAACCAGATCATCAAGGAGGCCATGGCCGACCGCGCGACCGACATTCACGTGGAGCCCTTCGAGCAGGAACTTCGCATCCGTTACCGCATCGACGGCATGCTCTACGAGGCGACGATCCCGCCGAGCATCAAGCGGTTCCAGAGCGCCATTATTTCGCGCATCAAGATCATGGCCGACATGAACATCGCCGAGCGCCGCCTGCCCCAGGACGGCAAGATCAAGGTGAAGATGGGCGAGAACGACTATGACTTGCGCGTGTCGACCCTGCCCACACCCTACGGCGAGTCCATCTCCATCCGTATTCTTTCGCGCGACAGCGAGCTGATCTCCCTCGACCGTCTCGGCCTCGACGAGCACAATCTGCTGTTGCTGCGCCGGATGATCCAGAAGCCCCACGGCATTCTTTTCGTCACCGGCCCCACCGGCTCGGGCAAAAGCACCACGCTGTACGCCGCCCTGAGCGAGATCAACCAGGTCGACAAAAAGATCATCACGGTGGAGGACCCCATCGAATATCGCATCTCCGGCGTGACGCAAACGCAGGTGAACGCGCAGATCGACCTGACCTTCGCCCGCGTGTTGCGCACCATGCTGCGCCAGGATCCCGACGTAATCATGGTGGGTGAGACCCGCGACCCGGAAACCGCCCAGGCCGCCATCCGTGCCGCCCTCACGGGCCACATGGTTTTCAGCACGCTGCACACCAACGACGCCGCCGGCGCCGTGAGCCGCCTGCTCGACATGGGCATCGAACCGTTCCTCATCGCCAGTTCCGTGGAGGGCCTCATCGCCCAGCGCCTCGTGCGCGTGTTGTGCAAGATCTGCAAACAGTCCTTCCAGCCCGGCCCCGAGGTGCTCAACCGCCTGCGCCTGAACAAGCTCGAAACCGATGGAGCAGAGTTCATGAAGCCGGTCGGGTGCGAGAAGTGCCGCTACACGGGCTTCCGGGGGCGTACCGCAATTTATGAAATCATCAAAGTCGACGAAAACATGAAGCCCCTCATCGTCGACCGCAAACCTTCGAACGTATTGAAAGCCTCCGCCCTCGCAGCGGGAATGCGCACCATCCGGGAAGACGGCTGGTTCAAGGTGCGCGCCGGCATAACGACCATCGACGAAGTACTGCGCGTGACGATGGAAGACGAATTCGGCGGCGCTTCGTATGAGGACGCCCTTCAATGATTCCAACCATGACACCAGCCCGCCGGGAGGCCCGCCGCTAACGTGCCTTTGTTCAGTTACAAAGCCAAGGATTCCACCGGGCAGATCATCGCGGGCACCCTCGAGGCCGAATCGGTGACGCTCGTCACGTCGCGCCTTCAGGCGATGGGTTACTTCCCGGTTTCCATCGACAACGAATCGGCACGCAAAAAATCTCGCACCGGCGTGACCTTGCACCGCAAGGGGCGCGTGAAGGTGAACGATCTGGCCACCTTCAACCGCCAACTGGCCGATCTCCTCGGGTCGGGGATTCCGCTGGTGCGCGCACTGGGTGTCATCCAACACCAGACGACCAACCCGACGCTGACAGAGATCATCACCCAGATCACGCAGGACGTCTCGGGCGGCGATTCGCTGGCCGTGTCCATGGGCAAACATCCGCGCGTTTTCAGCAAGCTGCACTGCGCCATGGTGAAGTCCGGCGAGGCCGGCGGCATGCTCGACACCATCCTCACACGACTGGCGGACTTCGCCGAAACGGAGGCCGAGCTTCGCGGCAAAATCAAAAGCGCACTGGCCTATCCCGCCGTCATGGTGTTCGCGGGCACGGGCGCAGTGATCATCATGATGACCGTCGTCATGCCGAAGATCACGCGCATTTACACCGAAATGAACCAGGCCCTCCCCGCGCCGACGCAAATCCTCATCAGCACCAACGCAATTCTCCAATCCTATTGGTACATAATCCTCCTTGTCCTCGGCTCGGCATTTTTCATTTTCTGGCGCGCCATCCACACCGTTGAGGGCAAGCGCGCAGTGGATACTGCAATCATTCGCATCCCGTTGCTGGGCGCCCTCATCGTGAAAAAAGAAGTGGCCAACTTCGCCCGCACGCTCGGCTCACTGCTCCACAACGGTGTGTCCATCCTGCCCGCGCTGGAGATAACCCACGAGGTTTTGAACAACCGCGTGGTGGCCGACGAGGTGGCGAAGATTCCCGCCAATGTAACCCAGGGCGAGGGGATCGCCGCACCGTTGAAAAAGAGCACGGTGTTCCCTCCCGTGGTGGTGAACATGATCGCCATCGGCGAGGAAACCGGCCATCTCGACGACATATTAATGAAGGTGGCCCGCAGCTACGACATGGAAGTGGACCGCCAGATGAAAACGCTGACGAGCCTCATCGAGCCGATCATCATTCTGGCCATGGGTCTCGTGGTGGGTTTCATTGTGGTGGCAATGCTGCTGCCCATATTCTCCATCGATCCGGCGGCCGGCGGCTGATGCGGCTTCGCGACATAGCATTCCGCAGACGGTTTGCGCGCAAATCCCGGCGCGCCATGACCCTGCTGGAAATCCTCGTCGTGATGACCGTCATGGCCATACTCATGGCCATCGCCTTCCCCAGCATGCGCGGCATGAACGACCACAACAAGCTGCGCGCCACGGCCCGCGAGATTGTCGCGCTGTCGAAGTATGCGCGCAACGAGGCGGTGTTCGGCGAGCGGCGGACACAGATCTTTCTCGACGTGGCCAAGCGCGAATTCTGGCTGGACCTGCGCACGCCCGACGCCAAAACCGGCGAATACCGCACGGGGAAAAATAAAAACCAGTTCGAGCAACGACGCACGCTGAACAAGGATATCTGGTTCGACGAGGTGACGACGCTCGATCGCAACGTGATCCGCGACAAGGTCATCGCGCTGGATTTCTTCCCCGATGGCACCGCCTCTCCGGCCATGATCACGCTGACGAACAAGGCGGAAAAGCGCATGACCGTTGAACTGCTGAAGGGCAGCGGCATGGCCGAGGTAACACCGGGCTCCATCGCCGACAAACAGGAACGCGCCGCCGAGGGCGAACGATGATGCGCCTCCATCGTCCACGCCGCCGACGCGCAGGGTTCGTGCTGCTCGAAGTGCTCGTTTCCATGGTGATCCTCGGCATCTCCGTGGCCACGCTCATGCGCTCCTTTACCATGTCGCTGCAGGCCCTGCGCACCAACCAGATTGTGCACCAGGCCACGGTGCTGGCCGACCAGCTTGTGGCCGACCTCGAACTGGCGCCCCCCACGCAATCGAGTTCGGAGGGAAGCTTCGAAGAGCAGGGCTACCCGAACTTTTCGTGGAGCATGCGCTACGAGGAAACGGAGCCACGCTACCGCTCCGCCACCACGAAGAACAAAGTTAAACTGCGCCCTCTGCGCCATGCCCTGGTGAAACTCACCTACGACGACGGCCGGCGGAAACGCTGGGTGCCCCTGTCGGTGGATGTGTACCTACAGCCCATCGAGCGCTGGAGCTATCAGTCGAAATTCTTCAACGAACTCTTCAAAGAGGAACCCGAGGGAGGAGGCCGCCGATGATCCTCCGCCGCCGCCCCGCCAAAGGCTTCACCCTCATCGAACTGATGGTCGCCATGGTGATTTTCACGCTCGTCATGTCGTCGGTCTTCATCTCGTTTCGAACCGCGGTGTCCAGCTACGACCTCGGCATCATCACCAGCGAGCGTGGCCAGACGGAACGCTACGCCACCACCGTGCTCACCAACGACCTGCGCAACGCCTACTACCTCAGCCCGTCGCGCTACAACATCACGCGCCGCCAGAAGGAAAACATGGCCATGCAGCAGGAGGCGCGCCTGCTCAAGAGCTCTTCAACCCGCGACACCGAAAGCGACAATTCGCTGCTGGATGATCTGCCGCCTCCCATCGATCTCAACTTCCGTGCCATGGACAACGGCGAGACCGACGAGATTTCCTTCGTGCGCCGCCAGGGCATGAACTACAACGAAGACCGCATGCCGTGGGGCCTTGAGCGCCTCCGCTACTTCATACAAGACGGCGCGTTGTATCGCAGCATCGACGACGTGAGGGGCGCCGAGACCGACGAATACGGCAACCCCATCCCCAAGGAAATCCCCCCGCGCGTGGAAAAAATCGGCACGAACGTGAAGGGGATCGACTTCAAGTTCGGTTACTGGTACGATAAAGAATGGCTGACCGCCACCGACTGGGACAGCAATTCGCCGCGCTACCGCAACCCCGTCACCGAGGACTCGGAACAGGACCAGACCAACGAAGAGACGCTGCCCGACTCGCAGTCCGCGCTGTTGAAACAGCAGGAAATGGAGCAGCGGGTGGATGACATGCCCTCCTGGGTGGAAATCACCTACGAGTTTGCCAACCCCGCCAAGCCCGACGCGGTCACGAAAATCCGGCAGGTGGTGATGCTGCCCCAGGCCCAGGAAACGTATGTCCCCGAGGAAATTTTCGAAGAAAGCTCAAAGCTGCAGCGCATGAAGCAGGAAGGCGGCGAAAAGAGCGACGCCCGCCCCAACGATCGCCGTCCCTCGCGCTCATCCGGCGGCGGAAAGTCGACCCGCCAATGACATTCTTCGCGCCCCGATTTGCGCGCCGCCGCCGCGCCCTCGTGCTTGTGCTGGTCCTCTGGCTCATCGTGGTCATGGGCGTCATCGCCACCAGCCTCGCCTACGAGGTGCAGGTGAACTCGAAGCTCGCGCTCATCCAGAAACGCCAGTTCGTCGCCCACACACTGGCCCGCAGCGCCATCGCCATCGGCATGACGCACCTGCAAAATGACATCCTCATGGACCGCGAAGAAGACCCCCAGCAGATGTTCGATGCCTATTGCGACGTGTGGGCCCAGCCCGACCGCAAGGAGAAGGAAATCGAAGTCAAGATGGGCGAGGGGACCTACGAACTCGAAGTGAACGACGAAGAGGGGAAACTGAACCTCAACTTCGCCAACCAGAAAGTGATGAAGGCGATGCTCCTCCTGTACGACTACGACGAGGATGATGCCGAAATGATCGCCAACGCGCTGGTGGATTTCCGCGACCCCGACGACATGTCGCTGGGCGAGGCGGGCACACCCGAAGACGAATACTACAGCGGTTTGCTGGGCCAGCGTTTCACGCAAATTGGCGACACTTCCGAGGCGCCCATTTACACCTGCCCCAACGAAAACTATCTGACCACCGACCAGTTGCTGGACGTGTTCGGCATAGAGCCGGAGGTTTACTACGGCTTCGATCCCGCGTCCGAGGAGGCGAAAGAACTGCGCATCCGTAACGAAATAGCCGCGGGCCGCACGCCGGTGGTGCGCAAAGAGCGCAGCCGCAAGGGCGAACTCAGCCCCCTGCGCGACATCCTGACGGTGCACGGCTCCGGCAAGGTGAACATCAACACCGCGCCCGAGGAAGTACTGACCATCCTGTTTTATGCGGGCAACGACCTGGGCGATCTTCCCGCCGCCCGCTCCGCCGCCGAGGCGGTGGTGAAGGCCCGCGGGTCCGACCGACGCGGCAGCAGCCCCCGCGCCGACGACGCCTTCAAATCCGCCGCCGATCTGGCGAAAATCCCCGGCGTTAACGTCGGCGCGCTGACTCAGGGCGGAGGCGGCGCCGGCGGCGGCGCGATCCAACTGGCTTTCCGATCCGAGACTTTTTCCGTGACAGGAATCGGACGCGTCGGAAGCATCAAAAAAACCATCACCACTCTCGTGTCACGCACCCTCGACACGTACAACCCCGACGATGCCCGGCTGACGAACACCGACAAGGGTTTCAGGGCGGGGCGGCGCGGGGGCGGTTTCGCAAACAGGAAACGCACGGTCTCTACCCGAGGGAAAAAGGGCGAGGACGACAATTTTATCCGCATTCCGGCTATCCGGGTGCTGCAGTGGACGGAATAACGGAAACCATTTATGCCAACCATCACGGCCATTGAATTTACACATGCTGAATGCCGCGTTGCACTTGCCGAAACGGGCAAGGGCAAGCCGGCCCTGAAACATCTTTTTGCCTTCGCCATACCACGCCCCGAGGACCTCGCCGAGCGCGTGGAAAAGCGTGCGGCTCTGCTGCGCGATGCGCTCAAAAACCACAAGATCAAACCCGGTCGCGTGCGTGTGCTCATCCCCAAGAACGAAGTCATGGCCCGCATGGTGACTCTGCCCGGAACCACCGAGGCGGAACTCAACAGCATGGCCCGCTTCGAGGCCGAGCGCCACATCCCCTTCAACCCCGAACGCCACATCGTGTCGCACCACGTTCTCTCGCACCTCGGCGTGCAGGGCAGCCAGGTGCTGCTGACCGCCGTGGACCTGCCCGTGGCGAAGGAATATCTCGACACCTGCACCGCCGCCGGCCTCACCGTGGAACAGCTTGGCGTGGCGTCGCTCTCCATGTTCAACGCCCTCTCGGCCTTCAAAGACGCCGAGATTGCCGACAAGGTGGTGGCGCTGGTGAACGTGGGCATGAACTCCACGGACTTCATCATCGCCAGCAATGGCATCCTCAACTTCACCCGCAGCAGCAGTGCGGGCATCGCGCGTCTCATGGCCGACCTGGAGGAGGCCGGCACTCCCCTGCCCGGTGGCATCCAGAGCCTCAACCTCATCGACGCGCAGGAACCCACCCGTTTCTTCCGTCCCTCGGCGGCTGCTGCTGCATCCGCCCCCGCCGCGCCTCCCATGGATCCTTACGACAGCATCTACGACATGCCGAGCATCCAGATCGAGGGCGACACCATCATCACCGGCTCCGGCGTTGAACCCGCGTCGAAGCCCGCGCCCCCCGCCGACCCCGGCACCGCCGCCTTCAATGACTGGCTCCAGCGTCTCATGCAGGAAATCCGGCGGACCTACGAATACGCCCGCCGCGAATTCAACTGCCCGCCCATCAGCGAGTTTTACTTCACCGGCGAGGGCACCCTGCTGCGCAACCTCGCGCCCGTGGTGGAGCAAGCCCTGTCCACCACTTCCATCGCCATCGATCCGACCATCGCCTTCGACGTCCCCCCGCGCCTCGATCCGGAAATCGCGCTCCTGCGCCCCTCCGCCGCGGCCCTGGCGGGCCAGTTCATGCAGGCCGGAACCCACACCGTTCAAGTCAACCTGCTGCCCCCCGAATACATGGAGAAGCGCGCCAACAAACGCCAGCAGCAGAGTCTCATCGTCAGCGCGGTCATGCTCGTGGTTTTGCTGGTGTTGCTCTTCCTCTGGGCATCCGACGCCGTAACACGCCAGCGTGAAGGACTCGTGCTGCTCAAAGACAAAAACCGCGACATGAAAACCCAGGTCGACGAACTCGAATCCATGAAGAGCCGCCTGCAAATCATGGAGAAATCCTTCAAGGACAGCCACAGCGCCCTCAAGATTCTCGACGACATCAGCGGGCTGGCGATGATCCCCGAGACCATCACCCTCACCCGGTTTGAGTACAAGAAAGACGACGAAGTCAAAATCCAGGGCCACGCCAAAACCTTCGCCGACATCAATCGCTTCCGCATGGAGCTCGAAAAGATGGGCTTCTTCAGCGAGGTTAAACAGGACGAGGGCAGCGGCAAGCCGCGCGTGCTGCAGCGGCGCACGGAACCGATCTTCGAGTTCTTCATGACGGCGAAATTCGCCAAGGGCAACGCCCGCAACCAACGCACCAGCGACCGAAGCTCCACGCGCGATGAAACCAGCGCGCCCACCGACGAGAACCCGGTTAATGAAGGAGCAGAAGCCGCGGCCCCCACCGAACCGACCGTCGTCGATGAGGGTGGCGACCTCGAAACCACCGCGGGCGATGCCGCCGACACACCCGAACCACCCGCAGAAAACCCGGCCGAGGAGACCACCAATGGCGCTCAGTAAACGTGAGATGAAAATTCTATGGCTCACGGGCATTGTCGTGGCCGGCGTTACCCTGTGGCAGACCGTCCTCGGCCCATCCTGGGACGCCTACACCGGCCAGCAAGAAGCCCTCGACAGCGAGCGCGCCAAGTACAACGCCAACGTGGAAACGCTGAACAAGCGCCGCGAGATCGAGGACGGGTTCCGCAAGATCGAAGCCTCCTTCCCCAAGGAAGACCCCGACCGTGTGCCCGAGGACGCCTTCTCCGAAGACGCCATGTTCGCCGCCCAAACCATCCTGCCGGGCCGCGTGCCCCAACCCGGACGCGTGGAACGCGAAGAAATTCCCGACGTGGAAGATTACGAAATTCTCACCTTCCCCATCACCTCCGTGGGCGAGCTGGAGAACATCGCCCTGCTGCTCAAAGGCTTCGACCAGAAAGGTTTCCTCGTGAAAAACCTCATGATCACCCATGCCAAATCCATCGATGATCCGGACCTGCGCCTCGAAATAACCCTCGCCCGCATCGTCAAAGTGGATCAACCCGAGATGCGCCCCAGCGGCCTGGGATTACGCCGCGGAACCCGGTCAGGAGTGCGCCCGTGAATCGTCAGAGCCTCATCATAAACCTCACCCTGTTGCTCGCCATCATCGGTGTGACGTACCTCATCTACACCGCCCCCGAAGAACAGGAAAAGCTGCCCACGCCCATCACCATGGCAGCAGCCCCGCCGCGCGAAACCAATTTCGACCCCGAAAGCGTGCGTAACACATACACCAATTTCGGCGAGGCCAAGCTCTACCAGGCCATCATGACCCCCACGCCCACGCCCACGCCACCACCGCCACCGCCCGAGAAAACGCCCGACATCCACAACGCGCTGAAGGCCTGGCGCCTTATGGGAGCCGGCGACGGCGAGGCAACCATCGAAGACCGCGGCGCCAAGGAAGACAGCGACCAACGCATCTTTTTCATGAAGGTTGGCGAGGAACGAGAAGTGAACACCGAAGTCGGCGGCAAAAAAGCCAAGCTCTCGAAAATCGACCAATCCGGCGACGTCCCCGCCGTGGAATTCACCATGGAAGGCAGCGCCGAAACCAAAAAGGTGAAGATGGAATTCTAGCGTGGGCTTTTACAGGAGGGGGACATTCCTGTCCCCCTCGTCTGTCACAGGTTATGGACTTGTGGCTGCTGGTCGCGGCTCTCTCCCACTGCCCCCTCTCCTATCTCCAACCACAAACCCCGCCTTCGCGAGCACATAAATCCACAACGGCTGAATGAACGGTCGAATTTCTAACTGCAAGGCTAAATTAATAGTTGCAGGCTCACCCTTTTACACGGTAACTCTGTGTACGAACGCGATTAAGCACCACACCCATCGCGCTCGAAATCCGAATTTGATTCAAGGCCCCGCAAGAAGGAGGATCAACACCCTCTCGAAACCGCGCAACGCGCCCCGGCCGCCTCAGTGGACAGGGACGCCTCGCTACCCGTTCGTTTCGAGATCGTGAAAAATGTAACAGGCGAACCGAACCGCTGTGACCCCGACGCCGGGTAGATCAGGGGAAAAAATCTCCCCGACGACGACGCCACAATCTTCACCCCCCGCTCTTCGGCCCCGCCAGAAACCATAAGCCCTCCATGCAGGCTTGGAACTTCCGTGTGCCACTTAAAAACCGGACCACCCACAGAACCGAATGTGCATGAACCCCATCGTCGGAACAGCAGCAGCAACCAAGGAAGGGTGCAGAGAAGTGGAAATTGACGTACGCAACAAGTGCAAGACGAACATCATCACGGGCCATCGCCTGAAGAAGATCACGAACAACGTCCTGAAACTGGTGCTCGAGGAGAAAGGCCGCGCCAACGCGGAAGTCTCCATTGTATTTGTCGATGACGCCGAAATGCGCAACCTCAACCGGAACTTCCGGGGCATCAACAAGAGCACAGACGTGCTCGCCTTCCCCATGAACACAGGCAAGTTCGCCAACATCAACCCGGACCTCCTGGGCGATATCGTCATCAGCGTCCCCACGGCCCGCAAATACGCCGAGATGAACGAGCGCTCCCTGGAGCGCGAGCTGTCCGTCCTGCTCATCCACGGCGTGCTTCATCTGCTCGGCTTCGACCACGAATCCGCCAAGGAAGAAGTGGCCATGCGCGAGCTCGAAAGCGAATTCCTCATGCTGGTGGAAGAAGAACTCACCTTCGCCTGAGAGCAACCCAACAGGCAGGTAAGTTGAACCAGGGGCAGGCCGCCAAAGCCTGCCCTTTGCTATTTTCAGGGGGCGAGGGGATGGACGATATGGACACTATGGACGTTATGGAACGCCAATCTCCTGATTGGCACCCACAAGACACAAGGCGCAGGTGAGGCGGCTTCTCAGGCAGAGAAAGTCCGCTTTATTTTCTTCTCGGTGTCTTACCAGCGCTCCTCCTCGCCCGTTTAAAAGCGCCAATCAGGAGATTGGCGTTCCCAGGAAAAAAAGCTTCCCCCAAACAAAGAAGCGGGGGCGCTTCAGCGCGGAGAACTCCGCCACCGATGCGCCCCCGCTAAGGGGTTTTATTTCAAACCAGGACTAAACCCGCGAAGGGATTAGTACAGGCTCCACTCGTTGACGGCAGCAGCCGGCGTGGTGGGCTTGGTGTAGACCTGGATGACGCCATCGGGGGTACCCGTATTCACACCACCATTGAGGACATACAGATAATCCACGCCACCAGCAGTATAAGCGGCGCAGTCGCCAGCACGATAAATGCCAGCCAGCGTCTGAATCACGTTGCCCGTGGCAGCATCAACCACATACGCATTGTTCTCCGTGCCACCGGCCGCTACGTCCCAGTTGCCATGGATCAGAGTGTCGTCCTTGGCAAAGTAGGTCAGAGAAGGCTTGACTTGGAACGAGGTGTCGAAGGGCGGAGGTGTGCCACCGGTCTCCCAAGGGGTAACCGTGGTGTAGCCAGCGGGTGCTGCTGCCGTGCCGCCCGTCACCTTGACGACTTTGCCGCTCTTCATGAGGAAGATCTCGTCATTGCCGCCGACGGTGTCTTGCTTGATGGCGACGTCGCGGACATAGAGGCCAGCAGTCCAGGGCCAGCTCGTGATCTCGTCGCCGGTTGTAGTGTTAAACACGACGGCTGCGGAGCCGTGCAGGTTAACGGCAAGGAGGGTTCCATTGCTGAACAGGGCGTTGCCACTGAAGCGAGCCTGGGCGGAAGGATAGAGAACGGTGCCAGCAGTGCCGAACGCTGCAGCTGCGGTACCGGTGCTATCGAATTTCCGAATCTTCGACGGGGTAACAACTCCCGCGCCGTCGTCACCCGAGAGGTAGACGTTGTTAGCGGCGTCGGTGCTGATGCCCTGCCAACCGTTCCCCAGATCCTCGGTAGAGGCCGACGTAACCAGCGTGTAGGTGGGCGTGGTGAGGCTGGTGGTGGGTGCGGTGGCTGACCAGACCAGCTTGTCGGTGGCGCCTGGGGTGACGGCGACGTACATTTTGCCAGCCGAGTCGACAGCAATGCGGACGGCTGCGATACTGTGATCCGTCGCGGGTGTGAAGTTGGAGGGGGCACCGAAGCTACCGGCGAAGGCCCAGTCGGCGGGTCCGGCGAAGGCGACGCCCGACGCGAGAGCGACGGCCGCGGTCAGGAACATAACTTGTTTACGCATAATCTAAAACTCCTTGTTAAAATAATAACACATGGGAAATTTCACGCCGGACATCGATTGATAGTCCGGGTGATCTTTCCTGCAAATACAGTGGGCGATGCCGTGGAGATATTACAAGCATAAAATGAAGGCATATTGCTGATGGTTGAGAGAAATCACTGCGTCCAAAGACATGCCAGCCGCATAGACGCAAGCCGTTTGACAACAGATTTTTACGAATTCGTAACAAAATAACCAAGCCGGGTTTTGGGAGGGGGATGAGGTGTGGGGGAGATGGACGGGATGGACTTTATGGACGGTCTGGACACAATGGACACCCGCCCGAAGCCTCCTGCCTGGACCAATCAAGAGATGGTGTTCCCGGCAAAAACACATCTGTATTATCTCTTCTGCTTTTCTTTGTGTCTTGGTGGCTTTGTGTCAAAGCATCTGCATTTTGGTTAACCGCACACGACGAAATGTTTGCCGCTGCGGCGAAACGGATATTTCACTATTCTCGTCTTGACAATCCTAGGCGGGTTGTCTCCCGTCTGTGACCTGTAGCTACACCATCAATCCATCTTAGAAGGGTTCTAATAATGCGTAAACTTATGTTATTTGCATTGGTAAGTGTGGCCTCCTCGGCTGCGTTTGCCGCGAGCGTCACAGAAACATTTGCCGGCTTGTCTGGCAACGGAACTGCCGTCCTGACCGGCACCTCGTCCATCCCTGGATTCACGCTGAACACTGGCGGCAGCGCAGCCCCATTCTCGAAGGTCGGGAACACGGAAGCTTTTCCGGGCC
Organism: candidate division BRC1 bacterium HGW-BRC1-1; assembly: GCA_002842095.1. Lineage (GTDB taxonomy): Bacteria > Sumerlaeota > Sumerlaeia > Sumerlaeales > Sumerlaeaceae > HGW-BRC1-1. The sequence goes on from PHCB01000006.1 coordinate 269,309, forward strand.
TTGCCAATAATGTTTATTTCGACACGGATGGTTCGGTGAACGACTGGCCCCAGTTTGACGGCGGCACCATCAACACGAACGCCAATGTGGTTCAGGTCGCCGTTCCGTTGAAGGTAAAGTCGCTTGGTGCTGCCGCCGCAAATTGCAGCGTGGACATCCTGACGTTGGACCAGACGGCCGGCGCGTACTCGCCTTACTTCAACTTCCGCGCCTCCGGTGGAATTTTCCGCACAACGGACGAGAATGGTTGGCCCGGAGTTGCCAGCCCGCTCAGCACCACAGCCTTCGATCCGGCCTCGCCAAACAACTGGCGTGACGCCGACAGCGGACGCTGGCATCTGCTGGTCTTCAAGATCTCCCCGAGCACGACTGCGGGAGCCGGAGCTTATACGGTATGGGACATCAACCCCAGCACCGGAGCTGCGACTGTGGTACAGACCTACACGGGTGCCACGAACGGTGCCGTTCAGGCGACCGTGAACCGCTTCTGCGCCGGTCTCTGCATCGCCGGAGGCGCGGTGAGCGACACAAACACACGAATCCTGATCGACGACATCACCTTCTGGGATGACGCTTTCGCGTCGGACACCGCCTTCCTTGAGGCTGCCCGGGCCAAGTACAACGTCGTGTCCGGCGTCTCCGACTGGCAATTGTTCTAAATAGAAGGATTTCGCCCGCACCAGATTGATGGCGAAAAACAATTAAATCCCCCGGGATCGGCATCCAAGCCGGTTCCGGGGGATTCTTTTTGGGGGGGAGGTTATGTGGATAATGGCTTGCGGATTGCGCGATAGATGCACCGCTTGCACACCGCTTGCACACCGGTTGCACACCGGGGTTGCCATCAGCCAGCAAGTGGGCAAGTGGGAGGCGGTAGAATCGGGTGCCCGGGCGAGGCCGTGGGTGCCACCTACCACAGGAATGGGCGGTCACAATTCGACATTCCAACGCACCACGAGTCTGTAATCATTTGAATCGAAAATGCGCCAGGGGGCGGGGCGCCTTCTCGTTCCGCCACCCCTCCGGAGCGGAACATAACTAACACCTGACCCGGGGTTCCGGTCGCTGCGCTCCCTCCACACCTTGCTTCTTGCCGCGCCCCCTCCGGGAGCAAAAGGGCCAGGCAGGCTACTCGCCTGAGCCACCTCTGATCGCCGAGGATAAGCATGAGATTACGCATGGGGGATCGGTCGTTACGAGGAACTGATCAGGCCACAACGGCCGATGCAACCGTTCAACGTGCGGCGAAAATCGCCACGAAAAGAGACAGTAGGAAAAGCGCGAAAGCCGGAACGAATCTCTTCCATGGATCACGCACTTTCAGATGCATGCCGAGCGCGCCAATCATGAGAAGCGTCATGCCCGCAGCTGCCGGCCTTGTTAAAGAAGGGATCCAAAGCCCGACGATCAAAAGTATGGCCAGGGTGACCTTGAGAAATCCAATGACACCCATGAACCATGGAGGAAGGCCATAAGCGGCAAACTCCCCACGCATGTCCCGCGCCCCTCCACCGCGCCACGGCGTCGGTTTTTTCGCCCGAAGCAACCACACATTGAGCAGTCCCAAAGCGATAATCACCTGACTTGCGCGTATTAACCATTCCATAAGAAGTCTCCTTTCCTGAAAAGGACGAGCGTGTTGCTCCGTCACGCTGGCGTCAACTGACCCTGCGGGCCCAGCACACCACCGTTGACAACGCATTTACAGGAGATATCGGGGACATTTATGCAAAGGAATTCCCCTGGTTCCTGGGATATGAACCAGAGGCGCACAGTCCGCCTTTGTGACTAAGTTTTAGGCTTTTAATCGGGTCACTGTTCTTCGAGCTTGATCCCCGGAACCGCCAGATCGAACACCACGCGCTGAGTCTTCCCGTCGTGGGTGAACTCTGCGGCCACCGCTTTGCCGCCCTGCACGCTGCCCGCTCGCACACCTGTCAGCGTGCTGCTGGTTCCGGCGGCGTGGATATCCATCACGGTGACCATCACGTTGGGGGCCGCCTTCGATGCGCCCGTTAGTTGCGCCTGCAGGTGCCACTCGGGGGTGGGCTGGCGCTTCTTCGGATCGTCGGGCTGAATTGTGTACTTGTCCGTCTGCGTGAGGACCAGAGGTGTGGGCGCCACGAACCACCCGCTCAGCGCCGCCTTCTCGAACTCCAGCTCAAACCGTTGCGCCGCGCCATCAATCGTAAACGGCGCGCGCCCGTGGAACATCAGCTCCACCGTGGTGGCCGTGGTGGGCTGCACCTCGTCGAGCATCACAATGGTCTCGCCGTTCACAAACGCCACGTGTCGCCGCGCCCGCACCGCCTTGCCACCGTAGGACGGCGTGGCATCGCCCACGGCCCAGGCAAACTTGCCGGTGCCGCCCTCGGCCACGATGGACGCCGTGGTGGCCATGCCGCGGTCCTGTCCGGCTCCCCCCACCAACACGCCGTTATGGGCGCGGGTGGTCCAGTACCACTCCTTGCAGAAGGGGCTTCCGTAAAAATCGCGGAAGCCGGTGTTGACCAGCAGCGGCGACCCGTACGCCCCCACCACGATGCAGTTCTGGTCCTGATGGGCGTGGCTCACGTTGCCCGCGGGGCTGGACCGCATGGTAAGTTGCACGTTGCGGGTGGGGTCGGTAAGGGCGCTGTTGAACACGGCCCATCCGGCATGATGAAACACCTTCAGCGCCGTCGCGGGGGTGGGTGCCACCGGCTCGGGTGTGGGTCGGAAAGCACGCAGATAACCGATGGGACCGGCCGCGCCGCCCGGACTAACCTGCTCGGCGAACCATTGCCATTCGGGCTTGTTCAGCGCGGAAGCGTAATACGCCACCACGCGCCCGCGAGCCACGGACGGCTTGTTCTCGCTGAAATCGCCGAAGCCATTTATCGCGCTTCCCGGCGGGGCGGCGTACAGGGGGAAGTCGCCCACGTTGGCGTAATACGGTTTGGCGGTCGTGTCGACGCCCAGCACGCCGCGCATCTGCTCGTGCCACGTGAGGGCGAACTCGTTGTAGCTGGCGAAGTAGTGCAGACCCTCGGCCCAGCCGCCCTCGTTATCGCCCCAGATGGGGTACCAGCCGTAGTAAACCGTGATGGCCCAGTCGAGCCACTCCGGGGCCTCGGGGATTTCGTCGTAGAAGATGCTCGCGCTCTCGCCGATGAAATGCCAGATGCGGCCGGCGTGGCTGTCGAAGGGCTTCTGCATGTATTGGGTGCCTTGCAGATGCTTGAACATTTCGCCAATGCGAACGCGCATCATGGCGCGCACCCGGGCGGCCTCGGCGTCGGTCAGCAGCGGGCGGATCCAGCTATAGGTGCGCGACCCGGCATAGACGATCGGCATGGTCTGCTCGTCGTTCACCTTCACGGACGTGGGGCCGTAGGGGTCCCAGGAGGTCCAGGCCATGAGCCACTTCTTCGCGGCCAGGCCGTAGCGCTCGTCGCCCGACACCAGATAGGCGAAGGCCAGCGCCTGCACCTGCACCTGGGCCTTGCTGATCTGGCCGTAGTAGAGCGACCAATCGGGCATGTTCCATTCGTCATTTGTCCATGGCTTGGGCTCGGCCATGAGCGGCGCGGTGAGAGCTTCGTCGGCTTGGGCACTGAGCTGTGCCCATGCCTTGGGCAGCGTTTCGCGCGAGGCGCGGAGCGCAGCGAGATTCTCGGGGCGGATGTAGGCCCGCGGGTGCGCGGCGGGAATGGCGGCGGCCACGGCATCGCGGCTGGGACGCGCAAAGCGGGGCGCGGCGGCCGGCACCGTAAAGCTGCGCGTCTGGCTCCAGCCGGATTTGGTCCTGGCGGTGTGGAAACGGTACCGCCAGTAGTAGGTGCCGGGATTGAGCGACGCCGGGTGGGCATAAAGTGTGTAAGGCGTGACCGCCTGCACGGCGGTGGTTTTGAAATCTGATGAGGTGGAAACCTGCAGCAGGTATTCCACAGCGCCCTTCTCGGGCACCCACGCAAACGGCGGCGGGTTGATAGCAACCGGCGAAGCATCCGGCGGCAAATACCCCACCCCCTCCGCGTGAGGCGCAGCGTTGGAGACGGAAAGAGGCGCGGCCAGAGCCGAACCACAAACAGAAATAACTAAAACTGCCGCAAGGAGAAGGGAACCGTAAGTCTTCATGGTAAGCAGGCTGTTGATGGCCCCTCTTTATTACAAGGCCAAAACAAGACGTCCGCGAATGCACACAAATGCACGCGAATTTGAAGTTCTCACTTTTGGCTTTTCTTTGTGTCTTCGTGACTTTGTGTCAAAGCTTTGGCTTCTGCTTTTCTTTGCGGTCTTTGCGGTCTTTGCGCCTCTGCGTCTAAGTTTTTCCGCGTCTCACTTCAACTCTGCCGCGTCGATGCGTTGGCCGGTTTGGCTGTAGGCGGCCACGCTCACGCGGTTGCCGTCGATGGTGAAGTAGGCGTAATGCGGCTGGGTGCTGTGGGCTTTCAGGCTGCCGCTCCAGGGGAGATGCAGTTCCTTGTCGTACCACGGTGCGCCCGCGCCACCTGATGTCACCTGCCAGATCCTGTGGGCGAACTTGGCGGGCGTACCATCGAGCTTGTGCTTGGGGCCCACGGGCGTTTCATCGGTCACTTCCAGACGCGAATAGGCGTGTTCGTCGCCGGTGATGAACGCGACGCTCTTGGGTGACGCGGCGATGATCTCCCACATGGTGTTGCGGTTGCCGACGATGTCGATGTCGGCGGCGTCCACCCTGCCATCGCGGTTGGTGTCGCCGCCCTTGTACCACATACAGTCGCTGGTGTGGCCGCCGTTGGGGAAGGGCGGCTCCTGGGCCACAAAGAAGAGATGCTTGATGGCGGGGTCAGCGTCGGCCGCGGCAACACCATCGCGCAGCCATTTCATCTGGTTGGCCATGATATAGCCCTCGAGATTACCGCCCACCTTGTGGGGGTCGGCGCTGTACCAGTAGTTATTGTTCAGCATGAAAACGCGCACCGAACCGTGATCGAACGAGTAGACGTTCTCGGAATAAGTGGGGGTGCCGGGGCCTTCGTCGGCCGGGCCGTTGGTGGGGTTGACGAACATCTCGGCAAACAGAGACTCGGCGTTGGTGTCGCCCAGCTTGTCGATGTTCAGCGAGCGCGTGGTGCCGGGCACGTTGAAGCTGTCGAGCAGCGCCTCGTGGTTGCCCATACTTTCGTAGATGGGAATGCGCGCCGCCACGGGGCCCATGGCAGTGCGGAAAGCATTTATCTGGCGGCGGAAATCCCTGGCGCTGGTGGTGTAACCGTTGATGAGATCGCCACCGAAAACGACGAAGTCGGCGCCGCGATAATACAGGTCGCTGCCCAGCGCGTAGAGAGCGCGATATTCCACGCCGCCAAACTGGATCTCGCCGCCGCCGAGGCCTTCACGGCTGTCGACCATGGCCGCGAAATGGATCGGCTTGTCGCCGCCCGAGGTGGTGAAGCTGTAGGGGCGCACGAGGGTGCCGCCGGCGGTGACACGATACTCCACGGCAGACGCTGGCTTGAGGCCGGTCAACTGGATGACGTGGTCGGTGGTTTCGCCGTCACCGGAGAAGGTGCGCCCGTCGGCCTGCACGCTGGATGTGGTGGCGCGGTCGGTCTCGAAGGAGATAAACGCCGAGTCGGCGGTGACAACGTCGACCGTGGGGCCGCTCAACACGTTGACGGTGTCGCCCAGCGTGGCGGGGTCGAAGTAGACGCGGCCATCCATGAAGCGGCTGCTTTGGAGCTTGGGCAAATAAACCTCGACGCGCCAGACGATACGCGGCTCGAAGGGTGTGTTGGGCGACTTGGCCACCATGCTATGGATATCAACCTCGATGCTGTGGGTGGTTGCGAGGTCGGTGATGGAACCCTTTTCGCGGTGGAGGTCGCGGTAGCGGGCGTAGTCGAGTTCCTCGTTCAGCTTGTTAATGCCAATGTAAACAACGGGCGGCGGCACGGGTTCGCTGGTGATGAAGTTGAGTTCAAGCACGCCGGGCCGCACGATGCGCACAGTGGGAGCCTCATCCACAAGGGGGTAGGTGCGCTCGGTGCGGGTTGCACCCTCGGGAAGAACAATGGGCATTCCCTGCCGGGGAGCGGCAAACAGGGCGGCAGGGGCAAGGAGCAGCCCCGTCATCAGCGTGGTTAATAAATAATTTCTCATAGTGGGTCGATCATCCATGAGAAAAAAATAGATGGGAAGAAAAAACGCGAAGCGGAAGGACCACTAATGGGCGCGAATGAACGCGAATGTTATTAATTTAATAGTTAATCGGTTTGTTTCTTTCCAGTCATTCCTTTGTGCCAAAGGATTTGCTTTTCGGTCATCATTACAGACTGGTGCATATTTGGGATGAAAACCTAATTGGTCATCGAAAGCAGGAAGCGATGCGTGCAGAAGTTAAGAAGCGTGTTCTCATTTGCCTTGGTGTGGGATTGGTGCTGGAAGCAGTGTTGGGGTTGTTCGCGTGGGCGGTGCTTTCCAGGGGCGATCCTCCGCTGGATCCCATTGAAGCCCTGGCGATGCTTACACAGCTCCCAGCCTGGTTGATTTTGCGGGTGGTGGCTAGCTGGTTCGACCCACGGTCGGCGCTCGTAGCGAGCTTTGTGCTCCAGAGCTTATTTTATGCAGCATTGTGTTACGCCGCACTGCATCTGCTGGCCCGTGGGAAGCGGAAGCAAATTATCTGGGCTCTTGTGTCCCTTGGGTTGGGAATGACGCTTGAAGCAATTCTGCTAATCCCCATGATGGGCTTCAATGATCATAATGTTAATTATTTATTGGCAGTGTTGATGGGGCTTACCCAGTTTCCATCGGTGTGGATTTTTCGGGGGTTATTGTTCGGACTCGTACGTTTGTTCCCGTGGGTATCGTTTTCTGTGCTTTCTTGGGCACCGCTGTTGGTGCTTCAGGGCTTATTCTTCGCCGCATTGTGCTACGCAGTAATAGCCCTGTTGGCCCGCAGGCGCAGAAAAAAAACATAAGCGAATGAACGCAAATAGAACAGCTCCCACTCCAATCTCAATCTATTGTCGTCTTAACATGATATCTTGTATCAAACGCATCGCGAAACAATCCATCCTCATTACCGGGAGAAAAAAATGCGTGCAGGAGTAATGAAACGGCTCCTCATCTCCCTTGGTGTGGGAGTGGTGCTGGAAGCATTGCTGCTGCCCTTCGCGTGGACGGTGCTTTTCGGTGCTGATCGTTCGATGCGTGCCATCGACGCTCTGGCGATTCTTACACAGTTACCGGTTGGGTGGATATTGAAGCTGGGGGGAGTTTCGATAAATGAATGGTTGGGACTCGTAGTCCTCTTTGCGCTGCAGAGCTTATTTTATGCCGCATTGTGTTACGCCGTATTGCATCTGCTGGCCCGCGGGAAGCGGAACACAATTATCCGGGTTCTTGTGGCCATCGGGTTCGGAATGGCGCTTGAAGCAATGTTGATCGGTCCGGTGATCGGCATGGACCCTAATAAGACCTATTTATCCTACTATATCTACGCAGGCTTGTTGACGCTTTCACAGCTTCCATGGTTGTGGATTTTGGAGTGGCAAGGCGGACACTGGGATTGGTCGATGTGGGTACCGCTGTATGTGCTTCAGAGCTTATTTTTTGCAACATTGTGCTACCCTGTAATCTACCTGCTGGCCCGCTGGTGGCGGAAGAATGACTTCCGCTGATGGGCGCGAATTCACGCGAATATACTTATTTTGTTAATAGAAGCATTGGGCTTGTCTGGCAATTTCTTCATGCCAAAGGGTTTGTTTTTCGGGTCGCTATTATGTATGGCTGATAATTAGAGCGAATTTGACGTAAGTGTTGACAGATCCTGCAATCTCGAAATAGTTGGAGTATTGGCTCAGGCTCGGCTGAGCGTGCAGGGCAAACCGGAGGCCGCGTGGAAGCCCGAGGCAGACCGCTGGATAGATAATGGCTTGCCGATTGCGTGCCAGTTGCACCGCTTGCACACCGCTTGCACACCGGTTGCACACCGGTTGCACACCGGTTGCACACCGCCAGCAAGTGGGCAAGTGGGAGGCGGTAGCATCAAGCACCCGGGCAAGGCCGTGATGGCCGCCGACATCAGAGATGGGCGGTCACAATTCGACATCCCAACGCACCAAGAGTCTGTAATCATTTGAATCGAAAATGCTCTAATGATAAAATACTAATGATCAGCGGAAGAACGAAGAGAGGTCTGCAGACATAACAAAACGAGTTCTGCTGTCGACTGATATCGGAGTAGTGCTTGAAGCAGTGCTGCTGCTCTTCGCGTGGACAGTTCTATCCAATGGTGATCCCCCACTGGATCCCATTGAAGCCCTGGCGATGTGGACACAGTTCCCAGCGGGGTTGGTTTTGTGGGGGGCGGGAAACTGGCTCGGCCCACGGTCAGCGCTCGTAGCGCTCTTTGTGCTTCAGAGCTTGTTTCTTGCGGTGGTGTGCTATGCCGTAATGCACCTTCTGGCCCGCAAGCAGCGAAAGAAAGTCATCCTCGAATGAACACAAATGCACACCAATAAAAACCCATTATAAAATCAAGTTAACGCATTCTCAACAGTTTCTCTTTGTGCCTTCGTGTCTTTGTGTCAAAGCTCTTCGCTTCTGCTTTTTTTTGCGAACTTTGTGTCCAAGCTTTTCCCGGCCCTCAGCTCGCCGTGTCGTCCACCCTCGCGGGGCGGTTTTTTCGGTAGTGGGAGATGATCTCCTCGGCCAGGCCGGCGGCGGTGTGGCGTGAGGCTTCGATGGTTACGGGCAGACCGGCGTCGCGGATTGCCGCGCTGGTCGTCGGGCCGATGGACGCGATATGGACATCCGCAAAGAGGCGCGGCAGGTCCTTTGCCTTCACCGTTTCGGCAAACCGCTCGAAGGTGGAGGGCGACGTGAACGTGACCAGATGCAGCCGACCCTGCGTGAGCGCGTGGCGCAGACGGGCGATGCCGTCGCGGTCGCCCTCGGTGTCGTAGAGCGGCAGCACATGCACCTCGGCGCCGCGGGCCGCGAGGTCTTTTTCAAGCTGGTCCCGCGCCACCGAAGCGCGCGGGATGAGCACCCGCGACCCTTTTTCCACGGCCATGGCCGCGGCCAGTTTCTCCTGCACGAAACCCTTCGGCACGGCGTCGGCGCGCACCCCGTGGGCCCGAAGCGCTTCCGCCGTCTTGTCGCCCACGGCGGCCACCTTCACGCCCGCCAGGGCGCGGGTGTCGAGGCCCGACGCGTCGAGCTGTTTGAACAGCACCTCCACGGCGTTGGCGCTGGTGAGGGCGATCCACTGATAGCTTCCGATGTTCTGCAACTCGCGCCGCCTGTCGGGCGTCAGCGCGCGCGGACGCGTGGCGATGGTGGGCATCACCGGCACGTCGGCCCCGGCATGGGCGAGGCATTGCATCAGTTCGCAGCTTTGGGCCAGCGGTCGCGTAACAGCGGCGCGCACACCGAACAGAGGGCGCTTCTCGGCCCATTTGACAAGTCCGCGCAGCGCGACCACGGGGCCCACCACGGTGACCGCCGGCGGCAGGAAGTTCATGCGCGTGGCATCCTGCGCCAGTTCGCCCAGCGTGCTGACCAGCGTCTCCTGCTCGGGCATCGTACCCCAGCGGATCATGGCCGCCGGGGTGTCGGGGCTTTTGCCATGTTTGATCAGTTGCGCCACGATCTCGCGCACGTTGCGCACGCTCATGAGAAATACGATGGTCCCGTCGCTGCGCCCCAGCGATTCCCACTCGATCTCGGGGGTGTCGTCGGAGTCGCGGTCGTGTCCGGCCACCACGTGGAATGCGAGGTTCACATCGCGGTGTGTGAGCGGAATGCCCGCATAGGCCGGCACGGCCAGGGCCGAGCTGATGCCCGGCACCACCTCAAAAGGAATGCCATGCTCCGCCAGCAAGATTGCTTCCTCGCCACCGCGACCGAAGATAAACGGGTCGCCACCCTTGAGCCGCACCACGATTTTCCCGGCCCGGGCGCGGTCCAGCAGCGTGGTGTTGGTCTCCTCCTGGGTCATGCTGTGGTCGCCCGGTCGCTTGCCCGCAAAGATCAGTTCCGCACCCTCGGGTGCGTGGCAAAGCAGGGCCTCGTTGGCCAGGTTGTCATACAAAACAACGTCGGCGAAGGAGAGGCACTCCGCGCCACGCACGGTGATCAAACCCACGTCGCCGGGGCCGGCGCCCACCAGATAAACTTTCCCACCTCTGCGCTTTGCCATGGCTCTCCGTCCGGGATTAAATGGTGATGCGAGCTATGGGAGATAAGACAACGGCGCGCCGCAAGAGTCGAGAAAGAATTCGAAGTGATGCCCGCTCGGGGCTGGCTAAATCAGTAGAGTCCCCACTCGTTCACGCCGGAGGAAACAAACTCCAGCCACACGGCGTCGGCGTTCACGCTGCCGTCGGAGGCCGGGGCCAGACTCACGCGGGCCGCCTGGGCCGTGGTGAACTGCACCTCGCCCAGCAGATTGTAGACGTCGCCGTTGATGCGCTGGTTCACGAGATACGAGGTGCTGCCGCCAGCGTGATTGACGGTGTATGTGGCCGCCGACGACCGGGCCGGAACCGACGACCAGCGCGCATGGACGCGATAAACTCCCGGGCGGGGAACAAACGCAGACCACTCCGCAGGAGCGCCCGCCCCGGCAACATGAATGCGACCGGACCCACCCGCCTGTGAACTTCCGGCGATGACGGGCCACTGGGTTTCGTCAGCGTAAAAATGCACGTCGGAGTCGTCCATCACCCAGCCGGGGCCGGGAGCGGTTTGGAAGGCGGTGAACCCCAGATCATCTTTGAACCGGTCAAAGGTTACGGTATCCACCTGCTTGCGCTGGAGTTCCAGGTCGGGGGTGTCGTGGGTGTTGATGCCGCCACCCACCACGAAGCCGCCCGTATAGCCGGCCGTGGCGCATTCCTCGAGGGTAATGGCGTTGTAGTCGCCGTAAGAATAAGCGATGAATTTGCAGTTCTTTCCGGGCATGTTGCTGTTGAGGGCCGCGCGCGAATTGACGACCTCCGCCCGCTGCTGGGTGCGGGTGAGGGTCGAAAGGTGGGGGTGGGTCACGGTGTGCGACTCGCTGATGATCGCGCCGCTTTGTTCCATCTGGTTAATCTGCGCCCAACTGCAATAGTGCAATCCCGCGGTTTGGCCCACGGAAGCGCTGATGGTGAAATTGACAATCTTCAGCCCCCGCGCCTGCAGGATGGGCCACATACTCGTGTAGACCAGAATATAGTTGTCGTCCACTGTGAGCAGCACCGGCCGCATGGGCAGCGGGGCGTTGTCGTTCTTCCACGCCATGAACTCGTCGGGCGTGATGGCTTTGTAGTCGTTCGCCACCAGAAAATCCATGTCGCGCGTGAAGTTGGCCTCCACATAACCGAGGTTCGGGTGGGCATGATACAGAAGCACAGGCATCTGGGCCTGAGCAGAAGAAGCCATAGCGAGACCGAGCAATACCGCTGAAAAACGACAGAGAGCCTTGAAAGAAAAATGGCTGTTCACAGGGAGGGGTGGAACTCCTGGGATTATTTTTTGAGGAAAATAACAGACTCGGACACCTAAGTCCTCCCAAAGGCACTACCCAGCCCACCCATTAAAGCAAGCATAAGCCGACCGCAGGGGTCATATGACGCAGACATTCCTGTCTGCGCCCCCCTCCCCCATTCTTTACGCTTGCCCTTGGTCATTCAAGTGGACTTGCATGATGTGCGTTCGGCGACTCGTGGGTTCGCGGCTGAGGTTGCGCTTGCCTTTTGCAGGCAAACGACAATCATTCCTGTTGGTATCCTTGCCATTTTACAGCCAACCTCGGTGGGGAACGATCAGCTTCCGACATCCAGACCAAATTGACCAAAGGGAATACGGCATTGAAACGCATCCAACTTTTTGCGACCGTTCTTGCGGCCTGCCTGACTGCACCACTGTTTGCTCAACAGACGACTGAAATCATCGTGGAATCTTTTCCCGATGGGAAGAACGCCACGGGTTTCAGCAAAACTAACGGCAATTGGAATGAGAGCGTAAACAAGAGCATGGCTGCGGGTCTCACCGCTTCCAAATCTGTATACAAAACCCTCGAGATGCCCGGCTCCGCCATGTTCAAGGCGGACGTGCCCGAAGATGGCAAGTACGACGTGTTTGTAACCTACCCCTCCTCTGGCAATGCAAGCGGCGTGATTTATACCATCACCCATGCCGCCGGAAAAACCGTGGTGAACCAGGACCAGTATGGGACGGGGAATGACCCGGCAACACCCGCCAACACATGGATCTCGCTGGGGACTTATGATTTCAAAAAAGACGTACCGGCCTCCGTCGAAATCACGGATCCCAATACTAAAATCGCCCCCGACTCCAACGAGCCCAACCAACGGATTTATGCCGACGCCATCAAGCTGACACCCAACGCCGGCACTCCCATGGTGGCGGCTGTGTCCACGGTCAGCGGTTCTGTGGCCGCTGCATCTGCTCCCGCCGCTGTAGCCATTTCAGGAACCGCTTCTGTTCCCGGAGCACCCGCCCTTGCTTCGGCAACCACAGCGACCGCAGAAGGCCTGCCGGGCTTGAGCGCCGCCGCCCCGGGTAAAGATTTGCCGAGCCTGAGCGCTGCATCTCCCGCCCAAAACCTGCCCGGCTTGAGCGCCGCCTCCCCGGCTCAGAACCTGCCGGGTCTCGCCGCCGCCGCAGTACCCCAAACGGCCACCGCAACCACTGTTGCCGACGCAGCACCGGCCGCACCCGCGACTGCGCTGCCCGGACTTTCCGCAGCCTCCTCGGCTCCCTCCAGCGAATTGCCCGGCCTGAACGCCGCAGCTCCCTCGGCAGGAGTTCCCGCCCTCACGGCGCTGCCCACAAGCCCGGCCCCCACGCCCGACGCAGGCCCGCCCTCACTGCCGCTGCTCAACGCGCCGAAACCGGTCACCATGCCTACAGCCTCAACCCCGGCTCCCGCCCCCCCGATGATCGCGGCGGTTCCGGTGCCCACACCCGTTCTGGGCGTGGAAGGCGCGGCTGACATCGGCTGGTCCTATGACATTGGTGCCGCACAGGCTGTGGCGGAAAAGAAGGACAGCAAAATTTTTGTATTCCTCACGGCCCCCAACAACAGAATGGGCATCAAATACGAAACGGAATTTTTCACAAATCCCGCCGTGCGTGCCCAGATGGACCGCTTCGTTCCGTTGCGGCTGAACTTCCCCACCAACTCCCACTATGCATATAAACTGGGAGCCATGGGTGGCGGCAAAATCGCCGTCATCGACCGCTCCGAAACGGTGCTATTGAACATCGACCAGATTCCTGCATCGCCCGAGGAATTGGTGAAAATGCTCGAAGGCGTGAAGTAACCCGGCGGGGGGCCGGCTCGACGCCAGTCCCCACGTCACACCGCCAGCAGAATTGGTGAACAACCACCGCGTCGCGTGGCTAAAGCACGGATATGCCCAGGCCAGCCTCCGCGAAACATCCCAAACGTGCTCCATCCGCCGCCAAGGTGGAGGAACTGCGCGGTTTCCTTGACGACCTGATGCTGCGCTACCATCGCCCCGAGTTCCTCGGGACGGACCCTCTGGCGATGGTTCACGCGCTGCCGCCGGGCCTTGACCGCGAAGTGGGCGCGTTACTGGCGGCGCTGCTTGCTTATGGTAACGTGAAGCAAATCCAACGCAGCCTGAACATCCTTTTCACCGCAATGGACGGAAGGCCCGGTCGCTTCGTTTCGCAATTCAATCATCACCACGCAGCCGCGGCCCTCGACGGATTCAAGCACCGTTTCACCACCGCCGACGACGTGCTGGCCCTCTGCCACCTGCTGCACGAGGCCCTTGCCGGCGCCGATTCGCTGGAACCGTTTTTCCTGCGCGGATGCCGCTTCGACGACGAAACCGACCTGGCCCTCGCGGCCGGGCGCTTCGTGGAGAATCTCTGCGCGCAGGATTTCGGCGCGCATCTCGATCGCGAAACCGTCATCACGCGCACATCCTTCAAGCACCTGCTGCCCCGCGCCGATCACGGCAGCGCCGCCAAGCGCGTGCATCTGTGGCTGCGCTGGATGGTGCGCCCGGCGGATGGCGTGGATCTGGGCCTGTGGCGCACCGTGCCCGCCTCGCACCTGCTGGTGCCCGTGGACACCCACCTCCTGCGCCTCGGGCGGCACCTGGGATTCACCCGCCTCACAACCCACTCGCTGGCCGCATCGCGCGAAATTACCGCCGCCCTGCGCCGCGTGCATCCCACCGACCCGACGCGATACGACTTCGCTCTGTGCCGGCTGGGGATCCTGCAAGCCTGCCCCACGGCCAGCAGGATGGAGGCCTGCCTGCAATGCGAACTGCGTCTCGCCTGCACCACCCATCGCCGCCTTGCCCGCAAGCCGCGCCACCCTCTCTCCAGCTAATTTCTCGCCAAACTCATGTTGGGGCTTGCGCATAACCTGCGCGGGCTTTTGTGTTTCTGGCTGTAAAGAATTTTTGAGGAGAATCTCTCCTCAACCGACAGACAGGACAACCCCGACCCATGAGCCAGAACCCTCCTAACACGCCCGCAGGTATGGACGACGAAGAAGATTTTGAAGCGCTGTTGCAAGATCACCTTCCCCAGGCCGCACCCAAGCACAAAGGCGAGCTGGTGGATGCCAACGTGACCGGAATTTTCGATGACGTTGTGATGGTGAGCTTCGGTTCGAAAGACGAGGCACCCATCGCCATCGAAGAATTTATGGATGCCGGCAAACAACTGACCGTGCAGGTGGGCGACAGCGTGCGCGTGCTTCTGGCGGGATGGACCGACGACGGCGAGCCGGAGATGAGCTACAAGAAAGCCCGCGCCGCCGGTGCAGGCACCATGCTACGCGAAGCCCACGACGCCGGAGTGCCCGTGCGCGGCATCGTGACGAAGGCTGTATCTGGTGGCGTGATTGTGGACGTCGGCATGCCCGCGTTCATGCCCGGCAGCCAGGCCGATGTGGTGCGCCTGCCCGACCTGTCGGTTCTGATTGGTCGCGAAATTGAAGCCTACGTGCTGGAATATGACGAGGGCCGCAACCGCGCGCTGCTGTCGCGCCGCAAACTGCTGGCCGAGCGCAACGAGGCCGCCCGTGGTGGGTTTCTCGAAAAGCTTCTGCCCGGCGACACCGTAAAGGGAACCGTGCGCGACGTGCTGGACTTCGGCGTTTTCGTAGCCCTCGGCCCCGTGGATGCCATGATTCCCCGCAGTGAGTTGACCTACGACCGCGGCATGCACCCCACCGAAGTGGTAAAGGTGGGCGAGGCCATCGAAGCGAAGATTCTCGAGATCAACACCGAAACGGGCAAGATCACGCTGTCGCGCAAGCGGCTGGGCGAAGACCCGTGGGACAAGATTGACGAGCATTACCCCGTCGGCAGCACCGTGACCGGCAAGGTCACCGGCGTGCAGAGCTTCGGCGCTTTCGTTCAACTGCGCGAAGGAATCACGGGACTCATCCACGCGGCGAACATCAGTTGGGACAGCGCCAAGAAATCCGCCGCCGACAAATTTGTCGTGGGCGATTCGGTCTCCTGCCAGATCGTGGACATCGACAAGGAGAAGAAGCGCCTGGGCCTGAGCCTCAAGCATCTCTCGCGCGACCCCTGGCTCGATACCACCACGCGTTTCCCTGTCGGCTCGCGCCAAAAGGGCAAAGTGAAAGAGATCCGCGATTTCGGCGCCATCGTCCAACTCGACGAGAACACCGACGGTCTGCTGCACATCGGCGACCTGAGCTGGACCACACGCCCCAAGCACCCGAGCGAGTTCGTATCCGACGGGCAGGAAGTGGAAGTGGTGGTGCTGGCGCTGGACGCCGGCAAGCGCCGCATCAGCCTCGGCATGAAGCAAATGACCGGCTCACCCTTCGAGCAATTCGTCTCGTCGCATCCGGTCGGCTCGGTGACCACGGGCAAGATCAGCCGCCTCGAGCGCTTCGGCGCATTCGTGGAACTGGCGCCGGGCTTGGAAGGCCTCATCCACATCAGCGAGCTTGACGATCAGCGCGTTGATACCCCCGAGCGCGTTGTGCACGTGGGCGAAGAGGTGAACGTGAAGGTGCTGGAACTGAACGCCGCGAAGGGCCGCATCGGCCTGTCGCGCAAGGGCGCCCTCGCCGACCAGGAACGCGAGAACATCAAAGCCTACACCAGCAAAAGCGACGCAAAGCCCACCGGTCTCTCCCTCGGCGATGCCCTGAAAGCCGCCATGAAAAACAAGCCGGAGTAAGGGTTAAATACTCCGACACAAAGTCACGAAGACACAAAGAAAAGCAAAAGCCGCAAAGGTCTCGCGACCCTTGCGGCTTTTCTTTTAATCTATGTTTTTAGCTTTTCTTTGCGTCTTTGCGTCAAAGTTTTACAATTACTCTCCGCGGCTGCCGAAGTAGCGGTCCACTTCCATCTTGGCCACCATGTCGTCGCCGACCACCTTCAGGCTGCCAACGGCCTTGCGGGCCACCATTTCCTCTTCCACCTGCTCGGTGAGGAACCATTGCAGTTGCACGGCCAGCGCGTGGGCCTTCTCGCTCATGGCCAGCTCATACAGCTTCTCGATGCTTGCGCTCACCATTCTCTCGTGAGCCAGGGCACCTTCGAAAGTTTCCAGCAGACTTCCGTATTCGGCCTTGGGTGCAGGGATGGCCGCCATCGTTACGGGGGCGTCGTACTCTGCGAGGTAACGGTACAGCTTCATGGCGTGCTCGACTTCTTCCTTGCTCTGGGCGCGGAACCAGCGGGCGCTTCCACGGAAGTGGGCATTGTCGCACCAGGCGGCCATGCCCAGATAAACGTATGCCGAGGAGAGCTCGAGGTTGATCTGCTTGTTCATTGCTTCAATCATCGCGGGACTAAGCTTCATGTTGGGTTTTCCTTTATGGATGTGTGTCGTCTGATGCTATTGGTGCAGTAAACTTATGACCGATGCGGTCCGTCAGGACGCCTCGTCAGCGGTGGCAGGTTCTATGGCCTCCACGACCTCGTCCACGGGCGTGGCGGCTTCCGAACCGATTTCCTCCGGTGCCTCGGGGAAACGATCTCCCTTGCGACCGGTGAAATAAAACAGCATGATAGAGAGATTCTTTTTCATCTCACCACGCTCGGTGATCAGGTCGAGGAAACCGTGCTCCAGCACGAAATCGCTCTTCTGAAAGCCCTTGGGTAAAATCTGGTTGATGGTCTGCTGAATGACGCGGGGCCCGGCGAACCCGATGAGCGCCTCCGGTTCGGCCAGAATGATATCGCCAAGGCTGGCATAGCTTGCCATCACGCCCGCCGTGCTGGGGTTGGTCAACACGCTGAAATAAGGCAGTTTCTTCGCCGCCAGTAACGTGAGCGCACCACTGGTCTTGGCCATCTGCATGAGCGAGAGGATGCCCTCCTGCATGCGTGCGCCACCCGATGCGCTGACGATGATAACCGGCAGGCCGTTGTCGGCCGCATGTTCGATGAGCCGCGTGATCCGCTCGCCCACCACGGCACCCATGCTGCCGCCCACGAACTCGAACACCATCACGGCCAGCGCCACGGGGTGACCATCCAACTGGCCGGTACCCGTGATGACGCCTTCGTCGAAACCGCTTTTTTTCTGCGCAGCCTTCAGGCGCGAGCCATAATCTTTCGAGTCGACAAACTTCAGCGCATCGGTGGGTTGCACCTCGGTGAACATCTCCTCGAAGGTGCCATCGTCGATCAGCAATTCCACCCGCTCGCGCGCCCCCAGCTTGTGGTGGAAACCGCACTTGGGACAGACGTTGAGATTTTCCTCGAAATCCCGGGTGACGATGGGGGCGAAACATTTTTCGCACTTAGTCCACAGACCCTCGGGGATACGGTCGCGCATCACTGCCGGTTTGAGCGTCGTGTACTTGTCTTTTTTAAACCAGGGCATCCGCAGAACCTCGCTGAAATGGCGACCCGGCACCGGCTTCGGCGCGCAAAGTCTCAATGATCGTACCCCTGAACGGATGAATCAATCACGCCCACGAAACCCCTCGCACAAAAGTTGCACGGGAATGAGAATGCCCCCCGCCTGACGCGGTAATACCGCAATGCCCCACCCGTGCCGGAGTGGCGGAATTGGCAGACGCACTAGATTCAGGTTCTAGCGGTCGCAAGGCTGTGCAGGTTCAAGTCCTGTCTCCGGCACCAACTCTTTTTCAATCCATCCTTCTGCTTTCCCAACGAATGCAGCGTTGATAAAAGTCGAATTCCCCAACGGTTAATAATGTGTATTTCTATGCTTGGTTCAGGGAAACCTGATAGCCGGACACTTCGTCCGGTGCCTCTGGTCGGCTTGATAGGGTTACGCCCGCCAGACGTCAGTTTAAGGCTTTCGATACGTTGTATCGGAAGCCCTTTCTTTTTCGAATTCACGGCGAAGGTTTATCAGGGGACTTTGTGCCGGGAAAATGCAAGTCCATCGATTCTGCAGAATCTCTTAAGTATCAACAGCTTCTCGAGCGTGATGAATCCAGCCCATTCCTTTTTGGCTCTGCTCCATTCATCAGGATAGGAATCGTCCCAAGACCAAGTAGGAGTCCATGAACCATCCGGATTCTGCGTGGTGATCTCATAGTCAAGGTTCATGGCTACGGCCTGCTCAAACCCTTGTATAAATGTAGAGTCGGGAGTATCAGCCACTTGTAGTGGTCTCAGACTGTACCCTTTCCAATCTTCCGGGTCGCAGGCAACAGTACCTCCGATGAGCTCGCGCAGTCGGCCTTCCACCTGCTGTCGAAAACCAACCGGAAGAGATGCCGTCCGAATCAGGCGCAAACAACACATCAGTTCGTGCATTTCAATCTTCTCGAGACTCAGGATTTCCGTCAGAACACGATTCGACACGAGGGTTATCATTTTCTCTGGCACATGCTGTTGGCTGTCAAACAGGTAGCCAAGAATCTCCGCCGTGGGATTGAGAGAGAACTCCTCAAGGCTCTCCATGCGTTCAGCCTGATACCACCAAGGTGCGCTGGGGCTCTTCGCAGCTTGTACCGGAATAATCCTCCAGCTTTGATGGACCTCATCAAATGTGTTAAGAAAAAACTCCACTCCGCTGGACACCAATGGGTGGTCCGCGGTGACACCGATCTCTCTGAACAAATGAAATGCGATTGTCGTGCATAGCGCAGAACTTTCGGGTGCCCTCAGATCGGGCTCAAGAGCGCGACCAAAGCCGCCGTCTGCATTCTGATAATTGGCCAGGGCTTCAAGTACCACTTCCGGATCCACACTGCTGAACGCGTAGTCATATCGTGCATTCTCCAGTGAACGTCCTTGAGAACGCAGGAATCGCACGGAAGCTTCGTAGGCATCTTTGGTAAGCATTTCCATTGTTTCTTCTCCTGCATTGCGTGCTAGGCAGCGGCGGCCGCTTGCGCCATTCACTGCATGGGTTGTTTGAGCTGTTCTTGTACCACACGGCTGAGGAACAACATCAGCCTTCATCTGCGCAGTCCTTGGCGTCGGCAGCAAGGCGGTGCAGGGTCCCAATTATGCTCTCTCACGTCATGACGCACTCCTGAATCACCCGCTTCCAGTCTCTTATTGGATCCAAAAACCCCGCTTTTGCATCCAGTTAAAGGTCTACTTGCTCCCAATCCTCTGCTTTTCTTTGCGCCCTTTGCATCTTTGCGTCAAAGTTTTGCTTTGGCTTGTCCCTTATCCCTCGTCACCCTCGCCGCCGCCCGGCGTGCCGTCGTTCACTTTGTCGCCTTTGAAATACTTCAGGCGCCAGACTGCCAGCACCGCCACGATCCCGATCATGCCCACCACGAACGGATATCCGTATTGCGGCTGGTTATAGTCCATAAGGTCATACACCCGCCCGATGAGCAGCGAGATGCGCGCCAGCACGATGCTGCCATAGGTGGCGCCAAACGTGATCATCACAAACCAGATGCCCACCGTTCCCAGCGCATTCGTCGCCTTGCTGCGCTCGCGTGAAAAGAAGAAGTACGTCAAAACGCTGATCACACCCACGACCAGAACCAGATGGTTCAACGTAGACGGCTGCGAGGCCTGCTGCCCAAGTGAAGGGAGAAGCGGCAACAGTTCGTAAGGCGCGTAATTAGAGCGCCCAAACAGCGGTACCATGGTGCCGGCAATCTGGTCGGCCAGGTTCGCCTCGGCGTAGCCCAGCAGGTTCAACCCCGCAAAGGCTCCCACCACGAGCGCCATGGGCCAGCGACTGATCCAACTCACCTTGGGAATGAGCCGCGCCAGCACCAGCAAACCCAACACCAGCGCACCCCAACGCCACTGCATTTGCCAGCCGGCACCATCCCCCGCATTGATTTTATGAACACCGGTGAAGAGGTGCTGCACGAGGTTCGGAAAGATGGTATTGCGGAACGCCAGATAAAAAGTATAGCCCGCCGCCACACCCACATAAAGATGCTCGGCCGCTTTGTAAAAAGGGTTGTCGCGATACAGAAAACTATAAATGGCGAGCGTGAAAATGACCGTCAGCCACACTCCGGCCAGATCCACCAACCATGCGGTATCCACGGTGCGCTACCTCCTCGCCATCATGCGCAGCGAAAACTGCGCGAGATTGCCCAGCAGGACCAGCAGCACTATGAGCACGTGAATGGCGCTCTGCACATTCATACCCTTGGTGGCACGACCAGGGGTGTTGGCCATTTTTTCATATTCCGCCGCGCCGGCCAGTCCGCCCAGAAACCCCTGCAGGTTGCCAGACTGATAATACGGATAAAGCTGTGGTGAAATAACCGCCGTAACACCGGCAACCATGGTCACACGGTAGCGGCTCTGGGCCTGCTGCACATATTCCACAGCCCCGGGATCGCCCACGCCAATGGTTATGAGCAGCTTAACATCATTGTAATTATCCCAACCCTGCATGATGGGCAGGCTCGCCGTGGGGCGTCCGCTGTAATCGGTGGGGAAAGTCCGCTTAAAGGAAGCGCCAAGACTGGCAATGGCCACGCGGTCGCCAGCCTTGAAGCCGAGGTTAACGTAATCCACACCGCGCTCGCGTTTGATGCCTTCCTCAGCCAGTTCAGCAACTACAATGTTAAAACCTTTTTCGATGGTGGGGGGTCCATCCGCCCACAAACTGCTGCAAACCACGCGGGCACCGCGCCGCATGAGATCGCGCAAAATACACAAATGCTGCGGCCAAAGTTCCGCCGCCGAGCTGGGGCCATAATCGATGGAGAAATGCACCACATCACCCGGCTGCACCGAGTTGATGGTTTTATACATCCCCTCCGCCTGGGGTGACGGCTGGATGGGCAGATTGAAGTCCAGCATCATGAAGATGACCGTCAGAATGGCCACGGCGGAGAAAATCCAACGGCGATCGAGAGCGACAAACATCGTCAGAAATTTTTGCATTCGGGATGTGGGTTCTTGATTTATCATGTCATCCCTTAAGGTACGGCCTTTCGATGCCGAAGATCACACGCAGGCCCGTCGCGATCATGCCAATAGCCGCGCCCATCTGAATGGCACGTTGTCCCGCCGCATTGGGCCAGGTCATCAGCCAGTCCTGGATCCACACCAGTGGCCGCCAGATTGTCCCGTCGCTCAGGTCCACCTGCAACAACCCGCCCACGGGCACGCGCCCGATCATCACCAGCACCGCGGCCACCAGCAGCAGCGTGGCGTGGAGGTTCTTCGCCCGGAAAGCGCGAAAGGCCGCCGACGCCACATAGAATGCCAGCAACGAATACATGGTGGCCGACAACGGGGTATAAATACGTGTAAAAGCGAAATTAAAAATATTGGTGGCGGCGCGTGCTTGAGCCTCGCCACTGGCAGCCACAGCCGCAGCCACCGCCGCCGGAGCCGCACCCGAGGCTTCCAGCGCGGTAAGCGCCGAAAGCGCTTCTTCAGCGCGCATGTCCAGGTGCCACTGGAATCCCCCCACCGACATCATGAAGACCATACCAAACAGCAGGATGGCCTTGTACGGCCAGTCAGTTTTTCGTTCCACCACGGCCTTAAGGTTAATCTTGGCCAGGTTCAGCACGCCGAGGATAATGGCGAATGCGAGCGTGATGACGCCCCACTGGACTAATTCGTCGGCCACGGCGGAAACCCATGGTGTAACCACGAAAAATTTAAGGATCATAAAGATGCCGACGAAGGCCGTGATGAAGATAGGGACGCGGGTTTTCATGCCTTACGCCGGGCCTTTTCACCGCTCAGGGCGAGGGAATGATG
Organism: candidate division BRC1 bacterium HGW-BRC1-1; assembly: GCA_002842095.1. Lineage (GTDB taxonomy): Bacteria > Sumerlaeota > Sumerlaeia > Sumerlaeales > Sumerlaeaceae > HGW-BRC1-1. The sequence continues at coordinate 291,469 of PHCB01000006.1, forward strand.
CATCACAGTATCTCCTTCAACAGGCGCACAAATTCTTCGAGATGCAGCGACCACTCGCTGCCCGCCGGCAACGACGCAGAGATGGTAATCGCCACCACGCCAATCAGCATGACCGGCATGATAACCAGTTTCAGCCAGTCGGCGGCCTTCACGCTGGCCAGCACAGGCGGCTCTTTGCTCAGGTAGGCGCTGGCGGCGTAGAACTCCTCGCCGATAAGCGTGTAATCGCACGCCGCCACGAAGAAGGGCAACTGGCTCACGTTGGCTGTGCCCGCCACCTGAATGGCACCGCTCACAAACCCGGTCTCGGCCAGGATGAGCGACTCGCTGTAAAAGCAGCCCTGATAGATGCACGACGCCGGGCGCTCGCGCAGCATGATGCCGTTCACCCCCGCCGTGAAAGCGAACTGTTCGTCGCTGAGATAACGCATATTATTCGGGATGTAGTTTTCAGGACGCCCCGCAGCCAGCGAGGCCGCCTTCACGACTTCCTCGCAGATCGTCAGCACCACCGAACGGCGCGTTGCCACGATGACCGGCGTGTCGTATTCCGCAGCGATATACGCCACATGGGCAAGGATGTTGATGCCCGCCAGAGTCTGGATGTCATCGATGTCATTAATGCCGGGAATGAACAGAACCGGTCGGCCCATTTCCGTGGCGCGACCAATGGCCTCTTCGATGGCGTTAATGCCCGGCAGGCGTCGCAGTTCCACCTCGCCGCCCTTGCGGACCCGGCGATTCAGAACGAAAAAGAAGATGACGAAAAAGATGAGGAGCACGAAAACCGGCAACTTCACGACGTTGAAATCTTCGAGCAACCGGTAGGCGCTGCCAACCGTAGCCGACGTGATCCCGTCACTCAGTTGGAGATCGGGAAGCACTTCGCCGAGCCTGCTCGCCAGAACCCGCGTGGTTTCATCCGCAGCGAACGCGGGTGTCGCACCCGCAAATATTGCCGCGCCAGCCAGAGCCAGACGCGCGGCACGCGATTGGAGGAATGTCAGGGCGCGATTCATTCTTCGATCAACTCCACGTTTGCCCGGGGCAGCGTGTGCTGCGTTCCACCGGGAAGTTCCACTGTCATAACGCGTACCACCGCACCGCTTTCGATGGTCACCGGATCGCTGGGCAAATCCGTGATGCGGGCGATCTGCCCGAAGTGCGGCTGGCGGATGATGCGCACCCGCGCGCCGATGGCCGTGGCCGTTCCCTGGACCGGTTGGGCCGACGAAGCCGGCACATCACTGCTCACGATAATCTCGGGACGGATAACACCCGCGCGGATTTGCGTCGCGCCGTTGATGCTCGCGGTGCGCCCGTCAAGTTTTCCAAGCAGTTCGAAAGTGCGTGCCGCCATGGTCAGATCGCCGAAGCCTTCCGTCATGATGAGCGACGTGCCGATGTTCTCGCCGCCCGTGATGGCAATGCCGAGATCGTAACCAAGAATCGCGCCGAGATCGCTATCGTCGAAACTGCCCACGACCAGCCCCACCGCGCCCACTTCTTCGCAGCGGCGATAAGCCGCGAGATCCGCGCAGCGGCCACCCACAACCACCATGCCCGCGCACGACTCGTCAATTTCCTCGGCCCGCAATTTGTGGTCGGGATCGCGCGCAATCACACGAATGATGCCCTGCTTTTCGCCACCCACACCGATGATCCCCTGAATGAAGGTTCCCACGGTGGAGATGTCGACACCCTCCGCCTCAATGACCTCGGTCACCTCGCCGCTGATATAGGCGAACACTTCCAGCGGCTGCGGCGGTTCGCGGAGCAACACCTGCCCCGTCACCTTCGAAATCGTTTCAAGCATGCAATCACATGGCGCCGACACATGGCTGCGGAACAGACCAAACAGCCCGACGTTCTCGGCAATCGTATCACCGCGCGAAACCTTATGCCCGACCTGCACCTTCATGCGATCGGCAACATCGGCGGGCTCGATTCCCAGATGATGCGCGACATTCACAAGTTGCACGTTACCCGGCAGTTCGGTGCGCGCCACAACCTGCTTCGCGTCCACCTTATCGCCGAGGGCCACCTTCACCTCGCCCCGTATTGGCAGCAGACGCCGTTTCACCACCAGCGTGCGCTCGGAAACCACCAGACCCGGCGTATAAGCATGCGCCATCAGTGGCCCTCCCCGCCCGCGGCAACGCCCGCGTGCGCCGGATGCGATGCTTCATAATCGGTGAGCGAACGGGACCAATCAGCCAGACGCATGCGCCGCATATGGGGATCGTCGTCGAATTGCAACGGACGCCCACGGCCATCGAAAATGATGCCAACTTTGCCGCCCGTCAGTGTGGCCTCGCGGGGCTTGCCCGGGCCTTCGCCCACATCGAGACCGCGAGCCGGCCGCAGCGTCACTTGTGCAGTTTCACCCTCGGCCAACGGGAAACATTTTATCTCGCCGCCCATCAACTTCACCTCCAGCGAAGTGCCGTCGGGCTTTTTCAAAACCGCCGTCAATAGTTCTGCGCCTCTGCGCGTCTTTCCTGCCGGAGCAATCACTGGACCCAGCGGCACAAGGCAGTCGCGCCAGAACACTTCCATGGCGGCCTCCGGAGCGCGCTCGCTCAACACACCGAGATGCGGCATCATGAAGATGCTGTCCACGGCAAGCTGCGTGACGCCCGTCGGTTGGAACGCGTCCACCATCATCAGCGCCGCCTGCTCGCGCCGGGGCGCGTGGCTCAGTACGCCGCCGCTGCCGATGATCAGGTCGAGATCCATCATGTTCACCAGCGTGTCGCCGCTGCCGCTCTGGGCAAACGCATCGGCCACGGTGCGGCGTCGCTGCACGCCCTTCAGGCTCGTGGCGAATTGCGCATGTTGCTCCAGCGCCAGACGCAACGCCTCGCGGCACAACGCCTGCTCGATGATCAAATCTTCCAGCAAATGCGGGATCGTGGTCGGGCGGATGATCTTGTTCTTGATCCGGTTGCGCACATCATCCGCCGACAGCTCCGTCGTCAGCCAACGCTCCACATTGGGGAACCCGGCACTCGTCAGCACGTTGCCCACGCTGTAGCTCATGCCCAGGTTTGCGCTCACGGTGCGGTTGAACTGCCCGGCAAACACGCTGAAAACGTCCGTTGTGGACGATTTGCACCAGCTTGCCCACCGCGCCCGGCGTGGGCATGATGGGGATGTGGGTCATCGCCTTCAACTTATCGTAGCCCGGCGCCTGCTGCATCACGTGCTCCATGAAAAGGTCGTGAATCGCATCACGGGCGGGGCCGAGATTTTCCGACTCCAGCACCGGCCGCACGTTCGCTACTTCGTGAATGCTGACACAATCCTTCAGAATGGCGCGCACTTCATCCGCCGCCGCGTGATTGCCGGCGTACACCAGCGGCAACTTGTAACCCACCCCAAGGCGCGCCGTGGGACGCGCCGCGCCCACCAGTTCGGCCATTTTCGCCACATGCGAAATCGTGCCGCCGTCGATGCCGCCCGACAGTAGGATCATGTCCGGGCGCAACTGCCGGATACGCTGGATCTGCTGATACGGCAACCGGCGGTCGTTGCTGCAAATCGTGTCCATCACGATGGCGCCGGCCCCCAGCGCGGCACGCTCGGCGCTCTCCGCCGTCATGCTCTTCACCACGCCCATCACCAGCATCTGCAAGCCGCCGCCCGCGCTGGATGTGCTCACATAAATATCCACGCCATCATTGCCCGAGGCCGGATGGATCAAATCGTTCTTTTCATCCAGAAGACGACGCCCCGTGACCTCTTCCAACTCGCGCACAGCATTGCGCACACCCACGGTCACGTCGTCAAACGGCGCTTCCACGGTGGTCGGTGCTTCGCCACGCGCAACCAAGCGATAGCCGTCGTCGGTGCGGCCTATCAGGATCGCCTTCGTCGTGGTGCTGCCGCAGTCGGTGGCCAGGATAAAATTCAGCTCGGTGATGGCGCCTCTCCCCCCGCCTCGATCTTGTCGAGCAACACGCCCAGCGTTTCACGATGTTCCAACGCCTCGGCGAACATATCCCAACTTTTCGGTTCGATGAAAAGCGACACCATGGGGCCCAAACCATGCATAAGCTGGCTCGCCACAAAGTTCAACGGTCTCATGCTTTCAAGAAACATGACGGCCGGCGCAGCCAGCTCCCGCTTACATATAGCCGAAGCTATATCGGTAAGCAGCGCATCCTGCTGCGGCGTGAGATTATGGCTTTGCGCGTTTCCCATGAATGACTCAGATCATTGGAAACTTCAACGCCACTATTTCAACCATTTAACGCACTCTTCAGTTCACACAGTCCAAACTCGCCCCACAGCGCCCTTCCCCCCCGCTCTCACTGGTCCATAGTGTCCATAGTGTCCATAGTGTCCATAGTGTCCATATCGTCCATTTCGTCCATCACACCACCCATCCCCTCCCGCGCTTACCCGCCCCGCTTGAACCGCTTCAGCCTCAGACTGTTCGCCACCACCGACACGCTCGACAACGACATCGCCGCGCTGGCCACGATGGGCGACAGCGTCCATCCCGTCCACGGATACAGCACCCCCGCTGCCAGCGGAATCGCCGCCACGTTGTAAGCAAACGCCCAGAACAGATTCTGCCGAATGGTGCGGAACGTCGCACGGGCCAGCGCCACCGCATCCGTCACGGCGCGCACGTCACCGCGCACCACCGTGATGTCGGCGCTTTCCATCGCCACGTCGGTGCCCGTCCCCATGGCCACGCCCAGATCTGCCTGCACCAGCGCGGGAGCATCGTTGATGCCGTCGCCCACCATCGCCACAACTTCGCCACTCTCCTGCAAGCGCCGCACCTCGGTGGATTTCCCATCGGGCAGCACCTCGGACAACACCTGATCAATCCCCACCAGCTTGCCCACGGCCTCCGCCACTGCGCGGTTGTCGCCGGTGATCATCGCGACCTTCAGCCCCATTGCCCTCAGCGACGCCACCGCCTCCTCAGCCTCGGCTTTGATCGGATCAGCCACCGCCATAACCGCCACAAGCCGACCGTCCACCGCCACAAGCAACGGCGCGCGCGCATGAGACGCCAAACGGTTCATCTCGGCCCGCGCCTCGGCGCTCACCTCCACGCCGCGCAACTCCATCAGACGCTCCGCCCCCACCAGCACGTCGTGCCCATCCACCCGCGCGGCGATGCCGTGGCCCGCCACCGCTTCAAACATCTCCACCCCCGGCGGTTCCAGCCCGCGCTCGCGCGCCGCGCCGATAACCGCCTGCGCCAGCGGATGCTCGCTCCCCTCCTCCGCCGCCGCCGCCAGCCGCAGAACCTCGCTCTGGTCGGCCCCGTCCAGCGTCATTACATCGGTCAGCGTCGGTGTGCCCTGCGTGAGGGTGCCCGTCTTATCGAACACCACCATCGTCAACTTGTGGGCCCGCTCAAGCACCTCGCCGTTACGAATCAAAATGCCCAACTCGGCCCCGCGCCCCGTGCCCACCATAATCGCCGTCGGAGTCGCCAACCCCAGTGCGCAGGGGCACGCGATAATCAGCACCGCCACCGCGCTCATCATGGCTCGCGAAAACTGTTCACCCTCGGGTCCCACCACCATCCACACGGCAAACGTCAGCAGCGCGATGGCCAGCACGACCCAAGTGAAGTAGCCGCTCACGCTGTCGGCCAGGCGCGCGATGGGCGCCTTGCTGCCCTGCGCCTCCTGCACCATGCGCACGATCTGCCCCAGCGCACTGTCGCGCCCGATGCGTGTGGCCTTGAACCGGAATGCCCCGGCGGTGTTCATCGTGCCTCCGAAAACCTCGTCGCCCACGGCCTTCGCCACCGGCAGACTTTCGCCCGTTAACATGCTCTCGTCCACCGACGAATGGCCCTCGGTCAGGGTTCCGTCCACGGGGATACGATCACCGGGCCGGATCACAATCACATCACCCGCCACCACCTGCTGCACGGGCAGTTGCATCTCCACGCCGCCGTCGCGCACCACAGCCGCCGTGGGCGGTTGCAGGTCCATCAGCTTGCGGATGGCCTCGCCGGTGCGTCCCCGCGCCCGCGCCTCCAGCATCCGCCCCAACAAAATCAGTGTAACAATCGCCGCCGCCGCCTCGAAGTAAACATGCACCATGCCCGGAGAGTGCACACCGGCCAGATGCGGCGCGAAAACGACCAGCGTGGAATACCCCCAGGCCACCCCCGTGCCCAGCGCCACAAGCGTGTTCATGTCCGCCGAACCGTGAGCCATGGACCGCGCGGCAGCCCGGAAAAACCGTCCCCCCGCGAAAAACACCACCGGCGTCGCCAACAGAAACTGCACCAAATTTGCACCGGGGAAATCCAGCACCGGAATTTTCCCGTGCGACATCGCCAGCACCATCAGCGGAATCGTCAGCACGGCGGCAAAAATCACGCGCCGTTTCAGAACTTCGTATTCCTCGCGGGCACTATCGGCCTCTGCCGTGGTCTCACCCAGCGAGCCGGACTCGTTTTCCACCCTGGTGGCTTCGTAACCCGCATCATGAACAGCGGCGGTCAACGCACTGGTTGAGGTTACCGCGGAATCATAAACCACGGTAGCCCGAGAGGTTGCGAAGTTCACCTCGGCCGTTGCGACACCCGGAGTTTTTTTGAGCGCACGCTCCACCCGACTCACACACGACGCGCACGTCATGCCCTGAACCGCGAGTTCAGTCCGCTCAGAGACAACGCCATCTGTGCCCGATGCAGCGTCCGGTTTTTGTTCAATGGGAGACATAAGCTAAGCAGGACGCAGAAATCGGGCCAGAACGCCCTGTACGCACTAAAACACAGCGCAAATGTTTGGTTAAAGGGCCAGCTTTTCGGCTTCGGCCGTCGCTTCCAATCCTGTCATCGAGTCGCCCATCATGTCGGCGGCGCGGCGTGCCTCTTCATACGAAGCTGCGGCTTCCTTCGGCACACCGGTTTGAACATAAGCCCGGGCCAGCCACAGCCAGGCCTCGGCATACTGCGGGTTCAACTCGATGCAGCGGCGAAAAATCGGCACCGCCTGCATGTGATGCCCCGCCTCCATGTAAGCGCGCCCGAGGCGGAATTGCGCCAGTTCGTCCATTCCGTCGGCTTTGACGGACTTGCGAAGGTGGTCGAAGTTTGCTGAGGTCACGTTTACTTTCCTTCGTAGCCCGCAGCTTGAAGGATCTGACGGGCCCTATCCTGAAATGGTGCCACTCCCGCCGAAAGATACTGCATCTCATCGGGACCGGGCTGAATTTGTTTGGCTTGTTTGTACGTTGCGAGTTGCGGCGTCCATACAAAATCACGCGCAAAGAAAAAGCGTGTCATCAACCAACGACCATTTTCCAACGCCAGCGGGGTTATATATTCTTCCTGTTTGCCATCGGGCCCGTCTACGCGGATGCGGGCCGCTCCCCATCCCTGGGGAACCGTGCGATAGCCCGGGCGACCCACCGAGTCGGGCATGTTGCGAGCCAGACCCTGCAGCGCCACCATTCGCATCTTCGCCGGATCAGTGTACACCTCGGCCGGCGTCAGCAGCGCCGCGATCCACTCGGCGTTGGCTTCGAACCACATGACGTCGTCCGTTGCCATCACCGTGCGCAACTCCGCCGGGGCCGAGAGGTCACCCTCGCGAACCTTTTTCATAAATGAGTCATAACGCTTCCACAAGTCATCCACCGACTGTGGCGGCAGCGCCAGCGGCTGAATGACCGGCGGTGGTGTACCCATGGGCACCATCGCAGGATCGAGGTAATTCATTGGCGCGGGAGTGGCGGGAAGCGCTGAAAGAATTGCGGCCGTCGTGGTGGCCGGATCGACCATCGCCGCAGGTGTTACAATCGGTGTGGGAATCGGAGTCGGCACAGGCGTGGGGGTTGGTTGCTGGGACAAATCCACCAGCGTTCCGGGGGCTGCATTATCCACCAGCGGATTCCCCGTCGCCGCCGCCCCGGCAGCACTCAGAAGTCCTGCGCCCGAGCGGTTTTCCGGATCCTCGCCCAGCATCGGGTCGAAGGGCACATACTCAATACCCAGGGTCTGACACAACTGCTTCAACTGCACCTCATACGCCTGAGCCCCACCGCCATACCAGGCGGTGTCCTCGGCCGTCATGTAATTCGGATCGCTCTCTTTGATGGGCCGTATTGAATCCATCATCACGGTACGCATGCCCAGCCAATTGCGAACCTTCCAGTTGGCCCCCTCGCGGGTCAGATGCACAACCTGGCCGGAATCCATCTTTACCAGCGCATCATTGCCCGACGTTTTAGCTTCCGTAACATTACCCACAATGGGCTTGACCATGGCCGTGAGCGCCAGGCCCTTGCGCGCATGGGGCTGGTTGACAACCGTGGTCAATCCGGCCACATCGCCCCTGGCCAGCAGTCGCATAATAATCTCATACTGATCGTTAAACCACTGCAGATCCTTGTGGGAGGCGGTCGTGAGGATTTTCCCCATCCCCTCCTCCTCATTGGCGTTGCGCAGCTTGGTCAGTTGGGCATTGTAATAATTAACCGCCGCTTCCGGAGAAGCCATCGCCTCGGGCGGATCAGGCATATTCATGCTCCACGTGCCCTCGTATCCGCGATAGTAACCATGACTCTCCCGGAAACGATGACCCTCCGTGCGCTGCAAGTAAAACATAGGCAGCAGCCCGACTATGGCAAAAATCCAGATCAGCGGGACCTTGGACGTTTCCACATCGAAGGATTTCATGATGACGAAAAACGCCGTAGCCGCGCCCACCGCCACGGCGATGAAGAAACCCGTGTTCATCAGCGGTTGCGAGGTATTGTCGGCAAATTTCAGCACCAGACCATACAGCCCACCGGCTACCGCGGCAACCAGAAAGCCCGACAGGAAATTGCTCGCCACAGGCATGTTGGCCCTGGCCAGACGTGAAACAATGGTGAAGAGCACCCCCAGCAACAGCGTGGCCGCCACGAGAAATGCGGCGCTGATGACCAAGGTAACGAGCATGGGCGTCACGAAGCGGCCCCTCCTGAGGTCAAAGGCATTGGTGGAATGCTAAACGCAACCGAGCATCCGCAAACATGACACTCACACCTGTCCGCCAATGCAACGCCGAACCGGCGGCAACCGGCGAAAAAATCGGCGGGAGACATCACCACCCCCGTCAGGGGTGAACGATAATGGGTGTACGCCCCGCCTTGGCGTAGCGAAACATCAACTCGCCAATATCCCAATCCACATGAATGCAACCGTGGCTTGGCTCCACCAAACTGCCGACATGAATGGCGCAGGCCTGGGTGAAGAACACGGCGTAGGGCATGTCCGTATCGAACTTATTCGACACATAATCCTCCACCTTTTTCACCGTGTTGAAACGCCCCGTCGGGGTGGGGTCGGAGCGCGTCCCGCCAAGAGCACGGAAGGTGTACGGGCCAAACTGTCCACGCTGCGCGCTCAACCAGATTTCGATGGGGGTGGAACTCGACAACTGCCCGTCGGGGGCCGTGTCGCGCACCTGCACGTTGGCGTAGCGCGGATAATAATAGCCGTATAAATCCTCAGGACGCATGTGGTCCGTGTTCAGATTCTCGGGAGGCTGCCAGCTACGCGTACGACGCCCCGCCGTGTAGCGCTGGGGCGTATATATTTGTTCGGTGGAGGTCATGGCCTGCGTAGACTGGCCACGCAACCACGAAAAGGCACCCGACTGCGCAGGCTGCTGAACCGCCGGAGCTGGCTGTACACGCGTCGGTGCGGGTGCCGTGGGGACCGCTACGGTAGCACCGGCGTTGTTATAGTAGTCTTCGTAACTCCCATAAAATCCTTGCGCCTGAACAGCCACGACCGATGCGGCCAGGGTCAGGCCCAGAGCCACCCTAAAAGATAATTGTGTAAGATTCAAAGCTGCCGCCTCCGATGAAATAGGTCCATTATCCGTCCAGATTACCCGCCCACCGCAGGATTAATCGCAAAGTATGCTCTTGAAATCTTTCTCCCCCCTTCACCCACAACCCCGTCCATATCGTCCATAAAGTCTATCTCGTCCATATCGTCCATCCCACCTCCCCCGTGTCCCTCTAAAAATATTCCACCCAAAATCCCCCGAACACCCAATTCAAACCCCTCGCCGGGGGTAACTCATCAGTCGTGAACACTGAACCGTTTGTCTCCGACGATCATGCCCCGTTTCTCAATGAATCCCTCCGCGAGGAATGCGGCATTGTGGCCGTCATCGGTCACCCCGAAGCTGCCAAGCTCGCCTACCTGGGTCTGTATGCCCTTCAACACCGCGGACAGGAAAGCGCCGGTATTGTTACCAGCGACGGCGAGCGCCTGCACTGCTACAAGGCCAACGGTCTCGTGGCCGATGTCTTCAATCAGGAGAACCTCAAATTGCTGCCCGGCAACAGTGCCATCGGCCACGTGCGCTATTCCACCACCGGCAGCAGCGTGGAGGCCAACGTGCAGCCCCTTCTCGCCAATTATCGCGGCGGAGCCCTGGCCCTGGCCCACAACGGTAACCTGACCAACGCCGACGAACTGCGCGTCGAGTTGGAAGAGCGCGGCGCGATCTTCCAAACGACCACCGACACAGAAATTATCGTTCACCTGATCGCCCAGATGGGCACGCGCGATTTCGACGAGGCGCTGCGCCTGTCGCTCATGCGCCTCAAGGGCGCTTACAGCCTTGTGATGCAGCGCGAAAACCGTGTGGTGGCCGTGAAAGACCCCCGTGGGTTTCGCCCCCTGTGCCTGGGTCGCCTGAGCCAGGGCGGCTATGTGGTCGCCAGTGAAAGCTGCGCCATGGACATCATGAACGCCGAGTACCTACGTGAACTCGCCCCGGGCGAAATGCTCGTCATCGAAAACGGAACGGTTGTTTCCTCCAAGCCTTTCCCCCCCACCGAACAGGCCTTCTGCGTGTTCGAGTACATCTATTTTTCACGCCCCGATTCCATGGCCGTCTATCGTTCCATCAGCGAACTGCGCCACGCGCTGGGCGAGCAACTGGCCATCGAGCACCCCGCAGAGGCCGACGTGGTCATCGCCGTGCCCGACTCCAGCACCCCCGCCGCCATTGGTTACGCCAAGGCCGCCGGCATCCCTTACGACATCGGCCTCGTGCGCTCCCACTACGTGGGCCGCACCTTCATCGAACCCGACCAGGCCATTCGCGATTTCGGGGCGCGCATCAAGTACAACCCCGTGCGCAGCGTGCTGCAGGGCAAGAGCGTTGTTGTGGTCGACGATTCCATCGTGCGCGGCACCACCAGCGCAAAAATCGTGAACCTGATCCGGGCTGCAGGCGCGCGCGAAATCCATTTCCGCATCACCGCGCCGCCGTGGCGCAACCCCTGCTACTTCGGCGTGGACACCCCCGAGGTGGACAAACTTGTGGCTGCGCGGGTCGAATCCGTTGAAGAAATCCGAAAGTTCATCAACGCCGACACCCTCGGGTTTATCAGCGTCGAGGGTCTCATCAAGGTAATGCCCCGCACGCAGCAATACTGCATGGCATGCTTTACGGGCCACTATCCCGAGGGACAACGCCCGCACAACGCCTACACCAAAGAAATCCTTGAAAACCCCGCCGCACGCGCCACGACGGAGTAATTAAAGCAGCTCCAAAGCCACAAAAAATCACGCCCCCGCAAAGGACCTGACCCATGGATTCCACGCTCGATCTCCTCGATCTTCTGCGCACCGAGCGCACCCAACTTCTCGAGGAAACAGGCTCCGATGCGAACATAGGCGAGGCCCTCGAAAAAATCCTCGCGCAACATCCCACTGCTTCACCGGAACGCGACGCCGCATTTGAGGCGCTGTATCTTTCCGTGGATCCCATCGTCGCAGCCGCAGATGCTGATGTCTCCCGCGAGCCGAACGACCTCGACGCCATACTTGCAGCCGCCCCGGCGAACCTGCCCGCCTTGGGTGCCGTCGCCACCGGCGATAATCTCGCCGATCGCATGCTCGGCGCGTGGCAGGGCCGCATCGCGGGCTGCATCCTCGGCAAGCCCGTGGAGGGTTTTTCCAAAGAAGAAATCGACCAGGTTCTTGCCTCCGTGGGGGAAACCACCATCACGGACTTCGTCCCCGAACCCACCGTCATTCCGCGCTGGGCCGAACTCAAAGACGACGTAAAGATGGGCTGCCTCCGGGGCAACATTCGCCGCGCGGAATTCGACGACGACATCAACTACACTGTGCTTTCGCTGCTCGTGATGGAATCGAAGGGCCGCGACTTCACGCCCGTCGACGTCATGTGGGCCTGGCTCAAACTGCTTCCCGCCGGCCAGACCTACACCGCCGAGCGCGTCGCCTATCGCAACTTCCTGAACAACGTGCTGCCCCCCGAAAGCGCATGCGTGCGCAACCCCTATCGCGAATGGATCGGCGCACAGATTCGCACCGATTTCTTCGGCTACGCCAACCCGGGCAATCCCCGCGCGGCCGCCGCCATGGCGTGGCGCGACGCCTGCATCTCCCATCGCAAAAACGGCATTTACGGCGCCATGTTCAGCGCCGCCGCCAACGCCGCCGCCTTCGCGTCGACAGACATTGAGCAGGCCGTACGCGAGGGCATCGCGGTGCTACCCGAACAGTCGCGCCTCGCCATTGCGCTGAACGAAGTCATCGCGTGGTGGAAGGAAGACGGCACCGACTGGCCACGTTGCCACGCGCGAATTCTGAAACGCCACGACGGCATGAGCTGGGTGCACACCATCAACAACGCCGCCATCACGGTGATGGCGTTGCTGTTCGGTGGAGGCGATCTCGGACGCACGATTTCCATCGCTGTCCATGCGGGTCTCGATACCGACTGCAACGGCGCCACGGCGGGCTCGATTGTGGGTGCGCTGCGAGGGGCCAGGGCGCTGCCGGCCAAGTGGATCGCACCCTTCAATGACACCGTCGAATGTTCCCTCGCGAGCTACGGCACCAACAAAATCACCGACCTTGCGACCCGCAGCGTGAAGATCGCCCGTCAGGGCGGCGCGGCCTAACACGCTCGGGAATGCTTCAGGCAATCCAGAGGTTAAAGAAACCATGACCAATCCTCCAGAGAATCGAAAGCCTACCGGACCCGCCCCTCATGGTGCGAGCGACGCCGTGACCGTCCGCGTCAGCGTGGAGCCAGTGGCAACCGATCTGCCGCTACCTGCCCGCATGACACCCGGAGCTGCCGCCGCTGATCTGCGCGCCGCGCTGGAGGCACCCGTCACCATCGCACCCGGCGCCTTCACGATGGTTTCCACCGGACTGCGCCTCGAAATCCCCCTCGGATACGAAGGCCAGGTGCGCCCCCGCAGCGGCCTTGCCGCGCGCCACGGTGTGACACTGCTCAATTCCCCCGGCACCATCGATTCCGACTACCGGGGCGTCGTGCAGGTCATCCTCATCAACCACGGCAGCGAACCCTTCGAAATAAACCACGGCGACCGCATCGCCCAATTGGTCGTGGCCCCCGTCAGCGCCGTAACCTTCGAACCCGCCGACAACCTCGACCCCACCGAACGCTCAGAAGGCGGTTTCGGCCACACCGGCGTGAAATAAATCCCCCCTCACAGCAACTCCATCTGCTCTTCCACCAAATCAAAAAGCGGACTCTCCCCCAGTTCCTTCGCGACCCCGCGCAGAATGTTTTCCACCGGATCCCGCCCCGCCGATACCGCCACCACGGCCAGCACCGCGCTGCGCCAGATATCCTGATCATCCACTTCGGCCACGGCGACGTTATGGTCTTTCCGCATGCGCGCAAGCAGCGGCTTCACCACGCCGCGCTTCTCCTTCAACGACGCCGCCTCATGCAGCCGCAACCGAACGCGCAGTAATCCGATAACCATGTCACCACTCCTATGCCAGATTTTTTCGGTCTTGTGTTTGAAAATTTCATCACTTAAGCAGAAAACTGGAGTGCCATACTAGGCACTAATTTTTACGATGAGGAGACTTTTCCAATGTTAACCCAGAAAGTGGGGGCGATAGCCCTGACCCTACTGGCCCTTTGTTTTGGAGCCAATGTCGCTTGTGCAGCCGAGACCACCGACACAGTGGCAAAATCAACCATTGAAAACCTTCAAGCCGCTTTCGACGGCGAAAGCAACGCAGCCGCCAAGTACGAAGCCTACGCCAAGAAAGCAGACGCGGAGGGACACAAAGGTGTCGGCTCGCTTTTCCGGGCGGCGTCTTACGCTGAAAAGGTTCATGCAGACAACCATGCCGTCGTTATCAAAAAGATGGGTGCCGAGCCCAAGGCCGATGTGAAAGTGCCCGAACCCAAAAGCACCAAGGAAAATCTGGCCGATGCACTGAAGGGCGAAAGCTACGAGCGCGACACCATGTACCCGGAGTTTATCGCCAAGGCTCGGACCGACCGCAACCGCGACGCGATCCGGACGTTTAATTTTGCCAAATCGGCTGAGGCTGAACATGCAAAACTTTATAAAGCCGCTCTGGACAATCTGGACGATTGGAAAGATGCGCGCGACTTCTACGTTTGCAGCGTTTGCGGTAACACCGTGCTGAAGATCGATTTCGACAAGTGCCCCGTGTGTTTCGAACCGAAAAGTGCTTATAAAGAGATTAAGTAAAAAACCGACCAAGGGGTGCTGCGTGGTCATCGCGCTGCGCAGCATCTTTTGGCCAAATTCTAAAGGAGCCTCTTCATGCCACCCCTTCCACCCTGGGATAGTCTCCATCCGTTGATCATCCACTTTCCCATAGCACTGCTTTTGGTTGCTCCCGTTTTAGTCCTGCTATCGCTGGTAGCCGGCAGCCATGCGCGTGGCCTCGCCATAGGCGCCGTTGTATTGATGCTCCTTGGCAGCGCTGGCGCTGTGGTGGCAGTTTCCACCGGCGAGGCTGCCGCAGAAATGGCAGAAAGAACCGAACAATCCGCCCCGGTGCTGCATGAGCATGAAGAAGGCGGCGAGTTTGTACGAAGCTACTTCCTCGTGATGTCAGTAATCTATCTGCTGATGGTTGCCATCCCCTGGTTCTTGCACGCGCGAAAAGGAATCGTTACGCGCAAGATGATCGTGGTGGTCGGAACGCTGGTCTTTTTAGCAGCGTACGGCTATGGCATGCTGAAGGTGGTGGACACAGGACATCTGGGCGGACGTCTCGTTCACGAATACGGTATTCGTGCCATGCTACCGCCCTCTGGTGACGCACCCTCAACGGACGACTGAGTGGTAAAATCACCCGGCCTGTTTAACCCACGCGGTCAGTAAAGCTCCCAAGACTCAACGCCGGCCGCCAGCGATTCCCACTGCACGGAATCGGCCACGACAACACCGTTGGCGTCGTTGGTCAGCGTCACGTCAACCCGCACACCTGCATCCAACTGGTAATCTCCCAACGACATCCACGTGCCGCCCGATGCCTGCTGGTTCACACGAACCACGGTTGCGCCCGCCTTGTGACGGACCGTATACGGAGCGTTGGTGGCGCGATCCGCCCCATCCGCCCATTTCGCCTTCACGCGATACATCCCGGCCTGCGCCGGGGTGAACGTCCACGTGGCGCTGCGGTCGCCCGTGCCTGCTGCCGTCTGGCGATATCCCGCCCCCTGGAAACCGCTGCCAGCGGCAGACGACGTCCACGATGAACCCAACCCCGCATCCACAGCATTCAAAAAGGTGGGAGTCAGCGTCGTGGTCCCGTCGGTGTTGGGGTTGACACCGTGACGGCGCAGTTCCAACGGAGGTGTCGCCCGGGTGTTAACACCGGCTATTGTTGTAACCGCCAGATCGTAACCGGCGGCTGTTGTCGCCGTCATCACTGCGGCGTTATAATCGCCATAAGGATACGCCAGATAGCGGCACGTTTTGCCGGGAATATTTGCCTGGATGGCCGCGCGACTGTTCACCAATTCGTTCTGCAATTGCGTGGGGGTCAGCGTAGGCATATGCAAATGCATCACCGTGTGGCTCTCGGTGAGCATTACTCCCGACGCCTCCATCTGGCGAATCTCCGCCCAGTCGGCGTGGTCGTAACTCGTCATCACGCCCACATAATTTGTATGCGCAAAGTTCACACCCTTGAATCCGGCGGCCTGCAAGGTGGGCCAGCCCACGGTGTAAATGGTGAGATAGTTATCGTCGAAGGTCAGCATGATGGGCTTGGCGGGCATCGCCGGCAATCCCGTGGCCTGCCAGCTCTTCAGATGATCCAACGTCACCGTCTGATAACCATGAGTTTTCAGATAATCAATCTGCGCGACAAAACTCGCCGGATTGTAATTTGCTCCAGCCGACGGATCAAGGCCGTGATACATCAGAATGACGACACCGCCACCCGTGCGGCTACCGAACGCAGAGTCGGAATCATCCACTGTAACCGTTTGTGCAAAAGCCGGGACAACCAGGCAAACAGACACAGCCACCGCAGCGGCTCGCAAAAAACGAAAAAATATCACAGCGCGGCAAAAACCTCCAAAAGACGATTGAATTTTAACAGAACACTTTGGATTGAAATTAAGTCTTGCCACAAAATCCAGACTCAACTTCCTCCCTGCTCCGCTTTACCCCAGAACTTCTAACGCCTTGCCCCCGACCCGACGTTCAAAGTCGCCTCGGCCACGCCACCGGCCTTGACCATCACCTCCACACGACCCGTCGCGTTACCGTCGCCATCCAACAGCGTCACCGCCGTGGGACCCGGCGATATGCGCGCGGCCGCAAAGAACCCGGTGCCATCGGTCATCACCGTCTGCTGACCCACGCGCACCCGGGCACCATCCAGCCGCTTGCCATTGCTGGTCGCTATCCCCTTCACGATTCCCTCCCGGGGCCGCGTCAGCCAGGGCATATCGGGCGGTTGAGCCAGTCCGGGGTACAGATTCTTCTTTAACGCATCAAAAAACGCCGTGTCGGGCACAGCCCCCGAGCCCTTGCGGGTTTCTGCATAACAATAGTGCGCGATGCCCGTGATGCCCGGCATACGCCGTGTGTCGCGCGACTGCGCCAGGATTCCATCCAGCGTGTTTAGTTGCTCGCCATCCACGCCGTTCAGCGCGAAGCGCCCCGTGGACTGGGCCGTCTGGCCCAGAAAGCGCGCCCAGTCGCGATGCCACTTCGCCTGCGCCGGGACCGATTCGCGCTTGTAGTTCATGGGCATCAAAATATCCAGCCATCCGCCCGCGGCAATGCGGGGCCAGTCTTGAAACACCTGCTTATACGGGTCCGTGCGCTCGAAACTATCCGAGGGCGACCCATAAACAATCAGCGCGGCAGAGACCTTCACCTGCGGCCGCCACGCGCGCACATGGGCATACACCTTGCGCGCCATGAACTCCACCTGCTGGCGCCGGAACTCGCCCCACTGCGGGTCCGCCGGGGCTGGCTTTCCCTTGCGACCATACAGCTTGTTGAAGCGCTCCACCGCCACGGGGTTGTAGCCCCACACATTGCCCGGCGTGTTGGAATCGGGATAACGGAAATAGTCGAAATGGATACCGTCCACATCGTAACGCGACAAAATATCGCGCACAACTTCGAGGTTGTAGTCGATCACCTCGGGCACGCCCGGGTCGAGCATCTGACGACCCCGGTTGTCGGGGAACGAATCCTCCAGCTTACCATCCACCGTGCGGCTCAACCATTCGGGATGGCGCTGCACCACATGGGCCGAGCTCTTCCAAAGCTCATCACCGGGCATTTTTGCACGGTACGTAACCAGCCACGCGTGAACCTCGATGCGGTGGCCCAGCGCGGGATTGCGGGCCTGCCGAAGGAGGTACGCCAACGGATCAAACCCCGACTTCACAGCCGGGTTTTTCGGTTCCACTTTGGAATCATAATAGGCGTCGCACGCTTTGCGCACCTGCACGAACACGGCGTTCAGATTCGCCCGCCGGGCCGACGCCAGCATGGTGTCCACCTCCTGCGGCGAGCGCAGGCCGTCGTGGAAAACATCCACCCACAAGGCGCGATATTCCGCAGACGCAGCATTAGCGGAAGAAACAGGCGCGGCCCAAAAAGCCAGCGCGGTCAGCAATAATAACAATCGAGTCATGGTCAGCACCGGGAACAAGGAAATGATCAACCCGTCCACTCTGGCAAAAAGCACCTCCGACGCAACCCCAAACCGCGAGAAGCAATAAACCGCAGATAACGCAGATTACACAGATGATTTTTTCAAGGCATGGAAAGGCCGCCGCAGCGCTTACTTGGCTCCGTTGCCTTTTTCGCCCTCTACTTCGGCGGGGGCTTCTATCCATTTTACCACCCAGCCTTCGGGCACGGAGTGCAAACCGTTTTCCTTGTCCCGCACATCAAAAACCTTGCCGCCATCGGGATGATGCCAAACATCCACCACCCGGCCACGGGTGAGGCACTTGCCCTTGAACACGACTTCCTTGCCGACTTCGCGTTTCATGATATACTCGATGCACTGCTCGGCGGCGTTCTTATCGTACTTGCTGTGGTAGTACGTCTGCATCGCCTTCAGGCTGGCTTCCTCGTCGAGGTTCAGGCAAAAATACTGTTTACCGTGCAGCGAACACATACGCCCCAGGATATCATCCACTTCAATCGTGCCGCCCCCTTCGCGGCTGGCCGTTTCTTCCGTCAACTGACGAATGGCTTCCTGCGCAAGGGTTGTGGCTCCCGTCTTTTTGATCACGTAATACTTGTCGTAATATAAACTCTCGTTGATGTCGGGACGTGTTCTTTTCATGGGTTTGCGCTCTCCTGCGGGGTTTCGGGATTTATCAATTTGGGTGGTAGTGTTTCAGGCCGCCCACCTCCAGCCTCAGCCCATTGAGTCCTGACGGGCGCGCCGATTCCAGCAGAATCGACGCAACCACGATTTTTTCAGTCAGGCTTAATCAGTCGTTCGTTGGTTCGCGGTCCGGAGCCGGGTTGACTGGTGGGGTACTATCCGGAGTTGCCGGTCGCGCCGGTTGACCACCGCCCGCCTGACCCTGTCGTGCGGGATTATTGGGCTGTCCACCGCGCCGTGGTCCGCCGCGTCCCCGCTCGCCTCCGCGACCCCGTTCACCGCCACGGCCGCGTCCGCCTCCGCCCCGTTCACGATCTCCCGAGGGTGGTCCGCCCCGGCGGCCACTGTCACCGCCGCGCCGCTCGCCGCGCTCTCCCCGGTTCGCGCCACCACCGGTGGTGCCTTCGCGAATCTCACGGGGGGAAGGTCGCCCGCGGAAAACGTTGGGCGGTGGGCCCTCACCTTCGGCCGGCGTGATGACAATGTGACGGCTCTCGTTCTCGCCCCGGCTGATACTGTGAATGCCCCGCACCTCTTTCACGATCATGTGTATCGCCTTGCGCTCGCTTGCCGACATCGGCTCCAGCGCAGCCTCGCGCCCCGTGCGCACCACCCGTCGCGCGGTGTTCCGGGCCAGTTCTTCCAGCTTCGCCAGCCGTTTCTCGCGATAATCCTCGCTGTCCACGAGGATCGGCGCCAGTTCCCGCGTCGAGCGGGTCGTCATGCGGTTGATCAAATATTGCAGAGAGTCGAGATTCTGACCCATTTTTCCGATAATCAGCGACCCATCGTCCTCGGCGATAATGTTCAGCGTCAGCCCCCGCTTGCGGTGCAAACTCTCCACGCGGGCTTGGACCCCCATCAGTTCCAGAATGCGCACCAGATGTGCCTTCGCTTGGGCCAGCAAGGCCTCCTCCTGCACGCGAAAACGCAAAGTCACCCCGGGCAGCGGCTCCGCCCCCGGCAGAAGATCATCCAGAGCGTGGTTGAGTTCCGTCACCTCCACAACATCCTCGCGAAGGCCCAGTTGCTCCATGCCTTCCTTGTAGGCTTCCTCGTACGTGTTGCCGGAAATGGTAATTTCGATCATCGTGTAGGTTATCCTGTGATCCGCTTGTGAGAATCCCTTGATGTTATAATAGGTCTACCGCAACCCGCCCAAGGGATTGAGCTTTTTTTGCCAAAGGGTTAAACCAGAATGGAAATATGGGTGTTTGTGTCAAAGGTTCTGACCCATCAACGGTTGACAACCCCCGCCCCCCGGTGCGCAGTCGCTGCGGTTTGGCCATAGTTCAATGGTTTTGAAAGGCTTTTTACGATGACAGTCCTGGTAGTGGGCAGCCTCGCCCTCGATAATGTGCGCACACCCTTCGGAGAAGTGGAGAGCGCCCTCGGCGGAAGTTGCTCCTATGCGTCGGTGTCTGCCTCGCACTTCGCCCCCACGGCTATCGTGGGCGTGGTTGGCGGCGATTTTCCGGCCGGTCATCTTGACCTCTTTCGTTCGCGCAAAATCGACACCAGCGGCGTGGAAGTGGTTCCCGACGGCAAAACATTCCGGTGGCGCGGCTACTACGAGTACGACATGTCCCAGGCCCACACCCTCGAAACCCAGCTCAATGCCTTCGCCACCTTCGAGCCGAAAATCCCCGAGAAGCTCCGCGAGGCGGACTTCGTGATGCTGGGCAACATCGATCCCGAACTGCAACTGGAGGTGCTGCGCCAGGTGCGCCGCCCCCGTCTCACGCTCCTCGACACCATGAATTACTGGATCGAAGGCAAGCGCGCGGAACTGATGAAGGTCATCGAACACTGCGACATCGTGCTACTCAACGACGCCGAGGCCCGTATGCTCTGCGACACCGTGAACCTGCAGGTGGCCGCCCGCCAGCTTCTCACCATGGGCGTCAAGCGCGTCATTATAAAGAAGGGCGAACACGGCTGCCTCATGTTCTCAGCCAACACTTTCTTCGCCGCACCAGCCTTCCCCCTCGAATTGGTGAAAGACCCCACCGGCGCGGGCGATACCTTTGCCGGTGGCTTCATCGGATACCTCGCCGCAGCACCCCGCCTCACCGAGGCGGTGTATCGTCAAGCCGTGGTGGTTGGAACCGCCATGGCCGGCTTTACGGTCGAGGATTTCTCATTGCAGCGGCTCTCGGCCCTTACGCCCGGCGAAATCAGCGGACGCTGCGACAAGTTGCTCAAGCACACAAAATTCAACCCTGTGCGCCTCAACAAGGCCTGACCCTCACCATCGCGGCGGTTTACCAATCCATGCTCGTCCAGGGGGCGAGGGGTGCGTTGCCAAGCAGTCGCACGGGTCCCCAAGCCTTCCCCGTCGGGGCAGACTTAAACCAGTCGCGGGCCAGCTTGGTGCTGCGGGTGGTCTTCCATTCCTTGTCGCCCGTGATGGTTTCCTTGGTTCCGTCCTGATAGAGAATGTCGATGGTACAGATCGCCACGCCGGCCCCGAAACCATTCTTCACGCTCATCGACACGACGTTGTCGCCCTCTTTGAAACCAGGCGACGCCACCCATTCAGCAGCAACCGTGTTGAACGTAGCCGTACCGGAGCGACCACCCGGTTTTTCACCCTGCACAAAGAGCGTGCAGCGGTCGTCGGCCCAGGCGTGGATATCCACCTTCGCCACGGGCTTCTTCACCTTCACCAAACGGCTGAAATAGGTCACAGCTTCCGAAGTCGTAGTGAACGGATCCGCGTCGTCGGGATGCCACATGAACATCCCCCTCGGACTTGGTGCGCGCTGAAGATTGCCCGCCTCCAATTGCACGAGATAATTTTGCAGTTCTGCCGTCTGCCGCTGCAGGCGCTCAAGATTGTCCTCCAGCATGGGGTACTTGTTGCGATTCAGCCAGAGGCGAACGTACTCATTGGTCAGATCGAGATGCCTGTCGCGCAGAGAAGTCAGCAGCCGACGAATCTCCGTCCGCCTGGCCGCCGACAAATCGCCGCTTTTCTTTTTACCCAGTATCTTCGTGATGCGAGCCAACCCGAGGTCGCGGTCGGCCATGTACAGATATCGTTTTGCAGCGTGATCGAGTGAATCGAGGTGGTCCGCTTCGCGCCGCACAGTTTTGCGCGCCTTGGCAATCTCCTTGCGCACGGCCTCCATGTCGGTCTTCAGCGTCGTCATGCGGTCCAGCCAGACTTTGTTATGTTCGTGGATTTTCAAACTGGCGTGATAGGACGATTGGGCCTTCATGCCGTCGGGCAGAATCTGGGTGCCCAGCGTTGTTTCCACGTCGACCAATGACGGAGAATCCACACCGTATTGCACCGCCACATAGGGGCGCATGAATTCGTCCATGGTGGGCGAAATTTTCTGCCAGGCCGCCGCCGCACTGTAGGCGTAGCCGGTCATATTGTTCTCACGGAGATTCTCAGAGGCATTATCGCCCCAGCTTGAGGTGATGGCGCCCATGGCACCCTGCTCTTTGCCCGTGTTGGTGAACGAATACACGTTGTTGAATCCCGCGCGGTAGGCCGGATAAAACGCCGCCCAACTCCAGATACCGGGGCTGACCATGAAATTTTTCACTCCCGCCGCCTTAATCTTCGCGGTCGATTCATGCGTGCCCGAGTAGCCCCAATCGATGATGATGGCATTCTGCGGCAGTTCCTTAAATGCCTCCGGCTTGGCGATGAGCATGTCGCCATACATGAGTGTCTGAAGGTGGTGCTTCTCGCGCAGGTAGTCGGCCATCTCCCTGAAGTAGCGCGCCTCCACCACGGCCCGCCCTTCCTTCTTCACCAGTTCCGCACTCTGCCCCTCGCCGATTTCGTAGGCTTCGTCGCCGCCAATGTGAAAGAACGGTCCGGGCGTTAATTCTGCGATTTCGCTGATGAGGCGCTTCACAAAGGCGCGTGCATTCTTGTTAGCCGGTGCGAAACTCCAGGGGCGCGCCGCCGGATCGGTAATCTCGGCAAATGGGCGGATGTCCGAAATGGACAGCATGCGGTCCTGATGACCGAGCGTTTCGAAAATGGGGACCAGCGTGATGTGGTGCAGCCGCGCCTCAGTAACCATCTGCGTAAACTCTTCTTTGGTCAGGCGGCCCCGGCCCTCGCCGATCGCCGGGTTGGCATCGAACTCGAACATGTCCTCGATGTACGGCTGATACATGTTCACCTTGTATTGCGCCAGGTTGGCGAGGATCCGTTTGAAATCTGCGATGGTGGAAATCTGCCCGCGACTGATGTCGTCGGAAATGCCGCGCCATTCCAGTGCCGGCCAGTCGCGAATTTCCATCCGCGCGAGCCCCTCGGGGCCGGCCCCGCGCATGAGCTGACGCAGCGTTTGCACACCGTAGTAACGCCCCTGCGCCGTGGGCGCGGATATCTCAA
Source organism: candidate division BRC1 bacterium HGW-BRC1-1 (assembly GCA_002842095.1). Lineage (GTDB taxonomy): Bacteria > Sumerlaeota > Sumerlaeia > Sumerlaeales > Sumerlaeaceae > HGW-BRC1-1. Next base: position 314,493 of record PHCB01000006.1, read on the forward strand.
TGCGCCCTTCGCGCACACTCAGGCGATAACCTTGCGTTGCGAACAACGGCGGCGCGTCGGCCTCCGCAGGCACTTCCCGCAATGCAATGACGTTGCCCGTTGTCTGGCCCGCATCCGCTTGCAGCGGTGCGGTGGTCAGCTTCGCCTTGAGGGTGGCCCGTGCCTCCTGCCGCAGTTCCCGCGCCGCAAGAAAATCATCGGCGTTATCCGCGGCAAACTGCACCACCCACTCACTGGTGATGGAAGTGAAGCCCTCGGTGGCTGTGGTTTCCGCCGGTTCCGGCGTAAGCAGCAGCGGTTGCGCCGCCTCGGCGCAGGATAGACCACCACCCACTGCAACCAGACCCATAAGAGAGCAAACCGCAATCCACTTCATAACGCACCTCGGCAAAAGGGAATGTTCGCAAACCATCGGAATTTAATACGCAGTTGCAAGAAGGAAGGCGTCCAAAGAACTTTCGCGTTGACGCACGGCATCCCGACACTCTCAATCAGGTGATGTAACCATGAGTTGAGTCCCAGCACGCCATTTCCCCGCGGGGAGCGGGTTTGCATCGGGTGCCAGCGATGGTTCAACGGATGATGAGTCGCCGGAAGAATCTCCGGTTAAGCCGACAGCGGCGCACCGTGCGATCCCATCACCCGACGACGCCCGCAATGCAACCCGAAGCCCGGCCCCTTGAACGGACGGACGAAATAAACGCGCTGCAATCCCGCAGGCGCCTCATGCAGATTCACGGAGTGGCAAACGACAACGATGCGCAAATTCTATGCCTTTCAAGAACAACAACTCGTAGAAACCCAGGACGTAAACGCACCCATCCAGATCGTGGTCAACCCCGACGAAGCGGAGCGGCGTCTACTCATAGAAACCTTTAATGTGGACGAGCACACGCTCTCATCCGCCGTGGACCCCGATGAACTGGCGCGCCTCGAATTCGAACCCGAACACATTGCCATCATCGCCAAGCGTCCCCGCAATTATTCTGGGGGCACCCAGTTGCTCTTCAAGGTCGACTCCACGGGTATGTTTCTCTTCAAAGAGCGCCTCGTTATCGTCCTCAACGAAGACATTCCCCTCTTCGACAAAAAGCACTTCCGCCGCGTGACACGTGTGCAGGAAGTTATGCTGAAGGTCGTCTATCGGTCCATCCTGCACTTCCTCGAACATCTCAAGGTCATCAACATGATCACCGACGAGGTGGAAACGAAGATCAACACGGCCATGGAAAACCGCCACCTGATCAACATGTTCGAGCTGGAAAAAAGCATGACGTACTACCTCAATGCGATCCACTCAAACGCCCTGCTCATCGATAAAATCAAATCCAACGCCACCCGACTGGGTCTGACCGAAGACGAGATTGAGGTGGTCGACGACATGATCGTCGACAACAGCCAGTGCTTCAAACAGGCCGAGATCTACTCGAACATCATCGCCAGCATGATGGACGCCCGCGCCTCCATTGTGAGCAACAACCTGAACGTGCTCATGAAAACGCTCACCATCATCACCCTCGGCATCATGATGCCCACGTTCATCGTGAGCGCCTTCTCCATGAACGTCAAATATCCCTTCAATACGCAGGGATTAACACCGTTTTTTGTCATCCTCGCGCTGGCCCTCTGCACGGTGGCCGCGTTCATCTACTTCATCAGAAAACAAAAGTGGTGAGGTAATTCCCCCGCCTTAAAGGATGAAAGGTGCACCCGCCGTGTGAAAACGCCTGAAACGGAAAAACCTCCTTCTTACGGGTTACCCCCTCATGCTTTACTTGACTTGACGAATTCTGAGAGTCTGATCTTTGAGGGGAGGATATTAATTATCTCGGGGAGAGAACTGCGCGAACATGACAACAGACGAACTTGATCAGGCACTGGCGGCCTTTGACGAGGCTCGCACGACGAAGTTGGACCAACTGCGCGAGATGACTACGGCGCGCGGTAAATTCCGGCAGGAATTCATGCAGGCTTGCCATCGCGAATGGGTCAAAGCGGCGGAAGACGTTGGCCGCCGGGCCGGCAATCATAATCATCGCGTGGAGGTGCAGCTCAATCAGGAGCCCCATCAGGAGATGATGTTGATCCGGTTGATACCCAACCTCAAAGATATGGGGCCGTCCATCTATCGCGACTTTGTGTTCCAGGTGAAAGTGTTCCCCAACGAGGCGATGCTGCGTGTATGCGTGGTGACCGTGACACCGGATCAGCCGGAGTACCTCGGGGCACCCGAGACGTATAAGATGGAAGACATGAATGCCGATAATTTCAAGAAGGTGCTGTCGCGCCATCTGGCGTTTATTATAAAGTCGGCAACCCCGAAATAGGGGACGCGGCTTTCGAAGCTTTTGCATTCTCCCGCAAAAAGCCCTCCCGTCCGCTGTATGTTATCCTGTGTCCGAGACCCCCAAACTCTTCCAACTGAAAACCGATTTCACCCCCCAGGGTGACCAACCCGCCGCCATCGAGGCGCTCGTGGCGGGGGTCAACGGCGGTCTGCCCTTCCAGACTCTTCTGGGCGTCACGGGCAGCGGCAAGACGTTCACCATGGCCAACGTCATTGCGCGTATCAACCGCCCCACCCTCGTGCTGGCCCACAACAAAACCCTCGCGGCGCAGCTTTACCGCGAGTTCAAAGAGCTCTTCCCCGAGAACGCCGTCGAGTACTTCGTCAGCTACTACGACTACTACCAGCCCGAGGCGTACATCCCCCGCACCGACACGTTTATCGAGAAGGACTCGGCCATCAACGACGAGCTCGATAAGATGCGCCTCGCCGCCACCAAGCACCTGCTCGAGCGGCGCGATGTCATCGTTGTCAGCAGCGTGTCGTGCATCTACGGCATCGGTTCCTCGGAAGATTTCCACGCCATGGTCGTGTATCTGGAACAGGGCCAGCGCGACGGCCGCAACGAAGTGCTGCGCCATCTCGTTGACATCCAGTACACGCGCAACGATTTCGATTTCCACCGCGGCACCTTTCGCGTGCGCGGCGATGTGGTGGACATCTTTCCCGCCTACGAAGAAAAAATCGGCTACCGCCTGGAGTTTTTCGGCAACGAGCTGGAGGCGATCCACGAGATCGATCCGCTCACGGGCGCTCGTCGGCGCGGTCTTCAGCGCATTTTTATTTATCCCACCAGCCACTACGTGACGCAGAAGCACAAGTTGGAGCGGGCCATCAAACTGATCGAAAGCGAGCTTCAGGAGCGCCTCGTTGAGTTTAAAGCCACCAACCGCCTGCTGGAAGCGCAGCGCATTGAACAGCGCACACGCTACGATCTGGAAATGCTCGCCGAAATGGGCACCTGCGCGGGCATCGAGAATTACTCGCGCCACCTCGCGGGCCGCGCCGCCGGCGAACCACCCGACACGCTGCTCGGGTACTTCCCGCGCGACTTCCTCATGTTCATCGACGAGAGCCACGTGACCCTGCCGCAGGTGCGCGGAATGTACGAGGGCGATCGCTCGCGCAAAACCGTGTTGGTGGAGCACGGGTTCCGCCTGCCAAGCGCGCTGGACAACCGCCCGCTGAAAATCGACGAGTTCAACGCCCGGCTCAACCAGGTTGTTTTCGTAAGCGCCACCCCCGCCGAGGACGAGTTGAAACGCTCAGGGGGATTGGTAGTTGAACAGGTCATTCGCCCCACGGGCCTCATCGATCCGCCCATCACCATCAAACCCGCCACCGGCCAGGTGGAGGATTCCCTCGGGGAAATCCGGCTGCGCACCGACAAGGGCGAACGCGTGCTGGTGACGACCCTCACCAAGCGCATGGCGGAGGACCTCACGGAATATCTGGTCGAAACCGGTATCAAAGCGAAATATATGCACTCCGACATCGACGCCATCGAGCGCACGGAGATCATCCGCGATCTGCGACTGGGCAAGTTCGACGTGCTGGTGGGCATCAACCTGCTACGCGAAGGGTTGGACCTGCCGGAGGTTTCGCTGGTGCTGATTCTCGACGCCGACAAGGAAGGCTTCCTGCGCGGAAAAACAGCGCTGATCCAGACCTGCGGACGCGCCGCCCGAAACCTGAACGGCATGGTCATCATGTACGCCGACCGCATCACGGACGCCATCCGGTTCACGCTGGACGAAACCGAGCGGCGGCGCGAAATCCAGAAGGATTACAACCGCGCCCACGGCATCACGCCGACAACGGTGGTGAAACAGATCCACACAATTCTGCAAACCGGATACGAAAGTGACTACTACGATGTGCCCATCGCCGCCGAGGACGCAGCGGAATACGGCAACGAAGACCCGGCGGTGCTGGCGCGGCGCATAGGTGCGATGCGAAAGGAAATGCAGGAGGCAGCGCGCAAACTGGAATTCGAACGGGCCGCCGAACTGCGCGACGAAGTCATGCGCATGGAGCGCCACCTGATGTTGGGACCGGGTTAATAGGTGGGGCGTGTGGCGTTGTAAGCGGGCGAGGCTAACATCTTTTCAATGTTGACCATGGTGGTCAGCGTGACCGTTTCGATGCGCGACCCGGGCGGGAGTTTGTCCAGCGGGATCACGCCGGCGTAGACCGTCACGGTGAGGTAGGTCGACACGGGAAGCCGCAACGCACCACCGGCCGGAGGAGCGTCCGCGTCCCAGGTGTTGATCCAACCAGAAGCAAACGGAATGACCGCGAGTCGTTCACTATAACACAACACGCCGAAAGAGAGCACATTAAACGCCACCGGTCCGGTTGACGAAGTAACGGGGTCGCCCGGCGCTACGCCCTCATCCAGCAGGGTGCGCACCAGCACGTTCTCTTCGCCATCAAAGTTCGTCACCCCATAAGTTGCGCGCTGGTATGGTGCAGTTGAAGTACCCACCGGTGGCTGGAAACGGAAAGTAAGATCCGAGAGGACATAGGCGGGGTCTTCCAGCACCATTTCATCGCCGGGGTCCGACCAGCCCACCAGCCGCTTGCGCTCAACAATACCGGGATTTGTATCAGACAATTGCACATGCCGGTTATGGCTGGCCGCCACCCAGTCGCCATCGGCGTCCACGCCGGTGAATTCCGACTCGTCAATGGCACCATCGCCGTCGTCATCAATCAGATTACCGGTAAGGATGGGCGTCGAAGAAGTGATCCCCGTGCTGAAAAGCGGCGTTCCGCCCGTGGGCGCGCTATCCGTGGCCGTGATCAGATCACGCGACAACTGATCCAGTGCGTGGCGCGCATTAGCCAGTGCTTCCATGCGAACACGGGCGAGGTCGTTGGCACGCATGATTTGGACGAAAGCCATCGCTGTTCCGGATAAAAAAACGCCAGCTATGGCCATGGCCACCAGAACTTCCACCAGCGACATACCACGTCGCCGCGAGCGAAGGTTAATTACCGAAGCGGAGTTCATACACGACCTCCTGACTGCTGCGGTAGCTGTTGGCATAACGCACAATAACCCGTGGCACGCCGGCCTCGCCGCGCGGATCGCCGGTCGGGACGCTGGAATACATCACCGTGTTGCCGATGAACGAATAGGCAAGGTTGGGGTTCTGCGGGAAGGGGACGGGCGTCGTCTCGGTGGTGCGCATCGAGATGGTCCGCATCAGCGTGCCCGACGAATAAGCATCGTCATCGCGCCGGATCTCCTCTGCCTTCATCTGGGCCAGCAGCGTGGCCTCGGTGAGAAAAGCCGCATCGCTGGAGGCCTTCAACGCGTTTGGAATGAGAAAAATGATTGCCACCACTCCGCCCAAAAGGATGGCCAGACTCACCAGCACTTCGATGAGCGAATAGCCCCGGCGCTGGTGGCGAAGCGAAGCAGATATGATCGGTCGGCATCTCATGGCAATGGCGGCGAGGGATCCCTTCACTTGCGTTCGTTCGGAAAAATTTTCGATTTCGCCGTGGGCGAGTACAACTTCACGGTGGTGTACTTCGAATCATCAACGGGGTCGGATGCCGCATCAAGCAGATGGACGGACGCGTAATCCGATGTGCCATCCGCTTTGAAGACTACAGCCACGTGGCCATTGGCGGCAGTAAGGGTGTTGGTGGTGCCCACGACGATATCCGTCAATTGCACACCCTCGGGTAAAGGCTGCGGCGTGGTGACCCGGGGAGTGACCCGGCGATAATAGGTGGGGCCAAAGGGAGCATCGGACGATGGGCCTGGTTGCGTGTAATTAGCCAGCACCTCATCAATCCACACCGAGGGCGAGTCGGCCCCCGTGAGCGGGTCGCGGAACTGGAAAACGACCGTGTACCATTTATTGGCGGAAATAGCCTGAGATCGTGCTGTCATCAAGACGCTGTTGACCATGGAAGCGGCAGCAGTGATGCGGCGGTCGCGGGCATACCCCGCGTAAATGCCAACGGACGTAGCGGACAGGATGCCCACAATGGCCACCACCGCGAGCAATTCCAAAAGGGAAAAGCCACGTCGGGCCCGCAGAATCGTCATTTTAGCCGCCATCTTCAATCCATTCACCCCTGCAGGTATATGCCGGTGGGCGCGTTGCGTCAACCCGCCCACGCCCCTAAATGCACGTGAAGTGGGATAAAATCAGTAAATCAGAAACTCATTGGGCCACCCTCACGCACGAATGCAACGTTGTAGTGGCAGAAAACGTCCGACTTTTTTTATGCTGAGAGCTGTGAGCGACCCCAACGAAAAAGCAGAGCGACCAGATTTCTCTGACCGCTCTGCTCAATAGCACGAGGGCCTGAAGCCCGGAAACTTCGATTAGAGCAGTTTTGACGTAAGTGTTAACATATCCTGCAATCTCGAAATAGTTGGAGCCTTGGGTTCAGGGCGACTGTGCATGCAGGGCAAACTGGAGGCCGGGTGGAGGCCTGAGGCAGACCTTGCGCAGATAATGGCTTGCCGATTGCGCGCCAATTGCACCGCTTGCACACCGCTTGCACACCGGTTGCACGCCGGTTGCACGCCGGTTGCATGCCGCCAGCAAGTGTGCAAGAGGGAGGCGGTAGCATCAGGCACCCATGCGCTGCCGTGATGGCCACCGACATCAGGGACCGTGATGGCCACCGACATCAGGGATGGGTGGTCACAATTCGACATCCCAACGCACCACGAGTCTGTAATCATTTGAATCGAAAATGCTCTAGACCGAAAGACCGCCCGGCCCAAAACGGAATATGTCGCCAAAACTGATGGTGCCATTGGACGAATCGTAAGGCATCATCCTGGGACGCTTGGAATTGTCATAGGATGAATTCTGATCGGGTCCAAAGGAGTATAGTATCCAAGCCGATTGCCTGTCAAAAAATGCTCCCCGCACCCCCGGAGGGGAACCATCGGGATCCATCGCTGCTGCGAAATCGAGCAGTATACCGTAGCGTTCCAGATAGTTGTAATAACGGTAATATCCCTGATCGCCCCAAGCCGCCCTGGATTTAAAGGGATCCAGCAGGATGGAAGTTATATATGAAATCGGTGTGGTCAGGTGGCTCTGCGCATGTAGTTCGCGGGCGCCATCAGTAGCGTGGCCGTAACTTGCGGCAATATATTCCGGTGGATACTTATTGTTATTATCAACCGCATAGGACTCCAGAGCGGTGGCCATGGTACGCATGTCAGCACGAGTCCGCGAAACCTTGGAGCGAGTCTGTGCTTCGAGAAAGTTGGGAACAGCGATGGCCGCCAGAATAGCGATAATGGCAACCACGATGAGCAATTCAATGAGCGTGAATGCTTTTAATCCGAATCGATGAGAGAACATCGGGGCGTTCCTCCAATTGTTTTATGGGCAAATTTACATTTGACCCATAAATTTACGACTCGTCCTTGCAATAAGAGAGGGAGTCAATACAGAAATTACAGTGATTAATAATTCCACGAAAGAAAAGTATTTTGTCCCTGAAATGCCAAGTGACCCTCAGGTTATTCCCGTATTCAGGGGCGCAGTTGCGCCGCCACAGGGTGGGTGAACACGGCAAGGTCGTGCGGCCCGGTGCACAGGCGGAATCTGCGAAATGGTGACGCCCGTTACCGGACCGTCACATGTCCTCCAGGGCCATGCCCTTCGTCTCTTTCACCATCGTGAGCACGAAGATTCCCGACAACACCGCGGCAGCCGCATAGATTCCGTAGGCGAAGCCCAGGCCGAGGCCGTGCAGCATGAGCGGGAACGTCATGGTGATGGCAAAGTTCGCAATCCACTGCACTGCCGCTCCGATGGCCAATGCCAGGGCGCGGATCCGGTTGTTGAACATCTCACCGAGCATCACCCACACCACCGGACCCCACGAGACGCCGAAGGAGAACACGAACATGTTGGCGGCCACGAGGGCCACGATGCCCACCGTCCGCGTGAGTTGCAGGTTGCCGTCGGCGCCGACCGGAGCGCCCGAGAACAGGAAACTCATCAGGCCGAGCGTGATGGCCATGCCCACCGAACCGGCCAGGAGCAGAGGGCGGCGTCCCACGCGGTCCACGAACATGATCGCCACCACTGTGGATCCGACGTTCACCGTGCCGGTGATGATGTTGATGAGAAGCGAGTTCTGCTCGCTGAGGCCCACCGCGCTCCAGAGCACCGCGCCGTAGTAAAAGATCACGTTGATGCCCACGAACTGCTGGAAAGCCGATAGGAGCATGCCGACCACCACGATCCGCTGGGGCAGCCCGTTGGGGCCCAACAGGTCGCTCAGCCGCGGCTTGTGGTCGCTGTCCACGGTGCGACGGATCTCCCGCAAACGCATGGGGACGTCCGGCTCGCCTACCCTCTCCAGCACGATCGCCGCCTCTTCATCCCGCCCCTGCTGCACGAGAAAACGCGGGCTTTCCGGGATGAGCAGGGCGCCGATGCCATACAACAGGGCGGGCACTGCCTCAACCCCGTACATCCAGCGCCATGCGCTTACACTGAGCCATAATTCATTGGTCACTCCCCCGGCAATATAAGCCAGCAGGTAGTTGCTGACGAATGCCATGAAGATGCCGATCACGATCGCCATCTGTTGGAGCGTTCCCAGCCTTCCCCGGAGGCGGGCGGGCGAAACCTCTGCAATGTAGGCCGGGGCGATGACGCTTGCCGCACCAACCGCCAGACCACCGACGAGCCGGAAGAAGACGAAAGTCTCAGTGTTCATGGCTGCCGCGCATCCCAGCGCGCTGATCACGAATAAGACGCTGGTCAGCACCATCACGGGCTTACGCCCGAAGCGGTTGGCCAGCCGCCCCGCAAAAAGGGCGCCCACCGCGCAACCGAGAAGCACCGACGCAACCGAGAATCCCGTGCCAGCAGCCCCCGTGCCGAAGGCCTTACCCAGCGCATCCACAGTGCCGTTGATGACCGAGCTGTCGAAACCGAACAGGAAGCCACCAGCAGCCGCGGCACATGAGATCAGGATGACAAATGGAAGGGTTGCGTGAATCTGCTGAGGAGATGCTGGCTGCCTGCTCATGGGGCGGACTCCGAAATGAAATGGTGGCCGGTGATGATTCACCTGATGCGCTGCGGTTAACAGGACGAGGTGAAACAGGCAACAATCAATCCGCGCCCTTCCCTTGCCCGAGCTGCCTTTATAACACTGCCAGAATGTCTCGCGTAATTTTGTGGGTTTGGGTTCCGGTGCGGTTAGCCATGGCCAAAACAGCCACGCCGGCTACCGGCAGGCGCCGCACGCAGGAGTTGAACCCCGTCGTGTTGCCGGTGTGATATACTATCTCGCGCCCATCGGAGACTTTTTCCAACCGCCACCCCAGGCCATAAGGGAGCGCCCGCCCCTGGTTGTCGCGAGCATATGCAAAGGCTTCCTTCCAATCGGCCCGCGGCAACAGCGTCTCTTCGTAGATCGAAGCATCCCAAAGGGCGTAGTCGGGAGCGGTGGTGTAAATGCCCCCATCGCCCAGCACCGCGCTGGTTAAACCCTGATCCGCATCCTGCCACCGCCCGTCACGGAACGCGCACCCATAAGCGCGCTTTTGCACCGGCGGCCCGCCCGCCACATAAGCCAGCGTGTTGTGCATGGCCAGCGGATCAAAAATCGCCTCTTTCAAAAATGAGGGGAACGAGCACCCCGAGGCTCGCTCCACCACATTGGCCAGCAGAGCATAGCCGGTGTTGCTGTAATAAAACTTTTCCCCGGCGGAAAAACGAGTGCGGTTCTCACCCGCCATCAACTCCAGTACATCTGCATCCGTGAGTTGGGTGCTGCGCCCCGCGGGAATAATGTCTTCGTAGGGCCACACACCGGAGGTGTGCGTGAGCAGGTGGCGCAACGTCATGGTGGCGGCCCATGGGGGCAGTTGCGGCAGATGGCGCTTTACGCTGTCTTCCAGGCTCAACCGTCCCCGCCGCCGCAAAATCAAAACAGCCGCGGCGGTGAATTGCTTGCTCACCGAAGCAAGCCGGAAAGCCGTGTCGGCCTCGATGGCCGGTGCACCCGACGCAGGCAACCCCGCAAGTCCGCAACAGACCAGCGCCGAGATCTGTCCGCGCCGAAACACGGCCACGCAAAGCCCGGGCTCGTCGTTGTTGGCGGACATGTGACGCTGCATCGCCTGCGCAAGCAGTGCCTCATCGTGACTCATGGGAAAAAGTTCGCTCATATATGTAGTCCGACACTAAACGACCCGAATCGTCTGACGCTATCCTTCCCCAGCGGTGTTCGTTTTTTCAACCGCCTCAACGGAGGAGGCTTCCGGCGCCAATGGCAGATCAAGGTGAAAGCGCGTCAGGCTTCCCGGAGCGCTCTCCAGGGTGAGCGACCCGTTATGCTCGCGGGCAATGCCGTGGCTGATGGACAGGCCCAACCCCGTCCCCTCGTTGCGTGGCTTGGTGGTAAAGAAAGGATCGAACACCCTCTCCCGAATCTGAGGCGACACTCCGGAACCGTTATCTTCCACCGTCGTCCGAAGGTATCGGGTCCCATTGAGAGTCACATTGAAAATCAGACTAATGCGCCGCCCGTTGGATTTATCAATGGGAGCATCCTTCAGTGCGTCGCGGGCATTGGTCAGCAGGTTCAACAGGATTTGTTGAATCTGTTGCGGCCGGCACAAAACCGGTGGGAGATCAGACGGTTCCTCCACGCTCAGCACAATGTTGTCGTGGCGCATGATGGTGCGCACCAGTGGCAACGTTCGCGCAACGATGTCGCTCATGCACGCGGGCTGAAGGGGCGTTTCGGTGGTCTCCTGACGCGAGAATGCCAGCAGATTGCTCACAATATCCGCAACCCGTTCGCTCTGGCGGACGATCTCACCCGCGCTTTCGTGTGCCTCGCCGCCCGCCCGGGGATCATCACGGATGAACTCGGCATAATTCAAGATGCCGGTAAGGGGATTGTTGATTTCGTGCGCCACTCCGGCCGCCAGTGTGCCGATGCTCTCCAGCTTCTGCTGCTGGCGCAGGTGAGCCTCCACCATAATATCGCGAGTTACATCGCGCTTCACCGCCACATAGTTGACGATCTCTCCGCCTGCGTTGCGCACCGGCGTGATGGAGCCCTCCTCCTCGTAAACCGTACCGTCTTTGCGGCGGTTGCACAAGTGACCTTTCCACACATTGCCGGCGGAAATGGTTTTCCACATCTCCGCGTAGAACTCCGGACCATGTCGATCGCTTTTTAAAATTCTGGGATTTTGGCTCAACGCCTCATCCCGGGAATAACCACTCACAGCTTCGAACGCGGGATTCACATATTCGATATTACCCTTGGCATCGGTGATGACGATCGCCTCGGTGGCCTGTTCGATGGCCGCCGAAAGGCGCATCCGATCCTCCTCCTTGCGGAGGCTCTCAGTAATGTCCGACACACGGGCCAGCAGAAGATGGCTATCCGCCAGATTAAGCCGCACGATAGCGAGTGAACCCCAGAATGCGTTGCCCCTGAAAGTCAGAAACTTGAATTCACGAGTCCAAGTCTCCCCTTCATCAATGCGACGATAGGCTTCCGTGGCCACTTCCTCGGGAACAGTCATTGTTGCCAGGCTATGGCCCGTGCGTCCTAGAATCTGGTCGCGATCGTCGCACTCGAAAAGATCCAGCGTGCGTTGATTGCAATCAATGATCTGTCGCGTGGCACCATCAATGACGCATAGCGCATCCATCGACCCGTTAAAAATTGCGTCCAGCATTTTCTGGCTGTTCACCAGCGCCTCGGCAGTTTGGTCCGTCTCCACCAACCGCCGAATCAATTTGTCGGCCTTGAGACGCTCCGTGTGACCTTTCCACAGACGATAGAGCACCCAGAACAACAGCACCAATGAGATAAGATGAACCAAATCAATGAAAAAAGAACTGTGGAAGAAGTGGTCCGTCAGTGAGGTGCCGGGGTTTTCCGCGCCCGCAGCGGGAGACACACCCAACCACCCCAAAGCCAAAAAGGCCATCAGGCGGTAGCGTCGGGTTGCCAGCAAGGAGCCTAAACCACGGGTTGAGAAATGAAGTTTCAAATTTAGCAGGTAACCAAAATCCGACGAATTAGACTCATGCGCGAGAGGGGCATCGGGTGCGGTACAACACAAATAGCTAAGCGGATCATGCCATGACATTCAGAATGGTCAAGATTGATTGAACACTATAGAGAAGGTTTTGGAGAATTTTGCATGCCATGCGCAACGCGGCGTTCGCGGGGGAAGGGTTGGGGCGGGCCGAACCTCGCGTTTGCTTTTGCCGTGACATCCGCGCCCTTTATCGTTTTCTGCAATCACGTTCATCTCTCATCGAAAGGTTTCACCCATGAAGCTCTCCGTGTGCGTTGCCACCATCGTCCTCGTTTCGATTCTTGCCGGTTCCACTCATGCGGCAACCTCATCCTCCGAGGTAATGTCGGCGCGCAATTCTGACGCTGCCGCCATCACGCAGGGACGGATCGCCAACCCGCGCCACGCCGGCGACCCTCGCGCCGTGCGCGCCCTTAACCCAAACTTCGACACGTTCCCGGATTCATCCCTGGTGGACTTCTCCTATCTGCTGGATGCCCCCGCGGGCAAGCACGGTTGGGTTGAGCAGGGCCCAGACGGCCACTTCCGCACCGAGAAAAACGGCGAGCGGCTGCGCTTCTGGAGCATGACCGTGGCGGCGGATCACGTGGGGCAGATTGAAAAAGCGCGCATCGCCACGGTGCTCGATGTAATGGCCCGGGGCGGCTGCAACATGGTGCGCCTGCACGAGATGGACAACCGCGGCGGTGAGAAATACAACCTTGTGCGACGCAACATCATCGACGAAGCGTACCCCAACAACAACCGCAGCACGGAGTTCGACGCCGAGTACCGCGATCGCGTGGACTACTGGGTGGCGCAGGCACAGGAGCGCGGCATGTATGTCTATCTCGTGCTGCGCGGCTACCGCACTTTCCGCGATGGCGACGGCCTGACCGACACCGACAAGATGGACCGCGCGGGGCGCACCTACGCCTTCTTCAACGAACGCCTCATCGAGTTGCAGAAGCAATACGCCGACGACTTTCTCTTTAACCATGTCAACCCCTACACGGGCATCCCCAACGGCCTGAACCCGGCGGTCTGCATGCTGGAGATCGAGAACGAAGACAGCCTGCTCTACAACCACGTTCCGTGGCGCGATCTGATGGAGCCCTACCGCACCGAATTCAAGACCATGTGGAATGACTGGCTGCGTCAAACTTACGGCGACACCGCCACCCTGCGCCGCGCCTGGACCAACGACGCCAATGTGTGTGCCCTCGGCAATAGCGAAAGCATCGAAGAAGGAACCGTCGAGCTTCCCTCCATGAAAATGATGCCGCTGGAGAAGGCCATGGCCCGGCCCTGGGATGACCCTGACAATTCGCCCGTGCGCAACCGCGACGGGGTGGCCTTTGCCCGCCAGGCTCAGCGAAAATATTTCGCCACCATGCGCGACCACCTCCGCGCCCGCGGAGCGAAGATGCCACTGAACGCCGTGGTGCACGGGAACTTCATCTCAGACACCTTCACCCCGGCCCGCGAGCTGGGTTCCGCCGCCGAGAACGCCTACATCGATCACCCCATCTTCGTGCCCGGTGCTCAATGGACCGGAAAAGCCTACTTCCAGAACGAGAACATCCTGAAGGAAACCGAATTGGCCGAGCACATGCTGGGCTACAAATGGGCCGGGGCCGGATTGGTTTGCCGCGAATGGACCAACTGCTGGCCCAACGAATATCGCGTGGCCTCGTTCCCGCTCATGGCCGCCCACTCCAGCGTGCAGGATTTCGACCTTATCAGCCACTTCGCCTACTACACGTGGGGGAACCCGGACCTGCTGCTCTCCTTCGCCCCCCAGGCAGACCCGACCCGATGGGGCCTGAACGGCTACGCTGCGGCGCTCTTTTTGAAAGGCGCCCTGCAGCCCGACGCAAAAGTGGTGCGCCTGGCTTACAACGACGCCGACCTCAACACGTGGGCCGACTACAGCACCCCGCTGCACAAACTGGGCGTGTACGGTCGCACGGAACTGTGGAACCCCGATGCGCCGGAGATGACCTCCGACACGAAGGACAGCGACGTCTTGATGACCATCACATCCGGCCGCAGCGGCAAGGGCGCCTACAAGGGCGATAACCTCGTGCTGTTCGACCGCTGGTTTGCGGATCACGCAAAACTCCCCGCCGACCAACGCGGCCAAACTGTGATTGCAGCGTCTGGTTATGATCACAAATGGATGTGGGCCAAGGAAGGAATGACGAAGGACAACATCGAAAAGGCAGGTTACACGCCATTCTTGCTGCCTGACAGCAGCAAGATCATCGGCTTCCTGGACCCCAAAAGATCCAACCTTGTGCTGGGCAATGTGACCGAGGAAACGGCCGCTGAGGCAGCCATCCTGCGCGCTGCAATCTTGCGTGATGAAGCCAAAGCCGACACCTTCACATCGACCACTGCCGTGGCATCCGACGGCGCGTTTCAGCGTGATCTGGCAGCAGGTACTTTGCGGGTTGCCACCCCCACCTGGGCATCCGTTGCGGGCGAGTTGAAGCCCGGAGAAACGTACGCCGCCGGAGCGTTGCAGGTGGAAACGTCCTCTCCCATAGCAGCCATAACCGCCGTTTCTCTGGACGGCAAACCACTGGCCGAGGCCCGCCGCTACGCCATCAAGATGGCCACCGTGGCGCGAAATCGCAGTCAGGACTTAAGACCCGTTCCTCCCGACGAAAAAGGCGGGGGCAAGTTTGTTCTCGCCTATGAAGGAGTGGCCCCGGTGCAAACCCTTGGCGTGCCCAGCGAAGCGCCCACCGTGGTGCATCTGGGCGGCCGCGAAATTGCTCGCGTGTACATGATGAACGGCACCTGGGAAGTGGTGGTGGATCGCGACAATAAATGGGCCGACGTAATGTGCGACACATCCAACGTGAAGATCGAGCTCGGGCACGCGGAAGTTGGTCGCGATGCCGACACGTCCGGTCAGGCCCCCATCACCAAGTTTTTCACCGAACACCCCCCGGAAGACTCCGGCCAGACGGGAACCACCTTCGTCTATCCCGGCTTCGCGAAATATGTGCGGGTGGGAGCGAAAGCCTGGTAATGTAGGTGGGGGGCAGTCCAGCCCCCACCAACTGTTAATCCAAAGGAACGCCGGTGTCGTTGCCTGATTTTTCAGACAATTTGAAACTCTCCGGCGGACCCGGCCGGCCAAAATAGTATCCTTGAGCGGCGTCGAAACCAGCCTCACGCACGGCTGCAACTTCGCCCTGGGTTTCCACTCCTTCAGCAATGGTGATAATGCCCAGTTCGGAAGCAAACTTCACAAACATCTTCACCATCTGCCTCCGTGCACGAGCCGCAGTGTCCAGACTCCGCACCAGTGAAATATCAAATTTCAGAAAGTCCGGGGGAGACTCCGCCATTTCCATCAGACGCGCTTGTCCGGCACCAAAATCATCGTAGGCCACGAGGAAACCCTGCTCGCGGAATTCCTTGCAGAGGTCTCTCATGCGCGGCAGATCCGTCACGAGGGACTCCGGTATTTCCAACACGATGCGGGCCTGGGGATAAAGAGCCTGAATCTCCACAAGATCTTTCATGAAAGGGTCGGGGTTCTTCAACTCCACCGGATGAGCGTTGATGAACACCATCGGTTCACCGAAAAATGTCAGACCCGTGCGCATCCCCTTCTCGCGTAGCAGACGACAGAACCGCTCCTCCATGCCCATCTTGGCCGCCACCCGAAGCAGGTCGGCGGGCATGGTGTAAAAATTCATGAGCGCTCCACGGCTGAGAATTTCCATCCCGATGGTGCTGCCATCATTCAGGTTTACGATTTTCTGAAAAAGAGGGATCACGGCTTCGAGACGCATCAACTCCAGAAATTCCTTCGACTCCACGCTCAACGAACGAGGCAGCGCACCCACATCGCTACTCGTATTGTAAAGCTCGTTGGTATCAGCAGCAGAGCGCCAACCCAGCCGGAATTCGCAGGTGCTGAAGTGAATTATGTCGCCCCCCTTCAACGAGGTGGGCGCACCTATCCGGTTGAAATTGACGAACGTGCCGTTGCGACTGTTCAGGTCTTTGACCAGAAGGGCATTGTCGAAAAAGAACAGTTCGGCATGACGTCGAGAAACGTTCGTGCCGTCGAGATCAAGGTTCACCCCCCGTCCACGCCCTATAAGAAAGGGCGTCGTGTTGATGGGGATGCGGCGAAAGGAAGGGGACGAATCAACGTACCCTTCCAGATACCACTGAACATCTGTCGGCATGACTTTCAGAAAATCAGAACTTGTATCCACTCAAAACTCCCCCGAGGGGAAACCGTCCCCTCACCTAGGCTCATGGGTTGATTAAACTTCCATTACGTCTTTTTCTTTGGCGGCCAGCGACTCATCGATTTGCTTGATGAACTTGTCAGTAATCTCCTGCACCTTGTGGGTCGCGCGGGTCATTTCATCCTCGGCGATCTCGTGGGCTTTTTCAGTTTTCTTGATTTCGTCATTCGCGTGGCGACGGATATTGCGCACCGAAATGCGTCCGTCCTCGGCCATCTTTTTCGCCATCTTCACCAGATCTTTGCGCCGTTCCTCGGTGAGGGGTGGGATTCCGAGACGGATAACCTTGCCGTCGTTGTTGGGCGTCAGGCCCACGTTGGCGGCCAGAATGGCCTTCTCAATGGCTGCCATCTGACTTTTGTCGAAGGGAGTGATGGCGATGGAACGCGCGTCGGGCGTGTTGATTTGCGCCACCTGCTTCAGCGGCAGCGTGGAGCCGTACGCCGTCACCGGAATGCTGTCCACCAGTGCGATGGAAGCCCGGCCCGTGCGCAGGCTGGCAAATTCATGTTCCACGGATTCAACCGCTTTTTGCATCTTCTCCTGCATTTCTTTCATAACGCTGTTAATCGGCATGGTTGTCGTCTCCTACGTAGGTTCCCACTTTTTCGCCTTGCACCACCCGCCGGATATTACCGTGAGTGTGCAGGTCGAAGACAATTACTGGAATTTTATTTTCCCTGCAAAGGGAAAGAGCCGTGGTGTCCATCACCCGCAAATTCTGCGCGATGGCGTCGGTGAAGGTTATTTCCTCATAACGCTCGGCGATCGGGTCGAGGTGCGGATCGGCACTGTAAACACCGTCGACATTCGTCGCTTTCAAAATGGCCTGGGCGTCAATCTCCGCAGCGCGCAGGGCGGCGGCTGTGTCTGTGGTGAAGAACGGGTTGCCCGTGCCGCAGGCGAAAATAACCACGCGCCCTTTTTCCAGATGACGGATGGCCCGCCGACGAATGTAACTCTCGGCCACTTCCTTGATGTCCAAAGCGCTGAGCACGCGGGTTTGCAGACCCGCGCTTTCGAAGGTGGCCTGAAGCGCCAGACTGTTGAGCATCGTGGCGAGCATGCCCATGTAATCGCCCACGGCCCGGTCGATATGCTTCTGATTGCCACCGCGGATATAGTTGCCTCCGCCAATAACCACGGCCAGTTCGATGCCGGTGGAATCAACCAGTTCGCGGATCTCTCCCGCCAGACTATGAACAAACTCAAAATCAATGCCGAATTCCTGCGAACCCTTGAGGGCCTCGCCGGAAAGCTTCAACAGTATGCGCTTCATGCTATGACGCTGGTTCATGGCAGATATGATTCCTTGGCGGAAGTGGATAAATCAATGAAAGAAACCTGAGCACCGCGCGCCAAAATGCGGATGGCTCCGGCAGCGAGCAACCACAATCCGAGAAGGGGCACCAAACCCGAGGGACCTCGCAGGCCCGCCAGCCACTGTCCCGCATTGGGAGCCGTGTCGCCCAGCATGAACGAGGGCCAGATATGGCGGGAGAAAAGCCAGGTGTAGGTTTCGGAAAATGAGGGATGCAGCAACATGCCCAGCGTGGTGAACGCATTGAGATCGCGGGGCTGAGGATCAACCGCCACCACCACCAGATGCAGCGCCACGCCCATCAGGCCGAACACCACAAACGACCACCGGAACGCCTCGTTGCGCCAAAAGAAGGCCGCGGGCAATGCTGCAAAACAAACCGCCGGAGCGAGATGCCGGGCGCTGAAACTCCAGCCGCCCCACCACATATAATAAGCGCTGTTGAAGATAACATAGGCCGCAAAAATAGCGAGGCACATCGCCGCCCGCCCGCGCTGCCTGCCTCGGGCGGCGGCCAATGCAGCCACCACCGCTCCCAGCGAGAGAATCAAGAAGGGCGAATGGATCAACACGCCCCGATAGGGAAGCACCGTCACCAAAGCCGCAACAGCCAGTCGCGGATGCCCAAGCCCCATGAAACCCTCGGCCATCTGTTCGCGGAAAAGATCCATCCGTTCGAACTCATAGGGAATCGCGAATCGCCCGAAAATATGAAACGTGTACGCAAAAAACGGTGCCAGCACCAGCAGCCCCGCCACCACTGCAGGCCAGCTTTTCCACGCGAGGGCAGGCCGACCGGCCACCATGTAAAGAAACAGTAATCCCGCGGCAATAGCCGCTGTGTACTCGCACAACACCGCACCCCCCAGCGCGGCCCCGATGGCAAACCATCGTCCCGCACCCGGTTCGTCACCGGGTCGCGATTCATAAAACCACAAACCCGCCAGCAACCCCAACACCGCAGGCGCATACGACATGAACAACGTGCTGTAAGGCATGACCATGCTGCCCATCCACGTGAGACCCGCCGCGAGTGCGGCTCCCGCCAAACCCATCCCCCCCCCCACAGGAGGAACAGACGCATAAGCACCACCACCGCCAGCGCGGCACAAATCCCGATGGAGAAAAGCGTGATCACATATCGGCGCGTCTCCATGGAGAATGGGCCAGCGCCCAGGCCGGCCTCCAGCCCACGCAGCGCCCCCGCCGCCGGCACACCCAGCAGCGACACGCCGATGATTTTGTCCGAGTAAACACGACCGCCGAACTCCGCCACGTCGTTGGTTTCCAACGGTGCGCCGGGCGCGATCCATCGGTCCACCTGCACCGAGCCGTCTTCCACCAACGCCATCGTCAGCGCCAGACGCGAGTTCACATTCCATCCCGGCTCGCGATGGTGAAACCATCCCGCCGTGATGAAGATCATCAGCGCCAGCACCACCTCGATGGCGCGCCCGCTGCGCGCGGAAGGCGTCACCGGCGTCACTCGCCCGGGTACACGAATTCCATCACCACTTCCGTGTCGGGATGCAGGCTCTGCTTAACCGGGCACAGCCGCGCCGAGGCTTCCAGCTTGGCGCGATCCGACTCCGAAAACTTGCCATGAGGCAGCGTGACCGTGGCCACCAGACGCGAGATGCGACGCATGGGCGCCGCCGCCATTTCCTTGGTAACGTGAATGCGCGTGCCATCGATATCCAACCCGCTCGTCTTCGCGGTCAGACCCATGATCGTCACCAGACACGCACCCAACGCCGCCGCAACGAGATCCGTGGGGGAGAAGGCCGCCCCGCGACCGCCATTGTCCACCGGAGCATCCGTCGTAACCTTCGCCCCGGATGGCCCGTGCGTCACCTCGCAAGCCAGATCCCCCCGATAAACAACGCCCATTTCCACTGCCATTGCTCAATATCCTCCGCCGTAATGTTTCTGTAGTCCCGCCAAAAATGCCCCACCCCCGAACACGATGTCATCATGGAAATGGAGGGGGAGGCGGTGTTCGTTTTGCACCAACGCAAACCGTTTGAGACCGGTGCCTGTGCATCTTTTCATCAAATCTTCTCCCCCAATTTCGCTTGTTGCAAAAACCTTCCCCATCCCTGACTTGTACATCTCATCATGCGAAAACGCAACGCCCGACGCCTTCTCTTTACGGTGTTCACCCTCACCGACGCCATCGGTGCCACCGCAGGGTTTGTTGCCGCTTATTTTCTGCGCTTTAACCTCGGCATCCTCGAAGTAACAAAAACCTACCGTCCCGCAGATTACCTCTTTTTCCTCCCCGTCGGGCTGGCCATCTGGCTCTTCTGGCTCGACCGCATGGGTTGCTACGACTTCCGCGACCGCGCCTTTAACCAGCAAATTCTGCGCCGCATTTCTCTCGCCGGATTTTTCGCCATGATGACTATCGTGGCCTGGCATTTCTTCGAACGAAACCTCCAGTTCTCACGGCTCATGTATCCGGTGGCCCTCGTGGGGACCATCATCGGCGTGGCGGGGTCGCGCCTGCTACTCGACCGCGTGCTGGCGCGGTTGCGCCGCACACGGCGTATCGCCGGAACTCCGGTCCTCATCCTCGGGACCAACCCCATGGCACTCAACCTCGCCCAGCGCATCCGAAGCCACGCCTACCTGGGGTTGAGCGTTGTGGGCCTGGTGCCCGTTACTCCTCACCATGCCGAGGACAACCTCGACGGATTCCCCCTGCTGGGCGATTTCGCCAACATCCGTTCCACCATCCGCGCCCACAATGTGGAAGAGGTCATCATCGCCCAGCCCGACCTCTCGCCCCCCGAAATCCTCGACTTCATGCTCGAATGCGAAAAGGAACTCGTCGACACCCGCGTGGTGCCCAACCTGCTGGAAAGCATGGTTGAGGAAATGCGCATGGAGCAGATCGACGGTATCCCGCTGTTCGGTCTGCGCGAAAGCCCCTTGCAGGGCTGGAGCCTCTTCTTCAAGCGCGCCATGGACATTGGCGTCAGCGCCATCGTGCTGGTCGTGCTCTCACCGATCCTGCTGCTGATTGCGCTGGCCGTGAAGCTCGGTTCGCCGGGCCCCGTGTTTTATAAACAGCGGCGCGTCGGCATCGACGGCACGCGTTTCAACATGATCAAGTTCCGCAGCATGCAAGCCGGGGCGGAGAATGAGTCGGGGCCGGTGATGGCCAAGCCCACCGACCCGCGTGTGACGCCGGTCGGGCGCTTGCTGCGCCGCACCAACCTCGACGAACTGCCCCAGTTTTTCAACGTGCTGCGGGGCGACATGAGCCTCGTGGGGCCGCGCCCCGAACGACCGCATTTCGTGAAAGAATTCCGCGAAAGCATTCCCCGATACATGGGCCGCCACCGCGTAAAAAGCGGCATGACAGGCTGGGCCCAGGTCCACGGCCTGCGCGGCAACACCGCCATAGACGAACGAATCAAGTTTGATCTGTACTACATAGAAAATTGGACCCTCTGGCTGGACATGAAGATACTACTCATGACCCTGAGGGCGCGGGAGAATGCTTATTAAAAGCTATTTGACGCAAAGACGCAAAGAACGCAAAGAAAAGCCAAATACTATTTAATTTAAAAAGGCCCTTGTTTTAATGTTATGATTTTACTTTGCGTCTTTGCGTCAAAGTTTATAAGCCACCAAGATTCTCTCTATCCCAGCATAATCCTTAATTACGCTCACTTCTGCCAGCCCTGCTGCCTTCGCAATTTCTTTAGTCTTGTCCATCTGTCCGGCGCCGACTTCCATAATTACGCTTCCCCCGGTTGCGAGTAATTCGGGAGCCGCCTTTAACACCTGCTCAATCGCTGCGTAGCCTAAGTTATCTGCGAACAGCGCCTGGTGCGGTTCGTGATTTACCACGTCGGGCATCATGGTTGCCTTGTCTGCAGGGTCCACATACGGCGGGTTCGCCGCCAGAACGTGGAACCCGTCGCCAACCCCCTCAAAATCCGCCTGCACAAGTAACGTCACGCGGTCGCTCACGCCGTGGCGCTCTGCGTTGCGCCGCGCCACTTCCGCCGCCGCTGGACTGATTTCCGTGGCGACCACCTGCACCCGAGGTTCTTCCGCCGCCAGCGACACCGCTATGGCGCCGCTTCCCACGCCGAATTCCAGCACACGCAGTTCCGCCTCGCCCGCCCAGCGCTCATCGCGCAACGCCGCCAGCGCCGCCTCCACCAGAAGTTCGGTCTCCGGACGCGGTATCAGCACCGCCGGGTTCACTTCGAAAGACCGGCCAAAAAAATCGCGTCGCCCGAGGATGTAGGCCACCGGCTCCATCCCCGCCCGCCGCCGCACCAGTTCACGCGCCCGCGCCATCTCGCTCTCGGCCATGGGGCGGTCGAAGCTCAGATACACCTGAAGTCGATCCATCCCCAGCACCTCGCCCACCAGCAACTCGGCATCCAGGCGCGGCGTCACGATCCCCTTACCTCGGAAAAAATCCGTGGTGCGGATGATCACTTCGCCCAAAGTCAAAATTGGTTCAGCCATGACTGGGCCTCCGCCCGGTTTCCTCGAAACAGTCGACTTGCTCTACCACCCGGCCCGTGGTGTGGAACCCTTCCACGCCGGTAATTTCAACCGTCATTCGGGTTCCCGGGGTGTGCGATTCCGCCACGATGACCGGCACATACTGCCGCGTGCGAAACATCGTGACGTCCGCACGGGGATTATCCTCGGCGATGGCCCACACGTCCCGCCCCACCAACGGATTCAAGGCCTGCTGGTTCACCGCCACCGCTAGCGCCGCCAGTTCCTTGCTCCGCGCGGAAATAACCCGCGACTCCAACCCCGGCAGACGCGCCGCCCGGGTGCCCGGACGCGCTGAATACCGCGAGCGATTCACCACCGGCACCGCCGCCTCTTCGATCAGTTGCAACGTCTGAACAAAATCAGCATCGCCTTCGGTCGGAAACCCGACGATCACATCCGTCGCCAGCGTCAGGTCTGGCAGGCGCTCGCGCAAAACATCTGCGATGGCCCGAAAATCATCCGCCGCGTACTCGCGACCCATGGCCGCCAGCACCGCATCCGACCCGGCCTGCACCGGTATGTGCGCAAACTGGAAGAACTTCGGATGCGCCAGCGCCTCGGCGAACTCGTCCGCCCACGGCTTCACCAGATCGGGGTTCGCCATCCCCACCCTCACCACGAAATCACCCGGCACCCGCGCCACGCGCCGCAGAAGGCGCGGCAGATTGGTGCCGCGATCGACGCCATACGCTCCGCAATCCTGCGAGGTCAGCCACATCATGCTGACGCCATCCGCCACCGCCGCTTCCACTGCGGCGATGATGTCGTCTTCCTCAAACGAATGCAGTCTCCCCCGCGCCAGCACCGTCTGGCAGAAGGTGCAGTCGCCCAGGCAGCCTTTGCTGATGGGGATAATTTCCACCGCCGGATTCTTGCGCCGCTTGGGCAACAGCAACCGGGGCGCATGTTCGCGGTGGGTCACTCTGACCCGCTCGCCCGCCAGCGTGCGGCGCACGACCTCGGCGATCTGGCCGACATTATCCGGCCCCATCTGGCTGACAGCCTCAAACTCGCGCGCCTGACCAGGCACCCGCGGCACACAACCGGCCAGCACCAGTGCAGGGACGCGGTCTCCCCGGCCCAGTTCGTTCATGCGCCGACGGAGATCAAGCACCGTCCGGTCCTTCACGGTGCAACTGTTCACCACCACCACATCCGCAGCGGATGCCTCCGCCACCAGCGTAAACCCGGCACGCTCAAGCAACCCCGCCATCACCTCACTGTCGGAAGTATTAAAGGCACAGCCATACGTCTCAATATGAACAGAAGGACTCACGACCAAGGAAACAGGGAGACGGCTGGAATTGTTCGAAAAAAAGAAAAGCAAACGAATTTGACACGAAGACACAAAGACACAAAGAGACTCAAAAGGAAGAGTTTTGACGCAAAGATGCAAAGGCGCAAAGAAAGACATAACAAAATATTATAAGAGAAATAATCCTTATGGGGAAAATTTCCCTTTTCTTTTTTACTTAGAAATCTTTATTCGTGTTCAATTGTGTCTATTAGTGGTTCGTAAATACTATCGGTAAAGAACCCGGGATCCTGCTTAGTTCCCCCCAGTAATGCGTGGAGGAAACCGTTCCGTTCCACGATGACTGTATGTAATATCTTGTTTTCCGGGTTTCGGTGAGCATTTATATCCACTCGGCCGTCAAACCCCCTCGCCGACCAAATCAACGTTCCACTGGTTTCCTCAAGTGCAATAGCCTCCCGGCGGAGGTCGCGCACCATGGCCTGCGTGCGCCCCCAAGTGCCGCCTTGTTCGCTCACGATGCGCTTGCCGTTTACCTCCACCCGGCGGTCATCGTACGCCGCCACCACCAGCGCGTTGCGCTCGCCGCTCCGCAGCCACCGCGCCAGTTTCGCCGATTGCGACGTGGCGCTGTCGTACGCATAATTCGCATCCAGAAACGCGATTCGGGTCACCGTCGATGGAATATCCTCCACCGCGTTTATAAACCCGATCAGCAAACTCCCGCCGCCGCTATGGGCCACCAGTTCATTCCGTCTCCAGGTCGGCCAGCTTCGCCCCTCCGCTTCCAGATACACCACCGCCGTGGGCACATCCGGTTGCAACTTCCGCAACGCCCGCGTCTGCGCACCAATGTGCTGAATACCGAAATGCCAATCCATCCCCGGCATCACCTTCCGACCCCGCGTCTGCTCGATGGTATTGCCATTGGGCAGCGCATACACCACCACCCGGCCCCGCGTCCCATCCCCATGCCTCGCCGCCGAAGTTGTCGTCTCGTCAGGCAGATCAACGAACATCCTACCACCGCACTCCAGCGGTCCGGTCGTAACCACCGCCGCCGCCCCCACTGCACATCCCCACACCATGCCGGCCATCGCCAAGATCATCAAAACACCCCCGCGCCGCGCTGACCGTTTCATTTTCATTCCCTCATCCCACCCCATCTCCACCGGCTTTTCAAGTACCCCGTTTTTCTCCTCAACTCCCCGGCCAATTTCCCTTGAGTTGTGCGATGCCGCGGTTTCGACTGTCTTTTGTACTTTAACGCTTCTGGCGACACGCCGGCTTTTCAGGCTTTCATCGAGGGGCTTCAATCGCACCACCCGCCATCCAAGCCCGCCTGCCGCAACGACAGCGTGAAAGTGCCGATCATCGCGCCCGCGGGAAACGGACGCGAGACCGGACCTACGGGAAGGAATCGCGCGTTAATCATGAACCACGTCAGGCCCACCACCATCCGCTTCGAGGGCGACTCGGGTGACGGCATCATCTCCATGGGCAAACTCGTTGCCCGCACCGCAGCCCGCCTCGGCTACCACGTTTACACCTACAGCACCTTCCTCGCCATCGTGCGCGGTGGTCAGGTCACCTTCCAACTTCGCATCGGTGCCGAACCGCTGCTCTCCCAGGGCAACGAACCCGACATCGTGGTGGCCCTCAACCGCCAGGCAGTGCATGAATCCCTGCCCGTTCTGCGGTCAGGCGCCATCGTTATTCACCCCAATTTCCATGGCGCGGACGAGACTCTGCCCTCCGGCGTAACCGGTCTGGCCGTTGATTTCAAAGAACTCGCCGAAGGCAAAACCGGCAGTTCGCGTTCAAAAAACATCGTCGCTGCGGGCGCTGTCATGGCGCTTCTTGGGCTTGAAGAAGAAACCGCCGACACTGTCTTGAGCGCAATGTTTGGTGGCAAGGGCGAGGATATTCAGGCCAACAACTCTGCCGCTCTGGCGGCGGGTTATGACGAAGGTGAAAAGCACGCCGCGAAGGCTGCTCACATTCGCCCCGAGGCGCCCGCCGATCCCAAACCGCGCATGCTTATTTCAGGCAACGAAGCCATCGCGCTGGGTGCCCTCGCCGGCGGGGTGCGATTTTATGCCGGATACCCCATCACCCCCGCCAGCGAAATTATGGAATGGCTGGCCAGTCGCCTGCCCCGCGTGGGCGGCATGATGTTCCAGGCCGAGGACGAAATTGCCGCTCTGGGCATGTGCATCGGCGCCTCCTATGGCGGCGTGAAAACCATGACCGCAACCAGCGGCCCGGGCCTTTCGCTCATGATCGAACTCATCGGCCTCGCGGGCATGGCCGAGATTCCCGTCGTCATCGTCGACGTGCAACGCGCCGGCCCCTCCACGGGCATGCCGACCAAGGAGGCCCAGGGCGATCTTATCCAGGCCGTGCACGGCACCCACGGCGAGGTTCCCCGCGTGGTCCTCGCACCACAGACCGTGGCCGACTGCTTCACCCAGACCATCCGTGCGGTCAATCTCTCGCACCGCTTCCACATCCCGGTCATTCTCCTCAGCAGCCAGAGCCTTTCGCACCGTATGCAGACCATCGATGCGGCTGAACTCGAAAGCGTCGGCGTGTACCACGAGCCCCTGTTCGATCCCGCCAGTGTCCCCACCCCCGAGGCCCCCTTCCTGCGCTACCGCGAGGAACCCGACGGGGCGACCTCGCTGCGTTCCGTCCCCGGCCAGCCGGGCGGAATGTACCGCGCCGGCGGCCTCGAACACGACGAAGCCGGCAACCCCAACTTCGAACCCGCAGGCCGACGCAAGATGGTCGAACGACGCCGCCTGCGCATGCGCGCCATTTCCCGCGCGCTTCGCGGCGAAACCATATATCACAAGCCCGAGGAAGTCACCACACTGGGCCTCATGAGCTGGGGAGCCACCGCCAGCGTTGCCCGCGAAGCACTGCTGAAGCTTGGTCAGCAAGGCACCATCGTGGCCGATCTTCTACCCCATCTGCTCTGGCCCATGCCCAGCATCGCCATCCGGGATTTCCTCGCCAGCGGCATTAAAACCCTCTTCATCGCGGAACTCAATGCCACGCGGCAATTCGCCGAAATGCTCAGCGCACGGTTCACGAGCGATCTCCTCCATTACGGCATTGAGGTGGTAAGCATCACCAAGGACGAAGGCCTCCCCTTCACCCCCGACGAAATCCAATCCGCGATTCAAAATCATCTTAACCGGCACCAACCGGCTCCCGAGGAGGTCCTCGCAAAATGAGCGACAATACCACTACCACCCAATCCGCCGGCACAGCCGTTGCCCAAGGCCCGACCGCCGCAACCCGCAAAAGCTATAAAGGCTCCGCCAAGGTCACGTGGTGCCCGGGCTGTGGAGACTACGGCGTGCTGGCTTTCCTCGACAAAGCTCTCGTCGCCTATGGCCGACCCGAACACGACATCGCCGTTATATCCGGCATCGGATGCTCCAGCCGCTTCCCCTACTTCATGAACACCTATGGTTTCCACACCTTGCATGGTCGTGCGTTGCCCGTGGCCACCGGTCTGAAACTCGCGCGGCCCGACCTCACCGTCATCGCCACGGGCGGAGACGGCGATGCGCTCGCCATTGGTGGCAATCACTTTTTCCACACCATGCGCCGCAACCCCGACCTCACCTACATCCTGATGGACAACCAGATCTACGGCATGACCAAAGGCCAGGCCGCCCCCACCAGCAAACTCGGCATGCACAGCAAGAGTTCCCCCCTGGGCACCATCGAGGAACCGGTCGATCCCGTCTGGGCGGCCCTCACCATGGGAGCGACCTTCGTTGCCCAGGCCGCCAGCCACGATGCAACCTCACTGACCGAACTCATTCTTGCAGGTCTGCGCCACCCGGGCATGGCGTTCATCAACTGCCTCAGCCCATGCGTTACCTTCAATGCCGGCATGGATAAAAATTACTTCAAGGAACGCTCCACCCCCCTGCCCGAGGGCTACGATCCCACCGATTACGGTCAGGCGTTGAACCTGATGCACAACGCCAGGGATTCATTCCCGCTGGGCCTGATCTATACCACCCGTCGCCCCACGCTGCACGAACGGGCCGAAGCCATCGGAGCCGCCATCAAACCCGGCACCGCCCCCCCCGCCGACGTGGAAAGCATCATGGCGGAGTTTATGTAAGGTCGCTTTTCGTTTTTCGCTTTTCTTTGCGCTCTTCGCGTCTTTGCGTCAAATTTTTCGACCCACACCATTTTTCCATGAAGTCTCCACAACCGCCGTTGTACCGCTTTACCAATCATGCAATCCACAAACTACGCAACCACCTCTGCCACAGTGCCCGCCTCCCCGCTGGCGCTCGTAGCTGTAGTACGCGTAGTACTTTTGGCCATCGCGCCATAGCGGGGATCGCATAACACAAGGTTTGCGGCCCCTGCCGGCGCGATAGCCGGCGGGGGCTTCTTCTTGTCTGGCCCCGATTCTCTCCCCCGCCGGCGGCCCCTTCCCCTCGCGCCGCCCGGGCGGCCTCCCCAAACCACCATTTTGCAGGTTTCACATTACGAAGGAGAGCATCACCATGAACATGACTGGCGCAGAACTCATCATGAGGCTGCTGGAACGGCAGGGCATCACCACCATCGCTGGAATCCCCGGCGGCGCAAACCTGCCGATGTATGACGCATTTCACACCAGTTCCATCCAGCACATTCTCGTGCGTCATGAACAGGCCGCCGGCTTCATGGCCCAGGGCATGGCGCGCACCACCGGACTGCCCGCCGTCTGTTTCGCCACCAGCGGACCGGGTGCCACGAACATCCTCACCGCCATCGCCGACGCGAAGCTCGACTCCGTTCCCGTGATCTGCATCACCGGTCAGGTGCCCACGGGCCTCATCGGGTCCGACGCCTTTCAGGAAATCGACACCTACGGCCTCACGGTCCCCATCACCAAACACAACTATCTGGTGCGCACGGTGGAGGAACTGCTGACGGTCATCCCCGACGCCTTCCGCATTGCCATGAGCGGCCGCCCCGGTCCCGTGGTGATCGATGTGCCCAAGGACGTGCAGTCGGCCAGGATCGAGTTCGACGCCTACCCCGAACCCGGCGCGCCCGACGCACCGCCCCGCTTCTCCCACGACGACATCTTCCGCGCTGCCGGTCTGATCAACGCCTCCGAGAAACCGGTCATCTACGCCGGCGCCGGCATCATCGGCTCCAACGCCGCACCCGCGCTCCACGCGTTGGCTGAAAAGGCATCCATCCCCGTTGCATGCACCCTGCTGGGACTGGGTTCCATGCCCGATTCCCACCCGCTGTACCTCGGCATGCTGGGCATGCACGGCTCGCGCGGCACGAACATGATCATGGAAGAATGCGACCTGGTCATCGCGCTGGGCGTGCGGTTCGACGACCGTGCCACCGGCAAGGCCGCCGAGTTCTGCCCCAAGGCACACATCATCCACATCGACATCGACCGCTCCGAGCTGGGCAAAATTAAGCTGCCCATGCTGGGCATCGAGGCCGACGTGCGGCTCGCCATCGAGGCGCTGCTGCCCGAGGTGGGTGCCGACAAACGCTCCGATTGGACCGCCCGCACCACCGAACTGCGCGAGGCCCACCCCATGGCCATGCCCGGCGCCGACGACCTGCTGACGCCCTACGGCATCATCCGGCAAACCGCCGCGATGCTCGACGACGACGCCATCATTTCCACCGACGTGGGCCAGCACCAGATGTGGACCGCACAAGCGTACCCATTCACATACCCGCGCCAGTGGTTGACCTCCGGCGGGCTCGGCACCATGGGCTTCGGCCTGCCCACCGCCATCGGCGCTGCAGTCGCCTTCCCCGAGCGCACATCCGTCTGCTTCAGCGGCGACGGCAGCATCCTCATGAACATTCAGGAACTGGCCACCGCCGTGGAGATTAACGCCAACGTGAAAATCGTGTTGCTGAACAACGGCCATCTGGGCCTCGTGCGCCAGCAGCAGGAACTGTTCTACGGGGCGCGCTACATGGCGTCGCGGTTCGAGGCGCGGCCCGATTTCGCCACCATCGCCCGCGGCTTTGGCATGGCCGCCTGCGACCTGGCCAACGAAGCCAACCCCGCCGAGGCCCTGGCCGCCGCCCTGCGCCAGCCCGGACCCTGCTTCATCAACGTGCCCATCGCCGAGGAAGACTGCGTCTTCCCCATGGTGCCCCCCGGCGCCGCCAACCATACCATGATAGGAGGAGAGACCCATGCAACAGCGTGACCCCCACGAAGAGATGAACCCCAACGAAGCCGACCACGACGAAGCCACCTGCGAGGGCGGATGCTGCAGCAAGGGCGCCGCCTACGACCCGCCCGCCCCCAAGGCCCCCGCCGGCACCGTGGTGCCCACCGTGGTGCTGCGCCTGAGCGTGCGCAACCACCCCGGCGTGATGAGCCACGTCTGCGGAATGTTCGCCCGCCGCGCCTTCAACCTGGAGGGGATACTAGTCCTCCCGGTGATGGACGGCACCACCAGCACCATGCTCCTCCTCGTGCACGACGACCGCCGCCTCGACCAGCTCGAGCGCCAGTTGTCGAAGCTGGAAGACGTGCTGGAAATCCACCGGGAAGCCACCGGCCACCGAGCCTTCGCCGCCGTGGCGGAGTTCATCGGATAGCAGATACGGAGGGAGGGCGAAAGCCCTCCCTTTTCCCCCCGGGGAACGCCAATCTCCCGATTGGCGCTTTTAAGTCTGTTACGGTTGCGCCCAACACCCCGCAACACAAGAGAATCAAACGTGGGACCGGCGCCCCCTCCGGTCGCAGTGAGGCGTGTTGCCCGCGCAAAAATGTTTTTCTGGTGGGAACGCTTTTCCACGCCACCGCAACAAGGTCAGGCGACCGGCGGGGGCGCCGGTCCCACATTAAAAGCCTCGTATCGCGGTCAATCCTTCTGCGGACCAAAATCACAATTGCGCACCACCACCCCGCGCACGGTTTGCAGGTCGGGTTCTTTAGTCGCCCCATCGCCCGCCATCGCCCCGCCGCGCCAGCCGTCCAGCACCAGGCCGTCCACCTCGCGACACTTCAGCGGGAAGTCGCCAGCGGCCCCCGCCCCCTCGCAATGTGGAGCAGACATTCCTGTCTGCTCATCCGTCCCCTCCCACCGGAACGTCACGTTCCGCACCACCATATCGCGCACGTGCCGCACGAACACGCCCCACGGCGCGAAGTGCGCGTGGCCGTAGGCCGGCACCGGATCGGGCATTTCCGCCCCGTGCCATTTGCGCTTGGGCGTCACGCGGAAATCAATATCCTCCAGCCGGATCCCCTCCAGCGGCTGTCCTGCCGTGCCCATCACCGTGGCCGCGCCGTTGCCCCGCGCAACCACCTGCGAGATGCGCACGTTGCGGATCCGCCCGCGCATGTTCATCAGATAAAACGCCGTCCCCTCCTGCTCCTGGGTCACCGTCAGGTTCGACACCGCCACGTTCTCGATGAGCCCGTTCTCCGCCGTAATGTTCACCACGCCCGCCGCGTTCGTCACCGCGCAGTTGCTCATGGCCACGTTGCGCACCACCGCCCGCGCCGAATCCTCCGGCGTCATCCCCGGGTCCAGTCCCGTGTACACCCGCAGCGCGTTCACCGACGTGTTGAACGTGCACCCCGAAATCGTCATGCCGTCGCTCGGCCCCGACCCGTTGCCGTCCACCGCCAGCGCGTCGTCGCCGGTGGTGAAGTCGCACCCCTCCACCCGCACCGCGCGACACGAACAGAAATGAAACCCGTCGGTGTTCGGCCCGTAAAACTCGTTCAGCACCGTAACGCCGCGCACCGCCACATGCTCGCAATCGATCAGCCACCCCGCGTAGGCCGGCGCGTCGTCGAACACCACGCCCTCCACCAGCACGTTGCGGCACTGCTCGAACAACACCATCATCGGCCGCCACGCCTGCGCGGTGAACCGCGGAGGAATCGTGTTCCACGCCTCGCCCATCTCGTCGGGCGGGATCGGCGTCCAGAACGCGTGCCCCTGCCCCGCTATCCGCCCGCGCCCCGTCACCGCCACATCCTCGCACCCGAAAGCGTAAATCAACCCGATGCGCTCGGCCTTCAACGCACACCCCGGCGGCGCCTCAACAAACCGATAATCCTCCCGCCGCACCGACCCCACCAGCACCGCCCCCGCCTCCAGATGCAACGTCACCCGGTCGCGCAATTCAACCGTCCCCACAAGATAACGCCCAGCCGGCACCACCACCGTCCCCCCGCCGGACGCCGCGCAAGCATCCACCGCCGACTGCACCGCAGCCGTGTCGTAAGCCACGCCGTCGCCCACGGCGCCGAAGTCGCGGATGTTCCATTCATAATGTGTCATGCTTTCACGCCCTCACATCCCGAAAAATTCGGGCGGAGTCACTACGATTTCTTTGGTCACCCCGTAGCCCGCGTCGATGGGCAGGTCTGGCTTGGACAGTGCCAGCCCCGCCAGTTCGTCGCAGCGTTCGTTCTCGGCGTTTCCCGCATGGCCACGCACCCATTCAAACTTTACGGAGTGACGCTCACAGAGAAGAAGCATCCGCTCCCAAAGGTCCGGATTGGAAGCCCGCTCCGTCTTGTTGCGCATCCACCCCAGCCGACGCCAACGCTTCGCCCACCCCTTCATAATCGCCGAAGCCAGATACTGCGAATCGGTGCGGATCGTAACCGAGCAAGTCCCCTTCAAAGCCTCAAGCCCCGCAATGGCCGCCATCATCTCCATACGGTTATTAGTCGTCAGCCGAAACCCACCCGAAAGCTCCTTGCGATGCCCCCCATGCAACAGCACCACCCCATACCCACCCTTGCCCGGGTTCGGATCGCACCCCCCATCGGTGTAGATGACAACGGACTTCATTATGTTAAGGTCACCTCCACTGGCGATCGCGCAAGAACTGGCGAATTTCCACCAACGAAATGCAAATCCGATGGCGTTGCCAAGTCCGAAGGACTTATCATCGCCCATTAGTGCATTTTCGATTCAAATGATTACAGACTCGTGGTACGCTGAGATGTCGAATAGTGACCGCCCATCCCTGACGTCGGTGGCCACCACGGCCTCGCCCGGACACCCGATGCTACCACCACCCACTTGTTGGCGGATGGCAGCCCCGGTGAGACCGGTGTGCAACCGGTGTGCAACCGGTGTGCAAGCAGTGTGCAAGCAGTGTAATCGGCTCGCAGCGTGCTGCCCCAAATTGCTGCGGACATGGAAAGACGCTTGATCGTCACGCCGGCCTGAGCACTCTTTGACAAGATAAGCGTCTGGAGGAAAATTGTTATGATGTCGGATCGAGAACTACTGCGCCATCTCCTTGCGTCACTGACCTTTCGCAGCGCCCAGGCGTTGCGAGACGCGCCGACCCGATTCGGTGCCTATCGCCCTTGCGACACCGCTATGAGCAACGCCGAGATCCTTGCCCACATGGGCAACACAATGGAATGGTGTTGCTGTCTTGTACAAGGACAGGAGCGCCCCCCCAACCAGCCCCGGGCAGAGTGGGCCCACGAAGTGGAACGCTTCTACACAATGCTTCAACAACTGGACGATTACCTGGCCACCGACCAACCCCTTTCGATTCCCATCGAGAAGCTCGTAAAGGGCCCCATTGCCGACGCATTAACCCACACCGGACAACTGGCCATGCTACGCCGGATTTGCGGAGCACCCATGCCGCCGACGAGTTACTTTAAGCCCGATATGCCACTCGACTCCATAGCCGAGATGAAGGCAGAAGCCCTCGGCTCCAATCGATAGGTTCTGAGGATCGGGGACGTGGCCCACAACATTTCTCCCCGGCGTGATCACTTGGGCAAACTGGGCCCCTTCAAAACTCTTGCAGCGCAGAAGGTGATTGCTCTCTACTGGAAGATCATGTCTTCACAACGAAGTCACTGCGAAACGCGGGCGGGCTGATATGTTTGGGAATGCTGCCGTGTATCTTTGCGCCGCGCTACAGGCACCCGGGTATCTGGTGGAAAGATGCATGGATTCCAGTCGGCTGCCGGGCGTTCCCTTTCCGGACACGGGAGCTGTGGCAATCTATTGCGCATCCTCCGTGGACCACCTGCTTATTCTGCTGGAACATGCCTTGGCCGCGTTTCCCGGTCTTGCATTTTACGTGTCCGCCCCGTGGGCCTCGACAGAAGCCGGACAGGCTCTTCCTAACCTGAAATCCCATCATGCCAATCTTCATGTTGGCGCGGACTTACCCGACTCGCTCGATTTAGCCATTTTGCTCTACTCCCCTAAGGGCAAGCTTGACCGCCGCACCTCGGCTGGCATCCGGCGCCAGTTCTCCCGGTGCGTCGCTGGCCGGCGCGTCATTGTCCAGGGTGATGGTACCACGTGGCGTGGCGACCCACGGGCCAGGGTCATGCGCAAGCTGCTGCGCCCGCTCTACAGGTTCCTCACCCGCGTTCGCGACTGCGCCGAGGAAACAGTCATTGCCGGTCGGCTTCAGGAAGAACCGAAAGATCACCCGCCCACCGCTGCGCGTCCAAAAAAACTCATCCTGTTGCTCCCACAACGCATTGAACAATCCCTGGAAACCGGGAATCTTGAGAAGCCCGACTTCCAATTGTCCGAACCTGCGGCAGATGATCTTTATGAAAACGATTATCACTCTCGGCTCTACTACGACGAGCGGCGTGATTGGGACAATCTTCTTCAGGATTACCAGCAAAAGCGCTGGCGTAACTTGACATGCGTTGGGATTGCGCCTCCGCAAATGCGAGGCGGCGCATCCTCGCTGGATATCGGCTGCGGCACCGGCGGCCTCGTCGGCAAACTTGCGGACGAGGGGTTCGAGGCAATGGGAATCGACCGCTCGCGAGGCTCCATCCTCAAGGCGCAGGAGGTCTTTCCCGAGTCCGCGTTTGATTGCTGCGGCATTGAACCGCTGGTTGCGCAGGGCCGCCAATTTGACCTGATCACCCTCTCCCATGTGCTGGAGCACGTGAAGGATGACGTCGGGTTCCTGCGCGCGCTGCGTCCTCTGTTTAAGCCAGATGGGAAACTCTACATCGAGGTGCCCTGGGCACACCCCCGGGCGCTGCGCCTGCGCCCGCACTGGCACCGCCAGCTCGATCACTACCGCGAGTACAGCATGCAAGGCCTGGCCGCAGCCGTCAGGCAAAGCGGCTATACCATCACAGCGCACATCGAGACATTAAGCGACGGCAACCGGGAACCCTACCAGTGCCTGGCATGCCAACCTTAGCCCGGGCGACTGGCAGCCGAGTCAATCATAAATCGTTTAATTTTCGCTTATCTCGGAGCATTCTCTCGATCCTCAATCAACCCCACTGGATAACCACCATTCCAATGCGGCATGCCACCTTTTCCATACCTTGATTGTCAAACGTCTGGTGGGTGGACGGCAGGTAGATCAGTTTCCATATGGGGATCTTAATCCAAGGAGCTTTGCAAATGACTCAGAGCAGGAGTATCAACCGCAGAATCGTATTGGCGTCACGTCCGGTGGGGGCGCCTACGCGCGAGAATTTCCGTCTCGAAGAGGTGCCCGTGCCAGTCGCTTCGGATGGCCAGGTGCTGTTGCGCACCGTCTATCTGTCGCTTGACCCGTACATGCGGGGTCGCATGAGCGATGCGCCGTCGTACAGCGATCCCGTGGCGGTGGGCGATGTGATGGTGGGCGGCACGGTCTCCCGCGTTGAAGCGTCGAACCACGCCGATTACACGGCCGGCGATTTGGTGCTCGGTTATTCCGGCTGGCAGGATTACGCGCTCTCCGATGGGAGCGGTCTGACCAAACTCCCCGCAGATTTTTCGCGACCCTCCTATGCGCTGGGCGTTCTCGGCATGCCGGGCTTCACGGCCTACATGGGGCTGCTGGATATTGGTCAGCCGAAGGAGGGCGAAACGGTTGTTGTGGCCGCCGCAACGGGCGCGGTGGGTTCCGTGGTCGGGCAGATCGCGCGGATCAAAGGTTGCCGCGTGGTCGGTATCGCCGGCGGCGCGGAGAAATGCCGCTATGCGGTCGAGGAACTTGGCTTTGATGACTGCATCGATCACCACGGCGATGACTTGCCGCGCCGCCTGGCCGCCGCCTGCCCTAAGGGCATCGACGTTTACTTCGAAAACGTGAGCGGCCCCGTCTTCGATGCGGTGCTGCCGCTCCTCAACGCCCGTGCCCGCGTGCCGGTGTGCGGGCTGATCGCCCAATACAACGCCGCCGGTGCCCCGCAAGGGCCCGACCGTCTGCCGCGCCTGATGGGTACGATCCTCACCAAGCGGATCACGATGCAGGGTTTCATTATCTTCCAGGATTACGGCGACAGCTTTGGTGAGTTCTCAACGAACATGCAGGCCTGGTTGGATGAGGGCAAAATCAAGTACCGGGAAGATGTCGTCGACGGACTCGAAAACGCGCCACAGGCATTCATCGGTCAGCTCGAAGGCAAGAACTTCGGCAAGCTCGTGGTTCATGTCGCCGATTAATGACTGGGTCAAAACGAACAATACAATCAGACAACCATCATGCCACACAGCATTGGGGGCGGCGGGTCTCCACCCCAACGCAACCAGATGCTACTCTATGTTCAGCGGCACCGGCAGCGTGGAAACGGTATCCCCGCTGCCAAGGACAACGATGTCATAGATTCCCGCGGGAAGCTTTTTCCATTCGGCAAAGGGGATCGACAGCATTTCACCGGAACGCGTCCGGGGCTGCAATTGCGTTTCCGGTTTGTCTGCCTGACGGGCAAAAACCCTGACACCTTCCAGATTGAAGCCTAAAAGTTCATAGTCAAAGGGGTCGGCGAAGCTGAGTTCCTTGGGGTTGGCCATGACGAGTTGGGGTGCCATGGACTTCGGCGCGACCCCCATGTTTGACAAGACTTGTGAGGCCGTCGTTTCGTTGAACGGCAAGGAATCTGGAGCAGGGACCGAAGCCGTTGGGGCGGGCTCGGTGCTGGCAACGGGTGCCGGGGTTTCGGTGGGGACGGAACCAGACGCCTGTTCTTCGGAGGGCTTTTGCGTGCATCCCCCCAGTAGGGCGATCATCAGAATAGCAGCCAGTTTGTGTGAACCTGATTTCATTTTTGCAGCCTTTCTGCAGGTGACATTTATGTACCACAAAACCACTTAAGCTGTATGCCCGACAGAGACCAAGCGTACAACGGGAATCTCCCGCAGCTCTGCTGACATAGCAAAAGAAAAACCCCGGCTGGTTTCCCAACCGGGGTCTTGAATGTTGCTGGTCTGTTTTGCTTAGTAGATGTGCCAATCGGGAACGTCGGCAGCCACGTTGTCGATCACCAGATTATCAAAGAGGGTGAAGTTATCGGCTGCCCACGCTATTGTGGACGGCTGACCGGTGTTCAGATCGCTAAAGCCAATCACCGGACTGGTGGTGCCGGCCGGCACCGTTGCAGTTGCCACGGACGTAAAGCCGGCGTCGCCCGCACGTTTCACGAAGACTTCGCACGTCGTTCCGTTAACAACAATCTTCACTGTGATCCAAGCCTTTCCAGGAGCGCCAGACGTCTCATACCCAAGCGTATCACGGAAAAAGCCGGTGGTCGCGTCAATCCATACAGCGTCGAGGTTGTTGTAAAAAGCACCGCCCAGCCAGGTTGCGCCGGCATCGTTGCGGGCAATTGTTCCTGTGCCGCTATAGAAGCGATAATCCTGTGAAGCGCCACCGTCACCAGTCATCGTGAAGTAGAAACCCGTACCGGCGATCGAGACTGCTGTATTCGTGTTCAAAGCCATTGTGTTGGAATTCGTGGCACCGAAAAACATCATCTGGGTGGAACCGCTGCCGCCTGTTGCCGGACCGTTGTAATTCAGCCAGGTGTCAAACTGCATGGACCACATGCTGCCGATTGGGGTCACGAGGTTCGGGTACACGCCCACTCCGTCCACGTCCGCGTTCGGATCACTGGGCGTGAAGTTTGCGTTCAAGCGCAAAACGTTCTCGGTTGAGGCCCCCGGGGATGGCGTGATGTCGGGCACCGTTCCCGTTCCGTTTGCCTGGACAAATGTCGTCGAGTCATACGTGAAATTCGCACTGGCGTCGTTGCTGGGGCTGGCAATGACCACCGCGAAATTCGCGGCCTGATTGGTTTCAAAGTTCGCCGTGGTGGGTGCAGCCATTCCAACGGCAGCCACGGTAGTGAATGCTAAAAATGCAAATAGTCTCATAGTGATGAATCTCCTGTTTATATTATGGGGTGGAACGTTATTTAGACATTTTGGCCGTTCTCCATTGGCACTTGCAAGCAAAAAAAGTACAGGGTTCCACCCGCGTTGCAACCGATCCATGCGCCCTCGTCAATAAAGACACCGCCTCACCGATTACCACTATGTGCCCCATGGTGCTAATGCTGACCTGTCCCCACAACCCTCACCAACCCTGATCTTATCGCGCTACACCCGTGGTCGCAGCGATTGCGCTGGCATTGGTGACGTGCGGCCCGGCGCTCGGACAGATTCCGACCGCGCGCCGCACGTCCGAGGAGGGTCAGGATCTGCTGAATTAAAAGCGTGGGGCGATCGTCAATCCGTCGCCATTATTGCGATATGCTTGAATGCGCGCGCGCTTAAATTCATAGGCGGTTGCGGGGTCCTCGACGTATCTTTTTGAGGCGTCCAGCGCCGCCCGAACGCCCGATTTATCTTTTCGATAGGTGAGCAACCACACGCGCGGAGACGCTGGTGCGCAGACCTCCAGACGCTCGTCGACGGACGATGCCTCCTGCCATGGACAGGCCAGCAAATCGATCTTCGAGTAGTGACGCAGCGCGGCCTCCACGGTTGCCGACTTGTCGAACAGGATGGGCTCACCCGGAGCGGCGTGCGCTGAAAGATATTGCACGGCTTCGCGGATTCCGGAGCCCCGATCCAGTAACTGCCCGGCAAGGCCTGCTATGGTTATGATGACAACGGCCGCCCCGAGGGCCTGGCGGGTCATTTGGTTGCGGGTGTGGGCAATGCTCCACGCAACCAGCAGCCACAGGGGCGCTGCTGCCGGCAACAGGTAGCGCTCGATTCCCACCACGTGATAGAAGAAGAAGCCGGCGATCCAGAGCAGCAGCGAGGGAACTCCCACGGCAAGCCCACAAAAGAGAAGGATACGGCGATCGGCGGCGGGGAGGCTTCCCCAGCGCCCCCGAAGCCCGGCAGCAAGCGCCGCAGAACACAGCAGCAGGACCGCAAGCGCGCCATAACGCATAAACCGCACGGCCCCATCGGATGCAAAGGCAACAAGCGCCAGGCGTTTTATCATTAACCAAGGGTCAGAACTGTGAAAGTCTAACCCCGTATACTTGCGCTGCATGAGAACGTAAATCACCGCGGCAGGCACCAGCAGAAGAAGTAACGCCACGACTCCGGCGAAAAACGCGCGAAATTGGCGTGGATGAACGCGCCTCTGCGTCCACGCAAAAGCCAGGTGCCCCGTCCAGAACACCAGCATGACGGGCTGGAATGCGATAGCCACAAAGAGCCACGCCACGTACTGCATCCATGCAGCAGCCCCGCCACGGTCAAATGCGCGCAACAGCGCCGCATGGCTAAACGTGGCCGCGACCATCAGGAACCCGTACATGCGGGCTTCCTGCCCCGCCCATACGGACATGCCGTTAAAACATGCCATTAACGCAACGGCCACCGCCACGCCGCGCGAGCAGTTCGGTCGACAAAGGGCCCAGGCAGCCGACACGATGAACGCTCCCGCCACCGCGGAGGGAAACCGAAGATTCCAGTCGCTGGTACTTCCCGTTGCCATCACCCAGGCCTTCACCAGAGCGAAGTATGTTGGGAGGTGACCGGCCGCCAGGCGCTCGCGAACCATCTCACCCATCGGCAGCAGAACCGGCCGGAGGGTGTGGAATTCATCGGTCCACATGCCCCGATAGTCCAGATGGTAGAGCCGCAAAACCAGCGCGACCAGCGTGAGAACCGCCACGATCAAGCCGTCCCGACCGCGCCACGGGCTCTCAAATTCAGCTCTATCCACCAAGGGCAAACTCACTGATATCTTCCAAACCGGGATTTGTTGTTGCACGACTCTGCCGCGTATAACATCCACACCGTTGCAGTTTAGTCTCACAAAGTTGGCAAACAAGCCAAAAATGGCAAACGAGAGAAAGCATGGTAGCCCCGGATTTCTCATTCTTCATTATGACAAGGTTACCATCACGGGCTATTGCGATGAGAAATGGCCAACTCCACCAATGAAATGCCAGGTCGACGGCACTTTCAAAGCGAGGGGCGGACCTCCGACTCGCGCAGTGACACGCGCGCAAATTCTTCTTTCCGAGGAACTCAATCCGCAGATAAAGACAGGTGAAGAGGGCAAGAAACTTTGAGCATAAATCAGCATGGCAGCCCGAGCGATAATTCCAAAGTTGGCTCTGAAAGAGCGGGCCAGGCCCAAGGTCGTAATGGGACCGGGGTTCGCAGCCTCGCGCAGCTCCGGGAGCGGCTGCCGCGGATGCCATTGTTCATCGCGGTTTGGTTAATCCTGACAGCGTTGGCGGTTCCCTTTGATTATCCCGTTGCGAAATGGATGTCATCCGATTTTGCCAGAGGCACCGTGCGGCCGGTTTTAGGAGCTATGTCTTTTATGGGGCTTTATCCAGTGCACTTGCTGGCGATTTTTGCACTTCTCGCATTGCCCAAGCCGAAGAAAATCCTGATTGGTTATCTGACCGCAACCCTTGGCCCCATGCTGTTGTGCGGCGCGCTGAAGTTCATCATCGGGCGAGCCCGCCCCAAATTGTATATGGGGCCCTTCCATTTCGAGTTCTTCCATGGCTACCTGACCAAGATGAACTCCTTTCCATCGGGCGAGGCAACCAGCGCCATGGCGCTCGCCACGGTGCTTGGATTCTACTTCCCCCGGTCGCGGTGGGCCTTCTGGATTCTGGGAGGCCTCACCGGCCTCGCGCGGGTTGCCAAGACAATGCATTTCCTCTCCGACGCAGTGTTTGCAGCGGGCCTCGGAATCGGTTGTGTCTTCCTTGCGGCGAGCCTGTTAGGACCGCAGTATTTCAAAATCGAGAAGCCACAACTCGATTGATAACAAGGCCGGTGGAGTTCTCCATTGACCCGAGATGAGTCCGCTTACACCGATACTTCCCGCTGCGCTGTCAGTGCAAGCTGCGCTCGAATAATCGTACACTGCGGTAGCATTCTTCAGGAACAGAGACTCCGCGAAATCAGCCCTGATGATCCAGCCACCCAATCCACCCGCTAACACCACCACAACCGACGGGCGCGCACCCGTCCGCAGACCCCGGTTTCTGTGGATGCTGACGGGCTCTTTGTTGGTGGCGGTTACGGCCAATGCTTGGTGGCTGCTGGCGCACTTCATCACGGAACCCTACCACGACGGGTCCGTCGCTTCGGCCATGTTCAATCGCGTGGCCCAATTGCTCTGGTTTCCCGGAGGGGCATTCGCGCGGGCCACCGTTGCGGGGTGGGAAAGTTTTTCCTTCGTGGCTCTGGCTGTCATGGTGGCGTTCAACCTGAGCTTTTATTTCGCTATCACCTTCCTGGCCTGTCGGGCGTGGACCCACAAGGTTGACGTGGCGCCACCCGCAGACGATCCCGGCGCTGCGCCGTTACCGAGACGCCTGCCCCGAATCACCCGAATCATCCGCGGCTTCATGCTGCTTGGCCTGACGCTACTGCTCGGGGGGTTCGCATACAGCGTCATCATCGAGCCCGGAAACCTGCGCGTTACGCGCAAGGAGTTATGGGCGAAGGGGCTCCCCGATTTCCGAATCGTGCAGTTATCCGACCTGCATTACGGGCCCTGGTTCTCGCTGGATTATATGCGCGAGGTCGTGAAAATAACAAACGCGCTGGAGCCTGACATCATCATCATAACCGGCGATCTCATCTCCGACAGGGGAACGTTCGCCGAGCCGCTGGCCCAGGTGCTCGCCGATTTGAAACCGAGAATCGGAACCTTCGGCGTTCTCGGCAACCACGACTGGTGGGCCGACGACGAGGCGGTCAGGCAGGCGTGCACCCGTCACGGCATCAGGCTGATCGACAACTCGCGGGTTTTTATCACACCCGAGGGCAGGGTGGAGGAAATTACAACCAACGGCCTCTGTCTTGCGGGAATCGGCGACCTCTGGACCGACGAGATCAACCCCGACCGCGCCCTGGCCGGCCTGGGCGAGACGACCATCCCAACCCTGCTGATGTCGCACAACCCCGACGCCGCCGAAGAACCCAATGTCCGAAACCTGCGAATCGCCGCCATGATCTCGGGCCACACCCACGGCGGCCAGGTCCGCCTGCCCGGGCTGGGCAGCCCCGTCGTGCCATCGCGCTACGGGCAGAAATACGCCTACGGCACAATCCAAACACCAAATTTCCCCGTCCACGTAACCAGCGGAGTAGGCATGGCCGTCCTCCCCGTTCGACTCGGCGTCCCTCCCGAGTTAGTCGTGTACCAGCTTCGGGATGGTGCCGCGCGATTCCAACTGAAGTAATGCGGAAAATACGTCCGCCGTCCCGGGATTCCCATTCGCCGCCGCCTGTTTGGGGGCATTGGAGCTTGACTCCTAAGCACCGCCGCACCCCATTATGCTGGTGGTCGTGTGACACGCTTGCTGCTAAGCGTTGTGCGCGCGAGTTTGTGGATCCGGAAGACTTCGACGTTTATCGTGCCAGCCTCCTTCGATGAAAGAAGCCAGAGGATGGGTTGGGGTGAAAGGAGGTCGGACTTG
Organism: candidate division BRC1 bacterium HGW-BRC1-1; assembly: GCA_002842095.1. GTDB lineage: Bacteria > Sumerlaeota > Sumerlaeia > Sumerlaeales > Sumerlaeaceae > HGW-BRC1-1. The sequence continues at coordinate 356,998 of PHCB01000006.1, forward strand.
TGAATCGCAACAAAGCCGGGAACGCGACCCGAAAACCGCGGCGCGGCGAACAGGTCTATACCCTGAGCGGGGCCGATCGTGTCTATCGGCAGCTCGTCGAGACGATGAGCGAGGGCGCGTTGACCTTGTCGCCGGACGGGGTGATCCTTTACTGCAACGTCCGTTTGGCGGAAATGTTGGGTCAGCCGCTCGACCAAATTCTGGGCAGGGCCCTGCGGGACTATATCCCGCCCGCAGACCAGCAGGAACTCGACGCAATTCTCTCGCAACAAGCCACAGCGCCAGGCCGCCGCGAGATCAACCTGAAAACTGGCGAGGGGCGGGTGGTGCCCGTCTATCTGTCGGCCTCCCGCATGCAAAGCGAAGGGGCGGAACTGGTGTTCTTCCTCGTGCTTACGGACCTAACAGAACAAAAGGATCACGAGCAAATCGCGGCGGCGGAGCGGCTTGCCCGCTTGATCCTGGAGCAGGCTGTCGCAGCAATCGTCGTGTGCGACGAGCAGGGCCGAATCCTTCGCGCCAGCCAGGCAGCCCAGCGGTTCTGCACCGGCAGGCCCTTCTTGCGGCCCTTTGCCGAGATGTTTCCGCTGCGAACAGACACCTCCGATCCGTTCCACCTCGCCCCGGTTTTGCAGGGAGAGACGCTGCGCAACGCGGACGTCACCTTGGAACTGCAAGGGCAGGAATTCCACTTCATCTTGAACGCGGGCCCTCTTCTTAGCGGCGAGCAGCTTGTCGGCTGTGTCGTTACGTTAACCGATATCACTGAGCGCAGGAGGGCGCAGGAATCGTTGCGGGCGGGCGAACACGAGTTTCGTTCCCTGGCCGAAGCCATGCCGCAGATCGTCTGGGCTACTCGGGCCGACGGTTGGAACATCTATTTCAATCAACAATGGGTGGATTACACTGGACTGACTCTAGAAGAAAGCTATGGTCATGGATGGAATATTCCGTTCCACCCTGACGACCGGCAGCGCGCATGGGATGCATGGCAAAACGCAACTCAAAACAACGAGACCTATGCGCTCGAGTGCCGTCTGCGGGGTGCCGACGACACTTACCGCTGGTGGTTGATCCGCGGCGTGCCGATGTGCAACGCGAGCGGGGAGATTCTCAAATGGTTCGGCACTTGCACCGACATCGAAGAGATCAAGCTGACTGAGGAGGCGCTCAAGGAAAGATCGGCCTTTCTGAACACACTTCTCAGCGCCATCCCGGTGCCAATTTTCTACAAGGATAGCGCTGGGCATTACCTGGGGATCAACAAGGCGTTCGAGGAGTTCTTTGGCAAACCACGCGATCAGCTGCTTGGCACGAGTGTGTTCGACCTTAGCCCGCATGATTTGGCTCAGGTCTATCATGCTAAGGACACCGAACTCCTGCAGAACCGGGGGACACAGGTGTATGAGTCGCAGGTCGAAGACGCTTCTGGAGCGTTGCATGATGTGGTCTTCCATAAGGCTCCATTCACGGACGGTGACGACAATGTCCTTGGGCTGATTGGCGTGATTCTTGACATCACCGAGCGCAAGAAAGCGGAGGAGCGCACGTTCGAGCACGTTCAGAGGCTGACGGCCCTGCACAACGTAGAGATGGCAGTCGCCTCCAGCCTTGATCTGGGGGTGACACTGAATATCCTGCTCAGTCAGATCCGGACCTCGCTGGAGGTCGATGCCGTTCAGGTTCTTTTATGGGACACGATCACGAACAAATTGGTGTTCCGTGCCTCAGCCGGATTCCGCACCGAGGCATTCAAGCATACCCGTCTCCGTTTCGGAGAGGGACTGGCCGGGCGGGTGATGTTGGAACGCCGAATCATTCATCTTCCCGATTTGGCCAGAGAGGCCGGTAGCCTGTGGGCGGCGCCTCTGTTCTCGCAGGAGGATTTCAAGGGGTATTACGGGGTGCCCATGGTGGCCAAGGGCGAGGTTGTGGGTGTGTTGGAGTTGTTCCACCGAACGGCGATCGGGCGCGACTCGGAGTGGATGGAAATCCTGAAAATGCTGGCACAGGAAGCCGCCATCGCGATCGACAATGCCCAATTGTTCGAACAGCTCCAGCGCTCGAACACCGAACTCTCGGTGGCATACGACTCGACATTGGAAGGATGGGCGCTCGCGATCGACATGCGCGACCACGAGACTCACGGCCACTCGATCCGCGTTGCCGATATGACGGTTCGTCTTGCCCGGGCCGTGGGAGTCTCCGATTCGGACCAGGTTCATATTCGCCGGGGTGCTCTTCTCCACGATATCGGGAAACTCGGCGTCCCCGATTCGGTCCTTCTCAAGCCCGGCCCGCTCACCGACGACGAATGGATCATCATGCGCAAACATCCCGTGCTTGCCCACGAGATGCTGTCTTCCATCCGGTTCCTTCGAACCGCTCTCGATATCCCTCACTTTCATCATGAGAAATGGGACGGGACAGGGTATCCTGAGGGACTTGCCGGCACATCGATCCCATTGGCGGCCCGCATCTTTGCCGTGGTGGACGTGTGGGACGCCCTCGGATCCGACCGCCCGTACCGGAAAGCCTGGGAACGGGAGAAAATCATCACCCACATCCAAGCCCTTGCGGGAACTCACTTTGACCCGCATGTCGTGGATACGTTCTTAAGTATGGAACAGGCACAACCGGACCTGCTTGCTCCGCATCAGGATTGATGCTGTCCATCCCCAACCGGGCTCGGTGCGGGGACGCCCGTGTAGGTTGTCGCTCGCAGCGCGGTTTTCTCGGCCCGGGTGAGGCAGCCACCTCGACCATTCCCTGGCGCGCATTAGAGCGGTTTTGACGTAAGTATTGACAGCTCCCGCAATCTCGGATTAGTTGGAGCATTGGGTTAGGGGCGACTGTGCGTGCAGGGCAAGCTGGAGGCCGCGTGGAGGCCTGAGTCAGACCGCGGGGCAGATAATGGCTTGCCGATTGCGCGTCAGTTGCATCGCTTGCACACCGCTTGCACACCGGTTGCACACCGGTTGCCGTCCGCCAGCCAGTGGGCAAGTGGGAGGCGGTGGCATCGGGCGCCAGGGCGGGGCCGTGAGGGCCACCCAAGTCAGGGAGGGGCGGTCACAATTCGACATCCAAGCGCACCCAGAGTCTGTAGCCATTTGAGTCGAAAACGCTCTAATGCGGGATATGTCAGGACCTAAACGAAAACCGCTCTAAGCGCCGCCACGCCGCGCGGCAACGCCACCCGATTTGTCCGCGGATTTTCACCGAATTTCCACCTCCGCGTGCGGTGCTATACACCGCAACTTGCGCACCAAGCCGATCAAGTAATTGCTTGGATTGACGCCCAAAGAGGGATACAACGTGGCTGACAACGACAGTGGTGTGACCGACAGAACCGAATGGGAACGGTTTCATGATCTGGAAGCTCCCACTTACGACCTGCAGGAATATACACGGAACGCCATTGCCGAAGTCGACTTTCTCATCGAGGCGTTGAACCTGTCCGCTGGTGAGAGTATTCTGGACGTTGCATGCGGGACCGGCCGGCACTCGGTGGAACTGGCCCGCCGGGGCTACGCGGTTACAGGAATCGACATCTCTGCCGGGATGCTTGCCCAGGCGGAGGCAAAGGCCCGCGCTGCAAAGGTCAGTGTCGAGTTGATTCGCGCCAACGCCTGCTCCTTTTGCGCACCGAAGCAATTCGATGCGGCAATCTGTTTGTGCGAAGGAGCCTTCGGACTGCTGAGCAGCACGGACGATCCAATTGAACAGCCACTCAGCATCCTGCGCAACATCAGCCACTCCCTCAAGCCCGGGGCGAAATCGCTCTTCACGGTCCTTAATGGTCTGCGGTTTATCCGAAGCCATGCACAAGCCGATGTGGAACAGCAGCGGTTCAATCCTGCGACCATGACAGCCGTGTCTGAAGTTCCTCCGTCGGACGGACTGCCGCCCATGCGCCTTGTGGAGCGCGGGTTCATCCCAACCGAACTCGATTTGCTTTTCAGGCTGGCGGGAATGTCGGTGCTGAACATGTGGGGAGGCACTGCCGGCAACTGGGGCAGGAGGACGGTGGAACTGGATGAAATGGAAATCATGATACTGGCGGAAAACACCGCGAAGTAACCAAGATTGAAGGCAAGCCCCGCGCAGCAACGCATTCCTGCCCCCGATCGATCCAGCGGTATCCCTCGAGTATAAAGTTCTCCCTTTACTAAGCGGTCAACACTTCGCCTTGTGACACGCTATAGGATCCGCTCATGGTTTGCAGGCAGATTATGGTGTGTTCATCGATGTTTGAGGTGGCCGGATTTTCTGTGCGCATGGATCATGGGGCCGGGTGAATTGGATCGAGTGAAACATCGCGTGCCCATTAATGTTGTGCTTCTGGCCGTGGCGGCGCTCGCGGTTATTGTGGCGGCGGTCATCGCGTATCGCACGCAGTCGCGCAACCACCCGACGACTCCCCAGACTTTGCAGAACTCGATGTATGTCTGGCAGCGTTCGTGGGGGGATGCGGTTACGACCGGTGTGACTTCGGCTGCGTCGCTGACAGATCAGTTCTTTGTATATGCCGGCGACATCGTGCCGGATGGGGGGCGTCTCAAGGGCATCGCAATCGAATGCGACTGGCCCGCGCTGGCGCGCACGGGGCGGCCGGTGGTGTTGGTGGTTCGCGCGTCGGATGACTTCGCGCGCTGGCTGCGGGACAATCCGGTTGCCACTGCGGCAACCAGCATCCGGGATTTCGCCGAGGCTCAACGGTCGCGCGCGGAGGACGACGGATGCACCATCACCTCGCTGCAACTGGACTACGACTGCCCCACCTCGCGGATCGGCCAATACCGCGAGTTGCTTGCTGACCTGTCGGGCCGCATCGATGGAATGGAGCTGTCGCTTACCGCGCTGCCCGACTGGTTGCGCAGCCGCGACTTTCCGGCGCTGGTGCGCACGGTGCCGTGGTATGTGTTGCAGGTGCACGGCATCGAGAAGCCCCGGTCCATCGAGGCGCCCATCACGCTGTGCGATTATGACCGGGTGCCCGGTTATGTCGCGGCGGCCGCGCGCATCGGGCACCCCTTCCTGGTGGCGCTGCCCACTTATGGCCACAGCGTGCAGTTCGGTCCGGATGGCAAATTCCGCAAGTTTGCGGCGGAGGCCACTTCGGCGGGCGATCTGCCGCCGGATTGGGAGGAGCGGCAGGTGTTCGCGGACCCGGTGCGTATTGCCGAAATCGTGCGCGACCTGCGCGAGGCACCACCGCGCAGCCTTGTGGGCATGGTGTGGTTTCGCATGCCCGTGGCAACGGACCGCATGAACTGGTCGCTGCCGGTGCTGGAAAAAGTGATCGCGGGGCGTGCTCCCCAGGTTGCGATCCGCGCGGAAATGCGACAGCCGCAACCCGCCCTGTGGGAAGTGTGGGTCGTGAACGACGGGGAGACGGACGCAGCGGGTGAGGTTTCCGTTCCGCTTGACTTTCAGGCGTCGCGGGTCCTGTCCAGTGATCTCATGGCCGGATACCGAAGAAGCGCCGACGGGGCGCTCGCGGGGCCAGCTCCACGTGCAGGCCGCTCGTTGATCGCCGCGTGGTTCAGGCTTGCACCCGCGCAAGACGAAGTGACATCCCCGGCGATCGTTGCCGGAAAAGTGAGAGTGCTTCCATGAAGCTGCCGGTGATTGCTTTTCTGTGCGCCGCCATCGCGCTGGCGCAATCGACCACGCACGCATGCGGGCCGTGGTACCCCACGAGTTACCTTGTCGACGGCCGCGAGGACCGGGTCGCCCTGATGCCCGAGGGGCGGTTTGATGTGGAGGCGGCACGCATCATCGGCGTCCGCGTCCCACCGGGAGGTGTCGCATCAGAACCGAGCGGGTGGGACCAGACTCTTGATCAGGATTTGCAGGATTTGAGCGAGGCGCTTGGCACCACCGCAACCGCCGAACTTATGGAACAGTACGCTGCCATGCGGCGCAAAATGAAGGAGTCCACCACCAAACCGGAAAGCGAATCGTTTTTTCCGGACAGGCTGATAACCAAGGCGGTAACGCCCGAGTTCGACATCACGCTATACGACGATCTTCTCGCGCAGCTTCCCCGCGAGTTTGAGCTGTACGCGCGCGGGGCCGCTGCATACCACGATGGCAACACAACCTCGGCGGTGGGCAACTGGGAGGCACTGCTTGACCTGCCCGCAGAGCAGCGGCATTTTCGGTCCACGTGGGCGGCTTTCATGATCGGCAAGGCATATCTGGCGAGCGACCCGGATCGCGCCGTGTCATGGTTGGAAAAATCCCGCGCACTGCGCGATGATGGTTTCGCTGACACGCTGGATCTTTCATCATCCAGCCTCGGCTGGCAGGCGCAGGCGGAGAAAAAACAGAGCGCGTTCGTGGAGGCTCTGACGCATTATACGCAAATCGCGCAACAAAAAGCCGGTGACGAAAAGGACCTCGTTTCGCTGCGATGGACCTGCCACGTAGCTTTCCAGAATCTGGATTCGGCGGACGCACTGAAACCGCTGGCGCAGGACCCGCTGACGCGGCAGCTCATGACGGCGTGGATCGTTTGCTGCGCGACCGGCAGCTATCCCGTCGAATGGGCACCGCTTCCCCGGTGGGAGGAAACCGTACGCGCGGCAAGCGACGACATCGACACAACCACCGCAGACTATCTGGCGTGGGGGACATACCGTCAGGGTCGATTTGACGACGCGAAGAAGTGGCTGGCTGCGACGGATGACCGAGGAACCATCGGCAAGTGGGTGCGGACGAAGGTGCTCCTGCGCGACGGCCGGGTGGATGACGCGCTCACGCTGTTGCAAGAGATAGTGCCACTGCTTCCGACGGACGAAAGATGGGAGTCTGTCGATGACAGCGACTCGGTGGACGAAGTCATTCCCTCCACCACGGCCCGCGCGGAAGAGGGCGTGCTGCTGCTGGGGCGACAGGATTTCCTCGGCGCATTCGATAGTTTCGTGCACGCGCGCTATTGGGACGACGCAGCCTACATGGCGGAACGCGTGCTGACGACGAAGGAACTGGAGGGATACCTTAAAGCCCACGCGGGGGAGGACTATTTATCATCACCCACGGAGGCATTGTTTCTGCCCACCAATGAAAACTTCGAAAGCCGCTTGAAATATCTGCTCGCCCGCCGCTTCGCCCGCGCACAACAGTGGGACAAGGCGATGGAATATATGCCCGAGAAATACCGGCCCACGCTGGAGGATTATGTCAGCAGCCTGAAGGCGGGCAAAGCGGCGCGGGCATCCAAGCGCGACCGTGCCGAGGCGCTCTACCTCGCGGGGATGATCGCCCGCGAGTACGGCATGGAATTGATGGGAACGGAAAACGAACCCGACTGGACGCAGTATGATGGATCACTCGCACGCGACGATTGGGCCAGCAAAAGCCGTTTCGAAGATAAAGTGAAAGATTGGAAGGCCAGGGCCGGTGATTATCGCCCGGTAACCGGATCGCCCCTGCCGGAAGCATCGATCAAGGCTCTGTCGGGCAGCGCCGACGAGCGCAAGCGTGTGGCCCAAGCGGCGGTGAAACCGGAGAAACGCTTCCACTACCGCTACACGGCATCCGACCTCATGTGGGAGGCGGCGAAACTGTCGCCCGACAACACCCCCCTCACCGCCTCAGCGCTGTACCTCGGCGGCAACTGGCACAAGAAAACCGACGATGCCTACGCGGATCGATTTTACCAGGCCCTGGTCCGCCGCTGCAACAAGCTGCCCATCGGCAAAGTAGCCGACACCGACCGCTGGTTCCCACAGGAGCATCCCCCCATGCCCGGAATCACTTACCGCGAGCCGAAACAGTGAGGCGTTAAAGTCGGGGACGGTTGACGTTTTCCCCAAGTACCGTCAGCGCGCAATCAAGCCGCATGGTCTGCCCCGCATGCTGCCCCGTCGTGCCATCGCGCTATCCAAACCTTTGTGAAGCCACGCCGCCATCAGCCACAGAAACACGAGAAGAGCCGTGCGAGCGTGCTGTTCGTTCTCGCATTTCTCCGTGGCCACCGCAGGGTGCCCGTGTTGGGATTCATTGTTTTGAGAGACATTGAATGATGACTTGCGCGGTCATGTATGCTTTCATCACTATGATGTCGCGCTTCCTCCAGATAGTTTTCGCGGCGCTTGTACTGGCTTTCGGGCCGGCCGAAGCGGTGGCTATATCTTCGTGTTGCGCAACAGCTCCGCAGCCCCCCGCCCACCACTCATGCAAATCTGGGTGCCAGTGCTGCTGCACGGCCCACGCAGCGGATGACGCACCGGATTCGTCATGCTGCGGCGCGGGTTCATGCACCTGTCTGGGAGAGGCTCCCGCCGACGCGCAGCCCCTTGCGATTCCCGTCGCAGCACCCCGCTTCGCGCGCAGCGACACGCCGGTTGTTCTTCCGGCGGCAACCCCCTGCGCGCTTCTTGCCGGTGCGCTTTCGAGCGCACGCCCGGCACCAATTGCCCATCGGACCACCGGTCCGCCCCTGTACCTTCTCCATCGTTCCCTATTGATTTGAGGAGTTCGCCACGCGCGAACGCCCAAGCCACCTTTGGCTGTTGACCGGGGTGAGCGCGTTCCCAAAGCGTGGCGCGGTTCCCTGCCGCAGATCCTGCGACATTCAGGCGCGGCTCATTGGTTGAGCCTCCCGCCATCCGAACCTGAAGCACCCAACCCCCAGTTGAACAAAATGGAGATATTACAATGAAGAACATCGCTCTCGCCGCCCTGACGGCATTCTCGCTTTTCGCAATCCCGGCGCTGGCCCCGGCCGCAGATGCTCCCTCGAAGTCGAAGCCCGTGGCCTGCTGCTGCGGCGACACCTGCAAGTGCGAGAAGTGCTCCTGCAGCGCCGGATGCACTGACAATTGCACCAAGGGCGACACCTCCGCTAAGTGCCCCTGCAAGAAGTAACCGCGGCGCGGTCGCATGAGGCTGTGCGGCCCCGTGTGGCGCGTGAACTGAAACAGTGAACCACATCGCCCCCCGGCTGGTTGCCCCCTGCGGGCAGTCGGCCGGGGGGTTTCTTCGTGCTTCCGATCCCGGAGGGGGTCACCGCAGAGGATCATGCATCTACCGTGGCTCCCGGCCACTGGCCGATCCATCCCTGCCCGCCACCTTGCGGTCTATGGACCACCGCCCGCCCCCCGCGATTAGCAGGTAGATGGAGCCCAGCAGCATCGCCCAGTCCGTGCGCATTTCGTGGGCCATGGCCAGAAAGCCGTAGCGCGGCAGACTGCGGAGCGAGAAACCCCAGAAGCCATGCCCCAGAAGAATCGGGATTTTCGTGCTGGTGATGGCGACTATCATGATAGTGACAAGCGCAAGGGCGGCAGGTCGGGTAAAGAGGCCCAGCAGGACGCACAACCCGGCGCCTATCTCGAAGCCTGCGGTGAACGGCGCCAGTATCTCCGGCGCGGGGATGCCTATTTTGATGAAGCGGCCCACACCAAGTTCCGCAGGATACAGAAATTTTTGAATGCCCTCGACCAGAAAAACAACGCCCACCATAACGCGCAGGATAATTGTTAAAGTTGAATCGTCGGTCCGGACCAGCTTTCGCAAAGTGTTCATGAGGTTACCTCGGTCAGACTGTAGAGCGGTTTTGATGTAAGCATTAACAGATCCTGCAATCTCGAAATAGTTGAAGCATTGGGTTCGGGGCGACTGTGCGTGCAGGGCAAACTGGAGGCCGCATGCAAGCCTAAGGCAGACCGCTGATTAGATAATGGCTTGCCGATTGCGTGCCAGTTGCACCGCTTGCACACCGGTTGCACACCGGTTGCACACCGATCGCACGCCGGTCGCACCGGGGTTACCATCCGCCAGAAAGTGGGCAAGCGGGAGGCGGTGGGATCGGGCGCCCGGGCGATGGCGTGGGTGCCACCTACCGCAGGGATGGGCGGTCACAATTCGACATCCCAGCGCACCACGAGTCTGTAATCATTTGAATCGAAAACGCTCTGGGCTGCGGCGGCGCATCCGTGGATGTGAGCGCGCTCGTGCGCTGATTCAAGGAAGCACCGGTCCGCGAGGTCGCCTACCACTTCTTGAAGATCCTTCGCGCCCGTGCACTCTGCTTCGCTCTTCGCCTTCGGCTTGCGGCTGCGTTCATGGGTGCCCGTGCGCAACCCGATTGCGCCTCCAGACGCCCGGTGAAGTTACTACTGCGCAGCGGTCTGGCCATGTAAGTTCCCATTCGCACCGCGGTTCGCTCGGCTTTAGAAAGCACTGGCGGAGAGGGGGGGATTCGAACCCCCGGTAGAGGTTTACCCCCTACGACGGTTTAGCAAACCGCTGCCTTCAGCCACTCGGCCACCTCTCCGCGGGTGGGTGATGCTGTTGCACAGGGCGTGGCTTGGCCCTGCTGCGCTTGCGGGTGTTGACGGGCAAGCGATGATGGATTAGCGGCGGGCGGGGGGAGTTATTCAAGGGGAGAATGGCGGTGGGCTGCGGTTTGCCCAACCGGCGCACGGCGGGGTGTGCACGTGTGACTGCTGGGCATGGCGCTGCAAGGGAATGGGGGGCGCATCGGGCGCGGTGGTGGGGTGGCGCCATGTTCACTTTTTGCGATGAGGATCTGGTGCGGTATGTGGCGCTGGCGCGCCGGCAGTTGGCGGCGTTGCGTCGGGGGGAGGGCGGGGAAATGGGAAGAATGGGAGGGATGGGAAGCATGGGAGAAATGCGGGAGGTGGCAGCAACGGCTTCTTTGGAAGAAATGGTTCCAGGGCCTTCCCGCCCCACCATTCTTCCCATTCTTCCCATCCCTCCCATATCACCCAACAGTCTGCCGCCACTTTGTGCGTTGGCGCATATCCGGCATTTTCATTCGGCTTATTGTCGGCTGGCGTTTTCGCGGCTGCACCTGTGGAGTTGCTTGCGCAATGATTTGCAGGCAGACACGAATGTCTGCCGCACATTCCCGGCGTTGCGGCGGGGGGTGCGGTTAGCGTTGGCGGCGCCGCGCGGGAGCGCTAAGAGCACGATTCATTCGTTGCTGTTGCCGGTGATCGATGTGGTGCAGCGGCGCGAGCGTTACATTATTATTGTGTCGGCCACGCTGGCGCAGGCTCAGGGTCGGTTGCGAAGTTTGCGCCGCGAGTTGTTGGAGAACGACGCATTGGCGCGGGCGTATCCGGTTTTGCGCGACTCCACCTGCTCCCCCGCCATCCCGCCGACCAGCGCTACGCGATCGGCGTTGGTGGTGAACGGTGTGCGCATCGAGGCGTGTGGGGCGCGGTGCGAGTTGCGCGGGCTTAGCTGGGGCGAGTTCCGTCCCACGAAAATCATTCTGGATGACGCCGAGGCGTCGGCCGCCGCACTCACGCCCCACGGGCGGGCGGCCACGGCGCGGTGGTTTGCAGAGGTGATCGAATACCTGGGCGACCGCTACACCCACGTGGAGGTGGTGGGCACGCTGCTGCATCCGCGCAGTCTGCTGGCGGAGTTGTTGAAGCGTCCGGATTTCGAGGCGGTGCATTGCGAAGCGGTGGAGCAGTGGAGCGCGGCCACCGCGCTGTGGGAGGAGTGGCGTCGGTTGCTGACGACGCCCGGCAGCGGCGACGACGAACGCGGTGCGGCCCGCGCGCGACGGTTTTTTCTCGCGCACCGCGCCGAGATGCTCGCGGGCACACGGGTGTTGTGGAAGGCGCGGGAGGATTATCCGGAACTGATGACGCAACTGGCGCTGGGGGGCCGCGCGGCGTTTTTCAAGGAGAAGCAAAACCAGCCCGGCGGGGCCGACCTGCAACTGTTCGATGTGGCGCGGGCGCTACGGTTCGAGGTGCGCGACTCGGCGCTTTGGGTGCTGGCGGGCGAAGACGCAGACCCCGCCGCTCAGGGCGCGGCATCACCCCGGCCGGTGCCCACGGCCACGCTGGATGTGTTCGGCTTCCTCGACCCGGCGCTGGGCCACGACCCCGCCCGGGGCGATTACGCGGCCATTGCCGTGGTGGGTCGCGACTCCGATGGACTGCTTCACGTGCTGGACCTGTGGATGCAACGCGCGGCGGTGCCCGCGCAACTCGACGCCGTGTTTCACCTGCACGAGGCGTGGGGGTTTCGCGAGTTCGGATTCGAGGCGAACCACTTTCAGGAGGTGCTGGCGTATGAGCTTCACCGCCGCCGCGAAGAGCGGCGCGGGGAGGGGCGGATGTGGCATCTGCCCATGCGGCAGGTGCGCCACCGCGAGGCGAAAACGGCGCGCATCGACCGGCTGCAGGGGCTGGTGGCGTCGGGTCTGCTGCGGTTCAACGCGGCGCTGTCGCAGGAGTTTTTCGCGCAGATGGAAGACTACCCCCACGGCCGCCACGACGACGGCCTCGACGCCCTGGCCGCCGCGGTCACGCTGGCAGGCGAGGGCGGTTCATCTGCAATCGCGCCCCGCCGCAAAGGCTACATAACCGTGGGGCGGATCGAGCCGGTGCGGGGATAGAAAAAGCCCTCGGGAGAGGGCGAACGAAAGACACCATCCCGAGGGCAGAGATTCAGAATACTAAACGCGATGCCTTAGATCACGGGGCACCGAGGAGAATGGTGGTGCCGGCGGGTCCGTAGCCTTTGCCAGGAGCCGGTTGCACGTTGTCGCTGTAGACCTGACAACGCGTAATGTTACCCATGGAAATGGTTCCATTGGTGGAGTCGTAAGCGAGTTGCGCAGTGGGAACAGTTCCGGGATGGCCAAAACGGCGGTCCGGGCCCACAGACATCATGCGCCAGTTGCCATAAAACGGAAATGCTGCCACATAAAAAGCACTACCGTAGATGTTGTTGCTCGATGGCCCCGTTGAGCGCATGAGCATATCCTGATAGGTGTAAAACTGCTCATCCAGGGCTGCGATCAGGTTCTTGTCCTGAAACACATCCTTATCGCGAGCGTTTGTCAGGTAGGAGATGGGAGTGGATAAAACAGTAGATAGAATGCCGGCGACGTTCTCCATCGAACCTGTACTTTGATTATACACCTGATCGATATTTCCATAAACGCCCACGTTGGCTTCACGGGGGGGCTTATTGTAGTCTACCGCGTATGACTCGATAGCGGTTGCGTAGGTCCGCAAGTCCGCCTTCACGCGCGCGACCTTGGATCGTACTTGTGCTTCGAGGAAGTTGGGCACGGCGATGGCCGCCAGAATAGCGATGATGGCCACGACGATGAGCAACTCAATAAGGGTAAAAGCTCTCTTCACGTTCAAAACACCTCCTTTGGATAGGTTTCAGAAGAATGAGGGTTTCAAAGATTATTGCAAGAATATATTTGGGGTCCATGCGCCCCAAACTGGGGATGTCCCCCTGCTTTTTTTCACCCCAGCAGGGCGGCTTCCAAACCCTGGCGGCCTTTGGCTACCCACCGGCAGATATCCTCGGCGGGGGGCTGGTCGTGGTGCCAGGCTGTTTCGAAGGTGGTGCGGGAGAAATCTTTTCCGGCGAGGCCCACGCCGTGGGATTCGATCAGCGCGGCGTTCAGCCGTTGCTCGGCCTGGCCGCCTATGGGCACCACAACCATGGGTTTGCAGAAGGTGACCGCCTCGGCAACGCTTTCAAATCCGGCGTTGGAAACGTAAACCTTGCACGTCGCAAAATCCGCGAGGAAATCGGGCCCGCCGGGCGCGGGCAGTCGGATGTTTGTGGGCAGACCAGTTGCGGTTTCTGCGCCGACAAAATACGCGCGAATCTCGGCCTGCGGATTCGCACGGGCAAACTCGACCAGCCCCGCAGGCAGTTCGCCGATGCTCGCGTAAAAGAGCATGTGCCCGCCCACCTCGGGGGTCATGGCGCGCACGGCTTCGCGCACGCAGGGGGGCACGATCACCTGTCCGCGCAGTTGCGGCTCAAGCGGCAGGAGCGAATACGTGAGAATGCGCCGGGCGGCGGCGTAGTTGCCATAATACGCGCACACAAAACGCCGCATGAACCGCTGGGTCGAACGCAGTTCATCGGGAACATCGACTTCCATGAGGGCCAGCGTCTGGTTGTCGAAAATCGTGAACGGTTTTTTCGCGCGGATCACGGCCCGCGCGGAAATGGGTTCGAAGTCGATGATCCATTCGTCAAAATCGCCCCCGGATACGAGACCGGTCACGTCGCGCAACAGCCCCCGCACGCGAAACAACAGCGGCGCATTGTGGCGGAAACTGGCCGGGAGATCGATGCGATTGCCGCGTATGAAAAACGAGGGGCCCACATCGAAGCGGTCGATGCCCCGCGCATAAGGCGGCAGGTCGCGCCCCGTGGCGTAACCGAAAACGCTGTGGCCACGGCTTTCGAGAATCTCCTTCACCACGGCAAAGCGGCTCAGGTGGCCGCGGCCCGTGGCTTGCACCCCGCAGAAAACGCGCATGGGAGGAGTGTCGCCCTGTCCGGCTCTTAACCAGCCAAAGCCGTGCGCAAAGCGGCCTCGGCGGCGGGGGCCAGGTCGCCCCAGGCGGCTTCGGGTTGCTTCGTCACGGTTACGAAATCATTGAGGATGAAAACCGTCTTCACGCCGGGCACGGCGAAAAGCGCGGCGGCCAGGGCATCGCCCGCAGCCTCGGCGGCGGAGCCATACGTGCGGCTGCTGCCCTCGGTAAGCTGGCGGTTAACGGAAAACTTCATGGCGTTGGGATTGGGGGTAGGCTGAGCCGTTACAGTAATACTCATGGCGGTAATGGATGCTCCTGTTGTGATCGTGAGTTTGATTACTCTCCCTTCGATAATATCCATTCGCAAAGAAAAAGGTTTATAAAAACTATGACGCAAAGACGCAAAGGCGCAAAGAAATCATGATAACAAGATCTATTAACAACAAGTAATTTCTCTGCTTTCCTTTGCGCCTTTGCGTCTTTGCGCCTTTGCGTCTTTGCGTCTTTGCGTCTTTGCGTCTAAATGTTGTTTTCCATTTCCGGCTTGCAATGCGACGCGCATCCTTTGAAATCAGAAGTTATGGAACTTAAGGATAAATGCGCAATAATCGTGGGGGCTTCTTCGGGGATTGGTGAGGCTCTGGCCCGCCGGTTGGCGGGCGAGGGTTGGACGCTGGCTCTGTTGGCACGGCGTCGTCCGGCTTTGGAAACCATTGCTGCGGAGATCAACCAACGCCACGGCGAAGGGCGCGCACTGGTCTTTGAGCACGACGTTACCAACTACGACAGCGTGCCCGCCGCGCTGGAGGAAGCTGCCGCCGCGCTGGGCGGGCTGACGCTCCTGGTGTATTCCTCGGGCGTAATGCCCGACGTGGGGATCACCGAATACAATTTCGACAAAGACCGCCAGATGGTGGAGGTGAACTTGCTGGGCATGATGGCGTGGATGAACGCCGCCGCCCCGCTGTTCGAACGCCTGCAAGGCGGCGTCATCATGGGCATCGGCTCGGTGGCCGGCGACCGCGGCCGCAAAGGCCAGCCGGGCTATAACACCAGCAAGGGCGCCCAGGCCATTTTCCTCGAATCGCTGCGCAACCGCCTGTTCGCATCCGGCGTGCGCGTGATTACCATCAAGCCCGGCCCCGTGGACACGGCCCTCATCCGCGGCGCGGGCAACATGCCTTTCATGATTTCCGCCGAACACGCCGCGCGCACCATCGCGCGGGCAATACCCCGCGAGTCGGGCACGGTTTACGTGCCCGGCCGCTGGGCGCTCATCATGCACATCATTCGGCACATTCCCTCGTTCATTTTCCGCCGGATGGACATTCGTTGAGCGGCGAAACCGAAACGCCGCAGTCGCCGTCGGTCGAGCGCCACCCGGGGATAGGGCCGCGCCACTGGGCGCGTCTGGAAGGGTGGGGCATGGCGGTTCATTCGCTGGGATATCTCCACCAACCGACCACAGTGGAGGAGATCCGCGCGGTGTTCGACACGGCCCGCGAGACCGGCAAACCGGTGGCGCTGCGTGGCGGTGGACGCAGCTACGGCGACGCGTCCATCGGCGAAGATTCCATCGTGCTGGACGTGAGCCGCATGAACCGCATCCTCGCGTGGGACCCCTCCACGGGCATCGTGGAAGCGGAGCCGGGCGTGACTCTGGAGCAACTGTGGCGCAAGATTATCGGCGACGGCTGGTGGCCCGCCGTGGTGTCGGGCACCATGTACACGACGCTGGCCGGATGCGCGGCCATGAACATCCACGGCAAGAACAACTTCCGCGTGGGGACCTTCGGCGATCAGGTGCTCGACTTCGATCTGATGCTTCCGTCGGGCGAGGTTCTCACATGCAGCCGCGACGAAAACGCCGAGCTTTTTCACGCGGCCATCAGCGGCTTCGGTATGCTCGGCTGCTTCACGCGCTTCCGCCTGAAAACGAAAAAGGTTCACTCGGGCCTCGTGCGCGTGGAGGCCTTCGACACCCACAGCATCGGCGAGATGGCCGATGAACTGGACGCCCGTGCGGGGCGCGCCGATTATCTCGTGGGGTGGATCGACTGTCTCGCCCGCGGCAGGGCGTTCGGGCGCGGCATTGTGCATCAGGCAAATTATCTGCACGAGGGCGAAGACCCCAACCCGGCGAACTCGCTCACGCAGGCGGCGCAGGATTTACCCGCGCGGTTGTTCGGCGTGATGCCGAAAAGCATGATGTGGATGTTCATCAAGCCATTCATCAACGACATTGGCACGCGCTTCATCAACGCGACGAAATTCCACAGCGGCAAGTTGCAGCCGCAGGGTCACACGTATTTGCAAAGCCACGCGGCGTTCGCGTTCCTGCTCGATTACGTGCCCAACTGGAAGCTGGCGTATCGCCCCGGCGGGTTGATTCAGTACCAGGCGTTTCTCACCCACGACACCGCCGTTGCAGGCCACGAGAAGTTGGTGCGCATGGCGCAGGAGGCCGGGCTTCCGCCGTACCTCGGCGTGTTCAAAAAGCATCGGCCCGATCCGTTTTTGCTGACCCATGCGCTGGATGGTTTCAGCCTCGCGCTGGATTTTCGCGTGACGAAACGCAACCGCGACCGCCTGTGGAAACTGGCCGAGCAAATGGACGAAGTGGTGCTGGACCACGGCGGGAAATTCTATTTCGCGAAAGACGCCACGCTGCACAGCGAGATCCTGCGCCGCTACCTGCCCGAGGGAGCGCTGGACAAGTTCATCGAGCTGAAGCACCGCTGCGACCCCGACAACGTGCTGCAAACCAACCTGTCGCGGCGGCTGTTGTCGGCGTATCTGGAGGGGTGAAGGAGGAGTGGGGGGGATGGACGATATGGACGCTTTGGACAGAATGGACGTAATGGCAGTGTATAAGGTGTTCCGAGGAGCCTGATTCCCCATGGATCAAAAAGGCGGTTTTGAGAGTCGGTTTCTGTCGAAACTTTCGATCATCGATCGCACGGACATTCAAAATTTCCTTTCCCACCTGGTGAAGGAAAAGAACTTCCTCGAGATCATCTTCAACGCGCTGCTCGATGGTGTGCTGGTGCTGCGCCCCAGTCTGGAGGTGATGTATCTCAACAACACCGCCATGGAAATGCTGGGCATTACCAACCGTCGCCGCGTGGTGGATGTGCGCATTACGGACCTCGTCAGCAATGAGGAATTCCGCGAACTGACAACGCGCTTTGCGGTGCGTCGCGACCATCGTGTGGACGCCACAATCCCCATTGGCACGCCCCCAACGCGCATGCTCCGTGTGACGATCATCCCGCTGGAGGCTGACAAGGACAACGCCAACGGCAGCGTGGTGATGATGCTCCACGACGCCACCGAAACCGAGAAGCTGGAAGAGCAGCGCCGCCGCGCCGACCGCGCCACGGCGTTCACGACACTAGCTGCGGGCCTGGCCCACGAGATAAAAAACCCACTGAACTCACTGCAGATCCATGCGCAACTTTTGCAGCGCGCTCTGCGCGAAGCCAAGCGCCCTCGCGGCCGCATGGACACGAGCCGCGCGGAGGAATCGAGCGAGATCATTCTGGAGGAAATCCGGCGGCTGGATCATGTGGTGAACTTGTTTCTCGACGCCGTGCGACCCACCCGACCCATGGCGGAACCGACCGACATTAACAAGTTAATCGACCACGTGGTTGCCACACTGCGCCCCGAGGCGGAGGCCGCCAATGTGGAACTGACTTTCGCACCCGATCACGAACTGCCGCGCATGCATGTGGACTCCAATCAGGTAACGCAGGCCGTGATCAATCTGGTGAAGAACGGGCTGGATGCAGTGGAACACGCCGTGAATCCGCGCGTGGAAATCCGCACCGGAACCGGCGACGACACGTGGTTCATTCGCGTGGCGGACAACGGCGTGGGTATTCCGGCCGATGAACGCGGAAAGATTTTCGAGCCGTACTTCACCACAAAAGTGAAGGGCACGGGGTTGGGGTTGGTCATCGTGTCGCGCATCGTGGAGGAGCACGGTGGCACGCTGGACCTGTGGACCGAGGCCGGCAAAGGTACGGTGGTTACGCTGAGTTTCCCGGCCCTCGAACGCCCCGTGAGGTTGCTGGGCGGGTTGTAAACGGCGCGGGCGCTCCGCCGTGGTTTATGCCCCCGCGGCTCCGTTGCCCTTGCCCGTCAGGCGCACGCGCACGCGATGGATGCGCTGGCGGCGCATTTCCATCACGGTGAACTCGAGGCCTTCCAGAACCATCTTATCGCCCACAGCGGGGATTTTACCCAACTCGCTGAGCAACAAACCGCTCAACGTGTCGGCCTCGTCCATGGGCAGCGGCAGGCCGATCACTTCAGACAATTCGCTGATTTCGGTGCGGCCTTCCACGTCATATTCGGTGTCGGAAATTTTCTCGACGTGGGGGGCTTCGTGGTCGAACTCATCCTGCACTTCACCCACAATTTCCTCGATCACGTTTTCGAATGTCACCATGCCGGCCGTGCCGCCGTATTCGTCCACCACCATGGCCATGTGCACGTGGCGCGCCTGCAACTCGGTGAGCAACTTGTCGATGTGCATGGTCTCGGGCACGATGGGCACCTTGCGCGCGATGCTGCGCAAAAAGCCCGCACCGGTGACCGGCGGGTGCGCTGCGAAGTCGCCGCCGGCGATGGCGGGGTTGTGCACCGGCGGCGCGGCCGGGCCGTCCCCGTCAGCGGTGCGCTCGCTGCCGCCCGACAGCAATTCGTTCGTCGAATCGTCGCCTGAAGCTTCCATCTCCTTCAACTGCCAGAAAAGGTCCTTCATGTGAATCACGCCGACGATGTGATCCAGATCGCCGTCCACAAGCGGATAACGACTGTGGGCGGTTTGGTACGCCACGGCGAGATTCTCGGCCAGTGACCGGCGCAGGTTGAAGGACGCGATTTCGGTGCGGGGCACCATGATCTGGCGCACCACCCGGCGCGACATGTCGAACACGTTATCCAGCAGATCGCGTTTGCTGCTCGTGAGGATTCCCGAGCGCTGGCTTTCGGCGATGATCAGTCGCATTTCTTCTTCGCTGTGGGTCACGTCGCTTTCCGTGAGGGGCTGGATGCCCACCAGTCGCACAATCCAGTTGGCCGATTTGTTGAGCACCGTAATGGCCGGGTACATCACTTTGTAAAACCAGCGCAGCGGCACGCCGCACCAGAGGGTCGTTCCTTCGGGGCGCGAGATGGCCAGTTGCTTGGGCGCCTGCTCGCCAAAAACCACATGCAGAAACGTGATGATGCCGACGCCGAAAACGATGGAGATGGTCTCGGCAATGAAAGGCGTCGTGATGTTCAGCCAACGCAAGACCGGCCCAACCACCAGCGGCGTCATAACGCGCTCGCCCACCCAGCCCAGCAAAATGGAGGCGATGGTGATGCCCAACTGGCTGGCACTCAGATAAGCGTCGAGATGCCCCAGCACATGCGAAGCGATGATGGCGCGTTTGTTACCGGTCTTCGCCAGCGCGTGGATGCGGGCCCCGCGAACACGCACAATGGCAAATTCCGCCGCCACGAAAAATCCGTTAATAGCAATAAGCGCCACGAGCATGATGCTCGTGAGAATGAGAGAAGAACCTTCTTTTTCGTCCATGGATTGTCTATAAAGCTACCGAACCCCACAAACCGGGCAAGTGTTTTTCTCGGGGGGAGGGGAATGATGGGAGGGATGGGAGGGATGGGATTGTATAAAGTTGGCGCTAACCCACCACCGCTTCCACCGCAGCTACCACCACATCCAGACCTTCAAGCAGTGCTGCCTCATCGATCATCAATGGAGGATTCAGCTTGATGCAGCAGCCGCCCACGCCCACGGGGGAGAACAGCATCATGCCGGCCTCCACCACGCGTTTGTACACTTCAAATGCCGTGTCGGGATCGCCGACCACCGCGCCGCCCTCGCCCGGTTTTGTGAACTGCAATGCCGCCACCAGACCGGTGCAATCAACCCGCCCGATGCGCCCTTGCGACGCCGCCTTCGCGCGGTCTGCGCCTTCGCGCAGCAGCGGCTCCAGCCGCGCGGCGTTCGCCACCATGCCTTCTTCTTCGATGGCCTCGAGGTTCGCCAGCGCCGCCGCCGCACAAAGCGGATTGGCCGAGTGCGTGCTTGTCATCTCTCCCGGTCCGTACAAATCCATCACCGCGCCGCGCCCCAGCACAGCCGACAACGGCATGCCACCCGAGATCCCCTTGCCGCACGGCACCAGGTCAGGAACCACGCCATAATGCTCGAACCCGAACCAGCGCCCGGTGCGCCCGAAGCCCGCCTGCACCTCGTCAAAAATCAACAGCGCGCCGTACGCATCGCACCAACGCCGCAGCGCCTGCGCATACTCCACCGGCATCAGCTTGGCGTTGCAGCCCTGATACGTTTCGCTGATCACGCCGCACACATCCGCCGCCGCCACGCCCTGCTTCTCCAGCGCAGCTTCGAACACCGCGAACGACTCATCCGGCTGACGAAATCCATCGGGAAACGGCACCTGCACAAACCCGTAATCGCCCTCGCCGATCCACCCCTTCAGCGCGCCGGAGCCGCCGGCCAGCTGCGCCCCCATGGTGCGCCCGTGGAACGCGTTGTCGAATGACACAATCACCCGCTTGGACGCGCCACCGCGTTGCAATCCATACGTGCGCGCCAACTTCAGGCAGCACTCCACGGCCTCGGCACCGGTCGTCAGCAGAAACGCTTTGTTCAGTTCGTCCGGGGCCAACGCCACCAGCTTGGCCGACAACCGCGCCCGCACATCGGTGGGAAACCCGTAGGCATGATAGATGCCCCGCTCCACCATCTCGGCCAGCGCACGCCGCACCTTGGGATGCCCGTGGCCCGACGCCGTAACCAGCACGCCCGACGAAAAATCGAGCCACTGGTTGCCATACGGGTCGCGAATGTGAACGCCCTCGCCCTCGGCCCACAGCACCGGCGCCTGCCCGCGCATGGACCGCGGTTCATCGGCGCGCATGCGCTCAAGCAGCGGAAGCGACTCGGGAACCGGAATGGATGTGGTGATGCGCCGGTTGGCGGTTTGCACCGGTGCTACTTGCTGGGGAACCAGGGGATATTCTTTCGAGGCCACGTTGGTGGTCGTCCTTTCGGTGAAGCTTGCGTTGGGGGGATGGTGCGACGCTGCGGTTACAGGGTCACTACGTTACCGGTTTCGGCACTTTCGTGGATCGCGCACAGGATGCGCGTCACTTCGAGGCCGTCTTCGCCATCGGGATAGCGCCCCGCCAGCGAATCCAGCGTGCCGCCTTCCTTCAGGAAGTTCACGTTGTCGGCAAAGTCTGCGATGGAATCGTAACCATAACCCACGTAGCGCGGGTTGCCGTGGGGGTCGGTCGACACAAATTGAAAACCGGGGTTGATGGTCTGCTGCGTGGCGCCGCCGTAACACACCGCCGCGCCGCGATCCTGCGAATCGATCTCGGCGATCCCCTCGGTGCCCACGAGGCGAATGCCCTGATTGACCACCGCCTCGAAACCATCGGGCAGCACCCACGAAGTATCGAGGGCGAAGCTCAGCCCCCCTTCGAATTCGATCTTTGCGTTGAGACAATCCCAGGTGTCCACGCCCATGGCCGACAGCCGCTTGCGCGCGCCAGTAGCGAACACGCGCACGGCCCGGGGTCCACCGGTCATCCAGCGGAAAAGGTCCAGCATGTGCGAACCGAGAAACCACGCCGGTGACGACCGCGGCGCCCAACCCGGAAACCATTTGCTCGGCACCTCGATGCGGTCTTCCATCCACGCGTAGCCATATAGTGGCTCGCCGATGCGCCCGTCGGCCACGGCCTCGCGCACTTGCGCGTGAAACGGATCGAACCGCTTGTGGAAATCGACCTGCAGCAAACGATTGCCCGCACGGGCCGCATCCACCATGGCGCGGCAACCCTCCACGGTAACGTCCATCGGTTTTTCCACGAAGACGTGACAGCCCGCTTCAAGCGCCGTCAAAACCACGGGCAGGTGGGCCGGGTCGGGCGTGGCCACGGTCACGGCATCGAGCTTCTCCCGGTCGATCATCTCGGCCACATCGCTGTAAGTGCGCACGCCATACTTCTCCGCACGGTTGCCCCGGATCTCCTCGCTGGGATCAGCCAGACCCGCCAGTACGCATCTCCCCTGCCGTTGTAACAAGCTGAAGGTTTGAAGATGGAGTTCACCGAAGGTGCCTCCGCCGGCGGTTCCGATACGAATGGTCATGGGTGTTGCGCTCCTTCAGTAGTGGAGGCCTTGCGGCCGAAGTTCAGTGCCAGGTGGGCCAGCGCCACGGCGGCCCGCATCACGTCGTGCATATCAACGCGCTCCTCAGCGGAATGCGCCACGGCCAGCGCGCCGGGACCAAACGTAACCACGTCGGCGTCCGGAAAGCGCTCGGCAAAAATTCGTGCGTCGCACGAGACCGTCCAGCCAGCGATGGCGCCACGCAATGGTGCGCCCGCAGCTTGCAGCGCGGACACCATGGCGCGCATGGCGGTGCTATCCGCCGGACGCGAAAAAGCGGCGTTGTGCAGCTTCTCAAAATCCATTGCAAGGCGCACCGCGCCCGTCGCCAGCCCCGCCTCGCGCTCGTAGGTCGCGACGCCGCACCGTGCCGCGTCGCTCATGCGCGCCGTTACCTCGGGCAGTTCATGCGTGGGCAGGAAACCCTGTCCGCCTTCGAGAATCAAATCATCAGGAGTGCCACCCTCCAGATCGCAACGAACGCTGGCCCAAGCCCCACCTTTAGTGCGAGCTACGCGCGACAAGTGCCGCACGATCCACATCGCCTTGGTGATGGCACCGTCCAACCGCAGCGTGGCGCCCATGTGGCCCGACAGGCCAAACACATCCAGAACGGCTTCGTCCGTCCCCACGTCGCGCCAGGCCAGATGCTGCGCAAGAAGTGCGTCGCCCACACCGGGAATGGTTTTGTCACCGTACGCAGCGATATAGTCAGCCAGCGCCGCATCCACTTCACGCACCAGCAGAGAATGCGGCACGCCGGACCACGTCATGCGCAGCGGCACGAAATCATGAACGCGCGAGGGATGTGTGCCGAACCCACCCAACATCCCGTGGCACGTTTGCACCGGACGTTGAGGGAACATATCGTGGTTGCTCTCGGCACGAAGGGCCCGCCCCTCCTCCTCCATCGCGCCAACGGCAAATGCGGCGGTCTCCAGCAGGTTGGGCTTTGGGGTTCCGTTGCAATTAGTAGCGCCCACCGCCATGCGATACCACACCGCACCGCGATTGGCCGGGTGCGGTTGCAGGTCGGTGCATTCCAGCACCACCACGGCGTCACAAACTTGATCGGCCTCGTGGGTTACGCTCAGGCTGCCGTTGCCGCCGGTTTCTTCATCGATCACAAATTGCATGCGCAGATCGCACGACGGCACCACTCCGAAACGCTCGCGCGCCTGCTCCAGCAGGCCCGCCGCAAGCACGATGGCCGCCACGCCGCCCTTGTCATCCGCAGAACCTCGCCCATGCAAAACATCGCCCTCGCTGCGCGGCACGATGTGAGGCGGCACGGTGTCGATGTGCGCGTTGAAAACCAGCCCGGGTCCCTCGCCGGGCAGATGCGCCACGAGATTTGAGCGCCCCTCATATCCCGCACGAGCCGCTGCTTCGGGCTCAGCAGGCAAGTCGGCTAGATAATAGGGCCGCGAGAAATACGGATGGGCCGCGATGGCCCCGGCTCTGATCGGCCGCCGCTCGCATGTCACCGCAGGAGCCGCCCCCGCCAGCCAACGCTCCACCGCCGCGAAGCAGACGTCCTCAGCCGCCGCGCACGCTCGCGCCTGCGGCTTGGGCGTGGTGTCCACCTCAACCAGTTGAAGCAACATTTCGTGCGCCAGGTCCAGCCACCGGCGGTCGCCCACCGCCCCCGACAACCAGGCCGCTGCGTCGGCAGTGCCAGCGGTTTTCTGCAAACTCATGACATCCTCCTCAAAGCAGCGGCGCAGTCGAGAAACGACAAACCGGTGTGATAGCCCGGGTCCAGGTCGCCCGTGGCGGGAATGCTTTTGGAGACGTTCATCCGGTGTAATAGCCGAAAAACGCCTCGTGACACGCCTGCCAAATCCGGCGGCAGCCCTGTCGAACACTCTGGTCGTTGATGGTTTCCTCGGTCAGCATCGCCGCGCGCATTGTTTCCGGCAGGCTCCACCACGGCATGTCCGTGTGCAGCGCCGCCCGGGTGCGCAGGTCCACCAGTTTCACAATGCCGCCCAACGTGCGCGCCGTCGCATGAGGCTGATCGGTGGGCGTCTCGCTGAAGCGCGCTCCCGTGGCAAAGTTCGCCTCCAGCACACTTGGCAACAGCGCGTCGGCCCGCTTCACGATGGCGGCGTGGTGAGGCTGAAGGGCCATCTGACTGATTCGCACCGCACGCAAAAACTTCTGCGCCAGACCCACCATCTCGAGGGCGTGGCCCGGGTCGGATGGCAGCGTGTGTCCCGCGTGCCAGGGCTTGTCGTCGCCATTAATAAACTCCCACACATCGCCCGCCATGACGCCCGGACGGACAGGCGGTCCCATGGGCGATTGCACATGGCGGTCGAAGATATGCGTCAAAAGGCGCATCCCCAAATCCACCGGCTCGTCGATATTTTGACCCGCCGCCGATGCTGTTTCCAGCCACACCGTTGCCGAGCCGAGGCTGATCATGAACGGACCCAACGCATGACGCCCCGCCAACGGGCGCACCGGGTTGGCAGGGTCAAGCGCCTGTTGATCCGTTACGAAACTATGCGCGAAAATTTCCTGCGTTACAGAACGGAGATAATCCGTTGCCTCGGTCGCCAGCGGGGCGTCGCCCAGAACGGCTGAGGCCGCCAGCAAACCCTTGGCCGCGAACAAATCGCTGAAGTTGGCAGGCGACTTGGCATCCAGCGCGGCAGGAACGCGCTTGCCGGCGCGATCCAACTCGAAGGGGCGTCCGGAGGCATCGAGAAAGAAAAAGAGATGCCCGCCGTTGGACCGCCGCACGCCCTGGACACGCTGCACCAAAGCGCCCAGCAGATGGCGCAAACGAGCGGTGAGGTCCGGTGCGCATGCGCGTTCCTCAAAATATTGAATGGCCCCCGCAACCGCCTCCAGTGCCCGCCCCTGAATCCAGCCATAGATCACGTCATGGCCGCGCAGAGGGTCCGAAGCGGGGAAGTCCTCGCCCGTCAGCGGATCGACTTTCATATCAATCCACCCCGCTGATTCGCGACGCTCGCACCGGTCTGCGAGCAGTTCCATCCCCGCGAGGACGAAATTCTCCAGAAGCTCAGCTAATATTGCAAGGGGAGGACCGGCGGGAGGGTCGGTTGTCGGGGTGGGAGATTTTTGTTGGGAATTCATTGATTCGGGAAATTTTGTGTGCGTTTAAAATTCTATGTAATTGTAACTCGTACTTCAATCAAGACTTAATTTAGTAACGAAAGTAATGCCGTCGCATTCACCGCAAGCCCATAAATTTCAAAGGAAAGTCGATGCAAAAAAAAGAAATAACTCCCGGTCGGATCACAAAAATTACGGATCAGAATTACCATCTCGAAAACGGCGCCCTGCGCTTGTGCCTCACTTCAGGGGCCGACTTCCTTTTGCAGCAAATCGAAGACACCGGTTCCGGGCGGCGTTGGCTGACGGCGGTGGGTCCGCAAACCGGATTGTGGACTCTCACTTTCCGCGGACCCGATGGAACCTCCCCTGCCTACCTGAGCGCGAACGCTGCCTTCGAAGGGGTGCGCGAAGTTTCCAACGAGGCCGGAGGACAAACCACCGCTCTGCGGGCAAGCTGGCGGGTTCCTCTTTCCCCCACGGCTGCGGCACGGGTGAAGGTTGAGGTGTCGCTGGAGGCGGGAACATCCCTATCCGCCTGGCGCATTTTCGTGGCCGTACCGAAAGCCTGGTCGCTGACCAAGTGCGAATTCCCCACCTTCGACGGGTTGTCTCTCGATCCCGGATTGCGCGCCCTCTCGCCTCAAGGGTGGGGGGTCGAGCGCCCTTTCGAGGGAGGCTACCTGTACGAGGACGATTATCCGAGCTGCCTCGCATCGATGCAGTGGTTCGCCCTACTCACCAGCACGCATGGTCTATATCTGGCCACCCACGATTCCCGTGCCTGTCTCAAAAAATATCATCTGTCAGCAGCAACAAACGCCGGCACTTTTAAGGTTATTGCGGTACCGTCGATCGTTGAAGGGGCTGGAGATGACGTCTGGACCGAACCGTTTCCCTACCCCACCATGCTCGGGGTTTTCACCGGAGGCGTGATCGAAGGCGGCAAGGTCTATCGCAACTTCGCCCGCCAGACACCCTGGGGGAAAGCCGCCGCTTGGTCACGCCGTTCAACGGCCCAGTGGCTGAAGGAAACCGACATATGGCTGCGGCCCGACGGATCGCCGGAAGTTAATCTCGAAAAAACCCGCGAAGCACTGACCTATTTTGGGCCGGAACACGCATCGCTGCACTGGTATCGCTGGCACAAAATTCCGTACGACACCAACTACCCCGAGTATCTGCCCGAGTTGCCCGGCTTCAAAGAGGCCATCGCTGAGATGCAGGCACTCGGCACCCACGTCATGCCATATATCAACGGCCGCCTTTGGGATCCCGCCTCTCGCTCCTGGCGCGAGGAGAACGCCGCTGCCTCGGCCGCGCGACGCGACACAGGGAACTGCTACACCGAGGTTTATGGATCGAAAGTCCCCAACAATGTCATGTGCCCCGCCACCCGCCAATGGCAGGAAAAGGTGACTGATGTGGTGGAAAGCCTTTTCCGGGAACTGAAAGTGAACGGCGTTTACATCGACCAGATCGGGGCGGCTCCCGGCGTGAACTGCTATGCTGAAAACCATAATCATGCCCCCGGCGGTGGATCATTCTGGCACGATGGCTACCGTGAACTCCTCACCTCGGTCCGCGCAAAATTACCTGTCGACACCATGATCACCACGGAAGAAAACGCCGAGTGTTGGATTGATCAGATTGATGCGCTGTTGGTGGTGAACACCAATTCCAATCTGGGACAGCCGGCGCCCATGTTTCCCGCCGTTTACGCCGACCGCACGATCACCTTTGGGTTCATGTATTATCCTGCAACGGAGCCCGGGAACGTCATCGCTTTCCGGCTGAAAAATGCCCGGGCGTTCTTGTGGGGGTCGCAGATCGGGTGGCTGCAACCGACTCGACTGATGACCGAACCGACCATGACCACGGCGGCATTCATGCGCGAAATGGCCGATTGTCGCGCCCATGCGCGAAACGTGCTGTGGGGCGGCACCCTGGAGGCGGTATTGGAAGCCGCGCCGGACACACCGCGCGTGGTGAGCCAGGGAAGCGGTTCCTTCGGTGGCACATACCCCATTGATGTAACGGCGGCGATGGCCACTCTTTGGCGCGGGGCCGACGGGACGTGGTTGGTGCTGGCGACGAACTTTACCGACCAACCGGTCACGGCGCGATTTACTCTGCCCGCAACGGCAGAACTTGCTGACGGCTGGAAGCCGGCGGACTGTGCCACGGGAAGGTCGGCGCAGGTGACGGCCGTGCGCGATGGCGACGATCTGGTGTTGGAAATGGCGGCGGCGAGTGCCGCGGCGGTCACACTGAAACAGCCATAAAAAATGATGGCTTTCGCGGTTGGATGCACGCCGGGCGTCGATCGTGGCCTACGCGCAAAACACCGCGAAAGCCATCCCCGGCAAACGATACCCCATTGCTGACGCGCGAAACGATCGCAAGAAGGCGACCGCTGAATCGCTCCGATTTTCACGAAGTGAAGGACGATGATCGGAAGGCGGGAAGGCTGTCAAGGGCAATGGAGGGGATGGACTGTATGGACTGTATGGACGAGATGGACGAGATGGACTAAATGGACGATATGCACCGACGCACACCAGCCACCATGCTTTAATGGAGGGCGAAGATTCCTTCATCGAGGACAAAAAAATACCCCGCGGACCAAGCGCTTTCGCTCGATCCGCGGGGTAGCTGTTTAAAGCTTAGTACATGCCGCCGCCGGGAGGCATCGCCGGGGCCGCAGCTTCCTTCTCTTTGATCTCGGTGATGATCACCTCGGTCGTGAGAAGCAGGCCGGACACTGATGCTGCGTTTTGCAGCGCGGAACGGCTCACCTTGGCCGGGTCGATGACGCCAGCCTCCACGAGGTCCACATATTCTTCGGTGTCGGCGTTGAAGCCGTAGTTCTTGTCTTTGCTGGCCATGATCTTCTCGACCACGACGGAGCCTTCGTAGCCCGCGTTGGCAGCAATGCTGCGAGCCGGTGCAACCAGCGAGCGGAGGATGATCTGAGCGCCGATCTTCTCGTCGCCCTTCAGTTCCTTCTCAAGCTTCTGCACTGCGGGAATAGCCTTGAGGAAGGCCACGCCGCCGCCGGGCACGATGCCCTCTTCCACGGCTGCACGGGTCGCATGGAGAGCATCTTCCACGCGGGCCTTCTTCTCTTTCATTTCGATTTCAGTGGAGGCACCGACCTTGATGACTGCAACGCCGCCGGCCAGCTTGGCCAGACGCTCTTGCAGCTTCTCTTTGTCGTAGTCGCTGGTCGACTCATCGATCTGCACCTTGATCTGGTTGACGCGGGCCGTGATGTCCTTCTTCGAGCCGTTGCCTTCAATGATCGTGGTGTTTTCCTTCTCGATGCGCACGGTCTTCGCCTGGCCGAGGTCCTCGAGCAGGGTGTTCTCGAGCTTCAGGCCGGCGTCTTCGCTGATGACCTTGCCACCGGTGAGGACGGCGATGTCTTCGAGCATGGCCTTGCGGCGATCGCCGAAGCCCGGTGCCTTGACGGCCGCAACCTGCAGCGTGCCGCGCAGCTTGTTGACCACGAGCGTGGCCAGGGCCTCGCCCTCAACGTCTTCGCTGATGATAACCAACGGACGACCCTGCTGAACAACCTTCTCCAGCACTGGCAGGAGGTCCTTCATGGCGCTGATCTTCTTGTCGTAAATGAGGATGTAGCTGTCCTTCATTTCGCCGATCATCTTCTCGGGGTCCGTCACGAAATACGGCGACAGATAACCCTTGTCGAACTGCATGCCTTCAACGGTCTCAAGCACGGTGTCGATGGACTTGTTTTCCTCGACCGTGATGACGCCGTCCTTGCCAACCTTGTCCATGGCCTCGGCAATCTTGTCGCCGATTTCCTTGTCGTTGTTAGCGGAGATGGAGGCTACCTGAAAAATCTTGGTGTGCTCGCGGGTGGGGATGGCCATCTCGCGAATGGCGGCGACTGCGGCTTCAACAGCCTTGTCGATGCCGCGCTTGATGCCCATGGGGTTCGCGCCGGCGGCCACGTTCTTGATGCCCTCGCGATAAATCGCCTGAGCCAGAACGGTTGCCGTCGTCGTGCCGTCGCCGGCCACGTCGCTGGTCTTGCTGGCCACTTCGCGGACCATCTGGGCACCCATGTTTTCAAACGGGTCTTCCAGTTCGATTTCCTTGGCGACGGTTACGCCGTCCTTGGTGATCGTCGGGGCGCCGAACTTCTTGTCCAGCACCGCGTTACGGCCCTTGGGGCCCAACGTTACCTTCACTGCGTCAGCAAGCTTGTCGACGCCCTTCAACAGCGCCGAGCGTGCCTCTTCGCCGTACTTCATTTGCTTAGCCATCTTTAAATTATCCTCTCGTTGGTTCCGAAAAATGCTGCGTTAGATTATAAAAACTTGCCCGTGCGCCGCGATGGAGGGGTCATGATGAATGGGCTCCCGGGGCGCGCGAGGCGAAACGTTAAATTAGTCGATCACACCGAGGATGTCGGTCTCATGCATGATGAGGAACTCCTCGCCGTCGATCTTGACCTCGGTGCCCGAGTACTTGCCGAACAACACCTGGTCACCAGCCTTCACATCGCATGCGATGCGCTTGCCGCTGTCGTCCTTCTTGCCTTCGCCCACGGCGACAACCTTGCCCCGCTGGGGCTTTTCCTTGGCCGTATCGGGGATGATGATACCCGACTGGCTTTTCTGCTCTGCTTCTTCCGAGCGCTTTACCAGCACACGGTCATGCAACGGTCGAACCGGCATTGTTTGATTCCTCCTGAGGAGTGTTATATGTCTGGGGGCATAACAGCAAACCGAATGCCGGGTTGAGCGGGCATGGCTAAACTATTTGGTCTCAATGAGGAACAGCGAACGACAGGCTGTCTGCTCAGTCCAAAAGCGTCACAATGACACACTTTGTGTAAGGTGGTGGATTTTGCGCGCCAACAGGAAACCGGAACCGGCTTGACCATTTCAGACAGGTCTGACAAATCTGACCCGTCCGACCTGTCTGACCTGTTTTGCCTAGCCATCCTTTTTCCTTGAGCCACACCGCCACTCCGCCATTCTGTTGGGCATCTTGGTTTCAGGAGCCGTTATTCGTCCATGAAGGTCATTGGGGTCATTCCGTCGCGGTATGCTTCGACTCGTTTGCCGGCAAAGCCGCTGGCGCTTATTGCGGGCAAGCCACTGGTACAGTGGGTGTGGGAGGGGGCCAGTCGCGCTTCCTCGCTGGATGAACTTCTGATTGCGACCGACGACGACCGCATCGCGGACCTCGCGCGCAGCTTCGGCGCGAAGGTGGTGATGACGCCGGTGGAGTGCGCCAGCGGCACGGACCGCATCGCGGCAGCGGTGGCGGACATGGCCTGCGATCTGGTGGTGAACATCCAGGGCGACGAACCGCTGATGACCGGCGCGAACATCGACGCCTGCGTTACCGCGCTGGCGAACGATGAGGCCGCATCGGTGAGCACGCCCATGGTGCCGCTGCACGATCCCGTCGCGATCGCCGCGCCCCATGTGGTGAAGGTGGTGTCTGATGCCGCGGGCTACGCGCTGTATTTCTCGCGCGCGCCCATCCCCGACCGCCAGCGCGCGCTGCCCGGCGACGATATGCCCGGGGCCGCACCCGCCATGAAACATCTCGGTTTGTACGTCTATCGCTATGCCGCGTTGAACGCCTTCACGGCCATGCCGCCGTCGCGCTACGAGCGGCTGGAAAAGCTGGAGCAGTTGCGCTTCCTCGAGGCGGGATACCGCATCCGCATGGTGGAAACGAACGACGACAGCATCGGTGTGGACACTCCCGCGGACGTGGCGGAGGTGGAAGCGGTGATGGCCGCACGACGCCAGTGAGGGGCATCATTCTGGCCGGCGGCACGGGCACGCGACTGCATCCGCTCACGCTGGCGGCCAGCAAGCAACTCATGCCGGTGTACGACAAGCCGATGGTGTACTATCCGCTGAGCGTGCTGATGCTGGCGGGCATCCGCGAGATTCTCATCATTTCCACGCCCGAAGATCTGCCGCAGTTTCGCCGCCTGCTGGGCGACGGGTCGCGGCTGGGCGTGCGGTTTGAATTTGCCGAACAACCCGAACCGGGCGGCATCGCGCAGGCGTTCATCATCGGCGCGAAGTTCATCGGCAACCAACCCGTGGCGCTGGTGCTGGGCGATAATATTTATTGGGGCGAGGGACTCTCGCGTACGTTGCAGGAGTGCGGAAAGCCCGACGGCGGCATCATCTTCGCCTATCACGTGAAAGACCCCGAGCGCTACGGCGTGGTGGAATTCGACGACGCGGGTCGCGCCGTGAGCATCGAGGAGAAACCCGCACGACCGCGTTCTTCATACGCCATTCCGGGGCTGTATTTTTATGAGCCAGGCGTGGTGGAAGTGGCGCGCCGGTTGAAACCATCGGCCCGCGGCGAGGTGGAGATCACCGACGTGAACAAACATTACCTCGGCCAGGGGCGGCTTGAAGTGCGCGAGTTGCGGCGGGGCACGGCTTGGCTCGACACCGGCACCTTCGACTCGCTGATGCAAGCGGCGTCGTTCGTGCAAATCATCGAGCAACGGCAGGGACTGAAGGTTGGCTGCGTGGAGGAAGTGGCGTTTCGCATGGGCTTCATCTCGGGCGACGACCTGCGCGCCCTGGCCACACCGCTGCGCAAGAGCGGCTACGGCGAGTATCTGCTGCACGTAGCCGACGGAGAATAGCCGCGCCCATGGAGAAGACGGAGCGGCGGGCGCGCAGCCTGCGCGGTTGGATCGTGCGGGCGGTTGCGCTGGCGATGGTAACGCTGTTGTGTGTCACAAGCATGACAGCGCAAGCCGCAGAGCCGGCTCCGGGCGACGCCCCCACCACGCGCATCGTTTCGTTGATGCCCAGCATGACCGAAATTGTGTTCGCCATCGGCGCGGGCGATCAGGTGGTGGGCGTGAGCGACTACTGCTTGTGGCCCGCCGAGGCGCAGGCCAAGCCCCACGTGGGCGGGCTGATGAACCCCAACATGGAAGCGATCCTGCTGCTGCGACCAACGACGGTACTGCTGCACAATGGACAGGGTGAATTTGCGGCGCGACTGAAACGGGCCAACGTGGAGGCACAACTAATTCCCGCCGACACACTGGCCGATGTTTACGCGAGCATCGCGAACATGGGCGCGCTGACCGGTCAGACAACTGACGCGGCGGAATTGTCGCGCAAGATACAGAGCGGCATCGCGGGCGAGAACACGACCTCGCCGCCAAGCGTTTTGCTGGTCGTGGCCCGCGATGGCGATTCGTTGCGCGGCATTTATGCCAGCGGACCGCGTACGCACCTGGGCGAAATTCTGGAAGCCACCGGCGGTCGCAATGTGCTGGCGTCGGCAGATCCACGCCCCTCGCGCCCCATGGGGGTTGAGGAACTTATCCTGACAAATCCGGATGTCATCATCGACTTCAGCGTTCCCGCCGGAAGCGACACCGACGCCGAAAACGCGCGTCTGATGAAACCATGGCTCAAGCTGGCAACTGTAAAAGCGGTGCAACACGGCCATGTATATTTTGTGAAAGACCCCCATCTTTCGCTGCCCGGTCCGCCCATGGTTGATCTCGCCGATCTGTTTCGCCGCTGGTTGGCCCTGGCGCAAAAGGACGCAGGCAGCGAGACAAAACGATGACAGCGTCCGGCAACGTTCTGCTGCAAGCGGAGGACGTGCGTTTTGGCTACGACGGACGCAACGCGCCGGTCGTGCTCGATGGGGTTTCGCTCGGCGTTTCCGCCGGAGATTTTGTGGGTCTGGCCGGACCCAACGGCGCGGGAAAAACAACGCTCCTGCATGTTCTAACCGGCGCGCTGGTGCCGGCGTCGGGGACGGTCTCGCTGGGCGGACGCAACATCGTAACGATGCGCCGCCGCGAGGTGGCCGCGGGTGTGGCCGTGGTGCCGCAGCGCAGCGAGTCGGCGTTTCATTTCGGCGTGCTGGAGATGGTGCTCATGGGGCGTCAGCCTTATCTGGGCCTCGCGGCCTTCGACACCGCCGAGGATGTGCGCATGGCCGATGAGGCGCTGGAGCGCGTGGGCGCGGGGGCGCTGCGCGACAAACGATTCGACCGCCTGAGCGGGGGCGAGCAGCAACTGGTGATGATCGCCCGGGCGCTCACGCAGCAGGCTCCAGTGCTGGTGCTGGACGAACCCGTGGCGTTTCTCGATCTGCGCCATCAGTTCGAGATCATGCAACTACTGGCCGAACTGGCCCGCGAAGGGCGCGGCGTGCTGGCAACGTTTCACGACCTGAACCACGCGGCCCGCTGGTGCTCGCGGCTGGCGCTGCTGAGCGACGGTCGCGTTGCGGCGTCGGGCGCGCCTGCGGATGTGTTGCAGGAGGAACTGTTGCGGCGCGTGTATGGCATCGCCCTCAGCGTGATTCCGGGCGTGCCGCCCGCGCCGCCCCGCGTGGAGTTTCCACAATGAGCAACGCACCACGCCAACACCACGCTTCGGTTGCGCGCCCGCTCACGCTTGCGAAAGTTGCGATTCCGGTCGGGCTTGGCGCGCTGGTTTGCATCGCACTGGTGCTGCTGGTGCCGCTGGCGGGAGGTGGCGTGAACCTTCGTGCGGCCCTCGCGGCTGGACCATGGGCCGACACGGGCAATGTGGACGCGCTGATTTTCTGGGGCACCCGCGTGCCGCGCGTGGTGCTGGGATTGATCGTCGGCGGAAGCCTCGCCCTCACGGGCCTGGTGCTGCAAGCGGTGCTACGCAACCCGCTGGCCGAGCCGTACATCCTGGGCATCAGCACCGGCGCGTCGCTGGGGCGCTACACCGCGCTGGCGTTGGCGTCGGCGGGGTTGGTCACGTGGCCGCTGTTTTCGCCAGTGCTCTGCTTCGTGGGGGCGCTTGCACCAATGCTCATTTTGCAAATGCTCGCGGGGCGTCACCGCCGCTTTTCCGCCATCACAATTCTGCTGGGCGGCGTCATGCTGAACGTCTTTTTCACGTCGCTCATTTTGCTGGTCCAGTTCCTCACCGACTTCACGCAGGTGCGCTCGATGGTGCTCTGGATGATGGGCGCGCTGGACGTGGTGGGCTGGCGCGAAGTGATGTGGGCCGCACCCGTGGCGCTGGTGTGCGCCGTGGCCATTTTGTTTCAGTCGCGGGCGCTGAACCTGCTCAGCCTGGGCGAAATGACAGCAGGTCACCTCGGCATCGACGTGCGACGAACCGTGGCGCGGCTGCTGTGGATCGCCACGTTGCTAACCAGCGTGATGGTGTCGGTCAGCGGACCCATCGGGTTTGTCGGTCTGCTGGTGCCCCACGGATTGCGGCTGATATTCGGCGCCGACAACCGCCTGCTGGCGCCGCTGTGTGTGGTGTGGGGCGGGGTGTTTCTGGTCGTGTGCGATTTCATCGGCTGGCGCGGTTTGGCGATGTTGCAAGCCACCGGCCTGGGCGGCGGCTTTGGTGGGGAGATACCGATTGGTGTGGTAACCAGCGTGCTGGGCGCCCCGGCGTTTTTGTGGCTGCTGCTAAGGGAGAAGCGCGGGGAGTGACGAGGGTGGATGGACGATATGGACACTATGGACGAGATGGACACAATGGACCAGCCGGTGCCAGCAACAGAGCGAACCGGTTAATCGGTGGTTTGGGCCGTTCGTAAATCGCCCCTAAAAAAGTTTTTGTCCATCTCGTCCATAGTGTCCATTTCGTCCATCTCGTCCATCCCCACCAATTCCCCCAGCTCCGCTATCACCGCATCCGCATAAGGCGCCAGCCGCTCGCGCGAAAACGTGTTGGTCACGCCCACCGCGAACATCCCCGCCGCGCGCGCTGCCACCAGACCGTTGATCGAATCCTCCACCACCACGCAATTCACAGGGTCCACGTTCAGGCGTCGCGCGGCTTCTACAAAAATTTCGGGATCGGGTTTTCCCCGTTCGCATTCTTCGCCCGACACCACGACCTCGAACAACCCGACCAACCCCGCGGCCTCGAGATTGTGTGCGATTTTCTCCCGTGGTGCCGACGACGCCAGCGCAACCGCCGTGCCCCGCGCGCGCAACGCTTCCAGCACATGCCGCGCTCCCGCAAACGCCGGCAATCCACGCGTTTCCGAATGCGCGAAATACAGCTCGCGTTTGCGCGCCTCGAACTGCGCGAGATTCAGCGAACGCCCGTGCATCCTCTCCAGATCGCGCACGATGTCGGCATCGGTCAGCCCGCAATAACGCTCATCGTCGGCATCGCTCAGGTCGACTCCCTGCTCGCCCATGGCATCGCGATACGCGCACAGGCTCACCGGTTCGCTGTCCACCAACACACCGTCGTTATCGAAGATAATCGCTGCCGCGCCATCCGCCGCGCGTCGCGCTGTTTCTGTTGCAGCCGCCTCTTGCGTCATTAAAAAATGCGCCAGGCGTTCATCACCACGTCGTTAAACGTGACCAGCAGCGCCAGTCCGATGAGCAGGAAAATGAAAACGTTATACACGCGCACCATCACCCTGGGGGGAAGCGGTCGCCGGATAACACTCTCGATGGTTGCGAACAGAATGTGCCCGCCATCCAACACCGGCAGCGGCAGCAGATTTGTCACCGCGAGGATGATGTTGAACAACGCGAACAGCTCGAAGAACCACACCGGCCCCTTTTGCGCCGCGCTATAGGTTTGCTGAGCGATGGCAATGGGTCCGCCGAGGCTTTCGCGGATCGTCTGGAACGACGACCGGAACAGCAGATTGCCGACCGCATCGAGGTAGCGCACCACCAGCCGCGACGCTTTCCGAACCGCTGCTTTAGCCGCTGGCACCGCTGACAGTTTGTACAGCTCCGTGGGGGGAGTGCCCCAGCTTACGCCAATTTGTCCGCGCCCCGGAGATTCGGGGTCGTCGCGCACCGGCACATCGAGGGTCACTTCGTGTTCGCCGGATATCTTGTCGGTGCGTTTCACGGTAATGGGAATCGTGCGCCCCGCGGCGGCACGAATGAGTTCCGTCGCCACGCCCACGGTTTGCACCGGTTTGCCATCCACCGCCGTCACGGTGTCATACATCATCATCCCGGCCTTGTCGGCGGGGAGGTTCGGCAGAGGGAGCGCCACGTAGGGGATGAGATGCGGCTCGGCCGCAGCGGACAGCCACATGGGACCCAGCGTTGCGATGGGCGCAGCTTCGCGGGTGGTCAACTTGCCCGCATTATCCGACACCGTCACCGCCACGCTGGTGGTGTCGTCATCAAGTAATTTTCCCACCGCGCGGTACAGGTCTTTGCGATCGACCACATCGGTGTCGCCGATCTTCACAATCTTCGACCCCGGCTGGGCCGTCAGGGCCGAGTCGAGATGCGACGGCAGTTCCAGCGCCACCTTCGCACCGTCGCGTTCCACGGTCATCGCGATTAACGGTGACGTTGTCCCGGCATCCTCAAACTTGTTCAGCATGTCGCCATAGTCGCTCACGGGCATACCGTTGATGGCCAGCACCTTGTCGCCGCCGTGCAGCGGGACTTCCATGCCCGGAGGCATGTCGGACAGGCGGTCAATCAGCGCCGGAGGCGCAGCCGCACGATAATGCCCCACCCAGGCGAGCATGAAATACACGAGCACGGCCGTGAGGAAATTGTTGATGCAGCCCGCAGAGAAAATGAGGAACTTCGCCGGCCACGGCTTCGACCGCAACGCGCTCATTTCTTCCACCACGGATTCGCTGAGGGTCTCGCGCGGAGGAATCACGCCGGCGGTATCGGTCACGCCCGTGGAGACGGGTTCGGTGGGCTTGTCGGAGGCCTCAGCCTTCTCGTCATCCTCGGCCAGATATTCTTCCATCTCTTTCGAGTGCATGCCCACGAGCTTCACATAACCGCCGAACGGCAGGATACCGATGGCGTATTCCGTCTCACCCCATTGACGCTTCCAAATCTTGCGCCCAAATCCGATGGAGAACGTGTCCACCCTCACGCGAAACAGCTTTGCGAATAGGAAATGGCCCAACTCGTGAACGAAAATAGCCACGCTGAACGTGAAGAGGATAGCGACAATGCCGCGGATGGTTTCCATGAGTAAAACTATATAGCCGCCGCGAATCGCGGAATTCTTTACAGAGACGGATTCGATTGGTGTGCCCCCCGTCCCATGAACCCGTATGGTCGCAAGACAGGGATATGGAGCCAGCCCTCTGTGGGTGGGGAAAATTCTTGAGGTCTCGACCACATTACGCAACGTTGCCCGACGATTGATTCACCCGGCGCCCGTGCTGTACCACCTCGCGCTCATTCTAAGTTGCCAAGGAATCCTACCATGAAACGATTGCTGCTCGCACCTCTGGCTACCGTGTTGCTGTTCGCTGTCGGAACTACCGGCGCCGCCCCGCAGGACACCACCCAGACAGCTCCGTGGCGCGACATGCCCTGGGGCGAGTTGGGAGTGGTGGCGCTGAACGCGGCCCCGTATCCCGACGACAGCCGCACCACCGGTTACACCCGCAATGGGGTCGACTACCTCCGCGAGGGGCATTACGATGACAGCTCGGTGGCGTTTGCCGTGCCTGCCGGATTTAAGAAAGACGCCACGGTGGACCTGATCGTCACGATGCACGGCCACGGCAACACGGCAGAAAATTTCACGCTGCAATCCAATGCCGGAGGGTTACTGGAGGCGTCGGGTCGCAACGCGATTTTCGTGGCACCGCAGGGACCAAAGAACGTGCCCGACAGCGGCGGCGGCAAGTTCGAAAAACCGGGCGGCTTCACCGCCTTTCTGGCCGAGACCATGGCAGTGCTGCGCAAATCTGGCCGCGTGGCACCCGACGCAAAATTGGGTTCGGTGGCGCTGTGCGGTTACAGCGGCGGCGGGCGGCCCGTGGGGTACATCCTGCGAAACGGCGATTCTGCCGATGCCATCCGCGAAGTATGGCTGATCGACTGCGCCTACGGGCAGTTGGACGGTCTGTCAAAACTCGCAGCTCGGCCGGAAGCGACCACGAGATTGCGCAGCGTTTTCACCGAGCATCTGTCGCAGGAAAACATCGAGTTAATGAGCATGATCTGCGCCGGCGGCGGCGAGATAGGCGTGCTGCGCGACCCGGCCACCACGTCCACAGCCAGCGATCTGACGGGACCGGACCCGCTGCCCGACGCCATGAAACGCCACAACGCGCTGTTCATCCGCACACAATTGCCCCACGCCATCGATGCGTTGAGCGTAAGGTACGTGGCGCGGTTTATGGCCGAGCGTTAAGGCTTTCGCTTTTCCCGGGAACGCCAATCTCCTGATTGGCGCTTTTAACCTATCGCTGAGCAAATCGATTCATTAGAATTAAAGACTGTTAAGTTGGCAGAATCCAAAGCGGGCTTTTTCAACCAAAGGATCAGCAGTTATCTTGCTGGCGGTTCGAGCCAGCCAATCAGGAGATTGGCGTTCCCGGGAAAACCAGTCAGACAGGAACGTCTGCCTCACTCTCGCCCGCCTTACACGCTGGCTTTCAGCTTCTCGGCGTTCTCGAAGACTTCCTCAATGGGGCCGCACATGTAGAAGGCCTGCTCGGGGATGTCGTCCAGTTCGCCGTCCACGATGCGTTTGAAGCCGGCGATGGTGTCTTTCAGGTGGACGTACTTTCCGGGGCGGCCCGTGAATGCCTCGGCCACGTGGAACGGCTGGCTGAGGTAGCGTTGCACCTTGCGGGCGCGCTGCACCACGATCTTCTGCTCTTCGCTCAGTTCGTCCATGCCCAGGATGGCAATGATGTCCTGCAGGTCCTTATAGCTTTGCAGAATAAGCTGCACGCGCTTGGCCACGTTGAAATGCTCGTCGCCGAGCACGCGGGCGTGCATGATGCGGCTGGTGGAATCGAGCGGATCGACGGCGGGGTAAATGCCCAGTTCGGAAATCTGGCGGCTGAGCACCGTGGTGGCGTCCAGGTGGGAGAACGTGGTGGCCGGGGCCGGGTCGGTGAGATCGTCGGCGGGCACATAAATGGCCTGCACGCTGGTGACCGAACCCTTGTGGGTCGACACAATGCGCTCTTCCAACTGGCCCAACTCGGTGGACAGCGTCGGCTGGTAACCCACTGCGCTGGGCATGCGGCCCAGCAGGGCGCTCACTTCCGAGCCGGCCTGCGTGAATCGGAAAATGTTATCGATGAACAGGAGCACGTCCTTGCCCAGCTCATCGCGGAAATACTCGGCGATGGTGAGGGCCGACAGCGCCACGCGCAAACGCGCACCCGGCGGCTCATTCATCTGGCCGAACACCAGCGCGGCGCGGCTCTTCGAGGGGTCCTCGGCGTTTATAACGCCCGAGTCGCGCATCTCGTGCCACAAGTCGTTGCCCTCGCGGGTACGCTCGCCCACGCCACCGAACACGCTGTAGCCGCCGTGCTCCTTGGCGATGTTGTTGATAAGTTCCATGATGACGACGGTCTTGCCCACGCCGGCCCCGCCGAGCAGGCCGATCTTGCCGCCCTTGGCGTAGGGCGCCAGAAGGTCGATAACCTTGATGCCCGTTTCGAGAATCTGCGTGGCAGGCAGAACGTCGGTGTAAGCCGGGGCCGTGCGGTGGATGGGCCAGCGCAGCTCGGGGTGAGCCAGCGCCTGGTCGGTATCCAGCGGTTCGCCCAGCAGGTTGAAGATGTGGCCGAGGGTCTGCTCGCCCACGGGCACGCTGATGGGCGAGCCGGTGTCGATGGCCTTCATGCCGCGAATCATGCCGTCGGTGCTTTGCATGGAGATGCAGCGCACGAGGTTGTTGCCCAGATGCTGGGCCACCTCCACCGTAATGTGGATGTTGAGCTTGTCGTCGTTGATGGTGACGGCGTTGAGAATATTGGGCAGTGCGTCGGATGGAAACTCGAGATCGACGGTGGGGCCGATGATTTGTTTGACGCTGCCTACGGTGCCGGCGGGCATGAGGGTGTCTCCTCGTAATAGGTTGAATGTGTTATGGTTGGGCGAGGCCGCGCCCAGCCGCGTGAACCGCAGCCATGCGACAACCCCGTTTTAAATCTGGGTCTTGTACCGTTCTGGTCCTGTAAAGTTCAAAATCCGGAGGGAAATCCAGACCATGACGCCGACCACGGAACCAGAAGCAGGGGCCGCTGGCAAGAAGATTGGGGCAGAGGGATGGACAGTATGGACACTATGGACGATATGGACGAAATGGACCCAAGCGCCCACCGACCAATTTGCTGGTGAACGTTTTTCGCTTTAAAACTTAAGGGCTCTACCCAAGCCCACCCCCATGGCTGTTGTCCATATCGTCCATATCGTCCATTTCGTCCATTTCGTCCATGAAGCCGCCCCCCCGCCCCCTACTCCTTCTCGATCATCTCGTCGTAGAACTTCACGTAGTTGTCGGGCTGGTCGCTCTCGCGCACGGCTATGGCGGCTCTTGGGTGCTGGTTCAATTGGCCGGTGATCATGTAGGGAATCGAATAGCCCCAGTCCAACTGCGACCTTAGCGGCACAAACAATTCCTCCACGCACTCCAGCACGGGGCGCATCTTGAACTTGGGGTTCTTCAAAAACCCGATCAGCTGTTCCAGCGGGCAGTTGCCGGCGCCGCGGCCGATGCCGTTTATGGTGGCGTCGATCCAGTTGGCGCCGCCAATGACCGCTTCGATGGTGTTGGCGTACGCCAGCTGCTGGTTGTTGTGGGCGTGGATGCCCACCTCCTTGCCGGTGGGCTCGAGTATCGCGCGGTAAAGCGCCGTCAGTTCGCGCACCTTCAGCGGGAAGAACGAACCGAAGCTGTCCACCACGTACACCGCCTCGGCGGGGCTTTGCGCCATCAGTTCCAGTCCGTCGCGCAGCTCGCGGTCCTGCACGGTGCTCACGGCCATCAGGTTCAGGCACGTGCGGTAGCCCTTGTCGTGGGCGTCTTTGACCAGATCAATCGCCGCGGGAATCTGATGGATGTAGCACGCAACGCGCACGCAGCCGATCACGGATTTATCGCGCGGCAGAATGTCGGTGTGATAATCCGTGCGGTCGGCGTCGGCCATCACGCTGATCAGCGGCCCCTGCGGGTCGTCGCCCAGCGCGCGGCGGATGTCGTCCTCGTCGCAGTATTTCCACGGCCCGTGGCTCGCGCCGAAAATCTTCTTCGAGGCCTTGTAACCGATTTCCATGAAGTCGACGCCTGCGAGCGTGCAGGCCTGCCAGACGCCGCGTACGAACTTGTCATCGAACTGGTGGTCGTTGATCAAACCGCCGTC
The DNA here is from genome assembly GCA_002842095.1 of candidate division BRC1 bacterium HGW-BRC1-1. GTDB lineage: Bacteria > Sumerlaeota > Sumerlaeia > Sumerlaeales > Sumerlaeaceae > HGW-BRC1-1. The sequence goes on from PHCB01000006.1 coordinate 398,758, forward strand.
GCGAATGGTGCAATCGAGGATCTTCACCTCGTCGCGCGAGCTGACCCACGACCCTTCAATGTCGTCGTAAACGTTCGTCGCTACTGCCATGGTAAAACGGTCTCCTTGAAAAAGATGACTGCTGTGCGCGTGTTGCAGGAAGGCGACTTCCTCACGGCAGGCGGCGCGTTTCCAACGACAAAATGATGATGCCGCCCTTTTTTACGGAGGGGGAAATCGGTCTTTGCTATGCCGCGATACTTTATCCTTGAGAAGCAGTGGTGCCGCCACTCTCTCTGTTCTCAAATCGAGCTAAGCCATGCAAACGTCACCCAATTCAGAAACATTTTCTCATTCCGCACCCACGCCTCCAGCGCCACGGCGACGCCGGCGCAGCGGTTTTTTCCCCCTCATCAGCCTCGCGGCTCTGGCCCTCGCGTGTCTGGCCATGCTGGCCTTCGCCCTGCCTGGATGCAACCGCCGCGTGGACCCCAATGCCCCGGTGGAATTGCGCTTCTGGTATGCGTGGAGCGGTTACGAGGGCAAATTCCTCCAATCGCTGGTGGACGAATTCAACGCCACCCATCCGCACATTCATGTGCAGGGCAGCTTCTACAACATCGGCGACAAACTGCTGGCGAGCATCGCCGGTGGCTCGCCGCCTGACATCGTGACCGTGTGGGAGTTCATGCTCACCACCATGGGCGAATCGGGCGCGTTCTTTCCGCTGGAAGATTACGTGACCAGCGCGGGCCTCACGCGCGATTCCTACCTGCCCAACCTCTACGACTACGGCACCTACGGCAAGCACCGCTGGGGCGTGCCCTCGGCCATGAACGCTCTGGCCATTTTTTACAACACGAAGTTAGTGCGCGACGCCGGCCTCGACCCGGCCCAGTATCCCAAAACCATGGCGGAACTGGCCGAGTGGGCCAAGAAGCTGACGCTCTATGACGAGCGTGGCATCATGCGCCAGCTCGGATTTTCGCCCTCGGCCACGCCGGTTTACTTCTGGAATTTCGGGGGGAACTACTTCGACACGGAAAACAAACGCTTTACGCTGGACGACCCCGGCTGTATCCGCGCGATGGAGTGGATGGCGTCCGTGCATAAGTCGAGCGGCATTGTAAACGTGCGGCGTTTCTCGGCAGGTTTCGGCAAGCTCGACAGCCCCCTGCACCCGCTGGCCCAGGGCAAGATGGCCCTGCGCGAGGACGGTCAGTGGCTCATCAAGATTTTGGCGGAGTACGCCCCCGACCTCGACTACGGCGTCTTCCCCTTTCCACCAGAGAAGGCCGGCGACACGGCCGTGACGCGCGTAGACTCCAGCTTCTGGGCGATCCCCTACGCCAGCAAGCACCCCGACGAAGCCTGGGAATTTTTGAGCTGGCTCATCGCCCCCGAGCAATCCGCGCGCTTCTGCTTTGCCTTGCGCAACATCCCGCCGCTGCACGCCAGCGTGAACCATCCCGCCTTCGCCGAGGCGCGCAAGGACCCGCGCTTCGACTTCTTCGTACGCGAAGTGGAAGAGGGCCGCGCCCGCACCCAACCCGCGATGCCCGTGGGCCAGCAATTCCAGGAAAAGCTGGAGCAGGGCCAGGACGTCGTGTGGGGCGGCAGCATCACACCGAAGGCTTTCCTGGAAAACCTGAACATGGACATGAACCGCCAACTCGACCGCGAAACCAGAATGCTCGGCAGCGGAGATGACCTGTAATGATGAAACTTTTCAGAATCGAGGTCCGTTCATGAACCGGCGTCGCGGGCGGTTTGGGCGTCCGGAAATTGTGGGCCTCATGTTTGCGGCCCCGTGGCTGGTGGGCATCAGCATTTTCGGGCTGTATCCCATTGTCTCGTCGTTTTATCTGAGCCTCTGCCGCTACAACATTATCCGCCCGCCCGCGTTCATCGGGATTGAGAATTACTCGATCCTCTTCACCGAGGACCCGCTCTTCTGGAAGTCTTTGTGGAACACGGTTTACCTGACGGCCTTCGGTCTGCCGGTGCAGTTGGGCTTTGCCCTGGCCGCCGCCATGCTGCTGAACATGAAGGTGAAGGGCCAGTCGGTTTTCCGCACGCTGACCTACCTGCCCACGGTGGTGCCCGCGGTGGCCACGGCCATTTTGTGGGTCTGGATCCTGAACCCCGAGTACGGCCTGCTGAACTCCGTCCTCCGGTTCATCGGCCTTCCCGCGCCGGGCTGGCTGAGCGACCCCACCTGGAGCAAGCCCGCGCTGATTCTCGTGGGCATCTGGGGCACGGGCAACACGGCCATCATCTTTCTGGCCGGTCTGCAGCAGGTGCCCCGCGCACTCTACGAAGCCGCCACGGTGGACGGCGCCGGCATCCTGCAACAATTCCGCCACGTGACCCTGCCCATGCTCAGCCCGGTTATCTTCTTTAACCTGGTGATGGGCATCATCGGCAGCTTCCAATACTTCACCCACGTCTACGTGATGACGGCGGGCCTGGGCGGCGGCGGACGCGGCGCCGGTGGCCCCGAATTCTCGACCCTCGTCTATCCGCTCTATCTCTATCAGAATGCCTTCCTGTTCTTCCGGATGGGCTATGCCTCGGCCATGGCGTGGATCCTCTTCCTCATCGTCGCCGTCATTCTGGCGTTCGTGTTCCGCACATCAAGCTGGGTTCACGAGGATAGCTGACCATGGAACGATTTGCCTTTCTGCGCCCCTTCCGCCATGTGCCCGCCTATGTTTTGTTGTCGATTCTGGCGGGATGCTTTGCGGTGCCGTTCATCTGGATGCTCAGCTCGTCGCTGAAAGATACGGGGCAGATTTTCCAGTTCCCGCCCACGATCTTCCCCAACCCGGTCATCTGGGACAACTATCAGAAGGCCGTCAATTTCATCCCCTTCCTGCGCTACCTGGGCAACACGCTCATCATCTGCACGGGAGCCATCATCGGCAACGTGCTGAGCGCCAGCCTGGTGGCGTACAGCCTCGGGGTGCTGCGGTGGAACGGGCGCGATCACCTGTTCAAAATTCTCATCGCCTCCATGCTGCTGCCGCCGCAGGTTACCATGGTTCCGGTGTTCGTGATCTTCCGCTCGCTGGGCATGATCGACACCTACTGGCCGCTCATCCTGCCGTCGTTCTTCGGCGCGCCGTTCTTCATCTTCCTGCTGCGCCAGTTCTTCCTCGGCATCCCGCAGGAGCTGACCGAGGCCGCCCGCATCGACGGTTGCAGCGAGTTCGGCATCTACTGGCGCGTGGTGGTTCCCCTCAGCGTGCCCGCCCTGGCCACCGTCGTGCTGTTCTCGTTCATCTGGACGTGGACCGATTTCCTCACGCCCCTCATTTATCTGCAAGACCAGAACAAGTTCACCCTGTCGCTGGGCTTGCAGCAATTCCAGGAAAGCAACCGCGCCGAGTGGGGCATGTTGATGGCCGCAGCCACGCTCATCACGCTGCCCATCATCGCGCTCTTCTTCGCCGCCCAGAAGACCTTCATCGAAGGAATCGTGACCACGGGATTGAAGGGTTGATGGACACGCTCGACTTCGCCGGCCGCCGCGTGATGGCCTTCGTGCCCCATCAGGATGACGAGGTTATAGGGATGGGCGGCCACATCGCCCACGCCGCACGCACCGCCGCCGATCTGCGCGTGGTGCTGGTCACCGACGGCGCTGCCTGCGGGGGCGTGAACCGGATGCTGGGCGGCTGGGACTGCCGTCCCATGGCCGCGCTGGACCCCGACGCGGACCCCGCCCTGACCGCCGAACACGACGCACAACTGGTGGCGAGGGACGACGGCAGCGGCAAGATGCGCCACGCCCATGTGCTGCCCTTCGACCTGTGCGATGCGCCCGACCGCGCCACGAATTCCTTCAGCGCGGCCTGGGGCAAACAGCGCGACGCGGAGTTTCTCGCGGTGCTGGAAACTCTGGGCGTGCCGCGCGAGCAGGTGAGCCTGGCCTACTGGGACCCGGCCTCGCCCGAGCACATCAAGGACGGCCAGACCTCCGTGGATGGCGCAAGCCTGACCCCCGAAGCCGCCGCCGAACGCTATGGCCGCGTGGCGCAACATTACTTCGCGCAGTTTCAACCCGAGATCGTCCTGACCATGGGCCCCTACGAATTCGCCGAGCCCCCCAACGACCACTGGTCCTGCGCCCACGGCGTGCACCAAGCCGCCGCCGGATGCCCCACCGTGCAACGCGTGCAATACCACCACAGCGGCGTCCACTACCGCCACATAGCCGCCGGCGGCCAGGTTCTCGGGCAGGAAGTGCGCCTAACCGACGACCTCTGGGCCATCAAACAAGCCGCGTTGCGCACCTACCTCCGCTGGTCCCCCGCCCAAGGCTGGTTCGCAACCGCAGCCCACAGCGTCCCCGACACCTTCGCAGCCCTCCTCGCCCAACAAGGCGGGCGGATGGAGCATGTTAGCGAAGGGCCGGTTACGGGGCTGGAAAAATGACTATAGCGCACTAACAATCTTCCCTCGCTTCGCGCTTGTAAAAGCCTTCGGTGTATAGGGAACCATGAACCGTGACTATGACCAGAGAATTGCGATTATGAGGCCAACGGACCAAGAATACCAGAGCCATCGAGTCTTCAGTGAGTTGGATCAATATATCGAATTTTATAAATCGCTGGCCGATTCCGTTTTTATGTTCGTAAGCATGGGTACGAAGGCCATTGGGAACATCGATTCATATGCTTTCTCGTCTATCCAAGGAACCCTGACATCAATACGGACTATCCTTTGTGCTGGGAGGATAAACGACGCCTACGCCCTGCTTCGAAAATACTATGATGCGGCTATAATCACTATATATTCGAATTTGTATATCGAGGAACACCTCAGCATTGAGAATTTCGTCGTTCAGCAGATCGACAACTGGCTGAATGGCAAAGATAGCCTCCCAGAGTACCGAATCATGTCAGAGTACATCCGCAAATCGCAGAAAGTTGCCCCGCTTACGCAGCTCTTTCTCGCGGACGACCGTTACAAGCGATTGAGAGACAGGTGCAACGATCACACACATTACAATTTCTACTATAACATGCTACTCAATGATTCGGATATCCACCTTCCGAACCGAGGCAAGGTCTTGGATGACTTCGCTGGGGATTTACGAGATGTGGTCATTCTGCACGCGGCCTATCTGTTTGTTACCAAGCAGCACTACATGGCATCTAGTGACTATCTCGACTCCCTGGAATGTGGACTTACCCCAGAGCCGGACTCGCAATACTGGGTGGCACCTTTTGTACAAAGCATATTTGACAAAGTCGTCGCACAACACCGCCCTGACATCGCCGCTATAATCAAGGATCACACAAGCATGCACCTGAAATGACATAGCACAACAAGTCGGATACACGAGACGGCGTCCAGCGGCGAGTGATCCCCAGCGTTAGTCGTGTACGATGAAATGCCAGACACTCCGACGGGAAACCCGATTTCACCGAAAGAAAAGGATGACGGGCGCGAAACATAATTTACCTTGATGTCGTCGGTGTGGATGAACGTGTAGGCGTGGGTTTCCAGGCCTTTCGCTCGATCAAAAACTGATTTTCCGGCGCCACAGAATTTGCACCGTTCCCCGTCCCACGTGTGCTTGATGCGCTTGAACCAGATGTTGCCATCGTCGCCGGCGAAGGTCTTGGCGATGGAGTGTTTGCCCGTGGCGTGTTTCGAACAATAGACACTGCGGCGCGCCAGCATGCTGGTGAGTTGCGTGATGCCGATGCCGAACACCTGGTTGGTCAGGATGTGATCGACGCGCTTCTCCAGATCGGGAATCTGCTTCTCCAGCCCCTTGGTGAGGCGGCTGGTGATCTCGCGGAGGAAGACGCCGGATTTCGTGCAGGGGTCGAGAAACTTCACCGTTTTGTCGGCCCAGAGATTTGCGCCCTTGTGGTTGGCGGCCCACGCCCCGGCCAGCGTGTCGAGCATCCGGTTGGCGAACTCGGGCGGGGTGAACACCTCGTCGTTGGAGAGGTTGGCGATGCACGTCAGCACGTCGGGGTTGCGACCGCGCAGGGAGAAGGCGGATTGGTCGGTCATGGGTTGGGGTCTCCGGTGCGGGGTGGCGGTGGGGGGTTTTCGGGGTTGCACGGCCTCGTGCCCCGGCACGCCGGATAGCTGGTGCAGCCCCAGAACGATTGTCCGGCATGGGGGCCGCGCCGGGCCGTACACCGGCGCATGGGCTTGTCGCAATTTGGACAGGGGGGCGGGGGTGTTTTGTCGGACGAGTCGGACATGTCAGACTTGTCCGACTTGTCTGACTTGTCTGACTTGTCTGACGCATTTTTTGCTGACCGGGCTTTTACTCGCTCGCTGTAGAGCCTTTCGGTGAAGCCGCCCTCTTCCAGAAACGCGCGGCCCTGCTGCTCCATCAGGCGGCGCAGCAGATAGGCCGCCTGGTTTACCGCGCAAAGCATGGCA
>PHCB01000007.1 GCA_002842095.1 candidate division BRC1 bacterium HGW-BRC1-1
GACCTGATCGAGCCGCGCGATAATCCCAACAAGCTGCGCGAAGTGATGAACGAACCGGGCGTGCTGGGGTTCGCAACGGATCTGGTCAAGCACGACCCTGCCATCGCGCCCGCGGTGCGTTATCTGCTGGGTGGCGTGGTGGTGGTGGCCGGCATTGACAAGGCTGTGGAACTGCAACGGCGCGGGTACCGCACGCTGTACGCCAGCGTGGATGGCGACATCCTGAACCCCCACGGAGCGATGACGGGCGGCAGCACGAAGGTTGCGGGCCTGCTTCATCGCACGCGCGAAGTGAAGGAACTGGCCGAGCAACTCAAGACGCTGCGCGCCGATGAGTCGCGTCTGGCGGCGCAGGTGGAGACGCTGCGGGCGGAGATTGCCCGTCTGCGCACGACCCACGAAAAGATGTCGAGCAGCGCGCAATCGCAGGAGATTGAGTCAGCTCGCACGCGCAAGGATTTCGAGGTTCTTGAGCGGTCGCTGGGCGAGAAGAGCAACCAGTTGACGAACCTCAAATCGCGCCGGGGTGGCATGGAGGCCGAGGTTGCGGGGCACCGCACCACGCAGGAACGCAACATGGCGCTGCTGGCGGAACTCAACGAAACGCTGCGCAACATGGAATTGGATCTGGCGGCAGCGGAAAGTCGCGCGGGTACGAAACAACGCGAGTTGGCGGAGTTCTCCCGCGAGTTGAATGATCTGATGATTCGCATGAGCACGGCCCGTGAGCGCCAGAGTTCGCGGCGCGAGCGTGTGGAGCAACTCAAGCGCGAGAAGGTTCGACTGACACAGATTCAAACCGAGCGTCAGGGGCAGATAGAGCGCGCCAAGGAGCAGCAGGAAACCGCCCGCACCGAGATGGAAGGTTTGCGTCGCCGCGCCGAGCAGTTGGCCGAACAGGCCCGCGAACTGGATCAGCGCATCACCCACGAGACGCAGAAGAAGGAAACCATCCAACTCGACCTGCGTAAACTGGGCGAGCATGCGCAGCTTCTTCAGCGCGATTTCAACCAGGCGCAGAATCAACTGCACGAGGTGGAACTGCGTCGCACCGAAATGCGCACCCAACTCGACAACATCGCCCAGCAGGCGGGCGAGAAATTCGGGCGCGGCATGGATGACATCATCCTGCGTGTGTTGAACCGTGCGCGGGGCGAAGAAACCGACGATGATGATCTGGTGATAAAAGATCCCGTGCAGAGTGACAGTTCAACGGAGTCCACCGAGGACCGTGAGCACTTTGACGGCGAGGGCGAATTCGAAGATGTTCCCCCCCTTGGGGTGGACGTGCACACGATGGAGCTTCCGCACTCGGCCGAGGAGATCGCCGAGGCGCTTGCGAACCTGCGCGAACCGGAAGAAATCGCAGGCCGCATCAGCGAGTTGCGCGCAAACATCGACGCCATCGGCCCGGTGCACGTGGGCGCCATCGACGAGTACAACGAGCAGAACCAGCGTTACGAGTTCCTCGTGGCGCAGGAAACCGACCTGCAGTCGGCCAAGACGCAACTGGCCGAGACGATCCGCAAGATCGACGACACCACGGTGGACTTGTTCAGCAAGGCCTTCGCCGAAATCCGCGAGAACTTCTCGCAGGTGTACCGGCGCTTGTTCGGTGGTGGCCGGGCGGATCTCGTGCTGACCGACGACAACGGTGTGCTCGACAGTGGCGTGGACATCATCGCCCAGCCGCCGGGCAAGAAGCCCCAGCACATCTCGCTGCTCTCGGGTGGCGAGAAGGCGCTCACGGCCATCTCGCTCTTGTTCGCCATCTTCCTGCGCAAGCCCAGCCCGTTCTGCATCCTCGACGAGGTTGACGCGCCGCTTGATGATAAGAACATCGAGCGCTTCAAAGACCTCGTGCGCGAGTTCGCCCAAACCACGCAGTTCGTCATCATCACCCACAACAAGCAAACCATGGCGCTGGCCGATACGATCTATGGCATAACCATGCAAGAGCAGGGCGTCAGCCGCGTGGTGAGCCTGCGACTGGATGAAATTGACGACGCGGAATACACGCCGCGGGAAGCCGTGCCGGCGTGACTTGGTCCGAAATTCATGAGTCTAATACTTGAGGCCAACGTAACCGCCTGCGGATTCAGGCCGATATGGCAAGGCGCAAGCATGGCTTGCGCAGTCCAAGGAGAATATACGCATTTGGACTGCGGCAGCCATGCTGCCGCCTTTGAACCCATGAGGCATCCCGAATGACAGAGCCCCCCACGCCAGACGCCTCCGCGCCAGACCCCGCCACCACCGGATCCTGCCGCTGGCATCACCGGCCCGAACACCTCTTCGTGCCGGGGGCCACTTACATCGTAACGGCGCGCACGCTCAACAAGGCGCACTTCTTCGCGGGCGACGAGCGCCTGCGGCTTCTGACGGATGCGCTGTCGGGCGTGGCCGCCGATTACGGCTGGCTGCTCCATGCATGGGCGGTGTTTGCTAACCACTACCACTTCATCGCTCGCGCGCCGGAGGATGGCCCCGACGTGGGCACGCTGGCGCAGCGCCTGCACTCACAGACGGCGCGGGCGGTGAACGCTCTCGACGGCACGCCGGGGCGGCATGTCTGGTTTCAGTATCGCGACACCTGTCTTACGTTCGAGAAGAGCTATCTGGCGCGGTTGAACTATGTGATGAACAACCCCGTGCATCACCGGGTGGCACCGGTGGCGGATCTGTATCCGTATTGCTCGGCCGCATGGTTCGCTGCCGAGGCCGATCCGGCCTTCCGGCGCAAAGTGGAGTCGTTCCGGTACGACCGCTTAAACTTGGAGGACGACTTCTGATGGGTGCATTCTTTGGACTGCGGCAGCCATGCTGCCGCTTTTGCACCGCTGCCTCCGAGAACGCCGCTTGAATGGCGGAGCGCGCGGCTCAGGTTGATTCGGCAAGGCGCAAGCATCGCTTGCGCAGTCCAAAGCCAGGTTGAAGGTCTGACGAATTACAGACACCCCGCCAGCCTGTGGAAAAAGTTTGACAGATAGGCCCCAATCACCGGTTAAACAACCCTATCTTGTATCCTGACAGGCGCACAGACCAATATGTTGTGTCCCTTCTGTAGCCACCTTGAAAGCAAAGTCGTCAATTCGCGACAAAGCCCGAAGGGTGAATCCATCCGCCGCCGGCGCGAGTGCCTGAAATGCGGTCATCGCTTCACCACGTTTGAAATGGTGGAGAAGGTTCCCATCATGGTCATCAAACGCGACGGCCGCCGCGAAGCCTTCGATCGCCAGAAGATGGCGGGCGGAATCATCCGCGCCTGCGAGAAACGCCCGGTGACCTTGGAAGAGGTGGAGCGCGTGGTGTTGTTCGTGGAGAAGAGTCTTCACAACAACATGGAGAAGGAAGTCAGTTCGCTGAAGATCGGCGAGATCGTGCTGAAGAAACTGCGCGAGATCGACGAGGTAGCGTACGTCCGCTTCGCCAGCGTGTACCGCCAGTTCCGCGACATCAGCGAATTCAGCCACGAAGTGAAGGTGCTGTTGCAGTCGGAAGGGTGACCCGGGGTTTGCCTGCTGCCGTTAAAACGGAGTTGATGTGATGATGACCGGTAGCTTTTCTGCAAACGCGAGGAAGACGTAGAACGCTGCGAAGCTGAACAGCACCGAATCCATGCGGTCGAGCACGCCGCCGTGTCCGCCGAACGCCACGCCGGAATCTTTCACGCCCGCATCGCGCTTGATGAGTGATTCGGCCAGATCGCCCGCCTGACCCAACACACCGATGAGCGCGCCCACGAAGATGATCTCGCCCCAGGTGAGCCCGAGGTCGGCACCGAGCGCATCCATGCCAATCTTAAATATAATTCCGATAAGGATACATCCGGCGAATCCGCCGGCGGCGCCTTCCCAGCTTTTCTTGGGACTGATCTCGGGTGACATCTTGTGGCGTCCGAAGCGGCTCCCTACGAAAAAAGCGGCGGAGTCGAGCATCCATATGGACATCAGCACGAGGAGGAAATACATCCGGTCGATCTGCAACACCTGCAGGCCGAGGGCCAGGGGCAGGCCCACATAGAGCGGGATGAAGACGTTCATGGGAATGGCGAGCAGCGCATTGTCGAGCCGGGCGAGGAACACTTTCACGCAGAAGACTGCGAGGAGCAGGACGACGATGAAGGGGAGTATCCAGCGGATGAAGTCGTGGGGGCCCATGGCCCAGCCCGCGAGGATGAAGATGGCGGTAGCCGACAGAGTGACCGCGAGGGAACTGCGCACGTTCTTCTGCAGCGCCATCATGTGCATTTCGCGGGCGGCAGCCACGCCGGTGATCAACACGAACAGAGGCAACACCCAGGCGAGAGCGGCGAAGCGCAGACTCAGCATGATGATGAGGGCGAGGATGAGGGCTATTCGGGTGCGCGATTTTGCCAAGACTCTCTCCAGTGAATCGTGATGTCGCCCGGCTTCGCCACGGGGCGGAAAACTTTGTGCGACTGGCGCAAGGGGACGCGCCTTACACGCGGCCGAATCGCCTTTCGCGTTTCTCGTAGTCCAGCACCGCCTCGTACAATTCGCGACGACGGAAGTCCGGCCAGAGAACCGGTGTAACGTAAATCTCGGTGTAGGCAATTTGCCACAACAGAAAGTTGGACACGCGCAATTCGCCGCTGGTGCGAATTAAAAGATCCGGGTCGCCCAATTCCGGGTGGTACAAATGCGCGGCGATGGTTTCCTCGGTGATGGCTTCGGGCGCAAGCTTGCCATCGGCCACCTCTTTTGCGATGGTCTGAACGGCGGACAGCAGTTCCGTGCGGCCACCGTAACTGAGCGCGAGGTTGAGCACCATGCCCGTGTTGCCAGCGGTGGCGGCCATGGACTTGGCGAGCTGGTCGCGTACGTCGGCGCTTAAATCTTCCAACCGGCCCGACGCCTGAAGGCGCACATTGTTGGTGTTCAACTCGTCGATTTCATTGAGCAGAAATTTTTTGAGCATGTGCATGAGTGCAGAAACTTCGGGCCCGGGGCGCTGCCAGTTTTCCACGCTGAAGGCGTAGAGGGTAAGGACAGCGACACCCAGCTCACCGCAAGCGCGCACAGCGGTGCGCACCGAATCAATGCCGGCCTCGTGGCCCCGCACGCGATCGAGAAAACCCTGGCGTCGCGCCCAGCGCCCGTTGCCATCCATAATGATGGCGATGTGTCGCGGGATTCGTTCGGGCGTGATCTGCGCAAGAATCTGATCTTCCTCGGGCGTCAGGGTTTCACGCACTTTGGATGCGAGGGAAGTATGAAGATTAGATGAGGTCATTGACGGTTCGAAGCAAGTTGGCAACGGGTGGCGGTAGCTTGTCAACATCCACGCGATTCATAAATGCCTTCGCTGCCGCAGACTTAATCGCGTGATAGATTCTCACCTCTTGATTTTCCAAAAGTCTGTGTGTCTTGTCGTGTGTGTGGCTGTGCCCTGCTGCGCCGACGATTAACTTCCATTTCCCGTCCGCATGTCCAGCGCACCCGCCGTGACATTTTTATAAGCCCGTTGGAGGCGCAAGATGGAGCAAACGGCAGTTCGCAGCGAACGTCTGGTTTCGCTCGATGTTTTTCGGGGTCTGACAATCATCGGGATGATCCTCGTCAACAATCCCGGTTCGTGGTCTTACATGTACTGGCCCCTGGGCCATGCGCCCTGGCACGGGTGGACGCCCACGGATTGGATTTTCCCCTTCTTCCTGTTCATCGTCGGCGTGGCGATGACCTTCTCCTTCGACAAACGTCTGTCGCGCGGAGCCAACCGGGCCGACCTGATGGCCCACGTGGTGGGGCGCGCTGCGGTGCTTTATCTGCTGGGAATGATTCTCGGTGGGTTCCCTAATTTCCGGCTCATTACGCCCTACATCCTGGGCATCGCAGGCATAGAATTCTGGCTGGCAACGCGGGAACATCCGGATTCGCCCAATGTGCAACGTAACCGTATTGTCGGCTATGTGCTCATGGCCGTGGCAGCGCTGTGGTTCATTGTGGATTTTCGATATTTCAACGGGCCGACGCAGCGCGGAAGTTGGAGCAATTTCTTCCCGCTGACATCAAACGGCGAGGGCAGCGTGATTCGCGTCGTTGGCGTGTTACAGCGCATTGCGATGGTTTACGTGGTGGCGGCGGCCATCATGATGATGACCCGTGGGGCCTGGGCGCGGCTGGCCTGGGTCGTCGGGATTATCGGCGCTTACTGGCTGATCATGGCGTTCGTGAACGCTCCGGACGGCTACGTATTGGGTAATGGTCTGGAGGGAGCGAAAGCGGACCCGGCGGACGATGTAACTTTCCGGGGATTACTGAATGACTGGATTGATGTGAAGCTGTTGGGCGCTCACCTCTACAGCCACCGTCCTGATCCGGAGGGTCTGCTGAGCACGATTCCGGCCGTGGGAACGACGCTGTTGGGTATCGTGTCGGGCATGTGGTTGCGGCGCACCGATGTGCCGCCCATGCGCCGGGCCATGGGGTTGATGGCCATGGGGCTGGGAATGCTGGCCATCGGGCAGTTGATGCACTACGGGTTCCCCATCAATAAGAAGATCTGGACCAGTAGTTACGTGGTGTTTATGGCTGGCTGGGCCAACCTGTTCCTGGGGCTTTGTTACCTGATCATTGATGTGAAAGGTTTTAAAAGCTGGACGCCGCCGGTGTTGGTATTTGGCACCAATGCCATCGTGGCGTTCTTCGCGTCGGGTTTGATGTCACGCATGTTCCAGCTTTTCAAATGGACGGGTGCGGATGGCAAGGACATGAACATTAAGAGTTGGTCGTGGAACATCGCCAATGGCATGTTCACCGACCACCGCAACGCCTCGCTGGCGTGGGCGGTAACGTTCATCCTGCTGTGGATGCTGTTGCTGACACCGCTGTACAGGAAGCGGATTTTTATCAAGGTGTGAGGTGGGGCTCGGATTGGGGCGGGATGATCTGGTTTGCTGGTCCTCTGTAGGGCGATTCTTGAGTCGTCCTACAGAGGGACCAGCCGACGCGTGAATGTTGTGTTCAGATTTGCTGTTCCGCCGCCCCGCTGGGGCGGGATATTTTTTTGGTGCTTTTACGGGGGTTCCGGTCGCTGTGCGACCTCCACCGCCCGCCTACTCGCCCTGCCCGCTCTGCGGGCATGAAAAGAGAGACACGCTTAATGGATGGCTTTTGGGTCGGTTTCGCAATGGCGATCGGGCAAGACCTGATTGATTGAGGCCGCAACGGATCAACGGGCCTTTGTAGGGACGATTCACGAATCGCCCTGAGGTTTGGGGTGCAAAGACATTCTGGGAAACAGTATCTCTGTCGCCTAAAATGGTTCTTTTGCCCACGGAGTGGGCAACGGCAAGTAGCCGGGGGTGGAGGTCGCGCAGCGACCGGAACCCCCGGTACCGGCGCACAAAGAATAAGCCCCGGAGGGGCGGCGGAATCGATTCCCGCGCACCCCAAGCCTCGTTCCCGCTTACTTATCTTTCGGAAACAGGTTCTCGCCGCGGGCTACTTTGGTGTTTTTCAGGTAGCCCCATTGGGTCAGCTCTTCCAACGGTACCTCGGTCATCTCGGCCGTGCAGCCGAGCTGCTGCCAGATTTTCTGGCTCGTTGCGGGGATGAACGGCGACAGCAACACTGCGGCCACGCGCAACCCCTCGCACAGCACGTACAGCACCGTGGTCAGGCGGTCGGCGTTGGTGGGGTCCTTGGCCAGCGCCCAGGGTTGTTGCGTTGTGATGTAGCCGTTCAGTGCGCTGATTCCCTCGAAGATATCCTGCAACATACCATTGAAGTTGAACGCATCGATTTCCGCCTCGTACGCGGTTTTTTCACCGTCGCCCTTCAGGGGTTGGAACAGCACCGTCATGGCGGAAATCACCGCGCGGTCTTCGTCGGTGTACTTGCCGGGCGCACGCACTTCGCTGTCCTGATACTTGCCCACCATGGTCAGGCTGCGCGCCACGAGGTTGCCCAGTTTGTCTGCCAGATCCGCGCTGTAGCGGGCCATGAGGGCGTCCTCGGTGAAGAGGCCGTCCTGCCCATAGCTTATCTCGGCCATCAGAAAATAGCGCAATGGGTCGGGGTTCCCGCCGAAGAGGGTCAGCACGTCGCGGGGGTTCACCACGTTGCCTTTGCTCTTCGACATCTTTTCCAATTGTCCGTCCACAACGCGGGTGCTTACGAACCCATGTCCGAAGACCCGTTTGGGCGGCTCCACTCCGGCGGCCATGAGCATGGCCGGCCACAGCAGGGTGTGGAATTTGAGGATGTCCTTGCCGACCACGTGCATGTCGGCGGGCCACCACTTGGCAAACTTTTCGGGGTCGCTGCCGTAGCCGACGCCGGTGATGTAATTGAGCAGCGCATCGAACCAGACGTAGATCACGTGGCCCGGGTCGTCGGGCACGGGGATGCCCCAGGAGATGCTGGCGCGGGAGATGCTGATGTCCTGCAAGCCGCCCTGCTTGAGGAAGGTGTTCACCATCTCGTTGCAGCGAAAGGTTGGCTGGATGAAGTCCGGGTGGTCCTCAATCCATTTCAACATCGCGTCGGTGTAATTCGAGAGCTTGAAAAAGTAGCTTTCCTCGGTGCGCCAGATCAGCTCGTGGCCGCTGTCGAAGGAGAAGCGCTTGCCGTCGCGTTCCACGGTCTGGTTCTCCAGATAAAACGCTTCGTCGGTTACCGAGTACCACCCCTCGTACTTGCCGAGATAGATGTCGCCACGGTCGCGCACGGCCTTCCAGAAGGCTACGACGCCCAGACCGTGGGCCTCGTCGGTGCTGCGGATGAAGATGTCGTGGCTGATGTTGAGGTCGCGCCAGAGTTCTTCGAATCGAGGGGAAATTTTGTCTGCATAATCACGGGGCGACATGCCGGCCTTCTCGGCCGAGTCGAGCATTTTCTGTCCGTGTTCGTCGGTGCCCGTTTGGAATATAACGTCGTAGCCCAGCAGGCGTTTGGCGCGGGCGACAACGTCGGTGCCAATCAGTTCAAAGGTGTGGCCGAGGTGGGGTTCGGCATTGGCGTAGGGAATGGCGGTGGTTATGTAGTAACGTTTCATGGGTGAGATTGTGGGGGGGTGTTGTCCGGGCAAGGCAAAGGAAATTGCATGGGGGCAATCCGGGCTTTTAACGGCGCATTGGATAGCTATTGACCATTTGAGTCTTCAAACGGATTCGTTTCTCTGGTTCAACGCTAAGGAACGGGCTGGATTTTGACCACTCACCAACAACTCAGAGAACAGCATGACTCCGACGGCAGCGAGGGAGCGCCGCATTGAACCTGCGAACTCCAGCCATGTGGTGGTCTTACGTCAAGTCACGGCATTTCCTTTCGATAACCCTCCCGATCCTTTTGGTACTGGGTATCGCGGGGGCCGTGGCCACAACCATTGCAGCACGCAACGAACATGCGACCCTGCGGGCGAATCTCGAACGCCGGGTATTGATGGCGGTGCTGGCGTTCGATTCGAGTGCCTGGTACCGATTCACTTCGGTGGATTTCGATTCTGAGGATCCTCATTATGACATTCTGCTGACGAAGTTACGCTCCCTCACGGACGTCAGCGCGGGTATCAACGAGGCGGGTCTGTACATGTTACAGGAGGCGGGAAGTGATACGATTCTTCTCGTGGGCGACTCTAATTCTTCCGAGAATGACGGTTCCCCACCCTCCAGTCATGTGGTTCTTCAGCCGTCGCAAATGCTGCTGAATACTTTTGAGGGACGCACCAGCGAGCCCGGACGGGTGAATTCCGAAGGGCCGGTGTCGGATTCCAGCAGGACCTGGTATGTCGGCTACACTCCGGTTACTTATCCCGGCACCTTTGATGTGATTGGCGTTCTGGCTTTGAAGGCCGATGCCCGGGCCTGGCACATGCGGGTGATGGAGGTGGCGGCCTCCTACCTGCTTACCACGGTACTGCTCTGTGCGCTGGTGCTCTTTTTCAGCGCGCACACTTTTTACATTCGCCGGTCGAGCCAGAGACTTGCGGAGTCCGAACAGCGATTCCGCGACATGGCGTTGAGTTGTTCCGACTGGTTGTGGGAAATCGACGAGATCAATCATTATGTTTATTGCTCGGAGGGCGTGGAGAAAGTTGCCGGAATTCATCCGGATCGTTTGATTGGCCGGACACCCTTCGATTTCATGGAACCGGCGGAGGGGGACGCTTTTCGCAATCGTCTCGCTGAACTGAGAGCCACCGGTGGGAGTCTTTTCGAGTATGAACGTCGGATTATAAAAAAGCCGGACAGGCCGCTGATGGTGCTGACCAGTTGCGTGCCGACGTTTTATGAAGATGGGAAGGCTCGTGGCTTTCGTGGCGTGAACATCGACATCACCAAGCGACGCGCGCAAAGTGACCAACTAAGGCGTTTGCGACGGGCGGTGGAGTCAACCGTTGAATCGATCATCCTTATAAATGCCATGGGCATTATCGTGGATGTGAATCATGCCACTTCGAACCAGATCGGTTTAAGCCGTGAGGAATTAATCGGTCAACCCATCCAGATTTTGCGGTTCGATAAGATCGATCCCGAGGCCGGTCGCGCCATGCTGAAAGGTCTGCGGGAAGGCATACCCTGGCAGGGGATTCTTTGGTTCACAAACTCTCAGGGGCGCATAATGGAAATGTCGGGCACATTGTCGCCCATCATTGATGACCGGGTTTCTGAGGGCTCTGTGATGGTTCTGCACGATATCACCGAGGCCGGTGAAGCTCAACGTGAGATCGAGCGGCAGAATCGCGAGTTGGAAGTGGCCCGTCGCGAGGCTGAGGGGGCGTTGAAGGTGAAGGACGAATTTCTCGCCAACATCAGCCATGAGATTCGGACACCCTTGAATGCCGTCATCGGCATGTCCAACCTGCTGCTGGAAACGGAACTGGAACCGCTGCAGCACGAATACGCCGAAATCGGACGCAGTGCTGGGGAACAGCTTCTGGCCCTCGTCAATGATTTCCTCGATATTTCAAAAATCGAGTCGGGAAATCTGACGCTTGAATCCATCGATTTCGACCTTCGGACATGTCTTGAGGAGGTCGTGGATCTCCTTGGGATGCGTGCCAACGAGAAGAACATCGAACTGGCATTGCTCGTGCGATCCACTGTTCCTGAACGGGTGGTGGGCGACCCGACACGTTTGCGGCAGATTGTGCTAAACCTTGTTTCAAATGCCGTGAAATTCACTGATTTGGGTCATGTGGCCATAGAGGCTGAAGCGCGGGTCATGGGTGAGGGGAAGATCCGGCTTTATATTTCCGTCAGCGACACCGGGATTGGAATTCCCGAGACGGCGCTACCGGGTTTGTTTACCCTGTTTCATCAACTCGATTCTTCAATTACGCGGCGCTATGGCGGGACCGGACTGGGATTGTCCATTTGCAAAAAGCTGGTTTCGGCCATGAACGGCAGCATTGAGGTGGAAAGCGCTGTTGGTAAAGGGTCCACCTTCCGGTTCAGTGTTGGCCTCGAAATGGCAAAGTCGCGGGTCGCCTTTGATACGGGTCGACGTCTGAAAATGAATGGCCGCAACATGCTCATCATCGACTCTCATCGTCTGAACCAATTTGTTGTGGGGGAAATGCTTAATCAGTGGCATTGTCGTCACACGGCGGCAACCAGCGCGAGTGAAGCAATCAATCGGTTATATGAAGCCATCAGCCAGAACGAGATGTTCGACATCGTTATTCTGGACAGCAGCGTACCCGATGCGGAAGGTATGAACCTGGCCACACGTATTCGTCAGGTGCCGGGGGCGGAAAACGTGCCGCTGGTGATGTTGACCAGTACGCCCCGGGTGGGAGATGCCGCACGCATGCGCGACGCGGGCTTCATGGCTTATCTGACAAAGCCGATCAAGGCCGGCCATTTGCTCGAAGCGTTGAGTGCTGTAATGGGACGGGCGCAAGACAAACTTAGCGGTTCCCAGAATCCGGTTGGGGAATCTGGCAAGGTCGGGGAGTCGCCGCAGATCATTACGCGTCATATATTGGCGGAATCACGGCGCAGCCATTTGAAGATCCTTGTCGTTGAAGACAACAAGGTAAACCAGATGGTGGCCATTCGTTTGCTGGAGCGGCTCGGTTACCACGCCGATGTGGCGGCCAATGGGCGGGAAGCTTTGCAGGCTTTGCGGGAGGGGAATTACAGCCTGGTTTTGATGGACTGTCAGATGCCGGAAATGGACGGGTATGCCGCCACGCGCGCATTGCGGCAGGAAGAAGCCCGAAGCGAAAGTCACGCTCATGTTGTCATCGTGGCGATGACCGCGGAAGCAATGAAGGGTGACAGGGAGCGCTGTCTGTCGGCGGGGATGGACGATTACATCGCAAAGCCCGTCAATCTGAAGGAACTCGAAAGCGTGCTGCTGCGTTATCTGGGCATGGATGAATCTGAAGGGGCGCCTGTGTAACGAAGGCAGGGGGCCGGGCCGGGGTTTTGCTTCGCAAACAGAAACGCCCTGCGACAGAAGCCTTTGGGGGCCGGTGGCGCAGGGCGATTGGGAACTGTTCTGTTTGGTGGTGGGGGTTACTTGTTCTTGCCGAGGATGGAATCCATCATGCCGCCATGGGGCTGGGCGGGCTGGTTGGGTGCCGGGGTGGCGACAAGCGTGCGGAACTCGCCGGGGCGGATTCCGTTCGCAGCGGAGGGAGCCTCCACTGCGGCGTCGGGTGTCGATTGCATGGCGGAGTTGAGGGCGGCGTCATTGGAGATGCCCATGGGTGCTGTGTTCACAGGCACGGAAGAGTTCTGTGCGGGTGCGAAGGGTGGCGGAATGACCGCAGCGCCCGCCGGTTGAGACGGTTGCAATGCGCCCGTCGGCTGCATGGGTGTGCCTGTGGAAGGAACTGCGGGGGCGGCATCGGTGCGATTGCGCCCGAACAACCCGCCAAAGATACCGCGGCGGGGTGCCGCCGGGGCGCCTGATCCCTGGCCGCCGAGGGCGCGATCGGCGTCGCGCTTAAAGGTGCGGAAATCGCGAGGTACACTGACCACCCCAAGGGCGGTTGCAGGGCCGTCGGCTGCGGGGCGGGTGATGAGGATGGTCGGCGTATTGGTGATGCCTGCCTGTTGGGCGCCACTTTTCTCAGCCATGATTTCGTCCAACCAGCGGCCGGAACGTGCTCCGGCTTCGAACTTTGTCATGTCCAGACTCAGCGATTGGGCATAGGTGAGGATGGTTCCCTCGTTCAGATTTTGCTGATTGGACAGCAGGAGCTGGCGCATGTCCCAATAGCGACCCTGCTCACCAGCGAGGCGGGCGGCCTGCTCGGCTGCCAGAGCCTGGGGGTGGATGTCCAGCGGGAGGGCGCGAACTTCATAGCGCACGGCACCCGTGTCGATGTAGTCGCGTCGAACTTCGGGGAAGATCGTTTCGAAGTAGCGGCGTGAGTCGGGACATTGCAGATCGGTGAATTCGATCATCAGGATGGAAGCATCTGCGTTTCCGAGAAAACGTTGTTCCTGAACTCTGGCCCTGAGGGAAGCGACCGTCTCTTTGGCTTTTTTGTCCGAGTCGTCTTTCGTGACAGTTTTTTTAGTCTCGCTGCGGGAAGTAGTCGGTTTCGTCGTTTTGCGGACCGGTGCCTTCTCTTCGTTGTCCGAGTCGGATTTTTTCGCGACGGATTTCTTCGGAGCGGGCTCGGACTCTTTCTTGGTCTGAGCGGGTTTTTCCACAGCTTTGGGTTCGGGTGTCTTGGCGGTTTCGCCGGGTCTCATGGGCAGAGCCGGGTCGTCGAGATCGGCATCCGAGGCGGCTGCCGCGGGAGCCGGGGCTTCGGGTGTGGCCGAGGCTTCAGCCGGGGCCGGTTCTTCCTTGCCGGTGAAGGCGGAGGAGGGGGTGGCCGGAGGATTAATGTCCTGAATCGGGACCGGAGCGCCCGGTGTGGCGGTGGCTTCCGCCGGGGTGGGCGTTGTTGCGGATTGGTTGACGGCTTGTATGGCAGCTTGAGCCGCCGCCTGAGCCGCCTGGCGTGTTGCCTCCTCGGCTGTTTGGGCGTTGCAGGGGGTGAGAGCGGCGGCCATGAGAGCGAGGCCGGCGAGCAGGTGTAGCAAACGATGCATCGTAAAGTTCCTCCACAGGGAGAACGGGAAATGGTGTCAATTGCGGCGATTCGACTACTCGGCCCGAGGGTGCGTCAAGGGGAGTGTGCCTTTTTTTCAAAATGTTTGGGGAGGAAAAAAGGGAGGGTATGGCCGATAACATGATAACCATGAACCGGAGGTTCGGCCGGCGAAGATAGAGTTGTCTCTTCTTTCAATGAGCGAGAGGGTTCCTTGGTTAATCAATTATCCCCCAGAAATTTGATCGAACGGGTTGTTTTTCCGGGGTTGGTAATATTTCGCTTTACGACGCCGGTGTCGGACCGCAATCTCCGCGCCGAATGATGTCAGACACCCCCCATATCGAGATTCTGTTTTTTGACGTCGGCAACGTGCTCGTTTCCGATGATCCTTCGGCGCTGTTTATTTATCGCCGCCTCTTCGACCATCTGCATGCGTCTCAGGATGGTGATGCTCCCACTGCGGAGAAGTTTTTTGAGTATCGCACGACCTTCACCCAGAAGGGCGGCATGTTGTGGGACTTTGTATCCCACGTGCTGGGGGAAGGCCTTGCGCGTCGTTTTCAGATGGCAACCCGCCGCGACCTTTATCATGAGTGGGAGAAGTACTCACCTGCCATTCCCTCCATGGAACAGGCAGTTCAGACCCTCTACAAGGAAGGGTGGCGCCTTGGTATTCTGGCCAATCAACCTCCTGAAGTGGAGCGCCTGCTGAGGGCGCGCAAACTGTGGGACCTGTTCGAGGTTCACGCCGTGAGTGATGTGCTGGGCTTTTCGAAACCCGATCCCCGCCTGTTTCAGCGGGCCTTGGAAAAGGCGGGAGTTGCCGCGGCTCGGTCGTTGATGATTGGTGATCGCGTGGACAACGACGTGGCTCCGGCCAAGGCGCTGGGCATGCGCACCATGCAGATTTGTCTGGATGCGAAAACGCGAGGATGGGAACCGGATGATGATTTTGCCCGGGCGTACTTCGAGAGTGTTTCGAAGTGCAATGTGTCGGGCCGCGCTCCGGCCAATGCGGACGAAACGCCTGATTATGTGGTGCGGTCGGCGGACGAACTGGTTTCGGTTATCCGCGGATTGCGGCCCCCCGACTCGAATTAACCCGCGAGGGGCTGCCCCGGGACGGCGCGTTGCAGGAGCGAGTCGAACTCTGCGAGGGGTTCCAGTTCCACGCGTTGCCTGAGTATCAGCAGGCGAAGCGGGGCCGGCAGCGCGTTTGCATCAATCTTCACGGCATCCTTTGCGGTTACAATGATATCATTGGTCCCGTGACTGCGCGCTGCCTGGGCGATTTTCTCGATGGTCTGGGAGTCGTATCGGACATGGTCGCGCAGGGGGAGGGGATGGATGGTGAGTCCCAATGCGCGAAGAGAGGCGAAAAACTGATCCGGATGCGCAATGCCCGCGCACGCCACGGTTGGGCCCGTGGGCAGATCCGGCACATCGCGACCGTCGGCGGTGGTTAGCCGGTCGGACACGAACCGCGCGCGAAATTGTGGGAGGGACGGGAAAAGTTCTGACACCAGTGCCTCGTTGTCAGCGGTGTGATCGGGGGAACTTCCGACACGAGTATGCACAACGGCCGCGGCCCGGCGCAAGGCGCTGGGCGGTTCACGCAGATCGCCGGCGGGACACACGCGTTGCCGCGCAAGATGGCGTGTCGCGTCAAGCAGCACGATGTCCGCGTTGCGGGCCATGGCCAGATGCTGGAAACCATCGTCGAGAACGATGCAATCGCAGTCACATTTTTGCATCAGTTCGGTGGCCGCTTTGATGCGATCCGCACAAACGGCCACGGGCACGCCGGGGAGTTGGCGGGCGAGGAGAGCCGGTTCGTCACCGGCGGTGCGTGCATCTGCAAGTAAGGCGGGGGGCGTTTGACCATCGCTGACCAGCACCAGTTGGGCCGGTGAGCCTTCGCGCCCGTAGCCCCGACTTACAATGCCCGGGCGGCGTCCGGCGGCTTGCAGGCGGCGAACGACGAATTCCACCATGGGCGTCTTGCCGGTCCCACCCATGGACAGGTTCCCGACGCAGACGACCGGGATGGAAATTTCCCGCGTGCGCAACATACCGCGGCGATAAAGAGAGCCGCGGGCCGCCATGCCCAGTTCATAGGCCCAGCCCAGGGGGGAGAGAATTTTCGACAATGCATCGCTCATGGCGATCCGTATCAGGGGCGTGCGGCACCATTGTTGCAAGTTTCATCCATCCATGGCGGATGGGCCGGTCGGTGTTTGGCTCTTGATGCCGCATAATTTCTCCAAATTGCGTTTTTCGTGGTTGCGCGAGTGCGGCGCATTCTCTTTAGACTCAAGCCCGTTATGGACTCATTCTTCGGCTCGCCCGATAAAACTCCCGAGGCCCGGCCTCAAACCCGTCGCGTGGCGGCGTCGCGTGCTCCCAAGGTGCGCATCATTCCTCTCGGTGGTTTGGGCGAGATAGGGATGAACATGATCGTGGTGGAATACGGCAACGATCTGTTCGTCATCGATTGCGGCCAGATGTTCCCGGATGACGAACTCCTCGGGGTGGACATGGTCATTCCCGACCTGAGTTACGTGGTGGATAACCGCCATCGTTTTCGGGCCATTCTGCTGACCCACGGCCATGAGGATCACATCGGCGGGCTGCCCTACCTGTTGAGTCAGGTGCGGGTTCCCATATACGGCTCCCAGTTGACGCTGGAGATCGTTCGCGAAAAATTGAAAGAGTGGGACCTCGACACGCCGACCGAGTTTAAGCCTGTGTGCGCCGGGGTGGTGGTGAGCATCGCGGGCATTGAGGTGGAGTTCATCCACGTTACCCACAGCATCCCCGAGGCGCGGGCCATTGCCATCCGGCTGCCCTTCGGTAACATCATTTTCACGGGCGACTATAAAATCGACCCCACGCCCATTGACGGTCACCCCTTTGATTATCAGGCCTTTGCCCGTTATGGCGAGGAGGGCGTTCTCGCTCTGTTTGCAGATTCCACCAACGTGGAGCGCGAGGGGAATTCGGGCAGCGAGCGCGAGGTGATCGAACCGATTGATCGGCTCATTCGTGATGCTCCGCGATCCATCCTGTTCTCCTGTTTTGCATCGTCGCTTCACCGCGTACAGGTGTTGTTGAATCTGGCGGAGAAACACGGCCGCACGGTGTTCGTGACGGGTTTGAACATGGTGCGCAATATCCGCATCGCGGCGGAGGTGGGTGCCATTAAGGTGCCGGATAATCTGCTCGGTGACATCCGCGAGATGCGACATGTGCCGCCGGAAAAGCGGATCATTCTGACAACGGGCAGCCAGGCTGAGCCTCTGAGCGCATTGAGCCGCATGGCGCTGGATAGTCACAAAGACGTGAAGATCGTTTCCGGCGACACGGTGATTCTTTCATCGCGCATTATCCCCGGCAACGAGAAGAAGATTTATCGCATGATTAATCACTTCTTCCGGCGCGGGGCTGAGGTTTTTTACGACGGAATTCGTGACGTGCACGTGTCCGGCCACGCCCATCGTGGCGAGATGCGCACGATGATCGCGCTCACGCGGCCCAAGTATCTTATCCCCGTCCATGGCGAGTTTCGCCACTTGGTGGAGCACAAGCACCTCGGCGTGGAGATGAATATCGACCCTGAAAAAATCTTCATCATGCAGAATGGCGAAGTGCTGGAGATGGATGCCGACGGCGCTGCCCGGGGCGACAAGATTGAGGTGAGTCGCATTCTGGTGGATGGACACGAGATCGGCGAGGTGGACGATGTGGTCCTGCGCGACCGCAAGCACCTGAGCGAAGACGGCATGGTCATCGTGATGCTGGTCATTGAAGAGTCGAGTGGCGAACTGGTGACGGGGCCGGATATCGTTTCCCGGGGCTTCCTCTACATGGATGAAAATGAGGCGTTTTTCGATGCCTGCAAGCGCGTAACTCTGGCGGCCTTTGAGGATAGCGACAAGGAAAGCAAAGAGGAGTGGGGCGTGGTGAAGGCCACCGTCCGCCGCGCGTTGAAAAAATACATCAAGCAGGAGACGGGGCGTTTTCCTGTGATTCTGCCCGTGGTTCTGGAAATCTGACTGCCGGGTATCGCTTGAGGCCGGGGGGCTGCTTATAGCCTTGAAAGCGACGAACCTCATTCCTCATGCTGGGATCGTGAAGTTTCAGTGTTCAGCAAAGGGCGTATGGGGCGTGTTTCTGTCAGCGCACGCCATTTGATGAATGCGGGTGTTTCACAGAGACTCGAGCGCGGGAGATAAGCAGTGGAAATTTCTGATCTTTTAAAGATGACAGTGGAACGCGGTGCATCGGATTTGCACATTGTGGTGGGGCGCCCACCGGTCATTCGGGTGGATGGGCGGATCATAAACGTGGAAATGGCTCCCCTCTCACCTCTGGATACCCAGCGTCTCGTTTATGGTGTGTTGAACGAATTGCAGAAGCAGAAACTCGAGAGTGAGAAGGAACTCGATTTCTCACTGAGTCTGGCATCTGTCAGCCGTTTCCGTGTGAACGTTCACTGGCAGAGGGGTACGGTCGGCGCGGCCTTCCGTGTAATCAGTAGCCGCATTCCGAACTTCGAAGAGTTGAAGCTGCCCGTGCGCATCTGCGAACGTTTCGCACGGCGTCCCGCCGGATTGATCCTCATCACGGGACCAACAGGTTCCGGCAAAAGCACCACGCTGGCGGCATTGATCGATCTGATCAATCACGAACGTGATGTACACATTATCACGGTGGAAGACCCCATCGAGTATCTGCACTCCCACAAGAAATCGCTGATCGAGCAACGCGAAGTGCACGAGGACACCAAGTCCTTCAACAACGCGCTGAAGTACGTCCTGCGTCAGGACCCCGACGTGATCATGGTGGGTGAGATGCGCGATCTGGAAACGATCGGCGCTGCTCTGACCGCGGCGGAAACCGGTCACCTGGTTTTCTCGACGCTTCACACGGTAGACGTGGCCCAGACCATCGACCGCATCATCGACGTTTTCCCACCCCACCAGCAGGAGCAGATTCGTGTGCAATTGGCCGGTGTGTTGGAAGG
Organism: candidate division BRC1 bacterium HGW-BRC1-1; assembly: GCA_002842095.1. GTDB lineage: Bacteria > Sumerlaeota > Sumerlaeia > Sumerlaeales > Sumerlaeaceae > HGW-BRC1-1. The sequence goes on from PHCB01000007.1 coordinate 19,055, forward strand.
CGTTCTGTGTCAGAAGCTGCTGCCGAGCGCCACCGGTCGCGGTCGCGAGATTGCAGTGGAGGTCATGATCGGGACGGATGGAATTCGAAATCTGGTGCGCGAAGGAAAAACCCACCAGATTTACACCTCCATCGAAGCCGGCGGTGCCTTGGGCATGCAGACCATGGACAGGGCCATTGCCGAGTTGTACAAGCGCGGCAAGGTCACCAAGGAAACGGCACTGGTGAATTCTCGCAAGGCGGAGGAACTGAAGCGCCACATGCAGGTGGTGCTGTGAGCGAAAACTTTGTAGAGATGGAACTGCGGGAAATCCAGATTGTCGAGGATATGGCCCGCACTCAGGTCATTGTGCTGGGTGAGAAGGAGGGGCGTCGCGCCTTTCCCATTTTCATCGGGTTGAACGAGGCAGTGGCGATGGACCTGGCGGTGCGGGGAGAGCATACGCCGCGTCCACTGACTCACGATCTCGCTCTGAATGTGATTACCGGCGTGGGCGCCACGCTGGAACGGGTGCTGGTTACGAAGCTGGAGAACGATACTTTTTACGGTGCTCTGGAATTGCGTCTGCCGGATGGAACCAGCGCGCGGATCGATTCTCGACCCAGCGATGCCATCGTTCTGGCGACGAAGGTCAAGGCGAGTATCTTCGTGGAAGAACAGGTGCTCGACATGGCCGAGGGGATTCTTGAATTGGAGGAGGAGGATTCTGAGAATGATCCTGACGATGATACCTTCCTGCCCGAAGATCCTGATGGGGAGCTTCCGTTCTGAAACGCAACGTTGTTTGTGAAAGATCGATAGCGCACGGTAGCTTCAGGAGTTGGGCATGGCTGCTCGTGCTCGTGATCGGCGTGGCTTGCCGCAGTGCCGTTGCGGCCGGGGTGGAAGTGGAAATATCGGGGGAATCCACCGTGAGCATTGTGGATGCACCGGTGGCATCCGCCTCGCGGGATATTACGGACAACCTCCAAAAGGTGCGTGAAGGCGAAGATTTTCACTATGTGATCGAGGGCCTTCCCAAGCGGGAAACCCTGCAGATCGAACTGGGTTTCGCGGAAACGCGTCATGATGCCGCCGGCATGCGTGTGTTCGATGTGAGTTTGAACGGGCGCGAGGTCATCTCGGGGATGGATTTGTTTGCGGAGACCGGTGGCATGAGACGCGCCCTGGTGAAAACGCTTCAGACCAAAACGACCGATGGAAAATTGGACCTCCATTTTCAGGCGCGCGTTGATCGCGCGTTGATCGGTTTCATTCGTGTGCAAACGCCGGCGGGAGCCAGCGTCCTGATTAAGCCCCAGGTGGCAGGCGGGGTGGATAGCGATGCCGGATTGTACGCGCCGTGGAATCGGGACACCGGAGAAATCCTGCAGGATGCCGGACACAAACCGTGGAAGTCGGGCGTTCCCCTGGGGGGAATTGGCACGGGCAGCATGGAGATTCTGTCCAACGGTGACTTCGCCAATCTGACCATCAACAACGCCTGGGACCGTCCGTTGGGGCGGCAGCGCGGCACCTTCTTCGCCGTGGTGGCAAAGTCGCGCTCTGGGCGGGGTGAGGGGCGCATTCTCCGGGTGCCGGACGCCAGACAGCCGGCGGAATTTGTGGGCGTGAAGACGATCGATTCGGCGGTGCACCGCGGGTTGTTTCCGTTCACAGAATTGGAATTTCACGATGATACCTTCCCACTGAAAACGAAGCTGAAGGCCTGGTCACCGTTGGTGCCCGGACGGGTGGCGGATTCGTCGATGCCCGTGGCGATGTTTGAAGTGGAAGTGACGAATCCCAACAAGCATCCGGTGGCTGCCGGAGTGGCCTTCTCGTGGCAGGATGTGAGCGCGCAACTGGGCAAGGTTATGCTGCCGGGTCAGGTCGGGTTGTTGCCGCAGGTGGTGCGCAACGAGGCCGGAACATCGACCGTTCTGGGCGTGCGTCTGAGCGCGGAGCGACCCCTGGGTGCGGGGATGCTTCCCATCGCAGATTATTTTGTGGGGGCTGAAACAAGCCGTACGGTGGTGACGCAGGTCATGCACTGGGACCCTTATCAACGCGCAATTCCGTGGTGGAGTCGGTTCGAAAAGACATGCCGGTTAGAGCGGCGGGGTGGCGAAAAAGCGGTCGCGGTGAAGTCCCGTCCGGGTGCGTCGAGCGCCTCGGTGGTTTGCGCGACATTGAACCTCGGTCCGGGCGAAACACGCACCGCCGAGTTTGTGGTTGGGTGGTACGTGCCCGAGGTTGTGACGGCTTCAACCGGTCAGTTGGAGACGGTAAAGCAGGAATATACGGAGCGTTTTTCAAGCTCGGTGGGTGTGGCTACTCATGCGACTGCCCGTCGTGCGTTTTTGAAAAGAGAGACCGCGCGCTGGCACGACATGGTGATGAACTCGAATCTGCAGCGCTGGTTGCGGGTCCGACTGGTCAACGCTCTGGCGCCGCTGGTGCGAAATTCGTTGTTCCTGCAAGGCGGACGATTCTCGCAGATTGAGAGCTTGGAAGATCGCGCTGGTCGGGTGGGCAATCTTGAGTTTGGTTTGCTCGGCGAGCCGATGCTTTCGACCTTCTTCCCGTCGCTGGTGGTGGGCGAGCTTGATGTCTTTGCGGCGGGACAGGACCCGGAGGGACGGATTCCTGACTCCCTCGGAGCGCTGAGATCCGGTCTCATGGCGCCCCTGTTTGCTGCAATGTCCGGTCGTCAGGACGCAACTCTGGCCTTTCTGTTGCAGGCGAGGGGAGCGCGGGAAACCTCTCCCACCGCCGCGTTTGTTGCCGCCATGGACAAGGCTGCGGAGTATGTTCTGTCGGCAGCGGCACAAGCCGGCGAGACTTCCGCTTCAACGAGCACGGGTGCTCCCAACATAAGCGATGCATGGTTCATGCATGCCGCTCTGGTGGCTGCGGGAAAGACGTCGGAATCCCTGACGCTGCTTGGCCCAGCTGTGGCCGGCCAAACGCAGACGGCATCCGGGCAAGTGATTGACCCGGCCACGGGTGGCTACACATTGGCCAATGGTTTGCGCGGTGCTTGGGCGGCGAGGGCCGTGGCCAGAGGACGAGGTCTTGAACCTCGCGACGGTGTGTCTGCGTTGGCGTTGTTACTTTCACGCCACAAGGCTGAAAGGTGGCCCCTGCCTGCCATGGTGGTTGCTGCCGCAGGGGAAGTTACCACGTCGCCGGTTGCCATGGGCTCCATGGAAACTTATCTCGGCGCGCTGGCAATTGCAGCGGGATTACCCGATGACGGGTTGGATGTGCTGCGGCGATGTTTCGAAACCGTCTGGGGCGTTAATCATGATCCGTGGAATCAGGCGCTGGCTTACGACCCTGTAACCGGGCGCGCTATCGGGTGGGGCGGTCACATGTCGGCGGTCTCTGCGTGGAACGCCCTTGATGCGTTACATGGGATGCAGATTGATTGGCCCGCCGGCACGATGGTTTTTGATCCCCGGGCGCCCAGGTCGCTCGATGGCAGGCTGCGTGTTCCGGTATTTGATCGCCGCATTTGGGGTGAGTTGGAATACGATGATCGGCTTGGCACGGCGAGTCTGCGAGTATTGCATGTGATGCCTTCTGCCGCAGGGGAAGATGCCACCACGCCAACACTCCGCACCCTGGCGAGGCGGCGGGCAGCAGACGGAACTCCGGAGAATCCGGTGACCCTTCCGATTCCCTTCGAGGCCGTTGAGGGCAACGTATTGCACCTTGATCAAACCTGGTAACAGTCGGGTGAATATGGTTTCTTCGCGGAAATAATTAACCCCGGTTAACATTATGAATCCGCAAACCTCCAGCACGGTTTCAAACCCCGCCAGCCGCGATGCGGTGGTGCTGGATGCCATTGCGTCGCTGCAGCGTTTGACGGGTTTGTTCCAGGTGCGGCTGGATCAACTGGCCCACGAGGCGGGCGTGACCCCCCAGCAGTGGCGGGTGTTGGAAGAAATTTGCGGCGAGCATTTCATGCCCTCCATGTTTGCGAGGGAATGCGAGAGCAGCCCGGCGGCCGTGTCGAAGATTTTGCGCCAGTTGATCGACAAGGGCATCGTGCGCGCAGGCGTCAGTGAGCACGACGGAAGGCAGCGCACGTACACGCCAACCGCGGCGGGACGCCGTGTGATGAGCCGCCTGACGGCAGCCCGCGAGCATGCCATCGAGGCCGTGTGGAGCGATCTGCCGCGGAAAGAATTACAAAGTTTCAAGTCGTTCAGTAACGACCTGATCAGTCGCCTTGAGGCTTATGCCAGGGCAAAGGAGCAGCGGGATAATCATGGGTAAGAGTCTTTATGAAAAGGTGTTTGAGCGGCACACCGTGCGGCGCATGGAGAGCGGACAGTACCAGTTGTTCATGGGCCTGCAATTGCTGCACGAGGTAACATCGCCGCAGGCTTTCAGCATGTTGCGCGAGCGCGGCTGGAAGGTGAAGTATCCCGAGCGCAACTTTGCGACGGTGGATCACATCATCCCGACCCACACGCAGGTGCGTCCGCTGGCCGACGAAATGGCGGAAGAAATGCTTCAGGCCATGGAAGCCAACACGACCGAGTTCGGGATCACCTATCTGTCGCCCGAGAGCGGACGGCAGGGCGTGGTGCACATCATCGGGCCCGAGGAAGGGTTGACCCAGCCGGGCATGACAATCTGCTGCGGCGACAGCCACACGAGCACCCACGGCGCTTTTGGTGCGCTGGCCTTCGGCATCGGGACCAGCCAGGTGCGCGACGTTCTGGCCACGCAAACGCTGGCCATGGGCAAGCTGAAGGTTCGCCGCATCGAGGTGAACGGCAAGCTGCCGCCGGGCGTTTATGCCAAGGATGTGATTCTGGCAATCATCAACAAGTTGGGCGTGAACGGTGGTGTGGGCTTCGCTTACGAATACGCCGGCGAGGTGTTCGATGGGTTCTCCATGGAAGAGCGCATGACGGTCTGCAACATGAGCATCGAAGGCGGCGCCCGCTGCGGTTATGTGAATCCGGATCAGAAGACCTACGATTATCTGAAGGGTCGCCGCTATGCGCCCAAGGCTGACGCCTGGGATCGCGCGGTGGCGTATTGGGATTCGATGCGCTCTGACCCCGACACGGTATACGACGACGTGGTGGTAATGCGCGGAGAAGACATTGAGCCGATGGTTACCTGGGGCATTACTCCGGCGCAGAGTGTGGCCGTGAATCAGGCAATCCCAACCGCCGAAAGCGTGAGCGAGAACGACCGCCCGTTGATCGAGGAAGCCTATGCGTACATGAGCCTCGAAGGCGGACAGCCGATCAAGGGTGTGAAGATCGACGTGGCCTTTATCGGTTCGTGCACGAACGGACGCATGTCCGACTTCGAAGAGGTTGTTCGCATGATCCAGGGGCAGGACCGCAAGGTTGCGCCTTCGGTGCGGGCGATCATCGTGCCGGGTTCCATGACGGTGCGCATGGAGATGATCCGGCGTGGTTACGACAAAATCTTCCGTGACTACGGTTTCGATTTCCGCGAGGCTGGCTGCAGCATGTGTCTCGCCATGAACCCGGATAAACTGGTCGGGCGCGAGGTTTGCGCATCGAGCAGCAACCGCAACTTCAAGGGCCGCCAGGGCAGCCCGACCGGTCGCACGCTACTGATGAGCCCCGTGATGGTTGCGGCGGCAGCATTGGCGGGCGAGGTTGTGGACGCCCGCGAGTTCTTCGCCATTCCGGCGGGTGTGTGACGCTTGCTCTCAACGGCATCTCAGCAATATTGGTTAACTAAACCCGTTTCAAATAACAGGGACGAAACACGATGAATGACATGAAACGAATTCGGGTGGCAGGCACGGCGATTCCCGTGCGCGGCAACGACATCGATACCGACCGCATCATCCCGGCGCGATACCTGCGGTGTGTGGTGTTTGACGGCTTGGGTGAATTTGCGTTTGAGGATGACCGCCTCCAGTTGAAGGCAGCGGGCAAGGTTCATACGTTTGATGACCCGCGCTTTTCACAGGCGGAGGTACTCTTCGTGAACAAGAACTTCGGTTGCGGCAGCTCACGCGAGCACGCACCCCAGGCGATCATGCGCTGGGGTCGTGGCATCAAGGCGATCGTGGGCGAGAGCTTCGCGGAGATTTTCTTCGGCAACTGCATCGCCCTGGGCGTCCCCTGCCTCACGGCGGACGAGGCCACGGCGCAAGCGTTGCAGACCGCCGTGGAGGAGAACCCCGCCGCAGGGGTGGTGGTTGATCTGGAGAAATCCGAGGTGACGGTGGACGGTCGCACATGGGCTGTCAGTCTGGCCGACGGACCTCGTCAGTCATTCTTAAAAGGCCGCTGGGATTCGACGGCGGAGTTGATGCAGGACCAGAAGGCAATCGCAGAAACGGCAGGGAATCTGCCATATTTCGACGGCTGGAAATAACCTAAGAACTGGAAGCGTGGGCATCGCGATGGATTGCGGCGTTCACGCTTTTTTATTGGGCAGCGCGTAGAAGTCGATCGCGCACGGCATGCCAGGCGGGGTCGTCGCTGGGGGGGGCGTCGACAAATATCTGATCGAGGTTCGCCTGATCGAGTTCATGTAAGATATCGTAAATTTTCGCCGCATACGCACGGGGCGTGGTGGGCATCTCCACAATGATCAGTTGATCCGTCGATAACGGCGGCGGCGGTCTGTCATTGGTTTGAATGCGAAGCCATCCGATGCGTTGAGTTGGGTTTTTGTCAGCGAGGCTCAGGATTGTATCCAGAGTTTGGTCGCTGGGAAGCATGGTGAGTGGGGCGTGGGGGGCGTAGTGACGGCGCATGAGGCCGGGAGATGGCAGGGGTGCTGGGGTCACGTCATTCTCCACATGGGCAATGTGACTTGGCATGGAGACAGGCCCGATGACCGCTTCGATCTCCTCGCGGGAAATCAAACCGGGGCGGAGAATCGCGGGTTGGATGCCGGACAAATCGAGGACGGTGGATTCGATGCCCCCTTTGGCGGGTCCACCGTCTAATATCAACGGGATGCGGCCCTGAAGATGTTTCATCACGTGTTCGGCCCGGGTGGGGCTGGTAAGATTGGACGTGTTCGCGCTGGGCGCGGCGACGGGAATGTCGGCCGCCTGGATAAGCGCCAGCGCTATGGGAGAGTCGGGGACCCGCAGCGCGACTGTGGGGCTTCCAGCCGTGACAATGTCAGGTAACTTGCCGGGAGCGCGCACAAGAACGATGGTCAGCGGACCCGGCCAGAAGTGGCGGGCCAACATATCCGCTTGTGACGACCAATGCGTGACCAATTCGCGGGCCTGACTGATGTCCGCCACATGGACAATGAGGGGATTGTGGGAGGGGCGGCCCTTGGCGGTGTAAATCGCAGCGACGGCGGTCGCATCGAGAGCATTGGCGCCCAGTCCATACACGGTTTCAGTCGGAAAAGCGACGAGTTGCCCGGATCGAAGCAGGCGAACGGCCTCATCCATGGCAACGGGATCAGGGTTTTGGGGGTCGAGGCGGAGAATGCGTGTTTGCATGGCGTGGATGAATGTTACCGTTCAGTGGGGGAATTCGTCGGGGGTGATGGGTATTAGCAGACAGTAAAAAAAAGAGCCCCTGAATGGGCAGATGCCGATTCAGGGGCCATACGTCATTTCAGTTGGTTCATCTGGCGGTCAGAGACCACCGATGGTTTTTAATTAGTTGCAGGGGGAGCAGGTGAAGATGCCGGCGATGCCATTGGCGACGCCAACAACCAAGCCACCAACGCCCTGAACGACGCCAACAACAGGCGCGAGGGGGTTAAAGCATGCGGTCTGGCAGGGAGCCGGAGCACAAACCGGTGCACAGGGAGCAGGTACTGCGCAGGGTGCGGCTTTGTATCCACCTGCGGTGGCTGCCAAGGGAGCGGCCAAAAAAGCGGCTGCAACTACGAGTGTCGTGATATGTTTCATATTTCCATTCCTCCTGATGAGAACTTGTGGTCATGTTGCATGGTATAAACTTAGCCATCCAACAGTTATAACATTCAGGATTTCAGTAGATTGTGCAATGAAAAAAATTGACGGCCCAGATTTTGGTTTTGTGGTTTTTGAACGTCATAATATGGGGCGATTATTTGATGGCCGGCAAATTTCGGATTCTGCCGCTTGACTCGGTGTTGCGGGATACTGAGATTAATCAGTTCTGTTATCGTAAATTTTATCTTGGAGCCAACCAATAATGAACCCCGCCGACATTCGTGCCGCCGCCGAAAAAGACCGTGATGCAGTAACGAAGTTTTTGCAGGATATCATCCGGATCAAAAGCCTGAGTTGCGGTGAGAAAGAAGTGGCGCAGCGCATAGGTGAAGAAATGCGCGCGGTGGGTTTCGACGAAGTGCGCTTCGATGGTCTCGGCAACGTGATCGGGCGGATCGGCAGCGGTCCCCGGGTGATCGCCATGGACGCTCATATCGACACGGTGGACGTGGGCAACCCTGATAACTGGGAGATCGACCCGTTTTCCGCGCCAGTTAAGGACGGCATGGTGTACGGTCGCGGCACCTGCGACATGAAGGGCGCCATGGCCAGCCTGGTTTACGGGGCGAAACTGGTGAAGGAATTGGACCTGGGTGACGAAGTCTCGCTCTATGTGACGGGCACGGTGATGGAGGAAGACTGCGACGGATTGTGCTGGCAGTACATCCTGCGCGAGAAGGTGATTGATCCTCCTCCGGAGGTCGTCATCATCGCCGAGCCGACGAACATGAACATTTACCGCGGGCATCGTGGTCGCATGGAGATGGAAGTCTTCGTGCCCGGTTTGTCGGCCCACGGTTCCGCCCCCGAGCGTGGCGTGAACGCAGTGTATAAGATGGCACCGCTGATTCTCGAGATCGAGCAGTTGAACGAGCGACTGCGCGACGATGCGTTTCTGGGCAAGGGGACGGTGACAATCTCTGAAATTCGCAGCACAACGCCATCGCTTTGCGCCGTGGCGGATTCCTGCACCATTCACCTCGACCGACGTTTGACGGCCGGCGAGACCATCGAGACGGCTGTGGCCGAGATCGAGGCGTTGCCATCCTTCGTTGCGGCGAAGGCGAAGGTTACGGTGCTCGAGTATGCTGAAAAGGCTTATACGGGTTTGGTTTATCCGACCCAGAAATATTACCCGACCTGGGTAATGAATGAGGATCACCCCGCGCTGAAGGTGGCGGTGAAGGCCTATGCAGAGGCGCTGGGCCGGGCCCCCAAGGTGGATAAGTGGACCTTCTCAACCAACGGTGTGGCCACCATGGGCATGTTCGGCGTACCCAGTTTTGGACTGGGGCCGGGCAACGAACAATTCGCCCACGCGCCCACAGAGCATTGCCCCGTGGAGCATCTGGTTGAGGCCTCCGCGTTTTACGCGGCCTTCGTTCAAGGCTACGGAAAAAGCTGATAGGGTTTCCCCCCTCACAGACAGCGGGCTGACCGCGCTCTTTGAACCTTGCAAGGTACGGACCTTTCTGCCATGCCTTGGGTGCAGTGGTTATGCCCGGATGTTGTGGATGGAGGCTGCCACCAAGTAATCCAGTGTGGAGGCCCTGACCCATGACGCAGCGTCGCGATAAAAAGAATCTTCCAATAACTTCGACCGTTGGCTTGCCCAGGCGATTGTTTTTGAAACAGTTCACCTTTGGGGCAGCAGCCCTTGCTGCGGGCATGCCGTCGCTGGCGCGGGCCCTGGCGGTGTCGTTTGATTCCGTGGAAGATGGTATCGAACTGACTGCGGGCGACACCGAGATTCGCCGTCGCGTGATGCGTGAAGTTTCCTCGGGGGCATACAGCACCCATCCGGCGTTGACGTTGGATAACTCACAGAACCCGTGGGTGGTGTGGTGCGAGGAGTCGCCGGAGAAATGTGTTGTCCGGGCTCAGGCGTTTTCGTCGGAGGATGGGTCCGACGGTCTGTCGCAGATTTTGAGTGATGAAAACGATGCCGAGTGGCAGGCGTTTCAGCCGGCCATCGCTGCCGCGGGAGCCTGGGTGGCGGCGGCGTGGACCGAGGTCGCATCGGGAGGGCGCTGGCGCATTCGGGTTCGTTTTCGTGGCGATGACGGAGCCTGGCGCGATGCGCGCGTGGTGGCCGAAGCCTCGGGCGGTGGGTATGTCTGGCGTCCGGTGATTGCCGCTCTGAATGAAGAGGGCAGTTTTGCTCTGGCGTGGGAGGAGCGCGGCGCGCAGGGCGCGACGATGGTATCGCTCACGAAGACCGTGCCGGAGGGGACCGTCGACGCAGCGCAGGTTTTGCACGTGGCTCGCGAGGGGCATGATTGCTGTCGCCCGGCGCTGGCCGTTTGGACCGGGGCAGACCCGGTAACGGCCCTTACCTTCGACGAGTATCGCGGGGGAGGCACCACCACGGCGGAGTTGGCTTTTGTCAATTGGAGCAAGCCGGTCGCGGACTGGAAAACCGTCACGGTGTCGGATAACCCGGCGACCAACCTGGCCCCTGCCGCGGCGTTTGCGCCCGATGGGAAATCGGTCTGGGTGGGTTGGCATACAAATACTGATGGCGAGAACGGTTGGGACATTCCGCGCTGGTATCGCGTTGCGTCGGTGACCCGAAATGGTCGCGTATCACGCCCTTCGTGGCCGCCTCCCATGATGGACCTCAAGAAAACCGGCACGGATCAGGGCATCGAATTTGTGCGTCTGGCTGTGGCGGGCGATGGAACGCTGGCTGTCGTGGGTCGCGCATCGCACCGGTTTGTCATGCAAACCTATCGCGGCAAGGAATGGTCGCCTCTGTATCGCTTCCCGAAGGACGGATGGGGCGGACGCGGTCAGCACGCGCACATTCAGTTCGACACCGACGGTCAATTGTGGGTGGCGCGACGTGACGTGGGGGCCAACATTCTCGCTTCCATCGAAGGGCTTGTGGGCGAGAAGCCGGTGGTGCCGGTGCTCGTGGCGGATGAAAAATCCGAGGCCGAGAAACTTCCTGCGCTCGAAGGAGTGACACCCCATCTGGAATTTCCACTTGTTCCACCGACAGTACCGGGACCGCGGGAAAATATAACGGAGGGGATGAACGTCTATTTCGGAGACATCCACGGTCACACCTGGACGAGTGACGGAATGGGCGATGTGGACGAGCATTACCGCCGCGCCCGCGATATTTTTCATGACGATTTCAGCGCCGTGACGGACCACGACAATTTCGTGCAGCGCAAGTTGCTGCGGTCCGAGTTCGAAATGCACAAGGCCATCGCGGACCAGTTCGACGATGAGGGTCACTTCGTCACCTTCCGGGGGCAGGAGTGGACAACGGCCCGTGTGGGCGCCGGGCCTCATGCGTTCGGACATAAAAATGTGTATGGTGTAACGGGGGAAACGCCCCACTTCGACCACAAGGACGCGCGCTATCAGGACGCGAAAGATTTGTACGAGGCGATGCGTCCCCACGACATGATCTGCATTCCGCACCACGTGGGATGGACCGGGGTCGACTGGGAAGCGGTGGGCAGCGATGTTCAGCCTCTTTGCGAAATCTGCTCGGTGCACGGCGTGTTTGAGCACGCCGGAAATCAGCCGATTCCGCATCGGGGCAACCTCAAGGGGATGTTCGTGCAGGATGGACTGGCGGCGGGGCGGCGGTTCGGTTTCACGGGCGGCAGCGACCAGCATGGGTTGCTGTGGCAGCATGGTACCTGTTGGAAACGGAATGTGTATCGGGCAGGATTGACGGGTATTCTCGCGCCCGAATTGACCCGCCCGGCGCTGTTCGAAGCCATGCGCAAACGCCGCACGTTCGCCACCACGGGAGTCAAAATGCGGTTGGCGTTCTACGTGAACGATCTCGTGATGGGCGAGGAAGGAACGACCTCGGGTCCGCCAAAGGTTCATGTGGATGTGCTGGCGCTGGAACCGGTGAAGTGGGTCACGCTGGTGCGTAACAACGAGGAGATTTTGCGCTACGGCGGCGAAGGCCCCCGCACGCGGGTGACGTTCACCGATGAAAAAATTCCCGAGGGGCGTGCGTCGTGGTACTACCCGCGCGTGGAACTGATGGACGGCAACATGGCATGGGCCAGCCCCATCTGGGTGACACCAAGCACGGCGTGATTCGACAGATGGTCGAATGTGGGATCGACGAAGGTTGTCAGTGATGGTCTTTGGATTATTAGAAATGGAGCATGATTTGTTTTTGCCCGCGGAGCGGGCGAGGGGAGTAGCCGGGCGGTGCAGGGAGCGCAGCGAACGGAACCCCCGGAACAATCCAACCTGACATTCCGCTCCAGAGGAGCGGCGGAATCTGACAACTGAAACGGTCATAAATAATCCACCAGAGAATCCTATTAAGGGTGGATCTAATTGGATTGTTCCTCCGCCCCGCTGGGGCGGAACGTTGTTTTTTCGAGATACGGGGGTTCCGGTCGCTGCGCTCCCTACACCGCCCGCCTACTCGCCGTAGCCCCATCCGGGGCAAAAAATCGGGGGTGGGATTTTCGCCGGAAAAACAGACTCACCTGCAGGTGGACGACATGCCTGCCAATCAGGAGATCGGCGTTTACCGGAAAAGATCTCCCTCGCCACCATCTGGCTCGACCAGCGGCGCTATGCAATCCGGTCCATCGTTGCGGGGATTGTTGACCATCGTGCTAACCGGCGTCGCCTGGAAAAAATCGTCGGGTGCGGGGCGCATCAGATGCTGAACCTTCGCCGTGTTATCGACCAGCGGGTCGAGCCACAGCGCGAAATCCTTCGGCTCGATAATGACCGGCATTCGGTCGTGGATGGACTTCATCAGCGCGTTCGGACCGGTGGTCAAAATCGCCGCGCTGTCGATTTCTCCATCGCCGGGGCCCTTCCACGTTTCCCAAATACCCGCCATGGCAAATGGAGCGCCATCTTTGCGATGCATGACAAAAGGCTGTTTGGTTCCTCCGGGGTTTTTGCGCCATTCATAAAAACCCGTGGCTGGAACCAGACAACGCCGCCTGCGCAGTGGGGTGCGGAATGACGGTTTTTCCGCTGCGGTTTCGCTGCGGGCATTTATCATGCGCGCACCCATGGTTGGGTCCTTGCTCCAGGGCGGAATCAACCCCCAGACGACATGCGCCACCTCGCGCTCGCCCGGGCGTGTAGAGGTCCGCACGATGAGGATGGGTTGCGTGGGGGCGATGTTATAGCGAGCTGCAGGCGGCGGCATGTCCGGCGGCAGCTCGCCGATGTCAAACAAGCTGAGAAGATATTCGGGAGGGATTTTTAAGGTGTAACGTCCGCACATGTTGCTTGAGAAAACCGTTAAGTCGGGCAAAAGCTTCAAATACAACCGGTGGGTTCGCGGAGCGTTTGCGCATGAAATTGTCGGGGAGGGTGTAGGAAACAGAAATTCACGACTTGGGAGGTATACAATTATGAGCAAGGCAATCGACAAAGGATATGCGCACCCCGAGGTGCTGGTGAGCACGGAGTGGGTGGCGCAACACATGGATGATGCCGATGTGCGTTTGGTGGAATCCAACGAGGATCCGCTGCTGTATCCGTCGGGCCATATTCCCGGGGCTGTGGAGATCGACTGGACCCGCGACCTCAACGATCCGGTGCGCCGCGATTATCTGACGCGTGAGGCTTTCTCGGCGCTCATGAAACGAAGCGGCATCGGCCCCGAAACGACGGTTGTTTTTTACGGCGATCGCAACAACTGGTGGGCGGCTTATGCTTTTTGGGTATTCCAGTTGTTCGGCCACAAGAACGTAAAGCTGATGGATGGCGGGCGCATCAAGTGGGTGAAGGAAAACCGACCGGTGACCGAGGACGTGCCAGCCTACGAGCCCACGGAATACGTGGCGCCGCATCGCGATGATAAAACCGAGCGGGCGTTTCGCGATCAGGTTCTGGAACACGTGAGCAAAGGCGGTCGCCTGGTGGACGTGCGCAGCCTCGAGGAATTCACGGGCGAGCGTCTGCACATGCCGGACTACCCCAACGAGGGCGCCCTGCGCGGCGGCCACATCCCCGGAGCGGTGAGCGTGCCATGGGCACGGGCCATCAACCCCGAGGATGGCACGTTCAAGACCGCTGATGAATTGCAGAAAATTTATGCGGACGAAAAAGGACTGTCGCCTGAGACCAAGGTCATTGCCTATTGCCGCATCGGCGAGCGTAGCAGCCACACCTGGTTTGTGCTGAAGTATCTGCTCGGGTTCAACTCCGTGCGCAATTACGATGGTAGCTGGACCGAGTGGGGCAATCTGGTGGGGATGCCCGTGGAGCGATGAGCGAATCGACCGCGCGCATACCGCAAAAATTGCAGGATACGCTGGACCTGTTCGCCACCATTACGGACCGCCAGGAGCGCATCCAGACGCTCATTGAGATTGCGAAGGGCTACAAAGAGGTGCCGGCGGATATCGCCGTGCGTCCTTTTCCGGCGGAACATCGTGTGCCCCATTGCGAAAGTGACGCGTACGTTTGGGGCGAGCCGCAGGCCGACGGGTCGTTGAAATTCCACTTCGCCGTGGAAAATCCGCAGGGCATAGCAGCACGAGCCGGGGCGGTGATTCTCGGCAAGGGGTTGAACGGCGCGGCACCGGAAGACGTGGTGGTTGTTCCTCCCGACATCATGTACGATATTTTCGGACGTGAGCTTTCCATGGGAAAAAACATGGGGCTCACGGCCATGGTCAACATGGTGCGGTCCATCGCTGCGCGGGAAATTGCCCGCCGGTCGGGTGCGACAGAATAACAGAAGCCTCTGGAAAGTTCGCTCTTGCAGGCGGCGTCATACCGCCCGACATTTGCCCCCTTGTAGGTTGAAACGAAAGGAAGATGTTCATGTTTAAGCGCGTGCTGGTTACTGGAGGAGCAGGTTTCATCGGGTCGCACATGGTGGACCTTTTGCTGGAGAAGGGCTACGAGGTGCGGGTGTTCGACAACCTGGAGCCACAGGTGCACGGCAACGTGAGCGAACCGCCGGCCTACCTCAACCGCGGGGCGGAGTTCATCCAGGGCGACGTGCTCGATCGTGACGCGCTGTTGTCTGCCATGAAGGGGTGCGACGCTGTGATTCACGATGCGGCCATGGTGGGCGTGGGGCAGTCGCAGTACCAGATTTATCGCTACACCCACGTGAACACCAGCGGCACGGCGAACCTGCTGGATATTCTGGTTAACGATAAGACCGGCGTGGAGCGTTTGCTGGTGGCCAGCAGCATGAGCATTTATGGCGAGGGTGCCTATCTGCGCCCCAGCGATGGCCAAATGATTTTCCCGGTGCTGCGCCCGGAAGAGCAAATGCAGCGTCATGATTTTGAAATGCGCGACCCCGAAACGGGTGAGGGGCTGGAGCCTGCCCCCACACCCGAGAGCAAGCCGTTGTATTGCACGTCGGTGTATGCGCTGTCGAAGAAGGACCAGGAAGAATACACACTGATCGTGGGCCGTTCGCACAACATTCCCACGGTGGCCTGCCGCTATTTCAACGTGTACGGCACGCGCCAGTCGCTGTCGAACCCCTACACGGGCGCCGCCGCGATTTTCCTTTCGCGCATCAAGAACGACAACGCCCCGCTGCTTTACGAAGACGGCAAGCAGATGCGCGATTTCATCAGCGTGCGCGACATCGTGGAGGCCAAGCTTTTCCTGCTGGAGAACCCCAAGGCCAACAACGAGCCGTATAACATCTGCACCGGAACTCCGACATCGATTACCGACATCGCCGAGACGCTGGCCGCCCTGAATGGCAAGCCTCAGTTGAAGCCCGAAGTGGTCCACAAGTTCCGCACCGGTGACATCCGCCATTGCTACGGCGATCCGTCGCGGCTTGCGGCGCTGGGTTGGACCTCGCGCATCAAGCTGGAAGACGGCATGCGCCAACTGGTGGAATGGTCAGCCGAGCAGGAAGCGGTGGATCAGGTGGAGCAGGCCCACAACGAACTGATCAACCGGGGTCTCATCCGCGGCTGATCCTTCAAGGCTGCTTATTGCGCTCGAGAAGCGATTTGAGGGCGCACCAACCAACGGCGCCTTCATAAATCATAAACAGTCCGGCAAGGATGAAGAACGCCTGAAAGAGGCGCGAACCGATGTCCGAGCTCGGCACATTTGTCACGGCCATGAACACGCCGTCGCCTACAAAGAAAAGGCCCGCGATGAGGCGCAGGGTGCGTCCGCCGCGGCAGATATTGCATTGAGGGTGTTTCATGGTGGTGGTCTCCCGGTGGTGGTTGCTCATTTTGCCATCGAGTAACCTTGTTCGGTTACAACAGCGGAATAAGGCGCTCATTCGTGAGCTAACCCTTGGAGGGCGTCCGCTGGGCGCTCACCTCCCCAACATGAATCATCAGGACGTGTTTGCGCTCATGACGAAAATCCCGGCTACCGTTACAGAATTCATCCTGGTCCGCCACGGCCAGACCATCTGGAATTCACAAGGCCGCTGGCAGGGATGGCTCAACAGCCCGTTGAGCGAGTTGGGGGTGCAACAGGCGCAGGTGGCCCGCGATGCTCTGCGCGAGGTGCCTCTGGAAGCCGCCTATTGCAGCGACACCGGTCGCGCCAAACAAACCGCAGAGATTATTCTGGAGCCCCACGGTCTGGCGCTGATCGAGGTGGAGGGATTGCGCGAGAAGTATTACGGGAAATGGGAAGGTTTGAATGTCGCGGAAATCGATGCCAATTATCCCGGCACACGCTTTGACGATAGCCGCGACCAGCGCGCAACGCACCGTCCGCCAGACGGTGAAACCATGGTGGAGGTGAGGGCGCGCGTGAAAGATTTCTTAACGGATCTGGCGGGCAAGGAACGCGGGCGGCGGGTTTTGCTGGTGGCCCATTCGGGCGTGGTGCGTGCCGTGGATAGCCTGTGCAGCGATCAAAGGTTCGACGACATCTGGCACCGCACACCACCCAATGCCTGCATGATGATCTTCCAGGTGGACGACGCGGGGCGGTTCCACATGGTGAAGGACTTCATCGCGCCGGAAGGGTGAGGCGCACAAGGTCACCTGACTATATCCATTCCCCTTGGGGTTCATCTGTGGAGTGCTGGAGCCATGCTCCAGCCTTGTACAGCGGGTATCTGCGCGAGCCGGGGAAGGCGCGAGCATGGCTCGCGCAGTCCAAGGTGAGCACCCATATTTGGAGTGCGGCAGCCATGCTGCCGCCTTTGCGCCGCACACATCCCTTGACCATCCCCCGGTGGGCGTCTCTCAAGGGAGTTGTTACTTCACGCCAGAGCTGCGTTAATCTCATCGCGCAATGCGGTTGCCACACGTTTACAGGCGTCCGGTTGGGTTTCATCCCCCTCGCGTTTTGCGAACATGATGCTGCGGGATGCGTTGATGATGAAGCGGCGGTTGATGCCAGCGGTAGTTCCGGCGCAACCTCACGCACGCGGGCAGCTTGTTCGGGCCGTGTGGCCCCCACCACCAGACCCACGTTCCCGTGGCGATTCCACGCTGCCGCCTTTTCCGCGATGTAAAGATAGAGATCGTTTATCAGCAGAAAATCATCCGCGCCGGGGTTCGACGTCAGGCACAGCAAAAACGCCCCGCGGTCGGGATGGCGCAGAAACGGCTCCACCGCATCATAGCCCATGAGGGGGTTTACTGTCACCGCGTCGTAGCCTTGTTTTACCAAAATAGACTCGGCGTACGCTTCGCTGGTGTTGCCGATGTCCCCCCGCTTGGCGTCGCAAAGGGTGATGATATGTTTATCAGTTTCACGGATTTTTTCAGGAATCCAACCGGTTCCCCCAGCCATGGTTTCAAAAAAAGCGGCGTTGGGTTTGAAAACGGAAGCGACCCCGGCGACGGCATCAATCACCATTTCTGTCTGCCAGCGTTTCAGGTCACGCGAATCCCTTGCAACCAACTCGCCATCTGCAAAGTTCAAGACGGGGTCGAGCCCCACGCACAGGTGAGACTCTCTGACAATCACAAGGCGTTCGAGTCGTGCGTTGAAACTTTTCGTCATGGCGCGGCTATCCCTCGGGGCGTGCTGCGTTGCAAACTCAGTCGTGTTGTGGGTGGGCGGTGACGCGTCAGAACGCCGATGGAGGGCCTTGTGGCTCCAATTTGTCGGGTGCTGCTTCGTCGTCCGTCGAGGGTGCTTCTTCCTCTGCCAGAGGAGTCATTTCATCGGGCGTGAGCGGCTCGGGTGTTTCCGAAGGCTCAGGCGTGTAAGTGGAACCCTCGTCCGCTGCATCGCCTCCGGGGCGGCGGTGCCACAGCGAATAACCGATGGCCAGCACCGCGGCGATGAAGAGGATAATGATCAGCGTGCTGAGGATGGGATTCTCTGCTTCGTCGCGACGCTTGCTGGCATCCCGGGCCTTGTCTGCATTCGAGTAAGTGGCGGGGTCGGGAGAAGCGGCGGGGTCCCCTTCGGCGGCGGCGATGACGTTAGCATCCGGTGTGGGACGATAGGTCAGGCCCAGTTCGTTCAGCGTCTGGCGTGCTGCTGAAATATCTGCCTGTACGGCGGCCACGCGCGACTGTTGCGCGTCCACCTCCTGCTTCATGCGCGCGAGAGATTCGTCGAGTTGGCGCAGTTGGGTGGCGAGGGCTTTCACCCGGGCGTAGTCTTTTTTCTCCGTGCGGGGCTGATCTTTTTCTTCTTTGCGGTCGTTGCCGCAGCCGGTGGTGAGGGCAAGTATGCCGGCCATGACGGCCAGCAGCAAGAGGCGTGTGAAGGTGCGTGCAGTTTTCATGATACAGTAACCTGAACGGTTGGGGGGGCGAAGTCAAGTGCCCCTATCGGGAATTTCTGTTTCGGTGTCAGGTGGCTCTGTTTCGAAAAAGTGGCTCTGAGGATGCGGTCAACTTTCTGCACCGTGACAGAATGCTTTTGTCTTTGACATGCCCCCGCCACGCCCCAAGCCTCACGTTACTTGGTGGCAGGCGTTTGCTTGCGCTACCCGTTATTTTCCATGAAATGCGGGTGATTTCGGGGGCCCCGAACACTTAAGTTTGGTGGCGCACAGGCTGTTGTTTCTGGCTTGTGTAAGGCCCCCACAATACACGGAGGAATTCCGAATGGCCAAGAAGTATGTGTACTTTTTCGGTGGTGGTAAAGCCGATGGCAAAGAAAGCATGAAGAATCTGCTGGGCGGCAAGGGCGCGAACCTTGCCGAGATGGCGGGTCACCCCGAACTGAAATTGCCCGTACCACCCGGTTTCACGCTCACGACAGATGTGTGTACGTATTACTACGCCCACAAGCACACCTACCCTGCAGAGTTAAAGGGTCAGGTTGCGGCTGCCATGGCGAAGGTCGAGAAGCTGATGGGCAAAAAGTTTGGCGATCCGAAGAACCCGCTGCTGATGTCGGTTCGTTCCGGCGCGCGCCGCTCCATGCCCGGCATGATGGACACCGTCCTTAACGTCGGTCTCAACGAGACGACCATTCAGGGCGTCATCGCAAAAACCGGCAACCCCCGTTTCGCTTACGACGCTTACCGCCGCCTCATCATGATGTATTCCGACGTGGTGATGGAAAAGGCCATGGGCATCGAGCCCAAGGGTGGCAAGGGTATCCGCAAGGTTCTCGATGAGCGCCTCGAAGAAATGAAGAAGAAGCGCGGCGTGGAGTCAGACGCAGATCTTTCGGCCGATGATCTCAAGACGCTGGCCGGCGAGTTTAAGAAGATTGTGAAGGACGTGCTTGGCAAGCCCTTCCCCGAGGATCCCCTGGAGCAGATTTGGGGCGGCATTGGCGCCGTGTTCGCAAGCTGGAATGGCAAGCGCGCGGTCGACTATCGCCGCATCGAGCGCATTCCCGCCGAGTGGGGAACCGCTGTCAACGTGCAGGCCATGGTGTTCGGCAACATGGGCGACTCCTCAGCCACGGGCGTGGCTTTCAGCCGCAACCCCGGCATTGGCGAGAACAAGTTCTACGGCGAGTATCTCGTGAACGCCCAGGGCGAAGACGTGGTTGCGGGAACCCGCACCCCGGCACCCATTAACGAAGCATCGAAGAACGACCAAAGCCGCGACCTCCCCTCGTTGGAGAAGTTGATGCCCAAGCTCTACAAGGAGCTGGCGGGTTATCGTGCCCGTTTGGAGAAGCACTACAAGGACATGCAGGACATCGAGTTCACCATCGAAGACGGCACACTGTACATGCTGCAGTGCCGCGTCGGCAAGCGTAACGGCATTTCCGCCGTGCGTATGGCCACGGAGATGTTGAAGGAAGGCCTCATCAACGAAGAAACCGCGTTGATGCGCGTTGCCCCGAACCAGTTGTTCGAACTGCTCCTGCCCATGCTCGACCCCAAGGTTGAGAAGTCCTCGCCGGTCATCGCGAAGGGTCTGCCGGCCGGACCGGGTGGTGCCAAGGGTCGCGTGGTCTTCACCAGTGAAGACGCCGTGAAGTGGGCCGCCAAGGGCAACAAGGTCATCCTCGTTCGCGAAGAGACCTCCCCCGAAGACGTCGACGGCATGCACAAGTCCGAAGCCATTCTGACCAGCAAGGGCGGCATGACCTCCCACGCGGCCCTCGTGGCGCGCGGCTGGGGCAAGTGCTGCATCGTCGGTTGCGGCGATCTGCAGATTGCCTCCGATCACAAGTCCTTCAAAACCAAGAAGGGCGGCACGATCAAGGAAGGCGATTGGATCAGCCTGAACGGCAGCACGGGTCTCGTGTACGAGGGTCAGTTGCCGCTGGTGGACGTGGACCTCGACAGCAACAAGTCCTTCAAGGACCTGATGAAGATCGCCGACAAGGTTCGCCGCTTGAAAATCCGTACCAACGCCGACACGCCGAAGGATGCAGGCGTGGCCGTGAAGTTTGGCGCGGAGGGCATCGGCCTGTTCCGCACCGAGCACATGTTCTACGGTGAAGACAGCGACAAGCCCCTCTTCCTGCTGCGCAAGATGATCATGAGCAACACGGTGGAAGAGCGCCGCAAGGCCCTGAACGAACTGTTCCCGTTCGTGAAGAAGGACATGAAGGCCACCATGGAAGCCATGAAGGGGATGCCCGTTACGATCCGCCTTCTGGATCCGCCCCTGCACGAGTTCGTGCCCCATGCCGAGGACAAGCTGAAGGCCCTCGCCAAGGAACTGGGTGTGGATATGGCCGAGCTGAGCCGTCGCGCCCATGGCCTGAACGAAAACAACCCCATGCTGGGTCACCGTGGTGTGCGTCTGGGTGTCACTTATCCCGAGGTCACCGAAATGCAGATTCGCGCGATTCTCGAATCAGCCGCTGAGCTGGCCAAGGCCGGCAAGAAGGCCTTCCCCGAGATCATGATTCCCGTGACCTGCACCGAAGAAGAGCTGAAGGACCAGAAGGCGATCGTCGACCGCGTTGCCGACGAGACCATGAAGAAGTTCAAGCTCAAGAAACTCGACTACATGTTCGGTACGATGATTGAAATTCCCCGCGCCTGCCTGACCGCCGGTAAAATGGCCCAGACGGCGGAGTTCTTCTCCTTCGGAACGAACGACCTCACGCAGATGGGTTTCGGCTTCAGCCGCGACGACATCGGTGGGTTCCTGCCCGACTACCTCGAGCGCAAGATTCTGGCCGACGATCCGTTCCTGACAATCGACCAGGAAGGCATCGGCGAGTTGATCCGCATGGGTGTCGACCGTGGCCGTGCGGCGCGTCCGGGCATGAAGATCGGCATCTGCGGTGAGCACGGTGGCGATCCTGTGTCGGTGGTCTTCTGCCACGACATCGGCATGGACTACGTGAGCTGCTCGCCCTTCCGTGTGCCGGTCGCCCGCCTCGCAGCGGCGCAGGCAGCACTGGCCGACAAGCAGAAGGCTGCAGCAGCCAAGAAGGGCGCAGCGAAGAAGCCTGCCGCCAAGAAGGCCGCTGCAAAGAAGCCTGTGGCGAAGAAGGCTGTCGCTAAGAAGCCTGTGGCCAAGAAGAAGAAATAACCCGATTCCCCAAGCCGACCGCTGGAGTTAAAACCAGCGGTCGGCGATAGAAGTTCAAGCCGCCGCCCTGGAGAAATTTCCAGGGCGGCGGCTTTTTTTGTTTCGATGGTGCGGCAGGCATTTCTGTCAGCCGGTGGTTTGCGGTGGGCCGATTGACGGAGCGCCCTTCGGTTCGCCTCGTATGGTCGCCATCCATTGCCTGATCTTTTTAATGGCCCCAACAAGCCTGATGTGGGACCGGCGCCCCCTCCGGTCTCCGCCACGCGCTCTCCCGCCACAAAACCGTTTCTCCGGCAGAACGCTTCTCCCGGGAACGCCAATCTCCCGATTGGCACGCACAACACGTATCTCCGCTATTGAGGCCGTTTCTCAGGTGGAATCCTCCCGTCTTTGGTTTTACCCCGGAGGGCGGCTCAGGCACTTAGCCGAGGAAGGAGGGTGCGCAGCGAACGGGATACCCGGACAGTTCACGCGCGGCAAAGGCTGTTCGACAATCGCCCCACCACAAGCAAGAGAGGCGGGCATTTGGGTCGAACATCTCCCTGTTCGGTTTAGAAGCGCCATTCAGGAGAATGGCGTTCCCGGGGAAGAAGAAGCAATCAGGGCGACGAGACTCCTCTCGAAAACAAAAAAACGGTCGTGGGAGAAGGACTCTCTCCCACGACCGCAGATTTTGCTACTGTACCGATCCGGTTATTGCCCGAGGGCTAAACCGTAGATCAGGTTTGATTTAGTAAAGTACCCAGTCGTTGACAGAGGCTGGCGTCGTGTCGTCGCCAATCACGATGTTGTCGAAGATGGTCGACGTGGTCAGCGGGTACACTGCGGGTGCGCCGGCTTGCGGAGACAATTGGAGTCGGATGGCAGTAATGTTGGCCAAGTTGCACAGGCCAGCTGCGCCGCCGGCGTCCCATTGAGTCTCCACCCAGCAGCCCCACGTACCCGTGGCTCCTGCGGAGTTCAAGAATGGCATATAGAAAGTTGCCCACTCGCTGTTCTCGCCCCACAGCCAGGTATGTCCAATAAGCTGGTTACCGGTGCCGTCAATGAGGATGATGTCCACGGCCGGATTGTAACCGGCCATATTGGCGTTGCCATGGGCTGACATCTTGAAATACTTGGCCGTGCTTACGTCGATGGCCGAGGGCAGTGTGTAGGTCGCCTTGATGGTGTACCACTGGCCAGGGAAAGTTCCCTCCATCTTAAGGGCTTTTGCACCCGCGTACGGATTCGCCGTATCCAGCGCGACGCTGACGCCCGTTGCCTCGGTGCCACCGGTACCGAACGGATAAGCAGCATTCAGAGCGGTGCTGTCGGCATAGCTCTCGAAATTTTCAAGGATCGTTTCGTTGAGCAGACCGAGGCCATGGACGAGCTTTACGTTGTCGATGGAGAATACGAAAGTACCCGCAGTCACAGCACCCTGATTCGGGAAGTTGAAGGAGATCGACTTAATCTTATGCATGTTCACTGCGCGGCCACTGGCTTTCCATTGGTTCTTCACAAAGGTGCTCAGGGGTGCGCTGAAGGTCTGGAAGCCGGTGGTGGGGGCGGAGAAGGCCGTATAGAAATTCGTGCTTGCGATGTAGCCCTTATCGTCGGTGACCATCATGATAAACATGAAGCCTGCGTTGGCAACGGGCACGTTCAGGTCGAATTCCAGTGCTTCCATCGCGCTGATATCGATGGGCGTGGCGTATGTTTTTGTGACGGTTCCATTCTTGAACCACGCGGCCTCGGCCGTATGGGTATAGCTGATCTGGAGAGCGTTGGTGCCCTCGCTACCTGGTACGCTGGCCAAAGCCACTGACTCGGCAGCGGCTACGGAACTGGTGTATACCGTGTCCTCGGCTGAATCGATGATGGTCGTGGCTGCACCAGCAACCCCGGCCGTCAGAATCAGTGCGGCACACATGGCTGAAAAAAGTGTTTTCATAATGCATGTTACCTCCATTATTTATAGGTTATCCGTAACCGGATTATCGGTGGATAAACCCTTAAAACATTACGAAACTATGATCGGCTTCGCTTTCTACAACGATGACGCTTACCCTCAAAATAGAGAAGGCGAGAGATTATCGCTGAAGCTGAAAAAAAGCCTTTCTTTGACTTCGTATAAATATGCCAGCGTCTGAAAGCGGCAAAAGCAAGACTTTCTCATCACCGTTGCGTATTTTTCTCATCAGTCATTGGGAAGCTTTCCGGGGCTGATATCGCCGGTGAAAAAGCTACCAGTATAAAAAATCCCCCGACCTCTGTTTTCCCTTGTATCGGCGTTTAGTGCATCCTAACGGTCCAACTGCAGCATCAATTCAAGCGAGAAAATACATGCCAAAAATTACTTATATCGGTGCAGGAAGCACAGTCTTTGCGCGTCAACTGCTGATCGACGTTCTTTCCTTCGAGGAGTTAAAGGGCAGCGACATCTGGCTGTTTGATATCGACCCGGAGCGCCTTGCGACTTCCGAAACGGTGGCCCGCCAGGTGGCCAAGCAGCTTGGGGCAAAACCCACGATTCATGCCACGTTGGACCGGCGCGCCGCGCTGGAGGGTGCCGACTATGTGATCAACATGATCCAGGTGGGTCTTTACAAACCCGGCACGGTCACAGATTTTGAAGTGCCGAAAAAGTTTGGTCTGAAGCAGACCATCGCCGACACGCTGGGCATCGGCGGCATCATGCGCGCGCTGCGCACCATTCCGGTGATGGTGTCTTACTGCCGCGATATGGAAGAGCTTTGCCCCAACACGATGTTCCTCAATTATACCAACCCGATGGCCATGAACATGATGGGCGTTTTCCGGGCCACGAAGATCAAAAGTGTGGGACTATGCCACAGTGTGTTTGGCACGGCCCACGCCCTTTGTGGCGACATCGGGGTGCCCTATGAGGAGATTAACTACGTCTGCGCGGGCATCAACCACATGGCGTTTTATCTGCGCTTCGAGCGCAACGGCGAAGACCTTTATCCGCTGATCCGCAAGGTGGTGGAGGAGGGCCGCGTGCCCGACTGGAACCGTTCGCGCTATGAGATGTTTATGCGCCTTGGTTACTTCGTCACGGAGTCGAGCGAGCATCTGGCGGAGTACACGCCACACTTCATCCGCCGCGACCGCCCCGACCTGCTGGAGCGTTACAACGTGCCGATCGACGAGTACATCACGCGGTGCGAGAACCAGATTGCCGGCTGGCACAAGATGAAGGCGCAGCTTGAGACCGGCGAGGATATGGAGATCAAGCGCAGCGAGGAATACGGATCGTACATCATTCACAGCATGGAGACCAACATTCCCCGCGTGGTTTATTGCAACGTGGAGAACAAGGGTCTGATAACCAACCTGCCCGGCGATTGCGTGGTTGAGGTGCCGTGTCTGGTGGATGGCAGCGGCGTGCAGCCGACCGTGATCGGCGATCTTCCGCCGCAGTTGGCAGCCATTTGCCGCACGAACATCAACGTGCAGGACCTGGCCGCGCGGGCCGCGGTGGAGAACGTGCGCCAGTATGTGTATCAGGCGGCGATGTTCGATCCGCACACGGCAGCCGAACTGACCCTCGACGAAATCTGGGAGATGGTGGACGACCTGCTGGTGGCCCACAAAGGCTGGGTAGACGACGCCTTGCAACCGGATGGCAAGGGACTGCCGAAGGTCTGCTAAGCGGGATCGGCCGCATTAAAGTTTTACGATGACCCTCCGAGGGGATGATTCCCCTTGGAGGGTCTTTTTCATTAGATCTATTTTGACGTAAGTGTTGACAGATCCTGTAATCTCGAAATAGCTGGAGCATTGGACTCGGGGCGGCTGCGCGTGTAGGGCAAACTGGAGGCCGAGTGGAGGCCTGAGGCAGACCGCTGGACGGATAATGGCTTGCCGATTGCGCGCCAGTTGCACCGCTTGCACACCGCTTGCACACCGCTTGCACACCGCTTGCACACCGGTTGCACACCGGTTGCACGCCGGTCGCACCGGGGTTGCAATCCGCCAGCAAGTGGGCAAGTGGGAGGCGGTAGCATCGGGTGTCCGGGCGAGGCCGTGGTGGCCACCTACGCCATGGATGGGCGGTCACAATTCGACATCCCAGTGCACCAAGACTCTGTAATCATTTGAATCGAAAATGCTCTAGTGCCCCCTTGGACAGGGGGCTGCAATCGGGTGGAGCATGTGGCACAATCATTCGGCGCAAATTCCGTGTGCGTTTCCCCCCGAGGGTTTTTCTGTTGATGCAGCCGCTTGCCCCGGCATGAAGTGGGTTGGTTACTGACCAATCGATAATTGCAACGAGGTGAGGGCGGATGACCGACGGAATGGCGGGGAAGAACAGTTCGCGGTGTGTGTGGGGGATTTATGTCATTCTGGACAAAGCCATCGGTGGCGGTCGGTCACATTTGGAATTGGCGCGAGAAGCCCTGTTGGGGGGGGCGCGGGTCATTCAGTTGCGGGATAAAACATCGCCCTTTGAGGAACTTGTCGAGGTGGGCCATGCGTTGCGGGCGTTGATCCACGAGCATGAGGCCACGTTTATCGTGAACGATAATCCCTATCTGGCGGCAGAGGTTAAGGCCGATGGCGTGCATCTGGGTCAGAGCGATTTCCCTGCGGCCATTGCTCGCGAAATTGTGGGGACGGAGTGTATCATCGGGTTGTCCACCCACACGAAAATCCAGGCTCTGGAGGCCACGCGCCAGCCGGTGGATTACATCGGAGTGGGCCCGATTTATCCGACGACTTCCAAGCAAAGCGAATGGAACCCGCTGGGTATTCCTCACATCCGATGGGTGCGCGAAAATATCAGCTTGCCCATGGTGGCTATCGGGGGGATTACGACGGAGACTCTTGCGGATTGCGCCGCAGCAGGAGCGGATAATGTGGCGATGATCGCGGAGATCATGGGTGCAGAGGATATTACCGGGCGGATGCAAAATTTGGCGGCGCAATTCAAACAGGTTTCATAACCGGACAAAGGCGGGGAGGGAATGACGATGCCGATTAAGCGCAATGCGTTGGTGGGTGAAGTGGGTGAACGGGGAGTGTTGAGGGCAATCGCTTCGTATTTGAGCGAGGGCGGCGGTCGCGTGCTGGTGGGCGTGGGCGACGACGCTGCGGTGACGGCGGCAACTCCCGGCACGGCAATGCAGACGGTGCTGACCACGGACATGCTGGTGGAGGGGACCCACTTCCTGCGCAATGATGCAACGGATTGGAAATCTCTGGGACGCAAAGCCATGGCGAGTAATGTGAGCGATGTGGCGGCCATGTCGGGCAATCCGCGGTTTGCGTTGGTATCCCTGGGACTTCCCGCAGATTTGACGGTTGGTTGCCTGCTGGAATTGTACGCAGGTCTCGCGCATGAGGCACGCTTGTGGGGGGCCGAGTTGGTGGGGGGCGACACGACCATGTCTCCGGTGATGGTGATCAACATCGCATTGACGGGTGAACTGGCGGAGGGGCGTCCGGTGCCTCTGAGGTCGCGGTGTCGCCCGGGGCAGAATGTGTACCTGACGGGCGATGTGGGACGCAGCCGGGCCGGGCTGGAGTTGCTGACGGATCCGGCGGCCGCGAGCTTGCGAGGGGAACCGTGGACGGAAACCCTGCTGGAGCGGCATCTCTGCCCGCAACCTCGCGTGAAGGGTGGCAGCGCACTGGGTGCGGCTCTTGACGATCTCGCCATGATCGACATCAGCGACTCGGTGTTGAATGAGCTGCAATTGCTGGCGAATGCCTCGGCGGTGAAGTTGGTTATTTCGCCGGGGAGACTTCCCGTGACCCTGGAGATTCGTCGTTACTGCGCGTTGCGCGGCTATGACGTGGCAACCTTCGCCATGTCGAGCGGTGAGGAGTACGAACTGATGTTTGCCACCAGTGCGCCTCAGGAGAAGGTGGACGCCATTTTGAAGCAGGCCAACGCCGATGCCGGAGCCACGCTCATCGGCGAGGTTCAGGCGGGGCCTGCCATGCTGACATGGCTGGATAGCGAGGGAGCGGAGATGCACGTGAAGAATGAAACGTTCGCGCACTTCTCGGGAAAAAACAAAGCATAGCAGGGCCGCCCCGACCGGGGGCGAATCCGCTTTGTTGCCAGCGATATAGCCTGTATTTGGTCTTCTTTCTTGCATAAGGCGCGACCTGCGTGGTTAGGGCCATTATGGACAATTCATCCGCTTCAGAACGCGGTCCGTGTACCGCCAACCGGCTGATTCACGAGACCTCGCCCTACCTGCTGCAACACGCTCACAACCCGGTGGATTGGCATCCGTGGGGTGCGGAAGCGTTCGAAAAAGCGCGGCGCGAGGACAAGCCGCTGCTCATTTCCATCGGGTACTCGGCGTGCCACTGGTGCCACGTGATGGAGCGGGAGTCGTTTGAGAATCCACAGATGGCGGCGCTGATCAACGAAACCGTAGTGCCGGTGAAGGTGGATCGCGAGGAACGTCCGGATGTGGACGCAATTTATATGAACGCATGTCAGGCGATGACCGGACAGGGGGGCTGGCCGCTGAATGCGTTTGTGACGCCGGAAGGGAAACCTTTTTTCGTGGGGACCTATTTTCCGCCGGATGATCGTTATGGTCGGGCCAGCTTTGCGACGGTGCTGCAGCGGGTGCGGGAGGTGTGGACCGAAGACCGCGAGCATCTGACCGAGCAGGCGGAGAAGCTGCACAAAGATTTGGCGCGGGGAACGGGCGGGGATCGCCAGGAGGCGTTGTCGCCAGAAATTCTGACGGACGCCGTGGGTGAGGCGGCGCAGCATTTCGATGTGCGCCATGGGGGATTCGGAAGCGCCCCGAAGTTTCCGCCGGATCAGCGGCTGGCGCTGCTGTTGGTTGCTCACCACGCCACGGGCAGCGAGCCGGCTTTGCAGATGGTCACGCGGACGTTGGAGGAAATGGCGTGGGGCGGGATGTACGACCAACTGGCCGGCGGGTTCGCGCGCTATTCGGTGGATGCCCGATGGCTGATTCCGCACTTCGAGAAGATGCTCTATAATCAGGCGTTGCTGGTGCCGGTGTATCTGGATGCGTTTCTCGCCACGCGAAACCCGTTGTTCCGTGCCGTGGGAAAGGAAACGCTGGACTGGGTGTTGCGCGATCTGCGTTCGCCCGAGGGCGGCTTCTTTGCGGCCTACGATGCCGACAGTGAGGGCGAGGAGGGGAAGTATTACGTCTGGACGCCGACCGAGGTGCACGAAATCTTGGGCGAGGAGGACGGGACCCTTTTCTGCGAGTATTACGACGTGACCCCCGATGGAAATTTCGAGCACGGAACAAGTGTCCTGAACATGCCGGTGTCCGCGCAAGAATTCGCCGAGGCCCACGGGATGGTGCGCGCAGAGTGGCTGTTGAGGCTTGAGGAAATGCGACAGAAGATGTTGCACGAGCGCGCAAAGCGCATCGCTCCGGGGCTGGACGACAAGATCATTACCGGCTGGAACGGGCTGATGATCTCGGCTTTCGCGCGGGGAATGCAGGTGCTGGGCGACAAGCGGTTTGTGGACGCCGGAGTGGCTGCGGCGGAGTTCATCCTGAAGCGGTTGCGCGACGATCGCGGCGGGCTGTTGCGGATTTTCTGCAAGGGTCAGGCGCGGGTTGCGGGAATGTTGGAGGATTACGCGTATTTTACAGCGGCGCTGGTTGATTTGTATGAAACGACGCTGGATCCGAAATGGTTAAAAGAGGCGCGTCAACTGGCCGCGGAGATGTGGCTGCGGTTTGGCGATATGGAATCGGGTGGATTTTTCACGACCGATGGGGCGGATGTCACGCTGATTTCGCGCGGCAAGGAAACCCACGACGGAGCGCTCCCGGCGGCGTCATCGGTGGCGGCGCAGGCGTGCTTCCGGTTGGCTTCACTGCTCGCCGATGAGGAATTGCGCAACGCAGCCGAGGGAACGGTGAAGGCCAGTGGTGCCCGGGTGAACATGATGCCGTCGGTGTTTGCATCGCTGGTGCTGGCGTCGCGCTACGGCGCCGCCGCGCTTCCTCAAATCGTGATCACGGGCGAGCCGACACGCGACGACACACGCGCAATGGTGGATGCCGCGTGGCGCACGTTTCTGCCGGTGCGGGTGATTGCCGGTGTGAGGCCGGGTGAGGATGCGCTGCCGGTGGGGCGTGGCAAGGAGCCTGCGGCGGATGGGTCGGCGCGCGCATACGTTTGCGCGAATTATGCATGTCAGGCTCCGGTTGATTCGCCGGAGGCATTGACGGAACAATTGCAGGCAATGCAGACGCAGACCCCGCGGGATTAGCTGTTTTTTCTTGCGGCGAAGTGCGCTGGCGGCTGGTCAATGGATGACGAAAGCGTGCGTTGGAATTACGCAAACGCACAAGAGCATGAGAGACACACGGCGAGGGATGCGATGAAAGCCAACGAGCTGGACGGGTTCACGTATGCGGTTCTGGGAGCAGCGCGCAGTGGGATTGCGGCGGCGATGTTGTTGAAGGATTTGGGCCATGACGTGGCGGTTTACGACGAAAAGCCAGCTGACAGGGCCACAGATCTGAAAGCGGAGCTTGATGCCAGGGGTATTGAATCGCACTGGGGGGCGGGGGCGTTTGGGGAACTTGCTTCGCGCCAGGTTATCGTTCTGAGTCCGGGAATTCCCCGCGAGCATCCCGTGGTGGCGGAAGCGTTGGGGCGCGGCGTGCGGGTCATCGGCGAGGTGGAACTGGCGGCGGCCGTGAGCGACCCCGCGGCGCGCATTATGGCGATTACCGGCACCAATGGCAAGACGACAACCACGGCGTGGATCGCGCACCTGCTGCAAGCCTCCGGGCTGAATGCAGTGCTGGTGGGCAACATCGGCGAGGCGTGGTCGAAACATGCAGCGCGACCGGAAAACCGTGGGGCGCAGACCGTGTTTGTGGCCGAGTTGAGCAGCTTCCAGTTGGAGTCCATCGAAGACCTGCGGCCGACCGTGGCCGTACTCACGAACCTCGCTCCGGACCATCTGGATCGCTACGGCACCTTCGATAAGTATGTGGCGGCTAAGCGCCATCTGCTGCGCAACATGGGCGAGAAGGACTGTCTGGTTTTCAATGGTGGCAACGAAGCCAGCAGGGAATTTGTCGCGGATTTGAACGTGAGACAGGTGCCATTCCATCTGGGCGAGGATGAGGGGGAGTCCAGTGCGTTTCTTCGCAGTGGCTTGTTGATGGTGCGGGGACTGGACGGTGTCGAGGTAGCCCTGATTGAAGTTGAAGAGATGCCACTTCCGGGTCGCCACAATCTGGAGAATGCGCTGGCGGCGGCCATGGCGGCGATGCTGATTGGTGCATCACCCGAGGCGGTATGTGCAGGTTTGCGCAGTTTCGCGGGGGTGGAGCATCGTATCGAATTGTGCGGCACCCGCGAGCGCGATGGCGTGCGATTCTTCAACGACAGCAAGGCGACAAACCTCGACTCGCTGGAAAAGGCGCTGGCCAGTTTCGACGAACCGATCGTGTTGATCGCCGGCGGGCGTGATAAGAACAGCGACTACGATACGCTGCGGCCCTTGGTGAAGGAGCGCGTGGCGCACCTCGTGACAGTGGGTGAGGCGGCTCCGCTCATCGAAAAAAGCTGGGGCGGGACGGTGCCGTTCGAGCGGGCGTCGAGCATGGATGAGGCCGTGCGTCGGGGAGCAGCAGCGGCGGGCGAAGGCCACGTGGTTTTGCTCTCACCGGCCTGCACGAGTTACGATATGTACGCTAATTTTGAGGAGCGCGGCCGCGACTTCAAAGCATGCGTGAAACGGTTACTCGCAACAGACTGAGCAAAAAAATGCCGACGGCGCGGAGAGAACCCAGCAGCCGTCGGCTGTATTTTTGAAAGCCGTTTGGCTCAGTGGCGGAAGTGGCGCATCCCCGTGAACACCAGGATCAGCCCTTTTTCATCCGCCGCCTGAATGACTTCCTCGTCGCGCATGCTGCCGCCGGGCTGGATGATGGCCTTGATGCCGATGTCCGCCGCGCGGTCCACGTTGTCGCGGAAGGGGAAGAACGCATCGCTGGCCATGTACGCGCCCCTCACGGGGTTGCATGCCTTCACGGCGGCGATGTTGGTTGAGTCGATGCGGCTCATCTGTCCGGCGCCGATGCCGATGGTGGCGTTGAGGCCCGTGTAAACGATGGCGTTGCTCTTCACGAACTTGGCAACGGTCCAGGCAAACATCAGTCCGTCGAGATCCTCGTCGGTGGGTTTGACCTTCGACACGATCTTCAGGTCTGCGCGCTCCACCATGCCGAGGTCGCGGTCCTGCACGAGCAACCCGCCCACAACGCTCTTCAGCATCTTCTGCGGCAAACGGGGGGTGAAGGCACCGGTGGCCATCAGGCGGACGTTCTTTTTGGCCGAGAAGGCTTCCTGCGCTTCGAGGCTGAAGGAGGGCGCGATGACCGCTTCCACGAACAATTCGAGGATGGCGTCGGCGGTTTCTTTGTCCACTTCGCAGTTAAACCCGATCACGCCCCCGAAGGAACTGACTGGGTCGCAGGAACGGGCGGCCACGTAGGCCTCTTTGAGTGTGTCGGCCTTCGCCACACCGCAGGGGTTGCTGTGCTTGATGACGCAACAAACGGGCTTGTCGTCGAAAGCGCGCACGATTTCTAGGGCGGCGTCGAGATCGACGATGTTGTTGTAGGAAAGTTCCTTGCCCTGCAATTGATCCGCGCGGGCCACACAAATTTCCTCGGTGTCGAGCTGCGCGTAAAAGGCCGCGGTCTGGTGCGGGTTCTCGCCGTAGCGAAGCTCCTGCAATTTGCCGAAGGAGGGGGCGAAGTCGTCCTCGTCCTCTTCGTCGCCGTGGCAGCAGTCATCGCCGCATTCTTCGCCGCACTCATCGTGATCATGACCGCAACCGCATTCGTGCTGTTCGGCTTCATCTGCGTCGTCGTCGAATTCGGGGTCTTCCATATCGTCGTCGTCGTCATCGAAGATGTCGTCGGGCACCTGCTCGGAGAAGTACGTGGCGATGGCCATGTCGTAGGCGGAGGTCTGGGCGAAGGCGTTCACCGCCAGCACGCGGGTGAGGTGGGGATCGTCGTCGTCGGGATCCTCAAGCATGTCAATAAAGGCGGGGTAAAACTCGGGGGAACTGAGCGTGATAACGTCCCGGTGGTTTTTCGATCCGGCGCGCAGAAGGGCGACTCCACCGATGTCGACCTGCTCCACGGCCTCTTCGAGAGAAGTCTCTTCATCGGCCACGGTTTCTTCGAACGGGTAGAGGTTCACCACGACGAGATCGATGGGTTTGATGCCGGATGATTTTAAGGTTTTCATGTCGTCCGAGTTGTTGCGGCGGGCCAGAATGCCGGCGAAGATTTTCGGGTGCAGGGTTTTCACTCGCCCGCCGAGAATCTCCTCCTGTTGCGTGTAGTCGGAGACGGAGGTCGCCTCGAACCCGTTTTTGCGCAGGTAGTCGAGGGTGCCGCCCGTGGAAAGTATCTCCACATTGTGGGCTTTGAGGGCGCGGGCCAGAACGTCGAGACCCGATTTGTCGTAAACGCTGATAAGCGCAGTTTTAATTGTTTGAGTGTCCATTGTGCGCCCATCTCCACGCGGGCGGAGGAGGGGATGCAAAGGGAATTTTCAGCTGCGAGACCGGAGAAATGCGGGTGCTCAGTCTGGGTGCAGCTCGATGCCCTTCATGGCGGCCTGATCGCGGGCCTGATCGGTGATGATGGCGTCGCGGGCGTGATTGAGTACTTTGCCGCCGTGGGACGCAACGCGCCAGACGTCTTCGGCGGTCACGAACTCGCGCTTCTGCGTGGGACGGGTGCGGGCCAGGCGGGCCGGGGTTTCGTTGACCACTGGTGTGAAGTGAGCCTGTACGATGCGGGCAAGCGACGCGGTGTCGATAAATTGAATGCCGATCTGCTGCAACTTGCGCAAATGATCCTCGGCGGTGCGAAGGACCGGCGGGGGAGCGGCGGCAAGTTGGTCCGCGAGGTCGCGACTCAAGGCGGCGATGTCAGTGCCAACAAAAATAGGTTTGTCTGCGGCGAGGCATGAAGCGACCAGTCGCGTCGGGGCGGAATCGGCAATGCCCAGGGCGATCTTTGCGGTGGTGTTGGTGCTGAAATGGGGCGCAATGACAGCTGTGAAATGAGCGCACAGGGCCGCGAAATCCACCTCGTTTTCAGGTGATATCAGCCGCGTGCCCGCTGGCAATAATTTCAAGGTGGCAGCCGGGTCATGAAATTGCGCGTAAGTGTGGCTAAGCAGAAGCGCGAAGGACCGGCCTGCCGCAGCGAGGTTGGATAACTCTTTCATGAAATCAGCCGACGGAGGTTGAGAACCGGTAAAGAGAATCGCCGTTTCCGAAACTGGGATCGGTGGCTGGGTCGGTGCGGTTGCCGCGTTGGGAGTGTTGCTTGGAGGAGAAACCGCGGCAGAGTTTTCGAGGGCTTGCAACGCGGCTATAACCTCGGCGCGCACACGGTCGCGCAGATTTTCCATGTCCATTGCGGCGCTATGGTGGGGGGGTGTGGTCACGTTTGAGCAAAGCACCGAACCCACGCTTTGTGGGCGCGGGTCCGGCGTCTTTCACAAATCTTCGTGATGAGTTTTCGTCAGCCCTGCGGAAGGATTTTTTCGAGATCGTTGTGGGGGCGGGCGATGACATGCACGCTGATGAGTTCTCCCACACGGCGTGCTGCCGCAGCTCCGGCGTCGGTGGCTGCTTTCACAGCGCCCACGTCACCGCGCACCATCACGGTTACCAGGCCGCCGCCCACGTGTTCCTTGCCGAGCAGTCGCACGTTGGCTGCTTTCACCATGGCGTCAGCCGCCTCGATGGATCCCACCAAGCCACGGGTCTCAATCAGGCCCAGCGCGTTTCCGTAAATTTCGTCCGCCATCGGTAATTCCTCTCGCTCGTGTTAAATGACAATTTTGAATGAACCGTCCAAAAGTATGGTGCTTGTCGGGCGGTGTCAAGGTCAACGCTTTAGAATGGGGCGGGTGTTTCATGTGGACACAACCCGTCGTTGCGCGCAGAGATTGTAACTTTTGTGCACAGAGAAAAATGACCGTGAGCGGTGAAGGGTCGGCAGGGTAGTCAGGCAATGATCGACAGTGTGATACAGAGATTGATGGCAGGCGAGACGCTGGACGCCACCGAGATTGAGGCGGTGGCAGACCGCATGATGGCCGGCGAGGCGACGCCTGTGCAGATGGCCGCGTTCCTGACGGTGCTGCGCATGCGCGGCGAGCGTATTTCGGATGTGGTTGCCTTTGCCCGGGTGCTGCGCGAGCGGGCCCGGCCGTTCAAACGTCCGGCGGGGGTGGTGATAGACACCTGCGGCACTGGCGGCGATCACCTTGGCACGTTCAACATTTCCACCGCGGCCGCAATGGTTACAGCCGGAGCCGGGGTGCGCGTGGCGAAGCACGGCAACCGCAGCTCGACCAGCAAATGCGGCAGCGCCGACGTGTTGCAAGAACTGGGCGTGTGGCTGGATGCGACACCCGAGGTGATGGAACGCTCGCTGGAGGAGGCGAACATCTGCTTCCTGTTTGCCCAGCATTACCACCAGAGCATGCGCCACGTTGCACCGGTGCGCCGCGAGTTGCCCTTCCGCACGGTTTTCAATCTCGTCGGCCCGTTGTCCAACCCAGCGCGCACGATGCACCAGTTGATCGGCGTGTTCGACAAGGACCTCGTGGAGGTTTACGCCAGCGCGCTGGCAGAGTTGGGGTGCGAAATGGGAATGGTGGTGCATGGGGAGGATGGGCTGGACGAAATCTCCATCACCTCGCCCACAACTTTCGCCGAGGTGCGGGGCGGGCAGTTGAAAATGGGCCGCCTGTCGCCGGAAGATTTTGGCATGAAGCGGGGCACCATGGACGAACTGCGCGGGGGCGACGCGGCGTTAAACGCACAGATCATCTTGCGCGTGCTGGAAGGCGAGGCCGGACCCCGAGGCGACATCGTTCTGCTCAACGCGGGGGCCGCATTGTATGTGGCCGGAGCCGCGGCGGATTTAGCTGCGGGTGTGGAAAAGGCGCGGCAATCCATCGCGTCCGGAGCGGCGCTGAAGGCGCTCAACCATCTGCGCGACATTACCAATCAATCGGGAGGCGCCTGAAACCGATGGTCGTGGCTGACATCCTGCAACAGATCGTTGCGTATAAATATGAGTTCATCGCGGCATCCAAGCGAAAGAGGTCTGCATCGGACTTGAAGGCGCGCTTGGCAGATATGCCCCTGCCCGCAGATTTTGCTGCGGCCTTAAAGCGCCCGGCTGATGGTGAACTCCGCGTGATAGCCGAGGTAAAAAAGGCTTCACCTTCGAAGGGTGTCATCCGCGAGAATTTTGATCCGCTGGCTATCGCTGAAGATTACGCAGAGCACGGGGCGGCGGCCGTGAGCGTGCTCACCGACGAGCAATATTTTCAGGGCCATCTCGATTATCTGCGACAAATCCACACGGCGCTGCCCGCGCTTCCCTTGCTCCGCAAAGATTTCGTGGTGGATGAGTACCAGATTTATGAAGCGCGCGAGGCAGGTGCTTCGGCGATTCTGCTCATCTGCTCGATCCTTGATGGGGCTCAGTTGAAAGGTTTTCGTGAGATTGCAAATGGCTTGGGGATGGATGCGCTGACGGAAGTTCATGAAGAATCCGAGGCTGAGATTGCCGTGGATTCAGGCGCGAAAATCCTCGGCGTGAACAACCGCGATCTGCGCACGTTTGCGGTGGACTTGAACCAGACCGAGCGCGTGATGCGTTCGTTGGGTTCTGCACGTTCGGCACTGACGTTTGTCTCGGAGAGCGGAATTTCCACCCCGGCCGACGTCGCTGCCGTGCGCCGCATTGGAGCCGACGCGATCCTTGTGGGCGAGAGTTTCATGCGCTGCGAAAGTCCGGGCGAGGCTCTGTCTGCGCTGATGGCAATCCATGACGACAAATAATAGCGAGCCCGGCCCCGTAATTCCGAGCATGATTTCAATTGTGGATTATGGTATGGGTAACTTGCGCAGCGTGGAAAAGGCGCTGGAAAAACTTGGCTGCGCCACGCAGTTCGTGACGACGCCCGAAGCCATCGACGCGGCTGACAGTGTGATTCTGCCTGGAGTTGGCGCATTCGGCGATGCCATGGCCGAGTTGCGGCGGCATGGTTTGGTGGAGCCCCTTTGTCGCTACGCCACAGGCGGCAAGCCCATGCTGGGCATCTGTCTCGGGATGCAGGTTTTTTTTGAATCGAGCGATGAAGCGCCCGGTGTTGCCGGGCTGGGAGTCATGCCCGGCACGGTGCGACGCATGACGCCCCACGAGGGATTGAAGATTCCGCACATGGGCTGGAGCGGTTTGTCCGTCAAACCGGGATCTCGGCTTCTGGAATCGGTGGAGGATGGGACCCACGTCTATTTCGTCCACTCGTATCACGTTTGCCCGTCTGACGAAAACGTGATTGCCGCTGACTGTCAGCATGGTTGCCGGGTGGTGGCAGCCGTGGAGCGCGGTGCATTGTGGGGCACGCAATTCCACCCCGAAAAAAGTCAGGCAGCGGGTCTGGCCATACTGGGAAATTTCGCCCGGGCGGCCGGTGCCGTGAGTACTCTCACTTTTCCATAACGCGTTTGCGCAGAGATGGGTCCAGGGTCAGGGCGCGCTGAAGCGCATCATTGTGGCGGGCGGTCTGGCCCAGACGCAGGAGGGCTTGTGCGAGACTCCATTGCACTGATGCGCTGTTTGGCTCCAGTTTGGCCGCCTCACCTAAAGCTTTGGAAGCCTCTTCGTTTTGGTCCGTTGCCAGAAGGGCCTCCCCAAGCCGGTGCATGTAGTTGCCGTCTTCCGCGCCACCGGTGGCTTCTCCCTCTTTCAGGATCTTTACGGCATCTGCCGGTCGCTCTGCGGTAGTCAGCATTTCCGCGAGAATTTTGCGTCCCGTGGAGTTGTCAGGATTGGCATTCAACGATGCTTCCATTTCCCGAATGGCGGTATCGTTTTCGCCCTTCGAGCGAGCGAGCCCTGACCGCAGTTCATGGATAACAGCCACATCACCCCCGGTGGTTTCGTAGCGCGAAATGGCATTTTGTGCCTCAATAAGTCTGCCGGCGCGAAGCCGAATTTGTGCCAGCACTTTCCAGGTCGTGGCGTCGGATGGATCGCGAATGATGAGCGTGCTGGCGTAGGAATCGGCGTTGTTAATGTCGTCGGCGGCCAAAAAAGCCAGGGCGCTTGTGCGCACGGCTTTGCGTTCTTCGCCGCCCGCCTCATAAAGGCTCGATAGTCGCTCATAGTGCGGACGCATGTCGGATCCGTACGGGTCGCCCGGGTACATGGCGAAGGCGCGGGTGTAGAGTTCAGTGGCGGCGGCGTAGTCGGGATCACTGGTTGGGAGAAGCTTGCGGTCGGCGGCTTTGTTAAGTTCCTCCGATTTTTTCAGAGCGAAGGTCGCACGTTTTTCTGCCTCGCGAAACAACACCTGAGACCGCGAATACCGCCCGGCCTTCACATAGGTGATGTGGTCGATTATGCGCACAGCGTTGGCGTTCAACGCCCACAGGGCCAACCCCGCCACCGACAGCAGCAACAGCCACAGAATGAAAACCTGGCGTAATTCGCGGCGCGACGCTTTAAACAAAACAGGTGTCATTTTATCGTCAGTTCCACTTTAGAGATAACCGGCATTACGGCATTGCCCGGTGCCGGTATGGCGACCAACTTCCATTGCAGAAGGTCATCGAGAGGTTCGGTTTCAGCTTCGTTGGGTTGCAAGGCCGACCACGCAGACCACTCGATGTCATGGTCACCCTGCCACTTCCCTGTCCTCCACGCAACCAGCACCTTCGTTTCCGACGGGAAATCTCCGACGGCTGATAAGAGGGCGGTCCTTCCGTGATCGCGTTCAGGCACCTCCCACAGCGGCGATTCGATCACGCCCGCTGCAAGGCGGTACTGGAACGCTGCCAGCCTCACGCCCACCGTGGGCGGTTGGCGCAGCGCCACGGCAACGCTGGTCGTGGCCCAGGTATCCGTCGCCAGGGGAATGAATTGGTCCGACTCGACATTCACGCCGGCGGGCACATCCACACGCCTGAAAGCTGAGGCGGAAGTGTCCTCGTCGGAAATCTCCGCACCCACGGCCACATCCATGGCGCCGATGCGGCCACCCTGATAGTTGGGTGAGAACTGTGTGACGCCCAGAAGGGTCAGCGGGATGTCGGCCTCATGCCCGACAGGCAGCGGCAGTTGCAGAAGTATGGGCGTGGTGCGTTCTTCCCGCTGAGCTGCGAGAAGATACGGGAGGATGGTCCAGCGCTGGTCTTTGGTCGGTTCCTCCGCCGGTTCCGGCGCGAGGGGATAATCCACAACCCAATCCGGGTCGAAAGGCATGTACCCGGCCACGTGGCTGAAACGGTCGTCGGGACGCAGAACTCCACCGGGCAACATCTGCATGTTGGTGACGGTGCATTCGCCCAGAATGGTGGTGAAATCGTAGCGGTTTCCAACGCGAGGCACCTTGTCCAAAGCCCGCACAACCTGAAGCGCGGTTTGGGTGGTGTTGTCGCCACCGTCGAGTTCTTCCAACTCGCGGGATGCATTGATGTTCGCGAATGCCACGGGCATGCGTGCATGCAGGGCCAGTGTGGTGTTGAAGTCAGCGGGTGTGTTGGGTTCCATCAGCGGGAATTTGTGGCGAACCTTGCGGGATTCTCCATCCAGCGGGTTCTGGAAACCGGTCTCCAGTTCAACGGGGCCGTCAGCAAATGATCCCGATGACATGGCCGACACATGCAGGGTTGCGCTGGTGCCTTCACGTCCCACAAGGGGCGTCACGTTGAAGGAGGAGATGGTGTAATTCGTGATTGCATTGAGGTCAAACGGCGGCACCGCGATGGCATTGTTTTCGGTGCTCGTTTCGCGGACGCTTCCGGTGCGATTGATGGTCAGCCACAAGTTGGGCTGGCCTCCGGCTGTGCGCGCATTTTCCCAACGGAAGGTGACGGGCACGGTTTCGTCGGGCGCGATGCTTGCGATGATGGTCTGATTGGTGTCGTTGATCGTTTGCATCTCTTTGCCGGTTTTTGGATCATCACCGAGCAGTTGCAACGCAACGCTTCGCGCCTCCACGCGGCCCGCATTGTGCAGTTGGGCGTGGATGTATACCGTGCTCTGGGCCGTGAGGCGACCCTGGGATCCTGTCACACGCACGGAATCAGGCTGAAACATGAGGTCAGGGCCAGCCAGAACGTTGAGCA
This sequence comes from candidate division BRC1 bacterium HGW-BRC1-1, assembly GCA_002842095.1. Classification (GTDB taxonomy): domain Bacteria; phylum Sumerlaeota; class Sumerlaeia; order Sumerlaeales; family Sumerlaeaceae; genus HGW-BRC1-1. The sequence goes on from PHCB01000007.1 coordinate 59,034, forward strand.
CCACCGTGTGCGAAGTGCCGACGTTCGCCGCCCGTTGGCTGGGCGAGGTGTCTTCGTCGCGGGGGCGGATGAACAGTTCAAAATCATGGCGACCCTCGGCCAGAGGCGCACGAAGCGCCAGCGTGCCATCCCGCCATCCGAGGGGGGGAATTCCGGAGACGGTTCCCTCCTCGGTCAGCATGGAGCCCTTCTCCCAAAGCGACGTGCGCAGGTTGTTCAGGGTGCCGGTGGTGGTGTTGAACAGTCGGAAGTTTATGGTGGGTGTATCGGCGGATGAGACCACTTCCGGTGTCCATCGCATGGCGCTGGGCGGCAGTTGCACGGGGGGAGTGGTAAGGGAATCGGCCAGTATGACCGGGGCAAGCGTGGTGGTTGTGCGGAGGGAGTTGTCGCCCGATGCGGCTCTCACCCACAAGTCGTCACCCATTGTCGAGTTCCATGGGAATTCAGCGTTCAGAGATTCCAACGGAGCCAGATCGGCATGGGTGTCGAAGAGCACGCGGGGCGAGGTGGTGGACTCGACATCGGCCGGCGCCTTGGCCGTGATGCGAATGTTGTTCATGGCCACATTCGTCGGATTGAACACCTTGATCGTTACGGTGGTGTAGTCGTCCGGGTCTTCGCCATTCAGCATCATGGGCGTCGTGGTGGCCGTGTCGATGGCGGGCAAAGGTACGGCGGCACTCAGACGCGAGGCAACCAGCAGCGGAGGCGTCCGGTCCAGCGACCGCACCACCGCGGCATATTCGCCCACAGGCAGATGAACTGCGACGTGGGTGAAGAGTTTGCCCTCTTCGAAAAGGACTTGCTGACTTGTCAGATCGTCACCGGATTCCAGCGAGCGAATTGCCAGAACAGCCGTGAAAGTTTCTGACGAACCTGTATCCAACGAAGCGGTGGTGGTGATGGATTTGTTTGCCGGAACGCTGGTCGGTTCAATGGACAACCCGCCATGGATTGGCGGAATGATGAGCCGCGTACCGGGGTCGCCCACGAGGACGAATTGCTCGGGCAGGCTTGTCGACATGGTTTCGGCGAGATAGAAATTCTTGGCGTGGACGGTTATGTCACCCTGCACACGCACATTGCGCCGATAGATGGCGTCCATCATGTGGCTGACAAGTGTCTGATGCTCGAAGGGGCTGGCCCCGGCAACGGGGGCAAAGATCCCGATGGCGCCGCCGTTGGGGTTTTTCAGGAATAGCTCACCCATGGAAACGGTGACGGGAGGCACGGGGTAATCCAGCCAGGCGTTGTCGCAACTGGCGCAAGTGAGTAGCGGAAGCCGCAGCGAGTTCTGGAGATGGGGGAGTTCCACAGCCACGTGGAACAGCCGTTCGTGGGTCCAGAGGTTCGGCCCCCCGTGACCAAAGAAGGTCATCGTTCCCACGCCTTCGTTCCAGGCCTCCAACAACGCCGAGGTGGCGGTGCGGCTGCGGCGTCTGGCGCTCACCTTTGTGTTGGGTTCATACGGGTAATCGGATTGTTTGAAGCGCACAGCCTGCAGATAAGGCGTGGCCGCGCGGGCGATGACGTTGTCCACCACGCGCGGAAACTCTTCGTTGTCGTCCATCACAAATTTTGCGGCCATTGCCCATTCCGGATCGGGGTTCTTCTCGTAGGCGATGATCTTCTCGATGGTGGAAGTCAGTTCGTCGGGAGTGGCGACGGAGATGCGGCCGACGGCGAGGTCGACAAAGCCATCGGTGCCGGCCGCCAGGGCGTACCAGTGATCGCCGTGGGGCGTGTCGACTCGCGCGTTTCCAAACACCGGGACCATATCCGCCTGCCCTCCGCGGGGCATGGCGGCGGGGTCGGCTTTGTAGTCGCTCGCCTCGCCCACCAACAGGACTTTTTGCAGGACGGATGCGGGCCATGTGGCGAAGGCGTAGGCGAAGAAATCCTTCAAGCCGGCCGGATCGCGAAGGCCGTAGCTGAAATGATCGAAAACGGTATCCACGTCCACTGCCGCCACGGTGTGACCCAACGAGGCGCGGTAATCGAGGAGCGGCTTCAGCCTGTCCATGAGCGAACGGTGGGCCACGGCGAGATAATCGCCGTGAAAATTTGCCTCGGTGAAAAGGTTGAACGGTTGCGCCAATTCAACGTGAGGAAGCAACGGCTGGTCGGGTCGCACCAGGCGATAGCTTTGGCGCGCACCACCCGGATCGCTGAAGCGGAGCATCCCGTCATTCTCCAACCGGGGCGACAGAACAACTTCGTCGTCGCGTCCCTCAATGAACATCAGCGGCTGCGGCGCGCCGGGCGAAGGAGCGGCTACGGCAAAGCTTGCTGGCTCGGTCGTCAGGCCGTCCACGGTGAACACCGTTTGCCCGTCAATCGGCGAGGCGGCGGGGGAACCGTATGTCAGATCAAGACGATGGATGCTGATTTCACTGTGCTGAACCGCCGAAGCGGGATACCGCAACCGCAGACCGAAAGCATTGCTGCCGGAGGTCACGGCATCGGAGGGAATCGAGAATTCGACTTTCCCCTGAGTGCCCTGGACACCAACCAGACCCATGCTTATCCCGTTTGCGATGAGCTCCATTTCTGGCGCGCCATTGATGGGGTTTAAGATCGAGAAATACGCGCGCAGTTGCACGCTGGTGGCGGCATCGGCGGAGTACGTTGCAGGCAGCGCCACGTCGAACTCACCCACTTCGCCATCGCCCATGCTTTTCCAAATCCAGCGGGAAATGCCTTCGGCCGCTCTCACGCGATTATTATACTGCTCGCGCTCCTGGCTGCGAACGAGAGTCTTTATGTTCCGAACGGACGTTGCGCTGGTCATGGCTTCGGAAACGGTCTCGGTGGCCACGGGTTTTATGCGCAAGGGAGGCGTGGTGTCAGCGTCCGTGCCGCCGTTGATGAGGAGCCAGTAGACATCCGCGCCTTTGAGTTCCACGTCGAAATCAGGCACGGAGAAAAGAGCCGCCGACGGGGAAGTCAAACCATCCGTCACCAGAGGAACCTCCTGCCCACCGTGAAAGAGCCGCCAGGCCGATGGATCGTCCGCCGACGGAGGGAGGTGCAATGTTGCGGCATCGAGACCGTACACACCGGGTTCGTACACCGATAATTTCAGCACCGGCCCGTGGGCCAGGGCGGTGTTCACTCTGGCCGCCCATTCGCGTTGTGGCTCCCAGCGCTCGGGTTTCTCGGGAGGCAGCAGATACGCCCCATCGATTTGCGGATTCAGCAAGTTCGGCGAAACCATCGGATCGAAACTATCGGTTGTTGATGCGGCGGTGGTGGGCGGCGGCCCCAGGTCGATTTCCGTGTCTGCCCAGTCCAGCATCCAATATCCGGCTGTCCCCAGATTGCGTGTGGCGGCTACTTCTCGCGTGAGGCTTAAGCCGTAAACCTGATGGTTGCGGAAACGCCCTGCTGCGGTGATGCGGAACCATTGTGGCGGAGCAGGACCATCCACCGTGGAGGGTATCACCGAGGTCTCTGCGGTGATACGTCCGTTCTCCACGTAATAATAATGACCCCGGGTGATTGTCACGTTGGGTTGCTTGCCGGTGGCCCCCGCGATCATGAAAACCGCCGGCCAGGTGCGCGGAGCCGGGCGCGTAGCCTGCGATAAGTTTTCGAATCGAACGCGCAGCACTCCGGAAGTGGCACCGTCTGTGGCAACCCGCACGTCCTGCGACGGGAAATCCGGCGCACCTGCCCCCACTACCTGAAGGGGCAACGGGGCGGGCGAATCAGTTGCCCCGGCGGGCGATCCGCAAAGAGCAATGGCGGCGGCGGCCAGCAAACCGAAAGTTTTAATGAGGCACGCCATCAATTGACGGTCGCCGGTGATTACTTCCACAACAGCTCCTTCAAAAAGCTTCGCCCCGCTTCGGTGGGTGCGACACCAAGAAAATCGGCGCAGGTTGCCCCGATGTCGGCGAAGGTTTTTCGTGTGCCCAGATTCACGCCTGATTTAAAAGCGTGGCTGTACACCAGCAGCGGCGTGTATTCGCGCGAGTGATCTGAACTGGGCGTGGTCGGGTCGCAGCCGTGGTCCGCTGTGATGATCAGCAGATCCGAGGGCGACAGCGCCTTGATAATCTTTGGCAGGAACGCATCGAACGTTTCCAGTGCGCGCCGATATCCCACCGTGTCATTGCGGTGGCCGTATAACATGTCCGTATCCACCAGGTTCGTGAAAATGAGCCCATCGATGGCTTCGTTGATCTGCAGCAGGGTTGCCACCACGCCGTCATCGTTCGACTTCGTGGGCACTTCTTTCGTCAGGCCCTGATGGGCAAAGATGTCGCCGATCTTTCCAACGCCGATAACTTCCAGCCCCGCTTCTTTTACATTATCGAGCAACGTGGGTGCGCCCGGAACCACGCTGTAGTCGTGGCGGTTGCGCGTGCGTTCATAGGCCCCGCTTGTGCCGATGAACGGGCGCGCGATGACCCGGCCCACCCGGTGTGGCCCGTCCAGAATTTCGCGCGCAATGCGGCACATCTCGTACAGCCGTTCCAGTGGCACCACCTCTTCGTGGGCGGCGATCTGGAAGACGCTATCGGCCGACGTATAGACGATGGGGAAACCGGTCGCCACATGCTCATCGCCAAGACGTTCGATGATCTCCGTGCCGCTGGCCGTGCAATTGCCCAGCGTGCCCATGCCGATGGCCGCCTCGAAGGCGTTCATCACCTCCGGCGGAAAACCCTCCGGATAAGTGGGAAACGCCACCGGCGTCACCACCCCGGCAATTTCCCAATGGCCCAGTGTGGTGTCCTTTGCGGGAGACATCTCGGTGCATTTGCCGAAGCCCCCGGTGGGGTGCGCCTCGGGCGGCGTTCCACGAATTTCAACGATGTTACCCAACCCCAGAGCGCCCATGTTCGGCAGGCGCAGACCGTCGTCAAAGGCTCGCGAAAGATTGCCAAGGGTATTGCTACCCTCGTCGCCGAAGTCCGCCGCATCGGGCATCTCGCCCGCGCCCACGCTGTCCAGCACAATGATGATCGCCCGCTTTGCCATATACGCCTGCCTGAGCCTCGGCCCGCTTGCCGATGAAGGGCGGATGCAAGCCCCCTCGCCACCGCGGGCAGGTTTTGGTTTCACAAAGAATGCACCCGAGCGCGCCAAGCCCATTCAAGCCAGAATCCACGCCAAGTGCAAAGTGGATAAAAACCCGCCCCAAGCGGTACAAGTCAAGCGGTTGTGCCCGCGTAGCTCAGCACGGATAGAGCAGCGGTTTCCTAAACCGTTGGTCGCAGGTTCGAATCCTGCCGTGGGCACCAGTTCAACTGCATGGTTTCCAGTTCGGGGACTGCCTGCCAATGCACATCCAGTTTGAATGCTCCACTAATGCAGATGCATTCCAGACTAAGTTGTGACGATCAACACGAACACTACTTAGATGCACTTCCTTCAGAAACGGAGACTGATGTGACAATATTAGGCGCCTTCGTGAAAAGAGCCGTATTTGCCTCGGCAGCAATGACCTTGGCAGGTTTCGCCGCTACTGCATCCGCTGCCACGACCACCGCCACGGCAGACACACCGGCGACGTACACGACAGCGATGAACATCGCATACCGTGGCGAACTGCCCGCCGGCGCGGATGCATACATGGCGGAGCGGTGCCGGTTGGATTTTTATCATCCCACCAATCGCCCCGGCTACGCCACCGTGGTTTGGTTACACGGCGGCGGGCTTTCCAGCGGAGAAAAGGCGATCCCAGAGCCGCTGAAAGAAAAGGGTTTCGCGGTGGCGGCTGTGAATTACCGGCTTTATCCGAAGGCGAAGTGCCCTGAGTTTATCGACGACGCTGCGGCTGCCGTGGTGTGGGCGTTGAAGAATGTGGAGACTTACGGAGGCGACCCGTCGCTGGTGTTCGTGTCGGGTTACTCTGCGGGCGGGTATCTGGCCGACATGGTCGGGCTGGACAAGAGCTACCTGCAAAAATACGACGCCGACGCCAATGCTCTGGCGGGGATCGTGTCGCTTAGCGGACAGGCCATCACGCACTTTGCCGTGCGCGATGCACACGGCATCCCGGGCACACAACCCGTGGTGGATGAGTATGCGCCGTTGTTCCATGTGCGCAAGGATGCGCCGCCATTGGTGCTGATTTCAGGCGACCGGGAACTGGAGATGCTGGGGCGTTACGAGGAAAACGCCTACCTTGCCCGCATGATGAAGGTGGCAGGCCATACGCAAACGACGCTACTGGAGTTGGATGGTTTCGATCACGGCACCATGCCCGGCCCGGGCTTTGAATTGGCCGTAAAAGAAATAATCGCGCTCAGCGCAAAGAAGCGCGACAGAAAGTTCGCCCATAAAAGATCAGTTCGTACGGCGAAGGAGTGAGACGAGGAAGAGGGTCTTCACGATCCCAGCAGCCTTGCCTGCGACTTCGCCCATACTGAGAACAACTGGGATGATTGCGGCGAGCCTGAGTCTTATTTGGTGTCGTAGTGGATTCCCTTCAATGTGACTTGGTAACTGGCGGGTTTGGTTGTGATGTTATTGAACTGAATTCGGAGACCAGCGGTTTGGGCGATGGAGCGTTGGAAGTCGCCGTTTCTGCCCCATTTGTTGAGGCTGGTTTTTTCGGGGTTGATCCAGCGGATTCCGTCGCGTTCGGGGGTGATGGTGTCGAGACGAGCGTCCCACAGGTCGCCGTCGGTGTCGACGAGGCAGACGTTAATTTGCAGAGCGCCTGGGGAAGTGGTGGGTGGGATATCGATGTCGAAACCGATGCGGTGCAGTTGAGACAGATTTGCTGTGGCGGCGAAAACGACGTTCGCTTGCACGTAGGCGTTTTCCTTGCGGAACTCCATGTCGATGGAGGCGGGGAGTCGCATGGGCATCAGGAGAGCCGGGCGCGGGGAATCGCGGATGGCGGCGGTGGCTTCGTGCGCGGTGAGGATGAGACGCGCGGTTTTGGTTTCGAAGGTGGTGAGGGGTTGCGACGCGGCGGGCTGCGTGCTGGCAGTGTCGCTGGTAAGGGCCTCCCAAGGCATTCGAACTTCGTCAAAATAGATCGCGTCGGTACCTGTGGCGAAGGTGGCGGCGGCGAGTCCGAGATCGTGGGCGAAAGGATCGGGTGCCTGCATTGCAGCGACATAGGCCTGCAGGGCAGAGGTGGATAGTTCGGTGTCAGCACAGACTATGGCGGGCCAGCTCCACCATTGTCCCGCGCTTCGGGCGTCGGGATTATTATCGAAGAAGTCTCGCTGGAGGCGATCGAGGAACTGGCGTGCGGGAGCGTCGCCGTTGGATGCCCATGAGAGAACCATGAGCTGCGCGAGGACATCGGGATAGGCGACCTTGAGCTTTCCGCTTACGATGCCAAAGGGGTCGATGGTATAGCCGAAAGCCCCAATGGATGGACGCCAGTAGCGCGGGATGCTGCGCTGGATCTGCTCGCGGTGGGCGGTTGCATCGGCCACGAGGGTGGCGTCGCCAAGTTCGGTGAAGCAGCGTGTAAAGGCGGCCAGGCCGGCAGCTACTTCGAGGTTATCCATGAGGTACTTCTCGGGGTAGAGCGGTTTTGCATACGTGAGGCCGTCTTCGTCCATGGTAAGGAGGATGGCTCCATACGCTTTGGTAAGGGCGGGCTGAAGATTTCGCAGAAGCGAAGTGTCGCCGGAGGCGGTGCGATGGCGCCAGGCGACCATGGCAAAAGTGGCGGGGTAACTGTCGCTGCTGTCGTAGTCATTCTTGCTCTTCAATGCGCGGGGTGGCCCCTCGAAGTCGTAGATCGTTCCATCGGGATTGAGGTTTGCGGCATACCAGCGCAGCCAGCGTTCGGTTGCGTCGAGGAATCGGGTGCGTTGTGAGATGTCGGTGGTCACGCGGGCGGCCTCGGTCCAGCCAAGGGCGGCGAGGTTTGAGAAGTAGGGGACGAGACGCACGGAGGGGTTGGAGGGAAGATTAAGCAGGATGCGCCCTTCGGGATCCTGATATTTAAGAAGACGCTCGGCGAGAGCGCAGGCGCGGGCGGGGTCAGGGACGAAATGAGAAGCGGCTGTCTCGCATTGGGCTGGTGAACCACCGCCGGCGAGAGCAGCGAGCAGGAGAATGTTGCGGCTAAAGCGTTTCATGGTGTTACTCCTTGGGAACCTGAGGTTGTTGTTGTGGGGGGAGGATCGCGGAATACTTCAGCCACGGATGATTGGAAGGTTGTGCGCATGTGCGTGAGTGCTTGTTGAGGCGTTGCTTCGCCGCTGAGCACCCGCTCTTCCACCTGGTTCATCAGATACATGAACTTGTTGAAGAGGGGCAACTTGATGCCCCGTGCGTTGGGGCTGTTCACGAGGTCTTTGACGAACCGCCAGTATGGGGTGTCGTAACCCGGGTCGCTCTGCACAGCGCTGGCGGCAGCCATGTCGCCGGGCAGGGGGCCGACGCGAAACCGGATGGTTTGGGCGGGCGCGGTTATCCATGCGATGAAATCCCACGCTTCCTGCTTGTGGCGGCTGGCAGTGGGGATCGTGAACATGCTGGCGTTGAGGATGGTGGCGTTGGCGCGGCCGCCGGGTGGGGCGGGGAAAGCAAAGTAACCCCACTCGAAGCCGGGGGGCGCGTACATCTCGATGATCTTCTTGTACCACTCGCCTACGACGATCATGGTAAGCTGGCCGGTGAGGAAGGGGTTGTTTGGCGAAACCGTGTTGCCGAGGGATGAGAGAAACCCGCGCTGACTGCGATAGCCATATTTGTCGACGTTTGTCTTGAGCCATTCGAGAAACTCCACCATTCGCGGCGTGTCTACCAGCACGGTGCGCGTGTTGGGGTCCCAAAAATCGACGCCCCAAACAGAGGCCCAACTCATGATCTGCCCGATATAAGCAAAGCCGAGAACCTGAATGCCGTCGCGCGGATTATCGTTACGGTATTTGGTGAGCTTTTCTGCATAAAGGTCGAACTCGGCCAACGTAGCAGGGGGGCGTTCGGGGTCGAGACCAGCTTCGCGGAAGGCTTGCTTGTTATACATGATGAAGAACGAGCCGACGCCCGTGCTGAGAGCGTAGGTGTGGTTGTTGTAGCGGTAGAGCTCCTGCACGGGGGTGGAGTATTCGTCGAGGGAGCGCGTGGATGCAGCGAGATAGGGGTCCAGGGGAACGATCGCATTGCGTTCTGCGTAGTCGGCCACATCGTCGGCCCAAACGGTGGAGCACACGTCCGGGGTGTCACCGCCCGCGAAAGCGATGCGCATCTTGTTATAGTCGTTGGCCACGTAGGTCCAGCGGACGAAGGTGTGATCTTGCGAGCGGTTATACTCGTCGATGAGTTTGCGCAGGGATTCTAATTCGCGTCCGCCCCAGCCGGTCCAGTAGCTGATTTCAGTGCGACCATCAACGGTGCGGGACTTCGGCCCCGATGCCCAATAGATAAGCACAATGGTAGAAATTAGAATGGCCGCAATGAGAAGGTTCAGGTGCAATAATCCGAGGTTGGTGGAACGAGGCGGTTTGGTGGAATTGGGCGAGTTCATGCTTTCAACCCCGAGAGATGGATGCCTTCCACAAAGGTTTTCTGCATGAAGAGGAAAAGGAGAATGACGGGAACGATCATGATGGTGGAGGCGGCCATGAGGAGATGCCACTCGGCAGCGTGTTGGCTTACGAATTGTTGAAGCCCGATAGAGAGGGTGTACATGCGGTCGTCGTTAAGGTAGATTAACGGCCCGAGGAAGTCGTTCCAGGCGGCCGTGAAGGTGAAGAAGGCAACCACCATGAGGGCCGGGCGTGAGAGGGGAAGGACGAGGCGCCAATAGATGTCGAAATGCGAGCAACCATCGATGCGGGCCACGTCGATGAGGTCGCGGGGGATGGTGCGAAAGAACTGCATGAGCAGAAAGACAAAGAACGCGGTGGAAAAAAACGCGGGGATGATGAGCGGACGATAACTGCCGACCCATCCCAGATTCTTGAAGATGATGAAAACGGGGATCATGGTGACCTGTCCAGGGAGCATCACTGTGGCGAGCATGACGAGAAAAAGGGGACGCGACCACCGCCATCGCACCACGGCAAAACCGTAGGCTACCAGAGAGCAGGAAAAGAGTGTGGCGAAAGTCGAGGTTAGTGCTACAAAGATGGTGTTCCACGCGTAGCGAATGAATGGGATGGTGTTGACGGCCTCCACATAGTTCTGCCAGCAGACAGGACTGGGCAACCAGTTCGGGGAGGACGAAAATATCTGAGCGGGGGGTTTGAGTGATGTGCTGACAAGCCACGCGAAGGGTAGCGCAAAGACGATAGACAACGCGAGAAGCGAGGCGTGCCCAGTGACGGAGACGATGGCGTCGGCGGAGCGGCGGTTCATGGTGTCAGCCTCCCTGATAGTAGACGCGCCGCGCGCTAACGCGGAACACGATGAGTGTGAGCACGAGAGTAATGAAGAAGAGAATCCACGCCTGTGCTGATGCGTAGCCCATCCGCCAATGGGGGAAGGCGTTGTTGAAAAGGCTGAGGGCGTAGAACAGTGTGGATTGCTCGGGCCCCCCGCCTCCGCCGGAAATGACGTAGGCTTGGGTAAAGTATTGGAAGCCGCCAATGAACCCCATGATGCCATTATAAAAAATGACCGGGCTGAGCATGGGCAGCGTGATGTGGACCTGGCGGCGCCACCATCCGGCGCCATCGATCTCTGCGGCCTCGTGCAGGGATCGAGGCACATCCTGCAGCCCGGCGAGGAAGATAAGCATCGTGCCGCCAACGCCCCACAAGCCCATGATGATGAGCGCGGGCTTGGCCCAGGTGGGATCGCTGAACCAGCCGGGTGCGGGCAGCGAGAGGAAGCCGAGACCGAGACTGGTAAGCCAGCCGTTGAAACTTCGAATGCCGACGTTGATGAGGCCGTAGTCGGGGTTAAAAAGCCACATCCAAAGAACCGACATGGCCACCACCGGGGTGAGGCAGGGCAGATAAATGAGTGTCCGGTAAATGGAAATACCGCGGCGGCGTTGGTTGAGCATCATGGCGAGAGAGAGCGAGAAAAACAGACTGACGGGTACGCCGATGAGGATGATGTAGAAGGTGTTCTTGAGGCTGACGTAGAACTCCGGGTCGGCGAAAATAGCACGGTAGTTTTGCAGACCGATGAACTGAGGCGGGCGCATGCCATCGTATGCGCACAGGCTGAGATAAATTGACGACCCCACGGGATAGACGACCCATAGGAGGAAGCCGAGAATCCACGGCCCCACAAATAGGAGGCCGGTGAGATACTCATTATCGATGCTCTGGCGTTTCAACCGCAACATGGAAAAACTCCGGTGCCGAGAACGTGGGGGAGTTTCATGTCAATGCCCCCGCGGTTGGTATTGAACGACGATGCTATTACGCGAAGTCTGAAGGGTGAGAACCATGAAATCCCCATCGCCCCAATGCGTTAGGGGGGGAGTCGTGGCGACTTCGTCAATGGTGAGGGTCGCCTCATAGCCGGGGTACACCGGAACGAGAAGAGTGGCGGGCACGGTGGCAGGCGAAGTGCCCGAGTCGGGCGCGACTACCGCGAACTTCATGCTAAAGGGCGCCGCGAAAGGTGTCGTTCTGTTTGAGGCGAACGGATATTCGATGGTGACGCCGTTGGTATCGGCGAATGTGATTTCTTCGATATGGGGCAAAACGGGGATGGACTTCGGGAATGCGTAGCGAGATGCGGAGGATTGCGTGTCGATGATTTCAGGCCCGGAGATGGCGCGGGCGTGGTTATGGATATTGGCGATCCAGCCCGGTTGCGGTGCGTTTTGCGCGGTGAGGTTCATGGTGGTGGCGCACAGCCAGCCGTTACCCAGTTTGCGATGCACAAGAACCGGCTGTTGGTTGTCGGCACGTCGCGCGGCCACTTCCCAGCCGGGTGCAATGTGGTCAAAGGCGCGGGTGGTTGATGTCCCCCACTCGGCGATGCGTGCATTGGTGATGCGCAGCGGCTCCGCCAAAAGTGGCGAAGTGGTGGCGTCCTCGGCGATGCGAACTGCTGCGGGAGGCTGTGGCGCGGTCCATGTTAGTGCCATTTCTTCGGGTAACCAGGGCAGTTTCGCATCGGCGGTTCCTGTGTCGAGCAGCACGAGGCTGCCGCCTGAACGTACCCAGTTGATGAGGCGAGCCGACTGCACAGGGAACTCATCGCCCACTTCGCGGTTGGCGATGTAGATGACGCGATAGTTGTCGAGGTCGAGCCTGGTAAGGTCTTCCATGGCCCGGATTGGGTTGCGCTCGCCGTAGTAGAGCACGTCGTGGCGATCAATGCCGGCGTCACGGAAGGTGCCCGGCGCTGTGCGCGTGAGTGCGTTGGGCGTGTAAAATTCGCCCATCACAAGTGTGTCGCCGAGGCGTGTGGGGGTGTCGAGTGTGTTGCGGAAATTGGGGAATATGAACAGATTGTAGTGGGCGAAATCGACCATGGGGATAAGGTCGGAGACTTCGAAACCGTTCTCGACGGTGGGAGGCCATTTTTTGCTGTCGAAATAGCTGGCGTAGAGACGATCGCCGTTCTGCGTCCACTGAGTTTCGTTCATGAAACGCAACAGGTACCAGATCACCCAACCACCGGTTTCGTTGGCGCGTGCGTAGCGTGGCGTTTCCCACCAGCGATCGAGGCGCGGGAGGTTTCGGTTGATGGAGCGCATCGCCTTCATCTGGCGGGCTTGCAGCGGTTCGTCGATGAGCCAGCTGTCCAGGTAGAGGTTGGTTGTGGCTGTGTAGGTATACTCCCAATAGGCCCAGAACGGGTCGACCTTGGGTCGGTCGTCGAGGTAGAACGGCATGAGATAGGTGGGGATTTGGAAGCGGCCGGACGCGGCATCATGGCGGATGTAGGCCCACTGGGAGAATAGCTCGTGAGGCTCGAACCAACCGAGGTCGAAGGAGTCGCGCCACAGGCGCAGGGTGGCGTCGTACTTGGCGGCGCGTGCGGTGTCGCCCATGATTTCCATCACTGTTTTGGCGAGGACGAAGCCCTTCCAGTACAGCAGGCGCTCGTGGTTATAGGTGTTGTTCTGAAAGGGAAAGTGCTGCAGGTGCCAGTCGTAGGCGTCGGCGATGACTGCGTAGTTTTCCTCGATGATGGTGCGGTCGCCGGTAATCATGTAATAGAGGACGGGGGGGATGATGAAGCTCTGCGCCCAGCAACCGTGGGCATCCATACCATGGTAGACTTCTTCGCCGCATTTGCCAGATATGTATTGGGCGTGGTGTGGCTCGGCGGAGCGGAGGAAGTCGATGGCCTTCCGCATCACTTTGAGGGCGCGAGGGTCGCCTGTGTAGAGGTAGCAGCGCGCCATGTTTTCGGCCATGCCTGCGGGGTGATCAACGAATGAGCTGGGAATGTGGAAATCCGGCGAAACGGGTTTGAAGTACATGTTGCCGTTGGGCCACTGGCATTTTTCGGTGTAGTCGATGACCGTCTTGAGCACATCGATGGTATTGTTGGCGGGCGGTTGCTGCGGGTTGGGTGCGGCTTGGGCAACCAATGGCAGAATGAGGGCGCATACGGCTGCCCGTAATCCGGTGGTGAGGCGGGAGGATGATGCCATCATGTGACGTTTCCTTTTATTTGCAGACGGCGGGTGTGCGCCTCTGCGGGTTCGTTAAACTTGTTGGTAAACCTGGTCGACTACGCGCATCGACTCGATGGCGTCGCGCTCGGTGACTAAAGACTCAACGGCTTCGCCGCGAACGAGGGCGGAGAAATGGCGGAGTTGATTCGCAAATCGTTCGCCGGCATTTTCCACGGTGATCTCTGTCGAAGAGTTATCTTCTTTTTGCCAGATGACGCGATCGGGATGCGAGTAATCGAAACTGAGTGAGCCGCCCGTGCCGTAGACAGCCAGATCGGCGCGGCCATTGGCGACCGCCCAACTGGCGGCGAGGGAACCGAGCACGCCACTCTCGGAGTGCAGGGTGATGAGGGCGGAGTCTTCCACGTTGATCCCGAAGCCAGCCGAAGTCGTGCTGGAAGTCACTTGAGCGGCATAACCCACCAGAGCATGAAAGAGGTCGATGGAGTGCACGAGCGTGTCCATCACCACTCCGCCGCCGCTGACTTCAGGGCGCGTGTACCATCGATTCAGGAGCGACTTGGCTGGTCCCCAGAACTGATTGTGCACGAAGAGCGGTTCGCCGATGGCGCCCTCGCTGATCATGCGACGCATGCAAACGGTGGAGGCGGCGTGGCGATGGCAGAAACCGGGGATAAGGCGCACCCCGGCAGCAGCGGCTTGGGCGAGCATAAAAATGGCCTCCTTTGCATTCATCGCGACGGGCTTTTCGCACAGGACGTGAAGTCCGTGTTGGAGCGCCTGAAGGGTGCACGATGAATGTGAGGATGGGGGCGTGGCGACGATCACGCACTGGATGTCGTCGCGCGTGAGCAGCCCGGAGAGGTCCGGGTGAGCCGTGCAATTTGCGGCCGTGGCACCACGTTGCAGGGCCTCGGGGTCAATGTCGTGAACGCCCACTACGCTCATGCCCGGGACACGCTGGATGGCCTCGAGATGGACGGCGGCAATCCCGCCATAGCCGATGATGCCGCATCCGATGGTTGTGTTCACAAGGTGCCTCCTGCTGCGGGGGGTGATGATGGAAACAAGGTGAACGGGTGAATCGAGAGGGGAGTCAAGAAATAATTCAAGCCCTTGTAATTTTTTGATTGACTACCGTCAGCCGCCTGACGCAATCGGTCTATCCAAGAATTCAAGGGCTTTAAATTTTATGTGCCAAGAGCACAATTCGATCGCATTTTTTTGCGGTGGACGGAAGGAGGGACCTGGCCTGACAGCAAAGACGCAGTGTGAAGTGCCTTTCGTCATGCGGAAGGAATGTTGGAGGCGCGGGAGCAAACGGCTCCCAACCACATCACCCCCTCCTCAGAACAGGGGGCTAAGGAGATTCGGAAAAATGAAACACCTCTTCGCAACACTTGCAATTACCACACTACTCGCAGCCCCCGCATTGGCATCCAATTGGGAAGTTGTGGCTGCCAGCGGCAACTTCTCGGCCCCCGCCACGTGGAGCCTCTTGAGCGGCACCGATGTCAACGCCGACGGTCTGCCCGACGCGGGTGATAACGTGACGATCCCGACCGGGAAGAAGTTGTGGATGAACCAGAGCACGGATTTGGGCGACGTGGTCGTGGATGGCGCTATGTGTGGTGCTCTTAACGGTGCAACGCCCATTGCTTACGTCCACAAGATGAACAACCTGACAGTGAACGGCAACCTCGAACTGGTAGATGGCCGCGCCCCGGGCACCGTGACGTATGATGTCAACAATCTCATCGTGAATACCGCAGGTGGCTTGTACAGCTCCCGTTTCGCAGCAGCGACCAAGCCCGAGCAGACCGTTCCGATCCTGAAGATCGGCACCAACTTCACGATGTCGTCGGGAAGAGCATTCCCCATCTATCCGCTTAATTTCGGCGGCACGTTTTACTCAATGGCTCAGCTTGAATTCTCAGGCGCGGGCGCGGCCACCGTCAACTTCACGATCGCATCAACCGTGGAATTTGGCAAGGTCACCGTGCCGGCTGGCAAGTCGGTCACCTTCTCGGGCGTCGGCACAGGTCTTTACGTTGGGAACGATCTCCAGACCAATGCTCCCAACCCCTTCCTGGTAAAAACCGGCGGCGAAGCGCTGTTTGAGCAGTCGACGCCAGCAACGCTTTGTTTTGCTTGGGGCACCGGCTATCTGGAAACTGAAGCCGACGCAATTGTCGGCACTTCGCACCCCGAGGGCTTTACAGGCGGCTGGCAGAAATTCACTGCGTTGGCAGGAACACCCGTCGTCAATGCGAGCACAGTCTTTAAGTTCTTCGGTGCGCAGACGCAGGCACTGGGCACGCTCATTGGCGCAAGCGTGTACAAGGTGATCCTCGACAAGACCGGCGGCTCGGTTAACATGGAGAAGGACCTCACCGTGGCAAAATTGGCCCTGTTAAACGGCACCATCAACACGGGTGCATTTACCATTACAGGCCCGAACACACTGGCCGATCTCACGCAGATCAGCGGCAACATCGTTGGCAACTGGGTGAAGCCGTGGCTGGCGAGCGTTGCCGGCTGGGATAAATACTGATACCATTCTGACCTCCGGGGGCGCTGCGGCGCTCCCGGGGTATTTTTCCGGCCGCTGCCACAAATGCGCTCAAGCACCACGCTCCTGGCAACAGGCCATTTCGAAAGGACCCCTTAAATGAATCGCAAAGCTTTTACCCTGATTGAGTTGCTCATCGTCGTAGCGATTATCGCCATCCTCGCCGCCATTGCTGTTCCGAACTTCTTGGAAGCTCAAACGCGATCCAAAATGTCGCGCGCCAAAGCCGACATGCGGAGCATCGTGACCGCGATCGAAGCCTACGCGGTGGACTACAACAAGTATCCCCCCGCCAGTACTGCGGCCAATTGGTATTTCGGTTACTGGGTTGTCTCAACACCCGTGGCATACATCACTTCCGTTCCTCCCGATATCTTCAAGATTACGAACAAGCCTAATAATCCATACGGCGTCCAGTACGACTTCGCAAGAATTCCTGATGGATACACTGGCTCCTGGACCGCGTACTTCCGCGGATGGGGCAATCCAGTAAATCCTTTCTACGAACGCTCATCGATGAGCTGGGAGCTTTCCAGTCCCGGAGTTAATCTCATTTACGATTACTATGATTACCCACCCTACGATGCCACCAACGGTACCATTAGTCGGGGCGATATTATGGTGGTTAATTAACATGTTGGCAGTGGGTCGCACCCTCAAGGGTGCGGCCTTGTTTTACCCCTTCCCGTCCTAAGCCGGCTGAGAATCTCACGAGCGAAAGCTGTCAGTTTTTTCAGTAACCATTACTCTCCCTCTTTCTCTGATAAAGGAATTCGCATCATGGACCAATTGTGGCAGCCGCCCTACGTGCGTTTTGAATTACTCGATGTGCAAACCGAATGGCTTCAATGCGAAGACGAAGGTCGCATTATTCCTCCCGAGGTGAAGGCCGAGTTTGAACGGTTGCGTGATGAAGGCGTAGAGACCGACGCCAATCAGGAGGCATTTCTTCGGCTGTTGGATGTTACGTGGAGATTGCCGGTCGTTGAGGACTTCCCCTATGAAGAGCCTTCCGATTTAGAATCGATTCGGGCGGCGCGTCCCACCCCCAGTGATTCAGGTGGTGAAGGCGAAGGTTTGGTAAAAGCGATTCCCGCCTCTGAGGACCGTATCCGGGGAGCATGGTTAGGTCGCTCGGCAGGATGTTTGTTGGGCACCCCGGTCGAAGGTTGGCCCGGTGTGTGCATCGAGAAAATGCTGCGCAAGACCGATCGCTGGCCTTTGCGCTCATACATGCGTGGCGACGTGATTGAGGCAATCGAGAAGGAATTTAACTTCAACCCCCTGGCACGCTGGATCGACCGTGTAAGTCACATGCCTGAGGATGACGACCTCAACTACACGTTGATCGCCCTGCAACTTTTAGGCGAAAAGGGTGGGGATTTCAGTCCTCTGGACGTGGCAACTCATTGGCTGCGTTTTCTTCCGCCCTGGCGCACATGCACCGCAGAGCGTCTGGCTATACGGAACTTCATGTTGGCGATCCCACCGCCACGGTCGGCTATTTATCGCAATCCCTATCGCGAATGGATCGGTGCCCAGATTCGAGCGGACATGTTTGGCTGGGTATGTCCCGGGCGTCCTGAACTGGCGGCTGAATTGGCGTGGCGTGATGCGAGCATTTCGCACGTGGGCAATGGCATTTACGGCGAGATGTGGGTGGCGGCCATGCTGGCGGCAGCGGTGTCAACCGACGACCCGGGTGAGGTGATTGCTGCCGGGCTGGCGCAGGTGCCGGCACGCTCGCGCCTTACGGAAGCAGTAACGCGCGTTGTGCAGATGCATGCCGATGGCGCGGCATACGAGGATTTTGTGGCGGACCACCGCAATCGGTGGGATGCAGAGAAATTGCACCACTGGGTGCATACGATCAGCAACGCGGAGATTGTGGCGGCGGCGCTGTTGTGGGGCGCGGGAAACTTTGGTCGCACCATCTGTCTGGCGGTTCAGACAGGCATGGACACCGATTGCAACGGTGCGACGGCGGGGTCGGTGGTGGGTTTGATGCTCGGCGCTGCCGCGCTGCCGGCCGAGTGGACCGAGCCGCTTGGTGGCAAGGTTACATTCGGCGTGGTGGGGGTGGACACAGTGTCCTTCGACCAGCTGGTTGCCGATACCATGATAGCCATAAAAAAGGTGGGAAAGCTATGACGACTAATCGATCTGCGAGTTGCGCCAGACGCGGCATCTTAAATGCAGTGTTATGTATTGCGGCGTGGCTCGGCTCGGTCGGTGTCGTCTCTGGCGCGTCCACGGTAACCCTTCATTTGGCGTCGGTCACTTCACAGGAGGATCAGCGATCGGTGACGCTTATCTTCACGGGCGCACTGAGTGCTACAACCGCTGCGTCGCCAGCGAACTACGGCTTTATCCCGGCCCGAACGATCGAGTCGATCCAAGTGGATGGCGTAACAAGCAACATCGTATACCTGCGTCTGGCTGCCGCTTCGCCCCTCATCGCAGGGACTAATTATCAGGCGCGCGTGCTGGGGGGGAAGGACGCATGGGGGGAGACCCTTTCGGTGTCGTCGGCAACCTTCACCGCCCATAGCGTGCAGACCGAGGCGGTCCGTATCAAACGGGCACAACTGCCTGATGGTGCCATTTCGCTGTCGGGTCCACCCTCGGGCACATGGGTGAATGGCAACCCTGTTCGCATCGTGCCGTATTTCGCGTGCCATGCCGTGGAGGGTCTGGTGAGCGCGTGGCGCATGACGGGCGATCGATCGAACCTGGAGTCGGCCCGGCTCTATTTTAACTGGCATGCGTCGCACATGAATCCCGATTCGACAATTTATGACTATACGGGGACTTACCCCAACTACAGTTCCACGGGTGACTATGACTCGACGGACTCTTACGGGGCATTGTTTTTGATGGCCTTGTGGCACTACTACGTTGCCACGGGCGACACAGACTTTGTGGCGGGCAAGTGGGCGGCCATCGGCAAAGCGGCAGCAGCGATGGATCTGACACTGCAATCGGACAACCTCACCTGGGCCAAACCGACGTACCAGATCAAGTACACCATGGATAATTGCGAGGTCTTTCAGGGCTATTTTGCAGCCGCACGGCTGGCTGAAACACTCGGACACGCGGGGGAGTACCAGGATTGGATCAGCAAATCTGAAGCTGTGAAAACGGCCCTTCGCGCCGACATGTGGCGCGGCAGTGATTCACCTCCGCGCTATGCGGTGCACAAGGGTCAGGGCTTGGGGGAATACTGGAACGCCTATTACCCGGGTGGCATGGCCAACGATTTCGCGACCATGTATGTCCATGAGCCGTCCGACGCGCGTGTGCAAGCGGCGTGGCAAGCCACGCGGGATCAATTCCTTCCCGGCTACGTTCCCGATTCGGGTGTAACGGTTTTCGCTGCTTTTGCGGCGCTTCGAGCAGGCGATCCGGCGGGGTATGCGGCGGCTTTCGCGTCTACGCAAAAGAGGCTGCGCCAGTCGGGATATACCAACGAGGCGGGGCTGATGCTGCAACTCGCCGCAGAGACCCGTGGCGCCGCCGCTGTGGTTCCCGTGGTTCAATCTGAACCGGTGATTGACGGTTTGTTGAATGAAGCAGCGTGGCAACAGGCAGGGCGACTTTGGTTTCATCGCTATGGTGTGATGGTGGGTGCGGATAACCGCGAGACCTACGACTTTCCGGGCAACGCCATTGATCCCGACGGCAGCACCGAGTTGTCCTTCGTGAATCTCGGGCGCCGGTTGTTTGTCGGCATTACCTCGCATGACCGCTATCTGACGAGCGGCGAATCGCGCGCCGATTCCGACGGACTTAGCCACCTGTACATTCGTGATCCGGTAAACACCACCACGCTGCATGATGTCTCTTACACGTTTTTTACGGATGGGGGAGTACCTGTCACGGCTCCGACCGCGGGGGGAGCGCTTGCGGCACTACCGTCAAGTTTTGCGGAATTCACTTTCCTGCCGGGAACCAACTCGGTGAACCAATCCTCCGACGTTGACAGCGGCTACCGGATGGAATTGAAATTAGATTTGGGCGACCCTGCCCTGGGTGCATTCCCAGCGGGGCCGTCGTTGGATCTGACGTTCGGTTTGCGTATCGCAGACATGGATGGAACTCCGGCTCAGCCCTGGCCTTGGAGCAACGGGGCTTATGGCACAATGATGCAGTTATCACCCGGCTTGGCGGCGGCGGACTATAGTCGCGACATGTTACGGCTGCCAGTGACTACCGAGCCATCCGGCGTCGGTGACTGGATACTTTTCTAAGCTTCCGGGAAAATAGGGACAAGGAATATAATCATGGCCAATAAAGCGAAATACGAGATAAAAAACCAGTCGATACCCGAACCCGAGGAGGGTGTGCGCTACCGCACGCTGGCTGAGGTGGCCCGGACCCTGGAAGTGGACGCCTCGACGGTTTCGCTGGTGCTGTCGGGTAGTGATCGTGTGAACAAGTTCACGCGAGACCGCGTGATGGCGTTCTGCGAGCGTGTTAACTATCGCCCGAACCCATTGGCGAGGGCATTGTCACGGGGGCGTTCCAATCTGTGGGGCGTGCTTTTCCCCGACATTGTTTCGTCATTTTTCCCCGCCATTCTGGAGGGAATCGAAACCGTGGCCAATGAACAAGAATGCACATCATTTCTGGCCTTATCGAGATACGATCCCGAACAGATGGCTGCGCAAATCATCGCCATGGAGTCCCGTTACGTTGATGGGATTCTGCTGGTGCCAACTGGCCAACCGGGGGAAAAAAAGATACTGGCGCCTCTCCTCAAAGAGACGGCTTTTGTTCCACTGGTCCAACCCCTTGCAGGCGATTCACTTCGCACCTGCGTGCATGTAGACGATGAGTATGGATTGTGGTTGGGAACAAACCACCTTATTTCCCTTGGGCACCGCCGTATTGCATTGATCGGAGGGTTGGGCGAAACCGATGCCTGTAACCGCCGCCGCAATGGCTGGGTTCGGGCTCTCACTGAGCATGGTATCCATCCCTCCAAGCGCCTTCTGCAAGGCGATCACTTTGGTCGTGAATGCGGTTACGATTCGATGCTCAAGCTTCTAAAAACTTCCCCGCCACCCACGGCGCTAATAGCTGTTTCCGATTATGCCGCACTGGGCGCCATGGAGGCTATCCTCGAGGTGGGATTACGGCCCGGCGAAGACATTGCCGTGGTCGGGTTCGACAATATTTGTTGCGCCCATTATAGCCCGGTTCCCCTGACCACCATCAGCCAACCCAAAGAAGAACTGGGTGAAGCCGCCGCTCGGGCATTGGTGGAGCGCATAGCGGGCCGTCGCCCACGCCTGCCCACCCTGTTGCCCCAGCTGGTGATCCGGCGCTCATGCGGGGCTTACAAAGTTTCGTCTGAAGAAGCCGCCAGAAACAACTGAAACAAGAGGAATATATGCAAACGCTTTACCACGGACTGACACTTTTGCCTCCCTCGCCCATAAGCACCAAGGCGACGGTGGAACTTAGAATTGGCATACTGCCGGAGCCCACTTCGACCGGCCAATGGGAGCTATGCTTGTATCTGGACGAGGTAAGCCCCGCCGGATTACTTGCGCAGTGGCGGCGCGACTCGCACGACGGCGCGCCCATCGCGGCTACGCATGTTCTTCATGCTCATGGCTTGGAAGGCGCCCATCGCATTATTGCTGTAGTGACCCCTCCCGATGGGGAAGCATTGCAGATCGAAAAGCCGCTAGAAATTTTGGAGCGCGACACGCGTTCCACCGGCACGATCGACGGGGCCTTCTCCGGCTTTTATCATTGGAGCGAAAAAGAAGGGCGTTTGTGGAACGCGGACATTGCACAAATGACCGAGGCCGACTGGTGCCATCTTATGCGCACGCAGCATGATCTGGGAATGAGTGTTGTGGTCCCGCAGGAAGCATTCCGCAACGAGTGCTATGTGGGGCGCCACACTCTGGAGAAGGACGGGTACCGGGGGAGCGCCTATTACCCGTCGCGTTTGGTGACGGGGCGCATGCCTATCGCCTGCAGCGACCCTCTCGAAACAATGCTCGCCTGCGCGGACGACCTGGGGATGCAGGTGTTCCTGCCCGTGGGGCTTTACGCGTGGTTCGATTTCACGCCCGCCTCCCTCGCCTGGCACAAAGAGGTCACGCGCGAGCTTTGGGAACGCTACGGTCATCATCCCTCAGTCTATGGATTTTACGTGGGCGAGGAGATCGGTGGCGACCTTGGGACGAACGACTCGCGACGCGATGAGATTGTCGCGTTCTTCCGCGAGTACACCCCCTTCGCGCGCTCGCTCGCGCCTGACAAACCCGTGATGCTGGCGTCGAATTGCCATAACGTGACCGCGGGTTTGAAATGGTATCCACGCCTGCTCGAGAATCTCGATATCCTCTGCCCCTTTGCCTTCCATCGTATGCCACCCTTTGACCAAACCGGCGAGAAGGCGGCAGTGATGCTGCAGGAACTTTGCGATAATTCTGGATGCCACCTGTGGATGGATCTGGAAGCGTTTTTCTTTCAACCCGACGGCGCCCTATATCCCTGCCCATTGGACCATCTGGTGGACAATCTTGAACGCTTCACGATGTTCGAGAAGATCATCTGCTACCAGTTCCCCGGTCTGTTCAACGCACCCGGTTCTCGCCTCACACCCGGTGGCCCGGCCACAGTCCGGTTGTTCAACGAGTATCAAGAATATCTGGCGAAATGCCAGACATCCGACTCCACAGATTGTAAGCAGGCACAAGCCACTATTAAGCAATAGTGGCCTTCGCGAAATGCTGGGAGGCAAAGGGTGATTCTGGGGTTTCCGACTACTTGATCGGAAATCAAAAGTTTCGCTGTGGTTGCAATGAAAGCGACTGATTCAGCGTCCCAATGCATCCTGCACGGAAAGAACCCGACCTTGACGGTGATGCTACCGGAGTTAAATCGCTATCGTTGGTTAGAAGGCCTGAACTGTTTATAGCAGGTTCGAATCCTGCCGGGCGCACCAATCCCAATTCTTTAATGTATTGGTTATTACCGGGCCGCCCCCTTGCTCCGGCCACCGGCCCAAGGGGACAACCTACAATTTTCGCAAACGTCAAAGTCCGAAGCGGTAGAAGATTATTTAGCAGTCTCTTTTTCCCTTTGAGTCGCTTTCTCATCCCAGATATTAGTTGAATTGCAACCGGCGTGCAACCGGCGTGCAACCGGTGTGCAACCGGTGTGCAACCGGTGTGCAAGACCTCTTTAACGCCCATCGGGATAACGCCTTACAGATAGCTGCTGCGTTCTCTGAGAAGTCTTGTCTGGTGGGTGAACTTGGGCCTCTTGATTATGGATATCATCGACTTCATCCCACAAGACCACCCGGCGCAGTCTTTGGGCGCTATTGATGGGTGTTTGGCTATGACGCAAGGACAACTTGGTTCGTGAAGAGAGGCGCGGCGCGGCGGGTGCTGAGACCGGATGCCTGTCAGTAAGCACTCTCCCCAGGCGTTGGGCGCGTAGCTCAGCGGTAGAGCAGCGGACTTCTAAGGTGTTGGTCCTGGGTTCGAATCCCAGCGTGCCCAGCACTACCGCCAAAATTATACAAGTCCTGCATCTTCACCCGTAAACACGAGATTATTAAACGGTCCAAAATTATGTTGACATCTCGGAATTGACCCTTCAAACGTTTTAATCCAAATGACTACGGTTCAACGGCTCGGTGATGCGTACGTCCACCTACACCTACAACGCGCTCAATCAGCTTGCATCGCTGCTGGGCGTGGCCCAAGGCGAGCGCTATGATGTGCAGTATGACGCCAACGGCAATCTTGTCTACTACGCGCTCGATCACAAGGGCGAGGCCGGAATGACCTACTCGTGGACCATCGACGACCGCCTGGCATCGGCGCGCGTGTCCGAAGACGGCTCGCCCGACGCTACTGTCAGCTATGCCTACGACGCTTCCGGCGCGCGCATCCTGCGCCGGGCACCCGACGGCACGCGCCAGCGCTATTTCTTCCACGGTCTTACAGAGGAAGTGACCAAGCAGAGCGTCCCCGGTGTGGCGAGTGACACGGCGTCTGCCTGCACGCGTGTGCTGGACGGGTCATTCATCCCCGCGCAGTGGATTGCGCCCTCGGGTAATGTGGCCGGCGCGTGGAACACCGCCCGGCGCAGTGAAGCTGTGTCGGTGGCGGGCAACACGTATGCCATCCACGGACGCGACTATCGCGGCGGTGGTGCAATGTCGTATGACTACAGCGTCACGGGCAAACGCGTGATGAGCGCCTGGGTGCGCAGCGCGGGCGATGCGGAGTTCATCGTGACGGTGCAGAGCAACCAGCAGTTGCGAGGCCTGCGCTATTGCATGTTCACGAGTAGTAACGATGCGGTGCCGTTCGTCTATTGGCCCAATCTGGCGCTGTTTGGCAGCACGTTGCGGCCCGACGGTGCATGGCATCGCATCGAGCGCGACCTCGCGGCGGACCTCGCGGCGGCGTGGCCGGGGGAGACGCTGGTGGCCGTGCGCGGCACCACCTACGCCGCCTACACGGCAGCGCCGGTGTTAGTCGACGACATCGCTTTCAGCAACGCCATCACCGTGGAGCACAACGTCCTCGGCCCCGGCGAGGTCGCCCACATCCTGCGCACCCGCACCACCACCGGCCCCGCTGGCGGCTATGCGGCAACCGACGCATGGTACGCCTTCAACCAAGTGGGCAGCGTGCTGAACCACAGCAACTCCAGCGGCGCCATGACACAGGCGATCGACATGGACGCTTGGGGAATTCCCACAAACGGTACTAACGGATCCTGGAATTCAACCGAGTTATACAGAACCCTGAACAGCAAACGGTTCGAATCAAATGCATCGACCGTGTTTTTCTGGCAAAGATGGGCTGACCCGTCCATCGGAATGTTCCTGTCTCAAGACCCGGTAGTTAAGACACGTAATCGGACAACGCTGCTTGAGGGTTCACCGGTTATCAACCTGGATCCAAAGGGACTGGACGTATTGGCACTGTTTGATCCAGCTGCGGAAGTTGCTGGAATACAATGCGGTCATCCGGCCGTGATTGTTTGCATGGAAGGGGTGGGGTGTTTTTATTTCTCGTGGGCTGCAAACGATCGGACCACACCGGATGACAACCTTACAATTAGATATTACTGTTCGCTTGACGATGCAAAAGCGGACCCTGACCTTGAGAGATACAAGGAGTATAGAAAGTGGACGCGGGGTCGCCGCCAAGATATGGCGGCTATTTTGGCTGGTTTATCGTTCAATGGTAAAGAATACGAAATCGCCGGGCGTAACTGTAGCGATTTGCTTTACGTTATGCTTCGCGCTGGTGGCGTCTCCCCCGCTCAAGTTAAGGACAATTGGAGGCCATCCGATGATTGGAATGCTTTAACCAATCCAGATACCGGCGGATGGTCAAGACCTTGGCCTGGGCAGCCTAGCGGGTATCCGAAGCAATGTTGCAAACCGTAATGTCATTTGGGCGGCCTTTTGGGACGGACCATTAGCTCGTGCTGAATCATTCTCGTTTTGTTGCCGTCGTCGTGGCAACGATTGGAGGTATATAGCGTGGGTCGGTTAGGCGTTCAGTTGGCGCATGCGGTGCTTGGTGTCTCACTGTTTGTGGCTGTCGCACTTTGTCTGCTGATGGTGCATTTTCCCATCGGTTTTGGCTTGGGTGCGGTTAGTTACGCGATCGTGGTTTTGTCGCTGAAACGGACTTTCGAGCGGAGTGGGGAAGAGCGTGGCATTCTGCACTCGAAGGCATGGTTCTTCGTTATTTATCTGGCTTTGCTCTTTGTTGCCTATTGGCGTTTACCTGCGGCTGCCATCGGTCCAAACTCAGCGGTCATAGGGGCTTTTGGTACACCTGCGAGCGCAAGCGCAACCGTTCGCGGTTTACTCGATCTGCTGCTCCTGCTTGCGGCAGTTCAGTTCTTCCTTTGGATTTCAAGTCGGAACACCCATAGAGGCGTTTCTCCTGCGGCAAGGACTAGTCTGGCATTCTTTGTGGTGTTTGGGATTATCGAAGCGTCCCTCTTATTCGGCGGGCTTACCGACTATGGTTTTGAAACCACGTCTCTGTGGTTGTTCTTTATTATCTATGCGGCTCTCCCCGAGGGTTGTGTCGCTTTGCTCCTCCAAAATCCCCCGCCATTGACGGACAGGATTGGTTTAGAACAGCGGGTCGGTTTAGCCTCAGGCGCGGCGCTTCTGGTGGCGATTACATTGAACATGAATCCTGGGTTGTATGGCATTAATGAGAAGTTCAAAGATGCAACGGTCGTCTACGCTATTGCGGGCATTCAAATCGTAATCTGGGCGGTTCTTGCTCTGGTAAAGAATCTTCTGGCCTCACTCCGCACGCGGCATCTGCAAGGATGAGGCTTTGGGTTGGCGTGGGAATTTACTTTACTCCAACAGCACGTGCGCTGAGGATGCTTTGGATGGCTACGACCATCTGAACAGTTTGGTGAACCGTGCGGTTGACGGAGGTTTGATTTCGCCGTTGAACAATAACTATGACGCAGTGGGAAACATTATGCGGATTGGTCTGCCGGACGATAGTATCGCGGCGGATCTCGCCGCAGCGTGGCCGGGCGAGACGCTGGTGGCCGTGCGCGGCACCACCTATGCCGCCTACACCGCAGCGCCCGTGTTTGTCGACGACATCGCTTTCAGCAACGCCATCACCGTGGAGCACAACGTCCTCGGGCTTGGCGAAGTGGCCCACATACTGCGCACCCGCACCGCCACCGGCCCCGCCGGCGGCTATGCGGCAACCGACGCATGGTACGCCTTCAACCAAGTGGGCAGCGTGATGAACCACAGTAACTCCAGCGGCGCCATGACACAGGCGATCGACATGGACGCCTGGGGCAACACGCTCGCAGAAAATGGTTCATGGGTCGCCATGGAGCCAGCGGGTCGCTTTTATCAAAGCAAGGCGCACGATCCCTTCGCTAATTGCAATTATCACTTGAATCGATGGTATCAGCCGCAACTGGGTACATGGACCGCTTCAGATCTAATCGGGCGCCAAGGGGGTAACAATCTCTACCAGTTCTGCTTATCAGACCCGATTCACTTAGTGGACTACGACGGACTTTGCCCCGAAAGCGAGAAATGTGTGGCGATGATCTTGCGAGTGTACCAAACACATTGGGCTGCCGTTAATGCCAAGGCTAATGCAGACAGAATTGTTGCAAAAGAGAGCTTAGCAACATGTACTAAAAATGCGTTGATTGGGTTTAGGAACTGCTTGTTGTGGGGAGGTGCATCAACCGTAACCGTCGGTGTTGGCACACGCGCGGCTAAGCTTATTGTTCGTTCAACAGCGACTACTTTAGGTGCTGGTATTAGTGTATTGGGCTGTGCTGCCGGGCTCAACAGCGCCTTGTCACAATGTCAAGATAGCTACTATCTGTCTAATGAAAGAATAAACAACTGGCAGGACGCAGAACGCCATCGGTTATTTAGGGGTCGGATTCAGGAAGAGGCAAACTGTGAGACGCTTTGCACGGAGACCTGTCCGAAATGAAGATTCCCTGGTTTCAATACGAGCTGAGAGGACGCAAACTCGCGTTCTGGGTGGTGGTGTTACCGCTGCTATTTTTCGCGGGGCCGTATGGCGCTTCCATTCCCGACCGGGTGCGCCTTAGATGGTTTCTGGGCGAGCTGGCAGAAACGCGCTCGGCCAGCGAGATGAACGCCGTATATGACCGTGCGGCCGCACAATTCACCATGTTGCAACCACCTGTTAGCCGTCCGGCAATTGCCGCATTTCGAAAGCAGTTGGTAGGCCATCGCTTGAGCGAGGCGCAACGCGTCTTTCTACTCCACAAGCTCGAAACAATCGGGGACATTCAGGCCGATCCGGGCATTTATGCCCAGATGGCGGAGGACCTTTCCTTGGCTGATGTTTACAAAAGGAACCAATTTACTGTGGCAGATGATAACGTCGGGTTCGAAATCTATCAGCTTTTAATGTGGCATAATCGCGCTTTTCAGCAGCTTTACCCTGACTTACTTCCTGAGAGGAAAGGGGAAGGGATCGGAACTTTCTGGTGATGGAAAACTTTTGGAACACCGCCCGGCGCAGTGAAGCCGTGTCGGTGGCGGGCAACACGTATGCCATCCACGGGCGCGACTACCGCGGCGGTGGTGCAATGTCGTATGACTACAGCGTCACGGGCAAACGCGTGATGAGCGCCTGGGTGCGCAGCGCGGCCGACGCGGAGTTCATCGTGACGGTGCAGAGCAACCAGCAGTTGCGAGGGTTGCGTTATTGCATGTTCACGAGTAGTAACGATGCGGTGCCGTTCGTCTATTGGCCCAATCTGGCGCTGTTTGGCAGTTCGCTGCGCCCCGACGGCGCGTGGCATCGCATCGAGCGCGACCTCGCGGCGGACATCACTGTGCGTGCGACAACTGCCCAGGGAGCTGTTTCTGAGGCGGGCGGACATGCATTCGTGCCGAAAACCCCTGAACTGTTCGTGCACGACGATGACGGCAATCTCATCTCAGACGGGCGCTGGGCGTATACGTGGGACGGTGAAAACCGTTTGAACCGCATGGAGCCGCTTAGGGGTGCAGGCTATCCGGTGTCTCCCGTTGCACGCATCCAATACGCGTACGACTATAAGGGGCGTCGGGCACGGATGCAGGTTTATGGTCCAGACAACGATCCCCTTTGCTTTGACAAACCTCTGTCGGACATCTGCTATGTGTGGGACGGTTGGAATCTTGCGGCCGAGCTCTCCCCGGTGGATGGCTCTACGGTGCGGCGTTACCTGTGGAATACGGCCAAGGGGCACAAGAGCCTTGGGGCGGTGCGGATGGGCGGCGGCTTTGGCGCAGCCTCGCCCCCCGCGCAGTTCGCCATTGTGGACGGCAACGATAACGTGAGCCTACTGCTCAACGGTGCGTCGGATGGGGCGGGCGGGGGTGCGCCCGAGATGAGCGCCGAGTACGAGTACGGCCCCTTCGGCGAACCCCTGCGCGCCACCGGACCCCTGGCCAAGGCCAACCCCGTGCGCTTCAGCAGCGAACTGCTCGACACCGCCACCGGATGCTACTACTACGGATACCGCTACTACAATCCGGATACGGGAAGGTGGCTGAGCAGGGATCCGATCGGGGAGGACTTCGAGCCTATTCTCTACAGGTTTTCTGGGAACAATCCTGTTTCTATTGTGGATCATATGGGGCTGCTAATCGCCAATTGTATATGGGAGCCTGGAACTCAACCCGATCCTTGGCCATTTGACTCAGACGATGCACCGTACAAATCTGCTCGTCCAACAATGGGAGATTATAGCAGATACCATTATGTTGCTACCGTGTCCGAAATCCCCGGTCTTGGTTTATTAAGACCCAATGCCAAGGCAGCACTTAGACATTACATGATAGCGACTGGGCATGACAAGTCCTTTGACGCACGCAAGATGCTACGGGAAACGCCCGGGGCTTTTAACACAGTAAACGGTCAAGTATTGGGGGGGGTGAAGTGGTTGAAAGCAAACCGGGGCGTGCGCCAATTTGTTGCACACTCTCCACTTCCAGAATCCAATAAAGATGGGCCGTTTACAGCTTCCGGAAATGAGGACTGGTACACGGCCGTTGGAGGTTATTTTATGAGAATCCAGGGTACGGCGGTCTCTTCATGCCACCCGACAGCTCAAGGAAAACGCAAGGTTTACATGTCCATTGAAATCGCAGATCGATACAATTTCCATAATACCGGGGCGTCCACTGTTTTTGGAATTCCAGACGATGATTTCGCAAGGTTTCATAAAGGGACCTCTGAATTTTCACTTCTGTCATCTGGATGCTTCCTGCTGACGTAATTTTCAAATGTAACTTGGGGGTGAGGCGCCGCATTCGGTGATGATGGCGGCCGTGCAAGGGGGCGCATGGGGGTGCTGATCCGGGCGAAAGTGCCCGCGCAAGGGGCTTTTCAGGCCGTTTTCACTTCCGCTTCGTTGGTCAGGCACACCTGCCCCTTTCGAGGGCCACGGCTCGCGTGAGGTTGAAGGCCATCACGCCCATGGTCATTTGCATCATCACGCGGTCCATGCCGCGGTAGACTGCCCGCGCGCATCCGCGCCAGCGTTTGAGGCAGGCATTGGCCCCTTCGATGAAGCCGCGCATGCGCGCAATCGAGCGGTTGCGCCCGCGCTGCCACGGGGTCAGTTCCCTGCCCGGCCTGGCTCGGCGCATGATGGAGGCCCGGGCGCCGCGGCTGCGCACCAGTTCGCGCGCCGCGCGGCTGTCGTAGCCCTTGTCGGCCAGCACCTCGCCCTCCGTGCCGTCCACCAGATCGGCAAACATCTGTGAGTCATGGACGCTGGCCGCCGTCAGCACATGGTTGGTGATCAGGCCCGTCTCGCGGTCCTGCCCCAGGTGCAGTTTGAAGCCGTAGTGGGGCTTGCCGTTTTTGACCGTGAAGTCCGCGTCGGGGTCCAGGGGCGCCTTGGGCTGCCGCTCGGGCCCGTCACCGCCCTCGCCATCAGCAGCCCTGGGCTTGCGCGGCGGGCGGACGGCGGCATCCACCAGCGTCGCGTCGACAAGCTTGATGTGCCCCTTGCGCACCCCGATGCCCTGCTGCTCAAGCTGCACCGTCACCTCGGCGAACAGATCGTCGAGCAGCCCCGCCTCGCGAATGCGGCGCCGGAACACCACCACCGTCGTGTCATCGGGAACATTGTCGCCCGCCCCAAGACCCAGAAACTGCCGGAACGACAGCGAGTCGCGCGCCATCCAAACCGCATCGCGGTCGCTCAACTGGTAGAAACGCTCGAGCAGCAGGAGCTTGAACAGCATCACCGGATCCACCGGCTCGCGGCCCGCCCCGCCAAACTTGTACGCCTGCTCCAGACAGCCACGCAGTCGCTCCCAGTCGATCAACGTCGCCAACCGCTCAAGCACCTCGCTCTTGGGCGGCGCCGCCAGAAAACTGGAGAAAAAATCGGGGGAAGAAGTGCAAGACTTGCGGGCCATCGGAGAACCTTTCGTGCGCGGAGAGAATGACCCTAAACAAAAGCAAACATCATGCCGGAAACGGCGGGATGATTCTTCAGCAGTCCCATAAAGTTGGATTGTCTCGGGCATTCAATCACTATGGACTCAAATCTATAAATCTTGTATTCGATGATATCAATGGCTACATTGATGGTCATAACGTAGATTATTCATTGCGGCAAGCTGTTGGTGCAGGTGCCAAGTGAGTAGACCTACACTGACAATGAGGGGTTGCGCTATCAGTTCTTTGCGAGCCACGTTACGGTTTCTGGTTATTGCTAGCATTGGGGCGATGGCTTTCTATCTTGTACAGTGTAATGCCGGGTTGCGAAAAGAACTCGCCAAGCTCGATAAGCCGCGCACGATCGTGGAGCCTGTCAGTGATGATCTGTTGCTTTATAGGGTTCTCGGCCTTCCCAAATCGGAAGGGTTACAGATTGAAAAAATCCATGTACCGGAATTACGATTCACCAACACGGTATCGATCCAGTTCCTCGATTTCAATGGTGTGATGCCATCGAAACTTAAACAGGGACGCTGGGAGTATTCCCCGAATGACTTGATGTCCGCAGTGTCCACTCCACCCCCGCGCTGGGCCGCAGGAATTGTGTGGGAGGGAGAGGATTACTATCAGCGTTGGATGCCCATACGCCTGATGCGTCATGTATCAAAGGGTATTGCGATAGTAGAAGACACGAGTGTGTCGGTGACATTAACCAAATTACAAGGTGATGGTATTGAGAACAAGTGGTGTGTGTTTTTTGAATCAACACTTGTATCGAAAGAATGGCACGAGATATGCTGTACAGAAAATAATTAGCCTTGAACGGGAGATCAACTAAGGTGGGGAGGAGCAAATGATTGCATTATACTTCACGATTCGCTACGAGTGCGTCTGCAATGACAAGAATTAGCACCATCGTGCCTCCCAACACTCGGACAACTCTGGGGTGGTTTGCGCTCGTCGTTGGCGTTCTTGTCAACCTGTGGGTACTGTGGGTAGTGCTTCCGGAAGTTGGCAAGGAGATGTTCCGTTTCGGTCGTGTGCCGGACGTTTCGTCGGGCGTCGGTCTTATTGGGTGGCTCAAGCACGTCTTGACGCTCGGCTGGCTTCCCGCGGAAGCAGTTCACATCCATCTCGTCCGCAAAATCACGTTGGCGGCGGGAAACGCGGTTGTCCTCGCGGTAGTCGCTTCCGCACTTGGACGGCGCCCGGCATTTGCCGTCGGCGTTCTTGTGGTGGTGACGCTGGCCCTTCTGTTTAGCCCGGCGGTTGGGAATCTCTGAACCGGATCGCGGCCGGTGATGGGTTGGGTGTTTGGTTACGATGCGCAGGACCGCCTCTCGTGCGAGGAGCGGCGCGGCTGATGAGGTGCTGTGGTATCGCCTCTACCAGTACGACCCGGCGGGCAACCGCACGCGGCTCGACTGGTTCAACGGCTCGTTGATGGCGTCGCCCCTCTGCCTTGCAATGTAAAGTTTCGCTGCATTGCATACGTTTGCGTTTGTGCCATATACTTCTATCAGAAGTTGGGACATGCTCTTTTATTGGGGCACTCGCGTTTTCACACCGAAAGGAATTTTTGATCTCTCATGCCATCTATTTTCGGCTTTTCTCTGAAATCTTGCAGGACCCATTTATTGGCGGTTTGCGCGCTGGCGGTTGGTGCTGCCGGTTTTGCCGCGGAGACAGGCGTTGCTCCGAGCGCGGAGGATGCTTACAAGCCTGCTGCCGGGCTGGCCTCTGTGGTGTTCGCCACGGATGACGGTGCGTGGTCGGTGCCCCGCGATGCGGCTGCCATGGCGCGGTCCGTTAATGGCGATATGGCCTCCACTTCCACGCGGGCGCGGGTAAAGGTTCAGGCGATCGTCGAGGGACCCACACCGCAGGAGAAGGCCGGTGGAATCTCGGCGGCTCTTCCTGTCGGAACGTCGCTGGTCAGCATGGACCTCTCCGAGGACAACGCTCTTCAGGTGGTCTTGCAGTTGCCCGAAGGCTTTGTGCGGTCGGCCAACTTTGGTCCGTCTGTCGTGGAGAACACGGCGCGCCAGTTCCATGGAACGTTTATGAATGACCGCTTGAGCGCCATCGAGTTGAGCTTGCAGGACGGTCCCAACGGCGAAACGCGCCCGATCCGCGATTGGCTGCCGGCCCCGCCCGTCTTCGAGCGCGAGTCCGACAACGCGCTGACCGACGGCACTCCTCCGGCCCCCAAGCCAGACCCCAACGCACCGCGGACCAACGCGGTTTCGCCGACGGCTAATCCGGGTCCCATCACCGGCGTCCTGTCGGGCAAGACCGTTATTCTGAACCAGGCCCACGGATGGTTCCAGGATGGTAGTTGGAAAGTGCAGCGGACGCTTCTCTACGAGCAAATCGAAGATCTGGCTCCGGCGGAGTTCATCACCAATTTTGTTATTCCCATGCTTCAAAACGCCGGAGCCGAAATCCAGACGGTGCGCGAAAGCGACAGCCAGACCCAGATGGTCATCGTGGATAACGCCCAGTCTGCCCCCACCTACGTGGAAAGCGGTTCGTGGTCGAATTCGTCCGCCAATGGTTTCGTAAACAAGGCCGGAGCTACGTGGAACGGTGTGGACGTTAATCCCTTCGGCAGCGCAAGCGCCACGCGCTATACCACTTCAGTTATCGGCAGCCCCACCGCCACGACCACGTATGCCCCCACAATCCCCGTCGATGGTTACTATAACGTCTACATCAGTTATTCCTCCGGAAGTAACCGCACCACGTCTGCGCATTGGCAGGTGCATCACGCTGGCGGAGTTACAGATTTTCGCGTGAACGAGCAACGCAATGGCGCCACGTGGAACCTGTTGGGAAATTTCTATTTCAAGGCTGGGCAATCAGCCAACGCCAAGGTGTTGGTGCTGAACGATGCGCCAACTGTCGGGGCCATTGTTTCGTGCGATGCCGTGCGCTTCGGCGGTGGCATGGGCGATGTGGTGCGGCGTACGTCTGTTTCCGGCAAAGAGCGCTGGCAGGAAGAAGCGCTGAACTACATGAATTACCTTGGTGCATCCGTCTCCGGTGGTCCCCTGGCCAACGATGATACGGTCACCTACAACGACATGCAGCTCGGGTGGAGCAATCGCCCCGCTTATGCAAGCTGGGAACAGGCTCGTGATGGCGAAGGTGACAACACCATTTATGTGGGCCTTCACACCAATGCTTTCAACGGCACCTGCGTTAGCGGCGTCGAGCAGGCCGGCACGGCCCGGGGCATGGGCACATTCCGCGATGTGGACGCCGACGCCACAGCCGGTTCAATAGCGCTTACTTCCGCTCTGCATACTGCGTCCATTAACGGCATCAAGAAATTTTACGATTCGACCTGGTCCGATCGCGGCATTACCGCCAGCAACAGTTATGGCGAATGTAGCCAGGGTAATCTCGGCAGTGTGGCCGGTTGTTTCTTCGAGGCCATGATGGCCGATAACCCCGCTGATCAATATTCCTGGCGCGACCCGAAGTTCCGCGTCGTGTATGCACGCG
Source organism: candidate division BRC1 bacterium HGW-BRC1-1 (assembly GCA_002842095.1). Classification (GTDB taxonomy): domain Bacteria; phylum Sumerlaeota; class Sumerlaeia; order Sumerlaeales; family Sumerlaeaceae; genus HGW-BRC1-1. The sequence goes on from PHCB01000007.1 coordinate 93,604, forward strand.
CCATCCAGCAGGGAATCATCACTTACTTCGGCGGAACTGTTTTCCCGCCGGAAGCTCCCGAGAAATTCCGCATTAAGAATATCGGCAGTGGTCAGGTTCGTCTTGATTGGACTGCCGGACCGGTGCGCACAGCGGCGCTGCCCTATGGTAGTGCAGCGACAAGCTACCGGGTTTATCGCAGCGCCAATGGTTACGGGTTCGACAATGGCACCGTGGTTGCGTCCAACACCGCAACCGTAACTGTTACCCCGGGCGAGGTGGCCTTCTTCCGCGTGGTTGCGGCGAACAGTTCCGGCGTTTCCATCCCCACCGAAACCCTCGGTGTGGGTGCCACTTCAGCGGCCCAGGCTCCGGCATTGATCGTCAACGGCTCGCACCGTTTCGACATGAACCTTCCGAAGCTGGTCTCCACTTCCGGATCCTGCTCCAGCGGCAAGGTGCGCAAGATTGATCCGCGCACTTTCCAAAGCTTCAACTACATTATCCAACACGGTCTGGCTCTGGGAGCCACCGGCACGGGATTTGATTCCTGCACGGATGCATGCATTGAGAGTTCCATTGTTTCTCTCACCGCCTATAACATGGTGGATTGGATCGGCGCGCAGGAGGCCGAGTCTACCACCGAGTTGATGAACACCGACGACACGGCCATCAAGCCAACGTCGCGCACTGCATTGGGTCTGTATCTGAAAAACGGCGGACGCGTCTTCATGAGCAATGCCGAACTGGCGTGGGATTTTGGACGCTCGGGCGTCGCTGCCGACAAGACCGCATTCCTCAATAGTTATATGAAGGCAGCCTACTCTGCCGACGATGCGAACACCTTTGCGGCAGTCCCTGCGGCCGGCGGCATTTTCGCGGGCTTGTCATCGCTGACCTTCGACAACGGAACCGGCCCCACCTATGAGGTCCGCTTCCCTGACGTTCTCACCGCTTTCGGTGGGTCCACCGCGGCCCTCAACTACTCGGGCGGCACGGGAGGTATTGCGGCAGTGCAGTACGCCGGCACCTTCGACAGCGGTTCCGCCACGGGTAAAGTGGTCATGATGGGCTTCGGTTTCGAGACCATCTTGTCTTCTTCTATCAGGGCTCAGATGATGCAGCGGATCGTCGACTATTTCGCACCGGCGCCACCTCCGGCCGGATCGCTCACGGTTACGATTCAACCTGCGGCGGCAGTATCGGCCGGAGCCCAGTGGCGTCGCGTGGATACCAGTCCGTGGTTTAACAGTGGTGCTACCGAGACAGGTATCACCCCGCTGCCTTACAACGTTGAATTTAAACCCATCGCGGGCTGGACCGCTCCGGGTTATGCGGCAGTCACCATCTATGATGGACAAACCGCCACCGCCGGAGGAACCTACGTGCAGAACACCGGGTCACTCGTCGTGACGATCATCCCCGGTGAAGTGGTAACAGCCGGGGGGCAATGGCGCCTGGATGGAGGAGCCTGGCAGGACAGTGGCAGCGCTCTGACAGACGTTCTGGCAGGGTCTCACACGGTCTCTTTCAAACCCGTTGTGAACTATACAACTCCTGATGATATCACCGCTAACGTCCTGGCGGGCCAGACATCCGTGCTGTTGGGGACGTATGTTTCTTCTGTCGATTATGTTCTGGAATCCGCCGACTTTAATCCGGGTTCATCCACTCCGGTTCAGCCCGGGGGAATCCTCGATGTGACCTGGTCTGTCAGCGGTTCCTCGCCGGCAACAGTCTGGGCTGAGTTGTTCTTATCCAAGACCGGCGGCTTCGATTCCTGGCGCGGTGGCGCTACTCTCACCAACTCGTCGCAATGGGAATTCCCCGGCGGCACCGAGGATCACACGCCAGGCAATCAGGTCGTCAACTACGTGCCCGATGGCTCTTATACCATCATCCCCATGTTCAACCGCGCCGGCACTGGCGGACCCACCGAAAGCAATTACATTAACAACTGGGCCCCCATCGCCGGTAAACGCATCCTCATCCGAAACAACCAGGCCGCCACGTCCGATCTGGCCTGGTCGGGAAACCCCACTTTCACGGTTAACGGCCAGAATGTGAGTGTGTCGGGTACCCTCATTAACCTCAGCGGAAACACTCCAGTCTATGGTTTCTGGGTTGAGACGATGTACGGCACCTTTACCGATGAAGGCTTGTTCCTGCAGGAAGGATTCATCTCTGGAGGCACGAAGTATTCGGTGTCCCTGGGACCCAACGAAACGGCATTCTTCAACCAATCCGGCATCGCGCCGGCGGGTAAAGACCTGGTGGTGGTGGTCGACTCGACCGACATCATCTCCGAGACCGAAGAACGCAACAACAGCGCTTCTTACCGTGTTTCAACTCCCGTTGGACGTGGCACCCTGGACCTGACCGTAACCGACGCAGCATTCTCTGCGGCCCAGCTTGCTCCGGCAGAGCAAAGCCCCTCCGGAATGCTGCAATGGTCCGTCACCATTCGTAATAACAGCACCCAACCCACGGGCGAATTCTGGGTCGAGTTGTTCCACTCGAACAACGGTGGCATCGGCACGATGAAGTCCGGCATCACCCTCACGCAATCCGAGAGGGTTTCCCTCGCTGCGTCGGAGACGAAGACGTTCAATCTCAATCAGCCCTTCAACCAGATCACCGACGGAATCTATTCGGCGGTGGCGGTTGTTAACCGCAACTCGGTGGGCATAAACCCCGGTGACACAAACCCGTCCGATAACAGCCTGACCCTTCCCGGTCGGGTGGTGCTGATTAATTCCACCGAACCACAGGCGAATCTTGTCTGGAACAGTACACCCGTTGTCACACGGACCGGAAACGCGATTTCCATAACCGGTCGCGTGACAAACATTGGCACCGCAGCGACTGGTGGGGCCTCATGGGTTGAAGCCTTTTATGGCACCATGGATGTCGCGGGGCGTTACTTCCCGGACAACGTGGTTGCGGGCGGCGTTCTGGTAACCGCGCTGGCTTCCGGTGCGGGTCAGGACATCACCATAAACGGTGTAGTGCCCAATGGAAGTTGGGTGGTGGGCGTGATAACAGACTCAACCGACCTCGTGCCCGAAACCAACGAAACCGATAACTATACGTATCACCCCGAGTAAATAACTGCCCCCGTTTATGGGGATGCAGATGCGTTAAAATGGAGTGTTCCGCGCCGGGATGGGCGGAGCACTCCTTTCTTTTTCACGGGTTGTTTCAGACTTCAGTCAGAACCATTTTCGGTGGATTCCATCGACAATGGGCGGGATTTTTCTGCGGCTTCTTCAGCCACCTTATTGTCCCACCAGAATTCCTTAACCAACACGCGGACAATCACCATGGTGGGAACCGCGAGGATCAGGCCGCCCAGTCCAAACTGAGCCCCCACCAGCAGCGCAAGGATGACCGCCACGGGATGGAGGTTAGCGCTTTTGCCAACAATGCGGGGCTGGAAAAAGAAACCATCGAGACTTTGGATGGTGACCGAAAGCAGCAGCACAGCGCCAATTGCCAGCATCTTTTCATTCCCCGTGTCGTAATGTTCGCTGAAGAGCACCCAAATAGCGGTGGGCACCCCGCCCACAATGGGGCCGAAATAGGGGATCAGGTTTCCGAAACCCGCCAACAGCCCGATGAGGACGGCGTATTGCTTCATTCCCAATAGAACCAGGGCGATCGTATACATGATGGAGATCAATACGCAGACGATGAGCTGGCCACGCAGGAGCCCTCCCAGTGCCTCGTCCACCTTATGCCACGTGGAGAAAACCTTTCGCTCCAGATGCAACGGGAGAATGGTGCGCACGATGCGGTTGATATTGCCGTAGTCGAGCAGGAAGTAAAACGTGATCATGAGAACGAAAGTTATGAAGGCGATGCCGCCAATCAGTAACGATATGCCCACGACGGTCCACTTCGCCGCGATCCCCGCCCAGTCCATCGCCTGGTTATAAATACCCTGCGCGATCGGCCCGGCTTTCGTCGCCATGTCGTCAACATCAATGCGACCCTTGAACAATTGCTTCAGTTGGTCGAGATCTTCAGATCGCAAACGCAGCCGCATTCGGTCGGCGGCGCTGTCGATCATGTCCGGCATTTTCTGAATGCCGCTGCGCACTCCCTGAACGCCCGCGCTGAACTGTTCATAAACAATGGGGGCAAGAATGGCGACGCCCGCAACCGTGACGCATATAATAATGAAATACGTGATCAGCACGGCTCCCATCCGTCCCAGCCTCAAATGCCATTGGAGCAGGCGCACCAGGGGATTGGCGATGTACGCAATGGTGAGGGCGACGATGAAGGGGAGGAGAACGTTCAATACCAACGAAATGGCCGGCTGCAGAGCGCGCACGAAAAACAACGCGCCCGCCGCGATGGCCATGTAGACCAGAATGGTAAGTCCGCGCCGCAGCGCACGATCCTGCATGAGGGGAGAAAGGGGTTCAGGGTTCATAAGTTGGCCCAGAAGATGCCCGAACTTTAAGAAACCTCAAGCATTATGAATCTGGTTGCGGGGCGAATGCAGCCGGGTAGGTCGGTGAGCGACCAGCATTTCACTCGCAGGGCAGGAGAATGGGTCGGCAAGCAAATCGTACTAATTAAGTCTTGATTTCGTGGGCCTGATTATTTCAGGCTCAAAGCGTGTCGTTTAAACATGGCATCCCGTGCCTGTTACCGGCCCCGGATCCATGCAGTAATCGGAAGAGGTAATCTCAAATGGCTCGAATTCTTTTTGTCTGCTTGTACGGCGAGTTTGGTCTCGGCGTTCGTCAGTTGGTTTCGAATGTGCGTAAGGCCGGGCATCAGGCCGACTTGTTGTGCCTGAAGCAATATAAGAAGCGCGTGCTGGACGACGACGAGAAGCCTCGCGTGGAGTGGCAGGTTGAGCTGATGGCCAACGGCAAGCGCTCGGTGTTGTGCTACCCTTTTGAAATCACCACCTGCGAGCGCCAGCTTGTGACCGACCTCATGCGCCAGCTCGACCCTGATGTCGTGGGCATTTCCGCCTACACCCCCCAGCTTGTGAGTTGCATCGAGGTGACAGAGTTGGTGCGCGAAGCCCTGCCGGACACGACCCTGATCTGGGGCGGTCCCCACGCGACCCTCGACCCGGTGGGGTCATCCCACCATGCCGATTACGTCATGATGGGCGAGTGCGATTACACCATCATCGAGCTGATGGAAGCCCTGGACAAGGGCGGAGATCTCGGCGCGCTTTCCAGCATGTGCCACCGCAAGGACGGCAAGTTGGTGCGCAACCCCATTGGTCCCGTGCCGCAAAATCTCGACGAGCTGCCCTTCACCTATCACGGCACGGAGGGTGTGTATTACTGCGACAACGACACGCTGACCGAGGGAGTTCCCTTCCCCACGAGCGATTTGTGGACCTCTCACAAGATCATGACCAGCCGTGGGTGCCCATACTCCTGCAGCTATTGCATGCTTTCCTACCAGAAAGAGGTCATGCCCGATTCAACCAAGTTGCGCTATCGCAGCATTAACCATGTGATCGACGAACTGGCCGGTGTGCTGGAGCGGCGCGGCAATTATTTCTGCGAAATCGAAGACGATATTTTCACCATGCGGCCCGAACGTATGGAGGATTTTTTCGACGAGTACAAAGCCCGCGTCGACATGCCCTTCTGGTGTTACACGCACCCGCAGTATGCCCGCGATAGCATGCTTTCGCTGCTTCGGGAGAACAATGCCCAGTTCGTGGTGATGGGCATCGAGAGCGGATCGAACCGCGTGGCCAACGAGGTGTTCAATCGCAAGACCAACATGCAGTCGGTCATCGAGGCCGCGCATCGGATCAAAGCCAATGGCTTGCGGGTTTTTTACGATTTCATCTCCAACAACCCATTCGAGACCGATGAGGATAAGACCGAGACTTTCCACCTCATTCGCGCCCTGCCCAAGCCCTTCGAGGTGCAGGTCGGCTCGTTGAACTTTTATCCGAACATCCACATCGATCGCATGCGCAAAGCCCAGGGGTTACCCGCCGAAACGGACTTCAACGAAAACCGTTTCTGGAACTCCTTGTATCACCTGGCATCAGCCATCGATATTTCGGATGAGGATGCGAACCATTACCTCACCGAACCCTTCTTCCAAAGCCATCCTGAGTTCATGGAAGGTCTGGCAGCAGAGGCCAAGCGCCTCGCCCACGGCATGAACAACGCCGAGTTGCTCTGCCGCAATATGGAGTTGGAAGTGCAGCGTCAGGCCAAGCGTGCCGGCGACGCCGAAAATGCGTTGGTCTACGCCACACACCGGCGTGGCTTCTCACAGTTCGTGGCCGTGTCGGAATCCCTGCGGCGCATGAAGCTGAATCTCGTCGGGGACGGCCCAAAGAATGGTTCGTCAAATGGTGTTGACGCCGACGCCCAGGCAGCGGCCTGCGCAGCTCAAGCAGCCATTTTACCCAAGGCGAGCAATCGTCGCATGGGCCATGACGACATCGTTGTTGAGGTGACGCGTCCGCTCGATTTTCGCGATGCCGAGGAAGATTTCCGCGACCGCGCCAAGCCCCGCGAAAAGGCAATTATCGCACCCGAATCCTAACGGGGTTTTAAGCAACGCCCTTCACATGGCTGCGTGGTTTCACTTGCCTGAAGGCCCTTTTGCGGGAATGAAGGCATTGGTGTTCAGACGCACCTGAACCGCGTGGATGTTTGCTGCGGTTTGAAAAACCTTCGGGAGGCGATCTCCGTGAAATTGCGAGTTGCAGCAGTGATGATGGCAGTGCTGGTCGGAGCGCAATTCTCTGCCCATGGCAGGAGCGCGCTGCCCGATGCCGTGACCACGACGGTGCCTTCCACCATGGACGGAAGACCCATCACCATCTTCGCCTCATACGAGGCCTTGCTGTCCAGCCGCACAACCGGTTTGGAACGCTCAGCTTTTCAGAAGAAATTGGATGAGGAAAACCTGAAGGAGTACGTGAAACAGCCTCCTTCGCAGGAAAATTTGAAAAACTGGAGCGGGGCCATGTGGGCCATGAGACTCCTTTATCGAAACACGAACGAAACTCGTCGGGCCATGCGACGGGCGTTCCGAACTTACGGCAAGCTCGACTCTGATTTCGACCGCGAGATGCTCGAAACGGTTTACGCAACTTTCCCCCGCGAATTTTCGCGCGAGGTTGAGCGTGCCGCGAAGGTGACCACCAGCCCCAAGCAGTTCGCCATGGCGGCTCACTACTTGATGCGCTCCATGCCGCGGGTTGATACACGTCGGGAACTTCTGCAGGTCATGAATCGCAAGTTTCCCGATCTGCAAGCGAAGGACGATCCAACCACGGGGCCCCACCCGATCCTGACCATGTTGCGCCACGATCTGACCAATTCTCGAGTGCGAGAAATTCAGAAACGTCCTCCGCTGGAACCGCTACTCTCGAAAGACTTCTTATCCAGTCACACGGTCATTTACAGCTTTCAGCGTTTGGATCGCCGCCAGCCCGGTTTGGCGCTGGTGCGTGGAGGCGATGGCCGCTTTGTGCGGCAGCCCGATGGTACGCTGTTCAATGTGCCGCACCTTGCCATGGCCCTCGATAACCTGCCCGGTTACCTCACCAATTCGAACACGCCCCAGGGGCTGTTTTCGGTGCTGGGGGTGGATGTGACCCGCAACCTTTTCATAGGCACGACACCCTTTCTTCACACGGCGGTTCCCTTCGAAGTTCCGCCCGATGAATTCTTTCACGACGCAGCTCTGAAGGGCTCGACCTGGACATTGGAAATGATTACGTCGCGGCTGCCCGATACGACAGCCACGGCGAAGCGCGCAGCGTGGAAGGATTACTTCTCCATCCGCGAAACCTACTACGCCGGTCAGGCCGGCCGCACCGAAATGCTGGCTCACGGCACAACTGCCGATCCGGAACCCTACCGGGGTGCAACCTACTTCCCCAACACCCCATCGTTGGGCTGCATGACCGCCCAGGAACTATGGTCGCCGGCGGATGGACGCGCCATGGCCAGCGATCAACTCGCGCTGGTGAACGCCTTCCTTTCCACGGACGCAGGACAGGGATTCCTCATCGTGGTGGAAATCGACAATGCAGATCGTCCGGTAAATCTTCTGGATGTTCGTCTGGACGTTCTCTTGAGCGACGACGCGGCACGACTTTCTTCGCCGCAGGAATGAGTGTTCAGCTCAAGGCCCGATAAACGGCTTCCACAAAAGTGTCAGCATGGTAGGGTTTGTGGAGAAAGCCCGAAATCTTCTCGCCGGCAAACGGCGCGGTGGCATCGTGCTCGTTGTATCCGCTGGTCAGGATAATCTTAATGTTTGGGCGGATGGAACGGATGATGCGGCAGACTTCCAGGCCATTCAACTGGGGCATGGTGATGTCCAACAGCACAAGGGTGATGCGCGACGCTTCGAGCTGAAAAATCTCCACGGCCTCACGCCCGTCGGATGCCGCGAGAACCTCGAAACCCATTCGTTCGAAAAGACGTCGCGCCAGACGTCGCACTGATGGTTCATCATCTGCCACCAGGACCGTTCCCTTGCTCAGGGGTGGTGCGTTCTTGTGGGTGGGAGTGATGTCATCGAACAGGAAAAGTCCGGGTGGAGTTGGTTGTCCCATCTGGGGTTCAATCGTGGGCAAAATCACGGTGAACGTGGTTCCCTTGCCGTGTTCACTGGCGACATAAATGGAACCCGAGTGACTTTGAATGATGCCCAATGTGGCCGCCAGACCGAGTCCCCGTCCGGCAAATTTCGTCGTAAAGAATGGCTCGAAGAGACGCTGCCGCGTTTCGTCTGTCATGCCTTCGCCCATGTCCTGAACTTCGAGATGCACGTATTCGCCGGGAGGCAGGACTTCATCACCGGGGGATTCGGGACGCAGGGGAGCGTCGTAGCGCTGCATGAAGGTTCGGATAATTACGGTGCCACGATGTCCACCAAGAGCTTCGGAGGCGTTGATGACGAGGTTCATCAGGATCTGACGCAGTTGGCTCTCATCTCCCTCGATGATCGGCAGCTTGTCATCCAGTTCCAGAATGAGCTCGGTTTTCTTTGAAATGGATATTTCGAGAAGTTGAAGGGTCTCCCGGATCAGGGAATTGAGATCGACATCGGAGACAAAAAATTTCCCCTTGCCTGAGTAGGCCAGCATCTGGCGGGTGAGGTCCGCCGCCCGCTTGGCTGCGGTTTCAATTTCCGCAAGTATCTCCTGCGCGGGAGAATCCGGGGGAAGCTCCTCCTGCGCCAAGCCTGCATTGCCGAGTATGGTAACGAGGATGTTGTTGAAATCATGGGCGATACCCCCCGCGAGCACTCCCAGGCTTTCCAGCTTTTGAGAGTGGAGGATTTCTGTTTCGAGATCGAGACGTTGCTGTTCCGAATACCGACGCTCAAAGGCGTGGGCAAGCGAATCGGTGGCCGCGCGCAGCAGGTTGATCTCTTCCCCGGCCCAGGTACGTTTTTCCAGACAATCATGAAATCCGATGAAACCGCTGAACTTGCCGGTGATGAAGATGGGGAGAACCAACTGAGACTTAACATTATATGGCGCCAGAAGAGCCGCCAGGGCCGGAGTCATTTCATCGTCGCTGAGATTGATAACCCCGCCCGAGGATAACAGGTTATATCCACCCGGAAGCAATACCTCATAGGGGAGCGCTGACATTGTTTCGCTGGAACGTGGTTTGCAGAACCTCTCATCGAACCACTCAGCCCTTTGGCAGGCTATAATATCTCCGTTGGAATCCCGCTTGTTTTCGAACCAATAACACCGGTGAGCAGAGGCGGCCTGTCCGAGGATTTTTAACACGGCATCAATGGCGTCATCCGGGTCCGTGGTGGTCAGCATCAGCGAGGTGACCCTGGCTACAGCCGTGAGGTAACCGGTTATTCGCTGGCGGTTTAACTCGTCAGCCTTCCGCGAACTCATATCGAAACATGTGCCCACATAGCCGGCAAACTCACCATCCTGATTGAAACGCGGATTTCCTCCCGTGAGCAACCAAACCGGTTCTTCATACGAAGGCAGACTGCATTCCACCTCCATCTGAAACATTTTACGTTCTGAGAAAAACGATCGCACCGTTTTGACGTATTTTGTCCGTTGATCCGGATGAAGGTATCGGCACCATTGATTACCGAGAACATCATCGATTTCCAGATCGAGATGAATCAGTCCCGGACGACTGACAAACGTGCACCATCCGTTTTTATCGGTCATCCAGATGAGGATGGGAGCGGCCTCGGTCAGAAGTCGGAACCTGCTTTCGGATTCCCGCAAAGCTGACTCGGCGATGGTGCGTGCCGTCACATCGTGCATAATTCCGAGGAGAATGGTTGGTTCGCCATTTTCGTCGGTTGTCAGAACGGATGAATCCGCCAGAAAGAGAGTTCGGCCATCGCGGGTACGAATGCGATAGTCAGCTTGCCACCGTTCCATTTTATTTGTTTGGGCCAGCTTGACGGCTTCCCCATGAGGCATTCCTTCTGCTTCTCCGCGCATGGTCACTTGTTCGATTATTTCATCGAGCAGGGTCGTGCTGAACTCCTCCGGCTTGATACCCAGCAACTCTTCGATGTTCGGACTGACATAATCGTATTTTTTATCGCGGATGTGGCGACGATACACGATGGATTGGGAATGACGAATAGTTTCGCGATAATAGGCTTCGGTCTGCGCAGTGCGTTGTTCTGCTTTCTGGCGTTGGGCGATGATGGAACCAACGCCCAGCGAAGTGAAGATGATGACGAAGAGGAAGATCCATAAAGCCGGATAATTGATCAATATGGAATCGAGTTCCAACATGGCGAAAGGCCCATGACCGTGGGTGGAAAGCCAGACGGTGGGCAACGAAAGAACCAACGCACCCACGGCGGCGCCCCGTTGCTCAAATCGCAGGGCCAACCATAACATTAATGGGATGGAGAGATATAGGCGGGGATGTGTGTTTTGGGAGGCTTCAGACGTATTCCAAAACACCCATATTGTTGCCACCCAGAGAGCCAGTACGACGGCTATAATTTCAAAACAGCGGTGCCTGTTGATGCTGCAGGAAGCCTGGCTGCGTCCGAATGTCAGGATCACGGGGGCGAGCGCAAGCGTCCCGAGGGACGAAGAAAGCACCCAGGTCACCCATGGCATCAGGGTGATTTGATCGCTATCGGGCAGGATGAAAAGAGACGTCAGAGCGCCACTGATCGCCGGCATGAGCAGACAGGGAATTAACGCGAAAAGGAGCGTTTGAGACAGATTGGAAAAAGCAAACTTGCCGCCCCCGACACGACGCAAAATTAACGCGCTTAACAGGCAGCCAACCGATTCGATAAGGCCAAAACCGACGCCATATAACGGAGTGATATTATAAAGAAGATTCGTCGGAATGGCGGATACGACCGACCCTGCCAGGATGGCAGTCCAGCACGTTGCTGGCATGCGCATAAAGAGCCCAAGAAGAACCCCCGCCGGAAGCCAGAAGGATGAAAAATCCCTCTCCGGATCAAAAAATGCCAGCCCTGCAAAGCCACCAAGAAAGTACAGTAACCCGCTTCCGAAGAACACGAGCAATTGCACAGGCCACGTTGTGCAGGAAGTGCCCTGGAAAAACTGAGCTATGGAAAGTTTATCGCGCATCGGCGGATTTTTAAATGTATGCCGAGCATCAGTTATGGTGTGACACGCAAAAAGCAAACGAAGATGCGCGGGGTCGGGCGGAAGTTGCGGTAGGGTGGAAGCCTGAGAGGGGTCCACCCTACAGCAACTGAATCAGTGGCTGGGAAGCCTGCGGTAGCGCGCCCGACGGTTTTCCATTGCTGCATCGCCGAATTCGCGACGGCGCCAGACTTCGTAATCTTCGTAATTGCCTTCGAACCACCTCACCGAGGCGTCGCCTTCAAATACCAGCAGGTGTGTACAAATACGGTTAAGGAAGAAGCGATCGTGGGTGATGACCATCACACAACCGCCGAAACCATTGATGGCATCCTCCAGCATGCGCAACGTGCTCACGTCGAGGTCGTTTGTCGGTTCGTCCAACAACAGCACGTTCCCGCCGGACTTCAGCAATTTCGCCAGAAAGACGCGGTTGCGCTCGCCACCGGATAGATTCCCCACCAGTTTCTGCTGATCGCTGCCACGGAAATTAAACCGCGAAACATAACTGCGCGCAGGGATGGACCGCTTGCCGAAGGGAATCTCTTCGCAGCCTTCTCTGATCTCGTCGTACACCGTTTTGCTCCCCACGAGGGAATCGCGGTGCTGGTCGACGTGGGCGAGATGCACGGTGGAGCCAATCACCAACTCGCCCGAGTCGGGCTTTTCCTGACCCGTTATCATGCGGAAGAGGGTCGTCTTGCCGGTACCGTTGGGGCCGATGATACCCACGACCGCGCCCTTGGGCAGATTGAAGCTGAGGTTCTTGATGAGCGGATTCTCACCATAGCCCTTGGTCACATTGTGAAGCTCGATGACCTGGTCACCCAGATGTTCGGCGGGCGCGATCTGGATGACGTTGAGGTCATCGCTGACGGCGCGCTCCTCCGCCACCAGACGTTCGTAATCGCCCATGCGCGTGCGACTCATCTCGCGATGCTCCGCAGTGTTCATCTTAATCCAGCGCAGCTCGCTTTCAAGGCTCTTGCGGCGGGGCGATTTCGTCTTCTCCTGCTGCGTCAGAATTTCCAGCTTCTGTCCCAGCCACGAGGAATAGTTCCCCTCGAACGGAATGCCGCGTCCGCCCTCCAACTCCAAAATCCACTTGGTCACGTTGTCGAGGAAGTAGCGGTCGTGGGTTGAGATGATGACGGTTCCCGGATACTCGCGCAATTGCGCTTCCAGCCACGAGATGGTTTCCGCGTCCAGGTGGTTGGTGGGTTCGTCGAGCAGCAGCATGTCGGGCTGCTCCAAAAGTACGCGGCCCAGCGCCACACGACGCCGCTCGCCGCCCGAGAGCACCTTCACATCTGTTTCGTCCGGCGGTAGCACGAGTGCGTTGGCGGCCATGTTCAGGCGTGTATCGAGGTTCCAACCGTCTGCGGCTTCGATCTTGTCTTGGAGGGATGCCATGCGGTCCATGGCCTTCTCCATGGCGTCGCCATCCAACTCACCCAGATTGGCAGTCACCTCGTCGTAGTCCTTCAGCAGACTCACAATCTCGCCGAAGGCCATCTCCAGATTTTCCTTCACGTTTTTGTCGGGATCGAGTTGCGGTTCCTGCTGCACGAACCCGATGCGGACGTTGCGGGCTGGCTCGGCGTGGCCATCGAAATCCTTGTCCATGCCCGCCATGATGCGCAGCAGCGTGCTCTTGCCCGATCCGTTGTCGCCGACGATTCCAATTTTCGCGCCGGGATAGAAGGAGAGGTTGATGTCTTTCAGAACCTGCTTCTGACCGTAGTTTTTGTTGAGCTTGTAAATCGTGAAAATGAACTGTTCTGCCATGGAATTTGCGCGCGCCTTTGTCTGATTGGTCGATTTTGTTGGGACTCTGCGGGCGCGGGCGGAGGGGTGCAAGGGCCGAATGCGAAATGAGAAGCCAACACTTGGCACACTCGCTTGTAGTGGTTACAGACCATTGAAACCAAGGAGTTTTGTTTGCACGAGATCACATCCACCGCCGAAAAGCCGCTTGCAGGATATCTCGTGGGCCTTCGCCCCTCGGGCATGGCAGAGCGCGAGGCGCGCGAACATCTCGATGAACTGGAACAACTGGCCTTCACCTTCGGCGTGCCCGTGGTGGGGAGCGAAGTGGTTCCCTGGCGCGAACCCCACGCCACCTATCTGGTGGGTTCTGGCAAGGCGAAGGAAATCAAAATGGCCGCAACGGCGGCCGACGCCGATGTGATTATTTTCGACGACGACCTTTCACCCTCCCAACAGCGCAACTGGGAGAAGCTGACCGGGCTGGCAGTGATTGATCGCCGCGAGGTTATTTTGGGCATCTTTGGCGACCGCGCGCAAACGCGCGAGGCCCGGTTGCAGGTCGGGCTGGCCCGGGCGGAGTACTCGTTGCCGCGCCTGACCCGCGCATGGACGCACCTCGAACGTCAGCGCGGCGGCGGCAGCTTCCGCGGCGGCGCCGGCGAGGCGCAGATCGAGGTCGACCGCCGCATCGTGCGTTTGCAGATCACCCGTCTGAAGGCTGAACTGAAACATGTGCGCCAGGTGCGCGCCACCCAGCGCAAGGCGCGTCTCGAAATTCCACTGCCCACCGCCGCCTTGGTGGGTTACACGAACGCCGGGAAAAGTTCGCTGCTGAATGCGCTGACCGGAGCCGAGGTGCTGGAGGCCGACAAACTTTTCGCAACCCTCGATCCCACCACGCGCCGCCTGACGCTATCCAACAAGCAGGTGGTGTTGCTGTCAGACACCGTGGGATTCATCCGCAAACTACCGCACACATTGGTCGCGGCGTTCAAGGCGACTCTGGAAGAGGCGCAACTCTCCACAATGCTCGTGCACGTGGTGGACGCGAGCCATCCTGCGGTGATGCATCACCGCCGCGCCACCGAGGACGTACTGGCGGAACTGGGGTCGAAAGATAAAACCACGGTACTGGTGCTGAACAAGATTGATCTGGTCGCTCCCGAGGAGCGTGACGAGGTCATTCAACGGCTGGGCGAGGGGTGCGATCATGTGGTGGCGGTAAGCGCCGTGACGGGTGACGGCCTCGAAGAACTGGCCGCCGCGATCGGCGAACTGGCCGGTCTCAGCCTGCAACGCGTACGACTGCGCATCCCGCCCGACCGCGGCGACATCGTCTCGCTGGTGCATCGTGAGGGCCGCGTGGAGGACACAAGCTACGACGAAGAAACGACTGTGTTGGAAGCAGTAATCCCGCGCCGCTTGAGCAAAAAACTGGAGCAGTTTATGTCGGCAAGTAAGGCTAAAGAAATTATGGAGAATAGTACCGAACGATGAGCAACGAGACGACCCTTGACGGGCCTTCGCAACCCGAGCCGGTAGTCATTGAATGGAACGCCATGGCTCACTATCACAACCGGCTGGACCAAATTGAGGCCGACGTGGACGCTGCTCTGCAAGATGGCCGTCCGCGGTTGGTGCTCCTCGGCGATTCAATCTCAGAGGGCCATCCGGCGAAAGAGATTGCCGGGTTTCGCGTGGTGAACATGGGGATAAGTGGTGACAAAATTGCCATGGAACCCGACGGGGGAGTGTTGCGCCGGTTGGACGTGGTCGCCCGGGCGAAACCCGCGCATGTATTCCTTATGGTCGGGGTGAACGATTTCTGGCACACGCCGCCGAAGCCTGTAGCCGACGCCAAAGCCGACTATTCGAAATTGGCGGAGGCGCTGGCAAACGCTCTGCCGGATTCAAAGCTGTGGATGTTATCCACATTCCCCACGGCAGGAAACCACGCGGACTTCAACCCGTTGGTGAAAGAACTTAACGAACGGGTGCGTGCCCAGGCCGAACTGCATGGAACCGAATACGTGGACCTCCACCCCGTGCTCGCAGACCCGAAGGGCGAACTACGCACCGAGTTTACGAGCGACGGAATTCATCTGACGCCGCAAGGCTACGACGCATGGACGAGCGAAATGGAACGGCTGCTAAACGGCTGAGGAATCGAAGGCGGGGGCCAGCGGGGCATCTCGAGAGGGGTGGCGCGAAACAATCGTTGGAAATAGAACCGATTTAATCCACTTTCTTCTTGCATTCGGTTTTTTTTGCTGAAACGCTGCGCTCCCTCGGTTGCGTACCTTCCTCGAATCACCCCATAAGGGACTGATCCATGGCTCCGCATCCGGATGACATTTAAGACATGGAGCATAGAAGCATGAAGACGAATCTGAGTGGAAAAAATGTAACATTGGCGGCGGTATTTGCGATAGCGTTTGCAGCCATGCCCGCATGGGCGGGGGATCTTTTCCCGCCCCCGGGCGCACCGGCGTCGACAATGAAAAGGCTCGACAAGATCGACTCAAGCGTGTGCATCGATTCCCTCCCCTTCAGCATCACGGCACCAGGAGTTTACCGCGTATGCGGTTCTCTCACGGGCGTTGCGGGCCAACCGGGCATTACGATCATGGCGAGTGATGTGACGATAGACGGATGTGACCGGACCCTGACCGGTGTGCCGGGCTCGCTGCAAGGCGTGCTGGTGGAGGGCCTCAGGAAGAATGTGGTTATCCGCAACCTCAGCGTCCACGGCTGGGGTGGGCATGGCTTGGATGCTTCATTCTCCGAACCAGCATGTGTGTCGGTGCGTTGCGACAATAATGGAGGCGACGGCTTCCGGATGAAACAGGGTAGTCTTACTGATTGCGTGGCAACGGATAATATGGGCAACGGAGTCCACTCACAGAGCAAAGAGTTTACGGGCCATGTTACCGTGTTAAAGCGATGCGAGTCCAGCCGCAATGGTGCGAGTGGCGTTGTGTTGGTGGCTGGCCCGGACGAGGACTGTGACGGCGACGTTGATGACTGCGTTTTTAACGGGAACGGTGTGGATGGTATCAGCGTGCAACCTGGAAGCGCGACCAATTACACCGTTCGCCTGACGGTGCGCGGTAGTGTTTGCCACGACAACAAGGGCGTGGGTGTGCATTTCGATGGGCTGGCGTCCTCGGGTAATTACCGGTTGGATCTGCGTGATACGTCGGCAAGCGGTAACGGGGCGGAAGGCATGCGCAGCTCAGGCGGTGGGGGCGCCGGAAAGGTGAGCTTGCAGGACTTCCACTTTGTGCGCAACGCTGGACCGGGGATGCATGTGACGTGCCCTGACGGCGGAGGCGGTGTGCTGGCTCGCGTGGATGTGGACGTGTGTCGTGGCAGCTTGGATTCTAACACGGGCGACGGCGCGTTGCTCCGCACTCGTGGCAGGGCGACCATGCAGGACATGTCCTTCCGTAATAACTCGGGTAACGGATTGTCCATGAATTGCCCTGGCACCCTCGAGTCATGCGATTCCTCGAGCAATGGCCTGCTGGGTGTGGAGTATAAACACACGAAAACGGGGCACGTCTCGCTACTGAAGCGGGTCGCGGCCATAAACAACAGCGCGGGCGGAGTCCTCGTTACTTCGGATGAGGCAGACACGACGGCGTCGGTGCTTTTCAACGACTCGGTTTGCAGTTCGAATGGTGGTCCCGGAATCGAGATTCGTGCGGCGCACACCGGTGTTGCTACTTCGGTGGAGTTACGCGCGTGCGATGCCGACAATAACGGCGGAGCGGGCCTGCTTATCTCTCCCATCGCAATGGACAAGGGACTTCGGTTCCGCGTGAGCGGTGGCAGCTATGGCGGCAACACACTGGAAGGAATTTCCGTTTCCGGTGGTGATGCGGGCGTGGCTTATATTGGGACGTGCGATGCAAGCCGCAACGGCGGTGCTGGCATCTCGGTGCGCGCGTCGAGCCTGCAAGTTGAACGCTGCAGTTCTGCGGGCAACGGTGGCGATGGCATATCGCTGTCAGGTGCAGGCGGAAGCGTTTGCGATAACGTGTGCAGTAGTAACAACGGCCGCGGCATCACGATCAATACCAGCCATGTGGAATATGCCACTAACCGCTGTTCATCCAATGGTGGCGACGGGTTTGATGTGGCTTCGGGATCGGGCAACGTGCTGCGGGGCAACTTCGTATCTGGCAATTCGGGCAACGGCGTGTCAATGCGCAGCAGCGGCAACCCATTGTTCGAGAGCAGCAGCGGGTCTGGCGCAAATCCTTTATTTACAGACGCTGGCGTGATCAGCGACATCGCTCCCGCCTCTACAGCAGCCGCAGGCGGCCCGCCCAACTTGGGCTTTTAAGGGCTGAAATCATGACAACACAACGCAATTTCACGCGTTTGGGTGTGGTGCTATTGTTTGGCGCTTTGATGTTGGGCGCCAAACCAGCACCGGCACAATCGACCATCGACCCGACCAAGGCGTTTGCCTGGTCGGAGAACCTCGGCTGGGTCAACTTCCTTCCTGATCCGACAAACGGCGTAGCAGTTACGGCGACCTCTTTGAGTGGTTTCGCTTGGAGCGAGAACGCAGGCTGGATCCATTTCGGATCCGGTCCTGCCGTCGGCACCAGCTACTCACAAGTGGCCCCGGACGTGGGAGTAAACCTTAGCGTCTCGGGCGCGTTGGATGGATTTGCCTGGGGCGAGAACATCGGGTGGATCGTGTTCACCACCGATGCTTCCCTCGTCCCCCGAGCTACCATCGCACCGGATGGGTCGTTCCAGGGTTACGCCTGGGGCGAGAACGTGGGTTGGATTAATCTAAACACCGGCAACGGTGTCCGCACGATTCTCCCCGCCGCCAAAGTGGCGGATTGGAGCGTGTACTAACGCAGTGTGGGCGCGGGGTTTCGTTGAGAGAACCTCCCGGATTTCAGGAATGCTTGGAATTCGCGGTAACTTCTCTCAGCGTTACCTTGTGCCTGTATGCGAACATGCGCTTGAGGCGTGGGCGCACGAGCCAGGGGTCGAGTATCCGCCCGATGATTCCGCCCGGGGGGTGATACTCCACTTCGTCTCGCAACATGGTGCCGCCGTTGCGGGCGAGGAACTTGTGGCGGTGACGCCAGAGCTTGAAGGGGCCGCGCAGCATTTCATCTTCGAAGTAGCGATTGCGCTCGTGCGAAATGTGGCGCGCCAGAATGGTCATCCAGATGCCGGGAAAGATTCGCGTGCGAAGCTCGACTACGGTTCCCGGTTCCAGACTCGTGGGCGGGCGTATCACGCGCGTTTTTTCGAAGGGCGGGATGAGAAGCTGCAGCGCATCCGGGCGCGTGTGAAAGGCGTACACCTCTTCGGGTGACGCGGGTATGAATGTCTCCGCCACGAACTGCAGCGGCGGCAGCTTCATGGCATTCTCACCAAGTCTTTGCTTCGAGGGTGCGGGCGTAATCGCGCACGCGAGTAGCCAATTCCGACGACAGAGCGCCGCGCTCTGCCGACGCAAGATTCGCTTCCAGCGTCGCTGCGTGGCGTGTGCCGAGGATGATGGTCGACACCTCCTTGCGCGTTAGCAGGTAGCGGATCCCCAACTCGGCCAGCGTGGCGGGCGCGTCGGTGTCAGCGTCCTTCGCGGCCAGAAACTGCATGAACCCGGCGATCTGCGCTTTCAGCGTTTCGTCTGCAAGCCGCTCGTGCTTGTCTGTCAGCTTGCCACCGGCCAGAGCGCGCATCAGGATGACGCCGACACCCTTGCCGTGGGCCGTCGCAAGCAACTCATCCTCCGCCGCAAGCGCCAGCAGATTGTAGGGCACCTGCACGGTTTCGTAACCACCGATTTCAATGGCGCGCAGCGCTTCCTTCACGCCGCCGGTCATGCCGATGTGGAGCACCTTTCCGGCGTCGCGGGCCTGCTGCATCGCGGCCAGTGTTTCGCCCTTCTCAAGCACATCGAGGCTCGCCGAGTGGATCTGGAGCAGGTCGATGTGGTCGGTCTTCAGCCGCTCCAGACTGCGGTCGATAAACGCCAGCGTGGCCGGGCCGGAGTAGTCGTACATGGAACCGCTGCGGTCGCATTGCTCGCCCACCTTGGTGGCGAGAATGTACTCGCTGCGACGATGGGCGATGCCGGCCCCAATGAACTCTTCCGACGACCAATACGCCGGTGCGGTGTCGATGAAGTTCACACCCAGATCCAGCAGGCGGTTCAGCACGCGCCCCGCGTCCTCCTGCGAGGGATGCGATGGATCCGGATTCACGTCCGGCGCCCAGTCGCGCCCGATCTCCAACGCGCCGAAGCCGATTTCTGAAACCTGCAATCCGGTGCTGCCGAGGGGACGTAGTTGCATGGGTGCCTATCTCCTTGGAGGGCCCCAATCGGGACCAATAAAATTGGGCTTAGCCTTACCGCCGACCGCCGCGGCGGCTGCGTTTGCGTTCGCCTTCGGCGCTGTGCGCGCCTCCGCGCTTTTCGTCGCGGGGGCGATCGCTGCTGCGCTCGCGTGCACGCGGTGGTCCACCAGGGCCGCCACGATCGCTCGTTTTGCGCCCCGGTGCGCGCTGCACGCGTTCGTGCACCTCCGGCACCTTGAAGATACCGTGGAGAGCATCCTGATAGTAGTCGTCGAGGAGCATCGCCAGAAGCTGCACTTCCTCGTCGCTTTCGATCAGGGATTTCACAAGCGGCACGAACCGTTGCATGCGCTCGATCTGCAGGCGGTCGCGGTCTCGCATTTTGGCTTCCATCAACACCGTCGTACGCTCTGCCACCACCGCTGACACGTCCTCGTCGGTGGGCACGGGCTTCTGGATCATGTTGATGTTGAAGCGCTTCTCGGCGCGGTTGAGGTCGCCGGTTTCGGTGAGGGCCACCAGCGAGATCGCCGTGCCGCCCGCGCCGGCGCGGGCTGTGCGCCCTGCCCGGTGGATGTAGCTTTCGGGGTCGTCGGGGAAGTCATACAGAAACACGTGCGACAGCCCTGGAATATCGATGCCGCGGGCCGCCACGTCGGTCGCAATCAGGAACCGAAGGTCGCCCTGGCGCACGCGCTCCAGCACCTTCTCGCGGGCGTTTTGCGCCAGATCGGCGGTCAGTTGATCGGCGTCATAGCCGAACCGTTGCAGCACCGTGCAGACGTAATTCACCTTGTCCTTCGTGTTGCAGAAGACCATGGCCGAGGCCGGATTCTCCAGTTCGATCACGCGCACGAGGCAGCGGTCTTTGTCCATGGCCGGCACTTCGTACCAGATGTGTTCCATCCCGGCGATGTGCACCGAGCCCTGGCTGAGGCTGAGGAATTCCGGTTGATCCATGAACTGGCGCGCAAGGCGCATCACGATTTCGGGGAAGGTGGCGGAGAACATGAACGCGCATTTTTCCACCGGCAGGAAGCGTTGCAGCGCCACCATGTCGGGATAGAAACCCATGCTCATCATGCGGTCGGCTTCGTCGAAGATGATGAAGTCGAGGTCGCGCAGTTTGAAGGCGTTGTTGAGCAGCAGATCGAGCAGACGCCCGGGGGTGCCCACCACAATGTGCGCGCCCTCGTTCAGCGCGTCGCGCTGGGCGCCGTAGCCCACGCCGCCGTACACGGCCACCACGCGCACGCCCGTGCCCTCGGCCAGGGCGGTTGCCTCGCGGCTCACCTGGAGGCACAATTCGCGGGTCGGGACCAGAATGAGTCCCTGACATTCGTTCAGTTTGGGGTCGATAAGGGTAAGGATGGGCAGCACGAAGGCGCCCGTTTTGCCGCTGCCGGTGCGGGCCTGAACCATGGCATCGCGGCCCTGCAAAAGGTAGGGCATCGAGCGCGCCTGCACGGGCATGAGCGAGGTCCAACCCATGGCGCGGGTCGATGCTTGAAGGTTGGCGGGAAGGTCCTCGTAGCGAGCTTCCGGAAGGAGCGGTTCGCCGGATCCGGTGGTGGCGGTTTCGTCGTCGCTGGTTGCGGTGGCGGCGGGTTCGTCGCCGGAAAGCGGGGCCGGAGATTCGGCCGGAGTGGTTTCGTTTTCATTGATCATGGGGACAATTCTGAAACGGGTGTTTTTCCGGATACAAGCGCAAACTCGGGCGCGGCGCCCGCCGGCGAATCATTGTTGGGCGTGCAGCAGCGCGCAATCGTCGCAGGTGAGGGCGTTGTTGGCGCAGCAATCGTGGAACACGTGTAGCAGCGCCTGGGTTGATTTCTCGAAGCGCGGGTTCATCCATTGCGATCCGTTGCCCGCGCCGAAGAGCCGCTGGCGCATGTACTTCGCCAGCGAGTTATCGCCCAGCGCGGGGAAGTTTTCGAACAGCCGCCACGCGAACGCTTCCAGCGGGGCGTCGCCGGATTTGCGCGCCTGCAGGATGGCCATGGGCAGCAGGATGTTGAACGTGAGCGACCGTGCGCGGTCGGCGCCGATGAGGTTCAGCGGCGCGGGGATCGGCTTGCCGCCCAGCGTGTAGCGGCGCGACCAATAGCTCTGGCCGCCGGGCTCGAACAGCGCCGCCAGTTGCAGCAGTTCGCGGCGGAAATCGCGGGCCGAGCGTGGGTCGTGGTCCATGGCCAGGCGCACCCGGGCGAGGCAGGTCTGCGTCAGCCCCGCGCGAAAATCCAGCCCGGCCAGCACCCGCGCCATTCCCGCCAGACGCCGCGACGGGAAACTCACCGGACGCACGCCGCTGTGCCAGCGTTTGGTGGGCGGCATGATGCGGTCCTCGTAGTAACCCGCCAGGCGGCTCCACCACGCCTGCATGCCGTTCAGATATTCCTGCGTCTCGTCGTCCATGGGCGCGCCCGTGCAAACCGCACCCTCGCGCGCATCGGCCGGCGGCAGCAGATTGGCGACGTTCAGCAGCACCGCTTCCAGCGCATCCACCAGTTGGCCGCCCGAGGCGTCGCGCGTGAAGGCTTTCAGTTCCTCGATGGGCGCGCGCCGCGCCAGCAGGAAGAAGAGCGTCTTGGTGGCCTTGTGCCCCAGCGCCGTCATCAGCCCCTGATAGAGCACCTGGTCGGCGGAGTCCGTGCGAAGCTGCACTTCCAGCCGCCGGATTTTCTCCTCCATGCGACGCC
Source organism: candidate division BRC1 bacterium HGW-BRC1-1 (assembly GCA_002842095.1). Lineage (GTDB taxonomy): Bacteria > Sumerlaeota > Sumerlaeia > Sumerlaeales > Sumerlaeaceae > HGW-BRC1-1. Next base: position 116,005 of record PHCB01000007.1, read on the forward strand.
GCGCCGCAGCCGCGAAGAACCGCGACACAAGGTCGCCGTCCATGGTTTCCAGCGCCAGCTTACACCGGCCCGATTCCGCCTCCTGCGGTTGCAGATAATCCTCCGCCTGAAGGCTGCGCAGCACCGAGTCGAGGTCGGGGTTGACGAACGGCGCCAGTTCCAGCCGCTCGACGCTGGTTCCATTGTGCAGTTGTTCCATGTTCGCGCGGTCGGTGCGATGGAGAAACGCGTGGAGAATGACGTGGTTATACTCGAAATCCTGCGCATGGCGGTGGCGGTCCCAGTCGGCGGAATCGACATGAATCTCCACGTCGCCCCTCATGCGACGCCCGCCCACCTCGATCTCCGCATTACGAAAATCCGGACCCGCGCTAAGGTTCCAGCGCCCCGGCTCAATCACCCGCAAAGGCCGCCGCGAGCAGGTCTCCAGACGATCGCCGAAAAGCAGCTGCTCATGCCATATAGCCTGCACCAGCTTCTCGTCCACCCGAGCCCCCCCGCCCGAAAACGCCGACAAGGCCTCCCCAGCCCGCAACGCCCCGCCAGAAGCCGCCAACCGCAAAGCCTCGCGCAGCTCCTCGTAAGACTCCGCCGATCCAGATTTAGCCCCTTTAGCGGCGCTCATAAACCCACCTCCGCATGCAAGAAAGTGAGAGATGAAAAAGGGGAGCGATGGGGAAAAGCCAATGGAAAAAAGCGCGGTGGATGAGATTTTAGAATGGCTACTTAAGGGCACTGAACTGTCTCTGCCCGCAACCGGATGCGTCCTGTTGACGGCTTTTTTCAAGGGTTAGTCATGGGTAACTCGTTGCGATCGGAGGTATTGGGAGCCATGCTAGGCGTCCTATGTGGATGCTATGCGGGGCCGGGAGGCGCGGAAACTCAGATCGCAAACTGTGTGACAAAAGCGCTAAGAGGCCTATTTTTAGCTATAGCATCATGAGGGGTGAACAGGTAGCGCTATGGCTTGCCGCTGTTAGCGGCCGGGTGGTAGGTGGCGTGGTTATACCAAGTGACCACAGCGTCTCGTTAAGATATTACTTCAGGCCTCTGCATCATCTCCGGCCGGTCGCGAATTAGGGACAGCCCTAACGAATTCTCAACGCTACCATCTTAATGTGCAAATGGGAAACCGGTTTATAAGGTGGATCGAATTAGTTGCACTTTACATTGCCCGTAAACTCGGCCTTCAGCGCCTTGACCGATAGCAGGTTGTCTCTGTTAATGAGGATGTTATTGAAGATGTCGATGCCACTGATCCGGAGTGCCGCATGGTAGAATTGTTCTGCCTTCTCCACCAGCACGCGCGGATCTAGTTTCGGGCGGTGGGCGGTCATACTGAGGACACCGATGATCCTACTTGGAGCACTGGAGTACGGCCTGCACAAAGACACGGAAACTGTTTGAGCGGGTATTCGTTGGGTCCAGATGCTGCCCGATTAGCCTCGAACCGCCCACCTTCTGGTATTGGGGCGCGAGCGCCGTGAGTTCACGGGATGGGGATGCCAGGGCATCGGGGGTGCGGTACTTGCGCTGGTTCTGATACGCAGCCAAGCCATGGCGCTCTAAAGCCTTCTCCACGGCGGCGAGGTCGGCGAGATACCAACTCTCGAGCTCGTGACAGGCGATGCGGACGACGGCTTCGGGATGCCCGGCGTTTGTGCACTTCTGTGCAAGCGTGGCTTTTGTGTTTATGCACGGCGCCGCGTCCTTGTCGCGGAGCACGATGAACTTGGCGTGGGGGTTGAGGTAACCACGCAACTTGCGTTCCAGCCGCTTCTCCAAGTCTTGTTTGCCCTCAAAGACGATGAACCGCGTAACGATCTCAGGAGGGAGAATCCGCGGGAGCAGAACGCTCAGGAGGGATTCTGCGGAACGCTCCTCGAGAAAGAACACAATTTCGGCGCCGTTCACTTCGGGTCGGCCCCCTTGAAGAAGCCCTCCTTCCAAAGATAGCCCAATTGATCGCCGTCTTTGACGTACCGGGCAATTTGCTTGTCATCTTTTGCACGGTGAACAGACGAGTACCCCTTGACCTTCGTCAGCCAGAACACTTCGTCGAGTTCTGCGGCGTTCAGAAAATCGGGTGAGTGGGTTGATACAAAGACTTGGCCCCCGCCCCGTGAATAGGCACGAAATTCCTCCGCGAGTTCCGGAAGCAGCTTCGGATACAGTTGGTTCTCCGGTTCCTCGACACAAAGAAGGGGATGAGGGGAAGGATCATACAGCAACACCAGATAGGCGAGCATCTTGATGGTGCCATCCGAGACATGGCGGGCCAGGAAGGGATCGTGGAAGGCTCCGTCCTTGAAACGGAGAAGGACACGGCCCTCCTCGGTTGTCTTGGCCTCAACTTGTTCGACGCCTGGAACGCGGTGTTTCAGTTGTTCGAGGATCTTGTCAAAGCGGTCTCTGTGGTTCTTGTACAGATACTCGACCACGAGAGAGAGGTTTTCGCCTTCGCGCGAAAGATGCTCGGCGTATCCGGCTTCCTGTTCGGGGCGTGCGCGCTGGATGTGGAAATCTGACACATGCCATCGCTCGATGAGATTGGCCAGGGCCTTGCTGGCCGGAAAGCGCTCGAACTGGGCAAGTCCCTTGACTGCGAGGATGTCGGGTGACCGGAGGGTGTAAGGTTCACGCTTTAGGTCTGCCTCGCGCTTTACTTCCTCATCGGGTTCATTTTGAACGGCGGTACCAATGCCCATAGTAAAGTCGAGGAAGTGCCATGGTTTCCCCTTGCTCCCGCGGCGGTACTTAAGAAGTTCGTGCTCGACGACGGGTTGGCCGTCTTTTTCGTTCACTGCGAGCAAATAGGTAATCAAGGGGGACAGGGGGGGGGCTTCGCGGAACTTGATCTCGATCTCTATGGGGCCGGTGCTGTCCCGGCTCCGGACCTCGGCAATCCCGCGACTTCCGCCCAGTCTGGTAATTGCGGTTCTCACATTGTCGGTCAGGGCATCCTTGAGAAATCCGAAGACACTGAAAAGGGTGGACTTCCCGGAACCGTTTGCCCCGACAAGAATACAGAAGCTCGGAATATCGCGCAGTTCGACATTCTTGAAGGTCTTGAAATTCCGAAGACGAATGGACTCGATTTTCATTCCTGAATCTCCAGAGTGGATTGATTTCTCACGGGCGCGATCCTGCCACGGGGAGACATCTACTGGACTAGGACTTGACAGCCCTTGGTTGCCCGATGGTGCTGATGTTAACGCTTACAATAGGAGCCACTGCAAGTAGAGAATGGCGGGTTCGGTGGTTAGTTGGGTCATGTGGGACTCGATCTCAACGATAAGCTGCTCCAGCTGCTAGTCGAGGTAGTACTGGGAATCGAACAATGAACGGCGGCTATCATGCAGTGAGTCTCGAATCCTCGGATTTGTTTCTGTGCCGCTAGTTTATCCTCGAGCAGGAGTATGGTCACGGTGCCGCGGCGTGTTTCGCGGACATGCCGATCGAGATCCTTGCTCTCCCGTTCGAGGCCGTGCTTGAGGTCTTCCCCCCAGTCATCGAGCTTTATGGCTTCGACATCAAAGAAGCGTACATTTTGTTCGAATACGGCGCGCTGAATTGCTTGGCGGTGAGGATTTTCTTCGGCGGCCGCTGTTCGTCCCCCTTGCAATAGCGATTTGTTCGTGGATGATTGTACGAAATTTGATGATGCGCGAATGGGTCAGGACGGAAACGGAATGCGGAAATTAGTGATGGCTTTGGTTGTGGCTGCGGCGGCTTTGGCGTTGCAGGGGTGTTGCACGAGCGGGGTGGTGGATCACGTTATGGATGGGTCGTGGGAGCGTGTGCCGCAGTATTATCCGGTGGACATGCATCCGCCGTATCCGGACAGCCGCACTATGTGGGGACGCAGCATGGAGCATTGCCGCTGAGCGACGCTTTCGTGGGGCGTTATTTCAGCCCCATGGCGTCGAGCACTGTGGTGGCGCGGCGGCCGTCCAGGGCGTTGCCGTGCTTTTCCTTGAGCGCCTTCATGACGAGACCCTTGCGGGTTTCTCCGGCCTCGACGATCTCGGCGGCCGAGGCGCGGATTTCATCGTCGGTCATCTGCTGCGGCAGATACGCCGCTAGGTAGCCAATCTCGCGGGTGTATTTGTCGGCGGTGTCGGGGTGCACGGCGCCGTGGGAATCGATAAACTCGCGTAGCGATTTGATGTAAGCCACCAGGATGGCCGCGGCGAAGTCGCCCTTGGCGTGGGGATCCTTTTCCTTTTTCTGGATCTCGCCGAGCACGTAATCGAGCACCGCTTTGCGTTCGCTTTCGCCGGCGCGCAGGGCGGCGATGCGGTCCTTCTGAACCTGCTCTTTGATGTCCATGGAAGCGATGTCCTTTTTCGGGCGGGGCGTTTACTTCAGGGTGGGTGCGATGAAATCTACAAACCGCTTGGTGATTTCTTGCGGGCGCGTGATGGCTCCGCCCACAACGACGGCGTGGGCACCCATCTTGAGCGCCCGGGCGACGTGCTCGGGGGTGTGGTAGCGGCCCTCGGCAATGACGGGGACCTTGACCGCGGCGAGAACTTTCTCGAGCATGTCGAAGTCGGGGCCGACCAGCTTGGGGCTGTAGGGCGTGTAGCCCGAGAGCGTGCTGCTGACCACGTCGCAACCGAGGTCGGCGGCGTGGATGGCCTCTTCCGGGGTGGAGCAGTCGGCCATGACGAGGACGTTGAGTTCGTCGTGGATGCGCTTCACGAGGTCGGCGAGGGTTTCCCCGTTGGGGCGCGGGCGGGGGGTGGCGTCGAGGGCCACCATGTCGGAGCCGGCGTCGGCCACGGCCCTGGCGGTCTCAAAGGTGGGCGTGATAAAGACGTCGAAGCCGTCGTGGTCTTGCTTGAAAATGCCGATGACGGGCAGATCGACGGCGGCCTTGATGGCGCGGATGTCCTGCGCCGTGTTGGCGCGGATGCCGATGGCCCCGCTCATCTGCGCGGCGCGCGCCATGCGGGCCATGATGTCGGAGCCATGAAGTGGTTCGTGGGGAAGGGCCTGACAGGAAACAATGAGGCCGCGGGGAAAGATTTCGGTAACAGTTTTCATGGGGTGTATGGTCGGGGAGTGGGCGGGTTGCGCAAGGGGGAAGTTTGGGGGTGGGGGGGATGGACTATATGGACACTATGGACGATATGGACGATATGGACGGAGGGGGACAGATTTTGGGTTGAGAGTGGGGAGTTGGTGGGGCCGGGAGTGGCGGTGATTTGTGTAATGCGATTTGGGAGTGATTTTCGTGGCTAATTACAAGTCAGGTAAGCTGGACGATTCTCAGCCTTTGATTCGTGCTCATGGGGGATATCGCAAGCTTCGGAGTTTTCAGATCGCGCAGTTGGTTTATGATGTGACCGTTCGGTTTTGCGAGAAGTTCATCGACCGCCGGAGCCGTACTTGCGACCAGATGGTTCAAGCTGCGCGCAGCGGGGTTCAGAATATTGCCGAGGGGAGTCAGGCGAGCGGGACGTCCAAGAAGACTAAACTCAAACTGACCAATGTGGCCCGGGCATCGCTTGAAGAACTGCGGTTGGATTACGAGGATTTTCTGAGGCAGCGCGGATACGCAATCTGGTCCAACGACGATCCACGCCGCAAGGAACTGGTCAGCCTGCGCCCTCAAACCGTGGATGATGTGGCGAAGTGGTCTAAGTTGGTCCTGGACCGGAAACTTGCTTCGCCCGATTACCAACCAACCTCCGTTGCGCCAACCGCTCCCTCGCCCGATCCAAAGTCCATACCGTCCATATCGTCCATAGAGTCCATATCGTCCATCGCCGCCAACGCCACGCTGGTTCTCATTGGTGTCGCGGTCTCCCTCCTCGATCGCCAGATACGCTCCCAGGCCTGCGAATTCGAGCACGACGGCGGCTTCACCGAGCGGCTCTATCAAACGCGAAAAACCCGGCGCCAGAATCCCTGACGCCGGGTGTTGGTTGTTCGTGTTTTTGGTTCAGGCGGTCCCTTCGCTTACCCCATCACTACCTCCACTTTTACCACTTCGGGTTTGCGGGAGGACTTGGCGGTTTCTTTCACTTCGATCACGTTGCCGTCGAGCTTGGCGCCGTTCACGGTGATGCTTTCCACGCCCTTGCTCACGCCCTTGGGATTGCTGAAGGTGAACTCGTAATTACGCCCGCGGAATTTGCGGGTCATTTTGAAGTTCTTCCAGTCCTTGGGCACGCAGGGGTCAACCACGAGGCCGTCGTAGTTGGGGCGCACGCCGATGATGTAGTCGATCACGTCGCGCAGCATCCACGTGCTTGAGCCCGTCAGCCACGCGTGGCTGGCCTGACCAAAGGTCGGGTGGTCGGGGCTGGTCACGTACTCGCTGTACACGTACGGCTCCATCTCGTAGCGGTCGATGTCCACCACGGGGTTCATGGGCAGCGCCTTCTTGTAATACTCGTAGGCCTGGTCGCCGTTGCCCAGCATCGCCTCGGCCAGAACCGCCCAGCTAACGGGGTGGTTGAACACGGCTGCGTTTTCCTTCTTGCCGGGCACGCAGCGCGTGGCCAGACCGATGTTCTCATTCACCGTGCGGAAGGCGGGATCCAGCAACTTCGGCCCCTTGGGTGTGTCGAGATACTTCTTCGCCGACGCCATGGCCTTCGCTGCCCGCTCGGGGGAGGCGACGCCACTCATCACGGCCCAGGTCTGCGTGTTCAGGTAGATTTTGCACTCTTTGTTCTTCTTGCTCCCCACTTCTTCGCGCAGGTCGTTCGTGCCCACGATGTACCATTCGCCATCCCAGCACAGATCGTTGATGGCCTTGGCAACCTTGTCGTAGGCGGCCTGATAGCGTTTCGCCGCGGCCTTGTCGCCGATGCGCTTGGCCAGTTCCACGATGTCGCGCAGCACGTAGCACAGGCACTGGGCGTTCCACACGCTCTCGCCCTTGCCCTTGCGCCCCATGTAGTCCAGCGTGTCGTTCCAGTCGCCGGGGCCGAACTTCGGCAGGTTGCGCTCGGTCAGGTTTTTCAGCGTGAAGTCGAGGGTCCCGTAAATGTGCTTCAGGATCGTCGCCTCGCCCTCGTCCTGATAGGGCGTCACGTCGTCGAGGAAGGCGTAGTCGCCTGTCTCGCGCAGATACATGGTCACGGCCATGGGCAGCCACAGGGGGGTGTCGCTGTGGCCCGTGCGGGCGTAACCGCCGGACACGGGGAAGTAGCAGTGGACCACGCTACCGTCCTTGAACTGGTGCGTGCTCATTTCGGACAGCCGCTGGCGCACCCACTCGGGGCGGGTCATGAGGGGGCCGAAGGTGTCCTGACAGCTATCGCGGAAACCGCGGCCGAACAACAGGCCGCCGTGGTAATAGCCGGCATCGCGCGAGAAGCGGAACGTGCAGGCGGTCTGCCACTGGTTCCATACGTTGATCATCGTGTTCAGGTTCTTGTCGGGCGTTTCCACCTTCACGCATGAGATGTAGTCGCGCCAGTCGTTGACCAGCTTCTCATAGGCGGCGTCCGTGTTTTTCAGGTCGCGGTACTTCTTCACCAACTTGGCGGCGTCGCGCTTGTAGTGCTCGCGTGGCACGAGGCCCAGCATGATGACAAATTCTTTCGACTCGCCGGGTTTCAGGTCGAGGGGCAACTGGAGCGCTGCCACAGCGTCGCCGGCCGTGATGGCCGTGTTGCCGCACTTGCCCTTCTCCACGGCTTCGGGGTTCTCTTCACTGCGCCAGCGGCCGATGAACTCGTTCTTACTGCCATCGAAGGCCGAGACGTTCAGGTCCGACGCGAAGAAATAGTAGCGGTCGTAGGAGACGTTGCTTTGCTCCACGGTGGCGCTGCCGAAGGTGTTCCAGTAGCGCTTGGTGGCGTAGAGGATCTGGCTGTCGTCGTCGAGGAAGACGTCGTTGAAGTGCTGATCGTTCGCCTGGTTGACGAGATCGTTTAGGGCGTTGCCGATGCACAGTTCCACGTAGGGAAAGAAATCGAGGGACTTCTTTTCCTTGGTGGTGTTGGTGGCGGTTACGCGCCAGAGTTCGAGGTCGTCGCCCTCGGGCACGAAGGTCAGCACGCTGACTTCCACGCCGCCCTGCTGGCCGGTGATGCGCGTGTAGTTCAGGCCGTGGCGGCATTCGTACTTGTCCAGCTTGGTGGCGCAGGGCTGCCAGCTGGGGCTCCAGTAGTCGCCGGTCTTGCGGTCGCGCACGTAGAGGTAATGGCCGGGGCGATCGACAGGCATGGAATTGTAACGGTGGCGGGTGATGCGATGCAGGCGCGGGGTTTGCCAGTAGGCGTAGCCGCCGCCGGTGTTGGAGATGAGACGCGTGTATTTTCCGTTGGATGTGAAATTAATCCACGGGGCAGGCGTGTCGGGGCGATCGATGATGAACTCTAAATCGTCTTCCGAGAAACGTCCGTATTTTTCCATGCTCATGATATGTAACGGTTTCCTTACAGGTATTTTCAGTTACTGGGATCGAGTTTCTTTGAGGGAGCGGGCACATTGGCAATCGTTTTTTACAAGGTTAAAGAATAACATTTTCGTGATCGCTTTTGGCCCGCAGACGTATGATCAGTGAAATGAGCAACTTCTGCCCTTTGCCCGTGTCATAAGTGCAGGTGGCGCAGAGAGACTTTGCTCAGCCGCATCAAACAACGGAGGCATGACAACTAAAGATGGATGCAATGAAGGCTATTCTCACCCGGCGCAGCGTGCGCGAGTTTAAGCAGGGAACCATCGAGCGCGAAAAGATTGAACAGATTCTGGCGGCGGGCATGTCGGCCCCCTCGGCGCACAATGAGCAGCCGTGGTGTTTTTTGGTCATCGACGACCGCGAGGTATTGAGCAAGCTGGCTGCAACGGCGTCCCACGTGGAGATGGCCGCCACCGCCGGTGCCGCCATTGTGGTTTGCGGTGATCTGGATCTCGAACTGACGCCCGGCTCCTGGGTGCAGGATTGTTCGGCTGCAACCCAGAACATTCTGCTGGCGGCCCATGCGTTGGGTTTGGGAGCCGTATGGACCCATTGTCATCCGGACCCGGTTATGCAGCGCGAAGTGACGGACCTTTTCAAGCTGGCTGACAACATCAAGCCATTGGCGATCGTGGTCATGGGAGAGCCGGCTGTTGAGGTCGCGCCCAAAGACAACTATCTGGCCGAGCGGGTACACTTTAACAAATGGTAAACGCTGCCAGGTTCTGAGCCCGGTAAGGCGGTAAAAAGACTGGCGGCGAAAACGCTTCCGAGACATCGGATTTGCGTTTTCGCCGCCTTTATTTTGCGGGTGGCGTAAGCTATTTTTTAAACAGCACCTTTTTTCCCGCAGCGAGAATCTTGGCGACTTTCTCGTCTGCGTCGCTGCCCACATAAATGCGGCCCAGTGGCTCGGTGTCGCTGCGGCGCATGAGCATCCAACTGTTGTCTTTGAAATAGAACTTGATGCCGTCGACGGTACTCACGCGATCCACGGCGATGCCGCCAAACTTGGCGGGGGGTGAGGCCAGCAGCGCGTCGAAGTTCGAACGCAGCAATCCGGTGGGGAAGTGATGATCGATCCGCCCGTAAGCGAAGGGTCCGGTTTCTTTGCGCAGTTTGGCAACGGCCTGTTTGATGGTCTGACCCGTGGCCGCAAGCATCTCGACGAGCAGCAGGCAGGAGAGCACGCCGTCGCGCTCGGGCATGTGGTTCAGGTAGCCGAATCCGCCGCTCTCCTCGCCGCCGATGAGCACCGGATCACTGATCATTCGCTCGCTCACGTTTTTGAATCCGACAGGAACCTCGACCACATTGCGCCCCATCTTTGCGGCCACCCGGTCGATGGTGTTGTGCATGCTGGTCGTGCGAACCACGTCGCCCTCCCAGCCGCGGCTTTCCACGAGGTAGCGGAAAAGCAGCGGCATGAGATCGTGCAACTGCACGAAACGTCCGTCGCCGTCGAGCACACCGAAGCGGTCGGCGTCGCCGTCGGTAGCCAGCCCGAGGTTCGCTTTGAGTTCGCGTAATACCGCCACCTGATCGGCGAGGTTGTCGAGGATAGGCTCGGGGCCGCCACCGTTGAACATGGGATCGGGTGTGTCGTTCAGCGTTGCGCCGGAGATGCCGCATTCCAGCAGGAATTCATCAACGCTGGCAATGCCCGCGCCGTGCATGGGGTTGAAAACAAAGCTGCCTTTGTAAGTGGCGATGACGTCGGCTTTAACAAACGAGCTGATCTGGCGGTAATAATCCGGCGCGAGGTCGGCTTCCGTAACGCGACCGCCGGGGGCGCGGGCCATCTCGGGGGAGCCCAGCGCGTGCATCACCTTTTCGATGGCGCGGGTATCCTCCACCAGCGCGGGGCCGCCGAGGCTGCTCTTAAACTTGATGCCGTTATAAGTGTAGGGGTTGTGGCTCGCGGTGACCATCACGCCGGCGTCGCACTTGCCCTTTTTCACCGCCCACGAGAGAGCCGGGGTGGGGCAGAAATCTTTCGACAGCTTCACCGTCAGTCCGCACTCGGCGGCGGTGTCGGCGAACACCCGCGCAAACTCGCGGCTCATGAAACGCGTGTCGTATCCGATCACGATCTTGCGCGTGGCATCGGGTTTTTCCGCGAGATGACGCGCCATGGAGGCGGCGATGAGGCGCACGTTTTCGAACGTGAACTGGTCGGCGATTACGGCGCGCCAGCCATCGGTGCCGAAGCGGGGCAGGTTGGGATTGGTCGGTGCGACGTTGGGTGCTGATTTCTTGGCCATGAGAGCGTTCCTTTGCGCGGCGATGCTGGAAAAGTTATACGCCAAGGTACGACGCGGGCGAACGGGTGGCTCAAGACATTTCGCGCGCGATGTCCATCCAAACCTTTTCGACAACTTGTGGCACCGTCCAATCGCTACTTGAAAACCGATGCGAAAGAAGTTGCAGTGGCTGCAAATCAAACTGCGGCTGACCGCATTCAAGGAGCATCTTCAACCATGGCATCGACAAACAAACCCAAGCGGTACAAGAATTTCATCGGGGGTAAATGGACTGCCACGGGCAGCGAGGGGACGTTCCAGAACGTGAATCCCGCGGACGTGCGCGATGTGGTGGGCGTGTTCCCTGCCGGCGGAAAAGCTGAAGTGGACGAGGCCGTGGCCGCCGCCAAAGAGGCGTATGCCGAATGGCGTCTCGTGCCCGCTCCCAAGCGCGCTGAAATCATTCGCCGGGCGGGTGACATCATGGTCAAGGCCAAGGACGACATCTCGCAAACCATGACCCGCGAAATGGGCAAGGTGCTGGCCGAAACCCGCGGCGACACTCAGGAAGGCATCGATACGGCGTACTACACAGCGGGTGAGGGTCGCCGTATGTTCGGCGACACCGTGCCCTGCGAGTTGCCCAACAAGTTTGGCATGAGCGTTCGTATGCCCGTTGGCGTTTGCGGCATGATCACACCATGGAACTTCCCCATGGCCATTCCCACATGGAAGATTTTCCCCGCCCTGGTGGCGGGCAACACGGTGGTGCTGAAACCCGCGACTGATACACCGGCCACGTCGGTGCGTCTGGTTGAGATTCTGCTGGAAGCCGGCCTGCCACCCAAGGCCATCAATATCGTCTGCGGTGGTGGACGCGTGGTAGGTAACGCACTGGTGCAGCATCCGGATGTCTCGGTGATCTCGTTCACGGGCAGCACCGAGGTGGGCAAGCAAATCACCGCCGACGCCGCCAGCACGTTGAAGCGGGTGAGTCTGGAACTTGGCGGCAAGAACGCGCAAATCGTGATGGACGACGCCGATCTGGAACTGGCCCTGGAGGGCGCGGTGTGGGGCGCTTTCGGCACGACGGGACAACGCTGCACGGCGACGTCGCGTCTGATTCTGCATAAGAAGATCGCCGGCAAGTTCATCGAGATGCTGGTGGAGCGCACGAAGAAGCTCCGTGTGGGCAACGGCCTTGATGCGAAGGTCGAGGTTGGCCCCGTGGTGAACGAGAGCCAGCGTGATAACGTGGCAAAGTATGTGGAGATTGGGCTGAACGAAGACAAGGCCACGCTGGCGCTGGGCGGTCACGTGCTCAACAAGGGCGACCACGCCAACGGCTGGTTTTTCGAGCCAACCATTTTCACGAATGTGAAGCCACGGATGCGCATCGCTCAGGAGGAAATCTTCGGGCCGGTGCTGTCGGTGATCACCGTGAAGGATTTCGACGAGGCGATTCGCGTGCTGAACGACACGGCATTCGGGCTCAGTTCGTCGATTTACACGCGCGACGTGAACCGCGCCTTCCAGGCGATACGCGACATCGAAGCGGGCATCACCTACGTGAACGGCCCCACCATCGGGGCGGAAGTGCAGCTGCCCTTTGGCGGCGTGAAGGGAACCGGCAACGGCCACCGCGAAGCCTCGCACACGGTGTTGGATATCTTCACCGAATGGAAGAGCGTGTACATCGATTACAGCGGCAAGCTGCAGCGCGCCCAGATCGACGTGTCGGCGGGATAATCCGCTGAACGGACGATTGCGTGGAAAGAAATTCGGTCATCATGCGAGGCAGACAGAAATGTCTGTCTCGCTTTTTGATGCCGATCAAAACCAGGGTTTTACTTCCCTAAAAAGCGCGCCATTCCTTGCAGCGCCAGGTCCAGCTTCTCCATGCTGACGGCGTAGCAGGCCCGGATATACCCGTTGCCGGATTCCCCAAATGCGCTACCGGGAACCACCGCCACTTTCTCTGATGTCAGAAGGTTGCTGGCGAATTCTTCACAGTTATTCGGGACGCTGGTCGGCAACTTTGCGAAGGCGTAAAACGCCCCTTCAGGCAGCAGCGCGTGAAAGCCCAATTCGTTCAGCCCCTTCACGATGAACCGGCGGCGCTTGTCGTATTCCTCGCGCATTCTCGCGATGTCAGGATCGCAGCTATGCAACGCCTCGATGGCCGCATATTGCGAAATGGTGGGCGCGCAGAGGATGGTGTACTGGTGAATCTTGACCATCGCAGCGATGATCTCGGGCGGCGCGCAGGCGTAGCCGATGCGCCATCCCGTCATGGCAAAGGCCTTTGAAAAGCCCGACAAAAGGATAACGTGCTCTTTCATTCCCTCCACCGCGGCCAGAGAAACATGGCGGGAATCATAGGTGAGTTCTGCGTAAATCTCGTCGCTCAGCACCATCAGGTCGTATTCGCGCACGAAGGCCGCGAGTTTCTGCAAGTCGTCCCCGGTGAACGTCGCCCCGGTGGGGTTGCTGGGGTAGTTGACCATGAGCGCCTTGGTGCGGGGGGTGATGAGCGGGCGCAGTTCATCGAAATTAATTCTGAAACCATCTTCCTGCCGCACAGGAAAAAGAATCGGTTTGCCGCCCGCCAGCACCACGGTGGGAGCATAGCTCACATAGCACGGTTGCACCACGATGACTTCGTCGCCCGGATTTAGCAGCGCGCGCAGGGCCAGATCGATCGCCTCGCTGGCGCCGATCGTTATCAGCATTTCCGTGGCGGGGTCGTAATGCACGTCGTAGCGCGGGGCCAGCCAGGCTGCTATCTCGCGGCGAAGTTCCATGAGGCCGTGGTTGCTGGTGTACGATGTCCTGCCCGAGTCAATCAGAGCGGACGCTTCTTTTCGCACGCTGAGGGGCGTCAGGAAATCGGGTTCTCCAACGCCCAGAGAAATGATGTCATCCATGCCGATGACGAGGTCGAAGAACCGGCGAATTCCCGAGGGGGGAATGTCACGCACGTGAGTTGCTATTCTTGAGCTCTGGGACTTCAAAGTTTGAGACATGGCGTCGGCGGGGCTTTCATTTTTTGGGGGAGTGGTTGGGCGAAGCTCATCTTATATCATCGCTTACCCTTTCAAATGCATTCATCCCCACCGCGCATTCTCAAGAGTTAAGATGACACATTCAGGTGCCGGGCACCAAGTCAGTTGCCTCCGCCCGCGCTTACGGGTTGAGAAACGACCACTTGCCCACGGGCCAATAACGGAAGAACGCCTTGCCGCGCAGGTTCTCGTAGGGCACCCCTCCCCAGTAGCGGCTGTCTTCGCTGTTGTCGGAGTTGTCGCCCAGCATGATGACGCCGCCGTCGGGAACCGTGACCGAATACTGGTTGGGGGTAAGCTCGGTGGTGTTGTAACGCAGTTGGGTGAAGATGGGTGGCGCCTCCACTTCCTTGCCGTTCACGGCCAGGCGTCCGTCGTCATTGATGTCCAACTGCTCGCCGTCCAGTCCCGCGACGCGCTTCACATATACCCCCTGGTTGCGGTTGTAGGGCTTAACCTGAAAGACGTGCCCGTTTCGTGCGTAGTCGCGGGGCTCCTTGTCGAAGGGTACGCGGAACACGGAGATGTCGCCGCGGTCGGGTTTCGTGAACCAGTAGGCGAACTTGTTCACGAAGATGCGATGTTCTTCGAGATGGATGTTGCGATTGAGCAACTCCCGCTGGCTTGAGGTAAGTGCCACCAGCGGCTTGCGCCCCTCGTATTCGTAGACGCCCTTGTTGTCCTTCAGCCAGGTTTGCACGGTGTCGCTGTGGCGGTCGCGAATGATGAGGTACATTCCCGACTGGCGGTTTTCGTCGGTGGCCACGCCCTCGGCAATGAAATCGCCCAGAAGCGTGGGGCTCATGCTGCCCGAGGGAATCTTGAAGAGTTCCACGACAAACGTCCTGATGAACATGGCCAGCACGAAGGCGAAAATCAGCGCATCGCTCCATTCGCGCAGCACCATCATCACGCCATGGCTGGCGCCGTCATCCCCGTCGGCCGCATCGCGCAGCGGATCATAAGCCTTGGCGGAGCGGTTATCGGCCTGTTTCTTTTTGTTATCACGTGGAGCCATCGCGGGTGCTTGTCCTTAAATTAATCTTGGCAACCAAAGCGGGGCAAGGCGCTTGTGAACGCAACTGATTTTGTCCCACAGGCTTTTTTGTGGGTTGCATTCGAGCCTCCCTCAATCAACGTGGCGCCTGACATTATGATGACATCACCCGCCCCATTCTTCCTCACGGAAATGCTGAACGACTTTGCCGCCTATGAATTCTGGCGGCGGGCCGTTGTGGGGGCGGTTATTATCAGCGCCGTCTGTTCGCTGCTGTCGGTTTATGTGGTTCTGAAACGCATGGCCTTTGTGGGGCAGGGGATCAGCCACAGTGCTTTCGGAGGGTTCGCCCTCGGGGTGCTGCTGTTCGGCGGCAGCGTGGGTGCCGAGTCGCGCATCTACGCCGTGGCGCTTATCTTTTGCGTGGCCGTGGCGGTGTTGATCGGCGTCATCACGCGCCATTCGCGAGTGTCGGAGGATAGCGCCATCGGCATATTCTTCGCCGCCTCCATGGCGCTGGGCATTATCTTTTTCAAGATGTCGAAGGGATATAATCAGGACGTCACCAGCTTCCTTTTCGGCAGCATCCTCGCCCTCACTCGTGCCGAGCTTTGGTTTGTGGGCGGCCTTGCGATGGCGGTGGCTCTGCCTTTGCTGCTGCTGCAAAAGGAACTGCTTTATTATACTTTCGACGAAGGCATGGCGGCGGTTTCCGGCGTGCCGGTGGCCGCGTTGCATTACCTGCTTCTCATCCTCCTGGCGATCACCGTGGTGGTGTCGGTGCGCATGGCGGGCATCGTGCTTATCAGCGCGTTCCTCATCTTGCCTGGAGCCATCGCCAACCTGCTGACCCTGCGTTTCCATCGCATGGTGGCGTTGTCTCTCGCCACGGGGCTGCTTACCACCCTGGGGGGCATAGCCATCTCATGGCGCACCGACTGGCCCACGGGAGCCACCATCGTGTTGCTACAATTTATCGTCTTCTCGGCGGTGTTCGTGTTGCGAAAGCTGCAGGGCACGCTGGAAGCGTAAAAAACGCTGATCCCCAACGAGGTTGAAAACACTTTCAGCGCGGGGGGATATATAGAGAGAGTCGTCGCGGCCTCGCAGGCACAAACCCCGTGGCGACAAAGTTGCCGAAACAGTTCATTACCGGAGAAATATCGTCATGCTGGATCATTCACCTCGCGCCCATAGCGCCCCCCGTTATTTTGGAGTGGTTACGCTGCTTTCCCTGGGTATTCTGGCCATGGGTGGCGGCCCTGCTTGGGCGGATGAAACCACCGCTCCGGTTGCTGCCGGACAATCTGCGGCAGAGGTGACCTCGCCCACCGCAGCCGCCGCGCCGGCGTCCACCGCGCTGGGCGATGTGGTCACCAGCGGTGCGCTCAAATATCAGGATCTGAAGGTTGGCACGGGGATCGCCGCCACTCGCGGCAAAAACATTTCCATCCACTATAAAGGCACCACCACCGAAGGTCAGCTGGTGGATGATTCACGCATTAAGTTTATCCCCACCCCCCTCAATCTTGTGCTGGGAACCAATACGCTCGTTCCCGGCATGGAACTGGGCATCGTGGGGATGAAGGTGGGCGGTATGCGTCGCATCACCATTCCTCCGGAGTTGGGATATGGTTCGAGAGCTATGGGCGACCTGCCGGCGAATTCGACGCTCATCTTCGACGTGGAATTGGTGGCCATGCAGGAATAACCGCCCTGCTGCGTCAGGTGGTGGTTTTGCCATCAATTTTCCTCTTGCTCAGCCCCGGCGCCATCATAAAGTTATGGCAGAGATTCGCCCCCATTGAGGTTTTTAGTTAGTCATGTCGGTTAAGCGTTTTTGTTTGTTGTCGTTCGTTCGTTTCAATCCATTCGTTGCGACCCTTACGGTTGCCATCTTTCACGCCTTCATTGCCACTGCCGGTGCTGATGCAAGCCCCCCCGCAACTCTCGCTGCTTCTGTAGTGCATGTCAGCGCAGATGCCGGGCCCTCGCTGATCGGCCTTGTGCCCACAGCCACGGCCACGGGTTTTTTTGTTTCTGATAATCTGGTGCTCACCTGCAACCACCTCACCCGCGTTGAGGGGTGGTGGAAGCGTTCGGAAGCCAACCGTTTCAGTGTGTCGTTGGGCAGGGGAGTGACGGCCCCCGCGCGATTGGTAATGCGCGACGAGACGAGCGATCTGGCGCTGTTGCTGGTGGACCTGCCGGCGTGCGGACCTGCGGCCTGGCCTTCGCTGTCGGTCGGAAAGTTCTCCCTGAAACCCGGCGATGACGTGGCCGTGGTGGCCAATTTCCCCGACGACGTGCGCCTCGTGCGCGGCCCCTTGTTGGCCACGGATCACCCCGACAACTTCGCCGTGGCGGGTGCGAAGGTGCGCGACGGCTATTCCGGCGGTCCCATCCTCGGCCCCGCCGGCGACGTGCAGGGAATGCTGAGCCAGCGCGACGACGACGACAACGCCATGTTCGTCCGCAGCAGCGTAATCCGCGAGTTCCTGCACGAATACCAAAAGCTCAGCGGCGAGAAAATCAAAGCGTTGTCGGCGAGTGCGAAACCCTACGCGAAGAAACGGCGGGGGCGATGAGCATTATTCCGGAAGTGCATCACTTAACAGGAACGTCCCAATACTGAAGGAGTAACGGCATGACCTGTTCATCGCCGGTTTCCTCTTCCAACATCCTTAAAAGGCGGGCTTTGTGCTCCTCTACGAAGTTGCCAAAGGATTGTGGCATTAAGGGACGAACACCAAATTCGGAAAGGATCGGGCGGTTGAATACGCGTTCACTGTCCTCAACCACATCGCTTTGCGCACAGCGGCGATAATTCACCAGGCCTGCTGCCACCACCCCGGCGAGGTTCTGTTCGTCGCGTTTGAAGGCGTCCTCTAACCAGTCAAGAAAGAATTCAAGAGTCCATTTTTTCATGGATCCACTATGCATTTTTACGACCACCGGCATGTGCGGTTCTGCCAGAAATCGGTCCTCCCATAAAAGCTCGCAGACTCTCTTGTCACCCATAAGCAAGAGCCCCCCAAAAACAGCCCCGGGATTGAATGGCATCCCACCACGAATCATTTCTATAACCTCACGAACCACGGACAGGTCGTCCCCCTCGTCTGGTCGTTGAGCCATTACAAAATCTATCGCCGCAGTTGAGACCACGCCGGGGTCATTCTCGGGGAAAAGAAATGGTAGCAGGCAATATTGAGTTAACTCGCCTCTTTCCATTGCGCGAGCTACAGATTGTCCGATGCTCTTTCTCTCGTCAGATGAAATTCGGGTTGAGAGATACATGTAGAATCCCATCACAGGTTTTACATATTCACTAGAGCGTGCGAATTGTAAACTTGGTAGTGCCAGACAAAACAGTTCAACAAGGTGCTTGTCATTGAGTTCCTTGTATTTCTCGGCTTTAACGATTGCCAGAACTTCCTGCTGTGTCATTTCGGATGGTTGCTTCTTCTTCCCAAAAATCATGTGTGCACCCCTTTGTTTAATAGAATGTCCCGAATGAATCGTCTGTTCGATACAATCAAAATTCAGGAAGTAGAAAGCCCCCAAGCCTCGAATAGAAACGGCATGATCTTCTCTTCGCCTCGTTCAGTTTGCAGCATATGCCACAGGCGGGATTGATGCATTGCAACGAATTCCTCAAATGGGATCATGTTCAATTGACGCACCCCGCATTTTGAAAGATCTCGTCTGCTAAGCAATCGTTCGCTTTCCATAACCGTGTCGATTGTAGCGTTCTTTTTCGCATTCACGAGGGCGGCGGTAAGGCTTCCGGCAAGTTCGTCCTCTCCGCGATCAAGGGCATCTTGTAACCAATCAAGATAAAACTCAAGTGTCCATCTTTGCATCACAAGACTTTTTGTTGTAACAATGTCATAAGCATCTGGCTCTACAATCTTGCGAAAGTCCCAAAGGAGTTTGCATATTCTCCGGTCGCCCATATTCAAAAGTCCAGCGAAGGCGACTGCTGGATTAGCGAGGGTCTTTTGCCGTATCAATTCAACTACCTGACGTACTGCCAACAGATCCTCGCCTTTTTCAGGGGTCTGGGCCATGACAAAATTAATGGCCGTTGTGGACACGACCGTCGGATAATCGTCCATTAACAAAAAGGGAAACAGGTAATTTATACTGGCATTCCCTTTCTCGATCGACTGGGTGATGACCATGCCGAGGTCTCTGCGTTGGGGACCGGGAATCCTCTCCATGAAGGTTTCGTATAGACTGTAAAGGGGAGCAACCTCGTCGGGAGTTTCCGCCATATCCATAATGGGGAGCGCGCAAACGAGCAGACCCATGATGTCATCATCCGTGAGATGTTCAAATTCCCCCTCACGCAGGGTTGACATGATTTCATCCATCGTCATGTCGAACGGATCCTTTTTCCCCAAAGTCACAGGCTCATCCCCCCATGGAAACGTTTCTGATTCGGTAACTTATCACTCCAGAGTCCCTGCCTGAAGTCAAGGATTTCGTGGTGCTCCTCACGCTGGATTCACACGGTGCACCCGCATTCCACGCTCAACGCGCGTCACCCCTTTCAAATTGACTGCATGCCCACGCAGTTGATGTGTTTGTTTTGTGCGCATCGCCTTCATTTATCCGGCAACGGAATTCGATTGTCTGCACCACGCCGTGTCGCTGCCCATGGGGTTGCTTTATCTGACCGCCATGGCCGAGCAACTCAGCGGCGTCGAGGTGGATATTTTCGACGTGCGCTATGGCCCGGCGGCTCCGTCCTCCGAGGACCTCCCGCGTTATGATCTGATCGGCTTTACGGCCATGAGCATGCAGGTGATCACCGCGTTGAAAATAGCCAACGATCTGCGCGCCAAGGGCTGCCGCGTGCCCATCGTTTTCGGCGGGCCCCACGCCAGCGTGGCCACCGACCACCTGAAGGAGCAGGATTGCATCGACGCGATCCTCGTGGGCGAGGGCGAACTGACATTCCTTGAGTACCTGAAGTACCTGCAAGGCCAGCCCCACAAACTGGAGCGCATCTGGTTGCGCGACGCCGACCGCACCTGGCGTCATTTCGAGGGCGCAAATTATCTGGAGAACCTCGACGACCTGCCGCTGCCCGCGCGCGACAAATACGGCGACGTGGTGCGCGACACTTCGTTCATCGATGTCACCTCCACGCGCGGTTGCCCCTTCGATTGCACCTATTGCCAGCCCACCAAGCGCGCGATTTTCGGCAACCGCGTGCGCCGCCGCACGGTGCCCCACATTACTGCGGAAATCCGCGACGCCATCGACCGTTTCGGCATCCGATCGTTTGCCATCACCGACGACACGTTCACTTACAACAAACGCTTCGTGCTGGATTTCTGCGAGCAGGCGAAGGCCTTCGGGTTGCAGTGGTCGTGCCAGAGCCGCAGCGACGTGGACCGCGAAACGCTGGTGGCCATGCGCGACTCGGGTTGCGACCTCGTTAACGTCGGCGTCGAAAGCGGCTCGCAGCGCATGCTCGACCTCATGAACAAGCACAACAAGGTGGAGACCAACGAGGCCTTCATCCAAATGTGCAACGAAATCGGCATCCGCACATGGTGCAACATGATGGTCGGCTACCCCGGCGAAACGCGCGCCGACATGGACATGTCCCTCGATTTCGTAATGCGCGCCCGCCCCACCATTTCCATCGTGTCGCAGGTAACGCCCTTCCCCGGAACCCACGTGTGGACCAGCCACAAAGATGAGTTGCTTGCCACTGGCTGGGATGACGTAGCCCGCCACGTGCGCCGCGCCAAGTTCCGCAGCATGGAACCGCTGCAACCCGCCATTGACCATTACATGACCCTCATTACGCGCCTCGAAGGGGGCCGCTTCGGTCTGGAGATGGTCGGCAATTCAAAGCTGGCGCGCTTCCTCGGTCGCCGTTCCGTGCGCATTTACAAAACACTGGCCAAGCGCATGAAATGGTTCGACGAACAACTCGCCGCCGCCCTCAATGCGGCCCGCGCCGGCAGGGTGGATGAGGGCATCAACCAGTTAAAACGCCTCATGACCCTCGGCTACAAAGAGAAAGACCTCTTTGGGCACCTCGCCTGGCTCTACTTCTCCACCGGCCGCCCCGAAGAAGCGGAACCCCTCTACCGCCAACTGTTAGAAATCGACCCCGGCAACGAAGAAGTGCTGCGGCAAATTGAGGCGTGTCAGGCCGCGAAGAAGAGTGCCGTTCCGGCTTAAACCGGATACGAACCCCAACGAGGCCTATCAAAATAATGAGACACCCTGAAATACACCGAACCCACCGCGTCGGATGGCTTCGCGCCGCCGTCCTCGGCGCCAACGACGGCATTGTTTCCACGGCCAGTCTGATCGTGGGCGTTGCCGCTGCCCAATCCAGCCGCAGCGGCGTGGCGATCGCCGGCATGGCCGGGCTGGTTGCGGGGGCGATGTCCATGGCAGCAGGCGAATATGTCTCCGTGAGTTCTCAATCTGACACTGAACGCGCCGACATGGATCGCGAGCGTGAGGAATTAGCGACCGATATTGAAGGCGAACATGCCGAATTGGCCGCCATCTATGTGGCGCGGGGGCTCGATCCTGTCCTCGCCAGCCAGGTTGCCACCCAACTAATGGCCAAAGACGCACTCGGCGCCCATGCCCGCGATGAACTGGGTATCTCCGATAGCCTGAGCGCGCGGCCGGTTCAGGCCGCGCTGGCTTCGGCGGGGTCGTTCATGGTCGGTGCAATTCTCCCTCTTCTGCTTGTTTTTATTGTCCCAAGCCCGGCACTCGTCTGGACGGTATCGGGCAGTTCCTTATTGTTTCTCGCGCTGTTAGGTTCGCTGGCGGCCCGCGTTGGAGGTTCCTCGGTCTGGAGGTCCGTGGCACGAGTGACCTTCTGGGGCGCGTTGGCAATGGCATTAACCGCTGCCGTGGGATCTCTCTTTGGCACCATGGCTTGAAAACCTACAAACACAAACAGGAGAAAGGACATTCCTGCCCCCGAATCTGTGCCCGCCATTATCACCGCAGGGGGTGGCGGAACGAACTGACTAACGGATGTCTATCCCGTGAAGTTAGGCGTCGTTAGGTGGTTCTGTCACACGAGAAAACGCCAGAGAGGGCGCTATATGGATTCCAGAGATGATGGCAATGCCAGCGGCGAATGTGGCAATGTGGAACGGGTATTCGAGCGCGGGTTGTGGCTCAGTCGCATGCTCGTTGTCGTTGCCGTGGTGTCCACGTTGGCTGTGGCCATCCTGATGTTTCTTCTGGCCAGCGTTGATGTTATTCGGCTGATGGGGTATGTGCCGGCCATCTTTACGGCAAGTGACGATGCGATGACGCATCTGCGCCTCGACATTATCGCCAAGGTTGTGAAAGTGGTGGATATCTACCTCATAGCGACCTTCATGCTCATCTTTTCCATGGGCCTTTATGAACTGTTCATCAGCAAGATAGAGCCATCAGCAGGCTCGGAGGTGGCTCACCGGCTGTTGGTGATCCGTGACCTCGATGACCTTAAGGACCGACTCTCGAAGATCGTCCTGCTGATCCTCGCCATGCTTTTCCTGGAGCAGGCGCTGCGAATTGAGATCCGCACGGCTTCCGACCTCCTCTACCTGGGAGGCGGCGTGCTCCTGATCGCTGCTTCGCTGTACCTGACGCAGAAGAAAAAAACGGGCGGGTCTTCTTAAAGGTCGAGTTCATCCTTTGGGATAAAGAACTTGCTGCCTGGCCGAATCTGCATAAAGCGCGGAACACACTTATTCCAATGCGGTAAACTGCATAATTATGAAAAACCCCATGTCAGCCACGCCGACCGTTGGAATTCGCGCCGCTCGCGCCATGCTTCTTTTTGCGGCGCTTGCCGCCGCCGCCCCGCTTTATGGGCAAGCCGGATTCGGCCGCTTTGGTCGCGAGAATGACGATGGACTGCTGACACTGAATGTGTCGCCCGACCGCATCGATTTGCCCTCGCCGGTGAGCGGATTCTCTATTCGCATGGCGGCGGCTTCAGTCACTCCCACGGTTTCCTCCATCGACCAGACCGCGAAGGTGCTGGCACTTTCCGGTGGTGGCTCGGGGTCGCCAACGTCGGTGCGCCACACACTTTTGTATCCGGGGATGTCCGCGGATTTCGGTGCCCTGGCCACGCTTACGCTCTCCACGAGCAGCGTCAATGTCGAGCGCATCGAGACGGCCACCGGCTCGCCCACCATGCATGGGGTGTTGCTCACGGCCAGTTCCGGCTCGTTCGTGCCGGTGGTCATTGCGTTCCGCAACGGTTTTCGCCCGGCGACGGTCAGCCGCTCGGGCACCTCGCTGACCATCAGCGACGCACAGGCGTTGGGCGAGGTGCGCTTCATCACGCCCATCGGCATGACGCGATTTGCCTCCACCGCATCCACGGTCCAGCGCAACGACTTGCGTGCCCAGTCCATCGAATGGTTGCGGCGGGGGTTGCCGCTGCTGGTGGACCGCCAGTCGACCTACGACCGCAACCTTGGCACGGTCACCATCACCGAGCGTTTCGCCACCGCCAACGGCTCCTCCATCGCGCCGATTCCCCCCGTGCTGGCGTTCGCCATGCAGAACGGTTATCCGGCCTCGGTTCAGGGGACGATCGTGCGTCCGGGCGTACGGACGAAGTATGGGCCTTTCGCTTTCGTCGAGGGCGACACTTGCCGCGTGACGCTTCCCGTCCCCCCACTGGACGAATTTGCAACCCCGCGTCGCAGCGACGAGACAACGCGTCGCACGCTGCTGAACGGTTTGGTGAGTCGGTTGGGGGCGTCGTGGGCGGTGAACGCTGTGGACCTGGGATATGTGGGTCTGGCACCGGCGCAGATGGCGTTGCCGTATCTTGACACCACGCGGCGCAACAATTTGCGCTCCGGATGGAACACCTACCTGTCGCTGGCGTGGCGTTTCCCGCCCTATCCGGTGGGCGACACGCGCATCACATGGCGCGAGACCACGGAGCCTTTTACCGGTCTGAACTACTGGTGGACCTATAAGATCGACGGGCCCCAGGGGCAGGCGCTGGACCTCGAATGGGGCAACCTCTTGCCGGTTTACGGCACCTACAAGTATGCGCAGTTCACGGGCGACTGGGCCTTCGTGCAGGCACGCTGGAGCCGGATCCGCGAGGTGATGCGTTTTACCGATTACGCCGACGACTGGGCGTGGATGACCAACTCGAACGGCGACATGGGCTACAGCACCGGCACGGGCGACCCCATGACGGCGGCCTTTGGTGGCCACGTTGCCGCGTTGAAGATGGCGCGCGCCCTGGGCGATACCGACGCCGAGACGTCATTTGCCGTGCGCGCGGCGCGGGTGATGGTTCCCGCCGTGTCACGCTTGTGGTACACCGACTGGGCGCGGGCCGAGGGTTACATATCTGCCACGGAACAGGTCATCGGTTTCTGGGAGCGCAGCACCTTCACCACGGGCCAGATGAACGAGGCGTCGAGCGACCCGTGGAGCGCCACGAACCTTCTGTCTGGCAACGGCATGATGCCTGAGTTCTTCGCGGCGGTGCAGGCCGCGTCTGCCGGACCGGCTCTGAACGTCTTCGAACAACGCTATTCTGCGGCGTATCCCAACTGGTCCAACGGGTCGTTCACATATCCCTTCACGCCCATCTATGGCGGCAACTCGGTGTACGTGGTTTTCCCGCACATCCACGCGCGCAACGTCTTGGGCGAGGCTTCCGAAAACCTGTGGGCATATGTCGACAGTTCGCAGGCGAATCGCGGGACAACATCGTGGATGGCCCCGCCCGTGCTTGCGGCACTACTGGGGCGCGACGTGCCTTTGCTGCTCGCCGAATGGCGCCCGGCGGCTCTGGTCGACGCCGTGTATAACCCCGCAACGCTCCGCGCCACGCTGGATTTTTCGGTGACTCAGCCAATGACATGGAACCTGAAGGCCCGCCGCACCGGCACGCTGGTTCCAACAGCAGTGACGCTCGGTGGCGCAGCAATTCCCTGGTCCACCGATGGCCAGAACATTACCGCAACGGTGGCAGTGTCCGGCGCGTTCCGCGTCGAGATCCAGTTTGCCCAACCACCCGCAGGCGTGGAGGATTGGCGGGCGCATTGAGTCGCACGCACATGGTAAATTACGAATTACGAATGAAAGCAGGATAAACTCCTTAGAGCCAATTCGTAATTTCGTAATTCCTAATTCTTTTTCCACCGTTTGGCCAGTTGGCGCCACCATGGGTGCACCAGCATTGCGTACAAATATCGCTTGGCGCCCCAGCGGCCGGTGCCCCAGAAGAACGGACCGCGGGTGCGGGTGTCGGCCAGCAGGCGGGCAACTTCGTCGCGTGTACGGGCCGCAGCAAAAGGCGAGACGTCTGCCACCCGGGCGCGGATGTTGCCGGACCAATGATACTGGATGACGAACAGATGAGGCGATTTTTCGGTCCAGCGCTCGAACCACGGGTCGCCGTGGCGCAGCAGGTCGAGCGCCTCTGCGAAGCGGTGGGTGGAAGTGTCGGCGGTGCGCGGCGTGAGGACGAGTTCGCCATCGATGAGGTTCACGAACCAGCGGTGGATGGTTGTGTACGGCGGCACGGCACAGAGCCAGTCGCGCATTTCGCTGGGTGTTTCGATGTACCCGGCGCGCGCCACGCGCTGCATTTCCGAGATCATGGCCACGGGGTCATGGGCGTGCTCGAGCACATGCGAGCAGACGCAGTAGTCGAATGCGCCGTCGCGGAAGGGGAGCCGTTCGCCGTCTGCGGCGATGAGGGAGCGACCGCTGGTGATGAGGGCGCGCCCTTCGCGCTCGGAGGCGTCGCCCACATGCAGGTCGGTCAGCACGGTGGCGCGGGGGTGTGGCCGCCCGCCCGAGCCGATCTCCAACACACGCGCGCCGCGCGAAATGGGCAGACGGCGTGGCAGAAAGCGGGTCAGCACGGACGGCTGCCCAAAGCCAGCCATTCGTCCTGCTGGAGCAATAGCGTGAATTTCATCCGGTTGTTACTCATGGCGATAACCAGCCAGAGCACGAGAGCACTCGCAAGGGTAACAAGAATGTCCCCTCCTCCTGTCAGGTTTTTTACAGGAGCGGGGGCATTCCTGCCCCCGTCGAAACTTAAGCTTTATCGCCGGGTCGGACCGCTCGCCAACTGCGGAGCGGATTCTCGCGGGAGAACGGCTCCGTTGCTGGTGCACCGTGCACAGGCAGCCATGTTTCATAGGCAGTTCCCGCTGCGCCTGCGCTGGCGAAGTCGCACAGTCGCACTTTCGATCCATCCCGTGCAATGGTCTCGAACAGCAGCCATGGCTTGAGCCAACGCGGGTCTGTGACCTTGCGTAGCTTCAAGGTGGCGGCGTCCAGAACGGGCAACTCCTCCGGATCGGCGGCTTGGTGATGCGGGTCATAGGCCAGAAGCAGGGGGCCGCGATAGATCGAGGCGTGAAACACTTCCGCTTCCGCAGCCTGCCCCGATGCCGGGGTTTCCCGCACCCAATAATGCAGCCCGAAATCGAGATCAATCCGCAGCGTGTCGCCGTTGCTCCATCGCCGGTTGATCTCGCAATAGCCTCCGGCCCTGACACCACTGACCGGCTTTCCATTGAGCGACACCCGCGTTTTTTCCGACCAGTGGGGGATGCGCAGCGCCAGCGTGAACGCCTTTTTCGACCGCGGTGCCACGGCGATTTCGACCCGTCCCGCCAGGGGGTAGCGCGTGGTCTGAGTCAGCACCGCTTCAGGCGTTTTGATCGTACCGGGCCCATAGTAGTTGAGCGCGATGCCATCGGCGCGGCGCATCACCGCCCACTCGCACAATAGCCCCAGCGCGCGGGGGCCGTTGACGGAGCAACAGTTAAGTTCGGGCGTGCCGGCCCTCGACTGGAACACGATGGAATGTGCACTGGCCAGGCGCTCCCCGGCCATCGGGGTGTTGTAGGTGACCCAGCGGCCGGAAGGCGACATCATTCCCAGCCCCGCATTAAGCATGGACAGCTCCAGTTCGTCGGCGACGATGGAGATCCCCGTGAGGCGAAGCATTTCCACGCTCATCGCCATCCAGGCAACGGTGCAGCAGGTCTCGATGGCGCCGTTGTCGTAGGGGTTCCCGTTGGCCTGCTCGCCGCTGGAGAAGCCGCCGTTGTTGTGTCTGTCGCCCTTGAGCATGCTCCACCAGAGGTATTCGAATGCCTTCCTGTAATCGTCGCGACCGGTGACGCGATAAAGCTCGCTGAGCCCCATGATCGGGTGCAGGCTCTCCCATCGCGGCTTGGGCGTCTCCCAGAATTCCGTACCGGCCAGCGCGGCCCTCAGGTAGTCTCCGGCCGGCGGGACGGCGAACTCCTCCACAATCTGCTCCGCCATGCGCAGGTAGCGGCGCTCGCCGGTCAGTCGATAGAGCCATGCCAGCGAATGGACCGGTGCCTGATTCATCTCGTGGGCGCGGGTGTCGTGCAGGCGCTCGTTCGGGTTGTCGAGGAATCGACGGCAAATCATGTCCGCGATCCGGCGCGTGCAAGCCAGAGCCCGTTTGTCGCCCGTCTCCTCATGCCACAACAGCAGGCCCACCATTGTGTGGTAATGTCCCCAGGCATCCCATGGTTCGCTCAGATCATCGGGCGCTTTGCTGCAATTCGGAGCGCCCGTGCGCAGACGAAACTCCTGCGGCCACGGGCCGAGATAGCCGTCCGTGTCCTGCAGTGCCGTCAGCTCACCAACAAACCAGCGGATCTGGTCCCGCAGTTCGGCGTCGCGCGTGAGTCGCAGGATTTGCACAGCGTGCGTGAGATACTTGCCGGCGAACTCCCCGGCCCACGGCACCATGTCGTGCGAGGGCTTGCGGTCGCGCTGGCGAAACATCTCCAGCATGCCCGGGTTGGCGTGCGGCGCGGGAAGAATCCACTGCCGAGTCACCGCCTCCAACCGTCGTCCGAGCTCGCCCCCCAGGGCGAATTCCGCATCCGTGCATGAATCCAGTACGGGCCTGCCAGCCTCCATCCGCAAATCCTCCAACCTGATTTGGCCATCCATCGCCGGTCTCGCACCCGGTTGCCAACAACGATCTTTCCGCGTGGGCCGGGGATCAATCTCGTATTGGTGCGACCGGCGTGCAACCGGTGTGCAACCGGTGTGCAAGCCCTTTACCAATCCCGCCCAACCCCCTGCGTTTTTGCACATGCGTATTGACTCCCACACCATCCCCCTCCTCAATTCCAATTCAAACATCGCCGCATCCGCATAAAAGGGGGGAACCCGCAAACCATGTCACCGCGCAAGAAAACCGCGCACTTGATAAATCCAGTGCCAACCGCCCAGCGCGCCCCCGCCCTCAAGCTGACATCGGAGCAGCCACCGTACCCATGAGCCATTCCACCCCTGCAAGTATCGAGAAGCTCGAAACCGACCTTTGGGAAGCCGCCGATAATCTCCGCGCCAATTCCAAACTCACCTCCAGCGACTATTTCATGCCGGTGCTCGGGGTCATCTTCCTGCGCCACGCCGCCAACCGGTTCGACGCCGCGCACCGCCAGATTGAGGCGGACCAGACCAGCGGCAAGATGCCCAAACGCAAGGTCCTCCCCGCCGACTACATCGCCCGCCGTGCCCTCTATCTGCCCGATAAGGCCCGCTACGATTTCATCATGCAGCAGGCCGCCGTCAGCGGTGCCGACCTCCCCAAACTCGTCACCGATGCCATGACCGCCATCGAAGCCGAGTTCGAGCCGCTCCTTGGCGTCCTCCCCAGGGACTACGCCATCTTCGAGACCAAGGTCCTCGAAGACCTCATGCGCCTCTTCAACAGCGACCAGATCAAGCGCGCTACTGGCGATGTCTTCGGTCGCATCTACGAGTACTTCCTTGCAAAGTTCTCCGTCCAGAAGGCCCACGACAACGGCGAGTTCTTCACCCCCTCCTCCCTCGTCCAGACGATCGTCAATGTCATTGAACCCGATCACGGCACCGTCCTCGACCCCGCCTGCGGTTCCGGCGGCATGTTCGTGCAATCCAGTCACTTCATCGAGCACGAGGGCGGCGACACCGCCAAGAAAGTCGTCTTCTACGGACAGGAGAAAAACCGCGACACCATCCGCATCGCCAAGATGAACCTCGCGGTTCACGGGCTTGAAGGCAAGATCGCCGAGGCTATCACTTACTACCAGGACGAGCACACCCTCGCCGGTAAGTGCGACTTCGTCATGGCAAATCCGCCGTTCAATGTGGACCTCGTGGACGCCGAACGCATCAAGGGCGATCCCCGCCTCCCCTTCGGCCTGCCGGGGGTGAACAAGCAGAAGAAGGTCGGCAACGGCAACTACCTCTGGATTTCCTACTTCTACAGCTACCTCAACGCCGCGGGCCGCGCCGGCTTCGTCATGTCCTCCCAGGCGTCCAGCGCTGGTCACGGCGAAAAGGATGTGCGCCGCAAGATCGTCGAGACGGGTGCCGTCGACGTGATGATCTCCATCCGCTCCAACTTCTTCTACACCCGCACCGTCCCCTGCGAGCTGTGGCACTTCGACCGCGCCAAGCCGCCCGAGCGCCGCGACAAGGTCCTCATGCTCGACGCCCGCAACGTCTTCCGCAAGGTCACGCGCAAGATCTACGACTTCTCACCCGAGCAGATGCACAACCTCGCGGCCATCGTCTGGCTCTACCGCGGCCAGCGCGAGCGGTTCCTCGGGCTCGTGAAAGACTACCTCGGCCGTGTCTGCGCCGAAAGCGCCGCCGTCCCGGCCACGCTCGCAACTTTCGATGCCACCCTCGCCGACCTGCGCAGCCGCTTCGATGCCCTCGCCAGGGCGGTGGTCAGGCACGCCAAGTTGGATGCCGACGCCCAAAAGGCGCTCGCCGATGCCGTGACCGAACTCCGCGAAGCGCACACGCTCTATGAGTCCGACGCGAAGAAGCTCCTCGGCAGCCTCTCCGCCTTTAACCAGAAGCACGCCGGGGCGTTACCCGGGAAGAACGATGCCCAACACGCCGCACGCAAGGCGTTCGACCCCGCCGCCGAGGCGATTCGCGGCCTCGTCAAACAGGTGGACCTGCTCACCAAGCTGGCTGCCCGCGTCGCCGACCTGGGCAGCGGGCTGGCGGCGGAGGGCGCGGTCTCGGCGACCTACGACCGCCGCGCCACGGCCCGGCTGGTAAAGCAGCTCGACGACCAGCGCAAGGCCGCCGTCGAACAGTTGAAACACGCAGCCTACTTCCACCGGCAGATCGCATGGCTTCACGACCGCTTCCCCAAAGCCGAACTCGAAGCCGTGCCGGGACTGGTGAAACTCGTCGACCGCAAGGAAATCGAAGCCGCCGACTGGAGCCTCACCCCCGGTCGCTTCGTCGGCGTCGCACCGCCCGAAGAGGACGACGACTTCGACTTCGAACAAACCCTGCGCGACATCCACACCGAACTGGCCGACCTCAACAAAGAGGCGGCGGAACTGGCGGCGAAGATTCAGGAGAACCTCGAGGATGTGACGGTATGACTACGAGCGCCGCAACCAAACATTGGACCAAGGGCAAATTGCAGGACCTCGTATTCTTTCAGCGCGGCTTCGACATCACGAAGGCTCAGCAGAGCGAGGGGCCAGTACCGGTGATCTCATCATCCGGCGTCACCAGTTTTCACAGTGAGGCTAAGGCGGTGGGTCCTGGCGTTGTTATCGGGCGCAAGGGCACTCTGGGCTCCGTGCACTACTCCGAAGTAGACTATTGGCCCCACGACACCACGCTTTGGAGCAAGGACCTACGGGGTCATAACCCCCACTTCGTCTACTTCTACTTGCACACCATCAACTTCAAGCGGTTCGATGTCGGCAACTCGAATCCAACTCTGAATCGCAACCACATCCACGACTTGCCTGCCCTAATTCCGCCGTTGGACACCCAAACTCGCATTGCAGACATCCTCTCCGCCTACGACGACCTGATCGAGAACAACCGGCGGCGGATGGCGCTGTTGGAGGATGCGGCGCGGCTGCTCTTCCGCGAGTGGTTCATCCGCCTCCGCTTCCCCGGCCACGAGCACACCCCCATCACCAACGGCGTGCCCGAGGGGTGGGAAAGGAAGCGGATTGGGGATGTCGCAGAGTGCGTAGGCGGTGGGACGCCATCGACGGCCGTTCCACAGTACTGGGATGACGGTGACGTGACTTGGGTGACCCCTACTGATGTCACGAGGAACAGCAATTTCGTCTTGCTGGACTCGGAGAAGAAAATTACGGAAGCTGGGCTTCAGCACAGTTCCGCGAAGCTCGTGCCGCCGCATGCCGTCTTGATGACCAGCCGCGCATCCGTCGGGTTTTTCGCCGTGGCCAATAGGAAAGTCTGCACCAACCAAGGGTTCATCTCGATCTTGCCAAAGGCCGCGCACCTGTGGCCATACTTCTTGTTCCACCTAAGTGAGCGAGTCGAAGAGATTCGCGCGATGGGGAGTGGGAGTACGTATCCCGAAGTCAGTCGCGGCAAGTTCCGAGAGCTCAATGTGCTTATGCCCAAGCAGTCACTGGCCACTGCCTTCTGCGAACAGGCGGCGGAACTGCTCAAGCAGATTCACATACTGAAGCAACAGAACCACAAGCTCCGCGCTGCGCGGGACCTGCTGCTACCGCGACTGATGAGCGGGGAGGTCGCGGTATGAGTTGGCGCACCAGCATCCAGAGCCCATGGCAGCACCTCGCCATCGCTGTCGCAGGCAGACTTGAGTTCGAACGAGAATGCAACCGTGGCGCGCTGCTTAACGAGTCAACTGTTGTGCGCTATACCGCCGAGTACTGCCAAGCAAACTGGAACGGGACGATCAATGTGAACTTTCCGCATCCGGATATCAACAGGAAGTACATTGATCTCACAGGGACAATGCCCCGGTCACCTCAAATCGGTCTGGCCGTC
Organism: candidate division BRC1 bacterium HGW-BRC1-1; assembly: GCA_002842095.1. Lineage (GTDB taxonomy): Bacteria > Sumerlaeota > Sumerlaeia > Sumerlaeales > Sumerlaeaceae > HGW-BRC1-1. Next base: position 147,589 of record PHCB01000007.1, read on the forward strand.
GAAGCCAAATGGATACGCGATGGAGGGACGCGGGACTGGATCAAGGAGGTAGCTGTTGACCTCTTTCGACTTCAGCACATCACAACGAACACGGCCCAAGGGGCGGTCAGAGTGATTCTCGTTGCCGGGACTCACTCATACCTCCGTGCTCAACTGGTAAACCGCCGTGTTCGCACTGGCGGCGGGTTGGTGCGAGCATTACCAATCATTCTCCCGATCTGTGTGACAGAGGAATTTCAGTCGTTTGATGTGCGGAACGCTAATCTGGCGGCAAGGCAATGGCTGAGGAAGTGCCAGGAAGAACTGGGTCGGGATTTGCCCAGCACCTACAAAGCCCATTTGTCCGGCCACTACCGCACCGGTCACGGTGACGGAGCGTGCGAGGTGTATATCTGGGTGACGAAGCGGCCTCAAGGTTGGGGTAGTTTTGATCCTAATATCCAATGGGGCCCTGCGGCGGCATCACCGTGAGGCATTGGCAGGGCAATGTAACCGTATGTTGTGATAGGAGTCCGAGACGATGAAAGCCGAAGATACAAGGTTCACCCGGCTGTTCGAGGGGCCAAAGCAGTTTATTGTGCCCGTCTTCCAGCGCGACTACAGTTGGGGCACAAAGCACTGCCTGCAATTGTGGAAGGACATCATTCGGGCAGGCTCCGACGAGCGGGTTAAGGCCCACTTTATAGGCTCCATTGTCTATATCGCTGCGGAAGAAACTTCGGCCACAATCACCCGCTGGATGGTCATCGACGGCCAGCAACGGCTTACCACGGTGGCCCTCCTTTTGGCGGCGCTGCGCGACTGTTTGCCGGACGGTCATCCTGCGGAAGATATTGGCGACGGAGACGACTTGCCGAGCCGCGCGGAACTGGATGATTACTACCTTCGAAATCCCCACGGCAAAGGCGACCGGCGATACAAGCTTGACCTGCGCCGGGCCGATCAAGACACCTTGATGGCAGTCTTGGATGGCCACGCCATGCCGAAAGTCGCATCCGAGAGAATCACGGAGAATCTCGCCTTCTTCAAGGAACAACTCGCCGACGCCGACCTCGATGTGATTTATTGTGGCATCAAGAAGCTGGTCGCCGTCGATGTATGCCTGACTCGTGGGCAAGACGACCCGCAGATGATCTTCGAGAGTCTGAACTCCACCGGTCTGGATCTGACGCAGGCCGACCTGATCCGGAACTTCGTTCTGATGCGACAAGACGAGGAGCGGCAGACCCAGCTCTATCACGACTACTGGCAGCCGATTGAGTCGGCCTTCGGCTCCCGCTACCGCACCGATTTCGACAAGTTCGTTCGCGACCACCTCACGCTTCAACTCAAGCCAAGCAAGCAACTCAGGTCGGACGAAATCTACCAGCGGTTCCGCGGCTACTTCATCGACACGGTGAAGGACGACCAGGTTGAGGAGTTACTGTCCGCATTGCGCAGGTCCGGAAGCTTTTACATAGCTTACAGCCTGGGGCAGGAAAGGGACGCCAAGCTTGCCGAGTCCTTCCGCCGTCTGCGCGCCTTGGTGGAGGTCGCTGCCCCGGTCGTCCTAAGGCTCTACGACTGTTACAGCCGAGCCAAGACTCTGACGCGAACCGAGTTCATCGAGGCCGTTGAACTGTTGGAAAGTTACGTCTTTCGCCGCTCCGTTTGCGGGATGCAGACCCGCAGCCTTGGGCAGATCTTCGCCACCCTTGCCTATCGGATCATGGAGGACGCCCCGCTTCTAAGTCTGAAAGTGGCTCTCCACCGCCAAGGCAAGAAGCGTCGTTTCCCAACGGATGCCGAGTTCCGCGAGGCCCTCGAAACACGAGACTTGTATGACATGCGCCACTGCCATTATCTGCTGGACCGCCTGGAGAATCACAGCAAGGAAATGATCGACACCTCAAAGTTCACTATTGAGCATGTTATGCCGCAGAACGACGAACTGAGGCCTGACTGGAAGGGCATGCTTGGCCCGGAATGGGAAAGTATGCGTGAAACATGGCTCCACCGGTTGGGGAACCTGACGTTGACTGGTTACAACACCGAGTACGGCGACCGCCCATTTGCGGAGAAGAAGACCATCAAGGGTGGTTTCAATGACAGCCCGCTCCGGCTCAACAAGTTCATTCGCGAGCAGGCCTGTTGGACGGCTGCTGAAATGGAAGTTCGGGGTAAGGCCCTCGCCGCCGAGGCGATGAAAATCTGGCGGCCCCTTGTCGTTGATGCCGAAGCAGTCAAAACGGCCGAGCTTGAGGATCGCAAAGCTCAGGCAGCCCGGTACAGTCTCGACAAGCTGGACTTCGAATATTCCAGGCCACTCTTTGATGAGATCCGTGAGCGAGTGCTTGCGTTGGGTGATGACGTGATCGAACTCTGCGGGTCGAAAAGCGTCACCTACCGCGTTTTCGATTTCTTTTTGGAGGTAGTCCCGCGGAAGCGCCGGCTCTCACTGCTGGTTAATCTGGATTTCGAGGAATGCGATGATCCGACGCAGAGGGCGAAGGACACCAGCGAGTACGCCTTTATTGCCAATGCTTCAGAGAGTGGCGGTGTGCTGTTCAACCTGGACAACAGGACACAGTTGGACGCGGCGATGCATGTAATTCGACAGTCGTACGAGAAGGTGTCGGATTAGACCTCGATGGCCTATACCGACATCAACACTGAAGACCGTCTCGTCCAGCACTCCTTTGCGGATCACCTGGAGAAGGTGCTTGGCTGGGATAGTGTCTACGCTTACAACACCGAGACCTTAGGCCCATCCGGCACGTTGGGGCGGGACTCCGAGCGGGATGTCGTGCTGGTGCGAGATCTGCGGGCGGCCATCGAAAGGCTGAACCCGGACCTGCCGGAGTCGGCGCGGGAGCAGGCTGTTGAGAAGCTCACCCACATTGATCCCGCCCGCTCGCTTATCCAGCACAACCGCGAGTTTTACGGCTTCATCCGTGGCGGGGTGCCGGTGGAGTGGCGCGATGCCAAGGGCGAGACACACCATGCGCTCGCGCGGGTGCTTGATTTCCGCAACGCCGCCAACAACCGTTTCCTCGCTGTGCGCGAGCTGAAGGTGCAGGGCGTGCGCGTGCCGCACTACAACCGGCGCGCGGACCTCGTCTGCTTCGTCAACGGGCTGCCCCTCGTGGTCATCGAGCTAAAGGCCGTCTACCGCAACATCCGCGCCGGTTTTGAAGACAACCTGACCGATTATCTCTCCGAGCACAGCATCGCCCACGCCTTCCACCACAACACCTTCCTCGTTGTGAGCAACGGCGACAAGGCGCGCTATGGATCGATCACGTCGAAATGGGAACACTTCTTCGAGTGGAAGCGTGCCGACGAGAAAGACGCGGCACGCCTGGATGCGGTGGCGCTGCTCGACGGCATGTTGGCGAAAGAGCGCCTTCTTGATCTGGTGGAGAACTTCATCCTTTTTGACGATAGCCGCGCGGGCGGAACCCGCAAGGTGGTGGCACGCAACCACCAGGTGCTGGGCGTTAACAGAGCCGTTGGGTCTGTGCTCAGGCAGGAGGAGTTGAAGCGGCAGTACCCGCCCCCCGCCCGCATCATCCAGTACCGCGCCTCGATGCCGGAACCGCCCTGCCTATCCGAATTGCCGCCGGAGGGGAGGGTGCATCCCGTTCCCTTCGTGGCGGAGGACGAGGCGCTCGACGATTTGAATCTTGTCAAGCTCGCACACCCCGATCTCGGGAAGCTGGGGGTTTTCTGGCACACGCAGGGTAGCGGGAAATCTTACTCCATGGCCTTTTTCACTGAAAAAGTACGCCGCACTATTCCCGGCAACTTTACATTTCTCGTAATGACCGACCGCGAGGACCTCGACAACCAGGTCTGCCGCACTTTCGCCGGTTGCAGCGTGACCGACGAGAAGACCCCCCGGGCATCCTCCGGGAAAGACCTTCAGGAGATCTTGCAGGGTAACCACCGCTATGTCTTCAGCTTGATCCACAAGTTCAACCAGCCGGTCGTCGAGCCGTACAGCACGCGCGACGACATCATCGTGATCTCCGACGAGGCGCACCGAACCCAGGCGGGCAGGTTCGCCCGCAACATGCGCCGTGCTCTGCCGTATGCCTCGTTTATCGGGTTCACCGGCACGCCGCTGTTCAAGCATGACCAACTGACCAAACGGATCTTCGGCAGCTACATCTCGCGTTACGACTTCAAGCGCTCGGAGGAGGACCAGTCGACGGTTCGTCTGGTGTACGAGAATCGCGGGGAGAAGCTGGGGTTGGAGCGCCTGGACTTGAACGACCGGATCGCGGAAGCGGTGGAGGAAGCCGACCTCGACCCGGATCAGGTTGCTCTGCTGGAGAACCTGCTTGGCAGAGACTATGAGATTATCACTGCCGATGATCGCCTCGACAAGCTCGCCGAGGATTTCGTCGAGCATTGCTCCACCCGCTGGCAAAGTGGCAAGTCGATGGTGGTCTGCATCGACAAAATCACCTGCGCGCGCATGCTCCAGCGCATCCAACCCCGCTGGCAGGCCAAACTCGAACTGGTCAGGAAGGCAATCCAGCGCGCGGAGAATGCACTCGTCGCCGCCTGCGACCCGAATGTTATGGAGCGCATCTCCATTAATCTCGAAACTCTTCGCGGTCAGGCCCGCTGGATGGAAAGTACCATCATCGAGATGGTCATCAGCGAGGCGCAGAACGAGGTTCGGGACTTTGCCAAATGGGGTTTCGACATCATCCCCCACCGCCAGGTAATGAAGACCGGGTTCCACACCGCCGACGGAAAGCTGGTGCCGGTGGAGGACGCCTTTAAGGACCCCGACCACCCGTTCCGCATCGCCATTGTTTGCGCCATGTGGCTGACGGGTTTCGATGTAGAATGCCTCTCCACTCTCTACATCGACAAGCCCATGCGGGCTCACAATCTCATGCAGGCAATCGCCCGGGCGAATCGCGTTTACCCCGGCAAGGATTTCGGCGTCATTGTCGACTATAACGGCATGCTGAAAAGCCTGCGCGCGGCGCTTGCGCAATATGCGCTTGGTGACGAGGACGAGGGCGACGGCGGGGAAACTATCGTGGCACCGATCGAGGAACTTGTGGTCGCGTTGGTGCAGGCCATTGAGGCTGCGGAAGATCATCTGAAAGGTTTGGGGTTCGACCCCAAGCGTTTTGACGGTGCCGCCGGATTCATCCGAATTGAGGCACTGCGCGATGCGGTGGAAGCCCTCTACACTTCGGACGAAGCTAAGCGCCGGTTCGAGATCATGGCGCGGCAGGTTTTTGTCCGGTTCAAGGCGTTAGTCATGGAGCCCAGCGTCTACGCGTACGCCGAACGCCACGACAATATTGAAGCAATCTATAAGAAGCTCACCGAGCGCCGCGACAATGCCGATGTGACCCAGGTGCTCAAGTCTCTCCACCGGATTGTAAATGAAGCCATCCGCGCACAGCAACCGGGCGATGACCATGCCGAGGGACTGACTGTCGATCTCAGCAAGATCGACTTCGAGAAACTGCGCGACGAGTTTGCTGCCAAGGTGCGCAGGAAGAGCACCGTTCTGAAGGATATACGCGATGTGGTGGAGGAGAAACTTGCACAGATGCTCACGAGCAATCCCATGCGGATGGATTTCTACCGGAAATATCAGGAGATCATTGCGGACTATAACCGCGAAAAGGACCGGGTGACGGTGGAGCAGACTTTTGCGATGCTGGTCGAACTTGCAGCCGGTCTTGACGCCGAGCAGCGCCGCGCAGCCGAAGAGGGAATGAGCGAAGACCAACTGGCTCTTTTCGACCTGCTGTTACGAGAGAATATCAGCAAGTCCGATCGTGAGAGTCTCAAGCTGGCGAGCCGGGAGCTTCTGGAGTCGGTGCGAGAATCACTTCGAACGATGCACGACTGGACCCAGAACACCACAACGCAGGCTCAGGTGGAAGTTCTGATCCGGAACAAACTCTGGCAATCTCTGCCGCGACCACCATTTACGGACCAAGACACAGAGCAAGCTACAAACCGTATCTATGAATACGTCTGGTCCCGGTCTACCAGTGGCAACGGTCTCGACGCCCCTGAGTTTCCCCTCTCCAAGCAGCAGGGGCTGGCCGGTCTCGGATCTGGACACCAAACAGGACCCACTTCTTCCCCCGGTTTCTGAGATGCGTTTATTCCGCTTATGATAATAACGGAATGCGTTATTTTCATAAATGGCACTTTGTGAAAATAGCAGCCCTTAAAGATAGCTAACCGGCTGGGTTGGATGCGCGTTTTGACGCTGGCTAATCCGGGGTCTCGGCTTCTTCGATGGCGGCGGGGCGGGTTTGTGCGCTGTGGATGCGGGCTATGTTTAGTTTCTCTGTTCGGTCGAATCGGTAGATGCCGTTCTGCTCCTGGAAAACGTCGGTGAGTTGCGTGTAGCAGTAGCCGAACATGTGCGGGTTGTCGAGCAGCGCGCCGCACAGGCCGGCGAAGCGTGTTTGCCACTCTTCTTCGGTGCGCGGCCGTTCGCCGTAGCCCCAGGAGGGGTCGCCTTCGGAGGCGTCGGTGTTCCACCAGATCCCTCCAAACTCGCTGACGAAGTAGGGCTGTCCGGCGTAGGGGATGTTGATGGGCGCGGGGTGCGGGTCGGGCGAGCCGCCGCCGGGCGCGTTTACGAAGGGGCGACCGTGGGCCAGCCCGGCGTGGTTGGCGGCGAAGCGCACGGGGTCCTGCTCGTAGTCGTGGCTGTCGTACACGTCGCTCTCGGCGACGCGGTGCGCGTAGCCCGAGGTGTCCAGCACGGGTCGCGTGGGGTCGGCCGCCTTCGTGGCCAGGAACATGGCGCGGGTCACGTCGTCCAGCACGGTGATGCGGTCGCCAAGGGGCTGGTAGGTCTCGTTCAGCGGGCACCAGCCGATGATGCACGGATGCGAGAAGTCGCGCTCCACGGCCTCCAGCCACTGCGCCACATAGTCGGGTCCCGGTTTCTGGTGGTCGTCGGGCGGGCCCATTCCAGCGCATCCCCAGTCGCCGAATTCGCCCCACACGAGGTAGCCGAGGCGGTCGGCGTGGTGGAGGAAACGCTCCTCGAAAACCTTCTGGTGCAGGCGCGCTCCATTGAACCCTGCCTCCTGCGCCAGGCGGATGTCGCGTTCCAGCGCCGCGTCGGTGGGTGCCGTCAGCAGCCCGTCGGGGTACCACCCCTGGTCCAGCACCAGGCGCTGGAAGACGGCGCGGCCGTTCAGGCGCACGGTCATCCCGTCGATGCTCACCCCGCGCATTGCGGCGTAGCTGCGCAGCGTGTCGGCGGGTTGGCCGGCGGCGTCCAGCAGTTCCAGCGTCAGCGGGTAGAGGTGCGGGTCGTCCGGTCCCCACGGGCGCACGCGCTCGGACGGCACGGGCAGCACCAGCAGCGGCGCCATGGCGGCGTCGGCGGCGCACTCATCCACGGCCAGCGTGGTACCGTCGGTATCGGCAAGCGTGGCGCGCACGCGCATGCCGCGCGCGGTGGGCCCGGCAAGCGGCTGACACACCACGAAGCGGTTGTTGGCGGGGTCGGGCGTGATGCGTGCTCGCTCCAGTCGCGTGTGCGGCACCGGCTCCATCCACACCGTCTGCCAGATGCCGGTGGTGCGCGTGTAGAAGCACCCGTGGTTGGCGTACAGGGCCGACTGCTTGCCCATGGCTTTCGGGGGGCGGTGGTCGTCGCGCGCGCGCACGGTTATCACGGCGCGCTCGCCGGGCGCGGCCAGGCCGTGCAGGTCCACCGTCACCGGCGTCCACCCGCCGCGGTGTCGCGCGGCCTCGCGGCCGTTCACCCACACGGTGGCGTCGTGGTCGATGGCGCCGAAGTGCAGCAGCACGCGGCGACCGCCCCAGGCTGCGGGGATTTCCACCTCGCGGCGGTACCAAACTGCGTTCAGGAAATCGGTGTTACCCACGCCCGACAGCGCCGACTCGGGGCAGAACGGCACGGTGATGCGCCCGGCCAGCGGCCGCCCGACCAGTCCGCGCTCCAGACCGCTGTCGCCCGGGTCGGTCTCAAACTCCCACGCACCGTTGAGGCACATCCACTCGTCGCGCACAAACTGCGGCCGCGGATACTCCGCTCGTGGCACCGCGCCCACGTTCGTTTCTGTCATCATCTTCGTCCTGTCGTCTCCGGCCATACGGTAGCACAAGTTCTGCACCCCATCCGCGATGCAAGAATCCCATCGCCGCACGAGGATGCTGAACGCGCGCGATGCGCGGGTTTCAAGGAAATACAGGGGAAGGGGGCGGCAGTCGCGGGAAAAGAGTTGGCTCGAGGAGCCCCTTTTTAAATATCAACTCTTGCCAGTAGGGTCATGGGGGCGGTAGCCTTTCCACTCAATAGCGGCGCGCCAGATCCTTGTGGTTTGGCGGGCTGACAACATACGACGAGGTTGCGGCCCATGCGACGGTTCACTCGGTTTTTCACACAGGTTGCTGTGGTGGGATGTCTGTTTGGGGCTGCGGGCGCGGGGGCGGCTGAGTCGGATGTTGTCACCACTTCGCCCGATGGAAAAATCTCCATCGAGTTTGCGCTGCGCGATTCTGCCACCACGCCGTCGGCGCCTTTTTACCGTGTGCGCGCGGGCGAGCAGACGGTTCTGGATTGGTCGCACCTGGGCGTGGTGCTGGCCGACGGCCTGTTGGGTGAAACCGTCGAGGTCGTTAACGTCAGCCGCGGCAACGTGCACGACGCCTTCACGCAGTTCCCCGGCAAGCGCAGTCATGTGGTGATGGAAGCCAGCGAGACCAGCATCACCCTGCGCGAAGCTGCTGCGCCGCGTCGTTCGTGGACGCTTGTCATGCGCGCGGCCAACGACGGCGTCGCCTTCCGCTATCATTTCCCCAAGTGGGACGGCACCGACGAACTGACCATCGCCAACGAACCCACACAGTTTTCCCTGCCTGCAAAGAGCCACGCCTACATTGTTCCGCTGAAGGGTTACGCCCGCGCCTACGAGGCTATCTACGAGGACATGCAGGCATCGGCTCTGCCCACCGACAAGCTCATCGGTCCGCCCCTGCTGTTTCATCTGCCCGGCGGCAAGTGGGCCGCCGTGACCGAGGCCGACCTGACCGAATACGCCGGCATGTACCTCTCCGCGCGCCGCGACACTCCCAACGTGGTGGAGGGGCGCCTGTCGCCGCTGCCCTCCGATGCCGCCGTTGCCGTGCGCGCGCCGCTGCCGCACCAATCGCCCTGGCGCGTGGTGATGGTGGGCGACACCGCCGGGCGCATGGTCGAGTCCGACCTCGTCCTCGCCCTCAACCGCCCCTGTGCCATTGCCGACACCTCGTGGATCAAACCCGGCAAGACCACCTTCCCCTGGTGGAACGCGTTTTATCTGGAGAACGTCGACTTCAAGCCCGGCCTGAACGACGCCACCATGAAACACTACATCGACTTTTGCGCCGCCAACGGCATCCCGTATCACTCGCTCGACGGCATCAAAAACGAGGCGTGGTACGGCGGCAAAATCCGCCCCTATGGCGGCGCCGACATCACGGCTGGCGGGCCGGATTTGGACCTGCCGGAGGTGCTGCGCTATGCGAAGGAAAAGGGCGTGCGTCTGCGCTTCTGGATGCACTGGGCCGCCGCCGAGAAACACATGGAACGCGCCTTTCCGCTCTACAAACAATGGGGCGTGGAGGGCGTGATGCTCGACTTCATGAACCGCGACGATCAGGAAATGAACCGCTTCCTCGAAAAGGCCGCGCGCCTCGCCGCTGAAAACCATCTCACGCTCACGCTGCATGGAGTGTCGAAACCCACGGGCATCGAGCGCACCTTCCCCAACGTGATGAACCACGAGGCCGCTGCCAACCTCGAGTACAACAAGTTCCTCAAAACCGGTTGCGACGTGCGCCACCAGCTCATCGTGCCGTTTGCGCGCATGCTGGCCGGCCCGCTGGATTTCCACGAGGGATCATTCCGCGCCGTGCCGCCCCAGGTTTTCAAGCCGCGCTACATCGCGCCCGAGGTCATCGGCACCCCCACGCGCAACCTTGCCATGTACGTCGCCTACCAGAACCACCTGCCCATGATATGCGACTGGCCGGAGGCCTACAAAGACAAAGCCGCCCTGGCCGCGCTGGTGCAAATCCCCGACACCTGGGACGACACCCAAGTGGTGGCCGAGCAAGTGGGCGAGGCTTTTGCCGTAGTCCGCCGCCACGGCGACGACTACCACCTCGGTGCCATGACCGGCCCCAAAGCCCACGACTACACCATCCCCCTGACCTTCCTCGGCCAGGGCACCTACAACGCCGAACTCTGGACCGACGACGCCGAATCATCCCCCCCCATGAAAATGCGCCACCAGAAAGCCACCGCCAGCGACACCCTGAAAATAAAAACCCTCCCCGGCGGAGGCATCTACGGCAAGTTCACGCCGGAGAAGTAGGGGGGCGGCGGGGCGCGATACGGTCTAGTCGGTGGATATCTGAACTGGGTATTGGAAATTATCCTGCTTAAATATCACGTACGCCATTACATCTGGGAAAAGTGCTACATCCGAAGAACTTCTGGCCGGCGTTTGAGCCTTTCTTTGCGACGCGTTCGATCATCGGCGAGCCGCATTTTGGACACGCTGTTGGTTCGGCGGGGACGATTGCGACGGTGGGGGGTGTTGGGGCTGATGGGACTTCTGGCGGGCGAGCCTCAACAGCCTTTGCGGATGAAGGCTCCGCCGCGGACGACTTTACAGTGGCGATGAACTTGACCAATGCTGCGCCATCCATCAGTCGGATCGGTTTCCCCTCGGCAAAATCTATTGCAGGCTTCGAGAATTCGCCGGAGGTGACGATCATCACACTGGTTGCATGCTCGGCTGTCATCACACCGAACATCTCCCGGACGACCTTTACATCCACTTTCCACGTTTTCCATCGCTTGCACTGGACAAGCAATTTCTCGTGGCCACGGCGTGCGATCAGATCGATGCCCCCATCGGCCCCACCGCCACCGGTCTCATTGACGGTGTACCCCTGACGGCGAAGGGCCTCGCCAACAAGAAGTTCAAAATCGCGCCAGCTAAGTGCCCGGATGGAGTCGATTTCCTTACGTGTCGCGAGCAGGAAGCGTCGCTTTCCTTTTCCGAGGAGGGCCATCAGCCAGACGGCCAATACCAAAACGGTAGCAATTGGAGCTAAGGTGATGGTCATAGCGCTAATCTGGTTATACGGCGAGTTAAAAGATGCGAGGAACGCACCGAACAACTTGATGCCGACATACACAAGACAGGCAACAGGTGGTCCACTCCACCATGGCATACGCTGAAACAGCACGTGGAATACGTCTAGAATATCCTCTTTGCGCTTTCGTCCCATCGTCGATCCTCACCAGTTTTTAGGCGGGCTTGTCACGGCCAGCAAGATCAGGTGGGGGATGGGAATTTCGCGCCGTCAACCCAAGTTGCTATTTCAGCCGGCGTGCGGCTTCGAGCAGTTCCTGTTCGTTTACGCGTGTTTTGTAATCCGGGTCCCAGTACGCATACCGGATTTTGCCGCTCGTATCGATCACGTACGCGGCGGGCACGGGCAGAATGTGATGGCTCTGACCGCCGGCGCGCTGCTCCAGATCGACAGGATTCTTGAAGGCGCGGTATCGCTCGACCGTTCCGTCATCCACGCGGAACGCGAGGCCGAACGCCTTGATTGCTTTCGCTGAACTGTCGGACAGCAGCAGGTAATTGGTTTTGTTTTTTGTGGCGGTTTCGCGCAGGTGTTCCGGTGCATCTGGCGAAATCGCGATGACTTGATATCCGGCGGCTGCCAACTGGCCCTCAATTGTGGCCAGCTTGCCAAGTTGCACATTGCAGTATGGGCACCATCCACCGCGGTAGAAGATGAGGACTGTCGGCGCCGAAGAGATCAAATCCGACAGGTTTACCGCGTTGCCTTCCGCCGTAAATACCTCTACCGACGGTACTTTGTCGCCTTCTTTGAGTGGCTTCACAGCAGTACTGGTCGTCGGAACATCGTAGCCTTTCGATGACCGGCCCGAGTCAGCAGCTTGGGCCCAAAGATTTTTAGGCGACAACAATGCGACCAGAAGGATTGCCAGGCTTATGGATGCCCCAAACGATAAAGTTTTCATTACACTTCTCCTTTGTGGATTCACGGTTGCCGAAGACGTTCTGGAAGTCTGAGGTGAAAAATGGAGCGGGAAACGGGGTTCGAACCCGCGACCCTCAGCTTGGGAAGCTGATGCTCTACCAGCTGAGCTATTCCCGCCCGTGGTTTATTGCCCTACATTTTCGTTATCCGCTCATTCTCAAAGATTGTGGGGGTGTATTCGTTTTAGATTCTGGCTCGCGTACAAAAATTACTCCCAAAAGTGCTTGCACAAATAAATTTTCGAAACTCGCTGGTTTCAATAGATTCGCAATCATATAACGTACTGGGGGATTCATAAGTGAAAAAGGCCAAGCGAATTTACGGTCGGCACCTTAACGAGATGTGGAAGATTGGCGCGCGGCATTGCCTGTACCATCATGAGGGCGGGTTTTATGAGAATCTTCAACGTTTTCCGGGGGCATTGTGTGATCCAAAGGGCTACGTCAGATTTGAAACCGAATCAGAATATCAAAACAGCTCTTATCTGAATATCGGAGCAAAGACCACCTTGAATAACCGGGTCGATGGCATAGCTGGCATGCCTGGTTATGTGCGAGTAACGGAAAATACTATAGAGTAGAACCGTCCCCAAAGTTGGTGGTCGGGATATAAAAAAAGCCCCGCCGAAGAGTTGGTTCATTTCTTCGGCAGGGCGTTGTTGTTCTTTGGCTATGCTTTCGGTGGCATCCTGCCATCGGTCAGCTTTGGTGCGTTTTTGTCTATGGACCAGCCGAACTTGAGGCCGGCTATGAAGTAGCCGAGGGCGAACATGCCGCCGGCGAAGATGGTGTCGCCGGGGACGCGCAACCAGCGGAGCAGTTGCATGGTGTCGGTTTGCAGGAAGTCGGCGGAGCGGGCGTACCAGTAGCCGTGGTTTACGGACGCCACGGTTTGCAGCATGCCGACGGGCAGCAGGCTTAGGATCACCATCATGGCGAGGCCGATGTTAATGGCCCAGAAGGAGATGTTTAGCCATTTGGTGCGCCAGGCGTGGTGGGTGGCCAGGCCCTTCAGGCAGAAGAGCATGAGGCCGATGCCGAGCATGCCGTAGACGCCGAACAGCGCGGTGTGGGCGTGGACTGCGGTGGTGTTGAGCCCCTGCATGTAGTAGAGCGCGATGGGCGGGTTGATTAGGAAGCCGAAGAGTCCGGCGCCAACCATGTTCCAGAACGCCACGGCCACGAAGAAGTAGATGGGCCATTTATACTGGGCCACCCAGGGTTGGGCGCGGCTGAGGGTCAGGTTTTCGTAGGCTTCAAACCCGATGAGGACCAGGGGCACGACCTCCAGGGCCGAGAACGACGCGCCAAGGGCCATGATGGAGATGGGCGTGCCGGTGAAGTAGAGGTGGTGGAACGTGCCGATGATGCCGCCCGACAGGAAGATGATGGTCGAGAAGAGCACGGCGGCGGTGGCGGTGGAGGTGCGGATGAGCTGCATGCGGGTGAAGAGGAAGGCGATCACCACGGTGGCAAACACCTCGAAGAAGCCCTCGACCCAAAGGTGAACGACCCACCAGCGCCAGTATTCGATGATGGAGTAGTGGGTGTTGCGGCCCCACATGAGGCCGGCGGTGTAGAAGAGCGGGATGGCCAGCGACGCGAGGAGGAACATGTAGAGCAGGTTCTTCTCGGCGGACTCGGCCTTGCGGGTGATGTTCATGGCGCGGACCATGATGAAGAGCCAGATGAACAGCCCAACGGTCAGGAAGATCTGCCAGAAGCGTCCGAGGTCGACGTACTCGAGGCCCTGGTGTCCAAACCAGAAGTTTGTGTCGAGGTCGAGTTTCTGCATGGCGCCGGCCCACTGTCCGCCGAGGGAGCCGACGACAATGACGAGCAGGCAGACGAAGAGGATGTTCACCAGGGCGCGCTGGAAGGGTGGCTCCTTGCCCGATACGGCGGGGGCGATAAAGAGGCCGGTGGCCAGCCAGGCGGTGGCGATCCAGAAGATGCCGAGCTGGGTGTGCCAGGTGCGGGTGACGGCGTAGGGCAGATACTCCTGCAGCGGGATGCCGTAGAAGCCGTTGCCCTCCACGCCGTAGTGGGCGGTGATGACGCCCATGCCCACCTGCACGACCATGAGGGCGGCCACGACCCAGAAATACTTGAGGGTGGCACGCATGCTGGGCGTGGGGTTAAGGGCCAGCAGGGGATCGTTAACGGGGGCGGAACCGCCGTCGGGCTCATGTTTTCTGTGTTGGACGGCGTAATACCAGGCAAGGCCGGCTATGCCCGCGAGGAGGAAAACGAAGCTGACAATGGACCAGATGATGATGGAACCGGTGGGCACGTTGCCCACAAGGGGCTCGTGGGGCCAGTTGCTGGTGTAGCTGATTTCCATGCCGGGGCGCTGGGCCGACATGGCCCAGGTGGCCCACCAGAGGAAGGTGTTCATGTCGCTGCGGCGCCCGGCGTCGGCCATGGTGGTCGACTTCATGGCATAGGCGGTGCGCAGCTTCACCATCTCGGGCGAGGGGTCGCCGCCGAAAAGTTTGTCGAAGTGCGACGCGGTGTCGGCCATGGCGGCCGCGCGGTCGGGGCTGATGGTGAGGGTCTTGGTTTCGGGGTCGTAGGTGTTGGTGCGCATCACATTAATCAGGCGGGCGCGCAGGGGGGCTTGCTGCTCATCGGTCATATCATCGAAGGAGGTTGCGCCCTCAGCCAGGGCCCAATGGTTCAGCAGCCAGACCGATTCGCGGTGAAGCCAGTCGGCGGTCCAGTCGGGGGCCTGATACGCGCCGTGGCCCCACACGCTGCCGAGTTCCTGACCGCCGGTGGATTGCCAGGCGCGCTGGCCCATGCGGATGTTGTCGCCGGTGAAGAGTTCCTGACCGTCGGATGTGACAACCTTCTCGGGGATGGGCGGGGCCTGGCGGTAAATCTCGCGGCCATAATAGCCGAGCACAGCGAAGGATGCGATCATGACGAAGGCGAAACCAAACCAGAGGCGGCGGTAATTCATGGGGGTAAATCTCCTGAGTGCGTAAGGTGAAGGGGTGGTGCTGCGGGGGGCGGGGACGTGGCGGTGCGATCAGCCGTATGGGGTCAGGCGGATTGATTGGCCTTTTCGAGCGCGAGGCCGCGGGGAAACAGGATGTCGTTCTCCTTGTGGATGTGGACGTGGATGTCGTCGTCCAGTTCGTGGAGGGCATCGAAAAGCACGCGGTGCATGGTGCAGGCATCCTCGGTGGGTTGGTAGTTGTTGGTCAGGGCGCGCAGGCGCGCGACGCCGTTGTCAGCGCCTTCGTGTTCCATCTCCATCATGCGGATGGGGTTTGCCACCGACCCGCAATGGGAGCCGCGGTTGTCGGAGCCCTGCTCGATGGCGATGAGCATGGGGAAGAGGATCTGCTCTTCTTTCATGGTGTGCATTTCCAGATCGGCGCGGAGGGCCTGGAACGTGGGGAGCAATTCGTGGAGTACCGGGTGCTGGTGCCCGTGGCGCGGGGCCACGTGGGCCTGAATTTTCGAGATGCGGGGCAGGGCGCGGCGCATGTAAGCGTGGTGCTTTTCGAGGATGTGGTCGATGAGGTCGCGGAGCGAGGCGGTGTTCCAGTCGCGGGTGTCGGGGGTGGCGGTTGCCGCGTCGTGGTGGCGAAGTTCGCCGAGGAGGGTGTCGGGCACCACATAATACTGGGCGCAGGCGTCGGCGAGAGGCTTGGTTTGCGACGCGCAGATATCGACCCCGTGCTTCTCCAGCACCCAAGCGCGGCGCGGACGCTGGCGGATGAGGTCTTTTATGGTCGTCTGGGTGTTGAGGGTTTCTGTGAGGTTGATGGACATTGAGAGAGGGGCTCCTCGTAAAATGAGGTCGGGGGCACGCTGACCTTGCACTTTTGGGTACAGCACCAATCTGGTTCTGTATCTTGACGCAGGTTAAGGAGTCGCAGAAAAAAATGGGGGTAGAGGGTGACAGGAGGGGGGGCATTCCTGCCCCCCGTGGACGTGGCACGGGGTGCCAATGCTTGAAGGGGAAGAGATCGCCGTGTCTGACGATTTTCTATTTAATTACTTAGCGAGGTCGCAATCGTTTCGTGTCTGACTAAGTCCGACTTTAATATCCGATAACCGAAGTATTGCACTGGCAAAGAGGTCCAAAGACCAAATGCAGCCACAAGGAAAGTCGCGTAAGGAATCCGAAACAATACGACTGATCCACCGACAATTATCAGAATTTGAAGTATTGTGCCAGAAGCAATCAAGAGTTTTGCAGACAAGAGAAAGTTGTTTCGCTTAAAGAGCATAATTATTCCAAAACCAAAACCAGTCATGAAGATGAGGTAGAATAGAGAAAAAGCAATGACCCCAAACATCTTTATAAAAATCTTAGTGAATATGGCAAGCGTCACAACACCGCCAAATCCACTGATGGTCCAGAGCAGTCCGATGAATGTTATGAATAACCGCAGGTGCCTTGAACGAAGCTTTTCTATAGTGCGATCCCTAAATGCAGAATGGTCAGAGCGTCAACGGCGCAACACGCCTGATGGAGTGATTCAGTCGCAGAAGTTAATGCGTCTGTCAAATAATATCCAATTGGTTAGGCGGACAGGGCGGGGGAGTTTGGCCGCGCGGACTTTTGGGCGAACACATAGGTTCGCCCCTACGATAGTCGCGTTGGATCGTTAGTAGGGGCGGACCTGTGTGTCCGCCCTTTCGCCCCGGTGGTGATGGTTCGTTAGGTTGCAAAATTTCCAATCACGGACGACAAACCAATTTTTACTTGAAAAATGTGGATACATGAGGTGAAATTTTGATATTCCTTCAGAACTGTTAGGACCCCCATGAACTTACCACTGATCCTTATGATAGCGGGCGTTCCGATTTCGCTCTCAATCGGAATTGTCAGTTACCTTGTTGGAAACCGCCTTGGTCTCGCTGGCGGTCTGAACTCGATGTTAGCCATCGGAGTGGGGGTGGTGGTTTGTTCGGTATGGAATTACAAAGCGGACAAAGATTGTGACAACGTGAAATGGGCGGTCAACTGCTCTAACATCAATGACATTCCGGCGCATGTACGAGCGCTATTGCGCGATGGGGACGGTGCGGGTGGCAAATACGCGCTGATCAGCGTCATGGGCTTTTTTAAGTATGGCGTGAGCCTATACTGCCACGGCGACGTGGTCTTGGTAAACGCCTGCACAGGTCCGTATCCACCCTGGAGGGAGGACGTGATCATGGATAACATGGAACTCATGCGGGACGTCTCTCAGCGGTGCGCCGCAAGCAGGCGAGAAAAATTGGCCGCTGCTTTGGCGGTTGAAGGCACCGGTGTTGATCAATAGCACCGGTCCCGTTCAAAAAAACAGCAACGTCAATTCACTAACCCCGAGTGCCCCCACCCTATGGGATTGGGAGTCCATCCGTTATCAGGCAGCCACAAATCTTCAAAAAGATCACCCGATTGCAGAGCCCCGAGGATAGGCTTGAGGAAAATCGATTGAGTTCTGTTTTTCTTATTCTCGCTCAAACCGTCGCCTCCATGTAGGGTTGCATGATTCTCGAAACTCGGTTTATTTTTGCGGATTCCCAAAGTTCATCCATGGTGATTTTGCGCGAGCGCCATGCTTCGCGGAGCGCTTCGAGGGCGACATCGAGACCGACCTTGTTACGGAACTTGAAGCAGTCTGCGACGGTCTTGGCCGGGCTGTAAATTTTAACGGGTACGCCGTTAATGATATGCTCCTGGATGCCGAAGGAATAGGCTGGTCCAGAAACATAGGTGAGGTTCAGCGGCGGATACTCTACCTTGGGACGCCATGAACCTCGGGGTATGGTCAGCCATATTTCATGGGGGAGTTGTGTTGTAAGGCCATGGAAGCTCAGGGCCGAGATCAGGCAGACAACGGCGTGGGGCATTCGTTTTGAGACCTCCGCCAGGGACGAATGCTCAGTGACAGGAACTTCCGGAAGGCGATAGAGTCCCACAGCGACCTTGTCCAGAAGGCCGTCGCGATGCATCGGATAGAGGTAGTTGCGGGAAATGCCCATTGCCTCAACATCCTCGCCTCGAATGATGCCAAGTTTCCCGGCGAGGTTCAGGACTTGCTGTCGCTTTATGGCTGTGTCTTTGTGCATATCCCAATCAGTTGCACAGAAGTGATTGGGATGTGCGACGATTAATCGTGTGCGTTCTCTCCGGCAGCAAACAGGTTGCACGCAAAAAAATAGGGGACGGCCGCCCGCACTCCGCGCATCTGGAGCGATCGGGTCAGCCGTCCCTTGATTCGATTCAGTTGCTGCTCGCGCAACCCGCGCTTTTACATTACGCGGATTTCAGGGCTGCTTTGATTTTTTCGAAGTCGGGGAGGTCGTGGGCGTCTTCTTTTACTTCGGCGTAGACTACCTTGCCTTCTTTGTTGATGACGAAGGCGGAGCGTTTGCAGACGCCTTTGAAGCCCATGAGGTCTTCATAGAGGGTGTCGTAGGCTTTTGAGACGTCTTTGTTGAAGTCGCTGGCCATGTCGAAGGGGTAGTTGTTTTCTTCTTTGAACTTGGCGAGGGCGAAGGGGCTGTCGACGCTGATGCCGACTACGTGTGCGTCGAGGTCTTTGTATTCCTGAAAGCTGTCGCGCATGGCGCACAGTTCGGAGGTGCAGACGGGGGTCCAGGCGAGGGGAAAGAAGAGCAGTACGGCGTTGTGCTTGCCTTTGCAGTTGCTGAGTATGAATTTTTCTTTTCCGCCCGCGAGGGGGATTTCGAATTCCGGGGCGTCTTGGCCGACGGTGATGGGCATGGGTTGAGTCTCCTGTTAGTCATGGGTGTTGCTGGGTGATTGGATAACTCTGCGACGCAAACGTTCCCCGATCAATGGGAATTTTGCATGCAGCGCGGGTGGGGTGCGTCTCCCTGCTTGCAATTCGCCTTTTAACAATCGTGCATGGCACCTTCACTTCAATCGCACTGGGCGGAGGCAGGGTTTTGCTCAATCATATATGGGCTTTATTGATTATCGTGGGAATTATCGTGGCCGGGGCGTCGGTGGTTTACGAAACGTCGGTGGTGGGGGAGAAGACGATCACCACGATGGTGGACGGCAAGAAGGTTGAAGAAGTTGTCAAGTACACCAACTCGCGCGATAAGGCGGTGGCCTTTGCTGCGGCGGGAAACAAGCTGACCAAGGCAGCCGTCAACTCGGTGTCGTTTCGTTATGAGAATGACAAGGGCTCGGAGAGTGACGGCGCGGTGGGGCTGGCTATTTCGCTTATCGGCATCATGGCGCTGTGGCTGGGGTTGATGAAAATCGCGGAAGAGGCCGGGCTGATTCAGGCGCTGGCGCGGGCGATCTCGCCGTTGTTCCGCATTATCTTTCCGTCCATCCCCAAGGGGCATCCGGCGGCGGGGGCAATTTTAATGAACCTCGCGGCAAACATGCTGGGGCTGGATAACGCCGCCACGCCGCTGGGCATCAAGGCGATGAAGGAACTGCAGGAACTGAACGGCGACAAGGAGACGGCATCCAACGCCATGGTGATGTTTCTCTGCATCAACGTTTCGAGCATCACGCTGCTGCCGGCGTCCATCATTGGGTATCGTGCGGCCAATAACAGCAACAACCTCACGCAGTTCATGGTGCCGATGCTTATTGCCACGACGATCGGCACGCTGACGGCGGTGATCTCGTGCCTCATTATTCAGAAGTTCTCGAAGGACACTCCGCCGGCCAGCCCCGTGGATGCGGCACCGATGGTCAGTGAAGGAGAAGTTCAATGAACGCCGCTGACGTACAACCCATGTGGATGCTGGTGACGACGGCGGTCAGCAACTGGATCATTCCCTTCATCATGATCTTCATCGTCGCCTACGGCTATTACAAGAAGGTGAAGGTTTACGAAGTGTTCGTGGAGGGGGCCAAGGATGGCTTCACCACGGGCGTCATGATCATCCCTTACCTAGTGGTTATCCTGGTGGCCATCGCGATTTTCCGCACGTCGGGCAGCATGGATTTTATCGCAAAGGGGATCATCGGCAAGATCATCCCTGCCAATATTTTCCCGCCCGATGTTGTCATCATGTCGCTTCTCAAACCGCTCAGCGGCAGCGGGGCGCGGGGAATCATGGTTGAAATTTTCCAGCGGCTCGGTCCCGACAGTTTCCCCGGTTTCATGGCGTCGACGATTCAGGGCAGCACCGAGACGACGTTTTACGTTATCGCGGTTTATTACGGCGCTATTGGTGTGAAGCGGCTTCGTCACACGGTGGCCGTGGGGCTGTTCGCGGAGATCGTTGCTGTCTTCGCATCGGTGACGCTGACGAACATCTGGTTCCATTTCATGAAATAAAACATTGCCACGAGGGCGGGCGTTCGCGTTGCTGATGACGCCTCAATCGTGTGGAAAAGAGTACATCGTTTCGCCCATGCAATGGCTCATCATCATATTCTTCACTTACCTCGCCGCCATTACGGTGGGCGGTACGTTGCTGCATAAGCGCAAGTTGGTTTGGGACCACTGGAAATATTTCATCCTGACCTTCGGCGCAGTGCTGATGATCCTGCCATTTTACTGGATGATCATCACGTCGCTGAAAAGCTACGGTGAGTCGAGCGCGTACCCGCCAACCTGGTGGCCCAACGAAATGCTGTGGAGCAATTACTCCGAGGCCTGGCACAAGCCCGAGGTGGGGTTTGCGCGTTACTACTGGATGACCATCTCGACCACGGTGATGAGCACGGTGGGCGTGTTGGTGACGGGTATGCTGGCGGCGTATGCTTTTGCGCGGATGCAGTTTCCCGGGCGGGCGCTGTTTTTCTATCTCGTGCTGGCCACGCTGATGGTGCCCGGGCAGGTGCTCATCATTCCCAACTACATCATTCTAGCGAAGTTCAACTGGCTCGATACTTACAAGGCCCTTGTGGTGCCATGGCTGGCGAGCGTCTTCACGATCTTCCTCATGCGACAGTTTTTCATGACCATCCCCATGGACTTGTGGGATGCGGCGCAGATTGATGGGGCGGGGCGCTGGCGGTTTTTGTGGCTGGTGTTGGTGCCGCTGTCGCGGCCGGTGCTCATCACGAGCGGGTTGTTCACGTTTATCGCCACGTGGAACTCGCTGCTGTGGCCCCTCATTATGACCACGAGTGCCGAGATGCGCACGTTGATGGTGGGGCTTCAGGTGTTTACCAACGAGGCCAGCAACGACTACAACCTGCTCATGGCGGCGTCGACGTTCTGCATCATGCCCGTGGTAGTTGTGTTCTTTTTCATGCAGCGATATTTCATCGAGGGAATTGCGCGCAGCGGATTGAAGTCGTAGCGCGGCGGGCGGTCGCTGCCCAAAGATGAACACGGAAGCGGCCTTGCTGTTATACCATGAGCGGATGGTCCTGTTTTGGGGGCCGTCTTTAGCCTGCTAATTAACGGAGATTTTCTTGGCCCAGAAACCACTGACCATCGGCGGACAAGCGATTATCGAGGGCGTGATGATGCGCGGCCCGAATGGTTACGCCATGAGCGTCCGGCGCGCGGACGGCTCGATTCGCACGGAGTCTACGCCCCACCATCCTCTCACCGTTCGCAAGCCGTGGCTGAACCTGCCTATATTGCGCGGGGCTGTGGGGCTGGTGGAGATGATGACGATCGGCATGAAGGCGCTGGAGTTCTCCGCTCAGGAAGCCGAGCGTGGCGAGGCTGCCAAGGAAGCTGCGGCCAAAGGGCTGGATCTCCCTCATGATGATAGCCCGGAAAAACCCATTTCAAAATGGGCGCTGGCGCTCACGCTCACATTTAGTCTGGTGGTGGGTCTGGTGATGTTCAACGTGCTGCCGAATCTGGCCACGGCGTTTATCGCGTTTCTCACGGGCACGGGCGACAGGGTGCTGCTCGAAGAGCATCACCCGATCGTTTACAATCTGATTTCTGGCGTGATCCGTCTCATCATTATCGTCGGTTACATCTGGGCGATTTCGTTGATGAATGACGTGAAGCGACTGTTTCAGTACCACGGCGCCGAGCACAAGGTGGTGAGCGCGTTTGAGTCGGGCAAAGAACTCACGGTGGCTCATGCGCAGAGCTTCACCACGCTGCATCCGCGGTGCGGGACCACGTTCATTGCGCTGACCATGATGGTGGCTATCTTCGTGTTTGCGTTCTTCGCCTATGCGCTCATGTGGGTGTGGCCTGAATTTGGAAACATCCCTTTCTGGCCGCGTAAGGCCATTCTTATTTTGGGGCACATTGCGGTCATGCCGCTGGTAGCGGGCGTGTGTTTCGAGGTGCTGCGGCTGGGCGGGCGTTACCGGAACAATCTGTTCCTGAAGGCGATCATCACGCCGGGCTATTGGTTCCAACGCCTGACAACGAGCAATCCCGATGACAGCATGGTCGAGGTGGCCATTCGGTCTTTGGAATCCGCGCTGGCGCTGCCTGTGCCGGCGTTGGCCGAAGCAACCGTGAAGGGCGTGGCTCCCACCCGAAGTGACGAAATGCCCGAGGAAGCAGCAGCGGTCGGCTGAAGCGGAGCCGTCAGTCTTCTTTTTCGATGAGGTACATGGCCAACTCGGAGAAGAGGTTCGGCCAGGATACAACCTCGCGGCCCTTGGCGACGAAACTTTTTTCCACGATGCGCCATCGGGCGTGTTCCACAAATTCCTCCCAATCGAGCACGCTTAAATAGTGTCGGTTGGGTGACTCGAACCACTTGTGGGGCAGGCTTGGGGTGTCGGGGGCATGGCCATGGACGGCCAGTTGCCAGCGTGAACGCCAGTTGGCGAAATTGGGGAACACCACCACGGCGCGACGGCCGACGCGCAGGGCTTCCTCGATGACGTTGAGGGGATCGCCCAGTTCCTGAATGGTGAGGCTCAGGATGGCGAGGTCGAAGCTGTTGTCGCCGTAGGCGACCAGCCCTTCATCCACGTTGCCGTGGTAGACGCTCAGTCCGCGCAGGATGGCCTGATGCACGAGTTCCTGGGAAAGCTCAATGCCGGAGCCGCGGGTGCGCTTGCGCTCGGCCAGCAGGGCCAGCAGGGTTCCGTCGCCACAGCCGATGTCGATTACGCGGGCGCCCTCGGGGGTGCGGGCGGCTATCCATTCGTAAATGGCGGTGCGGTTGGGATTCGGATGGATCTGCTGGGGCTGCGACGTCATGATTGGACAAGACCATTGCTGAACCGGGATGGCATGTCGCGCAACTCTTCCGCGAGGGGAGGGTTTTGCGGCAGCTTGGGCGATGCGGTCAGGCCTCGGCGCGCACGTCCGATTACAGCCTTACCGATTTGCGCGCATCTCGTTCATGGAACGGTCGAGAAACGCCTTCACGAGAGGTTGCTGCTGTTCGTGTTCCAGGAGAAAGGCGTCGTGCCCGTAGTCGCTGTGGATCTCGCAATAGGTCGAGTCGCCGTCGGCGCGGCGGATGGCCTGGGCCACTTCCTTCATCTGATAGGGCGGGTAGAGCCAGTCGCTAGAATAGGCAATGAGAAGGAAGCGGGCATCGATGTCGCGGAAGGCGGCGGTGAGGGACGGGTGCCCCTGGCCGAGATCGCAGTAGTCGAGGGCCTTGGTGAGGTAGAGGAGCGAGTTGGCGTCGAAGCGTTTCACGAAACTCTGGCCCTGATGGTCGAGGTAGGTTTCGACCTCGAACTCCGCCTGAAAATCGTAGCCCACGCGCTCGCGGGTGCGCAGGCGGCGGCCGAATTTGTGCTCCATGCCCTTGTCGGAAAGGTAGGTGATGTGGCCCACCATGCGAGCAAGTTTCAGGCCTTTCTCGGGGCGCAGGCCATCGGCGTAGTAATCGCCGTGGCGCCAGTTGTCGTCGGCCATCACGGCGCGGCGGGCCACTTCGTTAAAGGCGATCTGTTGGGCGGAGTGACGGTGGGTGGTGGCGAGGGCCACGACGGATTGCACCATGTCGGGGTGTGTGACGGCCCATTGCAGCGCCTGCATGCCGCCCATGGAACCTCCGGCGACGGACAGGAGACGGCGCACGCCAAGGTGCTGCACGAGTTCCTTCTGCACGTTGACCATGTCGCGAATGGTGATGACGGGGAAGCTCATGCCATAGGGGCGATTGGTGGCGGGATTGATGGAGGCGGGGCCGGTGGTGCCGTAGCAACTGCCCAGTACATTGGCGCAGATCACGAAGTAGCGGTCGGTATCAAAACCCTTGTTGGGGCCGATCATCACGTCCCACCAACCGGGCTTGCCCTGGCCGGGTAGGAAGCCCGCCGCGTGGGCGCCGCCACTGAGGGCGTGGCACACGAGAATGGCGTTGTCGCCCTCTTCGTTCAGGGTTCCGTAGGTTTCGTAGGCCACCGTAACGGGGCCGAAGGTAATGCCGCTATCGAGTTGGATGCCGTCGGGGAAAAGCTCCGTGGTTTTGGGTTCCACTTCGCCGATACTTTGATTGTCGCTCATGGGCCTGCCATTTGAAAGACCTTGGAAATCAGCGGGGGGCGCTTGGGGTGCGCCCGCCCGCATATCCAGAGTCTCGATTTTACGATTTCTTCCGCGTGGTGGTGGGTCAGGCCTGACTTGCTTTGATGGCCTGATCCAGATCCGCGAGGATGTCGTCGATGTCCTCTATGCCGATGGACAGACGGATAAAATCGGCCGTAACACCGGTACTCAACTGTTCTTCTTCATTGAGCTGTTGGTGGGTTGTGGAGGCCGGATGGATGATGAGGCTCTTCGCGTCGCCGATGTTGGCCAGGTGGCTGAGGAGCTTCACCGAATTGATGAGCTTCTTGCCTGCTTCGAGGCCGCCCTTGATGCCGAATCCGATGATGGCGCCGGCTTTGCCATTGAGATATTTTTTCGCGTTGGCGTGGCCTGCGTGCGCCGGAAGGCCGGGGTAGTTCACCCATGCCACGGAGGGGTTCTTCTCCAGCCATTCCGCAACCTTCTGGGCGTTTTCGCAGTGGCGGCCCATGCGCAGGGGAAGTGTTTCCAGACCCTGCAGAATCTGCCAGGAGTTGAACGGCGAGATGCACGGACCCATGTCGCGCATGCCGGTGACGCGGGCGCGCAGGATGAACGAGGCTCCCTTGACGACGGCCTTGTCGTGCAGCCCGAAGAAGTCATCGAAGACCATGCCGTGGTAGCTGGGGTCGGGCTCGCTGAATTCGGGGAACTTACCGTTGGCCCAATTGAAACGACCGGAGTCGACGATGGCGCCCCCGATGGAAGTGCCGTGGCCGCCGATGAATTTGGTCAGGGAGTAGACGATGATGTCTGCGCCGTGATCAAAGGGGCGAAAAATGTGGGGGGCGACGGTGTTGTCGATGATGAAGGGGATGTTGTTCTTGTGGGCGACGTCGGCAATCTTCTGGAAATCGTCGACGTTGTTCTTCGGATTTCCGATGGACTCCATGTAGACCGCGCGGGTGTTCTCGTCGATGAGGGCCGCCACGGAGGCGGGGTCGGAAGTGTCGGCGAAGCGCACTTCGATGCCCAGGCGGGGGAAGGCATAGTGGAACAGGTTATAGGTGCCGCCATAGAGGCAACTGGTCGACACGATGTTCTGTCCGGCCTGGGCAATGTTCAGCAGGGCGAGGGTGATGGCTGCCTGGCCGGAGGCCGTGGCGAGTGCAGCCACACCGCCGTCGAGGGCGGCGAGGCGCTTCTCCAGCACGTCGGTGGTCGGGTTCATCAGGCGTGTGTAAATGTTGCCGAATTCCTTCAGCGCGAAAAGGTTGGCGGCGTGGTCGGCGGAGCGGAAGACGTAAGAAGTGGTTTGGTACAGGGGCACGGCGCGTGACAGCGTCACGTCGTCGGCTTCCTGTCCGGCGTGCAGGGCCAGCGTAGCAGGCTTGAAACCCTTGGGGTCGCTCATGGCAAATCCTCTCTCAAATGCTCGATATTATCGAAGTTGGTTATACGTATACCTTGGAGGTAGACTTTTTGTTTATTCAGGATCGAATACGTTCCGAATCGGGCATTTTATGCGAGCAGAATGCCGATGTGCTGTGGGTTTTTGCCCGGTCCGCTTATCAGAGGGGCGGGCTCTGGCTCAGCTCTTCCAGAAGTTCCACGACTTCTTTGTGGTTGTGCAGGGCGAAGCGGGCGTTGGAGCGAGCAAGACCCACCTTTATGGTCCAAGCACTCTCGGGCAGGGCACGGAAGAGATCTTCGTCGGTCCAGTCGTCGCCCACGGCGAGCACGAAATCCGGCTTCACGTAGTCCATGAAGTAATCTGCACCCAGGCCCTTGTTGACGCGACCATTGCGCACCTCCACCACGCGGGCACCTTGCAGCACCTGAATGTTGATGTTGGCGGTGAACTGGGTGAGCATGTCACTCAATTCGCGGGCGCGCTGGGGGGCCAGTTCGGGGTTGGACATGCGGTAGTGCCAGACGAGGCTGAAATCTTTTTCCTCCACGAAGGAACCGGGAAGTCGGTCGGCTGCCATCTGGAATATGGGGCGAAGTTGTTCTTTCCATGAGGCGTCGATGTGGACCGGGGTTTTCCATTCCTCGCCTGGCTCACGGATGTAGGCACCGTGTTCAGCCACGAGGCCGACGTCGAGGGAGCCGAGCCATTCCTCGAGGTTGTTTTTCACGCGACCGCTGACGAGTGCCACCTTGGTCTTGTCCTGTTCAGCCAGCTTGGTCAGGATGCTGAGGAGCCACTCGCGGGGTTTGGACATGAGGGGATCGCCATAAAAGCCCACAAGGGTGCCGTCGTAGTCGGTGAGGATGAGGCGCTGTTTGGCGGAACGATAGGCGTCCACAAGTTGGCGGCGCAGGTCGCCGGCCACGATGATGCGCTCGTAATGATGGCGCTCGCCCCAGGTGGCTTCGAGGGTGCTGAGGAAGTCCTCGGCCCAGCGGATCACGTTATACACCTGAAGGCGATGGCGCATGCCGCGCATACGGCGGCGTTGTTCCTCGGGTTCCATGGTGAGGGCGGTATGGATCGCTTCGACGATCTCGTGCTTGTTGTTGGGGTTGATGGGGATGGCCTCGCCCAGTTCGCTGGCGGCACCGGCCATTTCGCTGAGGATGAGGACGCCCTGCTCGTCGCTGCGGCTGGCCACGTATTCCTTGGCGATCAGGTTCATGCCGTCGCGCAGCGGGGTGACGAGGGCCACGTCGCTGACGGCGTAGGCGGCCACCAGCGGTTCGATGGACAATTGGCGATACTGGTAAAGTATGGGGGTCCAGTTGTGGGAGCCGAAGCGGCCGTTTATGGTTCCGACAAGCTGATCGATGCGCTGCTTCATGGTGTCGTATTGGGCGACAGCCTCGCGGGAGGGAACGACAATGGCCACCAGCGTAACCTTGCCGCGCCATTCCAGGTGTTCTTCGAGGAAGCATTCGTATGCTTCGAGGCGGGCGGCGATCCCTTTGGTGTAGTCGAGTCGGTCGACCGAAAGAATGGAGCGGCGCCCCTGAAGGCTTGCCAGAAGATCTTCTTTCGCCTCGGCCACAGCTTGAGAATCGGTCACTTCTGCGAAGCGGTCGAAGTCGATGCCCATGGGGAAGGTCTCGACCCGCACCACGCGATCTTCGAGTTGAACCGTGCCGAGGGTGTGATCAATGCCGAGTAGGCGCAGCACACATCGCAGATAATATTGGGCGTAGTCGTGGGTGTGGAAACCGACGAGATCGGCGCCGAGGACGCCATTGAGAATGGCCCGGGCCCAATCGCGGGGGAGCATTCGGAAAATTTCGTAAGCAGGGAATGGAATGTGGAGGAAGAAGCCGATGCGCAACTGAGGGAACCGTTCGCGCAGCATGCCGGGCAGCAGCATGAGATGGTAGTCGTGAACCCAGACCGTGTCTCCGGGACGGATGACGCGGGCTACTTCGTCGCAGAAGATGCGGTTGGTTTCCTCGTAAGCTTTCCACTGTTCCGCGTCAAATGTGGCAAAGACGTAAAAGTAGTGGAAGAGGGGCCACAGGGTGTTGTTGCAGATGCCGAGATAAAAATCTTCGCCCTGTTTGCGGGAGAGATGCACAGGGACGGCACCATAATCATCGCGCAGGGTTTTGGTGACTTCTTCGCGATCGGCGTTGGGGATGGGCATGCCGGGCCATCCGATCCAGAGACGATCATCGTTGGAGCCGGGCTTGGCCGTTTTGCGTTTGCGCAGGTATGTCATTACGCCGGTGGTCAGGCCGCCAGCGCTTTCGTGGTATTCGTAACCGTCGTCGGATCGTTTGATGGTAATGGGGAGGCGGTTTGAAACAATGATGAGCCGTCCGGTGTGACTTGCTGTCTGAGTCATGTTGTTGTTAGCTCCTGTTGTTGGATGGTTATAGAATGGCGCGTTACGCCCGGAAGGCATGCTCCTCATTTGGGGCGGTTCTTGAGCGCGGTTGCATGCTGCGAATTATCGCATTTAATCAGCCCATATAACCAGACGATGGTGAAAGGGAAATTGTTCCATGTGGAGAAAAATCGGTGCGGCATTGTCCAATCGAATGCTTGTCCCCTCATCACGCTAAAGGTTAATTCAGATCATCATGACTTCGATCCTCAAAACAATCTTCCTCTTTTTTCGAGCCTCCATTAAGCGATACAGCACGTCTGACGGTTCGCGCATGGGGGCGGCCTTCGCGTTCTATTCCATTTTCTCCATCGTCCCGTTGATCATCATCACCCTGGCGGTGGTTTCCGCCATCTTCGGTTACCGGGTTGCGGAGGAGCAGACCTTCAATACGATGAAGGAGCAGATGGGGCCTGCTGTGGCCGAGACGCTGCAGAAGCTGGTGGCAAATTCGCGGAAGACGGCGGAGAGTATCACCGCCACAATCATCGGTACCACTTTGGTATTGTGGGGCGCATCGAAGTTTTTCATCGAGCTGCGCAAGGGGATGAACGACATCTGGCACGTGGATGAAAACGTTAAGAGGGGCTTCCGTTCGCTGGTCAAAGACAGGATGGTGGCGCTGGGGCTGACGTTTCTGGGGGGAGCGGTGATGCTGACTTCGGTGGCGCTGTCCACGGTGGTTCAGGTGGCTCGGCGCATGGCTGAACAGGTGGGCGCGGGTGGCTGGGCCATTGATCTTGCCGCTACGAAGGGCGTTCCACTGGTCACGCTTGTTATCCTGTTCGTGTTGTTTGCCTTTATGTTCAAGATGGTGCCGGCGGCGAAGATCAGGTGGTGTGATGTGTGGCTTGCGGCGATTGTTACGGCCCTGCTCTTTACCGTGGGTAAGTTTGTGATCGGGTTGTATCTCGCCCGCACCACAAAGCTGAGCGTGTATGGGGCCGCGGGTAGCCTGGTGGTTATCATGATGTGGGTCTATTATACCTCCCAGATCGTGATTTTCGGTTCGGCGATGACGGCGGTTTATTCCGAGCGATACGGCAGCCGGAAACATGATGCACTGAAGGAGAAGATGCAGCCCCAAGCGCCCGACCAATTGTACCGAAAAGCGGGTGGAGGACGGCGCAAGAACCGACCCGTGCCGCCGGGGTGAGGGATGGGAGTTATGGGACGTATGGGAATTATGGGGCCTGCAAGCACCGACATTACCTGACGGATGGTGTCAGGATTTCTTCTTCTTTCGCATGGTTGGGCGGGATGAACGATTGGGTTGGGGGCGTCCGGGTGTTTTTTCGAGGCGCGCCTGCATTTCGCGGGCGGTGTCGAGGCTTGCTCGCTCGGAGATGAGCTTGTGGAAATTGTCGAATCGTTCCTCGTCGAGGGTGCCTTCCTCCACCGCCTGTTTCACCGCGCAGCCGGGTTCGCTCTGGTGACTGCAATCGGAGAAGCGGCACTTGGCTGCGAGGGCAGCGATGTCGTTGAAGCTGTCGCGAATTCCGGCGTTGGAATCCCACAGGCCCAGTTCGCGCATGCCGGGATTGTCGATGATCATGCCGCCGTTTTCCAGAATTACCAGTTCGCGGTGGGTGGTGGTGTGGCGTCCGCGTCCGTCGTCGCGGGTTTCGGCGGTGTTCATCCGCTCCCGGCCCATCAGACTATTAATGAGCGTTGATTTGCCCACACCGGACGACCCGAGAAGCACGGCGGTTTGACCGGGGCCGAGATACTGGCGCACCAGATCAACCCCCTCGCCGGTTACGTTGCTGATCACGTGGACGGGTGCATCGCGCGCCACGGGGGCAAGCTCCTCCAGCATTTCCTCGACGTCTTCCGACAGATCCAGTTTCGTTAACAGTACCACGGGTTTCGCCCCGCTTTCGTGGGCGAGGGCGAGGTAGCGCTCGAGACGGCGCACGTTGAAGTCCGTTACCAGATCGCTCACGATGAGGGCTGTGTCGATGTTGGCGGAGATGACCTGTTCGTCGGCGGGGCGCTCGGGGGAACGGCGCGAAAACTTTGTGCGGCGCGGCAGCACGGCATGCACGGTGGCGCGGTCTTCCTCGCCCTTGCGCGGTTTCATGGCGACCCAGTCACCCACCACCGGAAGCGAGGAGATGCGTTTGGCATTCAGGCGCAGGCGGCCGGCGGGTGTGGCCAGCCATTCGCGTTCGCCGTCGAGCAACGTGAAGTAATTATTGTGGGCAATGATGACGCGGGCGGGCTGCATGCCGAGGTATTCGAACTGCTCGAAATCGTCGGCGAAGCCATCGTCCCAACCAAGCTGCTGCAGGGTAATGGGAGGCGTCATTGTTGGCCGGGGAATGTTGCGCGGATGTTCATGGAGACAAATCTGTTCTCGTCGCATTGCAATCTGCAAGCACGTCGCGGGGGTAGGTTGCGGATTGTTTCTTGCAACCTTGAGCGGATGAAGTCATCTAAAGCTGATGCTTGAATCCCTGAACCTTAACGTAAGTCTGGATAAGAAGAAGTATAAAGACCGCATGAAATCGCTGGGGTTGGAGTTGGAATATCTCCAGCGCGAAGCCCGCACGCGCTTGGTACCGGTGCTGCTTTTGTTCGAAGGGTGGGACGCCTCGGGCAAGGGCGATTCCATTGCGTCGGTGGTGCAGTACCTCGATCCCCGTGGCTTCAAGGTGGAGGTTTTCGGTTCGCCTTCGGAAGAGGAAAAGCTTCGGCCATTCACCTGGCGCTTTTCGGTGAAGCTGCCCGAGCGGGGGCGTTTCGGGATTTTCAATTTTTCCTGGTACAACATACTGCTCCAACGGCGTTTGGCGGGGCGCGTGGGCAAAGACGCGTGGTACGCCGACCTTCAGCATGCCAACGATCTGGAACGTCAGCTTTCTGACGATGGCACGGTGATCGTAAAAATATGGTTGCACATCAGCAAGAAGGTGCAGGGCGAGCGGCTCAAGGAATGGGAGGGGGACGAGGCCCAGCACTGGCGGGGGGGGGGCGCACCCACACGCCTTATGCACCGTGGACGATGATTGCGGCGGAGGATGATCGCTATCGGCGGGTGGCGGTGATGCAGGCGACGGTGGATGCGGTGCGAAATGCGCTGGATCGCGGAGATGGGCCGAAGCTTCTCACGTCGGAAGAAATCATGGCCCTGTCGGAGGCTCCTCCGGAGAAACAAAAGAAGGAGCATCCGGATCCGCTGAAGAAAGAGGTCGTCATCCCGCAGGGGAGTATTCTCGCGAAGGCCGATCTCTCGCTGGAGCTGAGCCGAAAGGCATACGAGACGCGGTTAGAGGATTTGCAGGACCAACTGCGCGAGTTGCAATTCCGCTGCTACGCGCAACGGCGCGCGGTGGTGCTGGTGATGGAGGGGTGGGACGCCGGAGGCAAGGGTGGGGCCATCAAGCGGCTCACGGTTAAGCTGGATCCGCGCGGCTATGAGGTGATTCCCATTTCAGCACCCACGGATGAGGAGAAGGCGCATCATTACCTGTGGCGCTTCTGGCGGCGGGTCCCGAAGGACGGGCATCTGGCGGTTTTCGATCGCTCGTGGTATGGTCGCTTGTTGGTGGAGCGTGTGGAGAAGTTTGCCACGCCCGAGCAGTGGCGGCGGGCATTCCATGAGATCAACGACTTCGAACGGGCCATTACGGATCACGGCAGTGTGTTGTGCAAATTCTGGTTACAGATTTCTCCGGAAGAACAATTGCGCCGCTTCCGCGCTCGCGAAGTCACGCCGCGCAAGATGTTCAAACTGACGGACGAAGACTGGCGCAACCGTGCGAAATGGCAGGATTATACCAACGCGGTGGTGGACATGTTGGAGCAGACCAGCACGCCGTGGGGGCCGTGGACCGTGGTGGAGGCCAACGACAAACTTTGGGCGCGTGTGAAGGTGCTGGAGACGGTCGCGAAAGCAATTGAGGCATCGCTGGCCGAGGGGAAGAAGAGCAAGCAGCTTTAGTTGGTGCCGGAGCGTTTCTGCTGCGCCTGGTATGAGGGGAGGCTGATGGCGTAATGGCGCTTGCCCGCCTGGGTGGGAGGGAGTTGGTCCACGGGCGTCCAGATCACCCGGCATTCCTCGCCCATGACAAGGCGAATTCGCTCTTCAGCACGGTGGGTTGGCCCGGCGGGCGTGGATGCCGCCGGCACATAACGCACTTCAATGAGGTCAATCTTGGTTTGCACAATGAGGAAAGATTGAATCCAATTTTCGTCTCGTAAAATTCGGAAAAAGTGGAAGCCGTAAACCATATTCCCCTTTGCCGTGGGGAAATAATCTCCCATCCGTCCGCCGAAATCTCCAAAGGTGGGTAACCTGCTTCCGCAGGGACAGTTGGTTTGGTGCGGTTCGACAGCCATATCGCTGACGCTGTAGCGGATGAGGGGCATGGCGCGATTGTGCAGGGAGGTAACGACCACTTCACCGGTTTCGCCCACGGCCACCGAGTTGCCTTGGTCATTAACGATTTCTGAGTGGACGTTGAAGGTGAATCGATGCATGCGTCCGTGGGAACATTGTCCCGCGATAAACCCGACTTCGCGCGTTCCATAAAGGTCGCGTACCGGTGCCCGAAAAATCTCCTCGATGAGAGCCCGCATTTCCGGCAGCAAATTTTCGGCTGTAGTGACAATGACGTCGGGGGCGTGGACACGCAAATTGTTGGCCTGAATATAGCGCGCGATTTCGTAGAGGCAGCGGGCGTAACCCTGAATCAGTTTTGGGCGACGGCGATTGATGACCCGTACCGTTTCCGAGAATTCCGCAGGGGTGAAGAGGGTGGCACCCAGACGGTCGGCCTGGCTGAGATAGAGGTTGATGCGGTTCGACAGGTCCATCTTGTTACCCCAAAGCAACTCCGACGAACTCCAGATGATAACGCGGGGGTTGTCTGTCAGGTCCATGCCCACCATGTTCTGGTAGTACCACATCTCCGTGGCCCGCACCCAGTTGTGTTGGATTGCATCATGTATAAATGCAACCGGCGTGCCCATGGATCCACTGGTGCCATGCCCGCGCCAGCCGTTGCGACTGATTTGATCGTTTTGCAAATCAGCGAATTGGTTTTGAAGATGTTGGCGAGTCAGCAGGGGGAATTGCTCGATGGAACCGGGAGAACCGTTCCCCGAAGAAAACTGGCGGTAGTACGGCACTTCCTCCAGAGCCTGCTGCAAGGTTGACAGGAGGTATGGGTTCGGTGTGGTTTGGGGATTAAAATGCGCGATTTCCCGCAGCACTTCTTCCGTCGCGCGGTAGCGTGCGCGTTTCCAAAAGTTGCGCGATATCCATCCCCTCATACTCATGATTTGTTTTGCTGGGCTTGGTAGGCGTCAAGGGGGATGGCTAATTGGCGTTTTCCCGCCTTGGTGGGTGGAAGCTGGTCCACGGATTTCCAGATGACGCGGCATTTTTCGCCCATGACCAGGCGGATGCGTTGTTCAATCTGTTCCAGGGCTTCGGCAGGGGCTGGTGTTACGGGCACATAACGAACTTCCACGGCATCAATTTCTATCTGCACAATCAGGTATGACTTTACCCAGGTTTGGTCACCCATCATGCGTAAAAAATACCCGTAGTAAACTCTGTCGCCTGAAATGGTCGGGAAATAATCACTTGAGCGACCGGCGATGCTTCCAAATGATGGGAGCTTGCAGCCGCAGGGGCAGGCGTCGTCGATGGGGGCAACGGCTCTGTCGCAAATAGTATAACGGAGCAGCGGCATGGCACGGTTGTGGAGGGTGGTTACTACCACATCACCGGTTTCGCCGGGGGCAACCGGCTGAGCATTCTCGTCCACAATTTCTGATTGGTTATGGAATGTGAATCGATGCAACCGTCCATGAGAACATTCGCCCGCAATAAAGCCCATTTCGCGCGTGCCGTAGAGGTCACGGACCTTAGTCTGAAAAACCTCCTCAATATAAGACCTCATCTCCGGCAAGAGGTTTTCGGCCGTGGTTACAATAACCTCGGGGGAGTGGATGCGAAGTCCATTGTCCCGAACATGACGAGCCATCTCATATACAGAGCCGGCATATCCCTGGATGAGCTTGGGACGACGGCGGTTGATGATCCGCACACTATCGGAGAACTCTGCGGGAGTAAACCGTGAAGCGCCGAGGCGGTCGGCTTGCGAAAGGAAGAGGTTTATCCGGTTGGGGAGGTCCATCTTTTTGCCCCACATGGCATCAGTCGATCCCCATATCATAACCCGCGGCGTTTCTGAAAGATCCATCCCCACGAGGTTATTGTAATACCAAGTCTCGGTGGCGCGTATCCAGTGCCGTTGGGTTTGGTCCTGAATGACAACCAACGGTGTACCCGTGGAGCCGCTGGTGGCATTGCTCCGCCATCCTGTGCGGCTGATCTGATCGTTTTGCAAATCATCGAAACCACCCCGTACCATCTCGCGAGTCAGCAGGGGCAGGCTTGTGAGGGAATCTGTGGATGAGAATTGGCGGTAATAAGGGACCTCGCTTACTGAACGTTGTAGCGAGGCGATGAGATAGGGATTGGGTTCAGCAGTCGGATCGAAATTTCTGATTTCCTGCAGTATTTCTTCAGTTGCGCGATATCGGGCACGCTTCCATACGTTGCGCGATATCCATCCCCTCAAACTCATGATGTCCCTTTATTATGGTTGTTGCACAACGGTGGCAGAAGATTCGGAGGTCGAAAATCCCAGTTTGTTGATGGCGGCCACCATGTCGGTTGGTGCGACGGTTTTTGAGTCGAACTGTGCCATGGCCATGGAAGCGGAGGTGTTGGCCGAGGCGGAGGAGACACCGTCAAGTTTGTGCAGCGCTTCGGTTATGGACTTTTCGCATCCACCACATGACATGCCCGCCACGGAAAAAGTGACCAGGGAGTCAGGCGTTACCGAAGCGTTAGGCGTGGCGACGGCGGCTCCCGTTGTCATGGAGGTGGCCTCGGTTTGGGCCGGTTGGTCGTTGGAACAGGCGGCAAGCACGATAGCGAAAATGCCGGCGGTTGCTGCTAAGACGAAGGACCGATTTTTCATCTGGGTTCATCCTTTCGGTTGATACAACAGTTGATCGCGAAACGGCGTTTCATCACGCCGTCTTGGGCGGTTCCACCACGCGAACGTGAAGCTCTTTCAATTGCTCGTCGTCCACGCTGGATGGAGCGTCAACCATGAGGTCGCTGCCGCTTTGGGTTTTGGGGAAGGCGATAACTTCGCGGATCGATTTTTCGCCCAGGAGGAGCATCAACATGCGGTCGACGCCGAAGGCCAGCCCGCCGTGGGGGGGAGCGCCAAAGCTGAGGGCGTCGAGGAGGAAGCCGAACTTGTGGCGGGCTTCCTCTTCCTGAATGTTGAGGGCTTTGAACAGGGTGTTCTGCACTTCGCGGTTGTGAATACGGATCGACCCACCGCCAAGCTCTTCACCGTTCACGGCCATGTCGTAGGCCAGGGCGCGCACGTTCTTTAACGGATGATCCTCGGGGTGAACGTCTGTATATTTCGCGGGGTCATCGGCGTATTGCTGCAGCTTGGGGATGTCTTCTTCTGCGGGCATGGTGAAAGGGTGATGGGACGGCGTGAAAACCTTCTCGCGTTCGGAATACTCGAACAGGGGGAAGTCGACGATCCATGCGAAACTATAGGTTCCTTCTGTCACCAGTCCACGTTGGGCGGCAAGGCGGATGCGTAACTGACCGAGGGCGTCGCAGACGATTTTTTCGCTGGCGGCCACGATGAAGAAGATGTCGCCGGGCTGTGAGGAGGTTTGTTCTATCAGGCCCTTCTGTGTTTCGGGGGAGAGGAACTTGGTGAGGGGCGACTGAAGCTCGCCGTTTTCGAGGACCTTGAACCAGGCGAGGCCGCGTGAGCCATAGATCGCAACGAAGGCCGTGAGATCATCGAGATCCTTGCGTGAGAGGTCGGCGCCTCCGGGCAGGCGCAGCGCGCGGATGCGTCCGCGAGACTCAAGGGCGGCGGCAAAAACCTTCACGTAGGTTCCGGCAAAAAACTCCGTCAGATCGGTGATGGAAAGGTCGTAGCGCAGGTCGGGTTTGTCGCTACCGTACTTCATCATTGCCTCGGCGTAGGGCAGGCGTGGGAAGGGGCGCGGGATGTCGATGTCGAGGCAGGCCTTCCACACAGCGGCGACCAGGCCTTCCATGGTGTCGTAAATAAACTCGGGCGTGATGAAGCTTGCCTCGATGTCAATTTGTGTGAACTCCGGCTGGCGGTTGGCGCGCAGGTCTTCGTCGCGGAAGCACGTGGCTATCTGGAAATATTTGTCGTAGCCGGCCACCATGAGCAGTTGCTTGAAAAGCTGCGGGCTTTGCGGCAGGGCGAAGAAATCGCCTGGGTTCATGCGCGACGGCACGAGGAAATCGCGTGCGCCTTCCGGGGTGCTTTTGGTGAGGATTGGCGTGGTGAATTCGATGAAGCCTTCCTCGCTGAGGAAGTTGCGCACGACCTGATACATCTTGTGGCGCATGAAAAAATTGCGCTGCATTTCGGGCCGGCGCAGATCGATGAAACGGTAGCGCAGGCGGATGTCTTCGTTAACGCGGGCGTATTCGTCGAGCTTGAAGGGGAGGGTGACGCAGGAGTTGAGGATTTCGAAATCGTTGAGCATGACTTCCACCTCACCCGTGGCGAGGTTGGGGTTGATGGTGCCCTCGGGGCGCTGGCGTACCTTGCCTTTAACGGTGAGGACGAACTCGTCCTTCAGGCCGTGGGCCTGGTCAAAGTGTGCGAGAAGATCGGGGTCGAAGACCACCTGGCACAAACCCACACGGTCGCGCAGATCCACGAAGATGACGCCGCCGTGGTCGCGCCGGCGGTGAACCCAGCCTTGCAGGGTGATTTCCTGCCCGATGTGTGACGATCGCACTTCGCCACAGTAGCAGGTGCGTTTCTGGCCGGCGAGGCTCATGGTTTGTTTCCTTTTTTCGTTGGGTCTTTTGATTGAATGGGGTTTTAAGAGAGAAGCGGTTTCGCAGCGTGTGGGATCAAGGCATTTTTGCAGAGGCGGCCGGCTCGTGGCGGATGAAGGATTACTCGCTGAGGTTCCGTTCGATCTCTTCGAGGGTCAGTTCCATCTGTTCGCCATTTTCCAGATTCTTCCACTGGGCCACATTGCGTTCCAATTCGCTGGTGCCGATGATGATGGCGGCGGTGGCTCCGCTGCGGTCGGCGGCTTTCAGGCCCGCCCGGGCAGTGCGCGGCTGGCAATCGAAGGCCACACGGTTGCCATGTCGACGGGCCAGCACGGCGAGGCGCGAGACGGTGATGATGCTGTCATCATCCAGGGCGAGCAGATAGTATTCCGGTGGGGGTGCCGGGGGAGGGATGATTTCTGAAGCCTGCATGGCCATGATGAGACGCTCGAGCCCGATGCTCATGCCCACGCCGGGGGTGGGGGGGCCGCCCAGTTCCTCCACGAGGTAGTCGTAACGCCCGCCGCCCAGCATGGCATTCTGCGCACCGAGGCCGTTGTGGACCACCTCGAAAACAGTCTGGGAGTAGTAGTCGAGGCCGCGCACCAGTTCGGTGTCCAGCTCGATGGGCACGCCCGCAGCATCGAGAATCTCGCATACCGTGCGGTGGTGGCGCTGGCTGGTGGGGTTCAGGAAATCGATTACAGAAGGGAGACTCGCGGTCATTTCCTTGCACTCGAGAACCTTGCAGTCGAAGACGCGCATCGGGTTGATGGCGGCACGCTCGCGGCATTGGGGGCACCACTTCGAGCTGCCCGCAATCGCTTCGCGCAGAGCCTCGTTGTAAGTGCGGCGGCATTCCTGATCGCCGATGTTGTTCAGCTTCACGGAGATGTCGCGGAAGCCCACGGCCTTGAGAAGTTCGGTTGAAAGAATGATGGTTTCTGCATCGGCGGCGGGGTGGGGAATGCCGAAGCATTCCATGCCGATCTGCGTGAACTGACGCAGACGCCCTTTCTGCGGGCGTTCGTAGCGGAACATGGGACCCATGTAGAAAACCTTCTGCTGGTTTGTTTCCTTGAACGCGCCGCTTTCAACGAGGGCGCGCACAACTCCGGCGGTTCCCTCGGGGCGCATGGTGTTGCTGCGATTGCCGGGGTCGGTGAAGGTGTACATTTGTTTCGAGACTACGATGTCGCTGGCCTGGCCCACGCTGCGCGCGAAAAGCTCGGTGGCTTCGAGGATCGGCGTGCGGATTTCTTGGTAGCCGTAGAGGGCGAACAGCTCGCGCGCTTTTTCTTCCACGTACTGATAATAGGGGGCGATATCGGGCAGCACGTCCTTGGTGCCTTTGACTGCCTGAAAAGTTTGTTTCGCTGGTGCGCCGTCGCTCATGGTCTCTCGCATGTCCGCTGGATTTATGCCTGAGAAAACAGCGGGTTGGGCTTGGCGTCAATGGACAATAATAATGTCAGACAGGTGATTTGGACTCGAATCTTTTCTTGAGGATGGCGTGAGGGGGCTATATCGGTTTCAACCGGAGGAATTATCGAACACCATGTCCATCCGAAAAGAAACTCTGGCTTATCACGCCGCTAAACCTGCCGGCAAACTTGAGATTAACCCCACCAAACCTTGCAGCACGCAGCACGATCTTGCCCTGGCGTATACTCCCGGGGTGGCCGAGCCCTGCCTCGAAATTCAGCGCGACCCGGATGCGTCCTATCTTTATACGGCGCGGGGAAATCTTGTGGCGGTGGTCACCAATGGCACGGCGGTGCTTGGGCTGGGGGATATCGGGCCGCTGGCCGCAAAACCGGTGATGGAAGGCAAGGCGCTGTTGTTCAAACGGTTTGCCGACATTGACGCCATCGACATTGAACTGGCAACGCACGATACCGACGAGATCATCCGCACGGTGGAGTTGATGGAGCCTTCTTTCGGGGGCATCAACCTGGAAGACATTAAGGCGCCGGAGTGCTTTATTATCGAGCAGGCTTTGCGCGCCAAAATGAACATCCCGGTTTTTCATGATGATCAACATGGCACGGCCATCATTTCGGGCGCGGCCTTGCTGAATGCGCTGGATCTGGCGGGCAAAAAAATAGGTGATGTGCGCGTCGTTTTCAGTGGTGCGGGGGCGGCGGCCATTGCGACGGCAAGATTTTACGTGGAACTCGGGGCGGATAAGAAAAAGATTCTCATCGTGGACAGCAAGGGCGTCGTTTATGCCGGGCGCTCGGAGGGGATGAATCCCTGGAAAGCGGAATTCGCGTACGAAACAGAGGCTCGGTCGCTGGCCGACGCAATGGTTGGGGCGGATGTGTTTGTTGGATTGAGTCAGGCGGGGGTGCTCTCGAAAGAGATGGTTCGCACCATGGCGGAACGTCCCATTGTTTTCGCGCTCGCTAATCCCGATCCGGAAATTTCGTATCCCGATGCGAAGGAGGCGCGGTCCGATGCTCTGGTGGCGACGGGTCGCAGCGATTTCCCGAATCAGGTTAACAACGTCCTCGGGTTTCCGTTTCTGTTCCGCGCCGCGTTGGATGTAAGGGCGACGAGCATCAACGAGGAAATGAAGATTGCCGCAGCGCACGCCCTGGCGGAACTGGCGCGGGAGGATGTTCCCGACAGCGTGGTGCGAGCTTATGGCGAGGAGCGGATTTCCTTTGGTGATGAGTATCTGATCCCCAAACCGTTCGATCCACGGGTGATGCTTTGGGTGACGCCGGCTGTGGCCAAGGCCGCAATGGATAGTGGTGTGGCGAGGGTCCTGCTGGACCTCGATCAATATCGCGACGAGTTGGAAGCCAGGCTGGGCAAGAGCCGCGAGATGATGCGCATCGTCTTCAACAAGGCGCGCAAGAACCCCAAACGAGTTGTGCTGGCCGAGGGCACCACGGACAAGGTCATTCGCGCCGCGCATCTGTTGGTTGAGGAGGGAATCGCCCAGCCGCTTTTGTTGGGTGATGAAGCGAAGGTGCGGGCGCTGGCTGCGAAGTTGCAGTTGGACATGGTTGGAGTGGAGGTTGAGGACCCGGAGAAATCTCCGCGTGTTGAGCGTTATGCGGAGCGCATTTATGAGCTGCGTTGTCGCCGTGGAGTGACCCACCACGAGGCTCATGTATTGGCTCGTGACCCCAACTATTACGCCGCCGCCATGGTTGAAATGGGCGATGCCGACGCGATGATCTCAGGGCTTAACTTCCACTACCCCGACGGGCTTCGTGCGCCATTGCAGCTTATCCGCACGGCACCCAATTGCAGAATTGCAGCGGGCGTTTATCTGGTCACAACCCGTCACCGGGTGGTGTTCTTTGCGGACTGCACGGTGAACGCGGAGATGGACCCGGACAAGCTGGCCGAGGTGGCCATGTTGACCGCCCGACTGGCGCGGGATTTCGACGTGGAACCGCGTGTGGCATTGCTTACCTTTTCCAATTTCGGAAGCACCCGCCATCCGCGGGCCGAACGTGTGCGGCAGGCCGTTGAGATTATCCGGCGGCGCGAGCCGGAGTTGGTGGTGGATGGCGAGATGCAGGCCAACGTGGCTCTTAATCCCGAACTTCTGAACAGCGTGTACCCCTGCAATCTCCTGCGACAGGAAGCGAACGTGCTGATCTTCCCGAATCTTGAATCCGGAAACATCGCTTATAAACTCATGCAGCGATTGGGAAATGCCGAGGTTGTCGGGCCGATTCTCGTTGGCATGGCCAAACCGGTTCACATCCTTCAGCGGGGCGATGAGGTGAAGGATATCGTCAACCTGACGGCGATCGCGGTGGTGGAGGCACAAAAGCTTGCGGCGGAGGAATCTCGCAAAGCATTAGAGTGGTCATGAGTGAAAACTACGCACTTCCTTCCATCGAAAATGCTCTGATTCTTCTGGCTGATTTCTCTCATCATGTCGGCGAGGGAATTCCTCCGTCTGTTGGCAAGGCGCTGGACGCAGCGGTGAAGCTGGAGGATCAGACGGTTTATCTTTTTTTCGAGCCGGCTGAAAGAGAGGATGATGTGCTGCGCTGGTTGGAACCATGGGGCGACGATGTGGTGACGGCCGCTTTGCTGCCGGGGTCTGTGGCTGGTCATCTGCGTGCGGTGATGCGCCGGATTTTCTCGCGCAACGAGACGCGAAAAGCGGTGGCCGCCTTCGTCGGCGATCAAACTCCCATATCGG
Source organism: candidate division BRC1 bacterium HGW-BRC1-1 (assembly GCA_002842095.1). GTDB lineage: Bacteria > Sumerlaeota > Sumerlaeia > Sumerlaeales > Sumerlaeaceae > HGW-BRC1-1. Next base: position 188,967 of record PHCB01000007.1, read on the forward strand.
AATCAACGTTGCGGGCGGCGTTCGCCGGGCTCGACAGTGCCAATGTGGTGGTGTCTGCAGCGGAGCCCTTACTGGGACTGACGGCATTTCATGATTGGGTATTTGCGCCCGAGGTTTGGGAGGGCGGGGCATCAACCAAAGTCCTCGGCTCAAAAGCTGCCGAGGCGGGCCTGCAATTTAAGGAATTGGTTCGTTCAAAGGAATCTTGACGTCACCGATTTTTTGGGTGGCTGATGGTTCTCAGGGAATTGGATGAAAATTATTGGGGGCATACCACACAACCCCGGCCCGTGCGCTCGCGACCTGGCCGACAGGCGGGTGCGCTGTGTTGTTTCCACTGAAAAAATTGAGGTAACCTCCGAACCCGGAGCGCTTCCGGTCGTTGCGGTTTATTCCGTTCATCGCGATGGGATGCATCCCCTCTTCCTTGGTCTGGCTGTTGTGCCGTCCCGGAAGCCAGACAGCGCCATGGTCTATGCTTCACTATTGCCAACCGATCCTGCTGCCGCCGTGGCTCCTCACACTCCTGTCACGGTGCTGCCCGATCTGTTTGCGCGTCAACCCTCACAACCCTGGAGGGCCGTGGTGGATGGCGCGGGGAAGTGTCTCGGGGTTATTGATCTTCACACTGTGGCCTTGGCTTTGAAGGACGAGTTGGTCAAAACCCGCATGGAAGATCTGGATCAGTTGCACATGCAGTACCAGGCGATCTTGCGGGCTACGCCCAACGGGCTACTATTTCTGGGGCGGGATTGGCGCATCCTTTTTGCGAACCATGCAGCCCGCATGATTTTGCACCCGCAGGCATCTTCCGATGAAGTCATTGTGGGGATGCCGTTCGGAGAATTTTTCCCCACCGTGGAGGAGTTCCGGACCTACCGGGCTGGTTTAGTTCTGTCGGGGGCTTCAGAAGAATCCCGCTCTTCCGAAATTTCGATGAAGCGCTTTTCCAACGAATCCTTCTGGGCCGTGTTGTCGGTCATTCGGATGGATCAGACCCAGACGGCTTCGGGATATGTGGCAACCCTTGCGGACATAACGCTTCGGCGTCGCGCGCTGCTGGAGGGGCACCGGGCGGAATCGCGCTTCCATACCCTGGTACATGAGTCGATCGCGGGCTTCTTCGTTCTGTATCAAGGTCGGGTCGCGTACATCAACCGGCGCTGCTGTGAAATTGCGGGGTTCGGTCATCGGGATGAGATGCTGCGGCGACCCCTGCCCAGACGAATTGTGGCGCATCAGGATGCGGCCTTTGCTCGCCGGATGAAAGAGGATCTCACGCGTGGATCGCGCTTCATCACGCGCGGGGAGTTGCGGATTGTGAACCATCGTTCTGGTCGGCAGGGCGTTGTTTTTCTCCAGATGCGACGCGTGATGGAAGATGACCGTGGAACCGTGGTGGGGATGGTTCTCGACGTCACTTCCCAACGGGAAGCCGAAAAGCAACGCGAGGGGCTGGCGAAACTCGGATTCCAACTCGCGGGTGCGTCGAAAATGGAGGATGTGGCCAATGCGGTGCGAGATGCCACGGCGAGTTTCTTTCGATGGGATTCCTTCTCCTTCCATGTTCGCCTGAAGGAGACGGAAGATCAGTTCGTGTGTGTTTCAGCTTCGCGTGTTGATATTCGGGGGGAGATGCATCATTTCCCTGCGAGTTTAACGGGGATGTCCAGTGCTCCAGAACTATTGAGCAGGAAATCAGAAACCGTCATCGTGGAATTGACCAAAGACAATGTGTCCATTCTGCAGACTTTGCATCATCAGTTTCCCGACACCGAGGTTTTGGCGGTGTCACCCATCAAAGCACGGGAGGAAACAACCGGTTTCATTTGTGTCGGCTCCAATAACCCCGCTTCTTACACTGCTGAAGACTGTCATTATCTCGACCTGATTTCACAATCGCTGGCGCAAACGTTGGAGCGTTTCCGGGCCGAGCTTCAGATGGAAAGGCTCGCCAATGCCATGGAGCAAAGCAGCGAGGGAGTGGTGATTGCTTTTTCGGACTGGTCCATTGTGTACGTTAATGCGGCCTTTGAGCGTTTGATCGGCCAGTTGCGCGCAGAAGTTGTGGGGTTGGACGCCCGCCGGGTTCCGGAAATCATCGACAATGCGGCTTCGTTGCGCCGCGCCATGGAAGCGGTTGTTTCCCGTGGGGATGTCTGGACGGGGAGAGTTAAAAGCAGGGGCGCGGGAGGTCGTGTGTTTGAAGAAGATGTGCGTATCACCCCCATGCGCAATGAGGCCGGCGACATCATGCATTACGTGTTTGTGCGCCGCGACATTACCCACGAGATGGCGCTCGAAAACCGCCTTCGTCAGGCTACCAAGATGGAGGCATTGGGAATGCTGGCCGGCGGTGTCGCCCATGATTTTAATAACCTTCTCGGTCTCGCACAGCAACATACCCACGCACTTCTCAAGCGTCTTCCTCACAACGATCCTTCGCGGCATGATGTGGAGGGAATCGAGAAGATGACAGGGCGGGGCATCGAATTGACTTCGCAGCTGTTGAGCCTGGCGCGACGCAGACAGATGAAGCCGGTGCTTACCGACATCAACGAAGTCGTGAACTCTGTGGTCGGTATGATCGAAACTTTCCGCCATCAGGGTATCGATGTGGAGATGCAGTTGGAGCGCGATCTGCCGAAGGTGTACGTGGATCCCATGCAACTGGAGCAGGTGCTGCTCAATCTCGCCCGCAATGCTCAGGATGCCATGCCCGAGGGCGGCAACCTTACCTTCATCACGCAGCATTTGCAGAGCCAGGACCTCTCCGCGAGGGGCGTGGTGGGATTGAAAGAGGGCGGGCATGTTTGTGTTCTCGTGCTCGATAATGGTGTGGGCATGAGTGCGGAAACGCTGGAACGAATCTATGAGCCATTCTTCACCACAAAGGAAGCGGGCAAGGGCACGGGTCTGGGGCTGGCTTCCGCATACGGAACCATCACCCAGAGCGGCGGACAGGTACATGCCGAGAGCAAACCGGGGAAGGGAAGTTCGTTCACAGTCTGTCTGCCGGTGAGCCCGGAGGCAGAGCAACGCTTCCAGGTTGATATAGTTCGCGAAGATTCCGACGGAACGGCGGCGAGGCATGTGTTGGACTTGGGGGGCGATCCTGCTGCCACAGGGCGCCGTATGGGAAGAGGCAAGGAAACGATTCTTCTGGTGGAGAATGAGCCTGATCTGCGTCGTCTATGGGCTTCGGCCCTTATCGAAGACGGATACGAAGTCATTCAGTCTCGCAATTCCATGGATGCTGGCATGCTGTTTACGAATGTTGAGATCCCCATTCATCTCCTGGTCACCGATCTTGTTCTACAGGATAAGAGCGGTAGCGAACTGGCGGCGTCAGTCCGGCAATATCATCCAGAGGTGGCAGTCTTGTATGTTTGCAACAGCGGTGATCTTCCCAAGGCCATCCCGGAGGCTTTGATGCCTTACACCGCTCATGCCCGGAAACCCCTGACACCGGGTATGCTTTGCATGGCGGTTCGCGAGTTGCTTGATTTTGTATCAGGGGATTCACTACGCTTGTCTCAAAAGTATCAAAAAGGGAAATAATGATGGGAAAAGCTTTGGTTTCCGGATTATTAAATGTCTGTGCTTTTGCAGCGGTTCTGGGTGTATCGCAGCCCATGGCTGCCGCTCCGGACGCGTCTGAAACAAAACAACTTTCCGCGACTCTTGACGGGATTTTAGAGTCCGGTGTTAAGGATCACGTCTACCCCGGCGCCGCGCTGATTGTGGGGCGTCCCGGCCAGCGTCTTTACGAAAAGGCTGTTGGACATTTGACTTATGAAACGACCTCCCCGGCAGTTACGCTGCATACCCTTTGGGACCTGGCATCTGTTTCCAAGGTAGCGGGCACGGCCACCGCGGCCATGTTGGCGATAGAAGATGGCAAGCTGAAGGTGACGGCCCCGGTCTCCTCGCACATTCCCGGTTTTGGGGTGAACGGTAAGGAAAAGGCGACGGTTCTGAATCTGATGACACATACGTCCGGCCTGCCACCTTACGTTCCGGCGGCCTCGGCAGAGAAAGAACGGCGTCCCGAGCAAACCACGTCCGATGCGCTGATCAGCTACTATGCCTCGCTGAAGGCGCGCTCGGAACCGGGCACGACGATTACCTATAGTTGCCTGAATATGCAAACGACGGCTCGCATCGTGGAGCAAGTGATGGACAAGCGGCTGGAGGATCTACTGCGGGCGCGGGTTTGGGAACCATTGGGGATGAAAGATTCTGCCTATTTGCTCTCGCAAGATCAACTGAAGCGCACCGCGCCCACGCTGGAAACCAAAGGCAAGCTGCTGGTGGGGAAGGTACATGATCCGCTGGCGTCGTATCATCAGTCCACCATTCACTGCCCGGGCAACGCAGGGCTTTTTAGTTCGGCGGATGATCTGGCGCGCTACTGCGAAATGATCGCTAACGGCGGGAAGTCACCCGATGGCAAAACGATCCTCAAGCCCGAAACCGTATCGCTTATGACCTCGGTGCAAACCCCGGCTGATTGGAAGAGCGCCCGCGGTTTGGGATGGGACGTGGATCGGAACCTTCCGTGGGCCACGCCCTTGAACAACTCCACCGATACGCTCGTGGTTTCTCACACGGGTTATACGGGCACTCTCATTTGGGTGGACAAGAAAACGAAAACGTATTTCGTTTATCTCACAAACCGCGTCTTCCCCGATGATGCCTCCAAAAAGGGGCCGAGCATCGCTAAATTGCGCCGCGCCGTGGCCGAGGCGGTTTTGAAAGCGCAACCCGAATACACACAGGTATTCGCAAACCAGAAACCCTGACAGGTGAGGAGGCGGGGGGAGACTTGGTCTCGCCCCGCCGTCTCACAGCAAAGCCAATGGTTCGGTTCAGGTAACGCTGTTGCCGAAGGGGCTTCTACCCTGCGACGTGCGCCCTGTCCGCGATGCCCATGATGAGTTCGCGAATGGGTGCTTTGGGGGTGTTGAACACCGTCGAGGCCAGACCTGGTGCGGCCCCCACTAATACGGTATCCCCGGTTCCTGCGCCCACGTAATCTATGGCGATAGTTGAGATGCCTGTGGGGTTTTTATACAGATCGAGCTTTTGAACCACGAGAAGCTTTTTGTCTGCATATGCGTCGTATTTATCAGTAGAAACGATGTTCCCGATGACCTTTGCGAGGTACATGGCAGCCTCCGATACACTGAGATGCTTTGATAGCTGGTGGGAGCGGAGGTCGGTAGTAAAGTTTAATCGGACGGGTTTTGTTGATTGGCTTTTATCGGGGGCTTGGTCAAATGTCAAAGTAATCAACAAGACGAGAAATATCTTTTGAAGAAATCTTAACTAATTAACTAAGAGATTTTTGTAATCACCCTCAAGCGGAGGAATCCCCATGGCGCGCAAGAAGGCAAGTCGTTCGGCATCAGCACAGGAAGTTGGTGGTAAACCCGAAAGAATTCTGGTTGGTGTCCGCCTGGAAGAGCGTTTGGTGAAGGTGATGAAGGGGGTTTCCGAAATGCGCGATGCGACTCTCGGCGAACTTCTTGAGGAGATTTTCATTTCTGCGATCGAAGGCGGCAATGCTTTCGCTGATCGCAACGGTCGGCTCACGCCCGAGACGCGACAAGCCTTCAACAGCCTGAAGTTGGTGTATGGGGTCGATTACACTCTCGAAGAATTGCATCAATATCGCGAGAAGTAGCAGCCCGCGCCGGCATCGTTCGCGCTACGGAAGGTTGTGTGTCCATGGACCTTTTTGATACTCCCGCCGAGGAGCGCCCTCGCGGTGAGCAGACCTCCATTCCCCTTGCCGAGCGAATGCGTCCGGAGACTCTCGATGAGTTTGTCGGTCAGGAAAAGCTGGTGGCACCCGGCGCAGCTCTACGCCAACTGATTGAGAGCGACGCGCTCGTTTCCATAATATTGTGGGGGCCGCCGGGGAGCGGTAAAACGACGCTGGCGTCGATCATTGCGCGAATGACCCGCTGCCGTTTTTCATCCATGAGCGCCGTGACAACGTCGATTAAAGACGTGAAGGTTCTCATGGAAGCCGCGCGCATGGCGCTCGATCGCTTGAGCCAGCGCACGATTCTTTTCATCGACGAAATCCACCGGTTTAACAAAGCCCAACAGGACGCCTTCCTTCCATTTGTAGAGGAGGGCGCGGTTGTTTTGGTGGGTGCGACGACGGAGAATCCGTCGTTCTCGCTTATCTCGGCGTTGCTATCGCGGTGCCGGATTTTTGTGCTGGAAGCGCTCGATGAAGATGCGTTGGTGCGCATCATGCGCTCAGCCATTGCCGACGACCGGCGAGGGTTGGGTGCTCAGCGCGTGGATGCGCCGGATGATGTTCTGCGCCGCATTGCCGAGTTGAGCGATGGTGACGCGCGGCGCGCGTTGAACCTGCTGGGTCTGGCGGTGCAGACCACGGAGCCGGACGCCGACGGCGCTCTGGTGCTGAGCCAGGAGGTTATGGGTCAGGTCTTACAGCGCCAGCATCTGGTGTACGACAAAACCGGTGAAGAGCATTTTAACCTGATCAGCGCATTCCATAAATCGATGCGCAGCAGCGACGCTCAAGCGGCGGCTTATTGGGCGATGCGCATGCTGGCTTCGGGGGAGGACCCGCTTTACGTGGCGCGGCGGATGATCCGGTTTGCCAGCGAGGATGTGGGCAATGCCGATCCGCAGGCGCTGTCCATCGCACTGGCCGCGCGGGAATCATTCACGATTCTGGGGTCACCGGAGGGAGAACTGGCGCTGCTGCAGTGCGCGGTTTATCTGGCCACGGCCCCCAAGAGCAATGCCCTGTATGCGGCCCAGGGCAAGCTCCGGGACGAAATTCGCAAGTCGGGGTCGCTGCCCGTGCCCATGCACATTCGCAATGCACCAACGCGACTGATGAAGGACCTCGGTTATGGCAAGGGGTATCAATACGACCACGACCACGAGGGCGGTTTTGCCGGGCAGGATTGTCTTCCGGATGGACTGAGCGGGAAAGAGTTTTACAAGCCCATCGAGGTCGGCTTCGAGCGCGAAATTGCCCGTCGCATGGAATGGTGGGAGAAGCAGCGCAAGCGGCGGGGCGACGGGGAAAAGTAGCGACGCAAGCGAACTCCATTAAAAAAACCGGGCGGTGCCAGAGGTAAAGCCCTCCGATACCGCCCGGGTTACTACATCTTGCAACGGTGGTCGCTATTCTTTGGCAGGTTCTTCCGTTGTGGCCTCGGCGGGGTCACTGGCGTTTCCGAGACGATCCACGGCGGTTAGCACCACTTTTTCAAAGTGAGCGTCGTCGTCTGTGGCGGGGACTTCCAGCGAGCGGTCCTGTGCGGGGAGGATGGTGGTCTTCCAGCTTTTGCCGGTCTTCACCTGCACGGCCCACACGAAAGCGGGTTTGGGCGTTTCGGTGGCGGGTTCCCAGGCGATGGTCACCTTGTCGCCGTCGAGCTTTGCCTTTACGCTGGGCTCGGCAGGAGCCTCGGTGCCCAACCACGGCGTGGGGGGAACCAGTGCCGGTTGGCTGTAGACCGAGGTCGTCAGTTCATCGTTAATACCGGCGGTGTTTTTCAGGAATGCCTTCATGCTGAAGTGTACCTGACCGGGCTCTTCGGTGAGAATCCGGGTCCATGCAATCTGAAAGCGGATTTCTTTCGGATCCCATTTCTTCATCATGTCGGGTTTCTCCGACACCAGGCCTGTGAACATCCCGGGCCATACGTGGCGGCTGTGATTGTTTTCCTCGGTCCACCATTTCAGAAGCACGGAAAAGCTCTGGTCGGGGTTTGCGATGGTCCAATAAAGTTGGGGGGTCCAGTAATCCACCCAGCCTTCGTTCAGCCATTTCTTGGCGTCGGCATAGAGTTCCTCATACTGGTTGAAACCTTTGATCTGCTCGGGGAAGCCGGGCTTCCAGATGCCGAAGGGGCTGATGCCGACCTTCACGTGGGGCTTGGCGTCTTTGACTTCCTTGTACATGCGCTCCACGAATTTGTCCACATTCTCACGGCGCCAATCGTCCTTCTTCAGTTGTCCGCCGGCGTCCTTGTAAATCTTGTAGGAGGCTTCATCGGGGAAATCCAGGATTGGGCTCTTGGGGTCCTTGGGGTCCGTCTTTTCTTTGTACGGATAGAAGTAATCGTCGATGTGGATTCCGTCCACGTCGTAACGGTTCACCACGTCGAGGATCACGTTCATGCTCAGGTCCTGAACTTCCTTCAGACCCGGATCGAGCCAGAGGTAGCTGCCGTAGTCGCGCACCATCTCGGGGTTGGTTTTGCTGATGTGTTTGTCGGAGATTGCGTCCTTGGACTTCAGCCCGGCGCGGTAGGGGTTAAACCATGTGTGAAGTTCCAGACCGCGTTTGTGAGCTTCTTCCACGGCGAAGGTGAGGGGGTCGTAGTAAGGCTCGGGGGCCTTGCCTTGCTCACCGGTCAGGTAGGCGCTCCAGGGTTCGATCTTCGAGTCGTACATGGCATCGCACGCGGGACGAACCTGAAATACCACGGCGTTCAAGTTGATTTCTTTGCACTTGTCGAGGATAGTGATCAGTTCCTCTTTTTGCTTTTCGGTGCTCAGCGATTTGCTGGAGGGCCAGTCGATGTTAGCGACGGTGGCAACCCAAACGGCGCGGAATTCTCTCATAACCTCCGGAGTTTTCGGTTCTTCTTTGGTCTCGTTGTCTTGAGCAGAAACCATTGCGTTGCCTCCCATCAGCAAGCTGAGCCCGCACGCCAGCGTTAATACCCGTTTCATGTGATTTCTCCCGTTCAGATTGTGGGTTTTGGTGTCTCAAGATGAAGGAAGAGAAACGGACGGGTCAAAGTCAATTGGCTATGATCTGGACATTCTCGATTTGTGGCATATCCTATAATCAGCGAAGCAGTGCCAAAAGGAGGAAACATTTCATGCAGACGTCAGGACGTTATATATGCGCATATTGCGGTCAGGAAAACGTGATTCCTCTCGATCCGGATGGGGGGCAGAAGCAGGAATACGTCGAGGATTGTCAGACGTGTTGCCGACCAAACGTCATTCGCGTAACTTTCAGCCATAACGCTGATGAAGCCCAGGTGGAAGCCGAGCAGGAGAATGAATGGTAAGTGTGGGCCCGACGAGGTTGGTCGGAAAAGTCCCCTGCGGCGGGCGCATCATCCCAAATAATTCAGGTTGATGCACCCACCGTTAAGGGTGTGTCAGGTCAGGCTTTGGCCGTGGCGGCAGCTTCTTCTTCAGCTTTCAGAAGCTGGTAGTCGATGGAGTCTACGAGGGCGCGCCAGCTTGCTTCGATGATGTTTTCGGAAACCCCGACGGTGGTCCAGGTGCGCTCGCCGTCGCTGGATTCGATCAGCACGCGGACCTTGGCCGCGGTGCCGCTGCGGGCGTCGAGCACGCGCACTTTGAAGTCTGTCAGATGGACGCGTTTCACCAGCGGGTAATCATGTTCGAGGGCTTTGCGCAGCGCGCGGTCCAGTGCGTTCACGGGGCCGTCGCCGTCGGCTACGGTGTGGCGGTCTTCGCCGTTTACGTTCAGTCGCACGATGGCCTCGGCTGTCCAGCTTCCCGTGGTTTGTCCATAGGTGATGGCGCGGAAGCTTTTCAATTGGAAGAACGTGCGGTGGTGGCCGAGGGCCTTCTTGATGAGCAGTTCGAAGCTGGCTTCGGCGCCCTCGAACTGATAGCCGTCGGCTTCGAGGTCCTTCATGGTACGCACGACATTCTTGGCTTCTTCGCCGGCCTTGGTCAGGTCGATGCCCAGTTCCTCGGCTTTGCTGTACACGTTACTCTGGCCGCTGAGTTCGCTCACCAGAACCCGGCGCACGTTGCCCACCTCTTCCGGGCCGATGTGCTCGTAGGTGTGGGGGTTGCGGCGCACCGCGCTCACGTGGATGCCGCCCTTGTGAGCGAACACCGTCTGGCCAACATAGGGCTGGCGGGGGTCGGGGGGGATGTTGGCGATCTCGGCGACGAAGTGGCTGACGCTGGTCAGTTCCTTCAATTTGCCGGGTGCCAACATCCGCTTGTTTTGTTTGATCTCCACGTTGGGGATGATCTGGATCAGGTCTGCGTTGCCGCAGCGCTCGCCGTAACCGTTCATCACGCCCTGCACCTGCACGGCACCTTCGGCCACTGCGATGAAGCTGTTGGCCACGGCCATGCCGGCATCGTTATGGGCGTGGATCCCCAGAGGGGATTTTACGGCCTTCTTAACTTCGGCCATGATGGCGGGGATTTCCGTGGGCATGGTGCCGCCGTTGGTGTCGCACAGGACGATGAAGTCGGCCCCGGCATCGGCGGCCGCCTTTATTGTTTCCAGCGCATAAGCGGGGTTGGCTTTGTAGCCGTCGAAGAAGTGTTCGGCGTCGTACACGACCTCGCGTCCGTGGCTCTTGAGGAACGCCACCGAGTCGCGGATCATGGCGACGTTTTCCTCTTCGCTCACGCGGAGCGCCTCACGCACGTGGAGATCCCAGCTTTTGCCGAAGATGGCCACGACGGGCGTGCCGGCTTCGATGAGGGTGAGAAGTTGCGTGTCCTCGGCGGCGGTGATATTCTTGCGCCGGGTGCTGCCGAAAGCGGAGAGCTTGGCGTGGTTGAAAGTGTGACCCTTCATCCGCTCGAAGAAGCCCATGGCTTTCGGGTTCGAGCCGGGCCATCCGCCTTCGATGTAATCGACGCCGAAGTCGTCCAGGCGCTGGGCGATGCGCACCTTGTCTTCAAGGGAGAAGCTGATGAATTCGCCCTGCTCGCCGTCTCGCAGGGTGGTGTCGTAGATCAGAACGTCTTTTGATTCCATGGTGTGTTTGCCTTTTGCCAGGTTGCGCGCTTTGCGTGAATTTGAGTTCGACGAAAAAGGCTCATCGGAAACAAAGCCAAGTGTCACGCACGGAGTGATAGTTTGAAACAGGGGAGGAGCCCCGAAGGAAACCGGGGGAGGGGATGACTATGGGAAGGTGTGGAAAGAAACTATTATCGGACCTGGGGGGGTCCAATAATAATGCCGCAGGAAATGAAAATGCTGTATGCGGTAAGCCCGGTCATCGTGGAGGTACTTAACGGAGAGGCGGCGGCCTATTCGCGGGATTTTGCCACAAAAGTTGCCGGGGTCGGATGTCTCAGCTTTTGACGTACTCGCGTTTGTTGAGCATGACGGCGCCGGCGATCAAGGCCGTGAGGGCGATAGCGGCGAGGCTAATGGCGGCGGTTTCTGGCGTTGTCTGGTTCTCCGCGAGGAACTTGAAAAAGCCCTCTGGAGAATCGGTCATGGGATTGCTGCTCATGGCGAGCTGGTAGTGTCGCACGAAAAGGAGCTTCAGAAAACCCGGCATGAACTGCACCCCGTTGTCGGCGGCGATGTAGACGATCATGATGGTCAGCGGGCTTTTCAGAAACGTGGAAAGCAGGAAGGCGATGGCAGCATAGGCGGCACCACCGGAAGCGAGAGCTATCATGTCCCACATGGCCATGCGCAGGTTGCTGCCAATGCCTTGAACATCGAGGGCGGAGTATAGCAGGAGAAAAGTAAGTGCCACGGCGACAGCCGCAACAAGGGCTATCCAGATAGCCACAAACAGATATTCCCAAAGGAAGATGGTGTGGCGTCCGTGGGGGCGGGTCCAGAGATAGACCAACGTGCGACCTTCGATTTCATCGCCCACGATGGAACTGCCCAGAAAAGCCGCAAGATAGGGGATCAGAATTCCGCCGATCATGAGGAAGACGATCCATGTGTAAATCTCTCCGCGCTCCTGGGGGATGCGACGGCTTGCCATGAATGCCAGTATGGCGGGAATGATGATGATCGCAACCGCCACCACCCAGCGCCGGCGGCTGATGATGTGGCGGCGGGCGAGTCGCATGGATGCGGCGATGGTGTTGAGGAGCATCATTTCTTCACCAGATAAGAGAAGATGGCGTCGAGGTTGTCGTCGAGGGCCGTGAGCGCGGTTACGGTGTAGCGGTTGTCCAGCACGGCCTGTTGCAGGACATCATAGATAACCTCGGGGGTGCTTGTGCGGGCGATCAATTCATGACCGTTGTCGGCATAGGTGAGCGAGACAAGGCAATCGAGGCCGGCAAGGTGGGAGCCCACTTCGCGAACTTGCGGGGACGCGATTTGGAGCGTGAGCGGCTGGTTTTCGATGAGCGCGCGAATCTCTGAGATGTGACCCTCGGCGAGAATGCGTCCGTGATGAATGAGGGCGATGGAGCGCGTGAGGCTTTCTATCTCGTGGAGAATGTGGCTGGAGACCAGCACGGTTTTTCCCTCGGCACCAAGTTCGCGGAAAAGTCGCAGCATTTCCATGCGGCCGCTTGGGTCGAGGCCGTTCAGGGGTTCATCCAGAACGATCACGCGGGGGTCGTGCATCAGCGCGGCGGCCAGCTTGGTGCGTTGGCGCATTCCTTTGCTGTAACCTTTGATGCGGCGGGAGGCGCCGGACATCTCGTCGTAAAACGATTCCGAGTCGGGGCAAAATCCGACTTCGCGAAAGATGGTGCGGTCGGTCCACGGATCGCGTCCGAGGACTCGGATGTCTCCTGCTCCGGGACGTAACTGCCCGGTGATGAGTTTGAGCAGTGTGCTCTTACCGGCTCCGTTTGGGCCAAGCAGCCCTGTGATGCCCGGTGCGATACCGGCTGTGACCTGATTTACGCCGATAACCTCACCGTACCATTTGCTCACGTCGCGGAGAGAAATGGGGTATTCCATTGGTAACTTGGGAGGTTGTGGGGCGGAGGTCATTTCACTACCTCAACCACCTTCAGATTGCGTCGCGTGATATAAAGAAACAGCAGGATATAAAGGACTATGGAGATGGTGGCGGCAGTCGTGCTGATTTCGAGGAAGTCGGAACTGCGGCCAAACCTCTGGGTTTCGGCTCCCATAATATCCTGCGCGAAATTGCGCCACGCCATGCGGGGAGAGAACGCGCCCCAAGACGCCTGCCCCGTGCTTTGCCTTAACATTCCTGCAACTGTCCCGGACAGCATCCAGAATGCGATGAAGAGACCGTTGGCCGTCCGAGCCGTTTTTGCCATGGAAGAGAAGGCCGCCATGCTGACCGACGCCAACAGGCAGGCGCTGAACAACGCCACGACGCTGGTTACTAAAAGGGGTATTTGTTCAAGGGCCTGAGGCAGCGAGTAAAAGTATGCTGCGGCCTGGATGAAAATAATGAAGATGGCAGCCGTTCCGAAGCCCAGGGGAATGAGGATAATTCCCGTGATTTTTCCGAGGATGTAATCGGTAACGCCGAGGGGCCGCGAAAAATAAAGGGGCAGCGCCATGTTCTGGCGGTCGCTGCTGATGCAACTCCCCACGGTGGCCAGCACCAGTAGCAGCATTATGAAGAAACTTACATCGAGATAGACATAGAGAAGAGTGGCGAGTGAGAGGTTGGTTCCGAAGATCGGAACCTCAACGGCCTGAGCCACTTTCGTGGCTGCTTCAATTTGCTCGGGGGCGATTTCTTTCAGCTTGGCGGTAACGAAGAACGACACGCTGACCACAACCAGAAAAATCAAATGGGCCGAACCAAACAGCCACAGCGGTTTGGGTTTGAGCATGGGTCGCATGGTCTGCCACGCGACCGGCCACCACATGCGGCGGATGGAGCGGGGACCATCGTAGTGCCGGAAGGATTGCTCATAGATGGGCATTGCCGAGTTCTCCCATGGCCTGTTGGTAAAGGTCCTCCAGATGCTCCATGCGCGGTTCGAGCCGCTGCACCACGCAATCCACGCTGGCGGCGGTTTGATACAACGCGCGTTCATCGTGGCTACCGGAAAGCGAAACGAGAATATCGGTCCCCTCGGGGGCGTCGGCGGTTACGAAACCGGTGTCGCGAAGCTCGCGGGCGAACCGCAGATGGTCGCCCCGCACCCGGACGCGGAAAACTCGTTCGTCGGTGGTGAGGGCGCGTTCGCCGAGTTTTTTGTACAGCACGCGGCCGTTGCCGAGCACGATGATTTCGTTGGCGACGCTTTCCACGTCTTTCAGCAGATGGCTGCACAGGACGACGCTCATCCCTTTCACGCGGGCGAGGTCGTCGACCAACTCAAGCATCTCAAGACGTCCCTGCGGGTCCATACCGTTGGTCGGTTCATCGAGCAGGAGGAGCGCGGGATCGTGGACGATGGCCTGCGCGAGTTTCGCCCGTTGCTTCATGCCCATGCTGTAGGTCTCAAGGTTGCGGTAGCGTTCCTCGCCGATGCCGACATATTGCAGCACCTCGTGCGAGCGCTCCATGGCGGCCGCCCGCGGCAGGCCGGAGAGGGAGCCCATGTAAGCAACAAACTGAACGGCGTTGATGCCGGGGATAAAACTCTCGGTTTCGGGCATATAGCCGATGCGTGAGCGAACCTCGCGGGCGCGTTGCGGTACGGGTAGCCCCAACACCCGGGCACTGCCGGAAACCGGTGGCAGGAAGCCGAGCAGGGTTTTCAGCAGCGTGCTCTTGCCGGCGCCATTGGGGCCCAGCAGGCCCACGGCACCGCTTTGGAAGTGGAAGGAGACATCCTGCAACACGACTTTCTTTCCGTATCCGGCTTCGAGGGATTCGGTGTAAATCAGTGGTTCGCCGGGGGGGAGGTCAGTGTCGATGAGTGGAGTAGGAGTCATGGATGTTAAATGGATACGGGTGGGACCAAAATAACTTTTGTTAGTTCCAGAGATTCGTGCCCGCGCCGAAAATCAATCTTTCATCACGCAGAGATATTTAAAAAGGGTGCTGAGAGGAGAAGCGTGAAATTGAAGGCGTAATGGAGGAACACGCTGGCCTCGGTTCCGAGCCGCCATTGGCACCAGCCCAGCGAGGCGCCCAACACGATGATCTGTGCGTACTTGAGCCAGTCGTTGGTGAGGATGTTGGTGTGGGAGAATGCGAATAATAATGTGGCAATGGTGATGCCGCACGCAATGGCCAGAGGGGTGACGGTGGTTTGCGCACGGGGGAGGAGTCGGCGGAAAAGTGCGATGAGGCGTGTTTGCAGATAATGACGGAAGAGGATTTCTTCCGCCAGCGGGGCGGCCACGAGCAGGTTGAGAACCAACAGGATCGTTGCAAGGGAAGGAGTCTCTCCCAGCTTCAGTGTTTCTGCAGTCTGATCCGACATTGCGGGTGGCACGAGGGTGAAGAGGATCAGGGAAATAATTACGGGCGTAAGGTAAAGAATCGCCAGAAGTTGAAGCGGTTTTTTTACACCGATGCGGCGGGCAACACCGGCGATGCGCCCGCCCGCTGGGCGCTTGCGTAACGCCCAAAGCCAGGGAAGCGAGGGCACGCCCAAACGGTTCTTCCAGTTCATGCCGGCAACTACGAGGGGGATGAAAAAAAGGCCGTTAACGATCTGGCCCATGCTGAAAGATTTCAGGCGGGCATCGGAGAGCAACAGGCCTATGATGAGCATGACGATATAGACCGAAACCCAAAACGCTGCGAGGGGAGTGACAATGCGAACGCGGGGCTGACCACGATTGAAACCGGAGTTGGTTCGGGAAATGGGGAAGAAATCAAACAGGGCGGCAAGGTAGACGACAAACATGCCGACCTGAAAATACCCGGTCATGACACTTTTTTGGACGAGCGAGGTTTGCGGGGTGTGGATGTACGCTTGGGCTTTTTGGGCACCGGGGTAGGGGCAGATTCGCCATCGAGCCCACGCAAATACCGCCCCGTTTCCGAGGCGTCGCAGGCTGCGACTTCGGCGGGAGTGCCCTCGGCGACCACGAGTCCGCCGGCTTCTCCGCCTTCGGGGCCGAGGTCGATTATGTGATCGGCGTTTTTGATCACATCGAGATTATGTTCGATCACGATGACGGTGTTGCCCTGATTGACCAGTGCCTGCAGCACATCCAGCAATTTGCGAATGTCCTCGAAATGCAGTCCGGTCGTCGGCTCGTCGAGGATGTAAACCGTGCGTCCGGTTCCGCGCCGCGATAGTTCCTTGGCCAGCTTCACGCGCTGGGCTTCCCCACCGCTGAGGGTGGTCGCGCTCTGCCCCAGTGTGATGTAGCCCAGCCCCACCTCGCGAAGCGTGGTTAGCTTGCGTGCGATTGACGGGACGGCGCTGAAAAACTCGGCGGCTTCCTCCACGGTCATTTCCAACACATCGGCGATGGAACGGCCCTTGTAGAGGATTTCGAGGGTCTCTCGGTTATAGCGGCGGCCTCCACAAATCTGGCACTCGACGTAAACGTTGGGGAGGAAGTGCATCTCGACCTTGCAAAGTCCGTCGCCGCCGCAGGCTTCGCATCGTCCGCTCTTCACGTTGAAACTGAAACGCCCGGGTTTGTAGCCCCGCACTTGCGACTCTGGCAACATCGCGAACAGGTCGCGGATCGCGCCGAACACACCCACATAAGTGGCCGGATTACTGCGCGGTGTACGACCGATGGGAGCCTGGTCCACATCTACGACTTTGTCGATGAGTTCGATTCCCTCGATGCCGGCGTGGGCTCCGGGGCGGTATGCGCTGCGGAAAATTTGGTTACTGAGGGCGCGAAAAAGAATGTCGTTCACCAGCGTGCTTTTGCCGCTACCGCTGACGCCCGTCACGCAGGTGAACAGGCCGAGAGGGAAAGCCACGTCGAGGTTGTGCAGGTTGTGTTCGGTCGCGCCGCGCACAACCAACTGGCGGGCGGTGTCGCGCGGCCGCAAAGACGCGGGCGGCTCGATGCGTTCGGCGCCGCTGAGATAGCGACCGGTGATAGATTCGGGATTGGCGGCCAGTTCCTCGGGGCGACCTTCCGCAACCACATGCCCCCCGTGGACGCCGGCCCCAGGGCCGAGGTCGACCACGTAGTCGGCGTTGCGGATGGTGGCCTCGTCGTGCTCCACCACGATGACGGTGTTGCCGAGATCGCGCAGCTTGCGCAACGTTGCCAGCAGGCGGTGGTTGTCGCGCTGGTGCAGGCCGATGCTCGGTTCGTCGAGCACGTACAGGACGCCGGTCAACTGGCTGCCGATCTGCGTGGCCAGGCGGATGCGCTGCGCTTCGCCACCGCTGAGTGTGCCCGCGTGACGGTTGAGGGTGAGGTAGCCGAGCCCCACGTCGTTGAGAAATCCGAGGCGGTCGCGCACTTCCTTCATGAGCTGCGCGGAGATTTGTTTTTCACGCTCGGTCAGTTGCCAATGGTCCATCTCGCGCAACATGCCCTCGGCGGTGTCAGCGCATAATTCGCTGATGTTTTTCTCGCCGATGCGAACCGCCCGCGCGGCGGGTTTTAAGCGCTGGCCGTTGCAGTCCGGACATGGCAGTTCGCGTACAAACTGTTCGAGGTCCTGCGCCTCGTCCTCCGCCAGTCGCCTGCGCACCCGTGGTGCCATTCCCTCCCACGGCATGGAGTTGGCCCATTCATTTCCGCTTTTTGTTTTTAGCTTCGTGGAAAATTTCTCCGCGCCGCTGCCGTGGATGACCAGCTTTCGGGCGGCGGCGGGAAGTTTGCTGAAGGGCGTGTCGAGGCTGAACTTGTGCTTCTTCGCCATGGCTTCCAGCAGCAGGCGTTCGGCGTTGCCGTGGGAGGCCGAGTGATCGCCGTGCAGTTCGGTGGCCTCGGTCCATTTGAGCAACGCACCTTCTTTGATACTGAGGGAGGGGTCGGGGATCAGCTTGCTCTCGTCCACTTCCAGACTCGTTCCCAAGCCCTCGCACGTCTGGCACCAGCCATAGCGCGAGTTGAAGCTGAAGAGGCGGTGGGTGATTTCCTCGATGGAAATGCCGCAGGAGGGACAGGCAAATTTCTGGCTGAAGAGGCGCACGACTCCATCCGCCGGGGTTTCAACTTCCACAAGTCCGTCCGCTTTTTGGAGGGCCAGTTCCACGCTGTCGAGAAGGCGTCCGCGCAGGTTTTCGTTGGCGGTGAGTCGATCGATGACAATGGAAATATCGTGCTTGTGGGACTTGAGAAGTTTCGGCGGATTGTCGAGCTCGACAATCTCGCCGTCCACGCGGGCGCGAACGAAACCCTGCCGCAGCGCATCGTCGAATTCCTTTTGGTACGTGCCCTTGCGACCGCGCACGATGGGTGCCATGACGTGGAACCGGGTTCCGGCGGGCCACGAGAGGATGGTATCCACGATTTTCTGTACGCTCTGTTTTTCCACAGGCTGGTCGCAACGGGGGCAGTGGGGGTGACCGATGTTGGCGTACATCACACGGAGGAAGTCGTAAATTTCTGTGACGGTGCCGACGGTGCTTCGTGGGTTGCGGCTGACGGTTTTCTGCTCGATGGAAATAGCGGGGGACAGGCCGTCGATCAGTTCCACCTTGGGCTTGTGGAGCTGCTCAAGAAACTGGCGCGCGTAGGACGACAGCGACTCCACGTAACGGCGCTGACCCTCGGCGTAAATCGTGTCGAAGGCCAGCGATGACTTGCCGCTGCCGCTCAGGCCGGTGATGACGGTGAGGCTATCGCGCGGGATGGTCACATCAACATGGCGCAAATTGTGTTCTGATGCGCCGCGTACGGTGATGAAGTTGATGGTCGCCATGGGAATCAGGGTGCAATTACATCGCGCGGGGCGGATATTTGATGTCGCGCGGCATGATGGCGAGCGAAGGCGCAGGCATTCTGTTCGCACTTGCAGTCGCGCCGCTATGGCCCTCATTTATCGCGTCATGGCCATCTCACCCCAAGTTCGCAAATTGCTCGTACAAGCCCTCGCTATTCGCAAGTCTGAGGTCCCGATCCATCGCGTGGTGGATATCCTCGCCACGCCCGATGGCGACGTGAGCGAAGCGCTGAATCGGTTCCATGACATCACCGAGCCGGAGCTTCGCCGCTCGCTGCATTTCACCGCCGAGCTTTTGCGCGAACTGGAGCGAGAGGCCGGACTGACGCCAGCGTGGGAGCCGGACTGCGGCAAGGCACCCACGGATGGGGCTGCGCCTAAATCAGGCAGCAAAACTTCGACCGCTGCAAAGCCTGCGAAGCGCAAAAGCAAATTCTCGCCCGAGGATCTGAAACCCTTTGAGGATGACGCCTCACGGGGGATGGTTGAAACCGCGAAGGCGTTCGTCGACGGCGCCAGCAAAGGCAACCCCGGTCCGGCTGGAATCGGCGCGGTCCTGTTCACCATGGACGAACGCAAGATCGCGCAACTGTCGGCCTCCATCGGCGTGGCCACCAACAACATTGCCGAGTACACGGCCCTCATCGAGTGCCTGAAAATGGCGCGGCGCATGGAAGTTCAGGCGCTCTTCGTGCTCAGCGATAGCGAGTTGATGGTGAAGCAGATGAACGGCATTTATAAGATCAAGAATGTCGATATCCTGATAAAAGTTCGTGAGGCAAAGGAACTGACCCGCAGTTTCAAGCGATTCACCATCAGTCACATCGGACGCGAACACAACGTGCTGGCCGATGCGCTGAGCACGGAAAAGATTCCTGTTCCATCAAAAGACACAACATACTGAGGTTTTTTCTATCATGAGTTCATTTGCAGATCTGCTTGGCGGCCTTGCTACTCCGCGCAATTATCGCAGTCGCCGGTTTTCGAGTTACGACACCACGGGGGCCAACCGCGATTGGGTGGTGGTGCCCGCCGGCGAGAAGAAGGCGCTGGCTCAAATCGACGGGCCGGGTATCATCAAACACATCTGGATGACGGTCAACTGCACCGATCCCCTGTGGCCCCGCGCGCTGGTGCTGCGGGCCTATTGGGACGGCGAAGAATCGCCCAGCATCGAGGCGCCCATCGGCGATTTTTTTGGTGTGGGCCACGGCAAGGTTGCCAACTACATGTCGCTGCCCATGAACATGGTTTCCGGTGGCGCCACGCTTGACCGCAATCAGGCCGCCATGAACTGCTTCCTGCCCATGCCGTTTCGCAAAGGTGCGCGCATCGAGGTTGAGAACCAGTCGGGCAGCGAAGTGCAGGCGTTGTATTACTACATCGATTACGAAGAGCACGACTCGTTGCCCGAGGACACCCTGACGCTGCACGCCTGGTGGAATCGTGAAAATCTGACGCAGGGCATGACCCGCTTCGATCAGGATTATGACGAGTTGTTTGTGAAGACATGCAACATCACGGGCGAGGGTAATTACGATGTGGTGAAGGCGACGGGGCGCGGGCATTACATCGGGTGCACACTTCACATCCGCAACGTGCAGTATAACAACACCGTGCACACGTGGTTCGGCGAGGGCGACGACATGATCTTCGTGGACGGCGAGGCGTGGCCGCCGGCACTGCATGGCACGGGCACCGAAGATTATTTCTGCGCTGCATGGGGATTTCCGTCGGGTGCCTACGACGGACCATTCCATGGAATCTCGCTGGCCGGAAACAAGGAAGACTGGAGCGGCGAGTGGAGCATGTATCGCTGGCATCTGGAAAGCCCGGTGACTTTTACCAAGTCGATCCGCGTGACATTGGAGCATGGGCATGCGAACACGCGCTGGGATGATTGGAGCAGTGTGGGCTACTGGTATCAGGCCGAACCGCACGCAGCTTTCGATTCGTTGCTACCCGAAGAAAAGCGGCGACCGCGCCCGAAGGGGCACTGGGAAAAACCGTGAGAGGGCGGAGTCTCGAAACGTTGCAGAGGCCTGAGCGATGATTCTTTCCTTGGGGCCGCTGCTGGTGGTGTGTCCATCGCCGGCGTTGCAGCGGCGCGTGGTAGTTGGTGAGTTTGTTTTGGGCGGTGTTAATCGTGCCGAACAGATCAGCACTTTCGCTTCGGGCAAGGGAGTGAATGCCGCGCGAGCCGTTGCGCGACTTGGCGGGAATGTGGAAACGTTGTTGGTATTGGGCGGTGTTACCGGTAGCCTGCTTCAGCAGGAGATGGAGGGCGAGGGGCTTGCAGTCATGGTGGCCCACTCGAATACCGCCACACGAATCTGTATGACGTTGATCGACTCGGCGACGGGCACCGCAACGGAGATTGTGGAAAACGTGGGTGGGGTTGAGCCGCAAACCGTAGAGGATTTCTTTAGTCTGATCGAACAACGCATCTCGTCGGCGGGAGCAATACTTTGCACGGGCACCTTGCCGCAGGGATTTCCCACCGACACCTACGCACGTGTGGTGGCGATGGCGCGGCGGGCCGGGGATATCCCCGTGGTGGTGGATGCTCAGGGCGCGGTGATGCGCGAGGCGTGCCGGGCCGGGTGCGATGTAGCCAAGCCGAACTTGAGGGAAGCTTCAGCCATGCTGGGTCGGGATGTGAGTGGGACCGAAGCCTGCGAGGCTCTCATGCAATTGGGAGCGCGTGCCGCCGTGGTAACTAACGAAGCCGCTGAAGTGTTCGTCAGTGACTCGGACGGGGTGCGCGTATGCCGTCCGCCGTCGGTCGTTGTGAAAAATCCGGTGGGTGCGGGCGACACATTGGCGGGGGTTTTGACGGCGAACCTTGCGCACAAAATACTTCTGGACTCAGCGCTTGTGCTGGCCATTGGTGCGGCCGCTGCTGGCGTGGCGGGAGATGGTTATGGTCGCATCAACGCAGAAACCGCCCGCGACCTGGCCGAGGGCATTGATGCACCAAAAACCATTGAGACACAAAGCCTGTGAGCCTTCAAGACCTCGAAGCTGTCCTTGCCGCAGAGGCCGAATTATTTCCCACGAATGAATTGGCGCGTGCATCGCGTGAGGTGACCGAATCCTATCGTGAGGGATTACCCCTCGGGCGTGCGCCGCAGTTTTCGCCACTACACCTGACCGCCTATGCACAGGTGCGCATGCCCGCAACGGCCGCAGTGGGAGCGGCAGTGCTTCGGCGGTTTTTGGGTTCAATCGGTTCATCGACCGTGCGCTCCCATCTGGATCTTTTCTCCGGCCCGGGCACCATGCATTGGGCCGCAGCCAGCGTCCTGCCTCAGCCGCCGGAGCGAACAACTTTACTGGAACAGGACGTGCGTTTCATCGCGCTGGGGAAACGTTTGTTCGAGGAAGGCGGAACGGCAACGTCCTCAAATATAACCTGGCAGCAAGCTCGCCTTCCCTCCGTTTCAACGTCTCTCGCCCCTCACGATCTGGTCACGCTTTCGTACGGACTGGGCGAACTGCCTCCGGCGGATCTTGATCCTGTAGTTCGCGCTGCGTGGCAACTCACGCATCACGCGCTTGTGCTCATCGAACCGGGGACGCCTCGCGGGTTCGGACTCATCGCGCGCGCGCGCGACCTGCTCATTGCCACTGGAGCGATTATTGTTGCGCCATGTCCGCATCAACAGAGTTGTCCCATGCTTGCCGCGCAGGGTGAGGGAGGGCAGAAATGGTGTCATTTTGCAGAGCGTCTCTCCCGCACGCGAAACCACCGGCGAATCAAGGGGGGGGCTGTCGGATTTGAAGACGAGAAGTACAGCTATCTGATTGCTTGCCGCCCGGTTTCGCCCAAGGAGTCTCTGCCCCCCGTGCAAGACCAGGGCGATATGCCCGCACCAGTTGCCCGCCTGGTGGGTCGCCCTCGTGTGCGCAATGCCGGAGTCGATCTTCCGCTATGTATGCCGGATGGCACATTGGTCGATATGCTGGCGCTTCGCCGTGACAAGTCATTATTCCGACTTGCCAAATCCCTGCAATGGGGTGACGAAGTGCCTATCATAAACCTCGACCATAAAAAGTGAGGCGGAGAGAGGCGCAGTCATGAGGGGAATAGGCACAGCCGGACTTTTGTTTCTGGCGATTGCTTTAACGGGGTTGTGCGGCAATGCGACTGCGCAGACGGAAACCACATCCGGCGCGCGCTTGCGGGCCGTGTGGGCAAGCACGATGGGGCCCGGGATGGATTCGCCGCAGCAGATCCGGGCTCTCGTGGCATCTGCCCGCAAGGCTCATCTCAACACAATTGTGGCTCAGGTTCGTCATCGGGGCATAACCTATTTTAAATCCGACCTGGAACCCCTGGCACCGTCGGTGCGCATTTTGCCCGATTTCGATCCCCTAGAATCTCTCCTGAAAGAAGCGCATGAGACCAGCAATCCGGCCGAACGTCTGAAGGTGTATGCGTGGTTCAACGTCTTCAGTATCGGAGGAATGCGCGAATCGGATCCCGAACTGAATGCCTCTGTCCGAAAATTATTTGATGAGGCTCGAACCCTTAACACCTCGGGTTCAAAGGTGGCCTTTCTCGATCCCGCCCTGCCAGAAGTGCAGGATCACCTTGTGGCGATGGTGGCGGAGTGTGTTGGTGGCTACGATGTGGACGGCATCAATCTCGACTATGTGCGTTATCCCGATTACAGCGGTGGCTGGCATCCCCGGGCGATCGCGCGGTTCAACAAGCTGTATAAGCGCAGCGGGGTGCCTTCGCAAATAGACAAAGAATGGAACGAGTTTCGCCGCGACCAGATAACGTCCTTCGTGCGGCGATGCGCTGCTGTTGTGTGGGGCAAAAGACCCGAGGCTTTGTTCACTATTAACGCTGTTGGTTATGGTGGACCCGGGGCGACTTGGGAGAAATCTGCACCGTACACGCAGGTCAACCAGGACTGGGCCGGTTGGGCGAAAGAGGGTTGTCTGGACGGGGTTTTGCGCATGGGTTATAAGCGCGATCACATGCCGGCCCACGCCAAACAATATCGTGATTGGGCCGACTTCTCCCTCGCGCTTCAACAGAGCGCTGACGGGCCCTTCGTGTCGCTGGGCATCGGCGGATATTTCAATGAACTGCCTGGGGTTCTGGCTCAGTACCGCGAGGCTGAGAATCGCGGGCTAGGCACGTCGATTTTCAGCTACAATCGCCCATTGGCTAATGCTGAGAAGGCCCATGAAACCTCCGAAGATTCGCCTTTGTGGGAACAGCTCGGTCGCACGGTATTTGCACGGCGCGTTGCTGCCCCCGATAGCCGGTGGCGGGACAGGTTTGGTGTGGCGGCGGTGCGGGCGTTGCTTCCTGACGGATCGCCTGCCGACGGGGTTGAGGTGAAACTTACAAACGCAGGTGGGTCGGCGACTTCCGTTGCTCGATCGCTGAAGGCGGATGTTTGCGGCTATGCGATATTTTTCCGTCTTTCGCCGGGAGATTATCGCATCAGCGCGCCGGGCACCGATGCCGACGGCAAGACGGTGAAAGTTACCGCGCAGAAGGTGGCCTGCGTCGGCTGGCGGATCGAATAATCCAGCCGGATTCACATATTCCGCTGTGAGAATATGGGCCCTTCAAAGAAAATTCTGTTGGAGAACAACGCTGAACTGCTGGAGCGGGTGGCCAGTCGGTTTCGCGCGCTATCCGATCAGAATCGCCTGCGCATCATGCTGCGATTGAAAGCGGGCGAGTGCAGCGTGGGCCGCCTGGCCGATGAGCTCGGCGTCCGCCAGCCGTCGGTCAGCAAGCATCTCTCCGTGTTGCGCCAGGCGGGCCTGGTGGATGTGCGCCACGAAGGTGCCGCCTCCATTTTCTTCGCCCGCGATGGCAGCATTTACGACATGTGCGAAATCGTCTGCGGCGGAGTCATGCGTCAGTTGGAGCAGGAGATGATCGCTCTGGGGATGGTGCCGGCAGGCAAAAGCCTTAACTGATCCGCAGATGGCGCAGATGGGCGCAGATTTTTTTTCTAAATCCATATAGAAGGGGCAGACCTGTGTGCCTGCCCAACGCGCGGATATATTTTGTCGTTTTATTGCCCCTCTTGCTTTGCCGCCCATGCCGCGCGGACTTGGGCCGCCGTGGAGGTTGTCTCAATGTCGATCTTGCCCAACGCAGCTACCGCCTTGCGGACTGCGTCTTCCGTGCGGTTTTTTAGATATTGTTCCTCGCTGGCCTCGACACGCTCCATCGCAGCAATGAGCAGCGGTATATCGGAGGCGGGATCGCCTAAGTCGCCCAGGCGTTCCGCAGCTTGGGCAGCGTCTAGGCTTGGTTTTGCCGCAATCAATTTCCGATATTCCCCGGTGGACTCCGGCTCCTCCTTCTTCAGTCGAGCCATCAAGGAGCGCGCCAGACCGGTATCGTCCCACATCAAAATTTTGTCTGCGGGCGACATACGCGCCGCGCGGTGGAAGGCAACTGCGGACCCAACCACGAGACAGGCCACGGCAATCGCACCGACGATCATCACAAGTCGCCGTCCTCGGAGGTGAGCCGGATTATCGGCTGTCGCCCTCAAAGCGCTAAGCGATCCCACGACGCAGCATGGGAGAAATGCCAGATTTAAAAACGGGCCAAAGGGCCACGCGCTTGCAATTAATACGACCAGCACAAACATGACGGATGCAACCGGGCCGGGAATCCACTTCGACGGAATATGTGTTGCCCGCTTAACCCACGACAGCGCCACAAACCACACGCTGCCCACAATGCACCACGTGAACACGGGCGGAAAGACGTTCCACATAAACGCATAGGCGCAAACGCCGCAGGCGGCAGCCGCCGACGGAAGCGAAAGCAGGAGGGCGCACGCCGCAGCCCGGGCAAGCACGGTTTTCGCCGCGTTAAAACTTGGGGATGGTTGACGTTTCCCCCAATTCCATTGTCGCCTTTTCATCACGTTAGCTTCCGATAGTGTTCCATGGCACGAATGGCAAGGATTGTCGCATGAGCGAAGAAGCAGGAGTCGCCCTCGCAACCGCCGATCTGTTCACTTTGAAATAATTAGGCGAAAACGTCAACCGCCCCTGAAATGCCAATTGTGACAGATCCATGACAAATTTCACTCATCCGACATGCCACTTGCTTGCACAGGTATGGGCTTTTCAATGCCCTCAGAATCCTGGAAGGAATAACATCAATGCAATCGTCTCAGAATCGTATCAGTGCAGTGGTTGGAATTCTGCTGCTTGCATCTTTGGTAGCAGCGCAAGTTCCCGTGAATCCAAACGCTTCCCCCGCGAAGGCTGGTGCAAACAGGCTTACGGGTGGGGGATCCACTTTCGTTTATCCTCTTATGAGCAAGTGGGCTTCAGTCTATCACCAGAAGACTAAGGTGCAGGTGAACTACCAGTCGATCGGCTCCGGTGGTGGGATCAAACAATTCAGCGCGGGCACCCTCGATTTCGGCGCAACGGACGGTCCCATGACAGAGGACGAACTCAAGCTGGCCAATAGTCCTGTTCTTCACATCCCGGTGACCATGGGCGCAGTTGTGGTGACGTATAATATCCCTGGGCTGGAGAAGCCTCTGAACCTCAGCGGCCCGACCATTTCGAAGTTGTTCCTGGGCGAAGTGAAAAAATGGAATGATGCGGTGGTCGCTGCTGAAAATCCGGGCGTCACGCTGCCGGATAAAGGTGTCGTCATCGTTCATCGCTCGGACGGTTCAGGTACGACTTACATCTTCTCTGAGTACCTTTCAAAGACAAGTCCCGACTGGCAACCGAAGGTTGGAGTTGGGAAAAGCCTCAACTGGCCCGCTGGTATTGGCGCCAAGGGCAACGAGGGAGTCGCGGCGCAGGTAATGCGCACGCCGGGCGCGATTGGATACGTCGAATTGCTGTACGCCCAGCAGTCAAAAATGCATGTTGCATCGGTGAAGAATCAGGCCGGCGAATTTGTCGCTCCCGTCCCGGACGCGGTGACTTCCGCTGCCGAAGGACTGAAGGAAATACCTGATGATCTCCGCATGAGCATTACGGATTCACCTGGCAAAGGTGCGTATCCGGTGTCGGGTATTGTGTGGGTGCTTGCGCGACCGGAGATGAAGGATCGGGCAACGGCCTCCGCCGTGAAAGCTTTTCTCACGTGGGTACTGAGCGACGAAGGCCAGGCTTACGCGGTTCCGATGAATTACTCCAAACTTCCCGCTTCGCTTCTGGATAAGGCCAGAGCCAAGGTTGCGTTGATCAAGTAGCCTCTACCTGAGATGACCAACACACCAACATATACTCATCCGCCGCACATAAGGGCGCAGTGCCGTTCGGCACGGATGAGGCTGACGGACAAGATGACACATGCTGCCACTCTTGCCGCCGGCATGTTAATCCTTCTGTTCCTGGTTTTGATCGCGTCGCAGTTATTGCGCCTGTCGTTGCCTGCGTTGCGAACATTCGGAGGACGTTTTTTTGTCAGTTCGGTGTGGGACCCCGTCGGCGAACAGTACGGCATTCTGCCGTTCTTGTACGGGACAATCGTATCGAGCGTGATTGCGTTGCTGATCGCGATCCCTTTTGGGGTGGGCACGGCGATCTTCCTGACGGAGGTTGCGCCCCGCCGCATCCGTGGACCGATTGCGTTCATGGTGGACATGCTTGCGGCAATCCCAAGCGTCGTGTACGGGCTTTGGGGCATTTTCGTACTGGCCCCCCTCGTATCGCAACATGCGGCTCCGTGGTTGGAAAAGTATCTTGGTTTTCTGCCCCTCTTTCGGGGGCCGTCCTATGGCGTGAGTATGCTGACAGCCAGTCTCATTCTGTCAGTCATGATTGTTCCGTACATCACGGCAATTTCGCGCGAAATCCTGCTCACGGTTCCCGATGATATCAAAGCGGCTTCTTTTGCGCTGGGTGCAACGCATTGGGAGACGATCTGGAAAATTGTGTTGCCGTACACCCGCGCGGGCATTGGTGCGGGCATCGTGCTGGCCCTCGGGCGTGCCCTGGGTGAAACCATGGCGGTCACGATGCTCATCGGGAATCAGCCCCAAATCAATGTCTCTGTTTTGCAGCCGGGATATTCGATGGCTGCTGTAATCGCCAATGAGTTTACGGAGGCAACCACACCGGTCTATCTGTCAGCGATCGTTGCGGTTGGCCTGGCGCTGTTCGCGGTGACTCTCCTGGTAAATCTCGCGGCCCGACTGCTGCTCTGGAGGATGCGTGTCCGTCCAATTCGATAAAGCAATCATCCCGCTGGGTGCACGCAAGCCACTGCGCAAGGCGCAGAATCTGGTTTTTGTCTGGCTCACCGGATTGTTTGCATTTCTGCTGATCCTGCCATTGGTCATTCTGCTTTGGTATCTCCTTTCTCGCGGCGTTCAATCGCTCTCTTGGGATTTCTTTACCCAGATTCCAAAGCCTGTCGGCGAGACTGGTGGAGGTGTGGCCAACGCGATCGTCGGCTCGGTAATCATACTTGGGCTCGCGTCCGTTTTTGCTGTTCCGGTGGGAATTCTGGCGGCGGTTTATATGAGCGATTTCGGACGCGGTAATCGCATCAGCAGCACCATCCGGTTTGCATGTGACATGCTGAATGCCACACCAAGCATCATACTCGGCATTTTTTCCTACAGCATCATCGTCTTGACGATGGGACGCTTTTCCGCGCTCGCCGGTTCATTTGCACTTTTTGTCATGATGGCCCCAGTTGTCGTTCGCGGCACGGAAGAGATTCTACAGCTGGTGCCAGACTCTTTCCGCGAGGCTTCCCTTGCGCTCGGCGCATCCCGCTCGCAGACGATCTGGCGGGTAGTGCTCCCGGCCGCTCGCGGCGGCATTACCACTACCGTGGCGCTATCACTGGCACGCATCAGCGGCGAGACAGCACCGCTCCTTTTCACCGCACTCGGCAACGAGTTCTGGAACTTTCACATCGACCGCCCCATGAACACATTACCCGTGCAGATTTACAAGTTCGCTACCTCGCCTTATGAGGACTGGCATCGCCAGGCCTGGGCGGCTGCACTGGTCCTGATTCTGTTGATCAGCGTTACCAACGCCGTGGCGCGTTTTGCCACACGGCGCAGGTAATCCGATGATACAAGTTGCATATCCATCGATCTGCGTTGAAATCCAGCGGCGATGTTGTATTGCGAAGATATCCGAATCCACTGTGGGTGACTGCTGACCATGGGCCGCTATTATGATGAAAACTACGACCAGCTGAAACAGAAACTGCGTCACATGGTTTCCGCCGTTCAGCAGATGATAGGCGACACGATTCGGGCGTTGACCGATGACAATGTCGCACTTGCCAAAGAGATAATTCAGAAGGACGAGGAAATCGACCATCTCGAAGTTGAGATAGATGAACTTGTCATCAAGCTGCTTGCGCTCCAGCAGCCAATGGCCGTTGATCTTCGGTTTCTTGTGACAGCACTGAAGGTCAACGGTGATCTGGAGCGGATGGGTGATCAGGCCGTCAACATAGCCCAGGCGGTCCTCATGCTCCATGACAAGCCAGGCGGGCAGATCGTGGATTTCTCCCTGATGGAAGACGTGGTTCAGTTCATGGTTGAAGGGTGCATCAACGCCTTCGATTCCGCGGATACGGCGCTGGCACAGGTCATTTGCGACCGTGACGACGAGGTGGATGAGATGAACAGGTCAATCATACATCAGCTTGCCGTTTACGCCCGCGAGCATCCGGACCATGCCGATCGCTGCATCTCCCTGTTGCTCGTGTCACGCAACCTGGAACGTATTGCCGATCTCTCCACCAACATCGCGGAAGATGTGGTTTATTATATCCAGGGCAGATTCATCAAACACTCGGGCAAGGAGCAACATTGATAGATATGGTTTCCGGCGAGCCTGCACAGGCGGAAATGCTCGACAGCAAGATGTCCACCCGTGATCTGAATATCTATTACGGTCCGCGCCGTGCGATCAATGCCATCTCACTGTCGATGCGGCGCAACCATGTCACTGCACTGATCGGCCCTTCCGGTTGCGGCAAATCCACATTTCTCCGGGCGCTCAACCGCATGAACGAGCTGATCCCGAGTGTGCGCACCGAGGGGGATGTGTTGCTGGACGGCAACTCCATCTACGATCGCAGCATGGATGTCATTGATGTGCGGCGCCGCGTTGGAATGGTATTTCAAAAGTCCAATCCGTTTCCGAAGAGTATCTTTGAGAACGTGGCGTATGGGCTGCGCATCAACGGCCTTTCCGATAAGCGTGTCATTGCTGAGCAAGTCGAGAAAAGCCTTCGAAACGCGGCGCTGTGGGATGAGATCAAGGATAGGCTGTACACGCCGGCGCTGGATCTTTCAGGTGGGCAGCAGCAACGGCTCTGCATTGCCCGCGCGCTGGCGGTTGAGCCCGAGGTGTTACTGATGGATGAACCGGCATCAGCCCTGGATCCCATTGCGACTCAGAAGATTGAAGAGCTCATCCATGACCTGAAAAAGCAGTACACGATCGTGATCGTCACCCACAACATGCAGCAGGCAGCCCGGGTTTCTGACTACACCGCGTTCTTCTATATGGGTGACCTGATCGAAGTTGATGAGACGGAACGCCTTTTCACCAAGCCTTCGCGCAAACAGACGGAGGATTATATCACGGGACGTTTCGGATAAAGTGGCTCACAAGAGAGTTGGGCATCGGATTTGCAGTTCCCGGCCTTTATCAGTGCCATCCATCTGCCGCCATGGAACGGGTCTTCTGAAAGAAGATTTAGTGACATGGCGGAATGCGTGCCACGGGCACGCGGCAAGGTAACCGAACATGCCAGGCATCAAGACCATACTTGTTGTTGAAGATGAACCGGCCATTGCGAATCTGGTGGCTCTGCACGTGCGTCAACACGGCTATGAGGCGGTCGTGTGTAACGATGGAACGCGCGCCTTGGAGCTGTTGCGCAAGGCTCTTCCTGCACTCATCGTTTTGGATCTTATGCTGCCCGACATGGATGGCATCGATATCCTGAAAAAGATTCGATCCCATGATGATTCCACCCACGTGCCTGTGATTCTACTTACGGCACGGGCGGAAGAAGCAGACCGCGTGCTGGGTCTTGAAATGGGGGCGGATGATTACGTTGTGAAGCCGTTCTCTCCGAGAGAGCTTGTCCTGCGCATAAACAAGCTCCTGGATAAGAGATCAAGCCAGGAATCGGCAAGCATGCCTACCGTGTTCGGGTGCCTGGAGGTGGACGAAGAAAGATTTCGCGTTGCAGTGGATGGCAAACAGATTGATGTCAGCGCCACCGAGATGCGGTTGCTCTGTGAACTGATGCGATGCCGGGGACGCGTCCTTTCGCGATCCCAGCTTTTGCAGAATGCCTGGGGATACCTGCCAAGTGTGACGGACCGCACGGTGGACACACATGTTAAAAGGCTGCGACAGAAACTCGGTAACGCCGCCGATTACCTGCAGACTGTACGCGGCGTTGGCTATCGCTGGCTGCAAAACCCGGAGGAGGTGGAAGGTCCATGAGCCATTCTTCCATACTGCAATCTCCCGTTTCGTTCGCATGCGAGCTTCTCGATTCGCTACCACAACCAATCTGTCTTTTTGTCGAGGTCTCCGACCTGGTGGTTCCCAACCGCGCATGGCGATCCGAAGTTGCCAATTCGTCCAGACTTGCTGATATAGAGGACCTCATGCCGGGGGACTCACCGCTGCGGTCGAAGTTGAAGGCTCTTCAGTCCGGAGAATCGATCTGTCTGCCCATTGACAATTCCGGGATGCGGAAGCTCAACGTAACCGCGGTGCCCCGCTACTCCGGCTTGTTTCTCCTGGTGATTCGGGATGAGACGGAAATCCGGCGGGTCGAGCAGATGCGGAAAGATTTCATCGCGAACGTATCCCATGAGCTGAGAACCCCGCTGACGGCTGTGCGCGGATACATTGAGACACTCATGGACCCTCAGTTCATGACGCTTGAGCATGTGCAGCAATTCATGCCGGTGATTTTTGAACACACCGAGCGTCTGCACAATCTGATGCTGGATTTGCTCAGCTTTTCACGGTTAGAAAGCCCGGGCACGCATATTAATTTGCAGCCGCTGTCGCTCAGCGAGGAGTTGCAGGATGCGGTCAGTGCAACGGAACCGCTTGCCCGCATGAAAAAAATCCAGATTGATCTTCAACCTCCCCCGGACAGTCTCCGCGTTCTGGCAAATTCCGAGCACCTCGAGCGGGTTCTGGTGAATCTGCTCGATAACGCGATCAAGTACAGCTCGCCGGAAGGACGGGTGAAGATCTGGACGAAAGAATCCGACGGGACCATTTGGACCCACGTTCGCGACCAGGGGGCGGGAATTGCGCCGGAGGAACTGCCGCGTGTCTTTGAACGGTTCTATCGCACCAAGGGGGCGGTCAGCGGTAGCGCCCGCGGCTCCGGTCTGGGGTTGGCAATCGTAAAGCATATTGTGCAGCAACTTGGTGGAAACATCGGCGTGGAGAGCGTGCTCGGTGAAGGTTCTGAGTTCTACTTCAGTCTTAAGATTGCACGATAAAGGCGACCCCGGCGTGAGCCGGGGCAGCCTCTCAGCCACTTCGTCACTTAGTACTGTTCCGGACCGTGAGGTCCCGCATTTACGGCGTTCCTATCCCAGTTACCAGACATGAACTGGCCTCCAAAACGGTAAACATCGCCACCGCTGAGAGTGCCGTTGGTTGGATCGTAATCTTCGAAGAACGCAGGCAAACCGGGCTTGGCATCGCTTGAACCGCCATCCATTGGTTTCCATGGGAAACACTTATAGCTATTTCGGGCGCGATTCTTGTCAGGCCCCGGGCTGAACGTAACATACGCCATGACTCTTCCCCGCCCCTGCATCGTCGCAAAGGAATTCTGCGAGTCAGCCGGGGCTTCAGACGCAGGTCCACCGTAACTGCTGCCATAGCTCCACATTCCCGAACCAATGCGGTATCCGACTGCAGTACCTCCGGTAAACTGTTGCGCCTGGCCAATTGAAAATGGATCTGACAACAGGCTACTGATGTACGCGATCGGAGTTGTCAGCTGTGTCGCTCCGTTTGCCTTGTC
The DNA here is from genome assembly GCA_002842095.1 of candidate division BRC1 bacterium HGW-BRC1-1. Lineage (GTDB taxonomy): Bacteria > Sumerlaeota > Sumerlaeia > Sumerlaeales > Sumerlaeaceae > HGW-BRC1-1. The sequence continues at coordinate 221,496 of PHCB01000007.1, forward strand.
CTCGTTGCGGAGCCCACTGAGTGCTGGCTCCCGGTCGAGATCGGAATCACTGTCGCGCGGCAGAGAGTTCCAGTCCACTGTGTACGCCTCGATAGCTGTTGCCTGTGCGCGAAGGTCACTTTTGACTTTCGCCACCTTCGAGCGCGTCTGCGCCTCCAGAAAATTTGGAACCGCGATCGCAGCTAACACAGCAATGATCGCAACAACGATTAACAGTTCGATCAACGTGAACCCCACCATCTTCTTCATCATAAATCCTCCTTGATTTGCCCGGATTTATTAGCATCGCCGGACATCTGCAAAAAGGGCTATCAGGGCATTATGCCACCATGATGTCGGGAAAATGTCATTTTAGTGAAACTGCGCGTAAGTGCCAGTCAGTCCAAAAATCACCTGCACCCCTGACCGAGCCCAAAGTCACGAAATCGAGATGACTGCAAGCAGCAGTGCCACGAGGGCCAGCCACAGGATGATGGCGCGTCCCATCATTTTTTTGGCTATTTGGTCCTCCCAATACCGGCGGGGTCGCACTTTGCGAATGTTGAAGGTGAGCACAGCGGCAAGATTTATGGTGATGATGTTGGCCATCGTGAGCAGGAGCGCAGAATAGGCATGCAGCCAGTGCCCGGAGCCGAGCAGTAACCCGCCTGCCACCAACGGAGGGATGAGGGCCACGGCCACCATAACCCCCACCAGCGAGCTTGCGGTCCCGCTGGTAAAAGATAGCGCGCCAGCCGCCCCCGCGGCAAAAGCCAGGAGAAGATCACTGTAAGTAACCGCCGTGCGAGCGGCGATTTGCGGCCCGTTGGGGTCGACGTTCATAACAAGCCCGATGACGATCGAAAAGATAAGCGCAAGCGTCAGGCCGAAAACGTTGGTTTTCAGCGCGCGCAGGATCAGGTCCCACTTGCCCAGTGTTGTACCCAGCGCCAGCGCGATGTTCGGCCCCAGAAGGGGAGCGATCACCATGGCCCCGATGACCACGGGCGTGTTGTCGCGGATCAAACCGATGGCCGCCACGATGGCGGAGAGGATAACCATCGCCATGAACTGACCATCGAAGGCGATGCTGGGGCGTATATCCTCCAGCAGTTCTTCGATGATTACGCGGCCGGGGTTTTCTTCGTCTTCGTCCTCATCGCCATTTTCAGGCTCATTGTTTTCGTCCCCGTTTGCATCTTCATCTTTTTTCTCATCCTCATCCATGGGAATGGGTGGGAAAGAAGCGACTGCTTCCGAAAGCACCATGCGCAGCCGTTCGCCCTGGCCAAAACGCTCCTCGAATTTGCCGACAATTTTTTCCGCCTTGAAGGCATCAAACGCGAGGATCAGCATCAGCCCCGTCCCCTCTTTGTCGTGCCCCTTCCAAAGCTGTTTCAGGTCCAGTTCGTTGAGGAGCTCTTCAACTTCTTCCTCACAATCAGCCGGCAAAAACACCCGCAACTCGCGTAATGCCACAACGCACCTCGATTCCGATGGAAGCCATTCAGGCTGTGGCGAGAGTTAATGGTGGCCGGCTAAAAGGGCAATAAAAATGCAGAGTAATCACCCTGACCATCCCGGCATTATTATGCCTTGATTACGTTGAATCCCAATTGAAGCCAAAACTTCTTCAACCACGAATTTGAACGGTCGGTTCTCTGAAAGTAAGTCAGACCTACTGCCACATCGAGCATTCTGATTCTGGAAGGAACCCGTCTTTTGTCCCTGAACCTCGTCCGCAACCGTGTCCCTCACATCATATTTATTTATTGGGTGATAAAAATCGCCTCGACCACCCTGGGCGAAACAGGTGCTGACATGGTTTCCATGACATTCAACTGGGGCTATGGTTCGGCTATCGTATTGTTCCTTTCGATGTTCGCCATTTTACTCGGTGTCAAGATGGCTCTTCAGAGATATGAGCCCATCTCTTACTGGCTCACCTTTACAGCATCAGCTATCCTCGGGACCGCAGTCTCTGATTATATTGATCGAACCATGGGGCTGGGGTATTTATGGGGTTCTCTGTTGTTAATCAGCCTACTTCTGATTGTACTCGCTGTCTGGTGGGTGAAAGAAAAATCCCTTTCTGTGGAGATGATCACAACCCCGGGAGCCGAAGCCTTTTATTGGGTGGCATTCCTGATCGCCAACACCCTCGGCACGGCCGCCGGCGATTATCTGGCGGACGACCTTGGATTGGGTTTCATGGTGAGTTCGCTGTTTATATTTGGGCTCTTGCTCATAACCGCCCTCCTTCACTATTACACCAAAGTATCCGGAATCCTCTTGTTCTGGATAGCCTTCGTGCTAACGCGTCCATTCGGCGCAGCATTCGGTGATCTTATGACAAAATCCACAGAGGCGGGCGGAGTTAATCTGGGAACCATCTGGACCTCATTACTCTTCACAGTTATACTTGTCATTGCCCTTTCTCTGGAAGTGCGCCTGGAAAAGAAACGGGACTGCTGAATTTTATGTTTCCACAACGGGATGCGTCCTGTTGACAGTATTTTCAAGTGCAAGCAGGGGGGTATGCGCTGCTTTGGGAAGGGGATCGGGATCCATGCAAGGCGTCCTATGAGGATACTGTGTGGGGAGAAAGTGCTCGAAGCAGTGGTGGATTCTTCAGCAGTCCCTTCTCTTCTCCAAGTCGGCGCTTCGTCCCACTTTTTCGTCGAAGTGCAACCGGAGTCCGACCGGTGTGCAACCGGTGTGCAAGCCCCCAAAACACCCGGCCTGATATTGAATTCCCCGAGGCATCTGTATCGCATTGATGAGATGTGCTTTTCGCTTTTGCCTCCCTCCGACCCTGCATTTTCAGTCCCCATCTTACTTTTTACCTCGCTCATGGGCTATGTCGCCAGAAAACTCGCGAAATGATAGGGATACCAAGTGCACGACTTGCGGGCCATTGGGAACCTTTCGCCCCATGAGGAGACAACTAACAAGCCACACAAACACCGAGGTGGGGGGGGATTCTTCATCAGTCCCGAAACGTTTTAACGAAATCTTAGTTTGAGCCCTTCTCGGCAACACCGCCCTCACAGACCAAGCAAGAATGTCCTAAGATGGCTTTTGTAGGGGCGATTCACGAATCGCCCTTACGGCGGTAACAGCGAACAGTATTCTTTACTTGCATTTTGCAGGGTGAGAGATACTGGCTTGCCATAGGAAGGAATATTCTTTTAATCATGAGCCGAAAGCCCACGCCAACACCCAAGATATCTAATTCTTGTTATGAGTGGGGCTACCTGTTTATACTGATATTTTCGTTCTGCGCGCTTTTCTACTTCGGAGTGAGAACTAAAATATGGGGGCTGTTAATAGGTTGTCTTCCCGCTGTTTTTATTTTCGGGTGGTGGTTGTATGGGAGGATTCTCTTACTGATTTGCATAGTAAGAATGCGTCGCACCGGAATTCGCGGAGTGATGGTGACGTCGGACTCTCCGAATTGGAGCGACTATACCCAAAAAAATTGGATGCCACGCATTGGCCGGGAATTCTACATATTGAATTGGTCAGATCGCAAAAAGTGGGAAAAGAATTTACCGGTGAGAGTGTTTCGCCATTTCTGTGGGACACGTGAAAACTATTGCCCCTCAATCATTCTTTTTCAGGGATTGCGCCATCCGCTGGTTTATCGCTTTTTCTACGCCTTCCGAGACTACAAGCACGGGGATGAGGAAGCGCTTAGGCGTTTAGAAAACGATCTGTTTGAAAAGATGTCTAAACAGGATTAAGCAACTGCACCACTTAATCTAACTGCTCAAACCGCAGATGGCGGAGATTTACACAGATGAGCTATGCGGCGAAACCAGGTGTCGCCAACACGGAGGATTGTGGTTTGCCTTTGTTGGGTTTTTATCTGCGTAAATCTGCGTCATCTGTGGTGAAAAAAATGAACGGAGAAGTTTGGAGATGACGCAGGCGGATGGTAAGGCACAAGACCCGGAGACTTATGCGGTTATCGGGGCGGCTATGGCGGTGCATTCGGAACTGGGGTGTGGGTTTGTGGAGGCGGTTTATCAGGAGGCGCTGGAGGTCGAGTGTCGGGCGCGGGCGATACCTTACGAGCGCGAGGTGAGGATGCCTATTTCATATAAGGGTGTGGTTTTGAACACGATCTATAAGGCGGATTTCGTGTGTTATGGGGGAGTGATTGTGGAGTTGAAGGCGTTGAAACAACTTACGGGGTTGGAGGAGGCACAGGTTATTAACTACATGAAGGCGTCCGGGAAGAACAAGTCGCTGCTGATAAACTTCGGTGCACAACGGCTTGAGTACAAACGCATGGTTTATGGTGGGCTATTCGCAGAAGACGCAGATTCACGCTGATAAAAACTGGGTGGTCCGCAGATTACGCAGATTTACACAGATGAAAAGCAAAGGGGGTGGGGGGATTGCTTCGGCGTTATGTTGCATAAAAATTTGTTAATTTAATGAAATGTTGAGGAGAGAGTTGCCGATACTCGGTAGCGATGAAACTTTGCGGTTCGAGATTTATTTAAATCATGACCTGATGATGGGTGAGGAAGGGTTTCAGTGGCGGGGGTTTTTATCTGCGTAAATCTGCGAAATCTGCGGATTAAACGAACAGCTTTCTCTGCAACCACAACGACACGCTTACCAGTCCGATCAGTACCGGCACTTCGACGAGGGGCCCGATTACGGCTGCGAAGGCGGCTCCCGAGCCAATGCCGAAGACGGCGATGGCGACGGCTATTGCCAGTTCAAAGTTGTTGCTGGCGGCGGTGAAGGAGAGCGTTGCGCTCTTCGAGTAGTCCGCGCCCATCTTCCAGGCGATCAGGAAACTGACGAGGAACATCGCGACGAAGTAGATCAGCAGCGGGATGGCGATCCGCACGACGTCCAGCGGAAGTTCCACGATGTTGTGCCCCTGGAAGCTGAACATGACGACGATGGTGAAGAGCAGGGCGATGAGCGTAAGCGGGCTGATCCGCGGGACAAATTTGGTTTCGTACCAGGTCTTGCCTTTTGCCCTCAGCAAAAGAAACCGCGTTGCCATGCCGCCAAAGAACGGGATGCCGAGGTAGATGAGGACGCTTTTCGCGATCTCCCAGATAGTGACGTTGACGATGGCTCCCTCGAGTCCAAGCAGCGGGGGCAGCCAGGTAATGAAGAACCAGGCGTAGACGCTGAAGAACAGCACCTGAAACACGGAGTTGAACGCGACGAGTCCGGCACAGTATTCGGTGTCGCCCTTCGCGAGGTCGTTCCATACGATCACCATGGCAATGCACCGCGCCAGGCCGATCATGATCAGCCCCACCATGTATTCCGGGTAATCGCGCAGAAAGATCACGGCGAGCGCGAACATGAGCACCGGGCCGATCACCCAGTTTTGCACGAGCGAAAGCCCGAGCACCTTCCAGTCGCGGAAGGCTTTGCCCAGTTCCTCGTACTTCACCTTTGCCAGCGGCGGGTACATCATCACGATCAGGCCGATGGCGATGGGCAGGTTTGTCGTGCCGACGCTGAAGGACTCGATGAAGCCCTGAACGCCCGGGATGAAGTATCCGATGGCGACGCCGATGGCCATCGCTGTGAAGATCCAGATCGTCAGAAAACGATCGAGGAACGACAGGCGACCCCTGGTTACGGTGGGGCAGCCGAGGTCGCCGGGGGCGTTAACTTCGGACATTACAGATCAGACCTTTCGTGCTGAGACGTTCAGGCTTGTCACGTAGTCGGAGATTTTCGCGCCGCCGGGCAGGGCGGCGGCGATCTTGGCGTACAGCGGATCGTTCCACGAGGTCATGGCGTCGACGTAGTCGCCTTTTCGTTCAAGGACGATTTCCGTCAGCCCGGCTTCTTTCGCCATGCGTTCTGTTTCCGAGATCAGGACGGCCCCGGCGACGCAGCCGACGAGGGCTTCGACCATGGACGAGATCTCTTCGGGAAGCGGTTGCACGAGTGCAAGGTCACTGACGGCGACACGTCCGCCCGGCTTCAGTACGCGGGCGATCTCGCGCCACACCTGGTCCTTGTCGGGCGACAGATTGATCACGCAGTTGCTGATGATGACGTCCGCGCTGTTGTCGGGCAGGGGAAGGTGCTCGATTTCGCCGAGACGGAATTCGACATTGTCGATGCCGGTGCGTTCGCGGTAGGTGGCGGCGTTGCGGCGGGCCTTGCTCAGCATTTCGGGGGTCATGTCGACACCGATGGCGCGACCCGTGGGACCAACCCTTCCACCCGCGATGAAGACGTCGAAGCCTCCGCCGGAGCCGAGATCGACGACGACTTCGCCTTCAGTGAGGCCCGCCAAAGCTGTGGGGTTTCCGCAGGAGAGGCCCATGTTTGCGCCGTCGGGCAGCGACGCGAGGTCCTGGGAGGCGTAACCGATTGCAGAAGCAAGTGCAGTGGCATCGTCGGCGGAGTCGGCCCCGCAGCATGATGTCCCCGAGCAGCAACCGGAGTCATTGACCTGGGGCTTCGCGACGGCGATGGAGGCGTATCCGGCACGAACCTTCTCGCGCACTTCCTGATTCTTGTTTTGTTCGTCGTTTCGTGACATAATGAAGTGACTCCTCAAAAAAGAGATATTGTTACAGGGTTTCTATCCATGTGCGAATCTCGTCGCGCACCCGGCGGTAGTGGCTGAGCGCTTCCTCCTCGGTCTTGGCATTCTTTGCTAGCTTCGGCGGATCGTCAAATCCGTGATGGACGATCTTCGTCTTGCCGGGAAAGACCGGGCAGTTATCGTCGGCATGACCACAGACGGTATAAACGATATCGAAGGAGACGCCTGCATCGAGGAGAGACCGGAGCGTTTTCGACTGTTGTGTCGTGATATCGACGCCGTCCTCGGCCATCACTTTGATGGCGCTCGGGTTCTGCCCGTGGGCCACGATCCCGGCGCTATAGGCATCGATAGTGTCGCCCTTCAACGTGCGAGCGTATCCTTCCGCGATCTGGCTGCGGCATGAGTTTCCGGTGCAGAGGAACAGCACCTTTGTCCGTTGGTTAGTCGCTGACATAGCTCCTCCGGGGAGTAAGATAGGATTTCTTTAAGTCGGGTGCGGTCTTGCTGGATCGCCTTCTTCTTTGCCGCCTGAGAAGTGATCCATGCCACCACCTGCACGGCGTCTTCAGGAATTTCCGCCCCCTCTACCACAGAGTAGTATGCCCAGCGGCCTTCCTTGCGAACGGACAAGAGTCCTGCACTGGCGAGGATGCTGAGGTGTTTTGACGTGGAGGACGGCGCAAGGGAAAGAAGTTCCTGCAATTGGCAGACACAGAGTTCTCCACGCTCTGAAAGGGCGCAGAGGATACGGACGCGGTTTAGATCCGAGAGGGCTTTGGTGATGGCGAGGATGTTTCGCATAGTTTCTCAACCTCCGTCATTTCGCCAAATGACGAAATGATCTTGGAGTGAACACTTACCCGTCGACGAGAATTTTTATTTTGGGAAGTTGATGGCTTTTTCCCGTCTAAGTATTCAGATTCGTACAAGGATTCCGTATCCCGTAAATGTGTGGGAGAAGCTCGATGGATGAAAGGAAGAGCGAGCCTACTTTTTTGAATCCCTTTGAACTGCTTGCAGATATAAATAAAAAGACCGCCACATTGGTGGCGGTCGGAACTGGTTTTATCGTTAGGATTTCGAAATTTGGCTCCTCCGGTTGGACTCGAACCAACAACCCTTCGGTTAACAGCCGAATGCTCTGCCGATTGAGCTACAGAGGAGCGCGGGGGGTTTCTCGGTGCCTGATGGTGCGGGGCGGGCGAGTAACGTCATGTGTTTTACCCGGATTGCCGGAGCGATATTCAGGCGCCCATTCAGAGTTTTTCTATCCGAGGGAATTGCCCACAGAAACGCTCGGAGTGCCGGTGGGGGTTTTGCCGGTGTGGGCGGCGGGGATGTAGTCCGGGACGATGCGCTGCAGGAGGTGGCGGATGCCCTCGTGGTCCTGCTGATTGGCGGCGGTTTCGAGTTCCTCCACGGTCTTCCACAGGGTGTCGCAGTCTACGCGGTCGGGCACGGCGCTGAGCACTTTCCCGATGTCGGTATGCTGTACGTCTTCGCTCTCCGTGAGCAGTTCTTCGATGAGTTTTTCTCCGGGGCGCAGGCCGGTAAAGACGATGGGGATTTCCTTCTCGGGCTCGAAGCCGCTTAGCCGGATGAGGTTGCAGGCGAGGTCGACGATCTTCACCGGCTCGCCCATGTCGAGCACGAAGAGGCGGCGCTGCTCGGGGGAGGAACCGGCACGGATGACGAGGCTGACGGCTTCGGGGATGGTCATGAAGTAGCGGACGATGTCGGGGTGGGTTATGGTGATGGGACCACCGGCGGCTATCTGGCGGCGAAACAGGGGGATGACGCTGCCGCGGCTTCCGAGGACGTTGCCGAAGCGCACTGCGGTGAACTGCGGCGTGGGGCCTTTGCGCGACATGCAGAAGATCATCATCTCGGCCACGCGTTTGGTGGCGCCCATGACGTTGGTGGGGCGGACGGCTTTATCACTGCTTATGAGGATGAACTTTTTTGCCCCTGCCTCGCGGGCGGCCTCGGCCACGTTGCGGGTGCCGATGATGTTGTTCTTCACCGCCTCGTCGGGGTGGGCTTCCATCAGCGGTACGTGTTTGTGGGCGGCCGCGTGGAAGAAAATGGTGGGTTTGTAGCGGGCGATGGTGGCGCGCAGCTTGGAGCTATCGCGAATGTCGCCAATGACTGGCGAGATGATGCCAGCGTCGACATGCACCGAGAGTTCCATGCTTATGTCATAGATGGAGTTCTCGCCGTGACCATAAAGCACGATACGCTTGGGATTAAGATTCAGCAACTGGCGGCAAAGTTCGCTGCCGATGGAGCCGCCCGCGCCGGTGACCATGATGACCTGGTCGTCGACGTAGTTCTCGCCGGCGGGGAGTTCGAGCCGGACGGGATCGCGCCCGAGGAGATCCTCGATTTCCACGGGGCGAATCTGGTTGATGGAGACGCGGCCCGCGAGCAGTTCGTTGACAGAGGGAACGATTTTGAAACCCACGTGCACACCGCGGCAGACTTCCAGCAAATTGCGCAGATGTTCCGGTTCAGCCTTCTCCATGGCGATGAGGACTTCATCGGCTTTGTGATGCTCAATGAGCGTGCCCAGATCGCTGGTGGTACCGGCCACGGTAAGGCCGTGAATGCGCATGCCTTTCTTGTTGGGGTCATCGTCCACAAAAGCCACGGGCACGTAGGGCGAGCCTTCGGTGGTGAGAAGGTGGCGTGCAAGAGCTTCGCCTGCGTCGCCGGCCCCCACCACTAACACACGGTGCTGGGTCTCGGCTGATTCGCGTCGAAACCATTTGAAGACAAGCACGCGGCGCGAGAAGTGGGCACCGCCGATGAGCAGAAGCGTGAAGACAAATTCGATGACGACAATGGACCAGGGAAGTCGCTGCAGCTTCCCGTGGAATTCGGGCAGGCCGTTGATGGCTGGAACCATCGGGGCCAGGAAAAGATTAGCGAAGGAGAGTACGACGGTGCCCACAACCGTGCTGGTAAAAATGGCATACAGTTCCGCCGTGGAGGCATAGCGCAACACCCCCCGATAGAGCATGAAGCCATAAAAACAAGAGATACGCACCATCACCAGCGCCGGCGTAACCAGGAGATACTGACGTTGGTCCTCGGGGGAGACGTGAAACTCGAAGCGAAGCATGTAACCGGCATAGAGGGCGATGGCCACCAGCAGTGCATCGATGGTGGCCAGGCCGAACCTGTGCCATTGTATCTTAATTGTCATGGGTTACTGTTCCTTGGTTGAAAGGGGCAATTGCGAGAAAGATTTTTAGGGGCCGCGCCAGGGGAAACGTAGGCGGGTAGGAACGTAGCCTATCGTTCTTGCATGTTGCCATGCGAATGTCGAAGATGCATAGACACTTTTGTCCAATTTTCTCGGGCTGTGTTATATGCGCAAGGAGTCGTAAGAAGATGAAAATTTTGCTGATAGCGGGAAGCATACGGAAGGATTCATACAACCGACGCCTGATAAAGTGGGCGGCCAACTCTCTCGAAACCAAGGGTTGCGAGGTTCGGGTGGCAGACATCGGGGCGTTGCCCTTGATGAACGAGGACCTGGAAGTGGATGGCACGCGTCCGGCGGAAGTGGAGGCGTTTCGCGACGATTTGAAATGGGCCGAGGGGCTGGTGATCTCAACCCCGGAGTACAATGGTTCCATGCCCGGGGTTTTGAAAAACGCGATTGATTGGGGATCGCGCCCACCGAACCTGTTTGCCAGTCGGGTGGGCGTGGTGATGGGTGCCACCATTGGCATCTGGGGCACGGTGCAGTCTCAGCGCGACTTGAACGCAGTGCTCCATGCGCTGAATGTGTTGCTGATCCCATCGCCGTTTGTGCGCCTGGCCCGGGTGAGCGAGAGCTTCGATGCCGAGGGCAATCTGACCGATGTTATCGGGCTGCGCAATATCGACTTGCTGCTCGATCGACTCATTGATGAGGGCGGCCGTTTGTTGGGTTAAAGACGAAACGGCGGCGGGTTTTTGGCTTGCAATATTGCCACCCTTTACCCCATGGATTTTAGCAACGCTGAGCAAGGAGGTGGTCTTATTTGAGTTACGCAAACAGACACAGCGAGGTGGCTGAGGTTTAGCCTCTGGCAGGTCTCCTACGCGGCGGTTCAGTTGACCGGCCTTTCGGCTGGCCAATTCACCCAGTCCACCGTCCTGCGCCGTCAGCAGATTTCCGGCGAAACGGTGCTGTGAAAAGTCAGGACTTTCATCCCCCGGGGCAGCCGCAGTCTCGGGGGATTCTTTTGCGCTGTAGCTATGGCGTGCGCGCCCCGCGTGAGGATTTGCGCCGGGTCGTACATCTGGCCTGCGGCGCGCCAGCTTTATTGTTGCGCGATTTTCCTGCGGTGCTGGTGGTGGGGCTGGTCGCATTTCTTTTGTGCGGGTATTGGCTGACGGTGGCCATGCGCATACAATTGCCCATCATGCGCACCGGTGAGCGCTGGGTGAGCGGTGCGGTCACGTACTGGATTGGAGTGATCATCGCCCTGGCTCTTTTGCCTGCGGAGGCAGTGGCTGTCGGTTGGGTGGTCATGGCAGTGGGCGATCCGATGGCTGCATGGGTCGGGCAGCGGTTTCCTCTCCGGATGTTGCGCGACCAAAGAAGTCTTGGTGGAACCCTGGCGTTCATATTGTTCGCTGCCCTGGGCGCGGCGGGAGTGGTCGCCTTCGGGTTTGGCCCCGTTTTGAAGCCGGTGCAATTCGCCGGAATTCTGGCCGCCGCTCTGGCCGGAGCAGTGGTCGAATTTATCTGCATGCGTTGGGATGATAACCTTTTTATCCCCGTGTTTGCAGGTGGCGCATATCTATTAGTTGCGTGGGCCATGGCAGGCGTGTAGACTCTGCGCGGGTTCAAAGCATTCGGATTATGGGTATATTCGGCGGCCGATTACCATCTGAGGGAGATGAATCATGGAAGACGAGAAAGAACCGGAAAAGAAGCGGCGCTTTCATATTTTGCCACGACGTCATCGCAAGAAGATCATTGCGGCAATCGTCATCATCGTCCAAATTCTCGGCACTCTGACCAGTGTTCGTGCGATTATGGAAACGCGCACACCGCAGGGTGCCATGGCGTGGGCGATCTCTCTTAACACCATCCCCTATGTGGCGCTGCCTGCTTATTGGATCTTTGGACAGAGCAAATTCGAAAATTACAAAACCGGTCGCCAACGTGCCTACACCGCTACGAATCCTCTTGCGCGAGCCATCAAAGAGAAATTTGTCGATCGCGGTCTTACGTCGACGGTCGACACACAATCCGCAGAACTGCTGGAACGGATCGCCCGTCTGCCTTATACCGACTTCAACCACGTGGAGTTGCTGATCAATGGCAAGGCAACCTTCGATGCGATGTTCGAGGCCATAGACAATGCGAAGGATTACATCCTCGTTCAGTTCTATATCGTGCGGGACGACGGTATAGGGCGGGAGTTTCGCGATCGTCTTGTAGCCCGGGCCCGGGAGGGTATCCCTGTTTACTTTTTGTACGATGGCATTGGGAGCCACGGCTTGGACGAGTCCTACATGAAACCGCTACGCGACGCGGGGGGGCAGATGATCGCGTTCAGTGGCTCGGGGGAGGAAGCCCATCGGTTCCAGTTAAATTTCCGCAATCACCGCAAGGTCATGGTGATAGACGGACGCGAGGCTTTTCTTGGGGGACTGAACCTTGGTGACGAATACATGGGGCGCGTTGAGAAGTACGGCGACTGGCGCGACACTCATGTAAAGGTAACCGGCCCGGCGGCTCTGTTCGTTCAGATGAGTTTCGTGGAAGATTGGAGCTGGGCTACGGGCCTGATCCCCTCACTCAGTTGGGATGCCACCGTTGCAACGTCCCACACGCAGACAGCACTGTGTTTGCCCTTCGGTCCGGCCGATGGCCTGGAAACCGGTACCTTGTTTTACCTCAAGATGATCAATGCCGCCCGCGAGCGGTTGTGGATCGCCAGTCCGTATTTTGTCCCCGACCAACAGATGATGAGCGCCCTGCAACTTGCAGCCCTGCGAGGGGTTGATGTGCGTGTGCTGGTACCGCACAAATCAGACAGTTTCATTGTCGGCCTTGCGATGAAATCTTTCATTCCTGCCTGCGAGGAAGCCGGAATCAAAGTGTTCTGGTACAAGGAAGACTTTATGCACCAAAAGGTGATTCTGGCAGACCATGACCTTGCGTCGGTGGGCACGGCAAACTTTGACAACCGGTCATTCCGATTGAATTTCGAAATTATGCTGGTGGTGAAGGATGCCCTTTTTAATACGCAAGTGGCCGAGATGCTGGAAAAAGATTTCGCGCGTTCGACGCGTATTGAAGGTGCTGAAATTAAAGAAGACTCATTCCCCCAGCGCTTTATGGTCAACCTGACCAGGCTTTTCGCTCCCGTTTTGTGATGCGCATTGCACTTGCATGAACTGGGGCGGGGCAAGGTACTTATCATTAATACGCTGATATTCGTGGGTTTTCAGCACCCTTGTGGTTCCCAATAAGAAGAAAGGTTTTCTGTGACGAAATCGCCACTGCTAACCATTATTATTCCCGCTCGTAACGAAGGAGCAACGCTTCCCACGCTGCTGCGGTCGTTGGCGCGTCAGAACCGGATTTCCGATTGTGAGGTTCTGGTGGTTGACGGTGCGAGCACCGACAACACGGTGGCCGTGGCCGAGAGTTTTCCCTATGCGCGGGCTGTCAAGTCGACCCGGGGTCGCGCCGTGCAGATGAACAGCGGCGCACAAGCCGCCCGCGCCAAGGCACTCTGGTTCCTTCATGCAGACACAACGCTGCCCGATCACAGTTGTGTGGATGCACTGCTGTCGGCCCTGGCCCAGCCCGGGGTGAACTCCGGTGCCTTCCAGTTTCACCTCCGGGGAACCAACCTCTGGTTTCAATTTGTGAACAAGATGGTCAACCTGCGGGCGAAGGCTTTTCAACGCCCCTTCGGCGATCAGGGCATCTTTGTGGACGCTGCCGCTTTCCGCGAGGTGGGGGGCTACCGCGAACTGGAAGTTTGTGAAGATGTAGACCTCGTGCTGCGCCTCCGCAAAACGGGACGTTTCTGCCTGTTGCCTCAGACGGTGGAAACGAGCGCGCGCACCTGGCAGGCCCACGGTCCGGCAAAGATTACATTCTGGCATCTGGCTGTTCTGGCCCGTTATCAATGGCAACGCATGACCGGGAAATTGCCTCCTGTTGCAGCCTTATCCCCAGCAAAAATCGAGGAGCCCAAGGCGGTTTCGTCGAAGCTTGAGGCCCCCGCATCATCCCAAATTTCGGTTCAATCAACTCCGGCGGAGGGTGTTTCAACGTCCGCCTCTGGCGATGTGGCCGAACAGTCATCTTAATTATCTTTTAAGTCGTTTAAAATCAGCGTTCTATAAACAAATAAAACCGCACGACAGGGGTATACCTATTGGTTGTCTGTCGCGCGGTTTTTTCATGCGGGCGGGGGTCCTTTTTGATCTGAGCGGATCGGGATTGGCCTGCCTTGATGAAATGCGCTGGTTCGGACGACCTAACATGCTCAGAGAAAGATTGATCTAATCCACAATGTCTCAAATCGACGAGAAACAAACCAAGCAAGGTGAGTACGGAGTTTCCAACATTCGGGTCCTCCAGGGGCTGGAGGGTGTGCGCATGCGCCCCGCCATGTACATCGGATCGCAAGGCCCTCAGGGACTACATCATCTGGTATACGAGGTGGTTGACAACTCCATCGATGAGGCATTGGCCGGATATGCTCGCAATGTGGACGTAACCATCCATCTCGATAATTCGGTGACGGTGACCGACGACGGCCGTGGCATCCCCGTAGATCCCCACCCCTCGGTGCCGGGCAAACGCACCGTGGAAGTCGTGCTCACCATGCTTCACGCCGGCGGTAAGTTTGAGAACGATGCGTACAAGTTCTCCGGTGGACTTCACGGCGTGGGTGTTTCCGTGGTGAACGCGCTGAGTGAATGGCTGGAGATCGAGGTCAAGCGCGGTGGCAAGGTTTATCGCCAGCGCTTCGAGCGCGGCATCGCTGTCAGCGAGTTGGAAGAAATCGGTACGTCGCGCAAGACGGGAACCTCGGTTCGCTTCCTTGCAGACACGAAGATTTTCGAAACCATCGAATGCAACTATGATACATTGGCCAGTCGCCTGCGTGAAATGGCCTTTCTCAACCGCGGCGTCAGTGTAACCATTCGCGACGAACGGGGCGATGGGCGCAGTCACAAATTCTGCTACGCGGGCGGCATCGAGGAATTTGTGACATCACTCAACTCCGGCAAGAACGTCATCAACCCCCAGCCGGTCTATTTCCAAAAGGCGCGACAGATCACCAAGGCAGCCATGGACGGTGGCGAGGTCATTGAGGATGTGGAGGTTGAGGTCTGCATCCAGTATAACGACTCTTATGCCGAAAACGTTTACTCCTTCGTGAACAACATCAACACGCTGGAGGGCGGAACCCACATGACGGGATTCCGCAAGGCCCTCACGAGCACGATCAACAAGTACGCCGAGAAGAACGACCTGAAGAAGAAGCTGAAGGAAAACATTTCGGGCGACGATTTGAAGGAAGGCCTTACGGCGGTGCTGTCGCTTAAGATCAGCGACCCGCAATTCGAGAGCCAGACGAAGATCAAACTGGGCAACACGGAAGTGGCGGGCATCGTCGAGACGATCGTGAACGACGGCCTGGAGGAGTTCCTCGAAGAGAACCCCAAGATTGCTCGCAAGATTTTGGAGAAGTGCGTGGCTGCCGCTCTTGGTCGCGTGGAGGCTCGTAAGGCTCGCGAGATCGTGCGCAAGGGGGCCCTCGAAATCGGCTCGTTGCCCGGCAAGCTGGCGGATTGTTCGGAGAAGGAACCCGACCGCTGTGAGCTTTACATCGTCGAGGGTGACTCGGCCGGTGGCAGCGCCAAGCAGGGCCGTGACCGTCACTACCAGGCTATCCTGCCCTTGCGCGGAAAAATCCTGAATGTGGAGCGGGCGCGCATCGACAAAATTTTGTCGAACAACGAAATCCGTAACATGATTACCGCCCTCGGCACCGGTATCAGGGAATCCTTCGATATCGGAAAACTGCGCTACGGCAAGACCATCATCATGACTGACGCCGACGTGGACGGTGCGCATATCCGCACGCTTCTGCTGACGTTCTTCTTTCGCCAGATGCAGCCGCTCATTCGCGAGGGTAAAGTTTTCATTGCCCAGCCGCCGCTTTACAAAATCAAGAAGGGGCGCATGGAGCGTTACATGCAGAAGGACGAGGATAAGGACCGCTTTCTGCTGGAGCAGGGTGTTGAGGATACAACCGTAACGCCGCGGGAAGGCTTCGGTAAGACCGACCCCATTCGGCGCGCCGAACTTCGCCAGTTGCTCGATTCCATCATGGCCATGCAGGCGTTGGACCGCTCGCTTCAGCGGAAGGGAACTTCTCTGCGCGAGTGTCTGCTCGAACGCGCAAAAACCGGAACAAAGCAATTTCCCATCGGCATCTTCACCGAGGAGGAGGTGCGCCACTTCGCTTACACGGAAAAAGAATATTCCGAGTTTGAGAGCGAGGAGGAGGAGATGGAAGAGGCCGAGCAAAATCTCAGCTCCGCCGCACCGGTTCTGAAAAAAGAAGAACAGCAGGTATTGTCTCTGGATGCTGACGTGGAAGTGGAACAGGATGCTGAGGAACCCGCCCGGCGCCGGTATGAAAGCCAGAGCCTGCGCGCGGAAGCCGGCCAGATGGTCGAATTCCTGCGCCGTCTTGAGAAACTCGGCGTCGACCCGATTCTTTATCAGATCGACCCGGCAGATTCTTACCGGCTCATAAACGATGAAGCGCCCTTTGTCGTTTCCACAGAGAAGCAAACCTTCTACGCGCACTCCCTGGTGGATATGTTGGAGATGGTGCTGGATATTGGTAAGAAGGGCATTACCGTTCAGCGCTACAAGGGCTTGGGTGAAATGAACGCCCAGCAATTGTGGGAGACGACAATGAACCCGCAAACACGAACGTTGATCCGTGTTACTCTGGACATGGCGGGCGACTACGAGGCCGAGAACGTCTTCACAACCCTCATGGGCGACGACGTGGATAAACGACGCAAGTTCATCCAGAAGCATGCCCCCGAGGTTCGCAATCTGGACATCTGATGCGGTGGATGGCCGCCCTTAACCCGGGCGGCCACACCGTCATTTTTTCGGGGCGAGCGTTTTCCACAGAAAGTCCCTCATGGCCTGCCACGATTTGTAAGATGCTTCGGAGTTGTAAGCTGCGCCCTTCGACGGATCATTTCCGGCTTTCGGGTTGGTGAAACTATGCACAGCGCCGGGGTAGGCGACGAATTCCATGTCGGCTTTTGCGCCTTTCATTTCGGACTTGAAAGCATCCACCTGCGCGGGGGGTACATGGGGGTCGTCGGCACCGTGGAGCACGAGGATTTTCGCTGATACGGGAGAGGTTGTTTTAACGTCTGCGCCTGCATCCAGGCCGCCGTGGAAGCTGACCACGCTGCGCACATCGGCTCCGTCTCGGGCAAGTTCGAGGACGGTTGTGCCGCCGAAGCAGAACCCGATTGCGCCGATGCACTGGGGATCAACCTGGGGCAGGCTGCGGGCGAATTTTACCGCAGCGTCAATGCGTCGCCGCATTTCTGCACGATCCTTCTTCAACGCGCCAGACCACTTGCCTGCTTCCTGCGAACTCGTCGCAACCTTCGCATCGCCATACATATCCCACGCGATTCCCACATATCCGAGGTCGGCGACGTCACGGGCTTTCTTCAGCGCAAATTCGTTTCGTCCATACCACTCAGGAACCACAATAACTGCCGCCCTACTGTGCGGGTCGGGGGGTATGTAGGATTTGGACGGCGCGGGCGGGAATACCATCGGCATGAGGGTCAGCCCCTGCCCCAGATCCACTGTATGGGTGGTGCCTGGCTGGGCCATGGCGCCGGCTGCGAGTGACGTTGCAATCGCTGCGGCTAAAATCGTTTTCATCATGTTGAAA
The DNA here is from genome assembly GCA_002842095.1 of candidate division BRC1 bacterium HGW-BRC1-1. Taxonomy (GTDB): domain Bacteria; phylum Sumerlaeota; class Sumerlaeia; order Sumerlaeales; family Sumerlaeaceae; genus HGW-BRC1-1. The sequence goes on from PHCB01000007.1 coordinate 239,013, forward strand.
AATCCTCCGTGCAGTTTATCCATGGTTGGACAACAGTCAGACGCCACTGGATCTAAGCCCCGAAGGTTTTTCTGCGATAGAATGAAACCCGAAGGGTACCTTTAATTTGCTCCAAACTGCATCCTGCGTTGAGGAGATAAGGCCGGTCTGATGACAACCGCTGTCGTTTCGAAATCAGAGCTTACCACTCAGATTCATGAACTTGCCCGCCGCAAGAACGCTGTCATTCTTGCGCACAATTATCAGTGGCCCGAGGTTCAGGACGTCGCGCACCATGTGGGCGATTCGCTGGGGTTGAGCATCATCGCGGAAAAATCTGACGCGGACATTATCGTGTTTTGCGGTGTGCATTTCATGGCCGAATCCGCCAAGGTGCTTAGTCCAAACAAAAAAGTGTTACTGCCCAACCTCGCCGCAGGGTGTTCCCTGGCCGATTCCATCACGCCTGAAAGTCTGACCGAGTGGAAGGAACGTTACCCCGGCCACACGGTGGTTACCTACGTCAACTCCTCTGCCGAGGTTAAGGCACTCAGCGATATTTGCTGCACGTCGGCCAATGCGGTGTCGGTGGTGCGCAGCCTGCCTACAGACAAGATCCTCTTCACACCCGATCGCAATCTGGGGCGTTGGGTTGCCGATCAGTTGCCCGAGAAGGACGTTGTTATTTACGATGGTTGTTGTCCCATCCACGATGTTCTGCGCGGCGCCAATGTGGAACAAGTTCATCGGACAACACCTGACAGCGTGGTCATCGCCCACCCCGAGTGCCGCGAGGACATCATTGCCATGGCCGATATGGTATGCTCCACGACGGGTATGTTGAAGGCTGTGGAGCAATTCCCCGACGCCAAAACGTACATCATCGCTACGGAAAACGGGATGATCCATCAGTTGAAAAAGCAGTACCCGGACAAGGAATTCGTCCTGGCCGACGGCTGCATCGGGTGCCGCCTTAATTGCCCCTATATGAAGGCCATCACGCTTGAGGACGTGGAACGTTCCCTGCGCGAGGAAGTCTTCGAAGTGGATGTGCCACCGGATGTCATCATTGGTGCGCGTCGTTCACTGGAGCGCATGATCGCGGTTCCCCGCGACAACTGATCTTTGAGATCAACCGGCGTCGGGCAGAAGTCGGTCGAGAATGTCGATGGCTGCTTGTGGGTCCTCACCGTAATGGGCGTTAATTTCTGATGCGAAAGCGTGGCTGAGGGGTGCGCCGCCTACGAGCACCGGCACGTTAACCTCTGCATCGCGCAATTGTTTCACCACATCACGCATCGTTTCCATGGTCGTGGTCAGAAGCGCGGAAAGGCCGATGGCGTCGGGTTTATGTTCCAGGGCCGAAGCCACAAAATTTGCAGAGGGGACGTTGGCTCCGAGATCGACGATTTTCCAGCCCACCCCTTCGAGAAGCATCTTCACCAGATTCTTTCCGATGTCGTGAATGTCGCCCTGCACCGTGCCGAGCAGTACCGTGCCGCGGGTTTTGATGTCACCGGCCTGCAGGTGTGGCATTACTTCTTCCACGCCCGCTTTCATGGCCTTGGCGGCTAACAGCAATTCCGGCACGAAGACGGTTCCCTCACTAAACTTTTTTCCCAACGCCCGAATGCCCGGGGTCAGGGCCTCGTTCAAAATGCGCAACGGATCCATCCCCTCGGCGATCAGTTCACGCACACATTCGCGCACGCCCGGCTGGCCGATCAGGCCGCGGGGGTATTTGGATGCGGCATCGGTTTTGCCTTGTTCGACAAGCGAGGCTATTTGTTCGAGAGTGGCCATTTTCGTTCGAGAACTCCTCGGTGCTGAGAGGTAACTGGAAACATGCTAAAGCGCGGTTGAGGTGTGTCTGTCAATTGCGACCTTACAACGCGTTGATCAGGATGCTCTTCGAGAGAACAAAATTGAAAAATTGCTGTCCAAGAGATGTTCGGCAGTCATGGGGTTGCCGATTTCGATAGAACTGTTTTCTTATTTCGCCCTGCCACTACAAGGTTGTGGGTGAAGACAGATGCATTGCGCGGCCATTGGATATGGGGTGCGCGCATGGGAGAGTGATGCAAAAAGGCAGTCCAGGGATGCATGATTTGCTGCACGGCGGGGAGCGGTCGCGTTCAAAAAAAGTTCTGGTTTGTCTTGTGTCGCTGCATTTGTGCATCTCCCCGTTCGGTTTGATGGGCGAGCCTTCCGCGTTGCCGGAGCCCGACAATCTCAATATTCGCATCATCGGCACGGCCTGCTTTCAAGGTCGCTGGTCTGCCTTCATTGAAGACGTGAACACCCTCTCCGACAGTTTCTATGATGTTGGTGATCCCATTTATGGTTATAAGATCAGCGCCATTGCGACTACGGGGATCAGCTTGGAGAAGGGGACAAAGAAGTACTTCGTCCCGATCAAATCATCATCCGCACCGGCGCTCCCGGAACCGGAACCTCGGGCCATGGCCGAGAACATGTATTTGCCGTCGTCCGCGCTGCCTTCGGTAACGCCAAATTTTTATGTGGATTCGGGCAAGCCCACCCAGTGGGACTACTATATTCCCCTTTCGGAGATTCCCGCACAGAGCAAGACGGGTTTGAAGTTAACCGAGCCCGCGAGAGAAGCTGCGGCGCTGAAACAAACCAGCCGTGCGGGCCGCTTTTTCTTTCCGCTGGCGAGTTACAAGCGCCTGAGCAGCAAGTTCGGTTATCGTAAACACCCCATCGGTGGCGGCACGAAGATGCACAACGGACTCGATCTTTCCGCTAAATCTGGAACTAAAATCTTCGCCGCAGATGCCGGGACGGTGACCTCCAGCGGCTGGCGCGGCGGATATGGATATTGCGTGGTTATCGACCATCACAACGGCTACACCACCACCTATGGCCACTGTTCGAAGCTGATTGCGGATACGGGCGACAATGTCCGCCGCGGTGAGTACATCGCCAACGTAGGGTCAACAGGGGCGTCAACAGGACCGCACCTGCATTTCGAGGTGCGCAAAGAGAAGAAGCCCATCGACCCCATGCCCTTCTTCAAGGGCGTTCTCTAAAGTTCCTGACACTCGCTGCTGAATCAGAGGGGTCCTTTTTCCGGGTTGTCGAAAGCGGACGGTGGCGTTTCGGGCTTCGGAGCAAACGCAATGTTGGCGGCATAGACTAACGCTCCCACGAGGGCCGCCCAGGCTATCCATGTAAGGGCAGTGGGCGCCGTGCGAGGTCCGCCAAAAGCTTTCAAATAGGCCATGACAGCGAGCACGACAATCATCAGGGCCATCCCGAGAAACGTGTTGATGCGGTTTTTCATGCGAGTCTGGACTTCAGGCTTTTTCATGCCGGGGGCGGCAAGATACAGGGAGAGAAGAACTCCAAGATAAATGAATGGCGTGAGCCACACATAATGGTTCATGGCCGGTAAGCCTCCTTACGGTCGGTTCGATAACTGGAATTGAAAGTCGATGGTAGCACCCCGGCATTTGATGTCAACCTTGCGGTGCAGAGCTGTAGACACAGAGCGAAGAAAAACACCCGATTGGTGGTAAGGTTGCGTCCGAACGACAATGAAACGGTTTGTTTGTGGTTGGGATGAGATGAATCACGACGAAGTTACGTGGTTTTTTCATTGACGCTATCGGACAATCCGATGGTTGTTGTTTCATGGAATCAGGTAACATTGCCCCTTTGTGGGCTGGAATAAGAATACTCACCGATGTGGTGGAGGCTATTTAGATGGCAGTTGAGCAGAAGGTGAAAGAGATCGTCGTTCAGCAACTGGGCGTTGATGAGGATCAGGTGACGATGGAGGCTTCTTTCATCGAAGATTTGGGCGCCGATTCTTTGGATACGGTCGAGTTGGTCATGGCTTTCGAAGAAGAATTCAATGTAGAGATCCCCGACGAAGATGCGGAGAAAATCACCACCGTATCGCAGGCCGTGGAGTACATTAAGAGCAAGTTGAATGCGTGAGTGACCGCACCTTGCGGGCTGTTTGACCAGTAGTTTTCAGCGTCGGTTTTCGTCCCCAAGCCGGGGCGGTGCCGACGCTGATTTTTTTTGAGAGAGAGCCTTTAATTATGACGAAAAACAGAGTGGTGGTAACCGGCCTCGGAGCCCTTACGCCCATTGGTAACACAGTTCCGGAATTCTGGGATGGATTGGTCGCCGGCAAGACGGGCGCCGGTCTTATCACCCGGTTTGATACGGAAGCGTTCGATGTAAAGTTTGCGTGCGAGATCAAAGGTTTCAACGCTGAAGACCATTTCGAGAAGAAGGAAGTCCGCAAGATGGACTCCTTCGTGCGTTATGCCGTGGTGGCCGCACGCGAGGCTGTTGCGGATGCAGGTTTGAAGATCGATGAATCAAACTCGGACCGCATCGGTGTGGTAATAGGTGTAGGCATGGGTGGGGTTACCACCATCGAGGAACAGATGGCCGTCCTTCTCACCAAGGGACCCAATCGGGTAACTCCTTTCCTTGTCCCCAAGATGATTCCGAACATGGCTGCGGGCCTGGTTTCCATTTACCTTGGTGCGCGGGGCCCCAACACCTGCATCACGACAGCCTGTGCCAGCAGCACCAACGCTGTGGGCGAGGCTTACCGCATGATCCAACGCGGCGATGCCACTGCTATGATTTGCGGCGGTGCAGAAGCGACAATCACGCCGCTCTCAATCGCGGGCTTCAGTAACATTCAGGCCCTCAGCAAGCGTAACGATGAATACCTGAGTGCAAGTCGCCCGTTCGATGGGACTCGCGACGGATTTGTGATGGGCGAGGGTGCGGGCATTCTTATATTGGAGAGCCTTGAAAGCGCCATGGCACGCGGTGCGCGGATTTACGCTGAATTGGCAGGGTATGGTTTGTCCGGCGATGCCTTCCACATGACCGCTCCCGGCCCCAACGGCGAGGGTGGTGCGAGGGCCATGAAGATGGCTGTCGATAGTACGGGCATGGCGCTCACGGATGTGGACTATATCAACGCCCACGGAACCAGCACACCGCTCAATGACAAACTGGAAACGCAGGGGATCAAAGCGCTGTTTGGCGACCATGCGCGGAAGCTCATGATCAGCTCGAACAAAAGCATGATCGGCCATCTCATCGGTGCGGCCGGTGGTGTGGAAGCCGTGGCGACTGTCAAAACGGTGAGCGAAGGGATAGTGCCTCCGACCATCAACTATCAGACCCCCGACCCCGAGTGCGATCTGGACTACGTGCCGAACACCGCGCGCAAGGCCGAGGTCAATCTGGCTCTGAGCAACTCACTCGGCTTTGGCGGGCACAACGCGACCATCGCTGTTCGTAAATTCGAGAAGTAACAAATAGTTCGACGCCTGCGCTCTTTTGCAGCGGGTGAATTGCAAAGACGAAGATCATCATGCGCCGGACAGTCCTTCACTGTCCGGCGTGTTTTCTTTTAGAGTCGGCATTAATGGTTGTGCCTCTCTAAAACTCCGTTTAGCTTAAAGAGGAACAACTACATTTCTGACTCGATTAGTCCCACGGGGCGACAGAGGGAGGTTGCTTTTTTGCGGGTAACATATGGATCCGAGTGGTTGGAAGTTGGGGTTCCGGGCGAGGTGGTGGTGCTGTGCCCTCCGGAGACGAAACCATCTTTGTCCCTGGCCGCGATTATCCAGTCCGCTTTGGATCAGCCCGTGGGGGGGCGATCACTTGCGGAATTAGCAATGCAGGCGGACTCGGCACTTATTATGATCGCGTGCCGGACACGGCGTACCGGGAGCGAAGTGTTCATTCCCGAGATCGTGCGCGTCCTGAACGAAGGGGGGATCGCTGATGGCGCCATCACGGTGTGTACCGCCACGGGGACTCACGATAATTTCCGAGCGGAGGATGCCGAACTTCTGGCCGGGTCCGACTGCGCGCGACGGTTAAACTTCACGGGGCACGACTGCCGAACCCCGGAAATGCTCGCAGAGGTGGGTACCACGACGCGCGGGAATCGGGTGCGTCTGGCTCGCCGTTACCTTGATTCGCCTTTGCGCATCACGACCGGACGGGTGACGTACCATTATTTCGCCGGATTTTCCGCCGGGCGTAAGGGAGTGCTGCCGGGGGTGGCGGCGCTGGATACCATCCTTACGAATCACGCGCTGGCGGTGTCGAAAGAGGGGAGGCAGGTCCGCCTCAATCCCCATGCCTGCAATGGTAATCTCGCCACGAATCCCGTGCATCTGGATATGCTGGAAGCGGCTCGTATGGCACCTCCACATTTCACGCTGTGCACCGTTCTTAATACGAACGACGAACTTGTGTCGGCCTATGGCGGCGAGATGGAGGCGGCCCACGCAGCGGGAGTCGCGCAGGTTCGGGCGAGCGACCGCGTGGAAATCGAGGAGCCATTCGATTGGATGGTTGTTAGCTGTGGCGGAGCCCACTGCGACGTGAACGTCATTCAAGCCATCAAAGCGTTGTTGAACAATTATCAAGCGGTGCGCCGGGGCGGGGCCATTATTTTCGTGGCTGAATGCCCCGAGGGATCACCCGACTGGTTGCTGGAGGCTTGCGCCCTTCGGGGCGAGGGCGAACTGGAGGCGAAAATCCTGAAGGGTGAGGTGCGCCAAGCGCATAATCCCCTGTGGATTCGCGACGCCCGCGAGCACGCCCATGTCATCATGGTTACGAAGTTGGCGCCCGCTGCGGTCAGCGCCTTGGGGTTTCATCACGCCTCAAGCATCTCTGAGGCTGTGCAAATGGCAGGGGTTCTAGCGGGGTCACCACGCCGCACCGCCGTTGTGCCTTATGGAAATATTACTGTAGTGGAATTAAAGGAGTAATTTTTATCATGCCTGATCAAAGTCGAATTACACTCAAATGCGTGAAGTGCGGGAAGGTCTACCCGTGGTCGTTCAGCGTCCAATGCGCCGACTGTAACAACGCGCTCATCGATATAGACTACGATCTGTCGAAGGCTCGCATCGGCCGCGAGGGACCGATGATGGAGCGATATTTCGATTTCCTTCCGCTGACCCGGCGCGAATTTATGATCGATGGTGGCGAGGGGAACACGCCCTGTGTTCATTCCAGGGAGTTGGGAAAGGCTCTGGGGTTTTCGAACCTTTACTCGAAGATGGAAACAGCCAACCCCACGCGAACCACCAAAGACCGGCAGGGCACGATGGCCGTGGCGGCCTTGCGTGATCTGGGCATTTCGCGGTTCATCACTTCTTCAACGGGCAATTCCTGCACTTCTCTTGCGCGCATTGTGTCGCGCTTCCCGGACATGCACATGAGCATCTTCGTCGGGGATGAATTCTTGAAGCGGGTGAACTGGGTGGATGCTCCCAACGTGGATGTCTACTGGTTGAAAAACGGCACGTTTGTGGAAGCGCACCAGGCGGCGCGTTGGTGGAGCAACAAAACCGGCGACAGCTCCGAGCGTGGATTCTTTTTCTTCGGCAAGCGCGAGGCATTGAAGATCGCTTACATGGAAGCGGTGGAGCAGGTGCCGAAACCCATCGAGTATTACGTGCAGGGGATCAGCAGCGCCATGGGAGTTTACTCCACCTGGAAGGCATCGTATCAGATGAAGGAGATCGGTCTGGTGGAACGGATCCCCGGGATGATCTGTGTGCAGGAAGAGACGTGCAATCCGATGGTGCGGGGCTGGGAACGGGGACAGGAGCAGATGTCGCCGGAAGATGTTATCCGTTATCCCCGCGGGTTGTCGAAGAGCACCCTGCGAGGCGACCCCAGCATGGTGTTCACTTATGTGCGCCATGCGGTGGCGGATAGCGGAGGCACCATGTTGACGGCCTCGCAGGATGATATGCGCGAAATGAAGAAGCTGGCGATGGATACGGAAGGCATGGACATCTGCCACACGGCTGCCATGACGCTGGCCGGAATTCGCACGCTTCTCAAACAGGGGTGGCTCAAGCCCGACGCGGTTCTGTTGTTAAACATGACCGGCGCTGACCGCGTGGGTGCCGCCCATGCGATGCCCAAATTTGTGGTGGAGCGCGATGAGGTTGACGAATGGCGCGTTACCCCCTTCGAGGGAGGAAGCGTGGAGGGCGCGCTGGATCGCGTGGAGCGTGTTCTTGTGGAATCCCAAAAGCTACCCGGCGATGTTGAATTGGACACCGAAACATGGTTGCTCGGAAAGGGTCTGGCACTTGATTCCGTCGCACTTCTCGAGTTTTCGCTGGCGCTGGAAAAGGAGTTTGAGTTCGAGGTGACCGAAGAAGAACTAAACTATGAGAATTTCCGTACGGTGGGATCCGTGGCTGATCTGTTCCGCTCGAAAATGGCAGACCACGCTTTGAAACGTAATGGGTGAACCATTGATCACGGGTCATGGTATAAACAAAATTGTGATCTGGGAGCCGCAGCGTCAGTTTTCGAAAGCAGAGGTCCTGGCAGCCGTCGCCACGCGGCGCGTGGATTTTTCGAGCGCGGGACTGCTGCCGGGTGCACGCGTGTTGATTGTCTGCCACTCGCAGGCAGAAACAGTGTTTGATGCGTTGGCCTTGCGCGATTGTTCTGTCGTGCCTGTATCGTCCAGCCTGACGGTGGGGGAGAGGCAGGCACTGGCGCAGAGGTTCGGTCTGGAAGCCATCGTGGAACTCGGAAATGTAACCGCCACGGGTGAACCCGGGCCGGAGTCCGTTATAGCTGAGAATGCTGATAATTGCGAAACCCCGATGCTTGGTTTGCTTTCAAGTGGCAGTACTGGAAGCCCGAAATTCGTATGGCGAAATGCGCAGCAGGTGCGGGCAGCGGGTTCTATTTTTCGGAAGTCCCTTGGGTTGACGGGCGATGATTGCATCATGGCTGTCATCCCGCTGGAGCATAGCTATGGTTATCAGAACCTGATGCTGGCGGCGCTGGGCGCGATTGAAGAGAGCGGCAACGATTCTTCCACTGATGATGAGTTGGTGCGGTTAGCGTTTCCCCGCACACAGCATCCGCGCTCCGTTGCGCGTTGCGCGGAGCCCTCGGGCACGACCATTTTCCCCGGAGCGCCCGCTTTCCTGGACATGATGACACGCATGGTTGAGCCGGAAGGGTTGGCCAAATCCGTGCGCATTTGTTTGTCGGTGGGAACGGCCCTGTCGACGCGGATTCATCGCGATTTCAGCCAGCACTTTGGCGTGCCGCTATGGCAAAGTTACGGCGCCAGCGAGGCGGGGCCTGTGTGTTTGAATCGCGACGGTGGCTCGTCCGGTGACCTCATGGATCTGGGCGCTGTGTGCGATGGAGTTGTGGTGCGAATCGTGGACAGGGATGGAACCGATCTGCCCGACGGTGAGGAGGGCGAACTCGTTATAGAATCTCCGGCGGTGGGGATGCGGTATGAGGGAAATCACGATGGCGCGTCTCGAATTTTGCCCGGCGTTTTTCACTCGGGTGATTTGGGGATTCGTGAAGGGGGCCGACTTCGTTTCTCCGGGCGGCGCAAACTGCTAATCTCCGTGGCTGGAAATAAGGTGGACCCTCTGGAGGTGGAGGAAGTCCTGCGCCTTCATCCCGACGTGGCGGACGTTGCGGTGGTGGCGGCCTCGGGCGAGGATGCTCGTGAGTGGGTAAAAGCGCTTGTGGTGTCACGCAAGCAACTGAGTGCATTAACGTTGATGGACTTTTGCGCGCAAAAACTCGCTGCATATAAAGTGCCGCGAGTGATTGAGTTTCGAAGTGAGCTGCCTCGAAATTCCATGGGGAAGTTACAGAGGGATAAACTGAAACCATGAAATTGAACCGGGTCCTGATATCTACTCCTGCATGGGCGAAGGTAATGCAGTGGCTTCCAGCGGGTATGTTGCCTTCACTTATTGGCGTCCAATCCCGACTGGCATTGTTGAGTATGGGACGGAGTCGTCGCAGGAAGCTGAGGGCGTTTTTCGAACAGGTTCGCCTACGCACAGGGACGCATAAACCTGCCAAGGACTTATTGCTGGGGCATCTAAAGGCGGAAGGGTTAGGCCGCGCAGCCTTGGCCCGCGCTGTCCGTGCCCAGGGCACCGGCGACGATCCTCTGCTTCAGGTGGAGGGGATGGATCATGTGGCGTCATGTTTACTGCAAGGCAGGGGGTGCGTTCTGGGAGGATTGCATCTTGGCGCTGGTGCCCTGCCGGCGGCATATCTGGTTCGCCAGGGGATTCCAGTGGTCACGTTGCGGCGTCTCGAACTGAAGGACAAGTATGACCCTGATGAAGTGGAACCTCGTTTCTATGGAGCTGAACCACGGTGGATTTCAAACGATGAAAATCCCGCAGCACTCATGAAGGGCTGCCTCAAGGAGCTGTCAGCAGGCAAGATTGTTTCGTACCTTGTTGATGGTTCAATCGGCGAGCGGGGGGTGGTGGTCGATATTTTCAACACGCCGGTTTTCATGAGATCAGGAGCGCTGGACCTCGCGCGCCTGGCGAAGGTGCCCTTCTTTCCGGCCTTCGGATGTGTGGGCAAGGACAGGGTCACCATCAAATTTCATGAACCGATCAATCTTTCAGGTCCAGAAGACGTGAACGAAGCCATGGCCTTGGTCGGCAACCTTTACGAGGAATTCGTGCGAGAATATCCCACGAATTGTTCGCGTCGTCATGTTGATCAATACATCTTCGAAGGTCGCAAGGCCGCCATCCACGGCCCCCGATAAAAGCGGCCTATTCCGGAGCCTGTGCCTGCGGAGAGATCAAAAGCCTTCTTCTTCCTGTTCGGCCAGTTGGGCGAGATATTCCTCGGGGTCCACGAGGATGTCGCGCACCTTGCTGCCGATGCTCGGCCCCACGATGCCCGCTTCCTCCACCATGTCCATCACGCGACCGGCGCGTGCGAAGCCAATTTTCAAGCGCCGCTGCAACATACTGACGCTGGCCTTCTTGTGGGTGAGGATGAGCTTGATGGCCTGCATGAGCAGTTGCTGATCGATGGCCTCGCCGTCTTCCAGAGCGGCCTGCGCCAGAGTGGTTTCTTCCGTCGTGCGCCGTTGCTGGACGAAGCTGTAATCTGAACTGTCGCCATCTTCATCCGACATCGCGACCAGCGAATCATCGGCGTCGATGCCATTCATGCGCAGAGATCCGTCGTTCAGCGCCGCTGCATTCTTGGCACCACCGAAGTCTTCTTTTTCATAGGTCACTCGTTGTTGCCCGCGAACAAATTCTGCGATGCGCTCCACCTCGGCATCACTGAGGAAGCAGCCCTGCAGGCGGATGGGTTTCGGCACACCGCTGGGGGAAAACAACATGTCGCCCCGGCCCAGCAATGCTTCTGCGCCGTTGCTGTCCAGAATGGTGCGCGAGTCGACTTTGCTGGAGACCTTGAACGCCACCCGGCTGGGGAAGTTCGCTTTGATGATGCCGGTGATGACGTTGACCGACGGACGCTGCGTGGCAATGATCAGATGCATTCCCACTGCACGCGACATTTGCGCCAGCCGAATGATGCTCTCCTCAACTTCGTTGCGGGCGATGATCATGAGGTCAGCCAGTTCGTCGATAACGATGACGATGTGCGGCATGTATTCGAGGCTGCGACCGATGGCCTTGCGGGGCGGTTCCTTGCTGTCCACGATGGCATTGTATCCATCGATGTTGCGCACGCCCAGCGCTTCCAGTCGCTTGTAGCGATCTTCCATCTGCTCGATGGCCCAGTTGAGCGCTGCGGCAGCCTTGCGCGGTTCGCACACTACCGGCGCCAGAAGATGCGGAATGTCTCGGTATACATTAAGCTCCACCCGCTTCGGGTCCACCATGATGAACTTCACCTTGTCGGGCGTCATCCGGTAAAGGATCGAGCAGATGATGGCGTTGAGGGAAACACTCTTGCCCGAGCCCGTGGTGCCGGCGATGAGCAGGTGGGGCATTTTGGCGAGATCGCAAATGTAAGGTTCGCCGGAAATGGTTTTGCCCAGGGCGAAGGCGAGGGGGGAGGGGTGCTTGAGGAAGGCGGGAGCCTCGATGATTTCCCGCATCATGACCGGCGTGGGGCGGCTGTTGGGGATTTCCAGGCCGACGGCGGCTTTGCCGGGGATGGGAGCGATGATGCGAACGCTCTCCGCTTCGACACACATGGCGATGTCGTTTTCCAGCGAAACGATGCGTGCCACCTTGACCCCGGGGGCCGGTTGAATCTCGAAACGGGTAACTGTCGGGCCTTGCGTAACCTGCGTAACGGCCGCACTGATGCCGAAATCGCGCAGCGTGCTTTCAAGGCGTAGGGAGAGCGTTTCAATCTCTTCGTGAGACATGAGATTGTCCACGCGGGCGACTTCGTTGAGGAGGGAATTATCGGGCAGATCATAATGCGCCGGGGGAAGGAACGAGAACTGCTCGCTCTGCAAGGCGCTTTCTTCGGCCAGATCCACCAGATCTGTGGCAAGGCTGATCGAATGCATGCCGTGGGGCGTGAGCACAGAACTCATCACGGGAGGTTGAGCATGGGGCGCCTGGCGGCGGCGGGGAGCAGATTCACTGGTCTGAAGTACGCTGATGACGTCATCGTCAAAATCGTGGGGAGATGTTTCTTCCTGCGGAGCGAACTGTGCCGCAACCCTGACATGCTGTTTGGGCGCCAGCGAAGCCAGACTCTGACCGGAGAAAGCGTTGCTGACGATGTCCATTTCTTCCATGCGTTCTTCATCGAAATCCTCCGGAGCCTCCAGGGGAAGGCGGCGAAGCGAATCAAAAAAAGTGTTGAAGGCGGAAGAGCGCCAGAAGGCGAGACGGTGTGCCCAGTGGCGGGGGTGAATGGCGCGTGCGCCACGCAGAGAATAGGCCAGCACCGTGCGCAGATGGGTATCTGTAACAAGCAGGGCCGCAATGGTCAGCAGACTGAAAAGGAACAGGTACGAACCCGCAACGCCAAGGTAGCCCGTCAGATAAAGGCACTTTTGATGCATGAGGAAGTTCCCCAAAGCCCCTCCGACCCGGAAGCCATCATGGGTACGCAGGTCCACGTTGGCGTAGGGCATGGCGACCAGGGCGCACAACCCCAGGATGATCAGGAAAAGCCCTGTAGTCCGGGCTCGAAGTTGAGACAGGGTTTGCCCGCGCAGCACCATCAGGCCGCCACCAAAGATGGTGAAGGGCACAAAGTGAGCGACATATTTGCCCACCAGAAAGGTGAGGCTGGAATAGATGAAGGAGCCAAGGCGGCCAATGAGATTCTCCCCACCATTTTCGGATATGAGAGAAAGAAAAACCAGCACCCCCAGAAGGATGACGAGAATCGAGCTTATCTCGGATACGGTTTCTCTGCGAAGACCAAGCGGGCGCGCAATGGCGCTACCTTCAGATCGCATCATAGCTGAACCCTCAACTGATCAACATTATCAGGTCGCTCCAGAGAAGCTTCCTGCATTCCACGGGCGCCCCGAAGAGCAACTCTTCGAGGCGAGGTTCGATATGCAACGTCGGCATGAAGGAAGGACGAGGGGGTTTTGTCAATGGTGACTTTGCAGATTATTGCACAAACCACGAAAAAAGCCGAATAATGGCAAGCGCAACTATTGCGGGGTTCTTGATCAGTCCTATAAGTCCCATAAGTCCCATAGAGTTAATCGTCGGTTATTTGTGGAGCCGGTAATTGCAAAAGCAAGAGACTCTCCGGTTTCAAACTAAGAGCCGCGAAAATTGGGCAACCACAGGGCGAAGGGGGCTAAGGCGATCAGGCGGAAGATGGAGAACGCCCGCAACAGTCTGGTTGAGGGACACGAATTAGGGGTCCAAGTATCTCCCCTTCCTGACAGGGGCGGGAGCATTCCTGCCCCCGTAATCGTTCCAGCGCCTGTCAACGTTTTCCCGTGCATTTGCGTCTATCACCGAGACGGGTGATATCAATAAGGGAGGCGCGCCTATGAACGAGAAATCGCCGGGAAAACGAAAGCTGAAATGGTGTTTCATCACACTGCTCGTGCTTGTAGTGGTTCCGTACGGACAGCGAACCTATTTGCGCAGCAGGATGTCGCCGGATCAGATCGCGCTTATCGGCGTCATCCAGCCATGCTCGACCCCCTCGGGCTGGACGCCCCGCCCGCGACTTCTTTATCAGGCCCAGTCTGCGACGATGCGCCTCGCCTCGGCGAGCATCTGCTCCAGCGCGCGCCCGACAGTCGGGGAGAGTTCGAGTCCGTAGTCAATCACTTCGGGCTCTACGCCGATGACCTTGAGATGTGGGCGTGCCTCGGGTGCCATCATGGCGAGCGTGTTGAGAATTCCCATCTCGTGCACAGATGTGTAGGGTTGGTCGCGCCGCTCACCGCGGGCGTCGAACACATACACCGTGCCAGGCGCGCCGCCGGCATGCACGGCGTCGAGGGCGATTATCCTGTCCGCCGCTTCGAGCAGGTGCAGGGCCGACAGTATGGCCGTGCCGACCTCGACCACGAGTGCACCCGGCGGCGGGTCGTGCATCAGCGCTCTGGCGGCATGAATACCCACGCCGTCGTCGCACAGGAGCAGGTTGCCGAGTCCCACGACAAGCACCCTGTGATCCTCCATGGGGTTTCGGGTTAAGTCCTCGTTCAGATCGACGGCGTGGGCGGGGTGTTCACCGCCCACGCCGCCGATCCGGGTCAGGTCAGTGTTCATGTGTGTGGTCGTGGGCCTGTCCGTGCGGGTGCGCGTGTCCGGGTTCCTGGTCACCTCCATGGTAGTGCCCGAGGGCGAAGACCTTTGTCTCCTCGTCCGGGCGCATCACATGGACGGCACAGTCAAGGCACGGGTCGAAGGAGTGGATGACGCGCATCACCTCCACCGGCTTGTCGGGGTTCTCCACGGGTGTTCCCATCAGTGCCTGCTCGAGAGGGCCCGGTACGCTCTGGCTGTCGCGGGGCGAACAGTTCCAGCATGACGGCGTGATCACCTGGTAGCGCGCGATTTTTGAACTCACGATCTGCAGCCAGTGGCCAAGTGCGCCCCGTGGCGCCTCGGTCAAGCCGTTGGTTGTCGCGCTTGCAGGAACCGTGTACGGGGTGATCGTGCTTCCGGAAGGAGTAACCTGGTCGATCCAGCCCTGCATGGACTCGGCGATTTTCAACGTCTCAAGTGCTCGTGCGCGAAGCCGGTCGTTCACCGACACGCCGTGCCGGTAATCGCCCCTGACCCACATGCGAGACAACGGCCCGCACTCATAGGGCTGGCCGCCGTAGCGCGGTGCCTTCAGCCAGGAGTATGCGTTGTCCTTGGGATATTGTGGTGTGGTGGTCCCGGATGCCGGGTTCACGTTGTTGGTGGAGTCGGCGTACCAGGAATAGGTCACATGCTCGGTGATCTGATTGATGTCCACCGACTGGATCGTCTTGGATTTTCCCGCAGTGCGGCCCATGGGGAAGAGCTTGTTGCCCGCACCGTCCACTTCAAAGACGCCGAACGCCAGCAGGTTGCCGGGGCCGGAGCCGATCGAGAAGTAGTCGTTGTAGGTGGACGCCACAAGTTCCGTGTCGGGGATGAGAGTGTCGCGGATGAAAGGAATCAACTGGTTCAGGTAGGCCTTGAACGCGTCGATGCGTGCCTGTCGCGGCGTGGTGGTGATGCCGCCAGGCATCAGCGCCGGTGGGTGCGGCATGCGACCGCCGAACAGCGCGGCGGCCTCGTGTGCTTTTCGCCGCATGACCACAGCCTGCACATAGTGGCTGATCAGCTTCTGCGTCGTGGCGCTGTCAAAGCGGCGGTCAATGCTCCAGTTTGGCTGCCATGGCGGCATTGCGGGACCATCTATGTAGTCGGGCAGCGCGAGCAGGTAGAAGTGCAGGATGTGAGAATCGAGGAAGTTGGCGCCATTGACGAGATTGCGCAGCAGCCTTCCATTGTTGGGAAGCGCGACATTGCACGCCTTGTCCAGCGCCAGGACTGCCGCAGTGGAATGGGCCACGGGGCACACTCCGCAGATTCTTTCGGTGATGTGCTGGGCGTCCTCCGGGGCCCGGTTCACGAGTATCTGCTCAAAGCCGCGGAAAAGTGTTCCAGTTGCCCAGGCGTCGACCACCTGCTGGACGCCGTTCACGGTGTCCACTTTCACTTCGATCTTCATGTGTCCCTCGATCCGGCTGACCGGGTCGATGGATGCGATGACTACAGGCATTTTAGTACGCTCCTTTCATGGGGGGCGGGTCAGTCTTTGATGATCGGCGAGTAGGGGAAGCCGGTTCCGGTGCAGTTGATGCAGGCAATGTTAGCGTCGACGCACCAGTTCTGGCCGTTGTTCCATTTCACCGTCGGGCAGTTGGCGTAGGCCTCGGGACCGCGGCATCCGAGATCTTCCATGCAGCGGTTGTCCTGGCCCCAGAACGACGCGTCTCTCGCCTCGCGCCGGGGACAGATTGAGTGCACTCTGGTGCCGTAGAGCGCCGTGGGCCGGCCATTGCTGTCCACTGCGATGGTGTTGCCGAGCAGCACCTGGGTGATCGCCCAGACCGTCCAGTCTGGATGGGCGGGGCAGCCAGCGATGTTGAGGGTGGTCTTGCCGGTTGCCTGGCTCACGCGCACGGCCCCGGACGGATTCGGAGCTGCTGCCTGGATGCCCCCGAAGCACGCGCACTGGCCGACGCAGATGATCTTTGCCGCACGGCTGGCGAAGTCCTGAACCACTTGCTGGTGGGTGTACTCGACGCCTTTGTATGTCCACTGTACGCAGCAGTGGCCGCCGAATGCGGTGGGCACGGCGCCTTCGCACACCAGCACGAAGTTCTTTGCCTGTTTCGCCAGGGCCACGGCCGTGTCTCCGGACGGGCCCATCGAGGTGACATGGTACGCGAGGTTAATCACATTGATGAGCACCTCGGCGGCGTTAGTGGGTGCGGCCGACTGCACAAAGTCCAGGAACGAAATGGTGCATCCGGTGCAGGAACTGCCCTGCAGCCAGACCACGGTTGGTGCCGTGGGGCTTGCCAGCGCACGCCCCAACATCCCCAGATCCGAAATGGTCATTCCCAGGATCGCCGCGTGGGCGGCGGCATACTGGAGGAATTGACGACGACTTACATTCATTCTTCTTATCTCCTTGAGATGCCAGCTGCGCGTCCCCGGCGGATGCGCGCATCGGTACGGTACGTGGCAGTCACCCCGACTGCCGCTCTGTAGTTCACTTGTAGAGTTGCCAGTCTACCACGGCTGCCACGGGCGGTCCTGCATCGGCAAGGGTGAGAAGCCCACCGCTTCCGCTGGCTATGTACGCCGTGTCGGATGATGTGAGGATGCCCTGGGAGCGGCCCGTCGCCGATATCTGGCCCAACAGCACGGGTGCAGTGGCGACGGAGACATTGAACACGCTGGTGCCGCCCAAGTCATCCGCCACAAGGCATAAGGAGCCTGACAGGCCCACGCCCATTGCGGTGCCGGGAGTAGGCGTCTGTGCGAGGAGCGTCGGGGAGGCCGGATTCGCGATGTTCACGACGACCAGTCCGCCCCTGCCCGCGGCCACAAATGCGTTCGTGCCGCCGATGGCCACCGCGTATGCCACGCCCGGGGTTACGAGCGTTCCCCGAACTGAAGGTGCGGAGGGGTTGGCGCAGTTGATGACCGAAATGCCGGCGGCGCCGTCCGCGACAATCGCGTCGGACCCACGCATCGCCACACCCATGGCAAATCCGGGCGTGGCGCATGCGCCGCGTTTCGTCGGAGCGGCTGGAGCGGACGCGTCGATCATGACGACTCCGTTCGGGCCATCCGCGACGCAGACTGAACTGCCTGCCGAGGCAATGCCCAATGCGATCCCTGGCGTGTCCAGCAGAGCGACGGCGTTTGGCTGCGACGGTGTTCCGATGTTAAAGACCCGGACTCCCGCATCGCCCTCGGCGACGAAAGCGTTCGAGCCCACGAGCGCAATGCTCCGCGCCTCAGCCAGACTTGTTGCCGTTCCAAGAATCTTCGGGTCGAACGGGTAGGTCAGGTCCACAAGCTTCAGGCCCCCAGCCCCGTCGGCGACAACCGCCATCGTGCCCGAAAGCACACCGCCGTGGGCGTCGCCAAGGGAGCGGTAGCCTCCCGTGATTGAAGGGCTTCCGGGGGGGGCAGAATTTGCCGTCAGGAGGCCGCCCTGACCATCCGCGACGAACAGCGTGGATCCGGCCATCGCCGCGTCCGCAACGCATCCCGCAGTGTTTAGGGTTGCCGTCACGGAAGGTGAAGACGGATTGGCAAGGTTAACCATCTGGATCCCGGCTTCGGCTTCGGCAACCAGAGCGGTGGCGCCAACCATCCTCACGCGTCTTGCCGCGGCAACGACTGGTAACGTTGCCACCACCGATGGTGCCGCGGGGTTGGAGGCGTTCACCACCTGCAGCTTCGCGTAACCGTCCGCAAGCGCGCACACTGTGGTGCCCGCGAGAGCCACCGCATTGCACAGGCCCTGAATTGCGGCGGTGCCACGGTAGACTGGCGCGAGTGGGTTGCTGATGTCGTACACGGCCGCGCCCGTGTGTTCGTCGGCCGCCACCATCAGACTGCCGGCTGCGGCAACGGCGGCGACGGGACCGACGCTCTTGCGTGTGGCCACAAGCACCGGAGCGGCAGGCAGTGTCACATCCAGCACCTGAATACCCGGGGCACCGTCCGCAACATATACCACTGCTCCCAACACCGTCAGATCTGACGCGAAGCCGGGAGTGTCGCAGGTTGCGACCAAGCGCGGATTGGCCGGATTAACGACCTCCACGATCGCTACACCCGCGCTTCCGCAAGCCACATACGCAAAACCGCCGGACACTGAAATCGCCCTGCCCGTGTCGGGCAACCGGATCGAACCCACCGGCCGGGGGGTCGAAAGCGATGACACATCAAAGACTGTGAACGCAGCGCCAAGCGCCGCATGCACACGGGGACCATCTACTGCCACTGCATCGCAAGAGCCACCCATGGACGGTTTCGCCGTGAACAAGTCTGAATCGGCGAAGGCGCTCTGTGCGGAAAGTTGAAGTATCGACAAGATGAGAAGCAGCGCTCTTGCGATGCCGTGGCAGTAGCGGCCCACCCGCAAGGAAACTGAAACGGGCCGCATGATTATAAACACCTTTCTGTGTTTTTTTGGGAAGCCTCGTCGGCTACCCAAATGCAAGGATAGTTCCGGAAAGGACGACCGACTCAACCAAATTCGGGAAAAAAGCCGCTTTTGCGGCGCAAGATGATGCACAAGAGGTCCTAATTAACGTGCCTGACGCATTTAGGATTTCTCGAAATCGGAGGCGGCCCGCAGGTGGAACTGACAAATATGCATGGGACGACGGGACCGATCGGGAGGCTGGCGTTTCCAGGTTGGGTCCCGACGCGTGCGATGATCATGGCACCCTCACCTACGACCCGACCAACGCACCGTCAGTCCCGGCGTCATCGTGATGCGCACGCCGTAAGCGCCCAAGACGGTTGCTGGAGCCCAGACAAAAGTAACCTCGGATCGTAGGGGCGGACCTGTGTGTCCGCCCAATGCCCCCGAAGGGGGCTTAGGCGATCAGGCGGGAGATGGAGAACCCCCGTAACAATCCTCGTTGAGGGATACGAATTTGGGGAGCAGGAATGCCCCCCCCTCCTGACAGGTTTCTTACAGGGGTGGGGGCATTCCTGCCCCCGTGCTCGTCGATGCGGAAGGTGCGGCAGGACTAAGCTCGCCGGGTTTCCCCGGAATAAACAATACAGCACGGGTAGGATTGCGCATGGACATTGCAAATGCATC
Organism: candidate division BRC1 bacterium HGW-BRC1-1; assembly: GCA_002842095.1. Lineage (GTDB taxonomy): Bacteria > Sumerlaeota > Sumerlaeia > Sumerlaeales > Sumerlaeaceae > HGW-BRC1-1. Next base: position 258,618 of record PHCB01000007.1, read on the forward strand.
GCGTGGACGTGGACGGCTGGGGGCCTTGCTGGGCGTGGCGGTGTTTGTGGCGGTGCTGGGTGCGGCGGGGGCGGCTTACTGGTTCTCGTCGTTTCCGCGGTCGATCGCGCAGATTCTGGAGGACAACCGACAATTGCGCTCGGCGGTGGAGAACCTGTCGGCGGAATCGCAGATCGGGTACGCGAAGGTAATTTCGCAGGAGACGCGCGACGGGAAGCTGTTCACGCGTCTCAAGTTTGTGGAGACGGACCGCAACGACCCTCAGAAGCGCGTGCTGGAACGCGAGTACGAGATCGAGGGCGATGTGGTGCACTTCGACGCGCTGGTGGTGAAGTTCGATAGCAAGTTTGTGACCGACGGACGCGAGCGGGCGCTGTACCTGTGGCGGCGCGTGTATGGCGAGACGACGGCGCCGATGCACGGCATGCCGATCAACACCGTGGGCGAGGAACCGGGACGCTACCGCGAGTTGGGGGCGAAGCTGTCGCTGAAAGACCGCGCGACATTCTGGAGCGAAGTGTGGCAGCTTTCAAACGACCCTGACCGCCTGAAGGATCTGGGCGTGACGGCGATCGACGGGTCGGTGGTGTACAAGAAACTGCAGCCCGGGCTCATCTACTCGTTCAAGGTGAGCAACACCGGCGCACTGACGGCGGATGTAACGCCTGCGTTGTAGGGGTAGTTGCTTCACCCCAAGCTGGGGGGTCACTCGTGGGCCGGTTCCGGAAGCGTGATGAAGAGGTCGCCGCGGCTGACGATTCCGTTGGTCGGGTCGTACTGGATTTCGGGGATATATGTTTCGATCTGCGGCAGAATCGTCCCTTCATCGGTGTCGGGGCCGAAACTGAAGACGCGCACCGGAGCAGTGGTGGTCCGGCTCAACCTGCGACCTTTCATGTCTGCGAAAATATCGGCAGGCAACCCTGCGGGGAATTGACGGTCCAGGTCCGCGCCGGAGGAAGCGCGCACCGGCATCTCGGGATACGGAATCCTGCGGTCGCGCGGAACGCTGGTGATGATGTCACCGGCGCTCAGGACGCCGTTTGTTGCATCGTAAACAAAGCGCGCGCCGTCGTCTGTCTTGTCGGGGCCGACACTGTAGCCCACAAATAGATCGGGGGTGCTGACATAGCGCAGCGGTGTGCTGGTGAAGGGATCGGTTGGCGGACCATCCTTCAACAGTGGCGCGAACTCCGCGTCGGTGGTCGGGAAGGCGCCCGCCGCAAGAAGTCTGTGCCTCGCGGCGGCGGCAAGGCGCACGAGTTGGAGCCGGGCATCTGCGGACAGGGCGCGCATCTCCGGTTTCTCGAAAGAGGGTGACAAGGACGCCGGAGAATCGGTGGCCGGCCTTGCGCTGTCGTCGTCGGCGCGCTGCCTGTCAAGCTGCCTGAGTTCATCGAGCACCGTCGATGCGCTCTCCAGTGCCAGGGTTGTCCGACAATCGTTGAGGACAAAATCCTCGATACCAGCGCAGGCTATAGTTCGGATGGCTGTAGCGATTAGTGCGCTGAGAGGGCTCGGTTCGTTCACCATGAGCTGTCCCATCCGATAAACACCGGCAAGTGTCTGGAATGCCTCATCATGCCGCCCTTCAAGCATCATGAATACTGCCTGGGTCCGCAGGGCTTTAGAGGCGATCTGCCAGACAAGAAAGGAAGGATTTCTCGTCACGCCGCCTGATGTGATGCTGGGAAACCCGGCGTCATATTTCAGCAGTTCCTGCACAAGTCGCGTTTGCGCTTCCAGATCGGACTCCGGAGCAATGATGCGCTCGATGATGTCATAGCCGTTGCGGCCGGAGGCGCGCAAGTCGGCCGCTTGTACATGAATTGACTGAGTTTTGAACGAGGCCGCGAGAAACTTGTCGCGTGCAATCGCTGGATCTCCGCCCCATTCGCGCAGACGGGTTCGCATCTCATCCACCTTTTGATTGCGGGCGAGCGCGGCAAGATAGAGAATGCGGACATGGGGGTCATCGGGGTGACTGTTCAGAAGTTTCGTGGCGACAACGAACTGGGTCGAAGCCGCATCCGGTTTTCCCGCATCCGCCAAAGCGGCCAAGTTGAAGTATTCGACCACCTGTTCATCATCCACCCTGTGCAGATACGGGCTGGGCGGATCATCCTTGTGATCCGAGGACCAGTCGGTGTCCATCATGGGCACATTCACAGAGCTTCGAACCCCGTTGCGCATCCAGTCGTGCCTGTTTTCAGCACGCATCAGTTCCGTCGTGGTTTTGCTGGATACACCTTCCGAATCGATCTTCGAAATAATCTCCATACGGTCGCCGGTTCGGCGAACGCTCGACGTGTCCACATCGAACAGGTTTCCACCTATGACGCGCGTGCCAATGATCGGAACACGTAGCATCACCAGATAGCGCGTGCCACCCTCGGCAAGGTACACTTCCCGGCTGGAGCCAAAGTACATCGCTGCCGCTGCGACAACCATGGTAGTCACCAGAACCAGCACCGCGATCCCCACGCGCTTCTTAAATGGCATGATCGAATACCTCTCAAGGATTGGGAGCGGGTGATTTGGTTTAGTCTATAGATTTCCCCTCAGAGGCACTGGCGCTTCCTCGTGTTCATCCGTGTTCATTCGTGGACAAATCCCCGGACCCGACAGCAGATTCAGTACTGGTGCCAGTCGCCCACTGCGGAATTAACGGCGCTTGGCTGGCTTTCGGTGGAGGCGGTGCCCAGCGCCCAGTCGAAGTCGGCCTGATCGCGGGGTTTTGCGGCGCGGCCGATGTAGAAACGGTTGCGGTTCATGCCGGTGGAGTCACCGAAGGATTCGGTGTTGTAGCCGATGCCGTTGGTGGAATTTTGCGTTGCCCAGTAGCGCACACCGGTGATCTGCGCGGAGCCGTTGCGCACCCAGTTGACGAACAGCGGATTGTGCCCGCTGCCGCTCCAGCGCCACAGTTGCACGAAATCCCCCTCCTGGGCTTCCTCGAAGTCGGTGATCTCGCGCCCAGCGCCCCACTCGGGAATGGCGCGCGCCGCCAGCTTCTCGGAGTCGGTGACGCCGTACCACAACTTGCGAAACGTCTCCATCTGCGAGGCGGTGGCGATGTTGCCGATCCGCGTGTTGCCATACGTGGCGTTGTAGGCGTTTGCCGGGAGCACAAATGCCTCGAACGCGAGGCCCGAGCAGTAGGTGGTGTTACCGGCGGGTTTGGGCGCGATCAGGCTTCCGAGGTAGTAGACGTTCTGCGTCACGCCGTAGCCGCCCCCCGACCACAGGTAGGTGAAGGTGCCGTCCGTGGGGTAAGATTTGTAGTGCGTTACGATGGCGCGGTTGAGGCTCCACGGCGAGACCCACGCCTTGAAGCAATACTGGCCCGATGCGTTGGCGGGCACCGTGAGAGTGCACGGAACCGTGCCGCCGGTGCCGGTGTAGCCCGCGCCGCCGTTGTCCGCGACGACCTTCGCCACCTGCGTCATCGAGGGTAGTTGGTGCAGTTGCAGCAGCACGACGACGCGCTTTTCTGGCTCGGTGGGCGACTTGGTGAATTGCACGTTCAGCGTTACTTGCTGGCCGGGCGTCAGGGTAGCGGGGCGATTCAGGATCGTGACGGTGGCGTCGGCCTCGGCGCGCGACGCCGAAAGTGTTACGGCGAGGGCGCACAACACGTAGGTGAACAGGGTTCTCGTGTAGCTTGGCAACATGGAGGGTAGTAGATTACCGACGTCGTCGGTGGCATTCAATAGGTAACGGACAATGTTAGCGAGAGCGCCCGCGGCGGGATTATTAAAAGTTCTTGACGAATAGGCTTTGCATTGCAAAGTACTCTCCAAAACGAGAAATCCATGAACCGCAACCCCATTGAAATTTCCCAAGCGCTGGAGCACATCGGCCTGATCCATGAACACATGGCCAAGGGTGAGATGTTCCGTGGGTACCGCTCGCTTCCGATGGCACTGTCGGGTCTGGGCGGAATCGCCGCCGCGTTGCTGCAGCCGCGTTTTGTGGCGTCGGTGGCAGACGCGCAGGGTTTCGTGAGGTACTGGGTGGTTGCGGGAATCGTCTGCATGCTGATCGCCGCGAGCGAGATAATGTGGAACTACGCTGTGCGCGCCGACGCGCGGACGCGGCGCTGTACACGGCTGGTGACCGGGCTGATGGTGCCATGCCTGTTGGCCGGTACGGGCGTTACGATTGCCCTGAGCCGCGATCTGTTTACGGTCGCGCTGCTTCCGGGGCTGTGGGCGGTGTTGTTCAGCCTCGGGGTGTTCTCCACACGCCCCTACCAGCCCCGCGCCACCGGGTGGGTGGGGCTGTGGTACATGTGCGCAGGCATCTGGCTGTTGGCGACTTACGCGGCGCCGTCGGCGCTGTCGGGCTGGCGTGTTGGTGGAGTTTTTGGTGTGGGGCAGCTTGCGTCTGCCCTGGTGCTATTCTGGAATCTGGAGAGGAAAAATGGCGTCGAACCCGAAGCATGATGAGGACGACACGACGGGCCGTTTCGCCTATGAAGGGCTGGACCGCGTGTTGCACGAGAAGGCGAGGCTGGGCATCATGACCTCGCTGATCACGAAGGCCGATGGCCTGCTGTTTGGCGAACTGAAGGACCTGTGTGCGCTGACCGATGGCAACCTGAGCCGACACATCGATGTGTTGAGCGACGCGGGCATGGTGCGCGTTTGGAAGGGATACGAGGGAAGACGACCGCAGACGCTGGTTCAGATCACAGCGGACGGGCGAAAGCACTTCCTCGCCTATCTGGCGGAACTCGAACGCGTGCTGAAGGACGTTCAGTTGCGCGACACAGCAGAGGGGACCAATAAGCAGGCGAGGCTGCCGCCGGGGTTTGTGCCCGTTGAAGAATGATGGAGAGAGGATGGAGAGTGGTGTTTTTTTGAGATATTGCTTTGCATTGCAAAGAACTTTGTGAGGAGTAAGCTATGAAAGTTATATGCGCTTCGGCGCTCGGGATGTGTTTTGGCGTGCGCGATGCGATTCGTGCGGCGGAGAGGGTGACGGACCCGGCGGGGGTCACGATTCTGGGGGAGATTGTTCATAACCCAGCCGTGCAGGAAGCTCTGGCGCGGCGAGGGTTTAAGGCGGTAGACGAGGCGGCGGGGCGGGATGGACTGCCGTCCACGCCGGGCGTGTTGATCACGGCGCACGGGATCAGCCACCGACGCCACTCCGAGTTGGAGGTGTCGGGCAGGCGGGTGGTGGACACCACGTGCCCGCTGGTGCGGCATGTGCATGACTGCGCCCAGCGCTTCCGGCAGGAGGGACGGTTTGTGGTGGTGATCGGCAGGGCGGGCCATGTGGAGGTGATGGGGATCACCGGTGACCTCGAGCATTTTGCCGTGGTGGACGAGCCGGAGGATGTGCGCGACTGGGGCCATCCGCGAATCGGGATTGTCTGCCAGAGCACCACCCCGCCGCACCGGGCGGAGGAAATTCGTGCGGCCATCGCCGCAGCGAACCCGCACAGCGAGATCGAGTTTTACGACACGATCTGCCGTCCGACAAAAGACCGCCAGCGTGCGGTGTTGGACCTGCTGCCGCAGATAGACATTCTGGTGGTGGTCGGCGGGCGTAGATCGAACAACACGCGGCAACTCGCGTTGTTGGCGGAATCGCGCGGCGTGGAGGCGATGCAGGTGGAGTGCGCGGCGGACCTGGACATGGACCGGCTGCGGCGGCACCGCGTGGCAGGTCTGACGGCGGGGACATCAACCCTTGATGGCGCAATCCACGAGGTCCACCGCGCGCTGCTATCGGTGAAGCCGGAGCGAAAAAGTCGCCCGACGGCCGTGGAAGCCGTGTGCGCCATGTTTCGCGGTTGTTCCCCGGACGAGAATCATGACTCTGGCCGCATGGCCCCATCAGCAAGGGCGGCGGGTCCATGGAAATAAAAACGCCCCGCCCGCGCCTGCGCCGATTGCCACGCAGCATGGTCGTGGCACCTGTTCTGCGCGAGGACATCGTTACGTCCATCCCGCGTCCGCGCACGGCTCTGCTGATCAACCCGTTCTACGCGAAGGCTCCCCACGCCAGCTTTGGAAAGCATTCGCTGACCCCAACGCTCGGGCTTACCTCCATCGCCGCGGCCACACCGCCGGGGTGGACGGTTCGTTACTGGGACGAGAACCTGCTACAGGGGCATCCGCCATACGACCCGTTCCCGGCGGTCGTAGGCATCACGGTTCACCTGACCTTTGCGCGCCGCGCCTACGAACTGGCGCGGTGGTATCGGGCGCGCGGGGCAAGGGTGGTGTTCGGAGGGCCGCACATGTCGGCCTGCGCGGCGGAGGCGACGCCCCACGCCGATGCGGTGGCGGTGGGCGACGGCGTGCGGTTGTGGCCACGGATTCTGGCAGACATCGACGCGGGGCAATTGCAATCGACCTACTCGGCGGATTTCCTTGCACCATTTCGCGACGAACCTGCGCCGCGCCGCGATCTGCTGCCACGGGAGAGTTTCCTCACGACGGCGAGCCTCATCGCGACGCGCGGATGCCACAACCGCTGCGGCTTCTGCCACCTTTCCACGGAAGGGCTTCACATGCCCTACCAGATGCGCGACCCGTCGCAAGTCGCCGCGGAGTTTGTGGCGTCCGGAGAACCCTACGCCGTCTTCACGGACAACAACCTCGGTTCGCGCCCCGATTATCTGCACGAGTTGTGTCGTGCCCTGGCACCCCTGGAGAAAATCTGGAGCGCCGCTGTCACCATCGATGTGACGGACAACCCGGCGCTGGTGCATGACATGGCGCTGGCGGGATGCACCGGCGTGTTTGTTGGCTTCGAGTCGCTGACCGCCCGCAACCTTGCCGATGCGCGCAAGAAAACGCCGCCGCCCGACGACTACGCGCGGCGTGTTGAGATCTTCCACGACAACGGAATCCAGGTAAACGGCAGCTTCGTGTTCGGCTTCGACCACGACACGCCCGACGTGTTCGAGCGCACGGCCGAGTGGATCGAGGCGAACCGGCTGGAGTGCGCCACCTTCCACATCCTCACTCCCTATCCGGGCACGCCCCTGTTCAAGCAAATGGAGGCGGAGGGGCGGTTGCTTCATCGCAACTGGGACCTCTACGACACGGCCCACGCGGTCATCCGGCCCAGGAACATGTCGCCGGAGCAACTGGAGCAGGGATACGCGTGGTGCTACGATCGCCTGTTCTCCGCGCCCTCCATCTGGCGCAGGCGGCCCGCGCAATGGACCGAGGTGCCCGGTTACCTCGCCATGTCGTGGCTGTACAAGCGCAGCAATTTAATCTGGCCGTTCCTCATCCGCCACCGGCTGACCCACGCGGCGTGGCACCCCATGGTCGAGGCGGCGCGATGGCGCCATCTCAGGTTACGCCGGCAAATGGAATCCGCCAGCCTCCAAACCCCCGCGACCACCCTCTCCACCTGACAGGAGCGGGGGCATTCCTGCCCCTGTGATCGTTCCAATAGCAGTCATCGTTTTCGCGTGCAATTACGTCTAAACCACGGAAGATGATATCAGACTTGGAGACGCGCATATGAGCCAGAAATGGTTGCGGACCCGCACGCTGAAATGGATTATTGTCCTCCTGCTCGCCAATTTTGTGTTGTTGTTTGTCGTGGTGCCTTACTGCATGCGGTCTTATGTGCGCAGCAGACTGTCGCCGAACGAGTTGGCGGTGATCGAACGGGCATACAAGCCTCCGCAGTTTCCGGCCTCGTGGGCGCAAGTGGAACCGCTTTTGCCCGAAATGCAAACGGCTCTGGTGGCCTTCGACGAGGCCTGGAAGAACCGTGTGAACTACGGCAAACCCTGGGGCCCGACTGAAGGCCAGCGCGATCTGAAATCGATCTCGAACACATACGCGCAAATAGCAACAGGCCCGCCACTGTCTGATGCGGATCGGGTCGCCGCAGAGACGTTCGTGAAGCAGGATGCGGAGCTTGTTACCGCAACTCTCGCGCTTGCGGCCCGGCCCGATTTCGAGACGGGTGCCCTCGACGCACCAGCCGGTGCAGTTGGCGAGGGACGCTTTATACCTTACAACACCGGTGCAAAGCTCGCCCAGATGAGCGCGCGTCTGGACGCGCTGAACGGTGAGACTTCTCGCGGACTCGCCACTGCCACCTCCGTTTTGGCCCTTGCGCGCAGGCACCCGGCCTCATCGTTCTTTGCCCAGGTCTTCGCAATTTCCGAGAACCTGAATGCCACCCGCACTATCGCCGACATCGCCGCGCAGTGCGACGACCCGGCGGCATTGCGGGCCACGCTCGCCGAAATGGAACGTCTCGATCCGCAGGTTAATCTGCCCTTGTGGGATGCCATTGAACTCATCGACGTTCTGGGCAATCTGCGCGCGCTCAAGCGCGAGGGATACCCTGTGGATCTGGATTTCTCCAAGCCTGCGACTTACCTTATCGACCAGAATAATGATTCCATGGAACGCTTCGCGGAGTGGAAGATTGAGCAACTCGCGCCTGACGATCCGTTGCACGCCGAGTATGCCAAGCATCTCGAGACACGATACGTCGCACCACGCAGGTCTCGCCTACCCAAAGGCTTCAGGTTTTTGGGACGCTTTTACAACGATGCAGGGCGTGATATAATGATGACTGTCGCCGTGCCCGACTCTCAGGTGGCGTACACCCGTCAGGAGGTTACGGCTGCACGTTTCCACCTCACGGAACTGGCGCTGGCCGAGCGTATCGCGAAACTTGAGGGCGCTGCCGCCCCAACCGCACCGGGCGATCTTGTGCCGAAGTACCTCGTGACCGAGCCGATGGACCCGTTCACCAGCGCGTCGTTCCCGCGCTCGGCGACCGGCGGGTTCTACAGCCTTGGCCCCGACAAGCACGACGATCAAGGTGCCCTCACTTACGACCCAACCAACGGCACCCTCAGCGCCGGCGACATCGTGATGCGCGCGCCGTAAGTGCCCTGCCCTGATGCTCTGAACTGAGGCGAATTTCAGACCGCTAGAGCGATTTTGATGTTAGTGTTAACAGATCCTGCAATCTCGAAATAGTTGGAGCATTGGGTTCGGGGCGACTGTGTGTGCAGGGCAAGCTGGAGGCCGCGTGGAGGCCGGATGCAGACCGCCGAATAGATAATGGCCTACCGATTGCGCGCCAGTTGCACCGCTTGCACACCGCTTGCACACCGCTTGCACACCGGTTGCACACCGGTTGCACGCCGGTCGCACCGGGGTTGCCATCCGCCAGCAAGTGGGCAAGTGGGAGGCGGTGGAATCGGGCGACCGGGCGAGGCCGTGGTAGCTATCTACCACAGGGATGGGGGGTCACAATTCGACATCCAAGCGCACCACGAGTCTGTAATCATTTGAATCGAAAACGCTCTAATGGACGCGAATGTGGGGTAGAGGAAAAGCAATTACGAATTACGAATTACGAATAAAAACAGGCCAATCCAAAACCCCTAATTCCTAATTCTATTTCCCCCGTTTGCCCATTGGACCTATCGCATGGCAGAGGTATCTGTGCGCAGAGCGCTTACCGTGAACACTGCCATCAGATAGCGGCGCGCGCCGTCGCTCAGCGCGAACGGCACGAGGAACACGCGTGCGCGGCCGTTTGAGGGCGCAGGGCCTTCGTAGTAAAGTTGTGTGTTCACCGACACGCTGCCCTGGAGTTGGGCGAGCATGTACTGTATCCGAATCTCCTGAACACCCCTTACTGTACGAATCCCCAGGAAACCACTCATCCCGCCGGTTGCTCCGTTGGGGCGCGCCCACGACTGGCTATCCGCGACCTTGGGCCAACTATTGACATGGCGGCTTTGCGAGCAGAGAACTCCGCTTGAGTCGGCATCGGTGTCCGCAGCTAACTGGGCAATTACTTTTGCGTCCACCTCCGCCATTTGCGTTGCCGCGTTGATGGGCGAGCCCGAGCGGGTCTGTCGGCCTGCAACCTCGTCCGCGTCCGGCATATCCCCTCGGGATCGTGTGTCGGGCGGAATGAGGCGGTCAACTGCTTGCGCATCGGCCTCAAAGACACGATAGGTCACCTGCCTGCTTTCCGTCCCGCGGGTGCCTCGGACGGCCGCGTCGATCCTATCTTGGATAGTTGCCTGAGGGTCGTGAAACTTCGGTACTGCCATCGAGGCAATCCATGGGCGGAATGACACGATGGCAATGATGGCGACGACCACGAACAGCGTCAGGCCGGTGAGAACTTTCACCGACGGCGGAAGCTTTTTCGGTGGCACCGAAGTTGCCGCACGAGGGTTGGTTCTGCGCGGCCGATTCCCCCCGGCACGAAACAGCACCCACGCCGCCGCTGGCAACAACACCGCGCCGATCCATGTAAGCGGCACCACCACAGCCTCCTGCGGGGACGGGTGCCACTTCCTGAAGCCACCCTCCTGCGCCAACGCATTCAGGAAGAACAAGCCAAGCGCGACCGCGGGCACCGCAAGGATGACAGCAGTCCACCCCCATGCGCGCAACCATGCCCTGCCGCGTTCGTTGTATCCCGAGGCATCGGGCGTCTGCCAGCGGCGCACAAACCTGCCCGCGAGCACAACCGCAGGGGGAAGCATCAGGACGGATGCCGCCGGCAGAAGCGCCACTTTGAGGAGAACAATCCAAAGGGTGTTGCTCGCCAGCACCAGCAGGGCGTCCACGGCGAGGATCGCCACGATGGCGATGGAAGCGGGGACGGACCACGGGGGCGGCTGAGACGGTGGGCGGGCGGGCGAACTCTGCGCATCCGGCGGCGTGCCGGACGAGGGCGGACCAAAGTCGGACAGAAGCCCCAGCTTGAGGCCTGCGATCGCCAGACCTGCGAGCGCCAGGCACCAGACAAACTCCATCCCAAGCGCCAAGCCGATCGGCAGACCGATTGCGCTTGCCGTGAAGCCGTACCACAGGACTCTGCGCGCGTACGGATCGGTCCGCGGCCTTATGGCCCCGTGCCGCAATAACGCGGCAATCCCGAACCCAATGACCGCGACAAGGTGAAGCGTCGCGGCAAGATCATTGCCCCGGTTCGCCTGACTGACGGCGGCCATGCCGTTGACCGCAGCGGTGAGAATGAACAGAATCGCCACAATTTCCCGCCGCCTTCCCGCTCCCCGCTCAACGGACGGTACGGATACACCGCTCGCGCCCGCCGCGATGCTCTCCACATCCGTCTTCAGCGCGCTGGCCTGCTGGTAGCGTCGTTCCGGTTCGCGCTCGAGGGTGCGCAGCACCACTTCGTCGAGGCGCACATCTACGTGCACCTTGCGCGAGGGAGGCGAGAAGCGTCCCATCGGCAGCTCGCCCGTCAGCATCTCGTAGAACACCACGCCCAGTGCGTAGATGTCGGCGCGGTGGTCGGCGTGGGGCGGGCGCTCGAATTGCTCGGGCGCCATATACTGGGGCGTGCCCATCACGTCCCGCGTGCCGGTCAGGCGGGCGTCCTTCCCGGCGGGGTCCACGATCTTCGCCAGCCCGAAGTCCACGATCTTCACCTGCCCCTGACGGTCGAGCAGAAGGTTCTCGGGCTTGATGTCGCGATGGACGATGCCCCGGTCGTGCGCATACTGGAGCGCGCCGCATACCGCAGGAACGATCACCAGCGCCTCTTCGGGAGAAAGGCGGGAACCCTCCAATGCATCGCGCACGCTGATGCCGTCCACGTACTCCATCAGAAAAAACCAGCGGCCGTTGGACTCCCCGAAATCGTAAAGAGCAACGATGTTCGGGTGCGTCAGCCTCGCCAGCGCGCGCGCCTCGCGCTGGAACCGCTCGGCAAACGCGGGGTCGTCCTTCACCTTGGGCGCAAGCACCTTGAGCGCGACGACGCGGTCGAGGCCCGGCTGGCGCGCCTTGAACACCACGCCCATCCCGCCGCGCCCGATGCACTCGATGATCTCGAGCTGCGGGAAGTCCTCCTGCACGGCCTGCACAGAAAATGCGTCATCCGCGAGATCAGGTTCGGCGTCTGCGGTGGGCGACACCGCGAGGTTCAGCAGGCACTTGGGGCACAGGCCTTCGGGCGCATCCGGTGGCAGTTTGTCGCCGCAATTGGGGCAGTTATGGACGGTCATTGGCATTTCTCCTTGGAGGTCTCACTCATGTATGAGGAAAATGCCAGCAGAGGTTACAGGTTCATTCGCCGAGGGCGGCGAGGAGGAAACGAATTTCTTCGTCCACCTCGCGCGGATCGGTCAGCGTTTCTGCCACGGCTTCGCGGATCAGGTCGCGGTAGCGGCGTCGCAGGCGGTGGACGGCGACCTTCACGGCGGTCTCCGACATGCCGAGTTGCGCCCCCAGGGCGCGGTAGGGCAGGTCGCGCGAATCGGGCGCGAGAGCGGGACCGGAGAGCGCATCGAACTGTGCGGTTCTGCCCGCCGCTGCCTGTTCGGAGCGAAGTTGCTGCAACACCGTGTCCAGCAGGGTCAGCGCCCAGCGGCGTTCGTAAAGTTTCTGTGGCGTGCGGTTGTCGGCCGGCTCGTGGTGGTAACGCTCCTCGGCAGCGGGCAGGTCGAGGGAGAGCACCGTGTCGCGTCCGCCGCGCTTCCATGCCGCGGCGCGCTCGCGTTCATTTGATGTGTGGTGGATAAAAGCACCCAGTAGGTATGAGCGAAACTTGCCTCGCGCCGGGTTCGCCGCGCCGAGGTCGCGCTTTTCCAGCAGACGCGCAAAGAAACCCTGCGTCAGATCCTGCGCGGTTTCGGCGTCATGCCCCTGACGGCGGGCGTAGGCGTAGAGGGGATACCAATAGGAGTCGCAAAGCGTTGCCAGCGCGCGGTCGGCATCCGGCCCGGGCTTCGCGCACGCCGCAACGACCACGCTCCATCGTGTGCTGCGGAATCGTGGGTTTCCTGTGGGCGAGGGGTTGATCGAATCGTCTGCCATGACTGACCGGTGCTCGAATGCAGTGATCTTTTCAAGGGCGAACTCACAAGAACGCGGGGGGGGGGGACAGGAGCGGGGGCATTCCTGCCCCCGAATCTGTGTCGGCCATTATCACCGTGGAGGGTGGCGTAACCACCGTCAGCGCCGCAGACATCGAATTACGAATTACGAATTATGAATGAAAGGAGGCCAATCCAAAATTCCTAATTCTTAAGGATGTCCTCCTCCGATACTCTGCCCGGTCCATCCCAATATCACCATAAACAAAAAAACGCCCGGGAGCAGGCAGTGGCCATGCACCCGGGCGAAGATAAAACAGGTTAAACTTACGGACCGGTACGGGCAATATTGCCCCAGGAGATGGTGCCGTTGGTGGAGTCGTAGGCCCAGCGAAGCGGCTTATCAACTTCGCATGAAATCGTGAAACCGGCGGGGGCTCCAGGCGGTACAACGTGAGACCACTGCAGGTCGGGACCCTGGCTCATAAGGGCCCATTTACAGCCCGATGCGTCGGAGCCGGGACCGGCAGTTGCCCAAGAGCTCGCGTTTGCCCACGACTGGGCCGACATATAGGCTTCGGTCCAGTACCAGTACTCGGCAGTCGTATTAAACGCATGGTAGGGATCGGTCGGCATTTTCTTGCCGCCGAAAGGATCTTTCAGGATTGAAGTGATATATGCAATGGGTGTCGTCATGCCAGCCAACTGAGTGCCAGCCTGCCGGCCTGGCGGCAAGCCGTAGCCGATGGCTGTGTTCACCCAAGGATATTTGGTATGATCGACGGCATAGGATTCGATGGCCACAGCGATTGTGCGAATGTCGGCGCGTGTACGCGACACCTTCGAGCGGACCTGCGCTTCAAGGAAGTTGGGTACGGCGATAGCTGCAAGGATCGCGATGATAGCGACCACGATTAACAGCTCGATAAGCGTAAATGCAGAACGTTGTTTCATAACGAGCCTCCGAGTTAATATGAGAATAAAAATAACACCTACGCTTTCAATCAAAGCGATTGAAATGCTCCCCAAGGCAAGCAAAATCGAGAGGCTGACCGGACCGTAAATTTGTCGCCCCAGCTTCCCAAATTATCTTCTGGTTCAGAGTGGTTTCACCCTGCTGAATCTTGCTGCCGCTGCACCCTGCCAGTTCACGCGCAACGCGCCGTCACTTGTGCGGCGCTCCGCTTTCACTGGTTTCGACGTGCCATCCGCGCCGAGCAGCGCGACGCTCCATTCGCCGTCCGGCAGCACCACCCATGCGGGTTTCTGCGCGGGGCCGTCGCGGTTCACCTCGATGGTATCCTTTGTCGCGTGCACCGTGAGCACCGCATCGTGCCAGCGGATGCAGTCGATCTTCAGGGACGGCCAGTCGCGGGGCAGGCGCGGCAGGATGCGAAAGCCGTCGCCCGTCGGCGCGAAGCCGAGGAACCCGTCGATCATCACCTGCGGTAACAGTACGCTCTCGATGAACTCGTGGTCCAGGCCAAGCCCCCCCGCAGTGCCGCCACCTTGCAGGGTGACTCCATCCTTTTCCATCCTGCGGTAATACTCGCGGTATCCGCCCGCAGCCTGCACCTCGTCGAACCACGTGGTAACTCCGCGCAGTCGCGCCAAAGCGTCGTCGGGGCCGAGCACCGCCAGCCGCGCCATCAGGTCGTGGTATGAGAAGCCCAGCACGGCGCCGCCGTCCTGTACCTGCCCTCCCCATGGGATTCCCTCGGGGTTGCTCCACGCCCACATGTACCAGTCGAGGTTTCGCTTTGTGCTGGCCCGAGGACCGAAGCGCCAGCGGTAGATGTCGGTGGTCTGTGACGTGTCGCTCGCCACTGTGCGCTCTCCACTGATCCAGGCCAGGATGGATGCCGCATGTTCCGGCGTGGCGAAACCGTAATAGATCGCTTCCAGGTTGAGGAAGGTGTAACCGTAGTCGTGGGCCTCACCGTTCGTGTCGATGCATGCGACGAAGCGCCCCGTTTCCTTGTTCCAAAAGAGGGCGTTGCCCGTATGCTTAACATCCTCCGCGTGGGAGTCCAGCGCGTCGGGGCGGAACGCGGGATCGTCCGGCGGCGCGACGCCCCACTCCGGATGCGCGAGCGCGGTGCGCTCGAGCGCCGCCATCGTGCGGAGCGCGCCGTAGTAGGTAACCGTGGCGTAACAGTCCTTGTTGCCGAACGGCATGAGGTCCCAATAGTTGTTGCCCACGCCGCCCCCGGGCAGCAGGCGCTTGCCGCCCTCCCTGGTTCGCACGATTCCGGTCAGGCCGTCGTGGCCGGCCCATGTCGTGTGCACGATCTTTTCCGCGGCGGCGTGGTGCACATCCATCATGTGGCGCAGGGCAGTGCGCATGCGCGGCATGGCACCGCGCACAAACTCCGTATCGCCCGTCCAACGGAAGTATGCGTCGCACCCCAGCACGAACGCCGTGTTGTTCACATTGTGACGCGTGTCATACTGCGTGAAGAGCGCCTGAATGACTGCCGTCGCGCCCGGGGCGGCGTTGCCGAATCCCAGGCGCAACTGCGCCACACGTCTCTTCCAGGCGGGGTGGGTGTGCATCTCGATCGCCGTGTGGGTGAGCGCCGACGTCGAGGGGGCGTCGAAATAGACGCGCTTCGTTTTGTTGAAGGATTCCGTGTCGGTAGTGCGCCACTCAATCCATGGTTTTTCGCCCGCGCCCGCAGCAGCGGTCGCACCGCCGGCGTCCATCTTCCATCGTATCTGGATGAAGGGCGCCTGTTTGGTATCAATCATGCGCTCAGACGTCACCACTGCTGCGTTGGCGGCAGTCGCTTCCACGCGCCACCCGTATTCGTTCATGCCAGCGTCGCGCGCCCCATCCAGCGTCCATCCGGCCGTGGTGTTGGCGTCCGCCGGGCGCCATACCCCGCCAACAGTGTCCTTGAAAGAGAAGTGCCATCCCGCCCCACCCTCGCCCTGCACCCAGAATGGGAAGGGCCAGCCAAGCGGGTGCGCGATTGAGGCGTGCTGGTGCGTGGCGACATAGCCATCCTTGTCAATGATACGCCCTTCAAGCGTCCTGCGCCAGCGCTCAGCCCGGTTCTGCGCGTCGGTGGTGGCGGGCCACAGCGACGGTGACGGAATCCAAGCGTCCCACAGCGTCGCTGCGGGTAACGCCTGCTCGCGATGCAGCCAGTTCATCGTGCGCATCGCGCTCGTCTCGGACTCGTGTCCCGGTACGGTGAAGCGCGGGAAATTGTCAGGGATGTCTGTTCCAAAAATCGCGTTTGTCGCCAGCGCGCTCACCGCGCAGACAGCAAGAATGTGTATAATGCGGCGCAAGTCCATCTCCCGGTCATGTTTGAGTTGGCTCAAACTCGAGGCACCAGGATGAAATACTCACAAGCAATTAAGAGGCGGGATAACCAAGTGCCCAATCGACTAACCAACCGCTTCAACCCTTGCGATCCATCCGTCAGCCTCAAACTCTCATCTTCAGGTATTGCACGAACCATCTGTTACTGTCGCCACCACGAAAGGGGTTTTCATGTCACAACACGCTGCATTTCTCGACCCGACTTTCATGCTGAGTACCTCGCAGGCGCGTGATCTCTATTTTCAGCACGCCGCCCCGCAGCCTGTCATCGACTATCATTGTCACATTTCCCCCGCGCTCATCGCAGCCGACCACCGCTTCGCCGACATCACCGAACTGTGGCTGGCCGGCGATCATTACAAGTGGCGTGCCATGCGCGCCAACGGCGTGGACGAGCGTTTCATCACCGGCGACGCCACCCCCTGGGAGAGGTTCCACGCCTTCGCCGCCACCGTGCCGGCCACGCTGCGCAATCCGCTTTACACGTGGACACACATGGAACTGCAGCGCCCCTTCGGGATCACCGGGCGCCTCCTCAATGCCGACTCCGCGCAGGCCATCTTCGACGAATGTAACGAGAAGCTTGCCCAGCCCGACTTCACCGCGCGGGGCATCATTTCGAAGTTCAACGTGGAAGTGATCTGCACCACCGACGACCCTGCCGATGACCTGCGGCACCATCGCGCCATCCGGGCCGACGCCACCTTCGCCACCTCCGTGCTGCCCTCTTTCCGCGCCGATGCCCTCCTGCCCGGCGATGATGTCGCCACCTATAACGCCTACCTCGAAAGGCTTGCGGGTGCCGCCAATGTGGAGATATCCAGCTACCCGGACTTATTGGAAGCGCTGGCGCGCCGCATGGATTATTTCCACGCGGAAGGATGCCGTCTCGCCGACGTCAGCCTCGAAGCCGTCCCCGCCAACGCCGCCACGCCATCCGATCCCGCCCGCACTTTCGCCACGCTGCGCGGCGGAGTTCTCCCCGCACAAGACACGCTGCGCGAGTTGCGCTCCGCGCTTCTCCACGACCTCGGCGTCATGATCCACCACCGCGGCTGGGTGCAACAATTGCACCTCGGCCCCCTGCGCAACTGCAACACACGCATGCGCAAACACCTCGGGGCCGACGCCGGTTTCGACTGCATCAGCGATCAGCCCCAGGCGCGCGCCCTCGCTCGTCATCTCGACAGTCTCGATTCCACCAACCAGCTTGCGCGCACCATCGTCTACAACCTCAACCCGGCCGACAACGAGATGATGGCCGCCCTCATCGGCTGCTTCCAGGATGGCACCATGCCGGGCAAAATGCAGCTTGGCAGCGCCTGGTGGTTTTTGGACCAGCGCAACGGCATACAGCGCCAGCTCGACGCGCTCTCCAACCTCGGCCTGCTGTCGCGCTTTGTCGGCATGCTCACAGACTCGCGCTCGCTCGTCTCGTACTCACGCCACGACTACTTCCGCCGGATCCTTTGCGAACTTCTTGGTGGTGAAATGGCAACAGGCCTCCTCCCCGACGACCTGCAACTGGTGGGCCAACTCGTACGCGACGTCTGTTCCTGCAACGCCCGGAGGTATTTTGGCTTTGAACGAGCCGCGCCCCCGGCCTGATCGCGACCTCGGCGGTTGCCGCAAGACAGACCTCTTCCGCTGAGGCCGTTGGTTCCTTAGAGCGTTTTCGATTCAAAGGATTACAGACTCGCGGTGCTCCGGGGATGTCGAATTGAGACCGCCCATCCCTGATGTTAGGTGGCACCCACGGCCTCGCCCGGGCGTCCGATTCTATCGCCTCCCACTTGCCCATTTGCTGGCGGATGCCAACCCCGGTGCGACCGGCGTGCAACCGGCGTGCAACCGGTGTGCAAGCGGTGTGCAAGCGTTGCAACTGGCGCGCAATCGGCAAGCCATTATCCGCACAGAGGTCTGCCTCCGGCCTCCACGCGGCCTCCAGTTTGTCCTGCACGCACAGTTGCCCCGAACCCAATGCTCCAACTATTTCGAGATTGAAGGATATGTTAACACTTACATCAAAACCGCTCTGGAACCGACAGACTTTTTCTGTGCGCTTGGGTTCAACAGTCGGCACCAAAGACACTTCTTTGTGTCTCAGGCTGCACCCTCCCCATGGACGTCCCCGTTTACCTGTTTCAGTTTCACCCGCCCTTTGCCTTCCGTTTTTACTTCGAACATTAGGGTGTCTGCAGCGTGAATCAGTTCCTCGACTGAACCTTCCGGGTGCATTGCGACGGCGACACCGATGCTGAAGCCGACCGGCACATTCATCTCCGCTACGGCGCTGGTGAGAGCTACATGGAGCTTGTTTGCCGCGGTGCCGGCGCCCGAGTAGTCCACACCCTCAAACAGCACCGCGAACTCGTCTCCTCCGATGCGAGCGGCGGCGTCGCAGTCACGGATGCTTTCGAGCATCTTCCCCGCGATTATGCGCAGAAGTTCGTCGCCGCGCTGGTGCCCGAGGGTATCGTTGACTTGCTTGAAATTGTCACAGTCCACATACGCGATGGCGAAGGAAGTTCCGAGTCGCGCGAATCGCGCCTGTTCCAGCTGTGCACGCTCCAGAAACGCGCGCCGGTTCATCAGCCCCGTCAGGGGGTCGGTGCGTGCCAGTTCCGCCTCGTGATCGAGTCTGCGCTTGAGAGCGCTCACGAGTCCGATAACCGCGAGAAAAGTCAGCAAACGCACCAGTGAGTTCCACGCCAGCACGCCGCCCCCGGCAGCCCCCCAGTTGAGCATGCCCCGTTCGGCCACGGCCGACACAAGTGCATACGCTGCCGCGTATCGCGCGTTTACAGCCCACGCCATGAGCACCAGTCCAGGCAGGTAGAAGAACGACACCGAAATGTTTCTGCCCGTGAGGGCGTCCGCGACTATCACCATTGCCTGGAGAACAACTGCCAGGCCGACTTGAGTGCGCACCGGAAGGGCCGCGACCCGTGCAAGGGTGTAGTCCAACATCTCGTGAATTCCGGCGTAAGAACCGGTGCGAACGGAGGGTCGGCCTGTGTTGTTCTTAGTCATGGTTTGAGTCAGTTGACCGTCAGGGATACGCCGGTGTGCAAGGCTGCATTCAGTCAAGACCCATCGTCGGCTTATGCCCTCGGTAATGCGGAAGATTCCCTCCGCCTTCGAACGATCGCGGATTTTTGTCGAGTTTGGTTGCAGAACCGGATAGCCATGTTTCCTGAGGAGATCATCGTGGCCCACACTACCCGCGTAAACCTGCATTGTCACTCCAACTGTAGCGACGGCGTGCTGCCGCCCGAGGAAGTGGCGGTGCGTCTGGTGGCAGCAGGTGTGCGCTATGCTTCGCTTACCGGGCGTGGGCACGGTGCCCGGCGTGGAGATCACCGCATTCCACGAAGGTCTCAGCGTACACATCCTCGGCTACGGTTTTGATCCGTTAAACGAGAAGCTGCAGGAACAACTCGCGGCTGTGCGCCGTTGCCACGACGCTGGCGTGCAAGCGCTCGTCGTGTCGTTGCGCAAAATAGGCTCGCGACTCCGCCCCGAGCCGGCATCGACCGAGGAAGCCGAAACATGCAACGAGGGCCCTCTTCCTGTGGAAGATGCCATCGCGCTCATCCATCTCGCAGGCGGTCGGGCTTTCCTTGCCCATCCTCTCGAAACGCAGCCCGATGTTCAACAGCTCGAAGTACTTGTCGCTGAATTGAAGGCGAGCGGCATGGACGGAATCGAAGCGATTTATCCGTCATACGATGAAGGCACGCGATCCGCACTACTGGCGCTGGCGCGAAAGCACCATCTGCTTGTGGCCGCCGGCACCGATTTCCACGACCCCACGGTGCCCGCGTTGTCAGAGCGGGCCATCGAGATGCCCACGCAGCTTTGGCGGGCGTTTCGCAATGGTTTGAACAGGCCGGCCAGCCAGGAAGACGGGCCCGGCCATCCCGCGCCTGAGACCCCGCACCGCCCCCGCTGGCGCAACTTCATCGTGCGGATCGTCCTGCCAACACTCATGGCTGTCGGTCTCTTCATCGGAACCATTTTCGCTCTGATCATCCCACAGTTCGAGTCGAAAATGCTCGGCATGAAACGCGACATGATTCGCGAACTGACCACCTCAGCCTGGAGCATTCTCGCAGAATACGACAAGGAGCAGCGAGAGGGACGCTACACCCTGGAACAAGCCCAGACTTTCGCCAGGGAGCGCATCCAGTTCCTGCGTTACGGGACCGAGGGAAAGGACTATTTCTGGATCACCGACATGCACCCGCGCATGGTGATGCATCCCTACCGCCCCGAACTTGACGGCACGGACCTGACCAATTTCACCGACACCCGCGGGCAGCGCATCTTTGTGGAGTTCGCTGAGCTGGTACGCAAAAAGAAACAGGGCTACGTCGAATACGTCTGGCAGTGGAAAGACGACCCGCAGCGCGAGGCAGAGAAGGAATCCTTCATCAAGGGCTTCGAGCCGTGGGGATGGGTCATCGGCACCGGCATCTACATGGGTGATGTGCAGCAGGAAATCTCGCGCATTTCTCGCACGGTCATCAATGCTTCCATCGGCATCAGCGCCATCATGGCGATGCTGTTGCTCTTCGTCGCACAGCAAAGCATGCGCTTTGAACGCCAGCGATTCTCGGCCCAGGAAGCGCTTCGGGAGTGGAACGAACGCTATCGCTCGCTGGTTGAAGCGGCAACCGAGGGCACCGCCATGCTGCTCGACGGACGCTGCACCTTCGCCAACCGCACCCTGCTGGATATGCTCGGTTACTCCGAGCAGGAATTCGGGCTGCTGGATCTGGACGATTTGATGCCGCCTGACGCTGTCGCCCGCCTTCGTGAAGGCACCGAGGCCGGCGCCGACGCGCCGACCGTGGAGGCGGATTTGCAACGCAAGGATGGCGGGCGCGTGCCCTGCATTGTCACCATGAACCCCATCGATCTTGCCGGTCAGCGGGGATGGATCCTGCTCGTCAAGGATGTGCAGCGCCATACCGAGATGGTTGACGCCATCGACCCCATGTTGCGGCGTGCGGGTCGCCCCTCGGATAACGTGCCCGCCGGCATCCTGCGCGTTGCCGCAACCCGACGTGGAAATCTGGTGGAGGCGAACCCGTCGGCCAGGCAGATCCTCGGCATCTCGGAAGACGCGCGCCTCAACGCCCACCGCCTGGCGGAATTCTTCGAGGCCCCCGACGAGATCGAAGAAATGTTGCAAGCCCTCGAAGATGACAGCACCGCCGTGAGCCGCACCCTGCACCTGCGGCGATCCGCCGGCACAGCCTCGGTGGTGAATCTGACAGCCGTGCCCGCTCGAAAAAGCTCCGATGACGAAATGCGTTATTTCGACATCCTGATGCTGGATGTAACAGAACAGGCCAAGCTGGAGACCGCCACGCGCAGGCAAATCGCAAAGCTCGAAACTTCGCTTCTCTTCCTGCACGAGCCGGTTGTCGGGTTCTTGCGCGAGTTGGTTACCTGCCCGCTGGATACGCCCGCCACACGCGTGGCCGTCCTTATGAACCGCCGTGAAAGCTCGGCCGTTTTGATCACCTCGGAAAGTGGCGACGCCGTAGGAATTGTCACCGACCGCGACCTGCGGGAACGCATCCTCGCGCGCGAACTCGACCCGGCCATGCCCATCTTCAAGGTGATGACATCGCCCGTCATCACCGTATCGCAGTCTGCGCTTGTCTATGAAGCCCTGCTGGCAATGGAGGAGCATGACATTCAGCACGTGGCGGTGGTCGACGAAGCGGGCGTGCCTGTCGGGATGCTTCTGAACAAGGAATTGCTCCAGTTCCCACGCTACGGAGCATCCGTGCTGACCCGCGAAATCAGCCAGGCTTCCACCGTTGAGGAGGTGGCCGCCAACCGCGAACGCCTGCCCGCCCTGGTGGCCTCCTTGCTCGATGGCGGCTCGCGTTCACGCAACATCACCCGCGTGATCACCTCAATTTCCGATGCAGTGGGGCAGAGACTCGTCGAACTGGCATTGCAACAACTCGGCCCGCCACCCGCACGCTTCTGCTTCGTGGTGCTGGGCAGCGAGGGGCGCGAGGAACAGACTCTCGTTACAGATCAGGACAACGCGATTATCTACGAGGACCTGCCACCCGACCAGGCGCAGGTCGCAGCCGACTACTTCGCACGCCTTGGAACGCTGGTTTGCGATTGGCTGGCTCAGGCTGGCTACCGTTATTGCCCGGGCGGCTTCATGGCGAAGAACCCGGCCTGGTGCAAACCGCTGGCTGCCTGGAAGGATAACTTCACGCGCTGGATAACCAAACCCGAGCCGCAGGAGCTGATGGAGTTCAGTATCTTCTTCGACCTGCGCGCCGTGCATGGCAACCGCGAGCTTGCCAACGAACTCCGGCAATTCATCCAGCAGACCATGCAGGACTACCCCTCCTTCTATCCCCAGTTCGCGCTCAGTTGCTTGCAGCATAAGCCGCCGCCAACCGGCCTGCTGGCCAAACTCGTCACGGCGGGCGGCGAACAGGCGCGTCAGTTGAATATGAAGGATGCCATGGTGCCCATCGTATCGTTCGCGCGTCTCTACGCGCTGCGGCACGCCGTCCACGAGACCAACACGGTGGATCGCCTCGACACGCTGGCCGAGCAGCACATCCTGACCGCAACCACCCACGAGGAGATTGTTTTGGCCTACGATCACCTGATGCAGTTGCGGCTGAAACACCACGTGGCGGGGCTTCGCGATCATCAGACGCCAACCAATGTTATTCCGCTCAAGGTGCTCACTCCCTTGGAGCAGGCCATGATTCGCGAGACCTTCACGCACGTGGCAACCATCCAGAAGAAGATCAGTTACGACTTTCTCGGCGGAACCTGACCGCGCGTTTCCGGATTAATAAAAAAAGCCGCACGGCCCTCCAATTGCAGGAGAGCCGTGCGGCAGGTAACAACTTGCCGCGTCGCCGGGGCTATGCCTTGGCGGCAGCCACCGTTTGTCCGGTCGCGTCACGCTTCTGCGTTGCCAGCGAAACAACGATCAGGACGATGAAGCTGAGCGGAATCGAAATGATGCCCGGGTTGCTGAATGGCACGGGTGCCGTGGTCGGATCCCAACCATACTGCTTGTACAGGTCAGGCGACAACAGGATCAGTCCCAGCGACGCCACCATACCCGTGATAATGGATGCGGTAATGCCCTTGGCCGTCGTCTTCTTCCAGAAGAGCAGCATCAGGATAGCGGGCAGATTTGCAGACGCCGCCACCGCGAAAGCCAGGCCCACAAGGAAAGTTACGTTCATTCCCTTGAAGAGGATTCCCAGCACGATAGCCAGCGCACCCACGACGAAGGCAGATATCTTGCCGGCCCGCACCTTCTGGTGTTCCGTCATCTGGCGATTGGCATAACGGTCCAGCAAATCGTGCGCAACCGCACCCGACGCCGCCACGATTAGCCCGGCAACCGTGCCGAGTACCGTGGCAAAAGCAATTGCCGAGATCAACGCAAACAGCAGATCGCCAAAGGACCGGGCCAACAACGGCGCGGCCATATTGTTATCCGCCGGGTTCATCACACCACTGGTCATCGCACCAAGACCCATGAACATGGTCAGAATGTAAAAGAAGCCAATGGCCGCAATCGCCACGATGGTCGACTTGCGTGCGCTCGAAGGGCTGGGAACCGTGTAATAGCGAATCAGGATGTGGGGAAGCGCCGCCGTGCCGAGGAAGAGCGCCAGCATCAGCGACACAAAATCGAGCTTGTCGAGCAGTGTACCCTGCAGCTTGAACTTCAAGCCCGGACGCATGATCTGGTTGCCTGTGGCGAACGATTGGAAATAGACGGTCATCTTGTTGCCCGCCGCGTCATCGAACTTCGCATCCCTCCAACGGCGGACCACCGTGTCCTTGCTGCTCATGGCCGACAGGAACCCGAACGGCGACAAACTGCCGGTCTTCACGTCCGTCTTTCCCTCAAGAGCCACCAGGCTGCCCACCTGCCGCAGTTCCTTGTTGGTCTCTGAAGCCGCCACGCCGTTGTAAAGCGTTGCGCCATCCGCCGCCACCGTAACCGACTGCGTTTCGTGCAGCACAGGGGCGCCCGCCTTCTCGCCAAGCGACCACCACGTCTGCTGGCCATCTTTCTCCAGCTTGACCAGCGTTGTCTTTGCCGCCTTGGCTTCGTGCGTCTCCACAACCTTCCACGATGCGTCCACCGGAGCGATTGAGTCGCCATTTACCATGGCCGGCAACACCTGGGGCTCAACGAACGGCACCCGTCCTCCCTGATCCGGCGTGGTCGTCAGGCCGCGAACCAACAAGACGATCACCAAAATGGTCGAGAAAATGATCAGAAGGCCGCCCTTCAGGAACTGCACGTAAGTCGTCGACGTCATGCCGGCCGTGGCCACGATCGTGATAACCACCGCGCCCACCAGAACCACGCCCACGGCGTGTGGCAGACCCAGCAGCGGCTCCACCAGAACACCGGCACCCACCATCTGGGGGATGAGATAACAAATCGAAACCACCAGGGTGCTGATCGCCGCAGCCAGCTTGATCCCGCGCGAATCGTACTTCGAGTCCAGCGCGTCTGTGAACGTATACTTGCCCAACCGCTTCATGGGCTCCGCAACCACGAACAGCGCGACGATCCAACCCGCCAGATAACCAATGGAATAAAGAAAGCCGTCATAACCGGCGGTTGCAATCATCCCGCAGATGCCAAGGAAGGAGGCCGCGGAAAGGTAATCGCCCGCAAAAGCGATCCCGTTGACGCCCCAGTGAATCTGTCCGCCCGCAGCGTAATAGCCGCTGGCCGACTTGGTCTTGTTCCCGAAATAGAACGAAAGCCCCAGAACGAAAATTACAAAGCCGAGAAAGATTGCGATTGTCATTGTTCGTCCTTCTCCCCGGCAGACTCCGCAAGGGCGCGTTCGCGACGGTTGCACATGGTATCATAAAGCAGCGCCTGGATCAACGCCACGATGATCAGACCGAACCCGTACACCACCGCCAGATTAAGCCCGGCGAAAATAGTGCCTTCCATCAGCTGAGGCCGCAGCAAATTGATCGCCACAAACCCGACGTACAGAATGCTGTAAGCTAAAAACATCCAAACGCCCAAACGCGTCTTATAGGCGGCAGCCGGGTCTCGACCCATCTTCGCCGCTGGCTCGTGCAACATAATACTGTCCTCCCTGATATGCCTGAAATTCCCGCATCGCCTGCATACGGGGAAACGTTAAACCCAGATGAGAACCGGGGAGGGTGAAAACAAATAGGCAAGAATATTGCAGCGTCCGGTGACAGGGGCGTTTTATAGGGGCGGGGGCATTCCTGCCCCGTCATCCACGACATTTTAACAGCTCTCCACGAGTGGGTCACCGGGTGGCTTCAGCGCAACATGCTGTTGTAGCCGCCACCAGACCAATAGCGCGGCACAAAATTCGCGATGGACTTCCCTGCGTCACTGTGCATGCGTATCCGGCTATATGGAACCGTTATCGTCATTTCCGTCGCAATCCCCGGCTGGTTTTTCGCTGCATGATATTTTCGCAGCGTTGGCCCACAGCCAGAACTTCAACGAGCTGTTAGACGTCATCGTCACCACGGCGGCCCGCGAGATGCATGCGGATCAGGGATCGTTGCTTTTGATGGAAGCGGGGGAGCAGTCGTCCCTTAAGATGCTGGCGGCGGTTGGCCTCCCCCAGCAGATTGTGGCGCGCGGTTATGTGTCGCGGCGGGGTTCCATCAGCGAGCACGTGATGCGCGAGCGCCGGCCGTTGATTATTAACGGCCCGGCTCGTGGCGGCGACTATCAGATGCTTGCCGACGAGTCCGCCGTGCGTCGCCGCATCCACTCGGCCCTATGCGTGCCTCTTATATGGCAGGGCGACGTGCTGGGCACATTGAACCTTAACCGCACGACGCGCAAAGACTTCTTCACCGAGAGCGATGTGGAAACGGGTTTCATCGTGGCCAGCCAGGCCGCCATGGTCATTGCGAATGCGCGCCTCCAGACAGATCTTGCCCAGCAGCAGCGTCTGGCCGCCGTGGGCCAGGCCGTGGCAGGCATCAGCCACTGCGTGAAGAACATCCTGACAGGCGTGGGGGGCGGTATTGCCGTAACCGAAATTGGGCTGGAGAAGAATCAGCCGGAGTTGGTCCTCCAGGGTTTTGGCGTGCTCAAGCGCAGCGCGGCGATGTTGCAGAATCTCGTCCTCGACATGCTCGACTTTTCCCGCGAGCGCGTGCCCGTAAGCGAGCGATTCAATCTGGCCGATGTGGTGGCGCAGGTGCATGACGCCGTGGAGCACCGCGCATCCAGCCGCGGCGTGGAATTGCGCGTTACCGCTGAGCAGGCGCAACTGCCGGCGATGGGTGATCGCGATCAGATTTTCCGTGCTCTCATGAATCTCGTGCTCAACGCCATCGAGTCGTTTGATCAGGAGCGCGCGGGCACCGCGCCGCCCCCCCGCGTGCGATTGTATGCCTGGCGTCTTCATCCAAACGAGGCCCCCGAGCCAGCGCGGAAACGTCGGCCAGAGGTGGCTGTATGGCACCATGTGATGGTGGAAGATAACGGTCCGGGGATTCCGCCCGACCGCCAGGACGATATCTGGCAGATGTTCCACAGCACCAAGGGCTCGCGCGGCACGGGCATCGGGTTGGCGGTCTCGCGCAAAATGATCGAGGAGCATGGCGGCTGCATCGTGCTCGAATCCGAGGAGGGCAGCGGCAGCATCTTCCGCGTTTACCTCCCTGCGGAAGGCGAGGAGACGCAAGGCGGAGGGAAGAGCAAAAAAACCTCTAACATGGAGACATAGAGGTACGAAGAAAGCAGATAGGCCGATTATGGTCGAACTGCACCTGCTCAGGGCGCCGGATTCCGGACACGCCTTCCATGTCTGCAAGAATGTAGATTTTCAATGTTTGGGAACCTCCGCAAAACGGGTATACTCATTTGGATTTAGTGCGGTGACAGTCAACGGCGATCCTGATAGATTTATTGCAGGAGCGGGGGCATTCCTGCCCCCGAGCAGCATTACATATTTATTGAAAGCGGACCATATCTAATATGGAGCTGCATTTCCCAAAAGGGTTGACTCCCAAACGTATCTGATAGAGGTCGTCGCCAACAGAAGATGGCTTCCGCGGAGCTGTTCTAAAAGTCCGTTCCCTGGACTTTTCGCGGCGGCGACACATTACTTCGGGAGAATGGTCGAATCATGTTCTGCTCAGGTTGCGGGGCTCAAGCGCCCCCGAATGCACAGTTTTGCGAAGGTTGCGGGGCGAAACTGGGTGGCAAGCCGGCCGCTGACTCATCCACGCCCGCCCCCTCTCCACGAGCCTCTGTCCCCCCGAGAGCGCCAGCTCCTGTGCGGCCCGCCGCCCCGGCGTCTCCGCCACCGGCACCGTTCCGGCCGACTCCGATGTCACCGCCACCGTCCATGGCACCTCAGCCCCGCCCTGCCCCGCCGTCTGCCTCAATGCCGCGCTCTGTTATCTCTCCTCACACGGCACCGGCCTATTCGGCGGGCGCTGCCGGCGATATTCCCGAGCGTCTCAGGCCTATGTCCACGGGGCAGTATCTCGGTACGTTCATTCTTCTCTCCATCCCGGTTCTCGGCCAGTTGCTTTTATTGATCTGGAGCTTCAGCGGCGGCACCAATACCAACAAGCAGAACCTCTGCCGGGCGATTTTGGTTATGACGATTATCAGCCTCATCTTTGGCATCGTCCTCATGCTCGTAGTCTATGCCGGCCTCGCGTCCATGCCCGACCTCACTCAGGGGATGTAGCGGTGACGGGGGAAGACGCGGCGTGATGACAGGGACCGGGACCATCATGCGGCAAAGGCAGCGTTTGCTTCGCCGCTATTGGCATTTCGTGTTGGTCGCTGTTGTCGGAATTCTTTTCGCCGTGCTCGGCAGCGGTGGCGGCGATGCCCCCGCACCAGCACCCCGCCCGCAGGGATGGACCGTGGCCAGCGAGCCCGGCTCGGTCCTCGCGATCGCATTCCTCGATGGCGATGTCTGGGTTGGTTCGAAGACAGGACTGCACCGCGTGGATGCCGCCACGGGGAATTACCTGGGCAGGGTGGATGCCGGCACCGAGGTTGCCCATGTGCGCGCGCTGCTTGCCGACACCAGCGGCACGCTTTGGGTCGGCCATCTGAACGGCCTGACCCGATACCATGCGGGGCAAACGGCGACTTTCACGGTTGCCGACGGTCTGCCCGACAACCGGGTCAATGCGCTTGCGCAGAACCACAACGGCCGCGTTTGGATCGGCACGGCGAACGGTCTGGCGTTTATCGAAAACGGGAAGATTGCGATGGCACCGGAAACCACGCGCCTTTTGAGCCCGATCGTTAACTCGATCGTTGAGAATAAGGACGGCGAACTCTGGGTGGCATCCACATCCACACCTTCGGGCGGCGTTACATTGTTGAACGGGCCTGACACTGAAACCTTCACCCCCGTGCGCGGCCTGCCGCATCCGTATGTCAACCAGTTGCTGGTCGACCATGGCGGGGCTGTGTGGGCGGCGACCGGTCAACTTGAGGAGGGCGGTGCCTGCCAGTTCCGCCGGGATGCGAAGGGCTGGGGGGTGTCCGCCACCATTTCGCGCGCGGACGGTCTGCCCGGCGCGAAGGTGCGGTCGATATTTGAGGATGCGGACGGCGACTTGTGGATGGGGTTTGAGAACGACGGTCTCGCGCTGCGAACCGGGCGGGGAATTGTGGCTTTCAACGAAAGTGACGGCCTTCCCCACAAGGAGGTCACGTGCATTGCCGGCGGTCCCGACGGCGAAATATGGCTTGGGACCCTGGCGGGTGTGCTCCGGATCGAACCCGGTGCGGCGAGGCGGATGAAGCACAATTAATTATTGCACACATGAATTTCCGGCGCACACCTAAAATTGGACGGCTAACACACCGCCATGACAAAGGCAGTTCAGGAAGCCCGCAGTGGACCCATTCCAGAGCGCACAACTCCAATATGGTGAGCTTCTCGGCCAACTTCAGGCCGGGACGATCACTCGCGAAGCCTTCGATGAGATGGCCGCGCAATTGCGCGTGCAGGATGCTCGGGGAACCTGGTGGTCCATTTCTCCCACGACGGGCAACTGGAGTTGGTGGGACGGCGCTTCATGGACTGAAGCCCCGCAACCTGAAGCGCAGGTCGCTCCGGCGACAGGACCAGCGTTCACCCAACCGCCCTGCGGTCCCGATGCCTTCGACCAGACTGCGGACCAATATCGCGCCCTGCTGGCGCGGCGCAAACGGGGTGAGCTGGATTCGGCAGCGTTCGACCGGGCGGTTGATGCGCTTCGGGTGACCGACGGCGGTGGCGCGGTCTGGCAGATCGCTTCGCAGACGGGCATCTGGGTGCGCTGGGATGGACAGCAGTGGGTCGAGGCCGAGCCGCCTCTCCAGACTCCCGACGGTCGCCCCGCCACCGAGCTGTCCATATACGCCGAATTCGACCGGCACTATAGTCAGGCCCTCGGTGTGTTCCAACAGGGCGGCATGAGCGAGCAGCAGTTTCAGGTAAAGGTTGAGCGCCTTCGGGTGAAGGACGAGAAGGGCGTCTGGTGGCAGATCCTTCCCGCCACGGGCCAGTGGGCGCGATGGGACGGCACCCAGTGGGCGCCGGCTGATCCGCCGCGCGAACTGGTCGGTGCCGTTGGTCCGGTCCGCAAGTTTGCCGGTACGGTTGTCGACAGCACGAAGGCACAGTTTACGCAGACCGTCCGCTCGATCCCGCGTATGGTGATGGGCTGGTTGATCTCGCGTGGCATCATGATGACCGTCTCCTATTTTGGGGCGCTGTACCTCCACGCGTATCTGGCCGGTTACAAGAACAACGGCATCCGTGACGATGGGGGAACCTGGGCACCGTGGCTTTACCTGACGGGGAGCAAGCAGGGCGCGCTTTCGGCCCCGGTAATCTGGGGTGTCGCGGGCATGATCCTGACGACCCTCGTGCTGACGACCCTCCGCCGCGGGCCCATCGGCGCGATCAAGAGTTTTGTCCGCATGCCCTTCTCATTCGTGTTGATGCTGAAGTCGGGCGGGCGGGCCGGTGCGGGCGCCATTGCCATGGGCGCGGGCGCGGCGATCTTAATGAAGCACTATGCGGGCATGAACAGCCAGGCGAGTTTCTCGCTTTCGCTCGGAATGTTTTTTCTGGGCATGGGCACTGCCGGTCGTCTCATCTCGGGTTTCTTTCTCGGCATCGTGCGCCGGATCATCGCCCCGCAGAGGCAGCGCCTGACACAGTCCGTGCAGCGCCGTCTTCCCCTCAACCTGCGCACGGTTCAACTCGTTCTTGTCGGTGTTTCCCCCGGTTTCCTTCTCGCGGCGCGCCTGGGTACCGGTTCGCATCTGCTGGCTGCGGGCGTCCTGTTGGTGCTGGGTTTCCTGCTGCTCTTTAACATTCGCAAACCCGGGCCATCGGCAGGCGCGGCTGCGACTCTGCTCTTCTATGGCTTCTTCGGTTCGATTATCTTCCTCTTCCTGGACCTCCTTACTTCCCGAACCGCCTTTGCCGATGACAAGGGGCGGGATGAGTTTGGCGGCAAGCCGGAAGATTACTGGCCGACCGAGGGCGAGGGGCTGCTCAACCACAGCCAGCCTGCGGCGGAATCAAGCGCGGCGGGCGCGGCCTTGGGCGGCGACCCCGGCGATGAGGGTGAAGAGCCGCTTGAGTACTCGTACTTCCTGACAATCGACGAGGCGCACATGAACCTCGACCGGTCGCTGTCCGAGGATGTTTTTGCGCGCGTGGAAGTCACCGGCCCCGACCCGGCAGAGTGCACCGCCCAATCGGAAAAACTGACTGCGGCGATCCAGTTCGCCATGTCGGGCAACTGCACGGATTGGTTTACATGGGGGCAGGACGAAAGTGCCGGAAGCATGCGGGGATATTTCACCCTGCAAATTCCCGATGATGCGGGCAGCATTCCCGGCCCGCACCTGGTCGCCTTTACAGCGTCGGTTGCCACTCCGAACGGGATCCTCAGTCGCGCCTGCAAGATCGCCGTCTCGGTGGCGGAGGGTTTTGAACTGCGGATGTCGAACAGCATGACCGCAGAGGCGAACGGCCCGTCCACCTCGTTCTATTGCGGCATCGCCTGCACCGACGATACAATCCCCGACGCGCAGCAAATCATAGACGCTGCAGTGCCCAAGCTTGAGTTTAAGCTGGATGGCGCGCAGGCGCATTGGGTGAGGGGCGCCGGTGGCGAGCCGGGAACACTGTTGCCAGAGATCGTCCCCGACGGCAAGGAAGCAGTGTTCTCCGTCGAGATTCCCTACGAGGATCTCAGCGTCGCGCCGCCTTATAGTGCGTCGATCACAGCAGCCGTCGAGATTCAAGAGATCGGTTCCCTCAGCCAGATTTGTACGCTGGAGATAACGAGTCCCGAGTGGTTCATCGAGGCGAAGATCATCAAGAACGACCTTGTGCTCGACAATAAAGACAGTGCCGAAATCTGCGCGCGCCTGATCCCGATGGACGAGAGCAAACTCGCCCTTTACGGAAGCGCCGAGTCGAACCCGCTCAACAATCTCCTCAAGGTCGCCGGCACCGGATCCAACGGTCAGTACGCCGTCTTCACGGAGAAGGAGGGCGAGCCCGGCTTCCGGACCTGGTCGGTGACCTTCTCGCAGAACCTGCCGGCGAACATGGGCGAGATCGACCCGACGATGGATGTGGAAATATCTGCGGACATCACCGGGCAGAACCTCACCCAGTCGATCACCATCAACCTCTCGGGCAAGCCGTCGCTCGAGGTCACCGAGAAGTCAGTGGCAATCCGCGCGGGTGGCGAATCGGTTCCTGTCCACGCGAAGATCAAGGATGGCGGTGAACTGAACTGGTCCCTGCGGATTGAGATTCACAACCTCGACGAGGTGGAACCCGAGGGGCCGCCCGAGTTGGACGAGGCAAATAGCTTCATACTGAAATTGCGTGCGGACGAACTCGATCCGGGCGACCTGCGCATCCGCAAGGGCACACTCGAACTGACCGCCCACGCACCGGACCCCAAGACGGGCGAGGAAATTGAAACCGATCCCGTCGAGGTGACCCTGAAACTCGGCCAGACCGGCCTGTCTATTTCTCCATCACCCGTGCGTCTTCCGCTCGATCCGGAGACCTCGCAGCCCGTGCAATTCAAAGTTAGCGTGCTGAAATACAACGAGGAAACGCATGTTTTCGATTCGGCGCCGGAGCTGATGAGCACGATCGAGTTGAGGGACTGGGAGGACGGGGAGATGCCCGGCGGGGCCAACACCTTCAACGGTGCCGGAGTGGAACTGGCGTTTCTCCATATGGAGGGTGCCGAGGGGGTCTGGAGTGCGAAGGCGAAGATTCAGGTTCCCGCGTCGCAGACCATTGATGCAATCCGCGAGTTCACCGTGCCCGGCGACTGGGGAGACCAGCAGGAACTCTACACGGCCCGCCACACCTTCATGGTGCCGGTCGATCCCGCAGCGCTTCAGGGTGAAAAGATCCGCATCGAGCAGGAGAACTGCCGCAAGACCTTGAAGTATGTGCCCGAGGGGCCTGCCAAGGTCAAGTTTGCCGAGACAATCGAGAAGGACGCCCGGACGCTCGGTGCAGAGGGACTTTATCACCTTCGCCACGAGATATGGGAAGTAGCCCGCCAGGCACTGATGGACGAGGCGGAAAGCTACCTCCAGTGCGCGCGCGTGCTCGATACCACGGTGCAGGTCCTCGACTGGACGAACTATCTGTGCGGGCTGATTGTGCAGGGGATGTCATCGGTGCTTGTCCCGTTCCCCGGCGATCTCGCAGTCGGGATGCTTTATCAGGCGATTCCCGACTGTGTCAACCAGGTCGCTGCGGGCAAGACCGCGTCTCAGTGGGCCAAGGACTGGGTGGGTTCACTCATCTCGGGTGCCCCCGACATGGCGCTCGACATGGGACTGGGTCAGGTTGCCGGCCTGGAGGATCTCTTCCTCAAGGGGCTGGCGCAGTACAAGGATTACAGGAAGGCCGCCGGCCTTGCCTGCATCGTGTACTGGCAGGTTCGGTTCGTCCGCTACCAGGTTACCACCAAACCCGACGGTGAGCCGTACTCGTTGAAGGAGTCGGTCCTCAACGGCCTGCGCGACCTTGCCGAGGAAATCGTAACTTCGGGCATCGGCAAAGCCACGAAATTTGGCAAGGATGGCGTTCCCCTAACCGGCCTGACCGACCCTTACAATGGCTACGACCCCAAGGACGGGCGCGTTTACAATCCCTCCGACGATCCGCCCGACATGAGGGGAATGCCCGAGGCCAATGTGAAGGCGGCAAGGGAGATAGCCCAGAAGCACGAGGTGGAAATCTACATCCGCCCCACGAATCCCGCATCGAAGAAACTTCTTGAAGCGGGCGCGCATCCCAAGCCCGAGAAGATCAAGATGAAGACGATCAACGAGCTCGACACGAAGCTCGGGTGCAAGCCGGGCGATGTGGGCAAGGTTGGTTACTTTGATCCCGGCGATGCCCCGCCGCCCCGCGGCGACATGTCCAAGGGAGACTACGATCAACTTGTCGACCGCTTTAAGCAGCGTAAATCCGAGTTCGATAATTATGGTCGGGATATAAACAAGCTGAAGAAGAAGGGCTACAAGATCGACGAAAACGGTGTCATCCTGCATCCCGATGGGAAACCCTTCACCGGTGACCACGACGTCTACGACATTCGCGGGCCGGGGGGCAAGCCGGTCAGCAAGCAGAAGTACGACGCAGTGATGAAAGATATGAAGAAGCCGCCGTTCAGCGCGCAGCACAACGGCCACCGGCAGTGGGACTACAGCCACCTCGACAAAACGAAGCCGCCGCCCACGCCGGGCAAGAATCCCGGCGACCCTCCCCAGCAGGGCAAGTCCGAATGGGAGAAGTCGCATACGGTGGACTCGACCATTCAGGATTCGCACAGTTCCGTGACATCGAAGGGGCGCAAGGGCGAGGCCCTGATCAAGGTCGACAGCAACGGGCGGACGTCGTCCGCGAACTCTAATAACGCGAACACCTACACCAGCGGCCAGAAGGCTGCCCAGGACGCGATGAAGACGAAACGTCGCGACGGCGAGGAGGAGAGATGAGCCCAAACGCATCCCCCTATACGCAGTCGGAGCGCCGGAAGATACTTGATGAGTTCTTCCAGCTTCTACCGCAAATCGACGATCCCGAAAAGGGAGGTCCGGATTACGACCGCGCTCTGGCCCGCATCTCAGAGCTGTGGGACGACTATGTGGAGCGCACGCCCACGGTTCCCGTTTCGCGGTGTCCGTTCACCCGCGCGGTGTTTCAGCCGTCACTTGATCCGTTCGGCTTTGACGGGCTCTTCTGGAAATACGATGCGGCGGCGCGGCCCAGCGAACCACTGAGCGGTTCGCTCTTCGCCTTCACCGGCGCGGTGAGCCTCCGCGAACCGATAGAACGGGCACCGTTCCTGTGCCGCCCCGGCCCGGGTGCGCCGTTTGTTGTGCCGAGAATACTGGAGCGCGACACGATCCGCGCGGTACTGTCGACCGTTCCCATCGGTGCCCACACAGGCTATGCCATGGTTTATTATTCCGGCCAGCCCGTCATGGATCTTGGGCGCTTCAACACCTGGGGGCTCGACCACTACAACCTCCAGTTAGACGAAGAGGAGTTCGGGTGGAACAGTTGCGAGCCGGAGCTTCAGGACTACGATTTCGACCTCGCGCCGTGGATCGCACGGGGCAGCCTGCTCTGGATCGCCCCGGGCGACGAAACGCTCGAATTGCGCGAGGGAACCGACGGCTGCCCATATCTCGACATAACGGATCGCCACCTGCCGCAGTGCATTGAGGATGGAGAGGTCTGGACCGCATCCCTCTGGGACGGCACGGTGCCCGACGATGAACCGGCAGATGCCGGGCCTGCTGACGTGGCAGACGGTCCCTCTCCAGTAGCGACAGAGAATCCCGCGCCGGAAGCAGCAGGCCCGAAGTTTTGCAGCCACTGCGGCGCCGGCCTGCGCGAGGGTGCCAAATTCTGCACCGGCTGTGGTGCAAAGATCGGAGTGTAGCGCGATGTTCTGTTCCCAATGCGGAAACAATCTCGGAGACAATGCAAGGTTCTGCAAATCCTGCGGCAAATCTGTGGCGGCTTCATCACCCGGAGCGAAGCCCGAGGTAGCTACGCCGTCGCAGCCGCGTCCGAGCGTCGGCATCCCACCCCCGCCGGTTGCGCCGCGGTCAACGCCGCCCCCGCCTCAGACCCCGGGCCCAACCCCCACGTTTCCTCCACCCCCGTCCTCGGCTGTTTCTCCGCCAACATCGGCACCGCCGCGCCCCGCTGCGCCGTTGCCGGCTTTTGTTCCGCCGCCACCGCCATCCACCGGACCTTCGGCCTCATCGGCGAGCGCATCACCGCCACCGCCCGCATCGGTTCGTGCAACGGCTGCGCCCGCCCAGCCTGTGGTCCTGCCCAACGCGCCAACACAGTGGCCGTTTCAGGAGAAGACAACGGCGTGGGCCGCCAGCGCGACCGCCAACCTGTCCAAGTCAGGTTTCGCCCCCGACACGCCGCACGGCAGCATTGTCACGCGGCTCATTCGCGCGGCGATGCTCGACAAGACCGTTTATCGCGAGGTAGCCACCGACCCCAAGAGCGAGAAGGAAGCCTGGATGGTCATGGGGTTGATCATCGGCCTTGTCAGCTTCTACCCGTATCTCACATCCCTCGGCTCGTTTTCCGCCTCCAGCCTGTCGCGGCTGGCATCGTCGGCCGTGCTTATGGCGGTCGCATGGCTTGTGCGGGTCTGGATCATTCAGATGCTCGCCAAC
Organism: candidate division BRC1 bacterium HGW-BRC1-1; assembly: GCA_002842095.1. GTDB lineage: Bacteria > Sumerlaeota > Sumerlaeia > Sumerlaeales > Sumerlaeaceae > HGW-BRC1-1. The sequence goes on from PHCB01000007.1 coordinate 294,570, forward strand.
ATGTGGCTCGGCAGCAAGCTGACCTTCCAGCAGATGTTTCGTCCGCTGGCATACGCCCAGGCACCCTCGCTCCTCTCTTTTCTGCCCCAGATGTCACTGCTCGTCACCGTGCTCGGTATCGCCACGAACACTGCCGCCATTCGGGATGTCACGGGTTGCAGCACGGCGCAGGCGGTGGGGCTGTCGATCGTCAGTGTCATTGGCGTGCTGATCTGCATGGGGATCGCATCCCCGATCATCTTCAAATTAATGGCGGGAATGTAACTGCGTCCGATGCTCGATCTCTCGGGGATCATGCGATCCATCAACATTCGTTTGTACCGCTCTCTGCACCACGCCGCGCTCATCATTTTCGCGGTTGTTCTTGCTTCATGCGGAGGCCGGACGCCGGGTCGCGAGGTGGTGATTTACACATCCGTGGACCAGGTGGTTGCTGAGCCGATCCTGCATGAATACGAGCAGCGAGCCGGTGTGCGCGTTCGCGCGGTTTATGACATCGAGGCTGCCAAGACGACGGGTCTTGTGACACGCCTTGAGGCGGAGAAGGCGCGCCCGCAGGCGGATGTTTTCTGGAACGGAGAGTTTGCGCAAACGCTCGCCCTCCAGCAGAAGGGCATCCTCGCGCCCTACCATTCGCCGGCGGCAGTAGACATTCCCGCTGTGTTCAAGGATCGCGACGGTTATTGGACCGGCGTCGGCGGGCGGGCACGCGTTTTCATCGTGAACACCAACCTGCTCGCGCCGACCGACTACCCATCCTCGCTCGCGGACATGCTGAGTTCGCGCTGGCCCGCGGACAAGATTGGAATGGCGCAGCCGCTCTTCGGCACTACCGCCACCCACGCCGCTGCGCTCTACGCCACGCTCGGACCCGAACGCGCTCGCGAGTTCTTCCAAGCCGTGCGGGATCGCGGAGTGCGTGTTGTGGATGGCAATTCCGTGGTGCGGGACATGGTCGCCTCCGGCCAGCTTGTCTTCGGTATCACGGACACAGATGACGCCGCCGGGGCGATCGAACGCGGAGCACCGGTGCGCGTGGTTGCGCCCGATACAGACACCAGCGGGACCCTCGTCATTCCGGGCACGGTGGCCATGGTTGCCGGCGCGCCGCATGCCGCTGAGGCGCGTGCGCTGGTGGATTTTCTGGTTTCTGCTGAGGCCGAGAACGCGCTGGTGAAGGCGGGGTTCTGCCAGTTCCCCGTGCGTCCCGATGCGAGTGTCGCGGACCCGGCTTTCGCCAAAATCAAGCCGATGGCGGTCAGCTTGCAGGATATCTGTGACCAAATGCCCCGCGCCGCTTCCGAGTTGCGCGAGATTTTTGTCAGGTGACCATCCTCACACGGTTGCTTCGCGCTCTGGCGCTGGTGATCCTGCTGGGTCCTGTTGCGGTTATTCTGATTGCCGTTGCGGAGTCTCTCGTCAACCAGGGGCCCGCATCGTTTGCCCCGGCGATACCGACGGCGCGGACGATGACGCTGCTGTTGCGCTCGTGCGCACTTGCCGCCGTTGTCGCATTGTCTTGCATGATCGCAGGAACACTGGCCGCGACGGTTCTCACAAAGCGCACGCGTTGGTGTTCGAGCTTGCGCCTTCTGTTCCCCGTGCTTCTCGTCGTGCCGCCGTATCTGCAGGCTGTGGTCTGGACCACATGCCTGATGTCGCTTAACACCTGGCTCGACTCGCACGGCCTGCGCTTTCTTCGGCTGGACGGATGGTTCGGCGCTTGGGCCGCGGAGTTCATGGCGTTGCTGCCGCTGGCGACGGGGCTGGCCTTGCTGAGTCTGCGCAGCATTGACCCGGCGCTGGTCGATGCCGCCGCGATGTCGCGTGCCCCGTCGGCTGTGCTTCACACCGTGGTGGTTCCGCTCGCCGCGCCGTATCTTGCCGCCGGAGCGGGCATCCTGTTCCTGTTCAGTCTGCTCGATTACAGCGTGCCATCGCTGTTCGCGGTGAATGTGTACGCGTTGGAAATCTTCTCGCGCTACAGCGCCGACGGGCGGGCGGTGACTGCCGCGCTCGTTTCGATACCGGTGCTTGTGGTGGCGGGATTGGTGATTCGTGGCGTGCTGTCGCCGTTGCGCCACGCCGCCACCACGCCGGCCGGGCGCGCCGTGCTTGAAGGCCGCTGGCCGCGGTGGCTGGCCGTCGCAAGGTGGCTTGCCCTCGTGTTGCTTGCCGCACAGGCGATCGTCCCGCTGGTGTGGCTCTCGCTTTCGGGCGGTTCTGCGAACGCGGTCATTCGCGCCGGGGCAAGCGCGCGCCGCGAGATTGTGGTGACCTGTCAGATCGCCGTTGGTTGTGCATTCCTCGCCGTGGTGCTCGGGCCCGTTGTGGCGCAGAGGCTTGCGGCGAAAGGGCGTGCCACCGCCCTTTGGTGGATTGCGGTGTGCGTCGCGTTTGCCGCACCGGGGCCGCTGGTCGGAGTCGGCCTTGCGCGGCTGTCCACGTGGTTCCCCGCACTGCGCGAAGGTCTGTGGATGCCCGTGTGGGCAAACACGACGCGCTTTCTTCCTATAGCCGCGTTCATCGTGTACGCGCACCTTCGGCGCGTGGACCCGCTGCTGCTCGACACGGCCCGCCTGACGCAGCGCGGCTGGCTGCACGGGCTACTGCGGGTGCGGCTGCCCCTTGCCCTGCCGGCGCTGCTGGTGGCGGGAGCGGTCTGCATGGTGCTGTCCATGGGTGAACTCGGGGCAACCATCATCGTGACACCGCCGGGTTCCACCACCCTGATGATGCGGGTTTACAACCTGCTGCACTACGGCGAATCAACAGAGGTGGCCGCGCTGTGCGTGGTGTTGATGCTCTTGGCGTTCGGCGCGGCAGCGTTTGCGATGGCGGCGGTGCGCATGGCCGCGCGGCGGGCTCGGCTCGGCTCAATACAGGACGAGGCATAGCGATATGATTGAACTGATGGATATCGGACGGATCTTCGGCACGGTGCGGGCGCTTGACGGCGTCACCTTGCGCATCGAGACCGGGGCACGACTGGCGTTGCTGGGCGCTTCGGGCAGCGGCAAGACGACCCTGCTGCGCCTCATTGCCGGACTGGATCTACCCGACTCGGGCGAGATTAGCATGGACGGCAGGGTGGTGAGCCGTGCGGGGTGGGCGCTTGAGCCGCATCGGCGCGGCATCGGGTTTGTGTTTCAGAAGCCGTGCCTTTGGCCGCACATGACCGTCGCGCAGAATGTGGACTTCGCGATTGCGGGTGTGCCGAAAGCCGAGCGGCGGGCGCGGCTCGGGGCCGTGCTTGAGACGACCGGACTTGCCGATCTGGCGGGTCGGTATCCCTCCGAGTTGTCGGGCGGGCAGGAGCGGCGCGTTGCGCTTGCCCGTGCCATGGTCGGGCAGCCGCAGATCCTGCTGATGGACGAACCGCTCACGAGCCTCGACCCGGAAGCGAAGGGCGAGATGCTCGAGTTGGTTTCGAGGACGGTGAAACAGCACAGCTGCACGCTGGTCTATGTGACCCACGAAAAGGCCGAAGCGGACGCTCTGGCCAACGAGACATTGTTGTTGCAGGCGGGGCGTCTGGTCTCGCCGCAAGCGGAAGCTTCGCAATGACGGCGAGCTTTCCATGTCTTGATGTGATGAACGACTTTCTTGCTATTAAGGGCGGGGATGGGTCAACCTTCCTGCCCAGCGGATAACAAACCATGTCCCCAAAGGATGGTACGATGTTCTGTCCGGAATGTGGCGCAAAGAACGCCGATGATGCCAGGTTTTGCGAGTCATGCGGAACACCCCTCGAACCAACACCCGTCGGTGGGAGCGACAACGCCGCTCCACCCCCGACCGAAGCGATTGCCCCGCAGGCGCAGGGCGGACCCGCGTGCCCACAGTGCGGCGCAGGTAACGAGCCGGACGCCGGGTTCTGTGAATCGTGCGGCGCGCCGCTTGGAGGCGCCATGCCAGATGTTCAGGCCGCCCCTCCGCCAGTCGTTCCACCGGCACCGGAGCCACTGCCTCTCCGGTCGCCGGAACCCGCGCCCGTTGATTTCGTGCCGTCCGTGCAACCTTCGCCCCCCGCTCCGTCGAGGCGCGGGCCGCTTGTCTTGATCCTTCTGCTCGGTGCAGCCGTCATTGCGCTTGGCTTCTTTGGGGTTCGTTCGTGGCAAAGTGGCAACGGTGTGTTTGGTCTTTTCGCTGCAGGTGGCGAGTCAGGTGATCCCAACGCAACCACGGGCACGCTAACCGCACAGGCTCCCGCCGCGACGCCGGTTCCCACGAAGAGTGCGACCCCGGTTCCCACAAAGAGCGCGACGCCGACACCTGCCCCCGTGCCAACCGCCCAATCCACCAAGGTGGCGGAACCGTTTCCGGATACTACGATTTCGGGCAAGGATGCCGCATCTGGTTCCTCAAGTCCCGCTGCTCCCGCTGCCACTCCGCGAAGCAAAGGAGTAACATATCAGCTCGGCAATAAGTCGGCCAGCGCGCCGCTTGGTTCGTCCTATCCGAGGTCCGACCTGCTGATCTCCCTCACGTTTAATTACTCCAAACCGGGTACCATCCTCGACACCGTCGGCATCAACAAGGCCGACACCGGGTCGTTTTCGCTGATGGTGGACGGCAACGGCATCGTGCAGTTTCAAGTCTTCGACCCGCAGGCGAAAAGCGCCGGGGCGGTCGGCAACGGCTGGCATGTTCTGCGCAGCAGGAGCAAGTTGCGGGCAGGGGAGGACCACACGGTCGAGGTCTATGTGGGCTCCAACCACTGCACCCTATCGGTCCTTGGAACAAAGCAGGCCGAGTTGCCGCTTTCGACGAGGCTGTCGGGTAACCCCCTATTTGTGGGTGATTTCCCCGGAGACGAAGCATGGAGCAAACAAGGCCACGAGACCCGTATGTCCATGACGGGCACAGTGACGCTGGAGTATCTGGGCAACCCCGTGAGGTGAGGGGGACAGATTTTTTACAGGAGCGGGGGCATTCCTGCCCCCGAAATCGCTGTTCGGATGGACGGACTGAACGACGACTATAACCTTGGCCGCCTCCGGTGTGCAACCGGTGTGCAACCGGTGTGCAACCGGTGTGCAAGCCTCTTCCAGATCACCGACTCTCACCTTTCACCCCCCCTCCCGCTCCCCGAAATATCCCTTGAGACCCGCGATTACCGCGTCTTAATTGCGCGTACCCAGAACGCTATCAGGGGGATTTGTGAGCGACGCACCCAGCACGACAGGCGACGAGACCGCACGCGACGACGCGGCGCGGGAATTCATTTCGCGTTGGAGTAAATCCAGCGCCGCCGAGCGTGCCAACTACCAGCTTTTCCTCTCGGAACTCTGCGACCTCCTCGCCGTCCAGCGCCCCGAGCCCGCGCAAGCCGACGACGCGCTCAACGCCTACACCTTCGAGCGCGCCATCGCGTTCACCCACGCCGACGGCACCACCAGCCCCGGACGCATCGATCTCTACAAGCGCGGCTGTTTTGTCCTCGAAGCCAAGCAGGGCGGCGATCCGCTGCAACCCGACGCCACGCGTCTCCCGCCCCTCGTCGCCCCGCCCATGCTGCGGCGCGGCACCGCCACCCGCGGCACCCGCCACTGGGACGCCGCCATGCTGGCCGCCCGCAACCAGGCCGAGCAATACGCCCGCGCCCTGCCCCCCGCCGAGGGCTGGCCCCCGTTCCTCGTCGTCGTGGACGTCGGCCACACCATCGAACTCTTCTCCGATTTCACCCGCTCCGGCAAAACCTATGTGCCGTTCCCCGACCCCCTCAGCCACCGCATCCACCTGGCCGACCTCGCCCGCCCCGAAACGCGCGCCCGCCTCGCCGCCGTCTGGACCGACCCCCTCTCCCTCGACCCCAGCCGCCACGCCGCGAAGGTTACCCGCGAGGTTGCCGCCCGGCTTGCCCTTCTCGCGCGCAGCCTCGAAGCCGCCGGCCACCCCGCCGCCGACGTCGCCGGTTTCCTCATGCGCTGCCTCTTCACCATGTTTGCCGAGGACGTGCGCCTCATCCCCGAGGGCGGCTTCTCCGCGCTGCTCGAAAGCCTGCGCGCCCAGCCCGCCAATTTCCGCCCCATGGCCGAAAGCCTCTGGACCACCATGAACACCGGCGGCTTCTCGCCCATCCTGCGCGAGACCCTGCTGCGGTTCAACGGCGGCTTGTTCGAAACCTGCGACGCCCTGCCGCTGGACGCCGACCAGCTCGCGCTGCTCATCGACGCCGCCCGCTCCGACTGGGGCGCGGTCGAGCCCGCCATCTTCGGCACGCTGCTCGAACGCGCGCTGGACCCCGTCGAGCGCCACAAGCTGGGCGCCCACTACACCCCCCGCGCCTATGTCGAGCGCCTCGTCATGCCCACCATTGTCGAGCCCCTGCGCGACGAATGGGCAGCCGTCCAGGCCGCCGCCGTCACCCTCGAGCGTCAGGGCAAACGCGCCGACGCCGTCGCCGAGCTGCGCGCCTTCCACCGCCGCCTGTGCGCCGTGCGCGTGCTCGATCCCGCCTGCGGGTCGGGCAACTTCCTCTACGTCACCCTCGAACACCTCAAGCGCCTGGAGGGCGAGGTGCTCAACCTCCTCGAAGAACTCGACGAGGCCGAGTTTCAGTTCGAGAGCGAGGGGTTCAACGTCGACCCCCACCAGCTTCTCGGCCTCGAAATCAACCCCCGCGCCGCCGCCATCGCCGACCTCGTGCTGTGGATCGGCTACCTCCAGTGGCACTTCCGCACCAATTCCACAACATCGAATGCCGCGACGCCGTGCTCGCGTATGACGGCGTGGAACCGCTGCTCGACGCAGACGGCAACCCCGTTACGCACTGGGACGGACGCACCACAAAGACTCACCCCGTCACCGGCGAAGAAGTCCCCGACGAAACCGCCCGCGAGCCGGTGATGCGGTATCTCAACCCAAGGAAAGCCGAGTGGCCGGAGGCGGATTATGTTGTGGGGAATCCGCCGTTCATCGGCACCGCCCGTATGCGCGACGCGCTCGGCGACGGCTACACCGAGGCGCTACGCGCAACCCACAACGATGTCCCCGAGTCGTGCGACTTTGTCATGTACTGGTGGAACCATGCCGCGAATCTCCTGCGTGGGGCAGCCTTGGAGTGCGGTGGCCATGCCACCGCTTTGGCAGCCGAAGCCGCGCTTCGGCCGGATGCTGCCTCGCCCGGCAGAGCCGCCTTGCGCCGCTTCGGTTTCATCACCACTAACAGCCTTCGGCAGACCTTCAACCGGCGCGTTCTTGAACGCCACATGGCCGCCTCTGACTCGACGGGTCCTGCTGCAACGCCACTCTCCATCGTCTTCGCAATTCCTGACCACCCTTGGGTGGACGCCGCCGATGGGGCAGCGGTGCGGATTGCGATGACCACAGCTGAGGCGGGCGAACACGCCGGTGATCTGCTTCGTGTCCTCGCGGAAGTCCCAAGCAGCAATGATGCCGCGAATGTATCTCTTGGACTCCAAATCGGTCGCATTGTCTCTGACTTAACCGTTGGGGCCGATGTTGGGGCGGCGGTTCCGCTCGATTCAAACAGCCTGCTTTCATCGCGCGGAGTTCAGGTCATAGGGTCGGGCTTCATCGTTACCGTTGAAGAAGCCGGGGCACTCGGCCTCGACCGTGTCCCCGGAATCGACAAGCATATCCGTCCATATCTGAACGGTCGGGACATCACCGCCACGCCGCGCGGTGTTATGGTGATCGACCTGTTCGGGCTTTCTGTGGCGGAAGTCCAGGAGCGCTTTCCCGAAGTCTATCAGTGGGTGCGGGAGCGCGTAAAGCCCGAACGCGATCAGAACAATCGAGCGTCATACCGCGATAACTGGTGGATTCACGGCGAACCACGAAGGAATTTCCGCCCCGCGCTCGATGGCCTCCCACGCTACATTGCCACCGTTGAAACCTCGAAGCACCGTTTCTTTGTGTTCCTCGACGCGGCGATTCTGCCCGACAACATGCTCGTCAACATCGCCCTCGACGATGCGCGGTTCCTCGGAGTCCTGTCCAGCCGCGCACACGTCACATGGGCGCTCGCGGCGGGTGGCACTCTCGAAGATCGTCCACGCTACAACAAGACACGCTGCTTCGACCCGTTCCCCTTCCCCGTGTGCACCGACGCGCAGGCGGGGCGCATCCGGGAGCTGGGCGAGGCGCTGGACGCGCACCGCAAGCGCCAGCAGGCGCTGCATCCCGAGCTGACCATCACCGGCATGTATAATGTGCTGGAGAAGCTGCGCGAGGGCGGGGTGCTGACGGCCAAAGAGAAGACCATCCACGAGCAGGGGCTGGTGTCCGTCCTGCGACAGATTCACGACGACCTCGACGCGGCGGTGTTCGACGCCTACGGCTGGCCCGCCACGCTGACCGACGAGGAAATCCTCGAGCGCCTCGTAGCCCTGAACCACGAGCGCGCCGAAGAGGAAAAGCGCGGACAAGTCCGCTGGCTGCGCCCCGAATACCAATGCCCCGAAACGGCTCCCACGCAAGACAACACGCAGCAGGAACTGCAACTACCCAAAGACGCCCCCGCCGCAAAGACCACCGCAGGCGCCACGCCAGAGAAACTACCCTGGCCCGCCACCCTCCCCGAACAAGTCCAAGCCGTCCGAGCCCAAAGAGCCCGCCTCGGCCCCGTAACCGCCGAAACCATAGCCCAAACCTTCCAAGGGCGCCGGAGCAAACAAGTTACCGAGATACTGGAAACGCTGAAAATACTGGGTGAAAGGTAAATTACGAATTACGAATTAAAGCAGAAACTACGAGCCAATTCGTAATTCGTAATTCGATTCTACGGCATGTACGTGAAGGAGTAGTTGTCCGTCTCGTCGGTCTCGGGTATAAGATCGGTGGAGTCGGTCAATACGCCCACTACCCAGGGGCCCGTGGGCACTGAGCCCCAAATTGATTCCCGATATCCCCTAATGCCTCCGCCGATCTGGCCCGTCTTCACGAATCGTCCGCTCTCATCGAGACGCCCGTAAAACGCCTCGGTCCAACCTCCCATTGCATCGGATTGAGAGAAGGTAACCGTCACATCGTTGCCGTCTCGGGTCACTGTGGGTTTAGTACCAAAGTGCCCGTTCCAGAAGGGAGTCGTGGGGTTATGTAGGGTCACTCTTCCCGCGAGCGCGAAGGCATTGTCCCGTGGCTGGAGGTCGACCCAACTATCATGGATTCCTTCACGGTCCGCGATTGCTGTCATCGAATAGATTCCGTCCGGGACAGAGTTCAGTGACTGTGTGAAAGAAAACGTCTTGGTCTCATTTGCTGACAAGTATACCTTTTCCGAACTGGTGAGTGTTATTCCACTGCGCGTCAGGCTTGCTCCACCCGTTGTGGAATGGAATAGTTCCACCCAGAAAGACGCGGCGTTTGACGTCTTGTTTGTAATGGTGGCCGTCCATCGCACAGTGGTTAAGGGGGCAAGGCTTGCCGGTGCCAATTGAACCGGATCAATCGCCGCACTCACTATTGCCACGTCGCCGGTGCCTGTCCATGTCGGCGGCAGCGGTTCGTAACCCTTCGAGTTATTACGTTCTTCCGTCTCCGGAACGATATCGGTGGAGTCCACCATGGCAATTAAATCCGACCCCAGGGGTGCGGTGCCATCCAGGGAGACCGTAACCGTGGCGCCGGCATCTATCGACGAAGAAATCTTAGCACCCGGCCCGATAAAGTCATTTTCTCGCAAGTAACCTTCGCGCGCGAACGTCCCGTGGATTACTTCCACCCAGAAGCCGTAGGGGGGTGATGCGGCCGGGCCATTATTGCGAATGACGCCGGTCACCGTGACACTGGTTCCGTTCACCGCGAAGGTCGGTTCGCCCAACCACTCGACATCGCATTGTGGCGTTTGGGTATTTCGCACCAACAGCCGCTTGCCCGCAATGGGTGCCCAGTTGTTCGCGTAATTCCATTCAAAGGGTCCGCCCAAGCCCGGCCGGTTAATCATCGGCACGACTGTGTAAACACCGTCAGGAATCCAATTGGCAATCTGCCCGGCGGGGGAGTGCATCATGGTTCCTCCGGTGAACTGGAAGAAGGATGAACCGGTAAGCGTGGCACCACCGCGCCACATATCAAACCCGCCTGTTTTCGAAAGAAAAAGCTCGGCCCACATGGGAGTGGGTTCTGGTCCCGAAATACCCCAGGTCGCGGTCAGTGGCGTCCCCGGCTGAAGAGCAGTGGGGAAGGCCGGGGTGAAGTCCCCAGAGGTTAAAACGTAATCCTTGCTGTACTGCGCCGTCGCCACGGCAACCTCGTTTATCACGACCTCAATTTGTTGCGGAAGAGGCGGAGCCCATCCGACAACCTGGCTGAATTCCACCGTGTGGAAACCCGGCGAAATACCCACGGGTGGGGCCTCGACGGACAACCATTCGCCACCGTCAACGCGCCACTGCGCGCCCGCCGCCAGAGCTGCTGCGGGCTGGATTTCAGCACGCAACCACCCTGATGCCGCGATCATCTGCACCGGTAGCGCAGCGTAGGTTCCGGTGGGTTCGGTGGGACTGAATTCCTGGGCAAAAGGTGCGGTGATCGCGTAGACTTGACGCCCCCCGTCCATGCGAAACGCCACGGGGATCTGTTGCGAAACCTGAGCCGCCACTGCAGCTTCTTTAGAAGCAGGATAGCCAGCCGGATAGGTCAGCCGCGCGATCCTGAAATCCTCCCACGACGCTGCACCAAATCGCGCAACGTCTTCCTCGGAGAACTCGACCCGCAACTGGGCTCCGTCGCCGCCAAAGCGTGTTCCCTCGGGCAGGACCACTGTAAACGCGTTATCCACGCGCTTACCCTGCACCGCAATCTCGGCCGCGCGATCCAACAGCATCGGCGCTGGTAGCGCCACATCTGCCGTCGCCACGGTGCCGCTATCCGTCAGCAGGGCTGGCTGGTAATAACCGAATGGATCGGCACCAAACACGCCCGCTCCCGGTGTTGCCGAAAGCTGCCCCTCGCTCACATTAACCCGTGGGCGGTACACTGCTTGGTATGGCACCCAAGAATCAGGCTCTGAATCAGAGGTTCGGGGGATAGGCCGCACCCCGGCCACAAAAATGCCATGCCCCACAGACGCCAACTGTCTGACCGAAATCTCAATGCCCCTGTCGGCCAGGGGACGCCAGCGCGCGCCATCATAAAGAGAAATTCCTCGTGAGACAACGCCAGGCTCGACCATTCGAAACCAACCGCCAGCAATTGGTCGCTCGCCTACAATCAACAGGGAACTAATATAGTCATCAAATAATGGATATGAACCCGTGCCAGACCAGTCGAAACCATTCCATTTAGCCACGTAATGAAATGGAGGAAATCCAGTGCCTGGGTTTATCGAGTAGTACTGAACCGCGGCAAACAGTTCGCTATCGCGCACTGCAATGGACGATACCGCATCAAGCTGACCGGTTCCGACACTGTTCCAGGCGTTGCCATCCCATCGGGCGATGCTGTTTACGATCTTGCTGTCGACCCGGTTGAACCGCCCGCCTACAAAAAGGGACGTGCTGCTTTCGCCATCGATGGATGAAATAGTTCCGTTAAAATCGCCCGGCAAGCGATTCCAGCGAATTCCATCCCATCGATGAACGGTACTCGTAATGGAACTGTCGCCGTACTCCGCCGCAGCCGCAAAGAGATCATCTCCCACCGCTGCAATCTTTGTTACGCTGGTTTCCAGTCCCTCACCCATGTCCTCCCATGAAATGCCATTCCATCGTGTAACGCCGTTGGCGGGGATTCCGCCTACTTCCGTGAAGTGACCTCCGACCACCAATGCTCCATTCAAACTCGCCAACCCGGAGACGGGGCCATTCATCATGCCCCCTACCTGCGTCCAGGCTACACCATCCCATCGCAATACACAATCAATCACGGGTTCGAAATCTGCCGAAAAACGGCAACTAACATAAAGCGCATTATCCAGCCCAAACAAATTATTGATGTCTGCGACGGCACCCGGAAGGTCGGCCCAGTATTTCGCGTCGTATCCCCACTCCGGCCCTGGCACCGTGGCCGGAATGCCCGGGGCAGCAAACGTTGCCGCTGAGGCTCCTGCGTCGCGAATCGTACGCAGTGCAGTTTCATCCGACTCCAACTGAGGCGTGGCGTCGGGCCCGATAGTAACATGGAAACCCGGCGGAACCTGAAAATCCTTGTAGTCAATCCCATCGCCCTGAGTCGCGCCGCCAGCCACCACCGTCAAAGCGGACACCGCAATAAAAGCTAATCCCGAGCGCACTATGCTGCTAAAGGGTTCCATGGAGTTTCACGCTTTCTCTCCCACCGGCAGCGCTAACGCATCCCACCATAAAAAGCCGCTCGCGCCATTGTTGCCGAGGGGGTTATCTCTTTCAATTGATGGAAGCATTCAGACTTTAAAATGAGAAGTCAACAACGAGCTGGCGGACCCGCTTCCATTCGTAATTCCTAATTAGTAATTCGTAATTTCACGGATTCCGGGTTATCGCTCGGCGCTTGTTGTTCTTCTTCTTCGTCCCCGATGGGCTCGTTCTCCGGCGTTGGATCCATTGAAAACGGAATGTTTATCTCCCCTGTGGTGAGGGTCGGAGCAGGAGAAAGCCCCTCCGGTTTGGCTTCGGTGACGTTCTCATTCCCGCTGACTTTATCTATGGCGCTCATCATGGCTGCCAGGGTGGTTGGCTTGCGGAGGATCGAATGGAATCCGGCGCTCAGGATGGTTTCGTCGGCCGCATCGGTGCCGGTAATGCAAATTGCGGGAATTTCCGCATAGGACTGAAAACCGCGAAGCCGTTTGAGGAATTGGAATCCATCCATGTTGGGCATTTCGAGGTCGATGATGGCGAGTTCCGGTCGGGCCTCTTTCAACCAGAGAAGTGCTTCCATTCCTTCGGTGTATGCAAAGACGGTGTGGTCGAGGGTTTTCAGGAATTTTTCGATAACCTGCAGTGCATCCGGGTTGTCGTCAACGAGCAGAATACGCATGGTTCTATCTACCCTTCCGAGTAATGGACTGGGGTTTGCCTCGCTGTTAGTGGTGGAGGCGCGATTCCTTAGAATGGGTAACATCGAAGATTTCGTTTTGGCAAGTGTCAAAGTGAGGGAGCTTTGTTCGATATCCTTTTTGCAAAGCCCTTGTTGATGATAACCGGAAGGAATTAATCAGTGAAAAAGGTTCTTTTAGCCGCAGGGTTGATGGGCGTGTTGGTAGTGGCGGGTGCTGCGTTTGCGGCTGATTCGCAGGCCGTGGATCTGTTGGGAAAATTAGAGACGAAATACGCCTCCATACAGACCGTTTCCGGTTCCTTCGTGCAGGTGCGCGATGACAAGGCTTTCGGCGAGAAGATGACATCGACCGCCAACTTCTATCTGTTAAAACCCAACAACTTTCGTGCAGAGTATCAGGCGCCCGACGAATCGGTGAATCTGATTAGTGGCGAGTTTTCATACCGCTACGTTCCCAAGCTTCGCCAGGTGGAACGTTATCGCTTTCGCAATTCGGGCACGGCGCAGGACCTGAACTTCATGCTGCTGGGTTTCGGCGTGAAGACCGATGATGTGCTGAAAAGCTATAACGTGAATTACGTGTCCGACGCCGGTCCAGGCCGGGTGGGGGTCAGATTAACGCCCCGGAATCCTGAGAATGCGGCTTTCAAAAACATCACCGTGGCCGTGGACGCCAAGACGTTTGTGCCCGAGCAATTCTCCATGGAGCAACTTGATGGAGTGACCGTGACGGCCACGTTGCAGGGTGCTTCGTTGCAAGTTGGTGCGCCGATCGATAAGGCGAAGTTTACCCCGCGCTGGCCGCGGGAAGCTGAAGTAGTGGATATTCAATAAGAGTTGCACTGCGTATTTGCCGTTGACGTTGCTCGCATAATCAGTTTCAGAATAGGCGCCATGAACCGGTTAACATGTTCCCTTGTTGCGCGCTCGCGCGCCCGCTTTACATTTTGCCTGGTGGCTGGGCTGTGTGCTCTCGTCACTCTGACGGCATGTGCTGCCACTCTGGCACCCAGCCGCACGCTTCCTTCGCACATTCAGCGCATCTATGTTCGGGAGTTCAAGAACAGCTCGCGCATGTATGGTTTGCAGGCGGATCTGACGTTGTTTGTGAACGATGAGTTCATGAGCGACGGACGTCTGGACGTTGTGCAATCCGAGCGGTCCGATGTGCGCCTCGAAGGTCGTATTAAGTCCTATAAGGATTTTAACTCGGCAACCGGCGGCGAGCGTTTCCCCCTGGTGACCACCGCCGAAATGGTGTGTGAGGTGGAACTGTGGGATCCCTATGACACCGATCGCGTGGTGCCCATGGCGCGTTACACCGTGCCGGCAAGCATCAGTTTTGTTTCCGACACGCGACGCTCCATTGAGGAACTGGACGTGGACGCCCGTGAGCGGCTATTGAAGCAGATGGCCACAAACATTTTTCAGGCGGTCATGAACGGCGGTCCCGACGATCTCTCGAAGCTGGAGAAAAAGGCTGTCGGGAAATGGCAGCAGCGCCACAATCCGACGTTGCGTGAACCGGTCATGCAGGTTCCCCGGTTCCCGCGTCCCGGAGCGACGCCCGTTCCCACACCGGCATCCGGGAAATAAGCCCGCCGCACCCGAACGAACCCTTACGGGAGAATCCGGAATTTTGCGCCGCTCCGATTGGATTTCATCGGAGCGGCGCTTTTGTTAACACGATTCTGAAAGGACCCAAAGATGACTCCTCGTTGTTGCGATTTGCACATGCACAGCACCCATAGTGATGGGACCATGACACCACGCGAACTGGTGCTGCTGGCCAAAGAGAGCGGTTTGTCTGCGGTGGCCCTGACGGATCACGACACGACGTCGGGCATGGCCGAGATGCAAGAAGCGGGGCGTGAGCTTGGTGTGCGGGTTTTATCGGGTGTTGAGATAAGCGTGGATTACGCCGGCAAAACGGTCCACATGCTCGGTTACTGTTTCGACACGGCGGGGGAGCATTTGCAGAACGCGCTGGATGAGTTGGTGCGCGGTCGCACCGAGCGCAATCACGAGATCGTCCGGAAGTTGCAGGGCCACGGCATCGATATCTGCTACGACGAGGTGGTTGCCGAGAGCGGCGGCAAGGTGGTGGGGCGACCTCATTTTGCTGCAGTCTTGTTGCGCAAGGGAGCGGTGGAAAACTGGCAGCAGGCTTTCGATGAGTATCTGGCCAGCGGGGCGAAGGCCTACGTGGATCGTCTGAAGTTCTCGCCGGAAGATTCCGTGCGCATGATTCGCGATGCGGGGGGAGTGGCGGTGCTGGCCCACCCGAAATTTGTGCGCCTGCAGGAAGGTGAGCAGATTGTCGACGTGGTGGAGCGTCTGGTGGAGGCCGGTCTGGGCGGCATCGAATGTTGGTACTCCATGCACTCGCCGGACGAGACCAACTATTATCTGGAGATTGCGCGGCGGTTCAATCTGGTGGTGACCGGCGGCAGCGATTTTCACGGTGGGGTCAAGCCGGACATTTCCATGGGAACCGGGCAGGGTAGCCTCTGCGTGCCGCTCTCATGCGCCGACGCAATTGAAGCAGCGGCTAAGAGTGGTGGGTCACGTCCCTGAAAAACGCGGGGTCGTTTTTTTCCAATTCGGCGAGGGCCTTTTCAAAGTCATCCACGTTCGCTAGGTCGAACCACAGTCCCTCAATGGGGTGTGCGCGCACGGCCTCTCCGGCTGTCGCGAGGGTGTTCATGAGGTCGGTCATGTCGAGCGGTTGACCGGGGGGGATGTGCTTCACGGTGGCCGAATCCAGGGCGTAAATGCCGGCGCTGAAAGTGTAGTTGGTGCGCGGCTTCTCGGTCACTCCCTCCACGTTTCCGTGGGCATCAAGGCGAAGCACCCCGTAGGGAATCGTCATGGTGTCGTCGCGGGTGGCGACGGTCATGGCCGCTTTCGCGGAGATGTGACTCTGTAGGAAAGCGCCATAATCGAGCGCGGTGAGGATGTCGCCGTTCGTGACCAGAAAGGGCTCGTCGTCGGGTTTGATAATCTGCGCCAGCGCCCCCGCGGTGCCCAGTTTGCGCGGCTCGTGGTAGTAGTCCAGTTGCACCCCGAACTGTGCCCCATGGCCGAAGTATGCCCGGATCAATTCCGCGCCGTAATTGACCGCCATGGTGATCTGCAGAATGCCGCAATCGCGCAGGCGTTCGATGATGATCTGCGCGATGGGCTTGCGCCCGATGGGCAGCAGCGGCTTCGGGATGGAGTGCGTGAAGGGGCGCAGGCGTGTGCCTTCTCCTCCGGCCATGATGACGGCGCGTGTCATGAGAGCGGGTGTCTCCTCCGCCGCCTAAATGTTGTACATGTCGGGGCGGTAGCCGCCGAGATTTTTGCCCATCCATTCGACGGTCATGGCGAGACCATCGTCGAGCGTCACGGTGGGGGACCAGCCCAGATCGGCGCGGGCGCGGGCGGCGTCGCAAATGAGCCGCGCCACTTCGCTTCCCTCGGGCCGGATGCGGGTGGGGTCGAAGGAAACCGGAATTTCGCCGCCAATGATTTTGACGATCCGATCAGCCAGTTCACCAATGCTGACCTCGGAGCCGGTGCCGATGTGATAGGTGCGGCCCTCGATGTCGGGCGTTTCGGCGATGCGGATGAAGCCTTCCACGGTGTCGGCAACATACACCAGGTCGCGGGTCGGGTGCATGGCGCCGAGGTAAATCTGTTTCCGCATGAGCGCCTGCGTGATGATGGTGGGGATAATGGCGCGGTCGGACTGGCGCGGGCCATACGTGTTGAAGGGGCGCAGCGTAACTGCGGGAAGACCGTAGCTGAGGAAATAACTCTGCACGAGTTTGTCGGCGGCAATCTTCGAGGCGGCATAAGGCGACTGCGCTTCGAGCGGATGAGTCTCGTCGATGGGCACGCGCTGTGCGTTGCCGTAGACCTCGCTGGAACTGGTGTGAATGAGGCGCGCGGGTTTGTGACGGCGGCAGGCTTCGAGGACGTTGAGCGTGGTGGTGAAGTTGGTAAGCGCCACGTGGGCCGGGCGAAGATAACTATAGGGAATGGCGATGATGGCCGCGAGGTGAAAGACGATGTCGTGTCCGGCCACGGCGGCGTCGGCACTTTCGGCGTCTCGCAAGTCGCCCAGAACGATCTGCAGGCGGCTTTGTTCATGGATCGGCAAACGGTCGAGCATGCCGCGACTGCCGGCTGCGTTGTAGTGGACGAAAGCGGTCACGTCCGCACCCAGGGACAGGAGGCGCTCAACGAGGTGGCTGCCGATAAAACCGGCGGCACCTGTAACCAAAACCTTTTTGTCTTTCCAGAACTCGCTCACGAAATGCTCCGACAGTGATTGATGGGCAAGAGCGTCGCGCCTTCTTTGCGATGCGTCAAATGCCAATGTTGGGCGGTGACGTTGTTGAGGTGTCGATGGATGCAGAGGCGGTGGACTTGAGATCGATGGCATAGATGGTTTGCGTTGTGCCGAGGGAATCCTCGGGCAGAAGCGCCCACGGATGGATGCGATATTTGCGGTTCAGAGTTCCCAGCAGAGCACCATCGGAAGCGCTGGTGAAAATGCGGCGTCGGCCGATATTGGGGGCAATGATGGCTTCATCAAGCATGCCTGCGAACCGCTCGACGCCCGTTGGGATTTCACTGAAAAACTTCAGGCCGGCGCTGCGTATTTGCTCATCAGTGAAGAACGACTGATACCAGGGGCGGTGCATGAAGTTGGCGCCAAACACCAGAACATCAGCGCGTTGGTTGCGCACCATCTGCATGTACCACGATAGGAAAATGTCCTGATCGCCGTTGGTGATGAGGATGGAGTTGTCGGGCAACTGGTCGCGGGATTCAGGCAACAGCAACCGTGCGTAATCCTCGGCCCGCTGGTCGCCGCTGCGGTCGGCAGTGTGCCGGTTGGATACCAACGGAACCAGCGGGAGGATCAGCCAGAGATAGGCCATGGCGCCAACACGCAGCGGGGAGGGGAGGGGGTTTTTGGTGAGAAGCGTTGCGAGGGATAGGAAAATACAGAGCCATGCGACCCAGAATGGAACAAGATAATAATCAGAAATATCAGCGATATTATATAAATAAATAGATGACATGTTCAGAGCGGATGAAACGATGATTGCGCCCCCAAGCCATGGGAAGCGCTTCACAAACAAAACACCGCCCCACGCGATGAGCAGCAGAGTCAGGCCGGACAAGACCCACCCGAAGCCTTTCGGGCGGATGGTGAGACGTTCCAGAATCGGATCGAAATCCACAACCGAGGGGCAGGGGAGTATTTGATTCGTCACATCGTTGAGGACCTGGCCGGTCATTCGGCCCACGAAATGGGAATATGTGTCGGCAGTGAACGGAACTCCGGGCCGGGCCTGGAGCAAACGGTAGGTGGTGTATTCGGTGCCACGGACGTGGTTCATGAACGCATGGAGCGTGACAGGATTACCCCAGTTGAGGGCAGGTCGCGTGGCGGCTCGTAATGGCAGGTAAAGATAGAGGAACAGTGGCAACAGGAGGAGCAACGCCGCTGCGGCACCATATCGTATGACCCGCGGTCGCGCCAGATTTCTCCATGCATGCACAGCGACAATCAGCAGCGCGGGTAGCAGCATGAAACCCAGACGGTGATGGGCCAGCCCCAGTCCGCAAAGGAAGGCCGCTATGACGAGAGCGCGCGGATTGTGCGTTGCGAAGTATTGCTGAAGGCGTCGAAAGAAAAGGACCGCGAGAAGAAATTGGAGCGCATAGACCTCGGTGACGACAGCGTTCTGCCAGTGGAACAGTAGGAATGCACCGGTCATGCCCGCGGCCACAGAAGCAATCACGCTGGTTTTTGCGCTGAACCCTGGAGCGACTGCACGCAGCAGGGGGAAACATATCGCGGCGCTGACGCCTGACGCAGCAGCCATGCAGGCGGCGCTGAGCAGCGTGGTGCGGGTGATGATGTCGCCAAAGGGCAACAGCAGCGACCACCCGTGGGCCAGCAACATGTATAGCGGATAGCCGGTTGGATGGGGGATCCCAAGTATGTGAGCCGCCGTGGCCAGTTCGGTGCCGTCGCCGAAATGAAGGGCGGGCGCCATGGTGCTCAAATAAACGATGAACGCCACGATGCCGGTGGCGAATTGGGCGAGGATCGGAAGTTCGCGCAATTCATTCGAGGGCGAATCTGCAAGGCCCTCGGTGGCATGACCCCTCGGTTCGCGTTGACGCCGATGTTTCATAAGCCGTCGACAGCGAGGGTGTTCGTGGTGCTCTGCGAGCCGATTGCCGTGGTCGAGGTCTGTGCGTCAACTGCATCCACCGCAAGCGAGGAAACCATCATGCGTTTCGCAAGATCGCGCATCTCTGCCGGAGTGCGAAGGCTGTCCACCATGACAATTTGCGTGGAGAAAAACTGCGCCTTGTAACGCAGCACCCATCCCATGGGGTTTTGGTTGAACATTGGGTTGGCCATCACGTCATCGAGGATAGGGTACGTGGTCACGTGGGACGAACCAATGGTGCGCATGTGGTAATAGAGGTTGAGCTGTGTCGTTTGGAACACAACGAAAGGGTCGCCACCATAGGCGTCACCCAACACCACGACGCAGGGTGTTGGCAGAAATTTCTCGGGCGGTGAAGTTCCGTCTTCGCTGAGATAGGGGCCGATCAGCGAGACTCGCCGTCCGGTCCAATAGCTGAGCTTTACGCTGCCGAGGTCTGTGAAGGCACCATATTGTTCGTTGCTGAAGACGGGAACCGAAGGGGGCACCTCTTCGCGGATGAAGCTTGCTGCCTCGCGCTGGTCACCGAAAGTCGCGCGTTGGAAGATCATCACCGCACAGGTGAAGACGGTGAGGTAGATAACCGACCCGAGCATGAGCAGGGAGTAAATCTTTCGGCGTCCACGAGCGATCATGTGACGCTCGAATTCCTCCGCGCCAACTCCCGCCAGCACCAGGACGGCAGGCATCACGGGCATCATGTAGCGGTATTGGAACGACTGAAACATGGCCTGCAACACAAGCATGATAACGGCCCAAAGGCTCCACAACCAGATGAAGGACCGCGCGTGAGGCAAGATTCGCCGCATGCGTGCCATGCCAAGCAGAGCGAAAAGAAAGACGGGCAACCCGAAATAATAGGGCGCAATGTAGACGAAACTTTCCGCGACGTTCAGGTAATCGAGGAAAATGTCGAAAACTCCACCCATGGAACGACTTTGAAACTGTTTCGAGTGCACCATGCCATGATAGGCCATCCACGCGGGCAGCGCGATCCACAGCAGCGAAACCGCCAAAGCGCGGAGGGGAAGTCTCCGCTGGTATCTCACGAAAGCACCGGCGGGCAGAAGCCATAACACAGCGAGGAATGCGCCCTGATAGCGTGTGAGGGCGGCGGCCACGCCGGCCAGCGCAGCGCCGGCAAGCCACAGGTCGGCTCTGCGTTTCGCCCCGGCAATCCGCGCCCGCTCCCAGGCCTCCATCATCATCCATAGTGCCGTGGCGCACAGCGTAAAGAAGAGAGCATCGGTCATCACGCGCACGGACCAGCGCATGATCATGGGCGAGATCGTGTAGAAAACCGCCGCAAAGATGACGGACGATTTTCCGCCCAGTCGCCGCGCCATCATGCACACCGGGATGACGCCCAGTCCGCCGGCAATCACGCTGACAATGCGTCCGCTTTGTTCGAGGTCCACACCCAGCACCGAAATGGCCGAGGCGAGCATGCCGTAAAGCGGCGGATAAAGACCGGCTTTAATCTCGAGGACGAGCAACTGTAGGATGCCGTCGGTGTATTCGCCGAGGTTGATCCTGATGAAGAGAAATTTGATAAGTAGATTGACGGCGACGAAACCGGCCAGGAGCGCGGGCTGCACCCCGAGGATTGTTTCCGGGTCCTTCCGCAGCGGAGTTTCAACCGGTGGGGGCACCGCTGCGGGTGTGTCAGCTTGTGGCAAGGAAGTCCCGATACTCTGCTGCGTCTTCCAGAAAACCGCGCAGTTTATCTTCGCAGATTTCGCCCTTGGCATCCACGATATCGTTCAGTGCTTCCTTGAAAAGTGACAATGCTTCGCGCACCGCGGCCTGATTGTCGCAGCCGATATCGACCCACATGTGCGTGTTGGCGGCCGCCACGCGGGTCATGTCGCGAAAGCCGTTGCCGATGATTCCGCGCACAAGATTTTTGTCTTCGCCGGACAGCTCCATCGCCTTCATCATCGACACCGCAATCATGTGCGGCAGGTGTGACACCATCGCCGCCAGACCATCATGGCGGTCCGGACGCATGACGACCAGGCGCGTTCCCAGTGCCCGCCACAGGGCGCTCACCTGTGCAAAAGCTTTAAGATCGGTCGCGTCGGTTTTCGTCACATAGCAGGTAGTCTCGTTGTACAAGTCAGCGCGGGCAAATCGTGCGCCGAATTTTTCGCTGCCCGCCATGGGATGGCAGCCCACAAATTGAGCGCCATTGGGTTTCGAAAACTTCTGGCCGGTTTTGACGATGCTACATTTCGTGCTGCCCACATCGGTCACCAGAGCACCCGCCTTGCATGCCGCCATGATCTGTGGCAGCATCTGCACGATGGTGCAGATCGGCATGCAGAGCACCACCAGATCGGCCTCTGCCAGTCCGGCCTCAAGATCGGTGGTCGTGGTATCAACACCCTCCACGCGCAATGCATCATCGAGGGAAGTTTGGTTTCGTCCAACTCCCACGATTTTTTCACACAGACCTCGTTCGCGAGCGGCCAGACCCAGAGACGAGCCAAGCAGGCCGGGACCGACAATTGTAATTTGCGGAAAGAAAAGTTGGTTCACAGCGCTTCGCTCAGCTCTCTTTCATCGGCGGGCGTACTGTGCGACCCACGGATTGGGCCACCGGGGCGATTTCGCCCATCAGTCGCTCAAACTTCCCGAATTTCAAACTCTGTGCTCCGTCGCTCATCGCCTTTTCAGGATTGGGGTGCACTTCCACCATCAGGCCGTCGGCGCCGCAGGCCACCGAGGCACGCGCCAGGGCGATCACATAGCGGAAATCTCCCGCCGCATGGCTTGGATCCACGAAAACGGGCAGATGCGTTTCCAGCTGCAGCACGGCCACGGCGGCGATGTCCAGCGTGTTGCGTGTGGCCGTTTCAAATGTACGGATGCCGCGCTCCACCATGATCACGTTGGGGTTGCCCTGGGCCATGATGTACTCGGCGCTCATGAGGAACTCTTTGATGGTCATGCTCATGCCGCGTTTCAGGAAGACGGGCTTGTCGAACTTGCCCACTTCGCGCAGGAGATTGAAGTTTTGTGAGTTGCGGGCACCGATCTGAAACGCATCGGCGTAGCGATAGACAAGTTCCACATCACGCGTGTCCATTACCTCGGTCACAATCGCCAGACCCGTTTCCTGACGCGCTTCGTCCAGCATCACCAGACCTTCTTCGCCGAGACCGGGGAAGTCGTAGGGCGAGGTGCGTGGCTTGAAAGCCCCACCGCGAAGGATGGTAGCCCCGGCCTTTTTGATGGCGCGAGCTGTGAGCAGCAGCGAGTCGTTCGGCTCCACACTGCACGGGCCACCAACCACCACCACTTCATCGCCTCCCACAACCACGTCTCCCACCATAATGCGGTCACGCTCGGAGTGCAGAGAGCGCCCCGCAAGCTTATAGGGTTTCAGGATGGGAACGGCGGATTCCACGCCGGGGATGGCCGTGAAGGGGACAGAGCGGATCTTCGACTCGTCGCCGATGGCGCCCACAATGGTGCGCTCCGTGCCGGCGGACACATGAGCCTGCAAACCAGCCTGTTGGATAACCTCAACCAGATGTTGCAGTTGGTCGTCGGTGGCGTCGGGTCGTAAAACGATGATCATAGTGGTGGTTAGTTTCCGTCCGTTGAATTCATAGGGTCAATGGTACCGTGAGCGTAACTCGGCTGCGAGCGGGGTCTGCGTCAACCCCTAATCCTCGGCGGGGGAGCCGCCGGGGATCATCATCCGCCGGGCGCTCCGCGTTGGTCGGCGTCGCGCAACAGGTCGTTGTAAACTCGCACCACGCGGGGAATGAGATCCTGCAGGGTGGCGGTCAGATCGTTCCATTCGCCATGGGCAAATTGCCTGGCAGCTTCGTCGCCGGTCGTGGCGCGAAGCTTCGCAGCTTCTGCGGCGAATGCATTAATCGCTGCGGCCAGTTCCTCGGCGGATGCCAAAGCACGTTCGGCTGCGGAAAATCCGCCGTCGGCAATCAAACCTCGTAGTGTGGCCACGCGGTCCGGATCATAAAACGCCGAAGCCCCGCCGCCGGGTTTGTCAGCGGACATTCATCTCAATGCCGGCTGCGTTACCACTGGAAGGAGAGCCCGTGCTGGACGCAGTTGAGCCGGCCACCGGGGGGCGGCTCTGAAGTACTGATGCGACCTTGTCGACGGACTTCGCCAGTTCGCGAATAGCCGAGGCGATGTCCGCGTTGGACTTGGCCACCTGATTTGTGGCGGCCGCCACGGCAACGTCCATGCTCTGGGGCACACTGGTTGATGGCGTAACCTGAGCCTGATTGTTGAAGCCCATGGAAGGTTGAGCCTGAGCCGGGCTGGCTGCGTCTATGCGAAGATTGGGTATGGCGAGGGCCACAAGGGCGATCGCAATAATGGTGAGAACTGCATTGGTATAGGCGCTTGATGCGAGACGTGCTTTCATCTTTTGTTCCCTTTCGGGGTTATGGCGTTTGATGGCGTTACTTGAGGTAATAAGACAGACTCTCTATTTCAATCGCTAAGTCAACATAATGCACTTTCACCCCCGGTGGCACGATGAGCCTCTGGGGGGCGAAATTCAGAATGGCCGCAATGCCCGCTTTTACAAGCCGATCGGTGGTGGGCTGCGCAAATTGTAGCGGTAGGGTCAGCACGGCAATGTCGACACCCATGCCCTTGAGATGCGACTCGAGATCATCAACGTGGTGAATCGGAATGCCGAGATGGCCACTGCCCACCTTGACCGGATCGCTGTCGAAGGCCATGATGAACTTCATGTTCTGCCGACCGAAGCCACCATAACCCATGAGAGCCGAACCGAGATTTCCTGCGCCGACAAGCACCACCCGAACCGGTCGGTCTGTGCCGAGGATATGTTTCAGGTTCGCCCGCAGATCGGACACGTAATAACCCAGGCCCGGCACTCCGAACTGACCGAAGTAGGCGAGGTCCTTGCGCACCTGGGCGCTGTTCAGACCCAAATGTTCGGCAAGTTCCTGAGAGTTGACCTTCTCCACGTTACCCCATTCGAGGTTTTGCAACACCCGCGTGTATAGCGACAACCGTTTGATGACCGCCTTGGGGATGCGGGCGATTCGTTCCTGCGATTCGGGGGCACGCAGGGGCGGACGCACGTTCACGTCCGACGGCGAGCGCGAAGTATGTTTGGGGTCGGGTGGGCCTGACATCTTCTTCCTTTTTTCGCCAAGCAACGTTTCGAATAAAGTTTTCGATCCATCATTCACCGCATGGCGTCAAGCCATTCCCACATCAGCTTGATTTGGATGCTCCCGCTTTGCGGTTGCGTATTAATCCCGGCACCCCTTTGCTGACCGCCCGTATGGATAACCATGATCCTCTGAAAGATCTCTTCCGCGCGCCGAGTACCCTCGAGGCCGCACGTCCCCCTTTCACTTTGGGGCCACCGCTTCAGCCACCGCCCATCCCGGCTGCGGGCAAGCGACTCCGTCCCGGTCTGTTAATAGCCCTTCTTGCGCTCGCCGTGGGGATTCTTTTCCGGGTCGCCTATCTGGGCGCAAAGCCGCTGCATCACGACGAAAGCCTTTTTGCCTATTACGGCTATTATCTCTTCCGTGGTTGGGGATACGACTACCAGCCCATCCTCCACGGGCCGGTTCTTCAATACTTGTCGGCCATTTTCTTTTTCCTGTTCGGCGACAACAACTTCACCATGCGCCTGCCAGCACTGGTGGGCGGCCTCATGATTTTCCCCGTGGTCTGGATGTGGCGTCGCTATATCGGACGCACCGGTATGTTCGCAGCCATCGTGCTCGTGGCTCTGTCGCCGTCGATTGTTTACTACACGCGTTTCCTGCGCAACGACGTCCCCTTTCTGGTCGTCACCATGGCCTGCGCCTATTGCCTGCTGCGCTTGTTCGAAACGGGCGGGCGACGCTGGGCTTTCTGGGGTGTGATGCTCGCCGCCCTCGGTTTTTCCATGATGGAGAGCAGCATTTTCTTTTTCGCTGCCTGCTTCGCATTTCTGGCGGTGGCCGTGCTGGCAGACTTTCTGACCGGCGTTGGCAAGCCTGCTGACGATCTCACCGCCTTCCCCGGCGATGCGGTTTTCTTCGCCCCACGAACCGCAGCCGGCGAGGCGCGTGGTTGGTTTCTCCGCCTTGCAGCGGTAACCATGTGGGCACTGGGCGCAAGTGCGCTTCTGCTTTATTTCTATGTCCGAGTTTTCAGCTTCAGTCTCCCCATCGATGCGCGATTGGCGCAGCTACTCCCCGAGGGATCGAAAGGCTCGCTCGCTCTGGCGCGGGCGCTGCTTGGGGTGCTGCTGTTCGTGCCGGTTCTGGCGGTGGTGTGGGTCGCGGCAACCAACTGGCGGCGTCCCCGCGGGCGCATGGGTGTGTTCCATTACTTCCTCCATGTGATGTGGATGAACCGTTGGGTCCTGCTGGCCGCCGTGGCCGTGAGTGTGGCCATGTACGCCACGCTCTTCACCACGTTCTTTACCCACACCAGTGCCCCCGATTTCGAGGGGAACGTCCGCCGCATGACCCCCGTGCAGATTTACAAAAACACCTGGGATTACTGGTGGGATCAACATAAGCTCCACCGCATCAAGGGGCCGTTTCATTACTATCTGCCGCTATTGCTCAATTACGAATTGCCCGCGTTGCTGATTGTGCTGGCCGGGTGGGTCTGTTCGCTTTTCTCGGGCCCGCGTCGGCTGGGTCATTTCTTCACCATGGCGCTCACGCAGGCAGTTGCGTTGCTGGTTTATCTTCTGGTGGATGGCGCCCTGCGTCGCAACGGGGGAGAGGGGATCGACTGGACATGGATGGACACCAAATTCCATGTGTCTGGTCCCGCCCACATATTTCTGGCTTTGTTTTACGTACAGATGTTGATCCACGCCTCCGGCGCATTTTTCGTTCGCCGCCGGTTCGTGGAGTCGTTCCTTACCTTCTGGACCGTCACCATGCTTTTCGCTTATTCCTACGCCGGCGAGAAGGTGCCATGGCTAAGTG
Source organism: candidate division BRC1 bacterium HGW-BRC1-1 (assembly GCA_002842095.1). GTDB lineage: Bacteria > Sumerlaeota > Sumerlaeia > Sumerlaeales > Sumerlaeaceae > HGW-BRC1-1. Next base: position 320,728 of record PHCB01000007.1, read on the forward strand.
TGCATGTAACCGGACCCCTGTGCCTGCTGGCTGGTTTGTATATCGGGCGATGGCTGAACCCTGCGTGGAGCGGCTGGACAAGCCGTCCGCGACGCGGCCTGCTCTACGTGGCCGTGGCGCTCGTCTGCCTGTGGCAGGTACGCAATGTGAACTTCGTTGCGTTTGTCCACCCCACCAGCCCCGCCGAACGAATCGTGTATAACCACACCTCCCCTGATATGGAGGTGGCGGTGGGCATCATTGAGGAGATCGCCGCGAAAACCAACGCGGGCCGCCGGCTCCCCATGCTCGTCAAAGGCGAGGCGGAATGGCCCCTGTATTGGTATTTGCGCGACTGGCCCAACGCCTTCCCCGGCGCTTCCGACAATGCCGAAACCACCAGCCGCCCCGTGGTGCTGGTCAATTGGGAGGCTTCTTTCGTGCCCAATCTGACGGAAAACTACACGATCCGGCGGCTGAAGGTGCGCGAATGGTGGGAGCCACCGCTGCTTGATTTCGGTGCCATGGCTCAATTTTATCGGCTCTTCACCACATTGGAATCCCGCAAGGCGGGCACGCCCAATGCTGTTCAACTGGATAAGTCGCTTCTGGAATGGCGCAAGCTATGGCACTATATTGCCTACCGGGAAATCTGGGTTGCCTCCGGCGATGGCGGTTTTTCCAACAGTAATAACGACTTCGCTCTTTGCGTTCGCAAGGACCTCGATGAACTTTACATGAACCGCCAGTGGTTGGGAAGCATCCCGAAACGCCCCGATGTTCCGATTTATCCGGAGCCGATAATCAAATTCCCAACCGCCACCGGCACGAACTATTTAGTTCCCTGAAGTTCGGGATATATTTTGCTTGCCCCCAGTGGGGGAGTTGTCCCATAAAGAAACACACAATTTGTGCGAGCACTCCGCCCTTGTCTGATCATCAGGATTCCGGGGGGAAATATTGCGGTGTGCTATTTGCAGATTACAGGTGACCATGGCTTCTTTGAAACGCGCATTCACGCTCATTGAGCTTCTTATTGTGGTGGCGATTATCGCCATCCTCGCGGCCATTGCTGTGCCCAACTTCCTTGAAGCGCAGATACGCTCGAAGGTTTCCCGGGTGCGGACAGATATGCGTACCATGGCAACGGCGCTGGAATCCTACGCGGTGGACAACACCAAATATCCCATCCGGCGCGACCGTTGGGTGGATGTAAACCCGCCCTCGCGGCAGATGTATCCACCCTTCCTGGAAAAGGTTTTCGCTCCCAGTCAGCCCGATGCACGGGTCGGCTTGCACACCATAACCACGCCGGTAGCCTATCTCACATCGCTGCCGGTGGACGTGTTTAACACCCCGGCCAAGGCCCTCAATACTCCGGTTAACACGTTGTTGGACGTGATCGATTATTGGGATCCGGAGCAGACCGACGCCTGGGTGGCGGTGCCCAACGGCAAGATGCAGCGTGGCCGCGGCAAGGGCTGGATGCTTGTATCCGTGGGCCCCGATCAGCGCATGGGCGTTGTCAGCATATCCGGTAATCCGGGCGGGTATCCCACCGAGACGCCTGCCACAATGCTTACAGGACGAATTTTTTACGACTCGACCAATGGGTCGGTTTCCATTGGCAATCTTTATCGCTCGCAGGGTGATATGACCGAGCGTGACGTTTTATGGAGCATTTATTGAAGGTCGAGCACCTCACGTTTCTGTTTGATATCTCCAATTGCGACCCCGATAGATATCCGCATCGATCGACGCAGAAATTGCGTCCCGCAGTTCTAAAAATGATATATAACCCAGTTAGAAATCCACAGGTGAAAGGATGCCCAGCTTGAAAAGCAGTTCGATCTTTTATGCGCTGGCAGCCGTTGCCCTTCTCCCCCTTAGTGCTTTCGCAGACAGCCGTGCGGGTGGCGAACCAACTTTGCAGGACCTTACGAAGACCGCCGACTCCATCGTGGTGGGCTCGTGCGTCAACACGAAAACGGCCGTGGTGGGAAGTCGATCCATTGAAACCACGTACGAAGTTCAGGTGAGCGAAGCCCTCAAGGGCAAGCGCGCCGCGGGCGGCCTTATCTCAATAACCGTGCCCGGTGGAGAGTTAACCACACCCCCCATCGCCATGGCTGTTCAGGGAATGCCGCAACTTACCAAGGGCGAGGAAGTGATTTTGTTCCTCGACGAAAAACCCGAAACCATCTCCGCGACTGCATCCAAGCGTCGCTCGCCGCAATCGCAGCAGGGCAAGGGCCCGCGTGTGGTGGCTTTGGATTCCGGTAAATTTACCATCTACAAAGATGAGAAAACGGGTCAGAGAAAAGTGGCCCGGGTTCGCATGGCCGATTTCGGCTTCGTCCACCAGGACAGCGCGTATCGCAAGGTTCTGCGCAGTGTGGCAACGGGCGACATGAAGATGGTTGACGGGCAGGTGGTGCCGCTATCCGGCGGCGTCTACACATCTCCCGAAGGCCGGGACGCTTTGGCCAAGGTAAAGGCCACGGCTCCCAAAGCCATGGCGAAATCCTCCAACCAAGTGAAGGGCGCCGTGGATTCCAGCGGCGGCATCGTAGTTCAAAACCTCGACGAGTTTAAAGCTCAGATTCGTCAATTCGCAAACTGACAGGAAGTTGATAGAATGAACGTTTCGAAATGGCTTGGTCCAATCGGTCGCGGTGTCGTTGTCGCCGCATTTGCCGCCTCGATGATGCTGACCGCCTTCCCGCTTCAAGCGGCCAACAGCTTCCGAATCTTTGCGCCGGATCTGAATGATCCCACCAATCCTTTGGATGATGAGTTTTATGCTGCGCCGCTGAAACGCGACCTGGGGTTGGACTCCACGGTGCAGATTTACCTCTATCGCGACTTCCTGATTGGGGCGGTGCTTACCCCGGTGAACAACCCCCTGAATATTTCAGACAACGCCATCAAAAACTCTTTAGACCGTGTCGTGCAAAGGTGGAATGACGCCGGAGCGGAATTTGAGTTTGCGGGCAATGTGGTCTGGTCTGATTTCGCACCCTACAATCCTCTCAAGCCCTTTGGACCGGATACGGTCGAACTCGACCGGATCAACCTGGTCACGTTCCAGGACCCCAACGTTATCATTCCTGGTCCTACGGCAGAGGGCGGTTTGATCCTCGGTCTGACGACGATGTTCTATCTGACACAGGACGTTGATCTGACCGATCTGAACAACCTGCCGGATTTTGTGGTCAATTACAATTTGAGCGAAGTCGGAATCGATCTTAATCTGGATAACTCCGCAGATCTCGCTTTGCCCCTCCGCAAGTACAAGGCCGGCACAATCCTCGATTCTGACATCGTGATGAATCAGTCCCTCGCCGCATACATCCTGCCGCCAGAAGACCCTGATGATTTGACCCCCACCGAACGGGCAAATGTTATTGGTGGATTTGACATTGAAGGCATCGTTCTGCACGAGCTGGGTCACTCCATTGGCCTTTCACACGTTCCACTGAGCGAACCGACCATGACGGGTCGTGGACAAAATGATCTTACCGACCCTTACAATTTCCGGTATCTCGCGTTTGATGACAAGCTGTCCATCAACATGCTCTACGCACCATTTCTCAGCAACCTGGGGAGAGCTGCAATTACGGGACGCATCTTCAACGGTGCGGCGTTCGATAATGTCGCGGATGAATTCCCCATCCCGACCGAACTCGAACTGGTTCCCGTCTTCATCGGGCGCCCCTACGAAACTCTTTTACCTGGCCCGGACGATGTTCAAGGCCTGGATCAGACGACCTCTTTCACGCGCAACATACGGCGCTTTGCGACCGTGTACGCCAGCCCGACTTTCCGCGCACCTACGGGATTGCTGTCTCCGACTTCCGTGGACAACCGTTACTTCATTCCCGGATTACCCTATTCCAGCGAGCCTCTGAAGGTTGAAGAGGGAGTCTGGCTCCCTCCCAACGATTACGCGCTCTATATTGAGCCGCTCAATGAAGGTGATCGGGGTGCGTCCGGTGATGCTGCTGTCCAGGCGTTTGGCGGATTTTACGACTCCTATGTGGTTCCGGAATTTTATGGTGGTCAGCCCACCACATTCGCCCTGCCGGGTCGGGGGCGCGGAACTGATTCGCTTATCAACGGGGATTTCGCGGTCCAAAACCGCTTCCTTCGCTTCCTCTATAACAAGCTGGGGCAATTTTCTCTGGCCATCAATGAGCAGCGGCCGTGGCCCCTTGTCGATGATCAGGCCGAGGTTCCCGTCCAGTCCTTCGGGACCATGCGCATCGTCCGAAATGGCGTGATAAAGGACATCCCTAATTTCAGCGCGCAGGATATTTTGCCCGTTAACCCGCAAAGTCCGACTACAGAAAATGAAGTTAAGGACATCGCGCAAGGTTCGTATATCTTCGACGGAGACGTTCTGAGCACACAAACGATGGAACTGGGCAAGTTCCGTGATGGTTCGACAACGGGTTCCGACTTCCGAGTGTCCGTTTGGGTGAAAAACGTTTCGCCCACAAATCAGACCCTCGATGTCGGTTACCGTTATCTTGTCAAGAACACCCTCAACACCAACATCGCCACGGCATTTTATATGTCGGACGGCAGTCGGTTTAATCGCGAGACCAAGCTTTCCGGCGGAGATGTACCGTCGCGCATGGTTTGGGCATATGATGATGTCAGCATCGACAGCACCCGAATCCGGGGCGTCGCCCAGTTGGATGCCGACGGGCAGAAGCCCGACACCGTTTATCTTGCCGACTATAACCGTATACGCAGCTACATTCAGGGCGGCGGGCGGCAGTATTTTGATTATGTCCCGCGTGGCAACAGTCTGACCGATCCGGCCTATGCCTTGGTTTTCAACCCGCGCTCACTGGCTCCCGGCGAGGAAACGACATTTTCCACGGTTATCAGTTACGAACTTGGCAATGAATTTGCCGATGGCCTCATTCCTTTCTCCGGCGATTGGATCTACGGTCCCGGAACCGCTGGATATGACAACCCTGAGTGGTACCTGCCCGTTGCGGTTACTTCGAATACCACGGTTTTCGGTATCGATTTCCTGACCAACACCGGCATTATCGGAACCACTCCCCTTGATCCGGGAACCAGCGACACCGATGGTGGCACCACGGGTACCCCGGGAACAAGCCCTCTGGTTGACACTGACAACGATGGAATCCCCGACATCTATGACAACTGCCCGCTGGTTGCGAACCCTGGTCAGGAAGATACCGACGGTGATGGAGTTGGCGATGTCTGCGACACTGACAATTTCTATACCGACGTTTCCCCCGGCGCGCCTGCGCGTCCGACCGACCAGCCGATCCTGCCGAACCAAACCTTCCAATCTTTCGGTGTTACTTTTGGTGACCTGAACAATGACGGATGGCCCGATCTGGTTGTCGCCAACGGCGCCGTTTCCGGTGGTTCTCCTGATGCATCGGTGAACCGAGTTTATATTAACGTTCCCGGCGACCCCGATCCCGTGACGGGACGCGTGTGGCGGAAGTTCGTGGATAAAACCTTCGGCGAGGACGGCATTCCAGGTACCGGCGATGACCGCCACCCGTCTGATTTTGACCTGTCAATTGACGTAAAACTGGCCGACTTCGACCTCGACGGCGATCTGGATATGTACGTCTCCAACATCGGTACGCTCGATTTTCCATTGTTGATGGGGTGGCAGAACCGTTTCTATCGCAACGAAATGACGGCAGATGGTCTTGGCTTCTTCGTCGATGCGACATTGGAATGGGATCCGGGCGTCCTGAACATCGGCGCCTATTCACCATTCGACGTTAGTTATGTGGGAGGATTCCCCACTCCCTTCGACCGTAGCCAGCATTCGGATGTTGGTGACCTCGACTGCGACGGCGACATTGATGTCGTCGTGGCGAATCAGGACACCTTCGCAATCGATACGGATACTTCTCTTGTTCTCGGTTTGGGAATGAGAACGCAGGGCTTTGGAGATGGTTTCCAGAACGGATTGCTTATCCAGAGTGACACTATAAACTCTTCCGTGGTCTTGGCCATGAGTGAACGTGTTCTCATCAACCATCTCGTGGAGCCTGCCAACACCAGCTACGGCGACGATCTTGTCTCCCGCACCACCATTGGTGCGCAGCGTTTCGTAGGTCCTGTGCTGTTCCTCGACGAAACACTTGGTATGGATTCCATCTTTGGTGGGGCGAGCGAAAAACGTGATCGCCTGCCTGCTCTCAGGCCGGAGTATTCGGAATACACACCTACAACTTCTCAGGACGCGATGGATTTCAGTGATACTGTTGCAGTTCAGATCTCAACCTGGGGCTATAGCAATGCACCTTCTATCTTCGTCTTCAACAAACGAGCCGGAAGAACCGCTTCTTTGGCGGAAGTGAATCCCTTCGGACCATGGGATGGTGATGATCTCATCCTACAGAACCTGCCCGATCCAAGCAAAGGTCCCCTTGCACGAGATGGCGTTGCCAATGGCGTCTTCGGCTGTATGAACTACGGCACAGAGGGCAACTTCTGGGTCGGCGGAAGATCTCCGGGGGCCCCGTTGGATTGGTATATTGCCTATCTTTTGAACAATGACCAGATCGTCATGATGGGCACGCCCGATGGATTACCGTACGATTACTCGGGTACACCACGGCCGAATGATAGTGATATTAAAAACGTCGGAAACGATCAGTCTCTCTTTGGACTGGTCTTCGATCTCGACTTCACCGGCATCAATGAAATGCTTTCGTTCAATGCATCCGGTGCCACGGTTAATAATTATGGCAGTAACAGTACTGGTCAGGTTTCTGGTGCCGTTCGCAATGCCATCCCTCTGGGTGGTTATACCGCTGGTAGCGATTACTTCGGCCCGGACGTTTTGGAAAACCGCATTCCTGCCGGCACCGAGAATCGTAATACTGTCTTTAACTATCCACGCTATGGCAGAACCCGTAGTGCTGTGGCTCTTGATGCGAACAAAGACGGCCTCCCGGATTTCATTTCCGGGGCCGATACTCGCAGCAACAGTGCTGACATCTTCGCAGTTGGCGAGGAATTCGGTTATAAGACACTCTATCTCAACACGGATTTGATGACGGTTCAGACTTACAACTTTGACGATCCTACAAATCCCGCTTTCATCAGCAATGAAACGCAGAAGCCAACTCAGGCCATGGATGTTGGAGACTATGACCGAGATGGCGATAAGGACCTCATGGCGGTAACGGCAGAGACCGATTCGGATCTCTATGAGAACAATACCATTAAACCCATACCCGCGGGAAGTCAGGCACCTCTTTTCCCATGGAACAACCCGACGGGAGCACCCCACCTTCCTCTGTTCTCTGACGTCTCCTGGGAGTCGCTGTCGCCAACCTGGGGCATCGGTGCATCACCCCTGTTCACACCATCGTACTTCTCCAATATCACCGTTAGTTGTGACTTGGCGGACATCGACGATGACGGAGACCTCGATCTGATCTTCGCCAACGGTGGTATCAATACTCAGGGTGGCGATTTTCAGATCCCCTACAAAAACAATATGTATTCGAAGGTCGAGGTTAATGGTGAGCGTCGGGTGGTTAAAAACCGTCCGCAGCTTGGCCAGCACCTCTTCACGCCCAGCGGTTCTAACCACGCCTTCCCGTCTCTGGCAACAACGCCAGGGAACCTTTATGGACCGCTTGGCGGGGACTCACCCTTTGCGGCCTACGATGTTAAATTCGTGGACCTCACGGGAGACGGTGCTGTGGACATGTTCTTTACCGCCAACGGTCAACAGCCACGGCTTTATGTGAATAAGGACACCGACGATCCCTCGGCGAATAGCTATCGTTACAATGACATCGACACAATCCCCGACGGTGCTTTGGAGTATGAGCCGTCGCGCTTGCCGACTCTTGCACCGGATATGACTGTCCAGCGTCAATGCGCAGTTGGTGACATTGATGGTGACGGTGACCCTGACATCGTCATAGCCGCCGGCTTGCAGAACATCGGTGCCCAGAACATTGCACTTATGAACGATGGAACTGGTTTCTTCACCGAGGAATCGTATCGACTGCCTTACCGGGCTGATGACTCCACGGATATGGAACTGGTGGATGTGGACGGGGACGGCGACTTGGATCTGATTGTTGTCAACCGTCCCTCGCTCACACCCGTGGGTGGATTCTATCAGTACTCACGTCTGTTGCTAAACAATGGTTCTGGTTTCTTCTCTGATGTAACCGATCCCTCTATCTGGCCCCTCGCCACACGTACCTTGCGGGGTGAGAGTGTGTTGGCAGGGAACATGTTTAGCAGCACGGTTAAAGATCTGATCTTTATCTGCTCTGATGTCGCGGCTCCGATTGTCATTTTCACGCCGAACGGATCGGGCGGTTATACCGATGTGACCGCTGCGAAGTTACCTTTCGGCGTCAATCAGCCCTTCCCGGCCTACAACGGCGATTTGGGTGACATCGATAATGATGGTCTCCTGGATCTGGTTGTGGCTGTGGACACTCACAGCACAAGTCCCGAGGGGGCATTCCAGGCGAAGATTCCTGTTCAAATGTTCGCCCAGAATCCCTTTAATCAAACCTTGCTGGACGTAACCGGAAGTGAGTTGCCAACCCTTAAGCTTCAGCAGGGAGCAGGTTCCACTCCCGGATACGCCCGTACGGTTAAGCTTGGCGATATCGACGGTGACGGCGATCTCGACATGGTCATAGGTCAGGTTGGTCGCTCTACACCTCCCCCCACCATGGGTTGGGCCAACTACGTGCTGCAGAACAATCGCATTGGCGACAACTTCCAGCACAACCGTTTTGCCACCATGGCCTCACTTAGCAAGCCCGCTGTCGCAAGCATCCAGCCTCCGGCCGGATCGCAGGGGCAGACGGTTATCGTGAAGGTGCAGGGAGCCAACTTCTACGGCACCCCGACGGTGACGTTCGGACAGGGCATCTCGGTGCTGAATCCGCCCATCGTGTCACCCGACAACTCGGAGTTCACCACGCGCATTCAGATCGCACCGGACGCCAACCTTGGCCCGCGCGCGGTTCAGGTGCAGAACCCCACTGGTGAATCGGGTGGCGGCGGAAACTACATTTTCAGCGTCCAGCCGGCAGGTGTCACCGGGCCGACCGCCGCTGAAACAACCTGGGGCTACTACGAATAGCATTCAGGCTTTAAAAGCATAATACCAAACCCGGCAGGAGAGAGGCTTTTCTCCTGCCGGGTTTTTGATTTTTGGGGGGAAGCAGGATGACTGGTGGACGAAATGGACACTATGGACGTTATGGACTAAATGGACATAGCCCGCCCCACCAAAACAAGGATGCCGGGGCGGGAAGGCATTAGTAGGGGCGAACCTGTGTGTTCGCCTAATTGCTTGGTTCCGTAATTCGGAGGGTTCTCACGAACGCCGTGGTTGGGTCAGAATGCGCTCATACAGGGAGACGGTCTTGCGCACGAGTGTTTCCACCGAGAACACATCCAACACGTGCTCCCGTGCCGCTGTGGCGTATTGACGGGCTATGTCGGGGTTGGCCAGCAGCCGGATCATGCATTCCCGCAGAGACTCGGGCGATTCGGTCTCGCAGAGCAGCCCGGTTTCCTCATGGGCGATGATTTCCGGGATGCCCCCCACGCGACTGGCAACGATCGGCAGGCGGGTGGCGCATGCTTCCATCAGGGCGGTTCCCAAACCGTCGGACCGCGACGGCTGTACGTACAGGTCCGCAGCGGTGAGGACTCGTGGAACATCATCGCGGAACCCGGTCATCACGACGCGTCCAGCCAAGCCAGCCTCATTAATCTGCTGTTGAAAGTCACCCTTGAGGGAGCCCGACCCGATGAGCAGCAGCTTCACGCGGGGATGCTCCGCGATCAATCCCGGAGCGGCGGCGATCAGAATATCGTGCCCCTTCTCCGGGCGAAGCCGGCCGGTCATGGCCACGACCACATCATCCGGTGTGAAGCCCAATTCCTCGCGCATCTCCCGGCGTGCGGTTGAGGCCGAGTCGATGCGCTCGATGTCCAAGGCGCTGGAGATGACATCAATCTTCTGGGGGGCGATGTAAGGCTTCTCCTCACACTGCAACCTCACGGCGTGGGAAACGACCACAAGGCGCTCGAAGAACTTCCCATATTGCCAGCGATTGAAGGCGTGATCCGCGATGGGGAAGATATTGTGTTTCGTGCGAATGATGCGGGGTGCCGGTTCCTTGCGAAACGTCAGCGCGCCGGCCATCACCCAGGAGTCGCGTCCCCCGTGCAGATGGACGATATCCGGTTTCAACTCCGCCAGCAGCTTGCGCATTTCGCGCATGTCGGTCAGCACGGCGGGTCGAGCACCGCCGGCATAGGTTACGTTTTCAACCACCGGCAGCCCTGCGTCACGAGATCGCCTGGCCAGCTCACTGCCGGGCGGGGCCGAGATGAAAACATCGTGCCCCAACTCGGCCACCCCTTTGGCCTCAATCAGCACGCGGTTCGATTGACCGCCCCATCCCCGCAGAAAATTAGTGTGAAGAATGCGCATTGTTATTTAGCCCCTTCCCAGCGGCTGCGATTTTTCCAGGCATGAACAAGGTGGTAGGTGCCCGACAGCATGTAGCGCAGGCGGCGCGGTTGCGTGTCCTGCATGATCATCACGCGGGGCATCCAGTAGCGCTGGTTCGGGCGCACGCGGTTGTCGCGGATCGTGCTGGTTGCGCCGCCGTAGCCCGCCTCGCGAACCACCTTTGCCACCCGTTGAGAGAAGTTGCCATACGGGTAACAGAACCATTCCGGTGGGTGGCCCAGCACATCCGCGAGGATTTCCCGCGAACCAACAATCTCGCTTTTCAAGGCGCTCTCGTCGAGCCGGGTCAGGTGCGGATGTGTGTGCGTGTGGCTACCGATTTCCATCCCGGCGTTTGCCATTTCATGCAGCTCTGGGAGCGACAGGTAATCGTCCCAGTTGCCGGTCGGGTGGTTGGCGCGGATGCGGCTGGTTACCATGAAGAAGGTCGCGAACATGCCATGGCGCGCAAGCTGGGGCAGGGCTCGTTCGTAATTATCGCGCCAGCCGTCGTCGAAGGTTATGCAGACCCACTTCCGCGGCAGGCGCCATCGGCCCGAGAAGGACGCGGCCACATCGTGCAGAGTCATGCAGGTGTAGCCCCAACTTTTCAGCGCGCGCAACTGGGCCGCGAACAGGCCTTCTTCGACCCACAAGCCTTTGTGATCTTCCTGCCCGGGGGGGCAGGGTCCGATATGGTGATAAGTTAAGATAGCCATGGGAATTTGCTCGTCAGGAATCCATCGCCGGTGTCGCCACATCGAACGTGGTGCGCGGGAATTGGGTCAGGGATCCGGTTTCAAAATCGTTCGTCTCCCGGTTCCAATCCATGCGCGTTACCCGCATTTCGATGGGGGAGAGGTGAAGAATGTTGAAGCTGTTCACGCGGCGTTCGGGGGAACCGCGCATGCGTCCGCACGTTGCGGTGCCCGCTGCCACCATGGCAACCGGGCGTGGTAAATCGTGTATGAACTCCACCGCCTGTACAGCGTGGGCGTGGTGAATGTGGCCGTGGAGAACCGCGTGGGCGCCGCCCCGGGAGAAATTCGCGAGGTGGCGTCGGGCCAGTAAAAGCGATCCCGGGCGGGCGCTTTCGGGCAGGTTGAAAAACTGCTGATGGGTTACGAGCAGGCGCCAGTGGGAGGTCGGCAACGCGGCCATCCACGCAAGGGCGGCGTCCACTTCTCTGCTACGTAGCCGACCCTTTTCGTGCATCCATCGGGTTACAGTGTTCAGGCCAAAGATTCCGGTGTGGCGCAGCGTGAGTGGGTTTGTGCTTAGCTCGTCCATGTAGCGGTGATAGTTTCTCTGGGGCCGGAGGGTGCGCGTTATGACATCGAAAAGTGGGACGTCGTGGTTGCCCGGAATGATGACCTTGGGGGCGTTAAGGGCCGAGAGGTATCGGGCGGCGTCGGCGAATTGCGCCGCTCTGGCGCGCATGGTGAGATCGCCCGATACAACCACCGCGTCGGGTTTCAACTCATTGATGAGCGAAGTCAGTCGCGCAGCCGGAGCATGCTGAAAACCACGCCCGAAGTGGAGATCGGAAATATGCACAACCACATCAGCGGTTTGTTGGTCGGGGGAAAGCGAAGCGTCAGTCATAAGGTGGCAGAGTCGTCACCCTCACCTGTTGCAGGAGACCAACAGACGCACACGGTTGAGATCGAGACGCACCCACACCTGCACTTCGGCGCATGCGGGGTCGACCTTCCAGTCGATCACCTCGGCGGTACGCACGTAATTTAAAAACTCGGAACGCACCTTGGAGTCGCGGGCGATTACATCGTTCACGGTCATGCCGGGAGCGACTTCCATGGCACCAGCCAGAGCACTAAGCTGGCGACGCGCGAGTTGCTCGGCTTCGTTCTGCGCGGCGCGGCGCTGGGTGCCGGGTTGGTTGACAGGTTTGTAAGATGCTTTGGCTGTGGCCACCGCATAATCGGGCGCAGTATTATTGACGGTCGTCATACCTCCCGTCCAGACAACTCCGGTGGTACATCCACTCAGCGCGAGTCCTGCTGCCAGGCACGCTGTCCAAGCCCACGTGCGGCACTTCTTTATCATGTTCATTTTCCGTCTCGCTCGGTTCTTTTCATTTTAGCCGGGTCCCAAATTACGATACCCACTCCGCCTTTGTCGAACCAAACATTCTTCATTTCCTGCTCACTGTAAACAACTTCTTCGCCTTGGGGTCCTGCGTGGGAGGGATCGTTTACAACATATTCCATGGCGGGGGTTACGCCGCGAATGAGGATGAGGTGTCCGGCGGTCGCTCGATCAGGGATGCTTGTGAACTCCCCCTTTTTTGCCCGGATGCTGGCCATGAGGGGATTGCCCGTGGCGAGAATGCGGCGCACATCGCTGGTGTCGCGGAATCGCTGCACCCGGCTTGCCAAGCCCCAGCGCACAACCGATTGGGCAGCCCGGGGCCAGTTGCCGTAAATTTGATTTTCAACGTCGTAAGAGTTGGCAGAAGACTCAGAGGTGCCGATGTCGATCCCATGGCTTTCGAGAATCATGGCAATGGAGGTGGGGCAGCAGATTTGTCCGGCCAGACGACGATCATTAACCCACTTCTGAGACCGATAAGGAATGGAGAGGGTCGTTATACCATCGTCGGGTTTCAACGCCGGTTTCTTCGCCTGCATGCGCCGGTGGAGTTGCTCGTCACCTTCCACATTGGAGACCGTAATGTAGTAGCGTTGCAAGGCCGGGGGCGGTGCCGTGGAGGTTGAGTCGGCGGTCAGAGTGAAGCGCGCCTGGTGGGCGGTTGCCGGTTGTTTTAGCATCAGGTAGTCCACGTCCACTTCGCCCCAGGCTTCATCTTTTTGCACAGAGGTGTGACTTGTTTCGAGCAGGGTTCCGGCGCTACCGAAATAAAACCAGGGCGACCAGTTCTTGCCGGCCTCATCGCGAACTCGGACCTCAAGGCGGTAACCCTGAGTCTTCTCGTCGAGGTCGACGTTCCAGGATGGCAGAAGTTCGGTGAAACGGAAGGGGGCTTTCTCAACCGGTGAGATATATGTTCCCTCGTTGTGGGACGGAGCCAGCGTCAACCCGGCTTGCTCGGCTACCCATTGAGTGCCGGAGGTCTCACCGTTGAAGGATGCTTGAGATGCATAGACCGATTGATGGTCAACTGCGAAGGGCGGTCCCGTGAGCTTGTTTGCGGCCTGCGAGAGGGTTGCCACTGCCGCGCAGGATGCCGCCACAGCCAAAATGCGAGCGGTGCCTTTTGATTTACTTCGGTTTATCATCGTCGCCTTCGTGTGGAGCGGGTGGTGGCAGTCGGTTCGGCCTTTTCAACTATAGCACTTCGTGTTTTGTCGCTATCCACTTTTTGAGATTCCTCAGATTTTGTCTCAGGCTTCTTGAGTTTCTTCAAAAGTTTCGTGGCGGTTTCCTGATAGGATTTGCTGTCAGGAATTTTCTTCAAACGCTCGGAGAGACTTGTCGCCAAATCGTTCTGGTTGAGGTGCACAGCCGCCGCCGTGGCGAGCACCAGCGGAAGTGCGCTTGCGGAGGTCGCAGTGTCTGTTTCCGACAGCGCGGCGCTCCATTGTTCAAATTGATCCAGAGTAGCCGAAGCATCGTCGTCGCTCAGCGAAAGATCGAAGTGGCTCTCCTCCAGTGTCTTCAACTTGTCGATAAGGGCAACATTTGTCCGCCGAGCAAGGCGTTCAATCATCCCGTCGATCACGAGCATCTCAGCGGTGGTGAGCGTGTCATCCACCGCAAGCAGCAGCAGGGCTTCCTGGGCGACTTCCGGGTCCCCGTCCGATGCAAGATTCTCCGCCACCTCAAGACGGGCGGAGCGTTCCATGTCATCGAGCAGATTAATGGCCGCATCCACCGGGCCTTGAAGCGGCACGATGTCGCTGAAGTCGCGGGCCAGCGAGTTGATTTCGGTCAGATGTCCACGTGCCGCGGCGAAATTGTTCGAGTCGATGAGTTCCTGAAAATGATCGAACATCCAGCTCAACACGGAGTCGATGATCTGGATCCGTTTCTCCGGCAGAATGTCCACCCCGGGGAATTCCGCGCTCACCCGTTGCAGTTCCGAGATGGCGGTCTGCACGTCGTGGTCGCCCATGAAACGGTCCTGTGCGTCGTTCAGTTGACGCTCGGCTTCCTTGCTGCGAACTCGGGCGATGTAGCTTTGGAACTCGTTGCGTCCGGGAAGGTCGGGGTTGTTGTTCACAAACTCTTCCAGAGTTTCAATGGCCTCGGCGTAGGTGATGGTTTGGTTCAGGTATTGCTGATATTTCGCTTCAATTTGCTGCTGATAGAAAAACTGAATGTCGTTGCGAATGACGGCCGCCGCCGCGCTTGTGGCCTCGTCTGGTTGATTCTCTCTCAAGTCGGCAAGCATCTTCAGTGCCTCGGGAAAATCCTCCGAGAATTTTAACTGTTGGATGAAATCGATCTGCTGGCGCATTTCACTCTCAAGCGTGGCTTTCAGCAACGCCGCATTGGCGAGAGTGGTTTTGTCGCCTTCCCCAACGCGGATGATTTCGTTAAGAATCGACATCGTTTTGCCATACTGCTTTTCGGCGTAGGCGGTCTCCGCCAGGCGAACTCCCTCGTAGGCGGGGTCGGGCCGTTCGAGATAGATGAACATTCCCGCCAGCACGACGATGATGGCCACGGCAACAATGAGAACGATCTGAAACGCCCGCAGGAGGGGGAGTGACTTCTCCACTTGATCTGCACGACCTATGTAGCCGTGGGCTTTTTCTAAATCAGGTTGAAGCGCGAGCGCGTTTTGCCATGACTTGCGCGCGTTTTCAAACTCGCCTTTTTTGGCAAGCAATGTTCCCAACACCACATGGGCGGGAGAAAAGGAGCGATCGAGGTCGATGCAATTCTGCATTTCGCCAATGGCCTGGTCAATCCTGCCACGCTCGGCATGTTCCAATGCCATGTTGTAGTGGTGACGGGCCTTGTTGACGATGACACGGAGCATCGAAATGCTCTTCTCGCAATGGTAACAGGTTTCGCGATCATCGCGGTTTTCGGTTTGGCAGTATGGACACAGCATGGTTATTAGGTATGAGAAAGCCAGTTGATCAGGGTCATGGCAAGCACGAACAATTGCCAATGTGAACGGGTTGCGAGAAGCATTGCTAAATTACCTGAGAGATAAAGAAAGCCGGCCAGAACAAAAGTGTTCAGGCCGGCGGTCATCCGGGGTTGCCGGGGAAATTTGTGTTTAACGAAGCGTGATTACTTCGGGCGCTTGGTGCCGTATTTGGAACGGCTCTTCTTGCGGTTGGCAACGCCCTGGGTGTCGAGCACGCCGCGCACGATGTGGTAGCGGATACCGGGAAGATCCTTCACGCGTCCACCACGGATCATCACGATGGAGTGCTCCTGAAGGTTGTGACCTTCGCCGGGGATGTATGCAGAAACTTCCAGATGGTTCGTCAGGCGCACACGGGCCACCTTGCGCAGGGCCGAGTTAGGCTTCTTGGGCGTTGTGGTGTATACGCGCGTGCAGACGCCGCGCTTGAAGGGGCAGTTCTGAAGAGCGGGAGAGTCGGTCTTGCTCTTGATGGGCTTGCGTCCCTTGCGGACCAACTGGTTAATCGTGGGCATTAAAGAAACCTCTTTGTAATCTCAGTTACGTTTTAGAATGGGGGGTGACACAAGCGCCCCGAAAGCGGCTGCGGAGAAACCCGAAGATACGAGAAAGAAACCACAAGCCGCCAAGTACGGTCAAACCCCACGGGGGTGACTTTATTCAAGGCCAAACACGGGTTACTGAGGCCGTTTCAATGGCCTGTTCGCGGGAATCATCGTGGATTGGCTTGGCTGGAAACATTGCCGTGGGCGTCTTGAATGACACGCCAGGAATTACTTCGGTTGGCCTGTTCCAGTTTTTCGAGACCCAACCGCATTTTCGCGCGATCTTTGCTACGCGCCCCATCTTGCAGCAAGCGCACTGCCTCCGTATAACTCTGGCAGAGGGACGGAACGATAAACTTGCAGGATACCGGATATTCCATGTTCCGGGGGGCAAGGTCGTCAGCGGCCCGAAGAATGGAATTCGCCTGACTGAGGACCTCGGATGTGCGACCAGAGTCGATATCCCTGGCTATGTTTCGGGTCAGCATTCGGATATAACCATTGAGCTTGGTGGGGGTGTCTAACCGTTCATAGCTATTTCCGGAGGAAGGCGTGCCAGGTTTTCCGACGTTTGAAAATTCGATGTCAGTGGAAGCGTTGAGAATCGAAGGGGTCAGTGTCGTAGTGGTTCGTCGGATTTGGGCGGCCAGAGTCTCTGATTCGCACTGTGCCTTTTTCGGCGTGAGCATTGCCAATAACACCATAGTTAATATCGGAATACTGACCGAGAATATGGGGGTTTTTGCGTTCATATCTATACAAAGTTGTGTGCGAAAATCGAGCCAAGGCAACCATTCAATTATAAGTTCACGGAATGATAGATGGTTGGGACATCGAAAGGCTTTCGATATTCTTGTTTCAGAAAAGTGAGATGAGTTGTGTTGATGATTCACACAGTCATTTGTCCATATTTCGAACGTTAAGCCACGTCGCTGCGCGAGCTTCTCCCGAGATTATTGACACCTTTAACCGTTCTCAGTTGGGCGAAAAGAGCGTTCAGTTGTTCGACGCTTTTTACCTCGATGAGGAATTTGAGAGTTGCGGCGTCTCCCTTGCTCTTCGTTTTGCTTTCAAGAATGAAGATGTTCATCTGGGTAAAAATCGATGTGATGTCCGCGAGCAGGCCGGCGCGATCGAAACAGTCGATGCGCAGTGCCACGCGGCGCAGGGGGAGATGCTGTACATCCCATTGGGCTTCCAGCATTTTGGCTTCACCATCTTTGTGAGATGCAGAGTGATGAAGGTTGGGGCAGTCGCGGTGGTGAATGGTCACGCCGCGCCCGATGGTGACAAAGCCCACGATGGGGTCGCCGGGTACGGGCGAGCAACACATCGCATATCGTAACATGGCGTTGGTGATGCCTTCCACGACAACACCCTGAGATGCTGGTTTTTTCCGGCTGCCCTTTTTCGGCTGAATCTTGGGTGCGGGATCGCTCTCGGGATAAGCGCGTTGAACGACGCTCATGGGCATGACGCCGCCAAAACCTATCTCTGCGTAGAGATCTTCGACGCTGGTGGCTTTGAAGGCCTTGATGAGGGGAGCGAGCCGCGCGTTAATATCATCCCACTCAAGGGGGAGAGATCGCGCGCGAAGAGCCTTGGCCATCAGATCGCGGCCCCGCTCGACGTTCTCGTCGAAATGGCGGGTTTTCACCCAGTGGCGAATTTTGGTGCGCGCCCGGGAGGTGCGAACAATGTCGAGCCAGTCGGCACTGGGGTGCCCGGTCTTAGAGGTGATGATTTCCACCGCATCGCCATTTTGAAGGGTGGCACGCAGGCTCACAATTTTCTTGTTCACCTTCGCGCCCACGCACGTCTCGCCCACATTCGAGTGGATGTAATAAGCGAAGTCGAGAGGGGTCGAGCCGGACGGAAGCTCGATCACGTCGCCGCGGGGGGTGAAGCAAAATACGGTGTCGGCAAAAACGTCCTGTTGAAGGGCGTCCATAAATTCGCCCGGACGCACATCCTTCAACCAGTCGGTGAGGCGGCGCAGCCATTGCAGTTTTTCTTCGAGGTCGTGTTTGCCCTTGTGCCCCTCTTTGTATTTCCAGTGGGCGGCGATGCCCTCCTCCGCAAACTTGTGCATCTCGGCGGAACGCACCTGAATTTCAAGACGCTCGCCGTCGGGCCCCATCACGGTGGTGTGCAGGCTCTGGTAGCCGTTTTCCTTGGGCAGGGCGATGTAATCCTTGAAGCGCCCCTGGATGGGTTTCCACATGCTGTGGACCACGCCGAGGATGTCGTAGCATTGGGCCACGTCGCGGCAGATGACGCGGATGGCCATGAGGTCGAAGATTTCTTCGAAGGGAAGATTTTGCTTTTCCATCTTGGAATAGATCGACCAGAGATGCTTGGGGCGCCCGACGATTTCTGCCTCGACATTGTGTCGGAGCAGTTCGTGGCGGAGCGTCTCGATGGCGGTTTGCACAATTTGCTCGCGCTCGGTGCGTCGCATGGCCACCCGGTTGGCAATCTCGCGGTAGGGGCCCGGATAGAGATAGAACATGGAGAGATCTTCGAGTTCGCCCTTGATGCGCGTCATGCCCAGGCGGTTGGCGAGGGGGGCGTAAATTTCCATGGTATCGCGGGCAATTTTTTTCTGCCGTTCGACCGAGAGGAAACGCAGCGTGTGGAGGTTGTGGAGGCGGTCGGCGAGTTTGATGATAATGACGCGGATGTCGCTGGCCATGGCGAGGATCATCTTGCGCAGACTTTCCACATGTTGCTCGCGGCGCGAACCGAAGTGGAGCGATGATATCTTGGTGACACCCTCAACGAGGTCGGCCAGAGGCGTACCGAATTCCTCGGCCAACTGGGCGTGGGTAACGCTGCAATCCTCGATGGTATCGTGGAGAAGTCCGGCGGCGATGGTGAGGGCATCCATGCGCAGGCTCACGAGGATGTGAGCCGTTTCAACCAGATGGAGCAGATAAGGATCGCCCGAAGCACGGACCTGGCCGGTGTGATGAAGACGGGCGAATTCATACGCACGCGTGATCATGCTTCTATCATCGTCGGTGTATTTGGCGCGCGATTCACCGAGAATGTATGAAACGGCGTCGTTAGTGACGTTTATATCAATGGTTTCAGATATCAATGGGTTCGATGTTAAGTTCTACAGGGTGCTGGTTTATGACTTCAAGGTAGAGGCGTAGTTCAGCGGGGGAGGCAAAGGAAAACGCTTGTCCAGTTGGCGTCCGGCGGTGGGAGTCGGGGATGCCCCTCCTCCTGTTCCAAACATCTGGATTCAGGCATTGATTTCCTCAAGACAGGGTCATACAGAGAGAGGCAGCAAATCGCTTTCTCAAAAGGATAAAAGGACAAGATGATGACACGCAATTTTTTGATGGGTGCTGCGGCAGGCCTGGCACTGGTGATGACCGGTTGCTCGAAACCGGCACCTTTGGATTATCTGCCCGAAGCGCAGGGCTATCTGATGTTGAACGGGAAGACCGCCAAGGAGCAGGCCGGTGCCGCGCGGTTCATGAAAGTGTTGGAGAAGATTTCTCCGGAAGCCAACACTTCAACCGACGCGGATAAAGTATATGTGGCGTTTGATGCAGCGCCTGGTTCGCAACCCAGCATGTATGGCGTGCTGACCGGCAAGGCTGGTATGGCCGACAAGGTTATCGCCGAGGCAAAGAAACAAGGTGCGGTGGATGCGACCGTGGATGGCGAGGCAGCGGTGACCATGAAGCAGGGTGACCAGACAGCCTATCTGGTGAAGGTGGGTGAGGACGCCGTGGTGGCGGCTGGCAGCGAGGCCGACTTCCGCAAAATGGCCGCCACAGCCAAGCGAAAGAACCCCGCTGCGGTGAACTCGGCGTTGTTCGGAAAAACTACCGGCAAGGCTGGGTCTCACGTTTTGGTGGCCACTTTCAACACCGGTAGCTTGATGCAACAAGTGGCTCCGCAGTTGGGCTTGCTTGCGATGATAAATCCCAAAGGTGCGGAAGCTGCAAAAAAAGTGGAGCGCCTGACCGTGACCGCTGACTGGGCCGAGCAACCCCAGATGGTTGTTCAGATGGGCATGAGCGAAACGGCGGACGCGAATGATCTGGCCAGTTTGATCAACATGGGCCTGCAGCAGTTGTTGTCGCAACCAAACGCGGCTCAGATGCCCGATTTCGTTAAGAATCTGAAAGCCGAAACCGATGAAGAAGGCGTGAAGCTGGAAGTGATCGTGCCCAAGGAAATGGGCGAATCGTTCCTCGCCTTCGTCGAGGAAACGGCCAAATCAATGCCCGCGGATCCCAAGGCACGCGAATCGATGTTGATGGACCTGCTTCAGAACATGGGAGGTGAGCCAGGTGCGCCGCAGAGCGCGCCCGACTCAACCACTCCGTCGGATTCCATGCCGACCGAACCGGTGACACCGGCACCGCCGATGTAATGGTGGGAAGGTAGAAACTTGAAAGGCGCGTCGGCCATTTGGTCGGCGCGCTTTTTTTGATTCTATCCCCGGGTCAGATTGAGGCAATCACGTAGAGGCGCCCGGGCTGCTGGCGGATGACCTGTTTCAGTTCCAACGCCAGCAGGATGGCCGATAGGCGTTGCACAGGTATCTTGGCGGGATCGACCCGCGACGCAAGGACGTCGAAATATTGCGGCTCGTGGCGGATCATATCCACGATTTCCTGCTCTTCGGCGGAGAGGGATGCGACGATGTTTGCACCGGCACCGATGGACCGGACGTTGCTCGCTGTGTTCTCCCGGTCGAGGTCTTCGGAACTTTCCTTGTCTTCGCGAAGTCCCTCGCGCAACTGGTCGCGCATCTCCAGCACGATCTCGTCGGGCGACTGCACGAGTCGGGCTCCGGCTTGAATGAGTGCGTTGCTGCCCCGACTGTTCTGGCGCGTGATGTCGCCCGGCAGCGCAAAGACGAAACGTCCTTCTTCCAGAGCATCGTTGGCGGTGATGAGCGCGCCAGACTTTTCCGCAGCCTCCACGACCAGTGTGCCGAGGCTCATGGCCGCAATGAGATGGTTGCGTTCGGGAAAGTTGAAACGGTCGGGCGAGGTCTGCATGGGGTACTCGCTGACGAGCGCGCCCGATTCAGCGATCTGGTTTCCGAGGGCGAAATTCTCTGTCGGGTAATTCACGGCCAGGCCGCAGCCGAGTACCGCAATGGTGCGCCCTTGCATGGCCAGCGCGGCCTGATGGGCGGCAGCATCGATGCCCCGGGCGAAACCGCTGATAATCGTGAGTCCCACGGATGCAAGCCGGGTGGCGAACTGTTGGGCGGCGGCCCGGCCATAGGTGGTGGCATTTCGCGAACCGACGATGGCCACCGAGAAACGGTCCTGCTGCTGGATGGCACCCCGGACGTAGAGCACAGGGGGAGGAAAGGATAGCACGCGGAGGTTGTCGGGATACTCATCGCATTCAAGGGTGAGCAGCCGGGCTCCATGCTTTTCCATCAACTCCAGTTCGCTCTCCACTTCCACGGTCTTGGGGGCTTCGAGCACCTTGCGGGCGAGAACTTTATCGAAGCCACGCAAAGCCGCAATTTCAGCGGCGCCCGCACCGAGCACAAACTCGGGGGTTTGGAAGTGATCGATGAGCGCATAAAAACGCACGCGCGACATTTCCGGCAGAAGGCGCAGTTGCAACCAGGCGACTATTTCTTGTTGATCCATCATAGGTCTGTCAGCAGGGAGAAAAACGGTTTGAACCCTGCACGCAACCATTTTTCGATGGGTTGAGCTTTTCATCACAGAATAAGGAGACGTTGTGGCAGCCAAAAAACCAACCAGGCGCGCCTCTCCCAAGCTTATCGAGCGAGCCTGTGAGATCAATCGCGTGCTCTCCCTGGCGCATCCGGATGCGCATTGTGCGTTGCATCACCGCACGCCCTTCGAACTGTTGGCCGCCACCATTCTGAGCGCCCAATGCACGGATGAGCGGGTGAATCTGGTTGCGCCCGCGCTCTTTGCGCGATTCTCCAACGCAACCGAAATGGCTGCAGCCGAGCTTGATGAATTGGAGGAACTGGTGCGTACAACCGGTTTCTTTCGCAACAAGGCAAGTAACCTAAAAGGGATGGCGGTTGTTTTGGTGGAGAACCACGGGGGGGAGGTTCCCCGCACCATGGAGGAATTGACTGCGTTGCCGGGCGTTGGCCGTAAGACCGCCAACGTGGTGCTGGGTAACTGCTTCGGAGTCCCGGGGCTGACTATCGACACGCACATGCAGCGGGTCACAAAGAGGTTGGGGTTAACCAAAAATGATACGCCTGAAAAGATCGAACAGGACCTCATGCGTCTGCTGCCGCCCGAGGAATGGACGCTCTTCAGCCACCGCATAATTTTTCACGGGCGGCGCATTTGCGACGCGCGCAAGCCCAAGTGCGACATCTGCCCCGTGGCGGCTTTGTGTGATTATTACGCCAAATCTCAGTCATCCAAAACAAAACGGACCGCCGGGAAAGAGTAATCCCGACGGCCCGAATCATGTTTTTATGTGAGAGGGCTCAGGCCCCGTGGACCCCGCTGAAACCGTCTTTTCCGTCAAACGTGTACAGGTTTTCCGTTTTGATGCAATCGTACCCGGCATCGGCCACGCGCCCCAGCAGTTCGGCTATTTTCTTGCCGGTGATTGTCATGCCCTGGCGGCCCATGAAGCGACAGCGCCAGTGGTCGGTGCAGGTCGTTTCCGGTGCGGCGCCGGGATAAATCCTCTGTCCGCGGTTGCTGATCACCTTCAATTCGAAATCGTCACCGCCCAGCTTGCTGACCGGATCGCCCACCTCTTCCGGCACCTGGCTTTGCCATTCCAGGAAGACGTCAACGCCCACGAGGACCTTCTTCTGATGAACCATGGGGCTGGCCTTTGGAACATCGAAGGCCTTGGAAGTTGCATAGGAAATCGGTTTGAGCGTCTCGGGCAGCTTGCCGAGGCGATCGACCACGGCCTGCGCGAATTCCTTCGTGCCGACCTTCTGCTTGGTCACGCCCTCGCTTGCCACGTCGTAGGTGTGCACGCCATCTTCGAGGGTGCGCAGCCACGCGTTGTGGACGCGCTCGGCCACGTCGGCCTGACCGATGTGAACCAGCATCATGACGCCGCCCAGCAGAAGACCGCTGGGGTTGGCGAGGTTCTGGCCCGCGCGACGCGGGGCCGAGCCATGGATCGCCTCGAACATGGCGACGGTTTCGCCGATATTGGCGGACCCGGCCAGACCAACCGAGCCGGCGATCTGTGCGGCCACGTCGCTCAGGATGTCGCCATACAAGTTCGGCATCACAACGACGTCGAAATTTTCCGGAGAATCGGCCAGCTTAGCCGCGCCGATGTCCACGATCCAGTGCTCGTTCACGATGTCGCTGTATTCTTTGGCGACTTCCTCGAAGACTTCATGAAACATGCCGTCGGTCATTTTCATGATGTTGTCTTTGGTGAAGCAGGTGACCTTTTTGCGGCCATTGGCCTTGGCGTACTCGAAGGCATAGCGAGAA
Organism: candidate division BRC1 bacterium HGW-BRC1-1; assembly: GCA_002842095.1. Lineage (GTDB taxonomy): Bacteria > Sumerlaeota > Sumerlaeia > Sumerlaeales > Sumerlaeaceae > HGW-BRC1-1. The sequence goes on from PHCB01000007.1 coordinate 344,329, forward strand.
ATGCGCTCGCAACCGGGGCGGCTCATGAGCTTGAGGGTTTGGACGACTTGCTGTGTCTGGCGGTGCTCGATGCCCGCGTACAAATCTTCTTCATTTTCGCGAACGATGACGACGTCCATCTTCGGATGCTTGGTCTCCACGAAGGGATGATAGGAGACGCAGGGGCGCACGTTGGCAAACAGGCCAAAGGTTTTCCGCGTGGTGACGTTGAGACTTTTATAGCCGCCACCCTGGGGTGTGGTAATGGGGGCTTTCAGAAAAACTTTTGTGCGGCGGAGGCTGTCAAAAGCCCCGGGTTCCATTCCCGTGGCATTCCCCCGGAGATAAACTTTTTCGCCAATCTCGATGACCTCGGTGTCGATTCTTGCTCCGGCTTCTTTGAGAATGTGGAGCGTTGCTTCCATAATCTCGGGGCCGATGCCGTCGCCGTGGGCCACGGTAATGGGGGTGTTCTGTGTCATGTTGAACCTTTCGTTGGTTAGCTTAAATCAGGACGCCGGGTTTGAATGGGTCGCAAATACCCGCGTCAAAGCCCTCTTTTTAATCTGTAAAGGGTTGCCTTCTACAACATCTTTAAGCACGATTATTCCCACAATCGGCCAATCGAAGGTTGACTCGATAGCTGAGTGGTCAATTTTTCTATGGTCGGGATGTATTGAGGCGGGGCATCTGCGCCGCTGACGCTGCACAATACGCCGCCGGGCAACTTGGCTAAACCTGAAAGGCTGCATGATCGAATGCTTGAGCAAATTCTTTTTTACATCGTGTTGATCGTCTACTTCCTCGTATGTCTCTTCATGATTCTCGTTATTTTGAGTCAGGAGGGAAAAGGCGGCGGACTGTCTGGCATGATGGGTTCATCGGCCTTGGGCGAGACTTTTGGTTTCGGTGGTGCGTCGAATGCGCTGCGCCGCTGGACCCGCAACGTGGCGATATTGTTCATGGTGTTGACGATTCTTATCACCTTCTGGGGTGCGCGCCATACGAAGTCGATGCAGGACGTTTTTCTGCAAGAGGCTGCAGCGGCTGCCGAGGCTCTGCCGGGTGCGGATGAACTACAACCGGGTCAGGTGCCAGCGGCTGTTACGCCGGTGGCAACTATTCCAGGTGAAGCGGTCCCCGTGGCCGTGCCTGCTGAGGCGACACCCGTCGTCACGAGCGAACCCGCTCCTGTCGCCGCCCCTGCTGAAGTGGTCGCCACACCCGCAGCCCCCGCTGCACCGGCCGAAGAAGCTGTGCCGCCTGCTGCGGCAACGCCTCCATTTGCTCCGGTTACCACGCCCTGAGTCTCACCCTGACTTGATTGTTGCGGGAAGCCGGTTGTAACGATTTGCAATCGAGCGACCCCGGAGCAGCACCGTGAGACAGGAAGACATTGAGGTTCGCATCACCAAAAAGGGCGAGGTCTTCGTCACCATTCATGGTGCCACGGAACAGCGCCTGAATGATTACCGGCAATTTCTCGAAGAGATGATCGGGCCGATAACTGCGTTCAATCGCGTCGATTCTCCCGATTGGGAGAAACCAGCGGAATTGGCCTCCGAGGAAGAAACCTCTCTGGAGGGTGAGAATTCTTAAGGGCGCTTCTTGACTCCCGTTCACGAACGGCGATGGATGAGAGCCCATGAGAACGTGCCCAACCTGCGGATTCCGCAACATTGATGCGAACCTGCGCTGCCTCAAATGCCAGTCGCTGTTGCACGATGACGAGATCGCGCTTGCTGCGGCAAAGCGAGCCGCGAAAAAAAATCAGGAAAGCTCGTTGGGCATCTGGTGGGGAGCCCTGCGCGAACGGTTCGTTGAGCGAAATCCCCTGAGACATTGGTGGGAACTGCCCCAGGGCCTGCCCCATCGCTATCCGTGGATGGCCGGAATGTTCGCCTTCTTCCCGGGGGCGGGGCAGATTTACAATCATCAGTGGGGCAAGGCAGTGCTGCTGGCCGGGTCCTGGTGGGTGCTTGCCGCAGTCGCCTGGTTTACGATATATGAGCCATTTTCCAATGCCGTCCTGATCATGTTGCTGTTGGCCCTGATCTATATTTGGAGTGATGCCGTCACAACCTCCAACCGCATCAACGGTGGCTTCTGGCCCTTGCGCAACGCCGTGGCGCTGTGGTTCGCGGGGCTTTTTCTGGCGGGCATCGTGATTACGGCGCTTCAGTTTTTGCTACCGGCCCTGCTCTTCGCCGCAGTGTTGGGATGGGTGGCTGTGGTCAAAGTTATCCATGAGTCGACACCGGGTGCATTGCGGCGAGCCCGCTGGCTATGGGTCTCTGCAGCGGTTATCCTCACCCTCCTGCTGGCGGGTGTTTGGAGAAGCGATACGCAGCGGATTTTCAGTTTCGTTCGCATCATCAAATCCTCCTCCGCCCCTCTCATTGAGCAGGGAGATATGGTGCTGGTGAACAATATCGCCTATTGGTTCGCGCGGCCGACGTTGGGAGAGATCATTCATTTCGATCCGGCGGCTTTCAGGATAGAAACGGGCGGAGGCACCGGAGATGCCATCGTCGTGAATCCCCAGGATTATTTCCAACGGGTTTGCGGTTTGGGGGGCGACGTAATCGAGATGCGCGACGGGCAGATTCTGCGCAATGGTGCTCCCATGCCCGCCGGAATTTTACCAATAGATGCCGGGCAATTGCCTGCTCTGCGCTATGAAGTTCCGAGTGATCACGTGTTTGCTCCGGTCATTCAGATACCTGAAGACCTCATGGCCTCGCTGCTTCAGAATCGGTCGTCGACTTCGCTTTCCGAGGGCGTCTTAATTGGTTATATCGAATCCACCATGGTGCCGTATGATAAAATATTCGGGCGTGCCTGGGGGATCGTAAACCCTCCCGGCCACCGTGGTTTGTTACGTCCCCGTTGACGTTGTGTAATGGGTTCGTCTAAAAGTTGTAGCGTAACCGAGTATCCCGTCTGAAAGGTCGGGGCTCAAATTGGGTGCGTTGTTGCCCCGACGCATGCAAAGCAAAAGCTGCGAGGTGCAAGAGCATGATGGTGACGGTCTGCAAATTAAACGATTGCGCGGCAAACGACGATTTTCCTTCGTCGGATGCCCGGCGGCTTCTGGATGATTTGTTCGGTTTTCAAAAACCGCACTACTGCGCCGCCGAACGGATCTGGTCGCCACCCACCGATGTGGTGGAACTGAGCGATGCCATCCTCATCAAAATGGAACTGGCGGGCGTGGCCGAGGAGGACGTGCAGGTTCGTGTTAACGACAACTATCTCGTCATTCGCGGAGTGCGTCACGACGAGCATGCTCTCAAGCCCGAAAACTTCCACCTGATGGAAATCCATTACGGACAATTCGAACGGATTTTCCGCCTTCCCTCAGGGATGAAAATAGCCAACGTCACGGCTGTTCTGTTGAACGGCTTCTTGCGAATCACCGTGCCGAAAGACACGCGCATTCTGAAATTCTGCATCGAGATCCAGTAGTAAGTCTGTCTTTTTCTTCCCGTTCCGCACCACGCCACTCTCAGCACAAGGGAGCCTACATGAGCGACATGACCGACAATATCATCCACGATTCATCTGAAACTCCGCTGCCCGAAATCCTGCCCATTCTGCCCATTGATTCATTCGTTTTGTTTCCCTCCATCATCGCCCCCATCGTGGTGGCAGAGGAGAAAAGCAAAAAGCTGGTGGATGAAACGCTGGGTGGCGATCGCATGGTGGGCATCGTCACGCGTTCTCCCGAATTCGACAATTCGGATACTTTCGAACAGCTTCACAGCGTGGGTGTCGCCGCAAAAATTCTGAAGATGATCAAGATGCCCGACGGCACGGTGCGCCTTCTCGTGCACGGGTTGAAGCGAATCAGCATCGAGGCCGAATCCACAACACCGTACTTAAAGGCCCGCGTGAAAGCCCTCGAAGACGTGGTGGAGGAGGACCCCGAAGCGACAGCGCTCCATAAAACCGTGTTGAACCTCATCGCCCGGGCCGCGGAACTCTCGCATCTGCCGGAGGATCTGGTGACGGCCGCGAATAACATCGAAGAGGCCGGTCGTCTGGCTGATCTCGTAACGTCGAACATGAGCCTCAAGGTGCGGGAGCAGCTCATGATTCTCGACGAAACAAATGTGAGCGACCGACTTCGTCAGCTTCTCATTTTCCTGACGCGGGAAATCGAGGTGATGGAACTGGGCAACCAGATACAGACCCGCGTGAAAACTGAGATCGACAAGAACCAGCGGGAGTATTACCTGCGCGAGCAGATGAAAGCCATCCGCTCCGAGCTTGGCGACGACGATGGCAGCGGCACGCAACAGTTGGAAGATTTGCGCAAGCGTCTGGCGGAAAAAGAGCTTCCGGATAACGTGTATGAAGTCGCCATGCGCGAGATCAAACGGCTTTTCGGCATGCAACCTTCAAGCGCAGAATACACCGTCTCGCGCACCTATGTGGACTGGCTGCTGGACCTGCCATGGCTGGAAAGTTCGAAGGATTCCCTCGACATCCAGGAAGCGGAAAAAATCCTGAACGAGGATCATTACGATCTGGAAAAGGTGAAACAGCGGATCCTCGAGTACCTCAGCGTTCTGAAGTTGAAGGATGACATGAAGGGGCCTATTCTCTGCCTTGCGGGCCCTCCGGGTGTGGGAAAAACGAGTCTGGGCAAGAGCATCGCGCGCGCGGTGAATCGTGAGTTTTATCGTCTGTCCCTTGGCGGAATGCGCGATGAGGCGGAGATTCGCGGGCACCGCCGCACGTACATCGGGGCCATGCCGGGGCGGATCATCAAGGGACTGAAACACGTGGGCGCCAACAACCCGGTGATGATGCTCGACGAGATAGACAAGCTGGCGAGCGATTATCGCGGCGATCCGGCGGCGGCTCTGCTGGAAGTTCTGGACCCCGAGCAAAACAACACCTTCACGGATAATTATCTCGACCTTCCCTTCGACCTGTCGCGTGTGCTTTTCATCACCACTGCGAATATGCTGGAGACGATCCCCGGCCCGCTGCGCGACCGCATGGAGGTTATCACCCTGTCGGGTTATACGGCGCAGGAAAAGCTGATGATCGCGAAGAAGTACCTCGTGCCACGCCAGATGAAAGCCAACGGCATCGAACGCCGACACATTTCGTTCGCGGACTCTGCGCTGCTTAAAATCATCGAGGGCTACACGCGCGAGGCCGGACTGCGCAATCTTGAGCGTGCCATCGGGGCCGTTTGCCGAAAGGTTGCGTATAAGGTGGCTGCGGGCAAGGCCAACAAAGGTGTCACGCGCATTACGCCCAAGTTGGTGGAAACGTTGCTCGGACCTGAGACCTATCATTCCGAGGTGGCTCAGCGGATGGGCATACCCGGTGTGGCCATCGGCCTTGCATGGACCCCCGTTGGCGGCGAAATTCTGTTCATTGAATGCAGCCGTACGCGCGGTGTGGGGCGGTTCATCCTGACCGGTCAACTCGGCGACGTGATGCGCGAAAGTGCGCACGCTGCCATGACGTACCTGCGGGGTGTGGCGAATCGCCTGCACATTCCCGATGAGGCGTTTGTGAAGAATGACATCCACATTCACATCCCGGCGGGAGCCATTCCGAAAGACGGGCCGTCTGCCGGCATCACGTTGTGTGTGGCGCTGGCTTCGCTGCTCACCGGGCGCCCCGTGAAAGACTATCTGGCCCTGACCGGCGAGATAAGTTTGAAGGGGAATGTGCTGCCCATCGGTGGATTGAAGGAGAAGGTTCTGGGCGCGGCGCGCGCGGGAATTCAGGAGATCATCCTGCCCAAGCGTAATGAGGCCGACCTCGAACAGTTACCGCCTGAGATTCGAAAGAAGATCAAATTCCACGCGGTCGACCACATCGATCAGGTCCTGCTGCTCAGTCTCCAACCCGCCAAGACGCGCAAAAAGTCCGCGACGAAACCGGCGGCGAAAAGCGCAGCAAAGAAGAAGGCCACCGAGAAGGGCACGAAGAAACCTGCGACCAAGCCCAAGGCAACTACTCCCACCAAGAAGGCGCCGGTCAAGAAGGCGCCGGTGGACAAAAAGAAACCCGCTGCAAAGCCCACGGCGCCGAAGAAAAAAAGCGCTCCTGCGAAAAAAACCGTCCGCGGAAAAACATCGCGATGATATAAAAAAAGGGCGATGCGCGGCGTTCAACCGTGCATCTCCCAGTTTTGTAATTGTCGGACAGTGTCAGGGGCCGTCGTTGCCCGCCTGGCCGAAGAGATCCCACGTTGCGGCGAGGGGGAAATCGACGCGATGTCCTTCCACGAAATCCATCACCCAATACAGTTTGTCTTTTTCCAACAGTGTTTCGGGCGTGGTGCGGATGGCCAGAATGTGAGGGGTGGCCGTGATGCGTCCCACCAGCTTGCCTTCGCTGTCGGCTATATGGTGTCCGTCCAGCGCGTGGGTGCTCTTGGAATGTACGTAGGCCAGCGGCAGGGGGATGGTCAGGCTGGTAAGGCCATCGTCGCTCACGGTATCCACGCGGAACTGCTGCAGGGCCACGCTCTTGGCGTCCACGGTGATCGTTCCATCTTTGGATAGCGTGATGTTGCCACCGCTCTCCGATCCATCGATTTCCATGGTCACATCCACAGGGTAGCCCTCGCCCGATAGCACCACTTCGGGACAGAACGTTTTTGCGATGCCACCTTGGATGTGAGTCTTCTCCAGAAGCCAACCGGGGCTACCGGCTAACTCTCCGTCAGTCGCGTCGGGCTTTGAGACTTTCCCGGGGAGATCAACCTTTCCCGTTTTGAAAGTTCCCTTGGCCAGATCAACCGAAGCCACGTTTGTGGAGGGAGTGGCGGGAGTCTTCAAAAGCTCCACGCCATCCACCGCAAGTTTGCGACCGCGCATCATGGAAGCATGCACCGGGTCTCCGTTGGAATCGAACCGAACGAACGCCATTTCAGCCGCAGCCGAAACGCTCTTTTTGTTGCTGACCTTGAGCACTTCTTCTGTCCCGGCATTTTCACCCAGAAGTAGAAGATCTGTGGCACCATTGGTGAGTTCGATCTTCAACGCCACAGGCCCGCGTTTGTCGTTGCGTAATACTTCGATTCGGCGAACGGTTCGTTGCTTGCGATAAGGCTCGATGACCGTGAGGAAGCGCGATTCACTGCTGCCTTCGTCTCGGGCGAGAATGAAGTTATAGAGGTGCGCACCCAACAGGTCGGGAGCGTTCGCGGCATAAGCCCCCATCTCGTTCGTGGGGAAGAAGCCCACACGAAGGTGGGCGTCGTCGCTGCCCTCCAGAGCCCAGGTGGCGCTCCACGGTTTGGCGGTTTTAGCCCCGCGCAGGTTGTAAAGGAAACCGTATCCGCGGCCCGGAGGCATCCATCCGTAGCCACCAGCGTCATCGGGCGGGTCGACCGGAGTGATGGTCTCGGCGTTGCCCACGCGCTCGCCCCAGCTTCGTCCGGGGGCGTTCCACGAGGCATCGCGGAATTCGGGGCTGAGGCCCGCGGCTGTCCACGCGCCCTTCACTGGCTTCGGGTCGATTCCCTCCATTGTGAGGGCGGCCGTGAGTAGCTTGTCATTCCACGGAGCATGGAAGCTGTAGTCACGGAACGAACCACCTTTCACATCGAACAGGTCAATGTAGTAACTGTTGGCCTCGTCGACGACCACGGTCACGATGCGGCGACGGAATTTCTCCACGGGGAGCTTCTCCGGGTCGAACTGCAACCGTCCGTCCGCGTCCATATACTTGACGACATCGCCGTTCAAAAAGCTCCGCCAGTTCGATCCCGGCGTCTTTTTGAAGTAGCCGTCCATGGCCGCGTCGCCGTCCACTGTCACGATGCAATGGGCCACGGCGCGGGTGCTCCAGCCCTTGTGGAGCGGCGTGTCGAATGTTCCGTAACCCAGCTCCGCGCAAAGCTCGCGCCCGAGATCAAACAGGTTCAGGCCCAGATTATCGTCTTGAGCGTGGGGAAGATTCGGTCCTCCGCGCACAATGATTCCGCGCTTGTCGGGCCAGTCGCCAAATTGGAACCCGGCCATGCCCTTCGTGCTGAAGAAGCGGCCATCCCCGAACATGTTGAATTCGTCCGGATTACCGGTTTTCTTCGGAATTGGGTTGGGATTTTTCATCAGCCACCACCACGGTGCCACGGGAGCTTTGGGTGGCGCGGGGTCAGCACCTGCCTGCAGCATGGCGTCGGTGCGCTTTTTCAGGGCCTTGTCGGTCGTATAAAAACCGAGGCGCGCAATTTCCAGAAATTGTGTGATGTTGAAGCTGGCTGCGGGTTTGGTAATTATGGCATTGTCGCCATGGCTGTTGCCAAGACTGACGCGGCGCCCCGTGAAGTTCATGTCGGTGTTATCCACGATCAGCTTCTGCAGCTTTGGATGGTCCATGAAGTTGCGGGCCGGGGGGAAATCTCCCGGATATCCCGCATATTTTTCCGGACGATAGTTGGCCAGCATTTCAGCCATATCCAGGAAAACGCTGCGCGTGAAAATCGTGTAGCCCATGGAGGTTTCGTAATACATTCCGTCGCGGTCCACGGTGTTCTCAAGCAAGGCGTCCAACGATGCGATGCCCCAGCGGATGTAATCCGCGTTGCCGAACAGGAGCCCCGTTGCTATCATCCCGCGCACGCTGTCGGCCTCGTGGTTGTGCAGCGTGGAAAGGCGTCCTTCGCGCACATCGAAGTTATTCCAGAGATAGTCCTCGAACAGGCCCAGTCGTATGTTCTCGCCGATCTTGGTTCCCGGGTTGGTGGGCGAGTCCGTTTGCATCATAGGGTGATTACCCACCAGATCGATGTTTCGCGCCATGGGTGCCTGGGCGCGATGGACAATGCTGGTCAGCAGATGGAAACGGCCTTTGTCTTTGGTCTGATCTTCGTCATAGTCAAAGTCGCGCGGACCGCGGGTGCTGGGTTGTAAGGTCGCCAGAGCGTCCATCATCACAATGGCCTTGCGGGCGTAGGCTTCGTTGCCCGTCAATGCGTAGCTCAGCGCCAGCACGCTGGACCCTGTGCCGTCGGGTCCCTGCGCGGAGTACATACTGTTCACCACGAAGGCGTTCCAGACGGCGGTCAGATAGTAGCGCTTGCCGTCAATCATCACGCCTTTGCCGGTGTCGTGATAAGGGCTGGCGGGGTCGGGATCAGGGAAGACGGTTTCGCATTTCGGGCAGATTGTTTTTCCGGGGCGATCCAGTGAACAGGTTTCGGCTCCGAATGGTTTCCATCGCGCCTTGCACTTCGGGCAGCCGTTTTGTCCGTAGGAAAAAAGCGAGCCCGGCTTGGGCAACAACGAGCGAATTTCGTCATCGCTGAGGGCCATCCATTCGTCGGCCTTGGCGGTCATGTAATCGCGCATGCCCGCACGCCACGGTTGCGCGTTGATCATCGCGCGGGTGGCGGTCAGTTCCTCGGCGGAATAATACAGGCCGACCATGGGCGGTAACGGAACGGTGGAGGTGGTCTTATCTGCGCTGTGAGCCGGACTGGCCGGGGCCCACAGAACAAGCACGAATGCTGCAACGAGGATTTGGCGGATCGATCTTGCTAAAGAGAACATGGGGATTCGCTCCTGCGAAAGTGGGACTGGGATGGGTTCAGGTTAAGGCTTAGCTTCGAAGACGCTCGCGACAGGGAAATCGATCTGATGGCCACCGATGAAATCCATGACCCAGTAAAGTTTACCCACCTCGAGCTTCGTGTCCGGCGTGGTCGTTAAGGTTTTGATGTCTGGAGAGTTGACGATCCTACCCACGATTTTTCCGGAATCATCTGCGATGGAGTGCCCGTCCAGAATCCGCGTGCTTTTGGAATGCAAATAACTGAGAGGCATCGGAATGGAGGAAGCGACCGTGTTCGTTTTGGCGTCCCATTCCGCCACCGCGAATTGCTGCAGGGCTATGCCGCCAGCGTTTATTTGCAGAGACCCATCGGGCAATTGCTTCATCGCCGGGCGCGCCTCTGTGCCCTTCAATTCCAGCGTGGTGCTTGTAGGTTGTCCTTCGCCCGAAATGACGGCGACCGGTGCGAAGGTTTTAACGGTGCCCCTTGCGTCGGATTTTTTCGCCAGCACGATGCCGTCGGTGTCGAACTGGAGTGATGAGTTGTCGTCCTTGCTCTTGCCGGAATTTTTGAAGATCGAGGAATCGACGACGAACGAGCCATCCTTCAGGTTCACGCTTTTTAAAGTCGATTGAACCGCGGGTTTCGTGGCGAGCAGCTGATCACCATCGCTGATGATTTCGCTTCCGCGCACCATGGCCGCATGCAGCGGTTTGCCTTGCTCGGAAACTCGCACAAGGGCCATTTCGGCGGCCGCCGAAACCGGGTTCTTCCCGGTGGCAAGTTGCACTTTTTCCTCAGCATCGGCCCCCATAAGCAGAAGGTCTGTGCGTCCGTCGCGCAGGTGAACTTTCAACGCCACGGGACCGGTTTCGTCGTTGCGCAGCACTTCGATCTTCTCGATGGCCCGCTGCTTGCGATAGGGTTCCAGCACGACGAGGAAACGTGACGTGTCGTCGCCTTCGTCGCGACTGATGATGTAGTTGAAGACTTTGGAGTTCAGGCGGTCGGGAGCGTTGGCAGCGTACGCCGCCATCTTGGTCGACGGGAAGAAACCCGCGCGCAGATGGGCATCGTCGTCGCCCTTCAGCTTCCAGGTTGCCGCCCAGGGTTTATCAGTTTTTGCGCCGCGCAGGTTGTAAAGAAAACCATATCCGTAGCCCGGTGGTTGCCATCCGTAACCCTTGCTGTCGTCGGGGGGATTTGTAGGCGCGATGGCCTCGGCGCTTGCAACGCGCTCGCCCCAGCTTTTTCCGGGCGCATTCCAGCTCGCATCGCGGAATTCCGGGTCGAGGCCCGCCAGGGTCCAGGCGCCTTCAACGGGTTTCAGATCGATCCCTTCCATGGTGAGGGCCTGCGTGGCCAGCATGTCGCTGTTGTCCGGGCCGTGGAAGCTGTAGTCGCGACTGGTTCCGCCCTTCACATCGAACAGGTCGACGTAGTACGTGCTCACCGGATCGACCACCACCGCCACCATGCGGCGACGGTATTGTTCCACGGTCACAGAGGTGCCAACGAATTGCTGGCTTCCATCAGCGTCGAAATACTTCACCGTATCCCCATTGAAGAAACTGCGCCATGTTGCGCCGGGCGTTTTCTTGAAGTAGGCGTTCATGCTTGAAGCCCTGTCGCCGTCCACGGTGACCAGGCAGTGGGAGATCGTGCGCGTGCCCCAGCCTTTGTGGAGGGGAGTGTCGAAAACTCCATAGCCGATCTCGGCGCTCAGGTCGCGGCCCAGGTCGTATAGGTTGAGGCCGAGGTTGTCGTCGTGGGCGTGGGGCAGGTTCGATCCGCCGCGCACGAGGATGGCTTTCTTGTTGGGCCAGTCGCCGAATTGAAATCCTGCCAGGGCCTTTGTGCTGAAGAACCGCCCGTTGCCGAACATGTTGTAATCGCCGGTGTCGCCGGATTTTTTCGGGATCGGTCGCGACTCGTTGAAAAGCCACCAGCGTGGTCCGGCAGGATCCTTTTCGTCCATGCTCACTCCGGCCGCCAGCATCTTATCCACATACTCGTGCAGGGCGGGGTTCGAGGCATTCTTGCCGACCCGGGCCAGCCACGCCCATTGCCACGTGTTAAAAGATTCCGGTGATTTCTCGATGACCAGATCATCGCCATGGCTGTTGCCGAAGCTCACGCGGCGGCCCATTATATCCACGTCGAAATTGTCGACCATCAGTTTTTGCAGCTTCAGATGGTCGAAGAAATTGCGCGCAGGAGGGAAGTCACCTTTGAAGTCCTTATATTTATCCGGCGAGTAATTCGTGAGCATGTCTGCCATTTCGACAAAAACGCTTCGTGTAAACATGGTGTAGCCCATGGACGTCTCGTAGTACATGCCATCGCGATCCACCGTGTTTTCCAACAGAGCGTCGAGGCACTGTTGGCCCCAGCGGATATAATCGGCGTTTCCGTACAAAACCCCCGCAGTGATCATGGCGCGCACGCTGTCGGCTTCATGATTATGAAGCGTTCGCAATTTTGCTTCCCGCACGTCGCCGTGCTTGAAAAGGTAATCATCAAAGATCCCTTCGCGCACGTTTTCCCAAATTGTTCGCCCGGGATTGGTGGGTGATTCCTGCAGCATCATCGGGTGGCGGCCCACGAGGTCGATGTTGCGCGCCAGTGGAACCATGGCGCGATACACGGTGCTTGTCAGGAAGTACAGGCGGCCTTTGTCTTCCTGCTGGTTGTCGTTGTAGTCAAAGTCGCGGGGGCCCAACGTGGTGGGGGAGAGGGTCGCGAGAGCGTCCATCATGAGGATGGCCTTCTTCGCATACGCCTCTTTGCCGGTCATCGCATAGGCCAGCGCCAACTGGCTCATGCCTGCATTGTCGGCTCCACTGGCGGACCACATTGAATTGACAACGAACGAATTCCAGACGGCTATGAGAAAGTGACGTTTACCTTTGATCATCACACCACGCCCGGTGTCGTGGTAAGGGCTTGCGGGGTCTTCATCTGGGAAAACCGTGTGGCAGGTGGGGCAGGTCACCTTGCCGGGCAGGTCAAAGGAGCAAGTGTCGTAGCCAAAGTTGCTGAACCGCCCGCCACATTTGGGGCAACCAGCCTGTCCATAGGCGAACAGGCTTCCGGACGTGGGCATCATATCCTTCATCCACTGTTCATCGCGGGCGAGCCAGACATCGGCGGCGGAAGTGATCTCATCAACTATCTGCGCGCGCCATGGCTCTTGCGCGACTGCTGCTCGAATGTCAGCTGCCTCGTCGGCCGTTCCATACAGGTCACGCAGCGGCTTCAGTGGAGCCGAAGTTATTGTAGCTTGGTTGGATGAAGCGATGACGGGCGGAGCAGCGGTGGCCATGCCGGTCGCGATGGAGAGTGCAACCAGGAATCCCATAAACTTTTTACAGATCATTTTCGTGTTTGTCCTTGCCATTATTTCTCTGCTCCACGGCACTTCCACAATAAGTACCATGATGCAACAAAATACGAATTTGTATTTTTTTCGACATTTTGTGCTTCACTCTGCCACACGATGGTTCAAACACAGTTATAACGATGGCTTAGGCTCGTGCTTCATCTGTGGGCAGGGCCGTTTATTGAGATGCAAATGAGGGATATCTGTGAAAAAACGACAATGTTTATCCATCGCCTCCGTGGCCATGGCCGTCTGCTTTTCGGTTCTCCTCTGTGGATGCGCGCCTCAAGCGTCTGACGATAAATCCGAGGGTTCCAATGTCACCGTTCGCATGTGGGCGTTTCCGATGCTGCCGGAGTTGCGAGACCACAAACTTTACGACGAGCTTGTTGCAGATTTCGAACAAGCCAATCCCGGTGTGAAAGTGAAAGTGGAGATGCTGCCCTGGGCCGGTCGTTCTCAGAAAATGCTGACGGCCATTGCGGGAAACCGCGCGCCGGATGCGGTCTATCTCAACCTCGACTACATGCCCCGTTTCGTGGATCAGGGCGTCCTTGAACCGTTCGACGATTACATCACGCCAGAAGAAAAGGCAGACTACCCGCCTGAGGTTCTGGATGCAGTCACCCTTGAAGGGAAGATGTGGTTACTGCCCCTCCTGCGCAATCCGAACATTGGCATCTTCAATACCAACCTTCTCCGCGAGGCCGGGTTTGACCCCGCCGATCCTCCGCGCACCTGGGAGCAACTCGACAAGGCCGTGCGTGCCATGACACGCGACACCAACGGCGACGGCGTCGTCGACCAATGGGGAGTCGGTTTCATCTTCGGCGCGGACACGGTCAACTCCACCTACTGGCCTTTGCTGTGGCAGGCCGGGGGCGACGTGCTGACCACCGACGGCAAGCGGGCAGCCTTCGACGGACCCGAAGGTGAGGAAGCCCTTGCCCTCGCCGTGAACTGGTTCAGAGATGGCATCATTCCGAAATCTTTTATAGCGATGGGGGCCAGCGAGTTCGCCATGGGTCGCCTCGGTTATTTGTACGGTGGAGGCCCCATGGAAGCCGCCAATCTATTGCGCGATGCGCCCGACGTGCCCCTCACCGTGGGGCCCGTTCTCGAGCATCGCGACCGGGTCAGCTACTCGACCATCGGTTCCTACGCCATGTTTAAGCAGTCGAGGCATAAGAAAGAAACCGCGGCCTGGCTGAGTTACATGACCAGCCCGAAAGTGATGGCCCGCTTCTGCAAGGAGACCAACTACGTGCCCACCAAAAGTTCCGTGGGATCCATCTATGCCGACGATCCCATCTTCAGCATTTTCGAGCGCGAGGCGGCCTATTGTCGCCCCGACGTGAAGAGCGTCTTTGCGCGCCAGATCATGATGCACCTTGCGCCGGAAATGCAGGCCGCTGCACTGGGGAAAAAATCTCCCCGCGAAGCGCTGGACGCGGCGGCCAAAGCCGTTAACGAAATGTTGGAACGTGCAGACAAATGAGCGCATCAGCCCCCGTCACCAAGAAACCGGTTATCGCCGCCCCCCGCCCCATGTCCCGCGCGGAGAAGATTTTCATTCTCTCCGTGCTTGGTCCCGCCCTTATCCACTTCACCATCTTTACGATCACGCCGGTTACGCTCAGTCTAATCCTTAGCTTCAGTGAGTGGCAGCTTCTCGGCACACCGCAGTTCGTGGGTCTGAAAAACTACATCGAACTCTTCCATGACGAAACCTTTCGCATCGGCATGAAGAATACGTTCCTGTACGTCCTCATGTACGTGCCCCCCATGCTGATTGTGCCGCTCGGGCTGGCCATGCTTATCAATCGTCCGGGCATCATGCCACAGGTTTTTCGCTCGATTTACTTTCTGCCTGTCGTCACCTCGTTCGTGGTTTTTGCCCTCATCTTCAAATGGATCTTCTCAGCCGAGCCAACCTCCCTGGCCAACCAGTTCATGCACCTTCTCGGCCTGCCTGCCCAGTCATGGCTTGCGAACGAGAACCAGGCGCTCCCGCTGCTCGCTTTTCTGGGCATACTCAAAGGCGCTGCGTGGAACATGATTTACTTCATCGCAGGGTTGCAGGGCATTCCCGATACGTTTTACGAGGCCGCACGCATCGATGGTGCGAACCGCCGTCAGGTTTTCCGCAACGTGACGCTGCCTCTGTTGCGCCCCACGCTCTACTTCGTGTCCGTCCTCACCACCATTGGCGCGTTTCAGGTGTTTGACTCCGCCTTCCTGCTCACCCAGGGCGGTCCCAATCGCGCCACCACCACCATCGTTTATTTCGTCTATCAGGCGGGCTTCGAGCAATTCCGCATGGGCTACGCTTCGGCCTCGGCCTATGTGCTTCTGGTGCTCGTTTTCGTGGTTACTTACATTCAGAAACGCTGGCTGGGCAAGCCGGCGGACTGGTATTAAGGGGAGTTGCTCACGATGACAACCATGACAGCCAACAACGAAGCCAGCCGCATAGCCGACGCCCGTTCCCTCGCCCGCACACGTTTCACCAACAAGGCAATTTGGTGGGCTACGGCCCTGTTTATTGCCGTGCTTTTGGTGGGCCCGTTCATCATTATGGTGCTCGCGTCGTTCCAGCGTAGCCGCACCTTTTTCACCTCGCCCTGGGATTGGCTTCCTTCCGACCCGACCCTTTTCAACTACGAGATTCTCTTCGAGCGCTCCAAGGTCATCCGGTGGACCCTCAACTCCCTTCTCATCTCCACGGTGCCGATTGCCATCAACGTCTCCATCTCGCTGCTGTTGGGTTACATCTTTGCACGCAAGCGGTTCCGTGGCAGGGAGATCATCTTCTGGATGTTCCTGTCGTCTCTGATGATTCCCTTCCAGGTGACCCTCGCGCCGCTCTACCTTATGATGAACGCCATCGATTGGCTCGATACCTACTGGGTCCTCATGGTACCCGGATTGCTTCAGGTCACGGGCATGTTTCTCATGCGACAGTTCATGGAGACCATTCCCATTTCCCTGGAGGAAGCAGCGGAGCTTGATGGGTGCAACCCGTGGCAGGTCATTCTCCACGTCATTGCGCCCCTCAGCAAAACGGTCGTGGCGACTCTCGTCACTCTCGGGTTCATCGGAGCGTGGAACGGGTTTCTCTTTCCGCTCATCTTCACTGTCAGCGAAAGCATGCGACCCCTTACGGTCGGCCTGGCCACCTTTGCAGATACTACCGGAAGCTTCGGACTGAACATGGCCGCCGCGACGGTGAACTTTCTCCCGACTTTTGCAATTTACATGTATTTCCAACGCTATTTCGTTAAAGGCATTGCCCTTGGGGGAATGAAGCTTTAGGCCCGAAAGGAAGCGATCTCGGAGGTCCGCCATGACATACAACGTGCCCGTACAGATTAGAGACGAAGCCGAGTTAGCACAGATTCTGTCCCAGCCCTACGATGAAACCATCGACCTGATGAAGCGCCTCGAAGGCGACATCATCATTCTTGGCGTCGCTGGTAAGATGGGGCCGTCGCTTGCGCATCTCGCCCGACGGGCTACGTCTGCCGCGGGTGTGAAGCGGCGGATCATCGGCGTGGCCCGCTTCAGCGACGCAGAACAGCGCAACCGCCTCGACGCCCTTGGCGTGGAAACCATTGCATGCGACTTGTCCAATCCCGATGCGGTGGCCAAGCTGCCGCACGTGCCCAATGTAATCTTCATGGCCGGACGTAAATTCGGCGATGTGGGATCCGAGCCCCTCACGTGGATTATGAACGCAGTCGTTCCGGGCATCGTCGCGCGACACTTTGCCGGCTCACGCATGGTGGCTTTTTCCACCGGATGTGTTTATCCGCTGGCTGGCCATGAAGATGGAGGCTGCAACGAGGCGATGTCTCCGGCCCCCACCGGTGAATATGCCAACTCTTGCCTGGGGCGCGAGCGTATCTTCGAGCATTACGCAGCGGCGCGGCACACGCCCACGTTGCTGTATCGCCTCAACTATGCCATCGACCTGCACTACGGTGTTCTGAATGATGTGGCCGAGCAGGTCTGGAACGATAAACCCGTGAATCTGACCGTGGTGTGGGCGAATGTCATCTGGCAGGGCGACGCAAACAATCGCGCGCTCCTGTGTCTGGAACACGCCGGTGTTCCCGCGGTGGCTCTCAACATTACGGGTGGTGAGATGATCTCCATTGCGGATGTTGCCCGCGAGTTTGGGAGGCGATGGAACAAGGACGTGACCTTCACAGGCACCCCTTCGGGCAAGCAGTACCTTAGCGACGCCTCCCGCTCCATGGAACTCTTCGGGGCACCTCGCGTGAGCTTCGAGCGACTGATGGATTGGACTGCCGATTGGTTTGTCCGTGGTGGCGCGCGCATCAATAAGCCCACGCATTTCACCGTTACGGATGGCCAGTTTCTCGATTCGAAAAAGGAAGGCTGATCTCCAATGCCCACGCAGACCCCATCCGATGGTGCCGCACGTCCTGAAGCTCTTGACCTGCTGAAGCAAGGGATCGCGATCCCTGCGTCGCCCCTCGCTCTCACACCCGATCGCAAACACGATCCGGCCGCCCAACGCACCCTCTATCGCTACTACGCGGCGGCTGGAGCCGGAGGCATTGCGGTGGGCGTGCACACTACGCAGTTCGAGATTCGAGACCCTGAGGTGGCGTTGTTTGAGCCGGTTCTGGAATTCGCGGCGCAGGAACTTCGACGGTTGGAGCAGGAACACCAGCGGGTGATTGTGCGCGTTGCAGGTGTTTGCGGCGACACCCCGCAGGCCATTGCGGAAGCGGCTCTCAGCCGGTCCCTCGGCTACGATGCTGTGTTGCTCAGTCTGGCGGCCATGAAAGACGCATCGGTGGATGAGCTCATTTCCCACTGCCAGGCCGTGGGTGAAGTCATGCCCCTCATCGGGTTTTACCTGCAACCGGCCGTGGGAGGGCGGGCGTTGCCATACGAATTCTGGCGCCGCTTTGCAGCGCTGCCCAGCGTGGTTGCCATTAAGATGGCTCCGTTCAACCGCTACCAAACCATCGATGTCATGCGCGGCGTGGCCGACTCCGGACGCGCCCATGAGGTAACGCTTTATACTGGCAATGACGACAACATCCTCGTCGACCTGCTGACCCCATACACCTTTCCCACCAATGATGGGGGAGAGATCACGTTACGCATTCGCGGCGGGCTTCTGGGGCAGTTTTGTGTGTGGACAAAAACCGCTGTGGAAATCCTCCACGAGATCCACCAACTGGTCGACAGTGGCCGACCGGTGCCGGTGGAGTGGCTGAGAAAGAACGTCGCCCTCACCGATGCCAACGCTGTTATCTTCGATGTGGCCCACAACTTTGCAGGATGCATTCCGGGCATCCACGAGGTGCTGCACCGTCAGGGCCTCATGCTGAATATCCTCTGTCTGAATCCCGACGAGACTCTTTCTCCGGGACAAGGTGAGGAACTTGATCGGATCTGTCGCTCATATCCCTTCCTCACCGACGATGTGTTTGTGGCAGCCCATTTAGCGGAATGGCAACAGGACTGAATTGGTCCAGAATATCCCGCGAACCCTTTCGTAATTTATCACACGCCGCACTGGCGCCCCAAACTGTGAGGGAAGTGTTTTATCGTGAGCTACGAAGAAAATCTCGTGGGCCGAAAACTCGGTCATGAATGGTATGGGTGGGATGGCAACATCGACGCCCACGAAGCATTTATCCGTGAGCCGAAACGTCTTTTCCTCGGTATCGTTTTCGTCTGTTGCGCTGTAATATTTGCGTTTCTGGCTTTTGGGGTTTGGGGCTTTTATCCGCGACTCCGACAGTTGGGGTTGGGGATGGCGGCCGTTGGCATCTTGAGTGTCATCGGCGCTCTGGTATTGGGGATTTTCGGTTCCATCGGATGGGTTCTCGCCACCGGCAAACCGTTCAAACCGGCCGACTTTATCATGCACTGGCTCACAGAAAATTTTGCGATCTTTGCCTGGGTTGCCAGTTTGTATGACATTTCACAGGATCGTCTCGGCTACTCCCTCATAGAAATCCACAATGCGTTTACGCGGGCGTCACTGGCCCGTTTTTCCAATGGTCGCATTCTTTGTCTTGGGCCGCGCTGCCTCGATCGCGACAACACCGAGCAGATCCGGGCGATGACAACCGAGTACGACTGCGATTTCTACATGGCTCCCGGCGGTGCCCTTGCGCGTCAGAAAATTGCCGAGTTGAAACCCGCCGGCATTATTGGCATAGCCTGTGAGCGCGATCTGGTCACGGGCATCCGAGACATCGGTTATCGCATTCCTGTGATAGGAATAACCAACAAACGCCCCATCGGCCCCTGCAAAGGCGCCTTCATCGATATGAACGAGTTGCGCGATGCCATCGAAGTTTTTCAGTCGCGCTTTCACGTGCAACCCCAGGGCTGTCCAGCTCCCGGCGGCGCCTCCACGCATCCGGTGGATGCTGCCTCCTGAAGGCATCACCTCAACAGTTTAAGAAAGCGTGCGATCAGATGCAGGTTCTCGTCCGGTATTTTCAGAATCTCAGAGAGATTGCCTCCACCGACGCGGAACGCATCCAACTCGATGAGGGGGCAACGGTACGCGATTTAAAAGCGCGTCTCGCCTGTTTACATGAGGACTTGATTTCTCATCTTTCTATGCTGATGATCACGTTGAACGAAGCAGTCCCCAATGAAGATCATCGCCTCCAGGAAGGCGACACGATCGACATCATGCCGCCTGAAGGAAAATGTTAATACCGATGAATCTCATCAACGCAAGCCAGACAATCGGATCAGGGATATCATGGCGAAAGCGATGACACCATGAATCAATATTTGGAACGATATAGCCAGTTCGGCAAAAAGGTACAGGCGGTCATTCTTACGCACATGCGTCATGATGGGCGTATTTCGGAACTGTTGACTCATTTGAACCTGCCCGTCTCTGGAGATATTCAGGATCAGCATTATGCTCTGGGGCGGTTCCTTTTTCAGTATGGGGGATCTTTTTTCATAACTGCCATGGAAGCCCAATCCCGCGAGGAAGTGGAAGGTTTGAAGGCGCGCCACATGTTGCAGGGCTTCACCGCCATGGCAGCCCCCTCGACGGCCAGACCACAAACGCGGCCGGGCAATACTCCA
>PHCB01000008.1:0-316987 GCA_002842095.1 candidate division BRC1 bacterium HGW-BRC1-1
TGCGGGCGAAGTTGGCATCCTGGCGCTCAACGATCTGAGCCAGCGTGACCGAAGTCTCGCGCAGGTCCGGCGTGGGGGCGGCGGCCAGAGGAACCGCCGGTGTGGGGGTGGCTGGTGCCGCAGCCCGCGGTGGCGCCGGAAGAGCCGACGGCGTGATGGGTTGGCTCCACGCTTCGATGGGGGCGAAAAGAAAAAGTGCGACGGCCAGAAAACCAAACGAGTTGGCGGCTGTGGGGAGGAATCGTGATTTCATGAGAAAAATGTGAAGTGCCCCGTCTCGCTTCGCAAGCGCGGAACGACTTTCAAATTCAACGCATAATTTGGGCGGCGCCGCGCAGAGCCGTGAGGATGTCCATAAAGTCTGCCGGTGGCTCCGCTTTGAACGACATCGCCTCTCCCGTGCGTGGGTGTGTGAACGCCAACTGGCGCGCGTGGAGCATCTGCCGTTGAACCGTGTGCAGCTTGGCCCGCAGCTTGTTCGCCTGGGCCGGAACGAATTGCGACGCGAGAGCAAACCCGCCGCCGTAAAGTTCGTCACCCAGAAGCGGGTGCCCTTCGTGGGCCATGTGTACGCGAATCTGGTGTGTGCGGCCTGTTTCGAGGCGGCACTCCACCAGCGCGAAAGACCCCATCTGCTCGATGATCTTCCAGTGTGTTACCGCGGGGCGACCGCCCTTTTTTTCGTGGACGATGGCCATGCGGGTGCGACCCGAGGGATGGCGCCCGATGGGAGCTTCGATGCGTCCGGAGTTTTCGCGGTAGGTGCGCAGGGTTATTGCATGATAAACGCGTGCAATGTCGTGACGGGAAAGCGCCTCGGAGAGAATGCGATGCGAGAAATCGTTGCGCGCCACCACCATCAGGCCGCTGGTGTCTTTGTCCAGCCGGTGCACGATGCCGGGGCGGAAGACCCCGCCGATGCTGGAAAGCTGCCCGTCGCGCGCCAGCAGCGCGTTTACCAGCGTGCCGTCGGGTGTGCCTGCGCCGGGATGCACCACCAAACCGGCGGGTTTGTTGATGACAGCCAGATCAGCGTCCTCCCACACCACGTCCAGTTCCATCGCCTGGGGGAGGGGAGACGCCTCGATGGAGGGCGGCACGACCACCCGAATGCGATCGCTTTCGCGCAGCAAGGTGCCGGCCTTGGCGGAGGCGTCGTTCAGGAGCACATCGCCCGAGTCGATCAGCTTTCGCACGCGTGAACGCGAGAGTTCATCCTTCAGATGCGCGCAAACATAAACGTCTAAACGTAAACCGACTTCCGGGGTGGCGACGACAAAAATTTTCATTGAGCCGATTAAGGGCGCGGATCGGCGGGGGCGTCAAGGGGCGACGGCGCTTTGGGGGCCGACTGCCACAGAATAGCAGATGAGGAGGCGGGGGAGGAGGGTTCCGTGTTGCCTGGTTGCAGAACTGAGGCGGGCACCGTCGGGCGGGGCTCGGGCGTGGCCACCGGCGCGGTGGGGGTGGGCGTCTCGACCGCGGTAGGCAACGCCGCGCCCAGATTATCCTGCCGAAAAACCTGCTCGATGCGACGGCTTTCCTCGCCGCTGCGATTCGCGCGCTGGTACTTCACCACCTGCAACACCGTGATGGCCGCAATGGTTGCACCCGCAATAAGGGCGGCAAAGGCGTACTTTATGATGTCTCGAGTTTTCATAAAACCTCACGCCAACTACGAACACCGCGCCGGGGAAATTCGATAAAGAGCGGGCTATTCGACAAAGGCACTGTTGGAATGTCCCTTACCGTGCCGGAAAGTTTGCACCCGCCGCATCCGGTCAAGTGTGGGACCGGCGCCCGGGTGGCAAGAATGCCCCCCTCCTTTCTGCCAACGGAGAGGGGGCATTCCTGCCCCCTGTGGATGGACCCAGGTGCTTCAACATCCATGGCGAGTAACGGTGGATAAAAACGCAATGCCCAGAAAAACGGTTTGATCATCCCAAACGTCCACCGGCCACCGGAGGGGGCAGGCCCAATGGGAGCGTGGGTTTTCTAGAGCGTTTTCTATTCTAATGATTACAGACTCGTGGTGCGCTGGGATGTCGAATTGTGACCACCCATCCCTGTGGTAGGTGGCTACCCCAGCCTCGGCCCGGGCGCCCGATTCTACCGCCTCCCACTTGCCCACTTGCTGGCGGATGGCAACCCCGGTGCGACCGGCGTGCAACCGGTGTGCAACCGGTGAGCAACCGGTGAGCAACCGGTGAGCAAACGGTGCAACTGGCGCGCAATCAGCAAGCCATTATCCACACAGAGATCTATCTCAGGCCTCCACGCGGCCTCCGGTTTGCCCTGTACGCACAGTCGCCCCAAACCCAATGCTCCAACTATTTTGAGATTCCAGGATATGTTAACACTTACATCAAAACCGCTCTAACTTGCTGAAATTTTGGTAGCCCGAAGAAACCGTCCTCCTGCCGCAAAGCGCCCGGCTCCGACCGGCAAGGATGCCGACCCCACACTCAAAAACAAATGTGCCGCCATGGGGAGACCGGCTTTTATGAGATCGTATCAGTCGAACGGACTCTTGTTGTCAGTGCGATTCGTGAATCGTCTAAAGAAGCGCCAGAAGTTTGTGCCCGCTGCAACCGGTCAAGTGTGGGACCGGCGCCCTCGCCGGTCGCCACCAGACGCTGAGGCCTGACAACTCGGTTTTTCAGCCCCAACAGGAGCGCGGGTTTTCTAACCCGCGGAAATTTTGTTGCCCGAAAAAACCGTCACCCTACCGCAAAGCGTCCCGGCCCCGACCGGCAAGGATGCCGGCCCCACACTCAAAACGAAAAACGAAAAGCTCAGTGGAAACGCCTCCCCGCCCCATTTCGCGCGTCCCACGCTTTTCCCCCAAATGATTTCCCCCCAATCATGGTATACGCGTGTGGCACGGCCGCCAACCCAAGGCGACCCCCCGCAATGTGGGCTGATGTAGCTCAGCTGGTAGAGCAGCTGATTCGTAATCAGCAGGTCGTCGGTTCGAATCCGACCATCAGCTCCATTTTGGGTTTCTGTGGTTAATCAAATTCGGGGTCCGGCAGCATTTTGTTCCGCATATTCCAAGCCGCTTTTCCTGCGGGCGACGAGTCTCATGGATCAATGAAGTGATCGCTTAGTTTTTCACGGCGGGCAGAGGTCTCATTTTGTGCATTCGGTGTAACTATTGCTCTTATTGCCGCGATTTCTTCCCTTAGTGCTCTGACTTCATCTCTGACCTCGTTATCTGCCCCAACGAACATGCTCGCTATGTATGCGGTCAAAGTTCCGTAAAGCCCTATTCCTACAACCATTAGTAATGCGGCAATGATTCTACCTTCTGTCGTAACCGGATACAAATCTCCATAGCCCACGGTTGTGATCGTAGTGATACTCCACCACAATGCGTCTTCCGCAGATCGGATTGTCGAATTTGGGTCATTCTCAACGTGAAGAATCATCAGGGCTGCAAAGAACCAAACCAGAAATGATGTGAGTGCAACTGATGCGAACGCCCCTTTTGCACGGTTGGAGAAGATAAATGCCACAACGTATTTCATGGAACGCAACGCGCGAAGAACCCTCAACAATCGGAAAACACGCGCCAACCGTCCGATGCGTAAAGCTTCTATTGTTGGAATGCTGGCTAGCAGATCGATCCAGTTGATCATTACGAAACGCCATTTATTGGGGGCTTTGACCAGGCGTCCAAAGAAATCCACAATGAAAATGACGCAAATAACATTATCGAATGCTCCGATAACGCTTTCGCTCTCTTTATCTATCGAGACGAAAGTTGTCATAACAAGCAAGCCAATCACCAGAATCGACAGGACCAGTATAACGAGTTGCCAGATAGTCAATTTAGGTGGTTGATCTTCTTGGCCGTGTATGCTTGATTCAATCTCCATCAGCACCAGCAGTCAGAGCTTCAAGCTCGGGGGCCAGGGCCTCTAAATCTTCGTCTTCCATGTCGAGAGAATTTCGGTATTCGATGGCTTCAGGATCCGCTATGTAATCTACTTGACCATGATTCTGTTGCACTAATTCGACAATTTGCTCTACATTTGCACGAAAATATTCTTTTCGGAAATTGACACGATTCACTCGCTGCAGGTTAAGACCCCGATGAAGGGCGGCTTCGAGGGCTGGAGCGTTATCGCAAGAGATCATCATGTGAACATCAAATGGGAACGGAACGCTGGCATCACCGAGTTCTCGAACGCGATCCATTGGTTCCAGTCGTCGCGTCATGCCAACTTTGAAAACACCTTCACCGAAGGAGCCAATGTTGCTGATTACATAAATGAACCCTGCTTTTGTTAGCTGGGCTTGAGATTTCGCCCGCTCGAGTTTTGATTGAGCTTCAGCCAACTTTTCCTGAAGTCGCTGTACTTCATCATTGTGCTCGTTCTGAGCCTTTAGTAGCGCTCTCTGAAGGAGATTTTGTATCGTGAGTTCTTCATTTTCCAGCTTTTGCAATTCCCGCTGGCGCTCGGCTTCAACCCGAGCTTCTTCCCGAATACGTTGCTGAATTCGTGCTTGCTCTTGTTTCGCATACTCCTTCTTTAGCACTTCCTCGTATTTTTGTTGGAGTGCATTCATAATGCCCTTCTGGCGCTCCTCCGATATGGGATGGCCAGCTTTTATTGCTTTATCCATAAGCCCTTGTAAATTTTTCTTTAACGATGCAAAATTTTGTGTGGTTAATCGGGCTACCAATAATTTCCAGTATTCATTAAGAATGGAATCAATTGCCTTGTGGGAATTTGTTACGATTGCTTGTTGTTCGGCTATAATTACATTTTTACTGTTCAGTTGAACGTTTAATATGTCGATCTGTTGCCGTTGTTGCGAATTAGCTTTTGCGGAAATTTGACCCTGAGCGATTGCTCGAATAAGATAACGAGCAACATAGTAAGCGATGGCTAATGCGACTATGGTAAAGGCGAGAAATAGCAATACAGAACCGATTTGGTAGCCGAGTTCTAAGACATCTTCCAACACGATAATTCTCCTTTTTACAAATAGGTTTATTTATAGTATTAAGACGGACTTACACGCTGCTTCTAATGGCAGCGCTTCTGCCCAAGCACACTCCGGCACGATGCAAATTTGTTTTCCCTTCTCCTTTAATTCCATGGCCTTTGCCACTTTGCCACCCCCCGCATCTCCGCCAGTCCACAAATCGTTGCCGTTTCGCCCCACAATGAGATAATCCACTTTGCATGAGACGGCCCCTTTGATTATACCGCCCAGAGCTTCCGTGTGGTGTATGGCCAGCTCACGCTCGTAGACGAAGGCACCGGTGAAGCAGAACGCTTTTCCGGCGAAGGATATCTCGGGTGTCGGTGTGTCGTAGGCGATGCGATCCTTTGGATGGATATCCGCGCAGCATTCACCGATTTCGAACCGCTTGCTTTGGCATTCCCGGGTTGCTGGTTCGTGGCCCATAAGCCGCAGAACCAATAGCGCACATGACAAAGCATCGTAATCCGCTCGATGGTGGCGTTGCAGAGGGATTCCGTATTCCTCGCAAAGAGCATCCAGCTTTCCACCACCCGCCATCTGCATGCTGCATCGAAAGCAAATCTCGGGAGCTTCAATGGCCCAGGCTTCGTTGCATTTGCAGAGAACGGCTTTATCAAAACCGGCATTGTGGGCATAAACTACTTTGCCCTCAATCAATGGCCATATTTCTGCCCACACAACGGGCCACGGGTCTGCATCCTCAAGTTGGCGATTAGTGAGACCGTGGACCAAGGATTGAAAGAACCCGCGGGGCGTTTCATCGGGTCGCACAAGACGATAAACTTGCCGGATTTGGTCTGGTGCATCGACAATGGCGAGGCCCACCGAGCAAGCGACTGCGTTGGATTTGTCCCAAGTTTCGAAATCGATGGCCACAAAAGGTTCGAAGGGTGGCTTCCGCCTCCGATCTTGCTTGGGCCTATAACTTTTCACATCCCACCCTCCCCGAATTTCGTGAAGTGATCGTTTCATTCATCCGATTCGCTACGTGGTCAAGCACATTTGCTATCTGTCGGATTGGCGCTTGTCAGTGCCAAAGTCGCAGTGAGCTATGGCAAATCTGATTAATGGCTATGTTCCAAAACGAAGGGCATTTCGCTACCCCTTATAGCGTAAACCCGGAAGGGTTGCGTTGGGTCCGGATAACGTCGCCGTTGCTTACTGTGCCGTTGGTGGCGTTGTAGACGCCGTTAATCAGGTTGGTGGGGCCGACGGCTGTGGGGGAGAGGTCTTTGCGGTCGAGGTCGGGGCCGTTGGCTGACATGATCCAGGAGCCGAACGCGTTGGCGCGTGTTGTTTGGGGTTGCGTGAAAGACGCCCCGGCTGCATCGGCAAGGCGGCGGGTGTATTCCCAATTCTGGTAATAAATGTACTGCTGTTCGGGCGATGGTTCCAGGCTTGCATCGGCAAATACGTCGGAAAAGATGGTCGTTATGTAGGCGATGGGGGTGGTTACGGTTTGCGGCAGGAAGTTCTGGGCATACAGGTTATGGTTGGGGCTGGGCATGGGATAAACGATGGAGAAATCGCTGCTCATTACCGCCACCGGGAGGGGGTACTGGTTGAAATCTACATGGTAGCTTTCCACGGCCACGGCCATGGATCGAATGTCGGATTGGGTTCGCGCCACTTTCGACCGGACTTGGGCTTCCAGAAAGTTGGGCACTGCGATGGCTGCAAGGATGGCGATGATTGCCACTACGATTAATAGCTCGATGAGGGTGAAGCCAGGGCTGTTACGGGTCGTTTGGATCATGGTGTTCACCTGATTCAGAATGAAGGTCCTTCCGTATGGGCGCGAAAACAAAATGTGTCAAGTGTTGGGTGTTCGCAGTTCCATGGGACAACCTTTACCGATCCCTTAAAATTGGGAAGCCTCCCCATCTTCGTCATTGACGCCGACCCGCTCGCTGAATTTTCTTGGGGGAAAATCGAAAGTGCGAAGAACCCTCCTTTGACCTCTCCAACTGAATCTGCCATTTCCCGGTGTTTCGCCGATCTCAAGGCTCGCGGTGAGCGGGCGCTTGTTACGTTTCTCACGGCGGGGTTCCCGACGCTGGATCACACACCCGAACTGCTTGATGCGCTGGTGGCCGGTGGGGCGGATGTTATCGAGGTGGGCGTGCCCTTTAGTGATCCGGTGGCGGATGGTCCGACCATTCAGAAGGCCGGCGCCGAGGCTCTGGCGGCTGGAACCACGATGGAAGGGATACTCGATTGTGTGCGGGCTTTCCGTACTCGCCATGCCACACCCATCGTGCTGTTTGGCGCATACAATCCGTTCTTCCACTATGGCATCGAGCGCTTCGTGCGCGATGCAGCGGCGGCCGGTGTTAACGGGCTGTTGATCCCCGACCTTCCCCTGGAGGAATCCGAGGAAGTTCTTCCCATGGCCAGGGCTGCGGGGCTGGATCTTATTTTTCTGGTTGCGCCGCCCACACCCCTCGAACGCAAACGTCTCATTTGTGAGAAGTCCTCGGGGTTCGTCTATTACATATCGGTCCGGGGTGTTACCGGGGCGCGGGCTTCCGCTCACTTCCAGTTGGAAAAACCTCTCGGAGAATTACGCGAAGTCACGGATCTGCCCATCGCGGTGGGCTTCGGAATTTCTCAACCCGAGCAGGCCGCCGAGGTGGCTGCCCTTGCCGACGGTGTGGTTGTGGGGAGCGGTATCATTGACCTGATCTCGAAGCACCGCGATTCGCCGGATCTCATGGAGAAAGTCAGCGCATACTGCCGCTCGTTGAAAGATGCCATGGCAGACTGTGAGCGGCTGGGCTGATGCTTCTTTTTGTCTTTCTCGACATTCTGGTGCTGGGGGTGTTGGGGGCGGCCTTGTGGAAAATTTCGCGGCTGCGCACGCCTGATCTTTACTCGAAGCGCAAAGCGTCGTTGTATGTGGTGTCTGCGTTTATATGCGTTATCTTAATGTTAATTTTGAATGTTGGGGTGATGGTTCAGGATCGCGCCGGGACGAATCTTTTCCTGCCGGGAACCGTGGCCACCAAGGCGCGCGTGTGGGTGCAGGCTAACGGCAACCCGCCCCCGCAGTCCGATGATGTGGGGCGCAATATCAAGATCGTCGGGGCGGGGATTGATTTCTACCAAACCTACAAAAACCGCATCCCGCAGGAGATCGCCACTCGCATGGAACCTGCCGCCAAGTTGGAGTCCACCGTTACGCGTCTGTTGTCGCCGGCGGAAGAAAGAAGCTATTTCGAGGCAGCGCAGACTTTCGTCAATGCGATTGGCTCGCTGGTGCCACCGACTGAGGCTGAGGAAACCGTTAAACCCTGAGGATCGGCGGGGTAACGCAGGGCGTTATTGCCCGGCCATCTTGAGGACTTCCAGCTTCACCGACGCAATGCCGCGGCTTATCATGCCTAATTGTGAGGCGGCACCTTTGGAGAGGTCGATAATTCGTCCCTCACGGAACGGGCCGCGATTGTTCACGCGAACCACTGTTTCCTGTCCATTGTTAAGGTTGGTAACCTTGACCATGGTGCCGAAGGGGAGGGTCCGATGCGCGGCGGTCTGCGAGTTCATGTCGTAGGTCTCTCCATTGGCGGTCTTGCCACCGTGGAAATCGGAACCGTACCAGGAAGCCTTGCCGGATTGCAGCAAGCCCGTGGACATATAAGATGGCTTGGAGGAGGAAGCCGGCTTTACCATCTTGCTCAGGGAGAATCCCGACCGAGAATTGGAAACCTGTTGGGCAGACACTTTGTTGGTCTGCGTGCTGCGGGGGGTAGCCACTTTGGATGTGGATTTGGCGGGCCTTTGATAGAAGACCCGGCCCGTTGCCTGAGGCTGTTCATTCGATGCCACGGCTTTGGGAGTCCCAAAACGGGGGATCGACGGAGCTTCAAAGGCGAGTCCTTGACGGCTGGTGAAGCGGGGAGTGCGGGTGGTCGATGTAGCAGTTTTGGATCCATCAGTGGACTGCGTTTCAGCCGACGCCGGAGAGGCGATGACCATGGCGGCAAGGATCGCAGACCCGAATACAATCTGCCCTGCCTTACAAATCTTCATGGTTGGAACGTTTCTCCCGTTTTGGTTTCGTTTCATACTTCGCGGTTGGGTTAGGGGAAAAGAGGGCGCAGGGTAAAGAAAAAAGTGGATTAATGAACATCGGTATTGGTTGGTCAATTCGGAATTCTGCTTGTTAATCAACTTGTTGGGTTCCCGGGGTGAGTGTTTCGAAGAGGAGAGCTTGGGCTGTGAGTCCGTAAATGGGCCGAATATCATTCCTTCGAGTATGCTTTTGTGCATGGTGGCAGGTCACGATCCATACGATCCTTTGCTTGAGCATCTGGCGGATAAACCGGATGCCATGGATTACTCCATCCCCGGCGATCTGATACTTCTCTTCGGTCCGCCAGAAGCGAAACAGCCGCCCCTGCAAGGAGAGCCGACCGCCGAGCATCCTTCTCCGTGGAGGAAGATCATCGTCCTCACGCCCCGGCACCGTCGCGACTGGTACGATGGTGAAGAACTGAACGATTATCTATTGCCGGAGGGGGCCACGGCCTGCGTCAGATTTCGCGGGGCGGATTACGATGTGACGCAGGTTGCGCCGCGCGGGTCGGCGGTGGCGTACGAACTTCGACCGGCGGACCCCTCGCGCCTGGCGCGGCGGCTGGTTGAGTATAGTCGCTCGGCGGAGCTTCACCGGCGGGCAAGCGGGCGGGCCTTTCGGCGTGCGATGTTCTTCGCCCGCTTTCTCTGGCCGCTCTATCCATTGCTCGGGGCTTTGCCCATTGAATGGCAAACCTCCCTGGGGACGCGGGTGCCGATAGATGTTCAGCGCATGGTTGACGTTAATCTTGTCTCGCAGGCCACGGTGGGGATCGGCCTGCTTTTTTGGCAGACAGTTCTGTTCCCGCTGGGTGCGTTCATCAGTTCTGCTGCGCAAGGCTCGGCCCCTCCGGAGGCAACCCATCCCTATCTTTGGGTTGTCCTTGGATCGGTTTTGCTAATTGATGCCCTGATCCGCTGGCGTCTGGCCTCCAGAACCAGACGACTGACTGGCTTTATACCGGTCGAGCTGTTGTGGAGGGTGGTGGCGGGCAAGGATGAATGAGCGTCGCCGGCCGTCATTTCACAAAAATCAAGAGAGGTGATCATGCAGACCAACTATATTGAGCACGCACGCAATACGCTTTTTACCTATTGTCGGGCACGCTGCGGGGGAGATGATGCGGTGCGCCGGGCTGTGGAGATGGCGGAGGTTTCACACCGGGGACAGACCCGCGACGGGGGAGAAGACTATATTATACACCCGTTGCGTGTGGCGACGCACTTTGTTGTCTTCGCGGGGGAGCCCCTGCAGGAGCAGGTTTGCGCTGCGGTGTTGCACGATGTTCTGGAAGACGACCCGTTGATGAGCACAGAGCAATTGAAGGCGGGGTTCGGGCCCGCCGTAGCAGACGCCGTCCGCCTGTTGTCGCGCAAAACGCCCGACTCGGAAATCTCCGTGGATGCTTACCGGGAGGGACTGATGAAGGCTCCCAATTATGTGCAGGTCATCAAGTTGTGTGATCGTCTGGACAATGTTCTCAGCCTTTACACTTGTCCTGATTCCCGGAAAGTCGCCCGTTATCTCGATCAGACGGTGGCGTTTTTCACGCTTCTCGCCCAGGCTGCAGGCCGTGATGATCTTCTGTCCCTGATACTTGATGAGATAAAGCGGGTGCGTGGGCAGGTTTGCGGCCTATAACCCATTGTTTGAAAAGCATTGACCTAATGATTCCTGTTGGTAATGTTTCGCTCCGTATCATGACACTAAATCAGGAGAGTTTTTCACGCATGTCATTGTCCAGGTCCTTAGTTATCTCCGTATGTGTTTTGGGGTTGGCCGGTTGCTCCAGCACCACGAGCAATCTTGGCTCCTCTTCTCCCGCTGCGGGACCCGGCATTTCGGGTGTTGCTCCCCCTCCCCCTGCGGCATCTTCGTCGATCACGGTTGCGCCGGCGGAAATGTATAATCTGGGCGGCAGGCGGCCTACCGCCAAGGCGCCGGATTCAGGGAAAAGTGCCAAATCCACCGCAGTGGCCAAGGCCGCTGTAAAACCCGAGCCGAAAGCTGTCGCGGAAAAAGCGGTTGCCGAGGCACCAGCCCCGTCTGCGCCGGTTGCAAAGTCTGCGCCCCCCGCAGACGATTATATGGACGACGCCGGGTTGCTTGCAGCTCCGGTGCGCAAGGGTGCCGGCGATGCAAAGTCGGAACCCTCGGCCCCCGCGCCTCAATCGTCTGTTGCCCCGAGCGGTGGAAAGTCTGCCGAAATTATGCCGGTCAGTCTACCGGCGGTGGAACCCAAATTGGATGCCCGTTTCAGCAGCTGAAAGCTAATCTCTTCCGGGGGATTGTGTAGAGAGCCATTAATAATGTCGCCCTTTCGAGATGCTTGAATCTCGAAAGGGTGCTTTTTTGTTGGTCAACAAGACTTGACGAATAATTTCCCGTTCTTCTAACATCCCTCTGCGCGTGGTGTTTTATCGTTCACGAAGGTAGGGTTGTTCATGGTCTGGTTGATGCGCGTAGCAATGATTTTGATGTTGGGAAGTTTTGGCATTTCGCTCGTGCGGGCTGAGGTGAGCGATTTCCCAACGCCCGACATAGAGATCTGGCTGTCCGAGGGGATCGGCCGTTTCGGCGATTTCGAGTTCAGTGTGCTTGGGGGAAAACCCGACCACCCCACGCCCAGGGGGGCTTTCCAGATTGAATGGAAAAGCCGTAGCTGGTGGTCGAAACAGTTCAATGCGCCCATGCCCTATTCCCAGTTTTTCAGCGGGGGCTCTGCCATTCACGAAGGCAGCTTGAGCTACATGAGCCACGGTTGTCTCCATGTCAGCAAATCCGCTGCACGGTATCTTTATTACGCCACCCGTGAGAAGACCACCCGGGTTTTCGTCTACCCTTGACGCGGTTATGAATCGGCTGTTGAGTGCGTGGAGCATTGTCTGGGGCCGGGGAATTTCAAACTCCGCGCATGGACTACGTTCAGTCAGGTAGAAGCGATTCGTGGATTTCGTACACCTTCACGTTCATAGCCATTATTCGATGGAAGACGGCGTTGCCTCGGTCACCGACCTTGCGCAGCGCGCTCGCAGTTTGGGCATGCGCGCACTTGCCCTCACCGATCACAACACCCTGGCTGGTGTGATCCCTTTCTCCCGCGCCTGTAACGAGGCGGGTGTTCGACCGATCATCGGCTGTGAGCTGGACGTTGCCGCCTTCGACGCCAAAGTTGCCACGTATTCGCATTACCGCATGGTGGTGTTGTGCCAGACGGAGTTGGGTTACAGGAACCTGGTCTGGCTGGTGGCTCGTGCCCATGCGAATGTTACCGCGAGGCAGAGCCGGCCCCTGCTGCGTTTCGATGACCTGAAAAACCACGCGGCGGGTCTTCTGGTTCTTACGGGAGGCATGAACACCGAACTCTATCATCTGCTCGAGGCAGGGCGACTTGATGAAACCGAGTCCCACGTGGCCGAGTTGGTGCGCATATTCGAGCGGGCCAACGTGGTGTTTGAGGTACAGGATTTTGCCCAGCCACGACAAAAGGAAATAAACCGCCAGATTTTCGACCTCGCGGAATTTCTCTCGATGCGGATCGTCGCCACGAACGACGTGCATTACCTGCGTCCCGAAGACGGGGTTTGTTTCGATTTCCTGAAGGGGGAACGACCGCCGACGTTCTGGGATTTCTCCGCCGCCCGCAGTCCGGAGTCCACGCGGCACCTAGCCACCAGCGATGAGATGCGTCGTCGTTTCCACTCCATGGCCAAGGCGTGTTTCGCCACCAACGAGATCGCGGAGTTGTGT
Source organism: candidate division BRC1 bacterium HGW-BRC1-1 (assembly GCA_002842095.1). GTDB lineage: Bacteria > Sumerlaeota > Sumerlaeia > Sumerlaeales > Sumerlaeaceae > HGW-BRC1-1. The sequence continues at coordinate 12,830 of PHCB01000008.1, forward strand.
GGCTTCCAGTTGAATTTTCACAAGCGCCGCTTTCCCGTTCAGGATTTCGTACGCGGGTTCGATGCGGATTCCTTCCTGTGGGACCTGACTTTTCGAGAGGCGCGCTCGCGCTACACGCAACTGAGCAACGAGATGAAGGACCGTCTCAACCTCGAGTTCGAAACCATTAAAGCAGAGGGGCTTTCCAACAACATTATGTTGCTGTGGAACGTGGCTCAGTACTGCCGCCAGAATGGCATCCACATGGGCGTGGGCCGGGGGAATATGATTTCGAGCCTGGTCGCCTATATCCTCGGTATAACGCAGATCAACCCCATGGATTACAAACTACGTTTTCTTGGGTTCGATGAGGATGAATCGGACAAGCCGGGGGAGAGGGCGCGGAGCCGCTGCCTTACGGTGGAAATCTCGAAGAAGCACACGAAGGAACTCATGGAGTTTCTGCGACAGGCGATCGGTCCCGATTCCGTAAGCGCCGTGGGCAAATATGCGCCGATGTCGCGGACCTCGCTGGCAAAGGATATCTGCAACTGGTTCAATTGCTCGACTACCATTCTGGATAAGATGGTGGATCATCCCCGCGATGGGTACGGACGTCTTCCGGAACTCGAAAAATATTTTCCTCCAAAGCGTGGGGATGGTGTGGCGCTGCCGCATCCGGGTCTGATCAGTTTCATGCTTTCGCGACTGCTGCCCAGACCGAGGGTGCTGGATGTGATGAGCAATCACATCGCGTTGTCGGGGGAGAATCTGAACAATCTCGTCCCGCGTCAGGAAGCTTGCGATGAGATGGTCACGCAATTCGACGCCGCAGCGCTGGACGCTCTCAACATCCCCCGGTTGCTGATCGAGCCGCACCCACTACTGAACATCATCGATTCCGCAACCGTTTGGGTCCATAAGGAAGACAATCCCAATTTTGACCCGGACAAAATTAATCTGGATGATAGCCCGACCTATGACCTTCTGTCCGAGGGACGCACGAACGGGATAGGCCCGTTCCATTCGATTTCGTTGAAGTCGTTGCTGCGCATGCACCATCCGCGGAACTTCATGGGGTTGATGAAACTCAAGAGCATGGACCGCACCGCGGCAGCGGATCACGAACCCGACGTGCGCGATCATGTGCCGGATTGTCTGCTCACGTATCGTTGCGCCTTCATCAAAGCCCACTTCTCCCGCAGCTTTATGGCCGCATTGCTCACGCACACCCACGATGAAGACTGGAAACGGTTCACGCTTGTGCTGCGCGAGGCAAAGCAGATGAACCTCCAGATTCTGCCGCCCGACATCAACCGCAGCCAATACGAATTTTCCCACGAGCACAAAGCCATTCGCACCGGGTTGAAGGTCATCAACGGGTTGGGTTTGAAGACCTATGCCGAAATCGAACGGGTTCGGAAAAGCGGCGACTTCAACGATCTGGTCGAGCTTGTGCGCCGCACCGATGGGAGACTGGTCAATTCTTCTGTGCTGGGTAATCTTGTAAAGGCCGGTGCCCTGGATTGCTTCGGTTTCTACCGGTCCCAAATGTTGGCGATGATTGCCGAGGGGCTGAAGGTGGGCCGCGAAGATGGTTCCCAGACGAACCTTTTTGATCTGAGTGCCGACAAGGATTTCTTAAACGGTATCGACCCGCCCAACATTCCCGAAATGTCGCCGCCGGATATGATGCGTAACGAGATCGCGGCCACCGGTTATTGCATTTCCGAGGACCAGTTGCATCTCTACAGCGATCTGATGCGACGATGCCGGGCCCTTCCCCCCACGGGGCTTACACCGCGCATGGTGGACAGCGAAGTCCACATTGCCGGTTTTCTGGATCACGTGGAAACGGAAAGCTTCCTCACCATGGAAGACCGCGAACAGGTCCTGTTGGATTTGGAAGGCCACGTGGTCAGCATGCCCCGCAAGGCAGCGAATCTTTATGCGAAGGCATTGGTGGCCAACGCTCCCGTGTTGGTGGGCGGCACCGTGAAACGGCGCAAGGACGAGATCTACCTCAAGGGCGTAACTGCTTTCACGCTGCGCATGGTTCAGCAGATGAGCGAAGAAGTGCTGAAGATGGAGTTGAACCTTGAGGGGGAGGATATACGAACGCTGCTCTTCATTCGGCGCCTGGTGAAACTCCATCGAGGCGGCGCCACCGGGGTGACCATTATCAATGAGCCCTCGGGGTGGTTGGCCCGCATGTTGGCGCAATCGATTCGCAAAACGCCGGTCTTCTTCAGCCCGCCTGTTTATTACGCTCTGAAGAAGATTCTTTCCGAGGAGCGCATCGCTTTGGAGGCCGGCGAAAACGCTGATCCGGATCTGCTCCATGCGCTGTCGCCCTCGCGCTTCCCGCGCACGTCGGAAAATATAACCGCCGCCATCAAGATCATCGATCCGGCCGCGGTGGTGGATGTTTATTAGGGGTTGAGGTTAGTGGTGACCGGTGGGGAATCCGTTTGCCCTGCTGCTGTAGTGTGGCACAAGACGCACCACCAACTTCAACGAACGATCATCAAGGAGCTTCCATGCGACGCAAACTGAACATCCTGCTGGCTGTCAGCGTTCTGGGTATTGGCGGGTCAGCCGCAAATGCCGCCCCCTATGCCGTTTTCACCACTTCCGAGGGAACCTTCACCTGCGAACTTTTCGCCGATAAATCTCCCAAGACTGTGGAAAATTTTGTTGGTTTGGCCAAGGGCACCAAGGAATGGCAACATCCCGGCACCAACGAAGTGATGAAAGACAAGTCGTTGTATAACGGCACGAAATTCCACCGCACGATTTCCGGGTTTATGATTCAGGGCGGCGATCCCATGGGTACCGGACGCGGTGGCCCCGGCTACAAATTTGCAGATGAGTTCAGCGATCTTACCTTCGACAAGCCGGGACTGCTGGCCATGGCCAATTCCGGACCCGGCACAAACGGTTCCCAGTTTTTCGTGACCGTGGGCCCGACGCCTCATCTCACCAACAAGCACACGATTTTCGGCAAGGTCGTGAAAGGCATGGACGTTGTTTTCAAGATTTCCGAAATGCCGAGCGGCCCCAACGGCGAGGTGATTAAGCCCGTTATTTTGCAGACGGTTGAAATCGTCGATTCCTTGGACGGAGCAGCAGCCGCCCCCAAGAAAGACGAATCGAAAACAACTGCATCTGACAAGCCGACCTCCGCCCCCAAACCTGAGTAATAAAAAGTAAACGGTTCAGATTTTCTCCGTGGTGTTGATCTGCCGGCAATTACCGGTCAGATCGCACCACGGAGACCTCTGGATTTTCTGGAAAACGATTATGCCTATTTACGAATATCGCTGCGAAGATTGCAGTGCGGAGTTTGAAACTTTGGTTTTCACGCCCCGCGATATCATGAGCATTGCATGTACCACTTGCGGTTCGGATAAGGTTTCCAAGCTCATGTCCGGCGCTTCCGTGATTCAGGGAGATTCGGGCGGAGGGTCTTGCGGTTCGGGGCCTTGCGACTACAACCCCGGTAGCCACACCTGTGGCGGCGGATGCGGGTGCGGATAATAAAGGACAAGATTGTGAAAAAGAAAAAAGGTTACGCACAGCAGGAAAGTCCGGAGAAAACGTCCGGACCAACGGTCGGGATTGAGCTGGGTCGCAATGAGGATTCCAACCTTCGCGAACATCTGACGGGTGGGAATCAACCCGCCGACGAGACCAATGTGGCGCGATTTGTGACGGAGTATATCAGCGCCGGATTATAAGCCCTGGCGCAGGAAATTCTCAGTCGGGGGCGGCCATGTTATCGGTTGCGGGCGCGCCTTTGGGGCGATAGTACATGAGCGACGTGTTGAGTGTGCGCAGTTCTTTGATGCGCACCGGCTCGTATGAAGCGGCGATGGCATCGGCAATGGGCTTGATCTTGCCTGTCTGATTTAAGTCGAGGACGACGAACGCCACCTTCTTCTCACGAAGGCTTTGAGCGATGCGCTCCGTGGTTTCAACCCCACGCCCCCGAACCTTGTCGAAGGCTTCGTTGTGGTACTTCAACTGCCAGAGAAGAATCTCGCTGTAGTCTTCCACGATCTTACGCTGGGCGAGGACTGCATAATAGGGGGGAGCGAGAACCAGGCCGTCTTCGGGCACGTTTTTGCGGATGTCTTCCGCCACCATCATCGCGCCCGCTTCATCCTGCTCGTAGGTGCGTTGCTTGAGCGTGTCGTAGGAATGGCTGAGTCCGCGTCCCAGGAGCAGAACCGTGAGGGCAGCCGTGGCCATGACCGCCGCAATGGGCGTCCAGTTACGCCATGAAATCGCGCGACGCCAGCCGGTGAGATTCTTTCGGGTGAATTCCCACAGAAAGATTCCCGCAAAGGCGGCCGTGAAGGGTTCTCCGATGGTGAAAATGTAATCCACCGTGCCACCCTTGGAAACGTAGAGGATCGAGCACATGGCGAAAAAACCGTAAAAGGTGGCGAACTCGCATGCCTCGGGTTCACCCCGGCGGGAAAATTGTAGCAGGCCCAACAACCCCAGAACAATGAAGCCTCCTTCGAGAATGAAGACATCCATTCCCTCACGCACAACCTTGCCCCACGCGTAACTGAACAGGGTTTGCCCGGACGGAAGGAATTCTTCGCGGGGGAATGAGCCCACCTGGTTCATTATGACGTTTTCAAGATAGGCCCCTGTGCGCCATTCAAGTAGTGCGGAAACACCGACCAGCAGGGCCGTACACGGCAGTAAATAGGCCGCTAAAAGGCGGGGTCTGCGCACCGCCAGATATCCGGCGCAAAAGAGCGTGTAGGGGGCGGCGGTCATGTTGGTCAGAGTAGCCAAAGCCATCAGGGCTCCTGCGCCCGCCACTGCGGCGGGAGTGAATCGCAGAAACGAAACAAACGCCGCCATGATGAAGACCATCTCAAGCGGTTCACTCTGGTAGCCCATGCTCCACCAGAAGCCCAGCGGGAGCAGAAGATAGATGGTGGCGGCCCATGCGCCCGGAGCAGAAGAGGCCGGTCGCGGATCATTCTCCGCAGGCCGCGCAAGGCGGTTCGCTGACAGATAAACCAACACAGCTGTGGCGATATGCAGCAAGAGACTGAAGGATCGGAAGGCGAGGATCATGGGGGAGCCAAGCAAGCCCGCCAGCTTTACCAGCATCATGCCTGTGTAAAGGTGCATGGGGGGTTGGGGTGCGAGAATGTCGCGGTAAACCATGGCCCCCTGTGCCATGCGCCAGGAGATGTAGATGTAGTTTCCATCGCCGAAATCTATGTAGCCATAGTTCCAATGGATGGCCGTGATAACGGCGTATAGTGCACAGCAGAGCACTAAAATGGCTCGCGGCAGGCGTTCGAACTGTTGCTGCGTCATGGCTATCCTTGCGGGTGTGCGGTGGGGGCGGTTTGTTTGTATTCGTTCATCAGTGTTTGCAGCGTGGCGAAACGAGCGCTTCCCGCCGCTGCAAAAAAGATGAATTCCAAAGTGTCCCAATAGCCGGGATAGGCCCGACGGTCGCGCATGGTGTTGTGCCAGAGGAATACAAAAGCACCGCCGGGAACATGGGATGCTTCCATGAGATTTGAGATGCGCTCGAGGGCGATGCGACTCTCAAGCTTTTCATAAACGGCCAGTGTGATGTCCATGGCGATAAGCGGAATTTCCACGATGGGTAGAACGAGGTTCTTCTCCACATCAAATGGTTGGAAGCAACCGCTCCATCCGCAACGGAAGCCCGCGCGGTCCGCGAAGGAAAGGGATGAGTCGTATTCCAAACCGGCCTCGGCAACGGCGCGCAAGGTCTCGGGAGTGGAAAACCGCAGGTAATGCTGGCGGGAACCACGAATGGTTTTTCCCGTTGCTTTGGCAACCGCCTCTGTCTGGGTGCGAATCATGTCGGCGCTGAGATAAGATTCATACGAAGGATGTACGCCAATCTCGTCCTTGCCGGCACGGGCTCGGGTGAGGATGCGGCGGATTTTCGGATCGTCGAGGGCATAGTCACCATCGAGTGAATGGTCGCCGCCACCCATGAGAAAGAAAGTGGAAGGCACCCCGATGCGTTCCTTGAGGGTGAAAAGATCGTCGAAGCAGTCGTAAGGATCCCGCCGAAGACCCGCCAGCACCAGGCTGGCATTGCGAATCTCGGTGGTCGCATCGCCCGAACGGGCGAGACTGGAAAGCGCCCGACGCACACCGCGCAGCCCGCTGTACTTTGCGAGCAGATCCACGTCATGGGTCAGAGCCACCGTGGCGCGGTTGCCCTGGCGTTGATCGGGAGCTTTTGCCCTGTCGGTCAGTTCAAGGGCCAGCCCACGCAGGCGCTCGCACCAGTGGTTGCCCAGCGGGCGGTCGTACATCGCCGGTTGGGCCGCAGAGTGGGCTGAAAGAAAGCGCCCATGGGAGTCAGGCGAAGAAGAAATGTACTCTTCGTATCGCGTTAAAAACCAGAAGGTGGCCGCAAACAGATCGAGCGTCACCACAGCCAGCCCCGGGCGTGGGCGCTGGATATGGTGTTGGAATCCCGCGTCGTCTGCCGCTGCGATAAGAGTCGCCGAATCTGCGGGCAGATCGGGCGATACAAGGTAGGTGCTGCCAAAAAAGGGCCCGCGTTCGACCGCCATCACAGGACACTCAACACCGCGAATGCTACCGTATAGCTCGGCCACGCGGGTCCGGTTGGCATAAACCAGCAGGAGGTCCGGTTGGGTCGTGATGGGATCGAGTTGCTGGGGATCGACGATGGACAGATTGAAACCGGCGGCGCGTGCGAAAGTTCCCAGAATGTAATCGATGGGGGCGTGAAAGGCGTCGTTTTCACGAACAGCCAGAAGGTTGAGTGTGGCGGTATTAGATGACATAGATTGCCTATCGATTCGTATGATTAGCCTGATTGGGCAAGGCAAAAATCAGATATGGACCGGGGTACTCTGAAGCGGGAGGGAGTTGTGGATGAAGATAATCGTTAAAAAATGCTTGTGAACCTTCGGCTGCAACTGTGGTTTCCAAGGTCATGAGCCTCCACTTAAAGCCCTGTCCATTTGCAGAAGCAAAGACCATCGTCATAAAACTCGGTTCGGCAGTGCTGACCGATGCCGAAAACAATCTCGATCTTGCGGTGATGCGCGATGTCTGCGCCACGGCTGCGGAAATGATGCAACTGGGGCGTAACGTGCTTATCGTTACCTCCGGAGCCGTGGCGGCCGGGCGGGGGGCGCTGGGGTTGAAGGTGAAGCCCTCCACCATTTCGGGCAAGCAGGCGCTGGCGTCCATCGGGCAGGTTCGCGTGATGAACCATTGGGCCACGTGTTTTGCCAAACATGACATCCTCGTGGGTCAGCTCCTTCTTTCACGGGGTGATATGGAAGATCGCCGCCGATATCTGAATGCCCGATATACGCTCGAAGAATTGCTGCGGCGTCGTTGCGTGCCCATCATAAACGAGAACGATACGGTGACCGTCGACGAACTGAAGTTCGGCGACAACGACGGTCTCGCCGCGGTGGTGGCGATGAAAATGCAGGCTGATGCATTGGTTCTGCTGAGCGATGTGGCGGGGTTGTATGATGGCAATCCGAAAACGAACCATGACGCACGCTTGCTCGAAACGGTTGAAAACGTGACGCCGTCATTAATCGAAAAATTATGCGTGGTCCCCAAGGGGGGAGCCGGAGTGGGCAGCGGGGGTATGAAGAGTAAGCTGATGGCCGCCCGAGTCGCCACGGCGGCGGGCGTTGCGGTGTGTATCGTGAACGGAAAGGTGCGGGGGCAGCTTGCGGCAGTTGTTTCCGGTGAATTCGAAGGAACCTATTTCCCGCCCCATCCTCATCATTATTCGCGTCGGCGTGCGTGGATTCTGGGTGGACGGAGCGTGTTCAACCGCCGTTTGCTGGTGGACGATGGTGCCCGCGATGCGTTGGTGAAGGGGAAGAAAAGTCTACTCCCCGCAGGTATCCGTGAGGTTGAGGGACGGTTCGAACAGGGACACATCGTGGAAGTGCTGGATCTGCATGGAACCCTGTTGGGTCGCGGCATCGTCAATTATAGTTCGGATGAATTGGAAAGCATCAAGGGTCGCAAGACGGGGGAAATCCGCACAATACTCGGCGAGCGACACTATGATGAAGCCATTCATCGGGATAACCTCGTGCTGGCCCCTGAGTTTGAAGAGTGATGCGAAACGGGCGGCCCGGGTTGGTTCTGATCTGCACGCTGGATGGATTGTAACCCTTGAGCGTGGCCGCCGCTTTCACCATACGATTTCTTCCGGATGAACGCTCAGTAGCATCGGACAAACCGATCGCGCTATCACGGGCAGCCTTTAAGGCCGGCGTCCTCCTGGAGCATCCCTGCGGTTCGAAGGCGAACTGTGGCAAGTGCAATGTTCGTTTTCTGGAAGGCGTGCCCGAACCCACCCTCGCTGACAATCTGCTTTTCACCAACGATGAGTTGGACGCCGGTTGGAGGTTGTCGTGTCAGGCCGTGTGCCGCGCCGACTGCGTTGTTGAAGTTCCGCAGATTGCGCACGATTCGCACACAAAATCATTTAACGTCGAGGAATCGGCAACGACGGATTCTCCACCGATGGTGTGGCGACGAGATACGGACGCAGGACGCGAGATTGTTGTTAATGGCGAAGTCACCCGGCTGGTGGATGGTCGTGACGAGTCTGATCTTATCGGCGTCGCCATCGATATTGGAACGACCACCCTTGCGGCAGCGTTGGTCAATCTGACCACGAATGAAGTGCTCGCGCAGGAGTCGCGCCTCAATCCGCAGGTTGCGTGGGGCAACGATGTCATATCGCGGATTGATCATGCCATGCGTCATTCTGAGGGAAACGCGCAACTCCATGAGGTTCTGGTGCATGCGCTGGATGAAATGATAAACGCGATGTCGGCGGGTGCTGACATTAATCCCGCGGACGATATCCAAGCGTTAACCGTGGCGGGAAATCCGGCCATGATGCACACGTTTGTCGGAGCGGATGTTACCCCGTTGGGACTTGCCCCTTTCGAGGGTTCGTGGTGTGCAGCCAGAACCGTGATGGCTGGCGAAACAGGATTTAAAACTCTCGCACCGACAACACCTATTCTGCTGTTACCGATGGTGCATGGTAATGTGGGAGCCGATATCGTTGCTGCGATCATCGCGGCGCGTATCGATCAGGACGATGCCCTGACTCTGATGATCGACTTGGGCACCAATTCCGAAATTGTTCTCGGCAACCGTCACCGTTTGATCGTTACAAGCGCTGCCGCTGGTCCGGCTTTTGAAGGTGCCACCATTTCCCAGGGTATGCGGGCGTGTGAGGGGGCTATCTTTCGGGTAGATCCGGATCCCGAGGGAAACGTGGTTTCTGCTGTTTTAGGTGGGAGAAAGGCCCGGGGGATTTGTGGGTCGGGTCTGATCGACGCGGTCGCGGCATTGCTTCGGAACGGGAAGATCAATGAGACTGGCTGGATGCAAGAGCCGGTTGAATTGGCCTCACCCTCGCAAAGCCACGATGGAAAACCTGTCCTTTTGGTGGCAAACGACGTGAGGCAGTTGCAACTCGTGAAGGGGTCCATTCTCGCCGGAGCGCGAATGTTGATGAAGCAATGGGGATGTTCCCCCGAGGACCTCGATCGCGTGTTGGTGGCGGGGGCATTCGGTCAGAATGTGCGAAAAGAAAGTTTGCTCACCATCGGACTCATCCCGTCTGTGACGCTCTCAAAAGTCACCTTCCTGGGTAACGCGGCCGGTGTGGGTGCCCGGCTTGCGCTCACCGATCGGGAGGCATGGCAGCGCGCGATTCGCGTTGGTGAGATGGCGGAGTATTGCGAGCTTGCAGGGAATTCTGACTATGTTGAAGAGTTGGGTGAAGCGATGATGTTTCTCGACTCAGAGTCCGAAATCATTCGTGGGCTGGAACCTGAAACATGACGGCGCATGCTGGTGCCGAGCGCCAAAGAGCGGTTGATCACGCGCTTGAAGATATGCGTCAGGCTCTGCTCGAAATCGGAGCGAGCATAGATGAGGCGAACAAAGATCGCTGCCCATATCGCATGGCGGACGAGACCTGCACCTTTGAGGGCGGTTGTCGCAACCGGAAGGGTGGGAACGCTGAAAATGCAATCTGTGGCGGTGACCATCTTCTGCCTGCGACGGAAAAGGAGCAATCCGGTTGAACGGACGAGAACGCATTTGTGCAGCGATGCGCAGACAAACTCCCGACCGCGTGCCGGTCATGTGTCAGCTTTCGCTTGGTCATTATTTTCTGCAAACCGGATTGCCGCCGGCTGATATCTGGCACGACACGCCGACATATGTGGAAGCGTTGGTCATGCTGCAGCGGCGCTATGATTTCGATGGAATTCTGGTGAACCTTCCCGGGCGCGATCCGCGCTGGCGTGAAGCGCTGAAATTATGCACGAAGCAAGATTCAGCCACAATTCTTCACTGGAAAAATGGTCTGACAACGACTTGTCCGCATGATGACAATCCACATGTGGCCGGGCCCGATGGGGCATCCCTTCACCCATTTTTCGAGGAGTTGATTCCTGAGGACTTGTACTACGTGGACCCTCATGATCAGTACGGTGTTTGGCCACCGCTGAACAATACGAATCCCGAAACTTTTTTCCCCGCATGGCACGAGGATGGCATTCGGCTGGCTTGTGAAATGACACAGGGAAAGGTCTCCATTCACGGAGAAATTTTCTCCCCTTTTTCTCAGTTTATGGAACTGCTCGATTACTCCAACGGCCTCATGGCGCTGATGGAGGAACCCGAAAAATGCCACGCCATATTCGAGCACCTCGCGGAGGGAGCTATCGCATTGGGCCGCCGAAAGCGGGCTGCCGGTGCCGACGCGGTGCTGATCTCATCTGCCTTCACGGGAGCCGGTTTCATTTCGCGCGAACATTATGCGGAGTTCGAACAGCCCTACTTGAGCCGCATTGTGCAGGGGATTAAGAAGGACGATGGCGCTGCGATAGTTTATCTGCACACGTGTGGAGCCATCGGAGATCGGCTCGATCTGATGGAGCAGACGGGAATCGACGGTCTGGACACTCTCGACCCGCCACCGCTGGGAACGGTGGAGCTTGAGGCGGCCATCGCCCGGCTTGGAAATCGCATCTTCATCAAAGGGAACCTCGATCCAGTTCATTCTCTGTTGAATGGCACAGTGACGCAGGTTCGTGAGGCTTGCCATGAGAGGCTGAGTATCGCGTCACCGGGCGGTGCCTACATTTTAAGCACGGCCTGTAGCGTGGCACCGCATACTTCTCCGGAGAACATCGCTCAATTGCGTGCGGCGGTGGATGAGGTTTCGCAGCATTGATCATATAGTTGCCTGAGGGAAATTCGTCTCCCTTGAACTTTGTTGGAAGTGTGTTAGATGGTGCTTTGCAAATCGCCAAATCACTCAAAGGAAATTCCCATGAGAAAGCCTCTTCTCGACGCTGTTAAAGAACGTATACTGCTTTGCGATGGAGCCATGGGCACCATGCTGCAGAAGGCGGGTCTGCCAGCCGGCGCATGTGGCGAGGCTTGGAACGTTGACAAGCCCGAGGCGGTGAAAGCCATTCAGGGCGAATATGCCGATGCGGGCGCGGATTGCATCATTACCAACACCTTCGGGGGGTCCAGCTATCGCCTGGCGTTGCATGGCGAGCAGGGGAGGGTGCACGAGATGAATTGTGCGGCGGCCCGTCTGGCGCGCGAGGTGATGGGCGAGGAACGCTACGTGCTGGGAGACATCGGCCCGTTCGGAGATTTCCTGGAACCGGTGGGTGAAACTGATCCCGAAGATTTACAGCAGGCGTTTTTCGTACAAGCCCGCGCACTGGCAGAGGGCGGCGCCGATGCGATTATCATCGAGACGATGGCAGCTCTTGATGAAATCGAATGTGCCGTGAAGGGGGCGCAGCAGGCCTGCAAGTTGCCGATCATCGTCTCGCTGACTTACGATCGCATCCCCGATGGTTCGTATCGGACCATGATGGGTGTCTCTCCCGAGCAGGCGGCGAAGGAAATGTCGGACCTCGGGGTTGATGTGATCGGTAGCAATTGTGGAACGGGGATCGATATTACCGACCACGCACGCATTGCGCAGCTATACAAGGATGCGGGTGCAAAGCTGGTTATAGTCCAGCCCAACGCAGGAAGTCCACGCATGGAAGGCGGGCGCGTGGTATATGACGAAACGCCCGAGCTAATGGCGTCCAATGTCGAGCGGTTGATCGAGGCCGGTGCGTGCATTATCGGCGGATGCTGCGGGACGACACCTCGTCACATTGCGCTGTTCCGCGCTGCCATAGATGGTGCCCACGGCAGGCAGTAACCCAGGGTCAGGCTGGCAATAGATCGAGAACGGTTTCCGCCGTTACAGCGGTGGCGTGGCACTCTTCCAATGCCCGGCGGTATTCCCGCGGGAATACCTTCACGAATTTTCCGCGGTATGCATCCCAATGATCGAGGATATGCTTTGCCCGCTGGCTTCCGGTGACCATGGCATGACGCTGCAACAGTACCCGGACTAATTTTTGGTCCTCAGCGCTTTCGACTCCGACGAGATCGACCATGTCAGTATTGCATCGCGTGGCGAAATCGGCGGTCTCATCCAGTACAAACGCTAATCCGCCGCTCATGCCCGCCGCGAAGTTACGTCCGGTGCGACCGAGAATCACCGCAACTCCTCCGGTCATGTATTCGCAACCGTGGTCACCCACACCTTCAACCACGGTGATGGCGCCACTGTTACGCACAGCGAACCGCTCGCCCGTCATGCCGCGGAAGTAAGCCTCGCCACTGGTTGCGCCATAGAGGCAGGTGTTGCCGGCAATGATATTATCTTCCGCCAGAAACGGTGCTGACGCCGGTGGATATACAATGATACGTCCGCCACTGAGCCCCTTCCCGACGTAATCATTTGCGTCACCTTCCAGCGTGAGCGTTATCCCTCGACAGACGAATGCGCCGAAGCTCTGGCCCGCCGTGCCGGTGAAGTGGAGTTGAATCGTATTATCGGGAAGTCCGGCAACTCCGTGGCGGCGCGTCACTTCGCTGCTCAACATGGTGCCGGTTGTGCGGTCCACGTTTCGAATGGGACGCTCGAAATTTACCTTCGTCCCATGTTCGATTGATTCGCTGGCGAGGGCTATTAATTCGCGATCCAGCACGTTCGCAAGTCCGTGCTCCTGCTCTGTCACCTGTCGCGTGGCAACCCCGCGCGGAGGCATGGGACGGTAGAAGATCTGAGAGAAGTCCAAGCCACGGGTTTTGTAGTGCCTTAACGCATCGCCCATCACCAACATGTCGCTGCGTCCGATCATTTCCTGCACGGTGCGGAAGCCAAGCTCGGCCATAATCTCGCGCAATTCTTCTGCCATAAATCGGAAGAAATTCACGACGTGATCTGCCTCACCCGTGAACTTTTTGCGCAGTTCGGGGTCTTGCGTGGCCACACCCACGGGGCAGGTGTTCAGGTGGCATTTGCGCATCATGATACAACCCAGGGCGACCAATGGAGCCGTGGCTGATCCCCATTCTTCCGCGCCGAGCAGCGCGGCAATGGCCACATCGCGACCGGTTTTCAACTGCCCGTCCGTTTGAACGATGATGCGACCGCGCAGGTCGTTCATCACCAGAACCTGTTGTGCTTCCGCCAGACCCAGTTCCCAGGGCACACCCGCATGTTTGATGGACGTGAGGGGTGAAGCCCCGGTTCCACCGTCGTGGCCACTTATCAGCACGACATCGGCGTGAGCCTTGGCCACTCCGGCCGCCACCGTTCCGACTCCCACTTCCGCCACCAGCTTCACACTGATGCGTGCTTTCTCGTTGGCGTTCTTGAGGTCGAAGATGAGCTGCGCGAGGTCCTCGATGGAATAGATGTCGTGATGGGGAGGCGGTGAGATCAGTCCCACTCCCTGCGTCGAATGGCGCACGCGGGCAATGTTGGCATCCACTTTGTGACCGGGTAACTGGCCCCCCTCACCGGGTTTTGCGCCCTGTGCCATTTTGATCTGTAGCTCATCGGCATTCACGAGGTAATGGGACGTTACCCCAAACCGCCCGCTGGCCACCTGCTTGATGGCGCTTCGGCGCCAGTCGCCGTTGGCATCTCGTTCGAAACGCGCCGGGTCCTCGCCGCCCTCACCGGTGTTGCTCCGTGCGCCTATGCGGTTCATCGCAATGGCCAGCGTTTCGTGGGCTTCGGCGCTGATGCTGCCGAAGCTCATGGCACCCGTGGCAAATCGTTTCATAATTTCCTCGGCGGGTTCCACTTCACTCAAGGGAACCGGCGTCGCGGGGCGGAAGCGGAACAGTCCGCGCAACGTGCAGAGGCGTCGGCTCTGGTCGTTTATCAGAGTGGCGTATTCCTGATACACCGCCTTGTTATTGGTCCGCACGGCATGTTGCAGCTTGAAGATGGTGTCGGGGTTGAACAAGTGATGCTCACCCTCGCGGCGCCAGTGGTACTGTCCGCCCACATCCAGCATGTCGATGCGGTTTAGTCGCTCCTCGGGGAAAGCATTGCGGTGGCGGTGCAGGACTGCGGTGGCGATCACCCCCATCCCCACTCCCTCGATGCGTGAGGCTGTCTTGGTGAAGTATTTTGAAATGACGTCATGGTTCAGGCCGATGGCTTCGAAAATCTGCGCGCCCTCATAGCTCTGAATGGTGGATATGCCCATTTTTGCCATGATCTTGAGAATAGCTTTATCGGTGGCTTTGACGTAATTTTTTAAAGCGTCAGCGACGGTGAGCCCCTCGCATTCGATTGCGCCGGACTCCACCATATCGGCGATTGTCTCCATGGCGAGGTAGGGATTGATGGCTCCGGCGCCGTAGCCCACCAGCAGGGCGAAGTGATGGTTTTCGCGCGCCTCGCCGGTTTCCACAATCAGCCCGGCATGGCCGCGAAGACCCTCGCGGATCAAGTGGTGATGAACCCCTGCCAGAGCCAGCAAGGCCGGGATCGGTGCAAGCGTGGCATTCGCTTCGCGGTCGCTGATGATGATTATGGAAGCACCATCTTTGCATGCGTTGGCAGCTTTTTCGCAGAGGTGGTCCATGGCGCGTTCCAGCCCGGCCTTGCCCCTGGCCACGGGGAAAACCGCCGACAGGGTAACCGATTCACATTCCGGATGATCCATGAATCGAAGCTTTTCCAGCTCATCGTTTGTGATGACGGGATGGGGGAGGCGCACCATGCCGGCGTGGCCGGGGGCTTCGTCGAGGATGTTGCCCCAGCGTCCGACGTAATTGATGGTCGACATAACCAGCGCCTCGCGGGTCGAGCCGATGGGCGGATTGGTAACCTGCGCAAAGAGTTGCTTGAAGTAATTATAGAGCAATTGGGGGCGGTCGCTGAGGACGGCCAGTGGTGCATCGTTGCCCATGCTGCCGATGGCTTCGTCGCCGGTGCGGGCCATGGGAGCCACAAGCATCCGCAGGTCTTCCAGAGTGTAGCCGAACATCTGCTGGCGTTGGGTCAGAGTAGTGCTGTCTGCCGGTGGAGCGAGCGCTTTCGGCGGATCGGGCAGGGCGGCCAGATCGATGATGTGATCCTTCACCCACTGGCGATAAGGGCGGCGCTCGGTTATCTGCTTTTTAATCTCATCATCGGGGATGATTCGCTGTTGCTCTGTGTCGATGAGAAGCATGCGGCCCGGTTGCATTTTACCTTTGTGCACGACGTCTTCCACGGGAATATCGAGCACGCCGGATTCAGAAGCATAAATAACACGGTCGTCGCGGGTGATCCAATAGCGGCCGGGACGAAGACCATTGCGGTCGAGCACCGCGCCGATTTGGACCCCGTTGGTGAATGCGATGGCCGCGGGTCCGTCCCAGGGTTCCATCATGCAGGCGTGATATTCGTAGAAGGCCCGCTTGTCGGCATCCATGAATTCATTTCGGGCGTGGGCCTCGGGCACCATCATCATCATGGCGTGGGGGAGCGACCGGCCACCCATCACAAGAAATTCCAGCGCGTTGTCGAAGGTCGCCGAATCGCTGCCGGAATCATTTACCAGAGGGAAGAGCTTGTTGATCTCATCGCCAAAGAGCGTGCTTTGGATGGTTGCCTCGCGGGCGCGCATCCAATTGCGATTGCCGCGAAGGGTGTTTATCTCGCCGTTGTGGGCAATCATCCGGTAAGGGTGTGCAAGGTCCCAGGTGGGAAATGTGTTGGTGGAGAAACGGCTATGTACCAGGGCAATGGCGCTGATAACGGCAGGTTCCTGAAGGTCGGGATAAAAAGGTTCCACCTGTTCGGGGAGGAGCAGACCCTTATAGATTACCGTACGGCTTGAGAAACTGGGAGTGTAATAGAGATCAAAGCCGGGCACTCCGCGCTCGCGGATTATGCGGTGGGCGCCTTTGCGGATGAGATAAAGGCGGCGTTCGAAATCGTCCTGAGAAATATCGCCCCGCGCACCCACGAAACATTGGCGAAAAACCGGCATGCTTTCGCGGGCCAGTTGCCCGAGACAATCCGGGTTCACGGGCAGGTCGCGCCAGCCAATGAGGTACTGGCCCTCGCCGGCGATGCTCTCGCTCAGGGCGCGCATATATTCCTCCTGCGCCCTCGTATAGCGCGAGAGGAAAAGCATGCCCACACCGTAGCGGCCCGGTTCGGGAAGATCGAACCCTGCCGCGCGACATTCTGTTTTATAAAATTCGTGGGGGATTTGCAGGAGGATGCCCGCCCCGTCGCCCGTCTCGGCATCGCACCCACAGGCACCACGATGACTCATGTTAACCAGAATGCGAATGGCGTCCGAGACCGTTTGATGGGTCTTGCGTCCGAGGATGTCCGCGACAAATCCCACGCCGCAGGCATCGTGTTCCTGGGCCGGATTGTATAACCCAACCTGGTTTTCGGAAGTGGTGGACTGAAAAGATGTCATTATAATTTAACCAACCTGTCTGGGCCAGAGTTCGAGTTGTAACCGGGTAAGATGTGCGTGGACACATGGTTTAATAACAGCGCAGGGGGGGTGAAAAATCATATAAATATGATAAAAGAGAGATCAAACCTCAGAAACTAAGGGATAGAGATGGCTCACGTAAAGCCGTTTAGATTATTGAATAAGAACAATAGAATGAATGGTTTATAAGATTTATCCAAATTTCTCAAGCTGGTTAAAAAGAACCATATTTGGGCTGTCCCTTTGAAAACCACGGGGAAGATTCTGTAAGCGTACATATTTCTTATGGGATACGAATCAGGGGGGCAGGAATGACCCCCTCCTGTCAGAATTCCAAAGGGGGCGGGGGCATTCCTGCCCCCGAACTCGCTGACGCGGAACCCTCTCATCCCACTATGCACGCCGGTGGTGAATGCTCATCGGGTCGGAGCGTAAAACCTTACGTACGCTTCTTGATTTGAAATGCTCCGCCTTTTGCTTGCAGCATCAGGCGGAATTTGTTTCTGCATAGAAGTCGCAAGAGTAGTCAGAATAACCGTTGGCGTTGCGGAAGTCAGCATCGTCTCTGATCGGATTGGGAAAATTCATGGCGATAACCGCCTTCGATTTTGAGAAGCCGTTGGTGGAACTTGAGCAACGGATTCAGGAAACCGAGCAACAGGAACCGCGCGACGATGTGGCCCTTGCGCAGTTGCGCGACGAGTTGGAGAAGCGGCAACGCGAGATTTACGCTCAACTCTCCCCGTGGCAGCGCGTGTTGCTGGCCCGCCATGCGGATCGTCCCCATTCCATGGATTACGTAAACGCGTTGATGACCGATTTTATCGAGGTCCATGGCGATCGTTTTTACGCCGATGACAAAGCGGTCCAGTGTGGATTTGCCACTTTCGCCGACATGCCGGTGGCTGTGGTGGCGCAACAGAAGGGGCGCGACACGAAGGAAAATCTCGTGCGCAATTGGGGCATGAGCCATCCGGAAGGTTACCGCAAGGCCATGCGCGTGATGCGGCTCGCGGAAAAGTTTGGAATGCCCATCATTGTTTTCATCGATACACCGGGAGCCTTCCCGGGCATCGGTGCGGAGGAGCGGGGCCAGGCTGAGGCCATCGCGCGCAACATCCGCGATATGTTCACACTTCAGGTTCCGGTTATTTGCGTGGTGGTGGGTGAGGGCGCCAGCGGCGGCGCACTGGGCGTGGGCGTGGGCGACTGTGTGCTTATGCTGGAAAATTCCTGGTACTGTGTCATCTCCCCCGAGGGCTGCGCGGCAATCCTTTGGAAAGACCGCGCCATGGCCGAGCAGGCGGCGCAGCATCTGAAGCTCACGGCTCCTGATCTGATCGAACTTGGAGTCGCGGACGACATTATCCCCGAGCCGCTGGGTGGAGCTCACCGCAATCCCGACGATACTTATGTCAACGTGAAGCAGAAGCTGGAAGAATGGCTGATGAAGTTCGTCGACAAAACCGGCGATGAGCTTGTGGCGCACCGTTATGCGAAGTTCCGTGCCATGGGACGTTACCTCGAAACGGGCAAGGAGGACGTTTAGTCCGTCGGTTCTAACCCAATAAATTTAAGGCGGGAGTCAGTTGGTCTGACATCCCGCCTTTTTCATTTTTGGACCGATATTGCAGTGCGATCGATCAGCCGGCGAAGGTTCCGCGCTTTTCCAGATAGTCGATCAGCTTCTCCACGCAGGCATCGATGCTGAGCGTGTTGCTGTCGAGATGCACCTCGGGAGCCTCCGGGGCTTCGTAGGGGGCGTCGGGGCTGACGCCGGTAAAATGCTTGATCTCGCCGCGCAGGGCCTTCTCGTAGAGACCCTTCGGGTCGCGCTTGGTGCAGGTCTCGATGGAGGCATCAACGAACACTTCCACGAAATCGCCTTCCTTAACCAACTCGCGGGCGGTCTGGCGATCGGCCTTGTAGGGGCTGATAAAACTGGTAATGGCGATCACTCCGGCATCGACAAACAACTTCGAAACTTCGCCGATGCGACGAATGTTCTCGGTGCGGTCGTCGGGGGAGAAACCGAGATTTTTGTTCAGACCATGGCGGATGTTGTCGCCATCGAGAACGTAAGCCAAATGTCCGCGCTGAATTAAAACCTGTTCCAGAGCCACCGCGATGGTGCTCTTACCGCAGGCGGAAAGACCTGTCAGCCAGACGACGCAGGGGTTATTCTTTGTTAAGGCCTGACGTTCCTCGGCGGTGACGTTTCCTGCGTGATACGTAATATTTGTCGCTTTTTGTTCAGCCATGATCGGTGGGGTTTTCCTGAATTTTATGGGTACAGCCGCGAAACATCTACAGAGTTTGTAGACATTATTCAGAGAGAACCGATTGGGTGCTGTTTTTTTTGATTCAGCTGAAAACCGGTTTGAGTTGGTCGGCGTAGTGGCGAAGTTCTTCCTCACTCGGGGGTTCCAGAGCCAGTGCTTCGTCGAGGAGTTCGAGGGCCATGCGCCACAACCCGTCGTGGCCGGGAGGGAGAGCGGCAGTTACGCCGGGTTGGCCGAGCGTGAAGCGCAGGCCTTGCAAGGCATCCTCGCGGCGCGTGAACGGTTCATACCAACATTTGGGATAGTCTGCTTTATCAGCGATGGCGGAGGGAGTGTCCCAAGCCCCCCGGGCCAGAGCCTTCAGGGCGAGGATGCCCAAGCCACGCTTGCGAGCCTCTTGCAGCGGTGCGGTTTCGAAGCTGCCATGAACGTGGGCCGCAAGGTTTATGGGATACAGAATGGTGTCGAACGGGAACGCTTCCATGGCGCGCAAAGCCGCTTGAGAGGAGTGAGCCGAGAACCCGAGGTAACGGATAAGCCCTTCGTCACGGGCGCGACTTAACGCATCCAATGCACCTCCGGGTTTCAGAACGGCATCCACATCTTTCTCCAGATCGGTGAGCGCGTGGAGTTGGTAGAGGTCGAAATGGTCGGTCTGCAAATTCCGCAGAGATTGTTCCAGATGTGCCCGGGCACCGGTGCCATCTCGGTGTTCGGTTTTGCAGGCGAGAAATACTTCGTTCCGATAGGGCGCCAGGGCGGGACCAAGCCGTTCTTCCGCGTCGCCATAAGACGGCGCGACGTCGTAGTAATTGATGCCGCGCTCCATGGCCTCGGCCACAAGGTTGTTCGCATCGGATTGGCCGGCTCCCATCACGAGGATGCCTCCAAACCCAATGACAGAGAGGTGTTCACCGGTGCTGCCCAAAGAACGCCGGGGGATGGTGGGAAGGGGGGGAGAAGAGGTCATTGGCGTATAATCTTTCTTCGCAACGAGTTGTTGGCGGGAACCGCATTTTTTGGGGTGAATTTCTAATTTTCACGCACGCGCGGCAACGTACGCAAACCCAAAATGTTAATTTTTTGCGAGTAAAGAAAGTCCTCGACAGAGGGCGATAACGCCCCGAATTTCCCGTCTTGTGCTTCAGTGACGACTTCCTGTACGAAAAAATGTTTCTCTTACGGGATTGTTCGGTCGTGTGAAGTTCGACCTTCAATCTGGAAATATAAACCAAACAGGCACAAGAAACTATGTTCAAAAGAATCCTGCCCCAATCGACCTGCTTTTATGATTTTTTCGATGATCATATCGAACACACCATCCTGGCCTGTGAGGCCTTGTTGGAATTATCTCAACAGGGTTCCGATCGACCTGTGTTGATTCGGCGCATTAAAGACCTTGAGCATGCGACCGATGACATAACGCACAACTGCATCGAGGCCCTGCACAAAACCTTTATCACGCCGCTGGATCGTTCCGACATTCATCGCCTCATTAAACGCATGGACGACATTGTGGATCTGGTTGATTCAGGCGTTGGGCGCATCGGCCTTTATGAATTGGTCGAGATGCGGTCCGAGGTGGAGGAAATGGCGACGTTGCTGGTTCGCTCAACCCGCGAAATCCGGGCTGCCCTCAAGGAGATGCGTGTGGCGGTCAACTCACCGAAAATTCAGGAACGATGCATCGCGATTTATCAGTGCGAAAACGAGGCCGACACAATACTGCGCAATGCGCTGATTCGTCTGTTTAAAGATGCCAAGGATGATCCTGTTCTGATCATCAAGTGGAAAGAAATTTATGAAACCTTCGAATCTGCCACCGATCGGTGCGAGGACGTGGCCAACATCCTGCAAGGTGTTATGATCGAGGCTTCCTGACCTATGGACACGATGCTCATCGTTGTCATTGTGACAATTATTATCGCTCTAATTTTTGACGTCATAAACGGTTTTCACGATTGTGCCAACTCCATTGCCACGATCGTCAGCACGCATGTTCTCACCCCGAGGCAAGCGGTTATATGGGCCGCATTCTTTAATTTCGCGGCCATGTTTTTCTTCGCCCCGACGGTTGCGCATACGGTTACGAGTATCGTTAAGATTAACTCCTCGGATGTTGCCTTCGTCTACGTTGTGTTGTCGGGCCTGCTGGGGGCGATCGTTTGGGACCTCATCACCTGGTGGTGGGGCCTTCCCACCAGTTCCAGCCACGCCTTGATCGGCGGCTTGGCAGGCGCGGGTCTTGCCCACGGCGGCACAGCTCTCATCAACTGGGAAAAGGTGATGAAGACGGTCGAGTTCATTCCCCTGGCCCCGATCATTGGTCTGATTATGGGCTTTGCCATTATGGTTGCCGTGTTCTGGATTTTCCGGGCATGGCGGCCGGCAGCGGTTGACAAGCTTTTTCGCAAAGGCCAGCTCGTTTCGGCGGCCCTCTACTCGCTGGGCCATGGTGGCAACGACGCCCAGAAAACCATGGGTGTTATCGTGGCGGTTCTCATCGCGGGTGGAATTTTCAAGCCGGATATCAAGTTGTCGCTTTTTGACTGGCACACCTCGTGGATCATTTTGTCATGCCATCTTGCCATGGGTATCGGCACCGCTGTGGGTGGCTGGCGCATCGTGAAAACGATGGGAATGAAAATCACCAAGCTGAAACCCGTGGGTGGTTTTTGTGCGGAAACGGCGGGCGCCGCGACTCTGTTTGTGGCGACCCATCTGGGTGTTCCCGTCTCGACCACCCATACCATCACCGGTGCCATCATCGGGGTGGGCGCGACGAAAAAATTGTCGGGTATTAAATGGGGCATCGCCAAGCGTATCGTCTGGGCGTGGATTGTCACCATCCCTCTGGCGGCCCTGATGTCGTCGTTAACCTTCTATTTTATCAAGGCCATCCATCCGCAGTTCTGAAGTTGGACGTGCTGTCGAGAACCGCCACCTTTGATGAATTCGAGAAGGCGATGGTACTTGGATTTGTCGGGCCTCATTACGAGGCAACCCGGCAAGTTTGTTTTCGAGAATGGTGAGTGAACCCATGTTGCGCTTCCTGATGAAAAGTAAAATCCACCGGGCCACGGTTACCGATGCCGACCTGAACTATACGGGTAGCATCACCCTCGACCGGGATTTGATGGATGCTGCCGATCTCATGCCCAACGAGCGGGTGCAGGTGGTGAACAACAATAATGGAAGCCGGTTTGAGACTTACGTGATCGAGGGCAAGCGGGGGAGTGGGATCGTTTGCCTGAACGGAGCGGCGGCGCGATTGGTTCAGCGGGGCGATGTGATCATTGTGATATCCTATGCCATGATGAACGACGAGGAAGCGCGCGCTCACCAGCCGAAGATTGTACTGGTGGATGCTCAGAATTGCCCCACAAAATTTTAGCGCTGTGATGAAACGGATCGACTGCACCCATAACATTTCTGCCATTGTGTCATTTTGGTTTGACAAGGTCGGCACCCGACCCGCGCTATATCTAACGGATTTTCAGATACCCCAACATCTAAAGGACTTCTCCTTCCATGGTTAAAATGTACTACGACAAGGATGCCGGCATGGGCGCCTTGAAGAATAAGACTGTCGCCATTATCGGCTACGGCAGCCAGGGTCACGCGCAGGGTCAGAACATGCGCGACAGCGGCATCAAGGTCATTGTGGCCGAGTTGCCCGGCACGAAGAATTACGAGTTGGCGAAAGAACATGGTTTCAACCCCATGAGCGCCGCCGATGCCACCGCCAAGGCCGACATCATCCAGATTCTGCTGCCCGACGAGGCACAGGCTGGTGTGTACAAGCGGGAAATTGAACCCAACCTGAAGCCCGGCAAGGCACTGGTTTGGAGCCACGGCTTCAATATCCACTTCGGCACGATTACCCCTCCCGAGAACGTGGACATTTACATGGTCGCGCCCAAGGGGCCGGGCCATCTCGTCCGTCGTGTGTTCGTTGAAGGCGGCGGCGTTCCGGCGCTCATCGCCATTCAGCAAGATGCCACCGGCAAGGCCCGCGATCTGGCCATGGCTCACGCCTGCGCCATGGGTGCTGGTCGCGCGGGAATTCTCGAGACGACTTTCAAAGAAGAAACCGAGACGGACCTTTTCGGCGAGCAGGTTGTGCTGTGCGGCGGCCTTACCCAGTTGATCACCGCGGGTTTCGACACGCTGGTGGAAGCCGGGTACAAGCCTGAAATCGCGTACTTCGAATGTCTCCACGAAGTGAAGCTGATCGTTGACCTCATTTATGAGAAGGGTATCGGCAACATGCGTTACTCCATCAGCGACACGGCCGAGTACGGCGACCTCTCGCGTGGTCCGCGCATCGTGACCGACGAGACCAAGGCCGAGATGAAGAAGATTCTCAAGGAGATCCAAGACGGCGTGTTTGCCCGTGAGTGGATCCTCGAGAATATGGCCGGCCGTCCCAGCTTCAAGGCGTTGCGCAAGCAGGCCGAGAATCATCAGATCGAGGCAGTTGGTGAACAACTGCGCGGCATGATGAGCTGGTTGAAGCAGCCGGGCGACGAGAAGAAATCTGCCCCCGCAAAGAAGGCTGCCCCGGCAAAAAAGGCTGCTAGCAAAAAGGGTAAGAAGTAATTCTAGCCCGCTTTTAAGCGAAAACAAAAATGAGCGGCGGCCGATCCCGTAATGGGGTCGGCCGCCTTTTAATTTTCAGAGGGACTCAAATCCGTTGCACCCACGGTGTCGAAACCTCGAACCGGGGATTCCTGTCAGCCGAGGCGTTCCACCATCAATGTGAACGTTCCGGTGACTTCCGTGTGCAGGCGAACGTGTACCTTGTGGGCACCGAGAGTCTTGATCGGTTCGTCCACTTCGATCTGTTTCTTATCGACGATGTAGCCTTGCGCTTTCAGCGCGTCCGCAATTTCCGGAGTGGTTACACTTCCAAAAAGTTTTTCACCATCTCCTGCCTTGGCTTTCACCGGAATGGTAAGAGCTTCCAGTTTCTTCGCCAGTTCCTTCGCTTCCGCCGCACGTTCTGCGGCCAGTTCCAATGCCTTTTTTTTCGAGCGTTCGTAGCGCTGGATGACGGCGGGAGTTGCCACATCGGCCAAACCTTTAGGTTTCAGAAAATTCCGAAAATACCCTTCACTGACCTTCACTATGTCGCCCTGAATCCCGACGCCCTTCACGCTATCGAAGAGGATGACTTCCATGATTGTTTCTCCTTTGGCGGCCGTGTTGGGCCGCTCGATGTTTATCGGTCTCGCTGTTTTATCCGTGCCAGATGCGCTGCAACGGTTTGTGCTTGCGGTTAATCTCCATACGATTTGATTGAACCTGCCATCGTTTGGATACATTTCTCAAGGAGCGTTTAGTGCGCTGACGTGCAGATTCTCCGTGCGTCTGCTCTTTCATCTTTTTCTCATGCCCTCTCACGTCATCAAACGCTTTGTCTCCATTCTCATACTTGTGATTCTCCTCTACACGGGATTTGTTGTCTGGAGCGATGTGAGCAAGAATGTGCAAACCCTGCGCGCCTTCCCCTGGATTCATATCCCCGTGATTCTGGTTGCGGTCCTCATCAATTTCTTTTTGAGAGAATTGAAGTGGGATTTCTTCCGTCGGGCGGCCGGCATTAACGTCCCACGTTTCGGTTCTTTTCTAGTTTTCTTCAGCGGGTTCTCCATGGCCATCTCCCCGGCCCGCATTGGCGAGTTGATCAAACCCTTTATGTACAAGGAATACTTCGGCCAGAAAATGCGGCGGTCGGTGCCATTGGTATTTTGCGAACGCCTGTCCGACCTTTTTGGCATGATAGTCCTCGGGGCCATCACGTTAGTTCCCTTCATGCGGGCAGTGACGCCCGAGGGGGAGATGGATGTATCGACGAAAGTCGTCTATCTCTTTTTCGCCTTCTCGATAATCGCTATGATACTGCTCATGGCCATTTTGAGGAACAAGAGGCTCGTCTATGGGGGGCTAAAGCTGTTTGCCCGGGGACAACGCGGCCGCAAAATCCTACCCAAGCTGCGCCATCTTTATCGCAGTACCTATCCGTTGCTCACGGCCCGGAATCTGATCGTTACCACATTCATCGCCACCGTGTCCTGGTTCTTCGAATGCATTGCGCTATGGCTGATCCTGCATGGTGTGGGGGCCACGACCGTAACAATCGGGCAGGCTGGTTTCATCTTTTGCATGGCGACGATTTTTGGCGGCTTTTTGTTTTTCCTGCCCGGCGGTCTGGGCGGGTTCGAAGCCAGCATGATGGCGCTATTGACGCTTCTCGGCATCGAGAACTTTCAGGCTGTTCCGGCCGTTTTTATCACCCGTGCCTGTACACTTTTTTTCAGCGTGGGTTTGGGCTTCCTGTTCATTCTGGTCACGTCCATGCGGTATCGCAAAGCTCTCGCATGGGAAGAATTTGAGGCCGCGGAAAAGCAAAGCGCGGAGCCAGAAGATTAATGGTTTGAGCGGCGGAGGTTTCCGCCTCAAGGGTTGAGAACTTTACGTCCCCAACCCTCGGGCGTGATTCAAAGTCAGTTTCCTGCAGTGGTGGCTGCGTCGCCGGCTTCCGTGGTTGTGGCGCTGGTTGGGGAATCCTTCGCCTCGATGACAGCCGCGGTCTTGGCCATCTCGGGCACCAACGGATCTTCATAGAACTTCATCGCCAGCGTTGAAGTGTCCGGTGGGAAAGCATTTTGCAGGTCGTTCTGGGCCTTGAGGGTTTCCAGACGGGCGACTTCGCCATCCACCTTCATTTCGGGATACTTGGTGGCAATCTCGTGCATGAAGGCCAGAGCTTCGTCGTACTTCCCGGCCCGCAAAAGGACCGACGCATACACCTGAGTGACCGGCATAACGAAGTCGTGCCCGACCTGCCCATCCCAGAGGTTCTGCATGATTTTCAGGGCACCGTCGATATTGTTAACCCGGGTGTAGAACATCGCCAGTTGCATGGCCATTTCGGTACGGCGGTTGGCGTCCAGCTCTTCAGTGGCGTTCTTCTCGTAAATATCGGTGGCTTCTTTGACCCATTGGCGAAGGTTCGGATAATCCTCTTTTTGGGCGTAGAAATTCGCCAGCGTTCCGGCGATCTCTTGTTTTGTGGCCATGTCCGTGGTTTCTGCGTAATCTTTAAGGTAGAGGTCCAGCGTGGCGGTGGGATTCTGATCCATCGAATAGGTTGCAGCGATCATGCGCCGGTAAAGGCCCCGTTCGGCGGGCGATGTGGTGGTTTCCCGCAGGTTCGTAAGAATCTCGCGGGCTCCCGTGGTTTGCTCGGCAGCTGTCATCATGTCCGCGCGAGCCACGGTCAGATTGAGTGACGTGCCTTCATCGTTGGCATATTTGCTCTGATAGTTATCGATGGCTTTGAAGGCTTGCTCATATTGCTGCAACTGCTTCAACACGCTGAGATAATTGCGCAGGGTGTCGCGACCGATCTGTGTGCTTTGGGGTTCCTTCTCCAGAACCGTCTCCAGTTCCGACAGGGCTTCGTCAGGACGGCCCTCGGTCATGTATATCTGGGCGAGAAGCATGTGGGCTTTTACGGTTTCGGGGTGGTCGGGGAATTTTTTGATGATCTCCCGGGCTTCAAGCGTGGCTGCGAGGGTATCTCTCTGTTGCATCAGCACGTCGGCCCGTTCGAGACGCTCCTCCGGGGTTTTGCCGCTGCATCCGGCCAGGGTAAACGTCAGGCCCACAAGGGCCGCTAAACAAATGTGTGTTATGCGCATGATGCAAAGCTCTTCCCGGTTGTTAGTTAGATTTTTAGTTCATCGTGGAACAAATCAACATACCGGAGCCCGACAAAACTAATGCAACATAGATCAATTTGGGGTCGAGTCGGCGAGAAGTGGGAACGTTTTTCAGACCGCTTCAATCTTGGTTACAGTCGTGGCCCCGCGCTTCTACGTCGCATGGGAATCACGGGGTGCGACGTGGACCCCGACCGTCGCGGGTTCATCGTGGTGCAGATTGATGGGTTGTCCTACGGCCACTTACTGAACGCCATGAAGAAACACCGGCTCCCCTTTTTGTCGAAAATGGTGCGAACGGGTAAACTGAAGGTGCATCAGTATCAGTCGGAAATCCCCACCTCCACCCCTGCGTTTCAGGCGGGGTGTTTCTATGGGGACAATTCAAACATTCCGGGTTTTCAGTTCTACGACCGTAAGCTCCGCCGAAACTTCCGCATGGGACAGACAGAGTTCGCTTACTTGGTGGAAAAAGAGCGGGCCAACCCGGGCGTGTTGCGCGATGGCAGCGTGTTCAGTTGCATCTTCACGGGCGATGCCGAGGCACAGCTTTTTATCTTTTCCACCATGCTGGCTCCGCGCCGGTGGAAATTTGTCTTTCGTGTGTGGGATATTGTCCTGCTCTCCATCATGAACATCAGCATCTTTTTCCGGATGTTCTTTCTGGGCATTGTCGAGTTGGCGCTCGCGCTTTATGACATGGTGCGTTGGCGCATTAAGCGGGGAAAATCCAAGCGCGAGTTGGAGTTTCTGGGGGCACGGTTGGCGCTCACCGTTATCGGCCGCGAGACCATCACTCTGGGTTCTATCATCGATGCCTTCCGTGGCGTGCCTTCCATATACCTGAACTATCTGGGCTATGACGAGCATTCGCACCTGCGCGGTCCTTCCAGTAAGGTTGCCCTGTGGACTTTGCTTGGGATCGACCGCAGCATTGCCCGCATTTACAAAGCCGCCCGTAGTTCCGAGCGGGAGTACGATTTTTTCATATTGTCCGATCATGGGCAGGTGCCCACCACACCTTTTGAGAACAACGCCGGCATGTCGATCGGTGACTACCTTAAGCAACGCCTTGAGGGCGTGAACGTTGCCACCAACGATGACAAGGACGAACGGGCGGATCAACTGGACCGATTGACCAAAGGCATGGACCGTATGGCGGGACCCATGCCACGCCCGTTTCGGCGACCCTTGCGGGCCTATGCCAAGTTTCTGAAACGCCGGGTCAGGCCGCCTGAGGAAGCCGCGCCCGTTACTTCTCCGGGCGATGTGCTGGTGACTTCCACGGGGCCGATCGCTTATGTTTACTGGACGAAATACGACGACCCGCTAACGGCCGAAGCAATCGATGGACTGCATTCACACCTGCTCGATGATCTCGCCCACAACGAAAATATTGGTTTCATTTCCATGCGCACCGAATCGGGGGGAGTTCTTATCCATTCCCACGAGGGACAGGCTTTGCTGGAGGACGACAAGATCGAGGTCTCCGGGAAACTGCCCTTTGATGGTTCACTTTTCCGGGCTCATGTATTGCGGGGCGTGCAACGCGTAACACTCATGCCGAGGGCGGGTGATATTTGCATCTGGGGCAGTTACGCGCGCAAGGGTCACATCACTTATTCCTACGAACAAGGGGCCCACAGCGGGTGCAGCGAGGACGAGATCAGCGCCTTCGTCATGGCCCCACCGAGCGTGGATTTCGACTTTTCCAACATCCATCGGCATGATCAGTTCTATGAGCTGCTTTCGCGATATGTTCCGCAGATTGAACCGGTGGAAGTCGGGGAGAAAACCGCGTAAACAAAAAATCGCCGGATCGACTTGGTGTCGATCCGGCGATCTGTGGAGTATTGTTTTCTGGGTCAGTCGACGCCTGCGAGGATCATGACTCGTCGCTGGAAATCACGGTCATGGGAACCTTCTCACCATTGCGGGCCATGCGTTCGATGGCGTAATTCTCCACGTGGAAAACGTCGCTCATGCTGATACGAATGTCGATATTGTGGCGCTTTTTAAACGCTTCGATATCTTCCCGGCAATTCTGATCGAGATATGCGCGGATGCGTGGATTGCAGATGATGTTCAGCGAGGGTGCGGGGGAGTTCTCTTCGACGATCTGCACGATGTCGTTTTTAATGTGGAGCCAGATCTGTTGCTCGTTCAGCACAGCACCAGACCCCTGACAGTATGGGCAGTCCATGAAGATGGTCTTGCGCAGACTTCGCCGTACGCGCTTGCGCGTCATTTCCACGAGGCCGAATTCGCTGATGGCAGAGACGCTCGTTTTCGAACGATCTTTCTTCAGGAACGAGCGGAACTCGTTAAGGAGCTGTTCCTTGTTGCGGTAATCGCGCATGTCGATGAAGTCGACCACGATGAGCCCGCCAATGTCGCGCAGTCGCAACTCGCGCGCAATGGCGCGGGCTGCTTCCATGTTGGTTTTCAGGATCATCTTCTCTTGATCATCTTTACCGATGAACTTGCCCGTATTGACGTCAATGGCGGTAAGTGCCTCGGCTTCGTCGATGATGAGGTAGCCACCGCTTTTCAGCCAAACCTTGCGGCGGGCGGCCTTCTGGATTTGCTTCTCCACCTGATACCGGCTGAAAATGTTCTCGGAGTCCTTGTAGACCTGAACCTTGTCGACCAGTGAGGGGATAAGCGTGCTCAACACGTTGCGCAGCTTCTCGGCCTCGACGTCCGAGTCGATGATGATTTCGCTGATGGAGTCGTCGAACACGTCGCGGGCCAGACGCTTGAGAATGTTGCTGTCGTCGTAAACGCATTCCGCAGCCTTGGCTGTCTCGTTGCGTTGAGTAACGTCTTTCCATTCTCCGGTCAGGAACTGCACATCGCTGCGGATTTCTTCCTCCGAACGATCAACCCCGGCCGTGCGTACGATGAAGCCTGCCGACTCGGTGTCCATCTCGCCGTGAATCTCACGCAGGATGGACTTGAGACGTTTGCGCTCGCCGATGTCTTCGACCTTGCGTGAAACACCACCGGAGGAATCACCGGAATAGGGCAGGAAGACGAGGTATCGTCCGGGCATGGATATGTGGGACGAGATGCGCGCGCCCTTCAGGCCGATTTCTTCCTTGATGACCTGCACCATGATTTCATCGCCCTTACGCATGGCGGAAGTCACCGGAGGCAGATTACGTCGTGCCTCGAAGCGGCTTGAGCGGCCGTGGCTGCTGCGATCACGACTTCTGTCCTGGCTACGTTCCTGAGGGCGCCCCTGACTGCGTTCCGGGGTGCGTTCCTGTGTGCGTTCCGGAGTGTGTTCCTGTCCGCGATCCGTTCCACGATCAGTTCCACGGTCGGAGCCGCCACGGTCGGATCCACGCCGCGCTTCACGTTCCAGCCGACGCTTCTCTCGTTCCTGCTTCCAGCGTTCCCGGCGATTGACGCGAGCTTCACCAGCGGGGCGTTGCTGACCAGAGGTCGGCGCAGCATCAGATGCTGTTCCGTCCTCGCCTGCGGGCGGGGGGAGAAGCCCGGCCGGGGACCAGGATTCTAACTGGGCCTGGGCGGAGTCGATACCCTGAGAGGGTGAAACTGTTTGCTGACTTTCCGCCGAGGACGATTCCCGTGTAGCGGATGGAACTCCGGATTCAGATGCTTGATCGGAGGACACGCGACTGTCAGAGGCAGGACGATCTGACTTATCAGATTGCTTCCTGCCGCCACGTCCTCCGCGTCCCCTTCCACCTCGGGCACGTTTGCGCCGTTCTTCACCTGGCGCGTCCGAGGGGTCGGATGGGGGATGCGGCTCACTCGCTTGCGGGGTGTCGACCGCAGACGACTCACCTTTCGGCGCTTTTGATGCCGCGGCAGGGCGACCACGTTTCCGGGTTGCAGGCTTGGCCGGCTCTTGCTCGGATGCCGTTGCCGGGATTTCCCGAGGCTTCTCCACCGCTGCTTCTTTTATGGGCGCTGTGGCGTCGGTATCTTTGGTGGCAGATTTTTTGGGAGCGCGCGCTACACGGGGCTTTTTCTCTGCGGCTTTTGGAGACGCAGTTGTCGCTTCAAGGGGCGGAAGAAAGGTCGATTGAGTTGGTTTGGCCTCGACCACTTCAGCAGTTTTTTTGGCCCTGGCCGCCGGTGTCCGTTTCTTCTTTACCGGCTCTTCAACCACTGCGGGCGGAGAGGTGGGCTCGGAGACGGTTTTCGGTTTAGGCGTACGACCCTTGGGCTTGGCAGCCACAGGATCACTGGTAACAGGCTTCGCTTTTGAGGCGGCTGTTTTGGTTTCCTTTTCTGCGGCCGTTTTGCGCTTTGGTTTTTCTTTACCCTCGGGTTCCGGGAATTCAATCCACACAGGCGCTGATGATTTTGTCTCTTCGGTAGTGGCCTTGCGCGTGGCTTTCTTGCGCGGGGCTGGGGTCTTCTTTTCGGTCACATCTTGCTCGGCTGGAATTTGTTTAAGTTCTTCGTCAGTAACTTTTCGACGTGCGGCGTAATTCTGCGGACCCCGACGCTTCATGGTGCGGGGCGATTTCTTACGACGATTGTGACGTGGTGCACCGCTGCGATTACCCTGGGGCTTCTGGGCCTGCGGATATTTCTCGTTACCTGGTGCCGGTCCGTCATGATCTTCGTCGTGATCA
Organism: candidate division BRC1 bacterium HGW-BRC1-1; assembly: GCA_002842095.1. Classification (GTDB taxonomy): domain Bacteria; phylum Sumerlaeota; class Sumerlaeia; order Sumerlaeales; family Sumerlaeaceae; genus HGW-BRC1-1. The sequence continues at coordinate 44,341 of PHCB01000008.1, forward strand.
TCAACGTTTTGAGTAACCGGACGTGAGCGCATTTTGCCGAAGAAGCGTGTCTGATCATCATTTGCATCATCGTCCATGGGTGCTTGGCGCTGACGTTGGGGGCGGACCGGACCGAAAAAATCTTCCTGGGAATCGCGTCGATCATTAGCTCTGGGCAGGGCCTCCTGTCCGGGGGAAACCGGTGGGGTCCATGCGCCTTTCACACGACGTTGTTTGCGGTCGCGACGTGCAATGGGTTGCTGGGCGTAGGGCGAATATACGTCAAAGGGATTCGATCCGGCTCGGGTTCCAGGAGTCGATCCAGGCACGCCCCGGGTTGGCTCGGGCATCCACTGCTGGTTGGCATCGGTGCGCTGAGATTGTTGATTCCCGCGGTTGTCACGATCGCGGCCCTTACCGCGCTTTTTCTTGTCGCGCCGCCCATCGTTGCGGTTCTGGCGATCAAAATTGTTTGGCCGGATACGAGGCGAGGATTCGCCGTTTTCATATACGGGCTGTTGTTGAGATTCCGCGGCAGGGGCCGAGGCAACTTCCTCGAATGGGGCAGCGTCATCATCTGCAAATGGGGCAGCTGCATCGTCGCCCTCATTCTCAGAATCCTTATGCCGACGCTTCCCACCTCGCCGACCGCGCCTGCGCTTGCGGCGATGCTCTGCATCTTCATCGCTCTCGTCGTCGTCGTCCGAGGCTTCTGTCGGTTGAACGACACGTTCGATGGGAGAAGGAACGTCACTGGTTTCATCATCCGATAACTCGGCCACGGTCTCGAGCTCCTCGGGCGAGGGCTGATATTCCGAGTCGGCCAGAGCAGAGATGTCGGCTGCAATTTCCTGACCGGTTTCGGCGTCTAATGCTCCATCCACCAGCGATGTCTGATCCTCGGTGGCGGCAGGAGTCACGCCGTGGAGACGGTTGTAGTGCTCTGTCAGGATATCCGGGCGGATGTCGTCGAAGTGCAGAAACGCATTTCGTTCCAGCCCGATATTAACAAAGGCGGCCTTCAGACCGGGGATCACTCCCTCGATGCGGCCCTTGTAGATGTTGTTCAAAATCGTTTTGTTGTCGAGCGACTCGATGTAAAGTTCGGTCAGCAGTTCATCTTCGAGGATGGCGACACGAATTTCGCGATTCTCGCAGTTAATAAGAATTTTCTTCATTGGAAACCGGGTAAAACCCCCGCGTCAGTATGGAGTAACTTGGCCAGTTGCGCCCTCGCTCTGCACAGTTTTAAGATTCCTGTATCCTGCGCGGCGGTCGCACACCCTTTCCGTTTCGGCCATTGGGTTATCTCTTGTTATAAAGACACCTGTACCCAGCGGAACATTCGTTCAAGTCACGGCTCGCATGGCCCATGACGCAACAAAGCCCGGATTGCCGGTGGTTATTAAGCCACCTCAACCCTCTCGTTGCTTCGCGCCTCCGGTACTAAAACTGCCGTGCAAACAGGGCGCGTTGCAATTTCGTTGGTCACCATAAACCCTCATGCCCCGAATCGTGTCAATCAAGAACTGTGCTTGCGAACCACCCATATTTAGGGGGTCAATGGGCGGCGTTCTCATTGAATTCAGTCGTCAGGTTCAGACCATTCATCTCATGAAAGCCGTACATCACAAAGCGTTTCATCATCTTGCCGCCGCGCTGGTCCCCGCCGATGCGGTGAGCAACTGCGCAATCATGATGCACGAGATGGTTCAGGATCTCGGGTACCGATCTTTTTTATATGCTCCCCTTCGTGCCGGGGATTATGCAAAGTCAGCGCGGCGATTGTCCGATCTGGAGTCTGAGATCCGGTCCGGCGATGTTGTGGTTTATCACCACTCAACCGGAAGTGATGCCGCGGAGCTTTTCACGGGGAGGAGCAATGTCCGTAGGTTGCTGGTTTACCACAATGTTACCCCCCCTTTGCTGCTGGACCCAAACGGAGAGGCCTTCGCTGCCAACGCCCGGGGTCTGGCTCAGTTGCCCTCCCTCGTGCAGTCGGCTGATCTGAGCATCGCGTTCAGCGAATTTTCTGCCCGGGATCTTCGGCAGGCTGGTGGGTCATCAGCCATAAAAGTGGTCGCCCTCCCATTGAGCGATGCATGGTGCGACTCACTGCAATTGGTTGCGACCAAACGAGACGCGCAACGGCGACAGAACGACTCAGCGGTCCGACTGCTTCATGTGGGGCGGGTTGTTCCATCGAAGCGTCTGGAGATTGCCATAAGGGCCGCAGAATGGATCGCCCGCGATGGGGGGAATTTGCCGGTCAGCCTGACTCTGGTTGGGGACACAAACGCCGCCCCGGAGTACGTGGAACAACTTGTGGCCTATGCCGGCGACCATCCGTCAATAACCCTTAAAGTCCGCGGCTCGCTCTCGCGTGATGCCCTCGCGGAAGAGTTTGCTGCCGCGGACATTTATATCTGCCCAAGTGCCCACGAGGGATTCTGTGTGCCGTTGGTTGAGTGTATGTTTGCCGAGTTGCCTGTAATTGCGGCGGCTTGCGGAGCCATTCCTGAAACCCTCGCCGGGTCGGGGATTGTCCTGCCGGATGCCTGTGCGGAGCAGTTCGCCGAGGCCGCACGACGGTTGTTGCTCGATGCGGCACTGCGCGAGAAACTTCGAGAAAAGCAGCGGGAAGTGCGGGGGCGGTATACGATGCAGTCCTTCAAACAAGGTTGGGTGCGGATTATAGCGGGACTGCTGGAGCAGGAAACGGCTTAGTAAATTTCCTGTCAGTCCAGGTCTGGCTCGGGGTTTCCGTTCTTTTCAAGTCTCGCGGCCCACTTCACGTTGCGCTGCACACGCGTCCGTCCCGGGCGTAACACCGGGTTTCCTGCAAACCGCCGCTCGAACTGACTGTTGGATGTCGGCTCCAGGAATGTGGAGGCGGGCTCAACTGCGTTGAGCATTAACCCTTCCGGCAATTCTTCCATAGGTTCGTACTTGGGGTGATTATTGTAGGGACAAACGTCCTGGCAAATATCGCAGCCAAAAGCCCAGGGTGCCGCCGCGGCCTGTTCGGCGGGGGAGGGGGGCGACCGTCGTTCAATGGTCGTGTACGAAATACATAACCGGGCGTCCACCACGCCCCCGGCAGTGATGGCCTGAGTGGGGCAGGCGGTGATGCAACGAGTGCACGTGCCACACGTGCCGGGGCGCGGGCGATCTCGGGGCAACTCTGCGGTCGTTACGATTTCTGCCAGCAGCACAAAGCTTCCCACGGTGGGAGTGATCAGCATGGTGTTGCGGCCGATGAAGCCCAAACCTGCGGCCTCTGCGAAAGAGCGTTCCAGAAGAGGAGCCGAGTCGGTGATGATGCGCCACTCATGGCCGGGGATTGTTTCCCTCAACCATGTTTCGACTTGAGCGAGGCGTTCGCGGAAAACTTCATGATAATCTTTGCCGAGAGCATAGCGTGCGATACGCACAAACCCTGTTGCGATTTCGGGCCGTGGTGGTGGCCCGGGTGGTGCATAGCTCGCTGCAAAGACAATCACCGACTTGGCACCCGGAAGCACTGTTTCAGCATTCGATCTGTCGATATTCGGGCGGGCCATGTAACCCATTTCGCCGTGCATGTCTGCCGATAACCACTGCGCGAGGCGCAACCGATGTGCATCCTCCACCTGCGCGGGAGCGATCCCGACAGCACAAAAACCGGCGGCTACGGACCGCTGCTCCAGTTCCTCCCGAAATGTGGAATCAATCTCCATTCCGTAACCCTTGCAAAATATAACCCTCAAACCTCAAGTGACTATTGCGTCCGTCCACAGCAAGTTTTGGTTTGCCAGCATTCTCTCTGTCTTCATACTCGCCGCGATGAATCATCCAATTTCCATAGGCGCCGTTTCCGGCGGAACTCTGCTTCCCACCGAGCAGGAAAGGGTGCGCCTGGAAGAACGCCGGCGCGTGGTCGGGCGCTACGGGTTTCTCGCCTTTCAGACCATTTTCGTCATGCTGCCTTTTGCGGTGCCGGCTCTGTGGGATTTCGTGGCGATTAAGTTTGGTCTTCAGCGCAACATCTATCTGGCCCGCTCGCCCGAGAACCAATCGTTCTTCATTCAGATGGCAGTATGTGTGAGTGCGCTCTCTTACTGTGCCTGGCGGATCATCACCCCACCGGGGGGATTGTGCCGTAATTCCTTAACCTATCTGGCTACAGGTTTCTTTGCGGTTCAGATTTTCTCTGCATTTAATGCCAGCAGTCCCTCGTTTGCCCTTAGCGAATTAATGATGCCTGGAGCGGGTTTCGTGGCATTCCTGCTCATGACCACCATGGAGTTCGGGCGACGGGAAATTGAAAAATTATATTTCTGTGGCGTCGTCGGAGTGCTGCTTCTTGCGGCCTATGCCGTGGCTCAAAGTCAGGGGTGGGAATTCCTGCCCTACAGCCGGTTCGCGGGAGAAGTTTCGACCGAAGAACTGGCCGAGAAACAACGCGTCAGTTCACTGTTTGGTCACCCCAACTACATGGCCTCTTATCTGGCCCCCATGATTTTCTGGTGTTTGTTCTTTGCCCTGTCGCGCTTTCCTCGCTGGATTCGCATTACCGCCGCTGCCGCGGCTCTGGCGGTAATTCTGGCCATGGTGCTGGGTGGCACACGGGGTGGCTGGGTTGCCGTTGCAGGCGGATTCATCCCTTATTATATCCTGATTGCGCTATTGCCCAAGTTCCGCCGGTTGCTGCTTTTTGCTGCAGCGGTTGCCGTTCTGGTGGGGTTGGCCGTGCTGCTGATTCCCAACCCGTTAATCACCGTTCAGTTTGATGTGGGGGAGCGCATTGCGGGCAGCAGCGAGATCAGTGCGCGTTTTTATTATTGGATGATGGCGCTCCAAATGCTGAAGCAGAACCTTCTGACCGGCGTGGGTTATGGTCATTTCAATGTGCACTTCTGGCAAACCGTGGACGCCTTCCAGCAGGGTGCAGATAGTGAGTTCTTCCGCTATATTTTGCAGGAAGGTATACGTGGCGTGCTGCCCGGTTTTGTGCACAACGACTGGCTGCAGATTGCAACGGAATCGGGTCTCGTGGGCTTTGGCTTCTGGGCGGCCATTTGGGCTGTGCTGCTCAGCCAGATGTGGGAGGGAGGCCGCATGGTGCACCTTGCCGCGCGTCCCCTGCTGATGTCGGCCACTTTTTTTGCCAGCTTCATCACCATCGGGATTGATGGCCTTTTCAACTTCCCGCTCCATATTCCCGTCAGTAATTATCTGTTCTGGAGCAGTCTGGGGGCCTGGGTTGTTTTTCGGGCGGAGATTGCTCCCGGCAAGACCGGATACATGGCCAAACCACCGAAGCCGTCGCGCACTGAAGGAATGATTACCGGGGTCCCGAGGATGCGCTTCAAAACGCAACCCTCTCGAAAAGAACATATCTGAAAACATTCTGCGTCCACCCCCCCAACACTCGGAATATGAGGGGGCCGGCGACTGTAGGAAAACCTTGACCTGCGATCACGGCCCAACCCGCCGTTGTCGCTCGACCCTGCCGCGACACCTTTTTTCTTCTTAAGGAAACGGGTTTAATTCGCGGCTGAAAAACCCGAGGGGAGGTGAAATCCCAATGGTAAAGTATGAACTCGTAGTTATTTTCGACCCGTTTCTTGAAGACGCGCAACACACCGAGCAGGTGGATGCGGCCAAGGAACTCGTGGCGAAGCACGGTGGCGAAGTGCTGAACGTGGACGTCTGGGGGAAGCGCCGCATGGCGTATCAGATCCAGAAGAAACAAGAAGGCTTCTACGCCATCATCCTCTTCCAAGGCGACCTGACCGGACCCGCACTCGCAGAAATCGAGCGCGGCCTGCGGCTCAACGAAGTCTGCCTGCGCGAGATGTTGACTCGTCTGCCCGACGAGAAACCCCCACGCAAGGTGAAGGTAAAGAAGGCCAAGCCCGCCCAGCCGCAAGGCGAGGGTTACCGCAATGATGATCGTCGCTCGTACGACGTTCGTTCGGCAGGTGACGCCGGTGCAGCTACCGCCGGCAATACTGAGTAAAAAGAGGTCAAAACGATGCTTAACATTAACCGCATCACGATCACCGGCCGCCTAACCCGCGACCCGGAGACCAAATATCTCTCAACCGGTAGTGCTGTAACAACCATGGCAGTCGCCGTGAACCGTCGCTACATGGATCGCAACAACGAGTGGAAGGAAGAAACCTTCTTCATCGACGTTGAGATCTTCGGCAAACAAGCCGAGCGCCTGGCCGAAACCCTCAAAAAGGGCCGGCCGGTCTATGTCGAAGGGCGTCTGAAAATCGACACCTGGGAACGCGACGGACAAAAGCAAAGCAAGCCTCGCATCTCGGCCGATCGCGTGACCGGCTTCGATGTTCCGCAGCGCCAGGGCGGAGAAGGCGATGATGAAGGAGGTTCCGAAGCACCACGTTCGCGTGGGCCGAATCCTTCCTCCTCAAGTGGCCGCTCCTCCTCTGGTTCCCCTTCCGATAATCTCGACTTCGGAAACCAAGGCGGCGGCGTCGAAGACGACATACCGTTTTAACCGTCTTTGAGGCAGCTTGAACCACTCACAGAGTCAGGAAAAAATAATGTCAGACGAAACTAACGAAACAAACGACCAGGCAGCGGCTCCCGCACCTGAAGTCGAAGCTGCCCCGGCCCCCGCCGCGGATGCTCCGGCAGCAGCCCCCGCCGGTGCGGCCCCCGTGTCCTCGGGTCCGCCTTCGGGTCCGGCTCCCGGTGGTTACGCCGGTCGCCCCCAGTATGGTGGCGGCCAGGGTGATCAGGGTGGTCCCATGCGGCCCCGTGGTCCCCGGCGTTTTCAACGGCGCAAGGTGTGCCACTTCTGTGTCGAGAAGCTCGATTACGTGGACTACAAAGATGCGAAGTTGCTTCGCCGCTTTGTGTCCGAGCGCGGCAAGATTCTACCGCGTCGCATCACGGGAACCTGCGCCGCCCACCAGCGCATGCTGACCGTGGCCGCGAAGCGTGCCCGCATCATCGCACTCGTGCCCTTCAAGACAGATTAACAACCTAACAACCCACTCGACACGCCCACAATCAGCGGGCGTGTCGGGCATGGGCGGATAGCTCAGCTGGTTAGAGCACCAGCCTTACAAGCTGGGGGTCCACGGTTCGAACCCGTGTCCGCCCACCATCTTTCCGACCCGTCGCAATTGCCTTGGCGCAAAGCGGCGGGTCGGAAAATTTCTCCCCGCTAAATTAACCTCTGACGCAAATAAACCAACGGCAGGTTAGTAGAAGCGAGTGTCCCAACGCGGAGTCGTAGTTCAGTTGGTTAGAACGCCGGCCTGTCACGCCGGAGGTCGCGAGTTCGAGTCTCGTCGGCTCCGCCATTCAAGTTTCAAAGCGCCCAAAGCGAACCTTCGCGATGGGCGCTTTTTTTGTTTTCCCGCAAAAAAAGGTGCCTTGCCATGCAATGACGCTGGTATGGCAGTCGCAAAATATTGTTGACGGTTATTAAAGCTTGTCAGATCAATATCTTTATCAATGACGCCCCGAATCCGGTTCGGATTATTCTGGGATTTTTCAGGGATCGGCAAGGCCCGAAAAGCGAGGCTCCTCATCATGTTGCACACAGCCGTTTCGAAAACTTTTCTTTCAATCGTTTCTTTGGTTTTCTTGTCGGGTTTGGCGGGCGCTGCTCCAACCGCACCCTTGCCTGAACCGCTGGCTCAATCCGTTTGGCCGGGTTCTCCCCGTGACCATTACGGTTTGGAGTTTGTTGGGCAGCAGTTCCTTTGGGACGACATCAAGACCTCGCTAACTCAACCCATGCTCAATGGTGAGGTGAAGGTTATCACTCCCGATGAGCAGAAAGTTTTTATCGGAGGGGCGTTCACCACGGTAGTAGACGTGCAAGCGAACCGTATAGCAAGCTGGGACGGTGAGAACTGGACTGCGTTAGGGTCGGGGGTGAACGAGGCCGTTAACACGATCGCATTGATGGATGGTGAGGTCTACGCGGGTGGGAATTTCACGGAAGCTGGGGGGCAAGCCGCCAACTACATCGCCAAGTGGGACGGGAGCATGTGGTCACCGCTGGGTGAGGGGTTAAGCGGCGAGGTCAGTAAGCTGGTCGCACTCAAAGGCAGTCTTTTTGCGGTGGGGAGGTTCTATGAAGACTCTCCAGTATACAGGTTCGGAATTGCAAAATGGGATGGCGTTCATTGGTCTTACTTCGGAGAAGAAGTCATCGTTCAAGAGGGTGAACTGGTGACTGATGGTGACAACCTTTTTGTCAGCGGATCCATTACCCTGAACAACGTCGGTTTAGTAAAATGGGACGGGTCGTCTTGGACCGAATTAGATCTGCCGCCTGGTCATTATTACTGTCCGACCAATCTCACTGAGGACCGTGGAACTATATTTGGTCAACTCGCTTTGGTTCCGGGTGATCTCCGATCGAAAATTGTTTCATGGAGGGACGGGGATTGGGACACAAACGGGGTGATCAACTATTATTTTGACTGGGGCGTTTCCTTCCAAGGCATGGATGAAGGGGGCCTCTTGCTGGTCACGCGAGAGAATCATCTCGCCATTCCCCCGGTCGAAACGTCTTATGGGCCAGGTAGCTATGCATATGGTCTTTACGTCGATAATCCCCCCTCAATCCCCGCCATGCACGTCCCGTCGGGCCAAGGTTATGTTCAACAAATAGGCACATCAAAAAGCACCTTGTTTCTCAGTGGCGTAAATTTCCAATCTGGCATAAGAGAGTATTTCTTTGGAGCATTTCAGCCACGAGTTAATTTGAGCAGGGCGGCGGCCTCGTCGGGTCAACCGATTGATCTTGGACCAGATGCATTTGGCTTCTTTAAACCAGAATTGCACTGCGACGCAGCGATCGTGGATTCCGGTTCCTCAGGAATAGTCGAAATAAATCGCGGCGCGAACGTTGAGGTAGCGGGTGCACGAGTCAACGGGGCCTTCAGGGTTTCTCACCCTGGCGTTGAATTGCCCGGAGCAATGCTGAAGGTAGAATTTAGCTCGGATGATGTGGCGAAATTCCCCGGTGCCTCTCCTCAGGATTTCCGTCCGTGGCATGTGCGGTATCCGTTCGATTACCCCACGAATTTAGAATCGCTGGCGGGGGATATGCTTACCGGTACCCCAGCTCAATTCGAGCGGGTTGAAAATGGCCGAAACATCTACTCGATCCAATTTGAGCATACTGGAATTACCGGCGCAACCTATGCAGCCCTGCCTCTGGGGGCATTGGTTGAGGATGTGCCCGAGGCGGAATCCCGCCTTCGCAACCAATTTGATTCAGTCGTCCTGGATCAAGATCCCTCCCTTGGTTGGAGAACCTTTCCACCGGCGGATCGCAGGTTGGGTGGCGCAGAATACGATTATGCCACAGGATCGCTAAGAGCCTATATTTACCCCGCCCGAAATCGCGAACGAATCGCAGGGGTCCTGTCCAACAAGGATCAGTGGTTATCCTCTTATTGGATAGAATCCGGCACGATTGTCCGTGGATTATTTCATGTTTGGTCCGGCGGACAGCTTGATCCTGAAAACCATCAGTTGGTGCCGAATTTTAATCTCCGCCTTCAGAACAGGTTTACTCAGTCCACCACCCTTGAAGTCTTTACGCACCTGAACGCTGACCCTGAAGGCACCCGATTTGGGCGTGATATTCGTCCTTCCCGCGATCCATATAATCCCTCGGTCTACCGTGTGGACTTCTTCCCCGTGAAAGTTGGATTCATTCCTCTCTTTCCCCCCTTTAGCGGAAGCGGTGGCGTGGAGATGATGATGCAGGCCGTGTCGACGGATCCACAGGATCATGGTTTCATCGCGTTAACAGAAACGGTTCTTGCGACTTATCCTATCGAAATGGTGGGGCTGGACCAGGAACCACAGGTGGCTATGCGCGTTGAAGAAGGCACCTTGGGGGCCGACTCCATTGCCTCGCAATCGCGCTTCATCTATACTCCATCACGGATTCCGGGGGGATTTGGCAAAAAATCTCCCGCCAGATCTATGATCAGTATTAGCTCGGGGCCCAAAGGTATCACTCTGGATACTCGCAGTGTCCCAGACAACCTGATTGGGTTGGCCAGTCTTGATCTGGTGGCCGGTGAGCCATCGGCTCGAGTGCGAGTTGAAGAAGGTAAGCTGGTTCATATTCGCTTCCACCTGACGTCCGAGCAACAATCGCTTTACCAGGCTCAGATTCGTCTGCGTGCCCGAAGCGCTAAATTTCAATGGAATCAAAAGTACGAAATTGGCGGCGCATGGGCAGGAGGGTGGGATGACCAGGCGGTTGCCCATCGCATTCTACCCGGACTCGGTGGCTATAACGAATACTCGCGACCGGGTTGCCCCCACGGCGGCTGGTACTCTCTCATCCTTTCGTCCCCCTTGGAAGCATCCATCCGTCCAGAGTTTCCTGCTGGAACGCCCATCGCTGAGCGCATGCCAGCGCTTTCGGCGCAACCCGGTCCGGGGTCTAACGCCAGTTCATGGCGAGACGTGATCCTGGGTATGGATCTGGTCGATACCATCTCCGATGGTGAATTTAAGAACCGCGAAAAAGGCTTGGTGACGCTGGACGCCGTTGAGATTCGCACCTTTAACCGCCCCACGGATGAGACGGATTTTATGGGTGTTCCGCAGTAATCGTTTTGTAATAGACACTCTCTTGCCCCCATCGGTCGTACCGTTATTTGTGGTCCGATACGATGGGGGACTCTGGAGTTTTCTCCGGTGAAGCGTGGTCATATTGTTACGAATGACGCTGGTATGGCAGTCGCAAATTAGGGTTGACGGATTTTGAAGCTTGTCAGATCAATATCTTTATCAAGTGACGCCCCGAATCCTGTTCGGATTTTTCAGGGATCGGCGAGGCCCGAAAAGCGAGGCTCCTCATCATGTTGCGCACAGCCGTTTCGAAAACTCTTCTTTCAATCGTTTCTTTGGTTCTCTTGTCGGGTTTGGCGGGCGCAGAAACGCTACCGCCGCCACCCGAGCCAGCAGCTCAAACCGAATGGCCTGGGTCTCCTCGAGGCAGCGTCGGGATCGAGTTTGATCAACCATCGTACTATTGGGACGATTCCACAACAACGTTTTCTGAAGGTGTGCTAAACAAGGCTGTTTACGCTGTCACTCCTGTTGATGAGGGCGTGTATGTCGGTGGGGATTTCACCGCGGCTGGAACTGTGGCGGTTAACAACATCACTTTTTGGAACGGTGCGGTGTGGTCACCGTTGGGAAGTGGTGTAAACGGAGCCGTGAAAAGCATTGCCGTGATGAATGGTGACGTTTATGCCGCCGGCGATTTCACTCAAGCCGGTGGACAGCCCGCATCCCGTATTGCCAAGTGGAATGGGAATACGTGGTCCGCTCTCGGGGATGGTTTAAATTTTACGGTTTATGCACTGGTTGTGATGCAGGGAGACTTGTATGCTTCCGGGCAATTCTCAATGTCGGGTTCAAAAGAGATGAACGGAATTGCTAAATGGGACGGATCCACCTGGACCAATATCGGTACCGGGGTCCGTCAATATACCCAGGACCTGGTAACCGATGGGAGCAATATCTTCGTTAGCGGAACCATTTATCCGGATGGGAATGGAATCATTAAGTGGGATGGCAGTTCATGGACAGAATACCACATCGGTTATATGACCAGTCCCTACAGCCTATCGGTCAGTAACGGGATAGTCTTCGGTCTGGTTCTCCAACATCCTGCTTATTTTTTCGTATCAGACATCATTTATTTTAAAAATAATCATTGGGAAAAGTTAGACACTTATTCCAATTTTGATAGAATGACTGACCTCGACGTTACGGAAGATGGGATTGTCCTGCTTGGGACTTTTACTAATTCTTCAAGCATTCCATCAGAGTTAGGCAGCAAAATATATGGATTCGATTATAAGAAGCCTGAAGCGCCGTTTGTCGGGAAGATCCCTACAAGTCCGCGCAGTGGGTATTTAAACGAAGTTTTTAAGAACACCTTATTTGTCACCGGGTCCTATCCTTCCTCTCCGATCCCCCCCGCGCCTTCTTTTTTCGGTGTTCTTCGGCCGCGAGTTAATTTGAACAGAGTAGAAGCGAGGCCGGGACAACCGGTTGATATTGGAGCCGATGCTCTGGGTTTTTTCAAACCAGAGTTACATTGCAATGCGGCGATTCTAAGCCCAACTTCCAATTCTCACATTGTTGAAATCAATCGCGCTGCTCCCGTGGAAGTGGCTGGAATTCGCAGTGAAGGTGCTTTCCGTGTTTCGCACCCCGGCGTTGAGCTACACGATACCCTGTTAAAGATTGAATTCAGCGAGGATGAGGTAGCGAGCTTTGCCGGTGCTACCCCGCAGGATTTTCGCCCATGGCATGTTCGTTACCCGAATGATTATCCGGCGACGTCTGAGACAGTAGCGGGAACCATGCTTGTCGCAACGCCACCTCAGTTTGAGCGGATGGAAAATGGCCACGCAATTTATTCCATCGAGTTTAGGCATACTGGAATTTCTGGCGCTACCTACGCTGCACTCCCGATGGGTGCTTTAGTTCAGGACCCGCCACAGGTTACCACGGAAATCAGAAACACGTTGGATTCGGTTGTTCTTGATCAAGACCCGCTTGTCGGCTGGACCTCGTTGCCGCCGCCGGATTCGCAGTTGGGTGGAGTCGCAAATGATCCGGTCACGGGTTCCCTGAAAGCCTATGTCAATGCGGTCCGCAATCGGGAGCGTATTTCGGGTGTCATTTCCAATATGGATCAATGGTTACCTTATTCCGAGGTTGGGCCTGGGTCGATCGTACGTGGGGCGTTTCACGTGTGGTCCGGTGGACAGGCTGATGTTGAGGATCACACTCTGGTTCCTAACATCAACCTTCGCTTGCAGACTCGTTTTACCCAAGCCGCCACTCTGGAGATTTTTACGCACCTGAATGCGGATCCAGAGGGTACGCGGTTTGGGCGCGACATCCGGCCCTCACGCGACGCTCAAAATCCCTCGGTCTACCGTGTGGACCTTGATCCGGTGGATATAGACAGCGAACCGGGGCCGTGGAATCCCGGTGGGGTTCAGATGATGATGCAGGCTGTTTCTGTTGAACCCCAAGATTATGGATTCATCGCTTTAACAGAAACGGTGCTGGGAACTTACCCCGTTGAATTATTGGGGTTGGATTTGGAACCACGGGTGGAAATGCGAGTTGAGGAGGGGACTTTGAGGGCCTCTTCCATTGAGTCGCAGACGCGGTTCATCTATACTCCATCACAGATTCCCGGAGGATTTGGGCGAAAGTCTAATTCGGGTTCATCGGTAAAAATCATTTCAAGCCCCAACGGAATAACCATGGATACCCGCGCCGTCCCTGCCAACTTGATCGGTGTCGCTGGCATTGAACTGTCTGCGGGTGACTTGTCATCACGGGTGCGTGTGGAAGAAGGGAAGCAGGTCCATGTCCGTTTCCATCTGACCTCAACCCAAGCACCGGATAAGCAGTCTCAGATTCGCATGTGGGCGCGTAGCGCCAAGTTCCAGTGGAATCAGAAATTTGAAATAGGCGGAGCGCAGGCCGGGGGAAACCTCGACAGATATGTCGCTCAAAACATCCTGCCGGGTTTAGGTAATCGCAATCTGGATGTGCGGCCGGGATACTCGAACGGCGGTTGGTACTCGCTCATCCTGCCTTCGCCCTTGGAAGCATCCATTCGTCCGGAGTTTCCGGCCGGTACGCCCATTGCGGAGAGGATGCCAGCCCTTGCAGCGGAACCCGGCCCGGGGTCCAGCGCTCGCTCGTGGCGTGACGTTATCGTCGGTATGGACCTGATCGATACGATCACCACCAACGAGTTCAAGGGTCTCGAAAAAGGATTCGTGACGCTGGATGCCGTTGAGATTCGCACCTTTGACCGCCCCACGGATGAGACAGATTTTATGGGTGTTCCGCAGTAACCGATTTATAAGAGGACCATCATATTCCCTCATCACTCTCGGCAGAAATATTGCCGGGGTGGTGGGGGATTTTTTGTGAACTGTTAGTCAGAGCAAACTCGATCTCGGTCAAATGGTGCGCCCGGTAGGGTTCGAACCTACGGCCTACGGATTAGAAGTCCGTTGCTCTATCCAGCTGAGCTACGGGCGCACGGGAGGGGAGTGGCTCTCTTGCGTGTGACGGGGTGATTTATTGTCGGCGGGCAGAGTGTATTCCCTGCCGCGGAGAGAGTTCGATAAATGAAACGGTTCAAAAAGAAGCGGCGGAGGTTTCGGGTGTGAAACCTCCGCCGTGATTAGTTCTGTGTTTTCGCCGAGGGCGTTGCTTCCCGGCGTTCGGTTAGGGGTGTTGCACAGTTTCCGGCTCTTTTGGCGCCGGTTCTGGTTGAGATGGTGTGGTCGGCTCGAAGGTCAGTTCTTGCTTGCGGGGGTCCAGGTGGCAGGTCAGATCGCCCTCCGGGAGATTGCTCTCGATGATAAGCTGCGACAGCGGGTCTTCGATGTAGCGTTGGATGGTGCGCCGCATGGGACGGGCGCCATATTCGCTGTCGTAGCCCTTCTCCACAAGGAACTCGCGGGCGTCAGGGGATAGCTCGATGCTGATGTTCTTATCTTTCAGTCGGGCGTTCACGCGATCCATCATGATGCCCACGATGCTCTGGATGTCAGTTCTGTCGAGGGATTTGAAGACGATGCTTTCGTCAATGCGGTTGATGAATTCCGGATTGAAGAGTTGTTTCATCGCTCCGAGCACTTTCGATTTCACGGCATTGTAATCTTCCATGTCGTCGCCGGAGGTGAAGCCCAGCGTGCCGCCTTTTTTGAGGCGCTTGGTGCCGACGTTTGAGGTCATGATGATGACGGTGTTCCGGAAGTCGACCACGTGCCCCCAGGAGTCTGTCAGGCGCCCGTCGTCGAAGACCTGGAGCAGGAGGCTGAAGACGTCCGGGTGTGCCTTTTCGATTTCGTCGAGGAGCACCACGGAGTACGGTTTCTGCCGCACCTTCTCCGTGAGCTGACCACCCTCTTCATAGCCGACATACCCCGGAGGGGCACCGAGCAGGCGGGACACGGCGTACTTCTCCATGTACTCGCTCATGTCCACACGAATGAGGGAATCCTGATCGCCGAAAAGGAACTCGGCGAGGGCCTTGGCCAGTTCGGTTTTGCCGACGCCGGTGGGGCCCAGAAAGATGAACGACGCCGTGGGGCGGTTCGGGTCTTTCAAGCCCGCGCGGGCGCGCCGTATGGCACGGGCGATGGCCGAGATGGCCTCGCTCTGGCTGACGACACGCTTGCCCAGTTCAGCTTCCATCTTGAGAAGCTTCTGCATTTCAGCTTCTTCAAGTCTGGCCACGGGGATGCCGGTCCACTTGCTGACGATGTAGGCAACATCTTCGCTGGTGATGGTTCTGTCGAAAGAGCGTTCGCTCTTGGACTTCTGCCATTCGCCAACCATGCGTTCTTTATCGCGGATCAGTTCGTCGCGCTTGTCCTTCACCTGCTGGCATTTTTCAAATTCCTGCTGGTGGGTGAGGGCGCGAAGTTGTTCCTCGTGTTCTTCGATCTTCTTTTCTACATCCCGTAGTTCCTGCGGCTTTACGTTCGCCTGAAGGCGTGCGCGGGAGCCGGCTTCGTCGATGACGTCGATGGCCTTGTCCGGCAGAAAGCGTTCGGTGATGTAGCGGTCGCTGAGATACACGGCATCCTTGATGGCCTCATCGCTGATGAGCACGCCGTGGTGTTGCTCATAGCGTGAGCGTAGCCCGCGCATGATGTCCATGGTCTGTTCGCAGGTGGGCGGGTCGACGATGACGCTCTGGAAGCGACGCTCGAGGGCGCCGTCCTTCTCGATGTATTTCCGATATTCTTCGAGGGTGGTGGCACCGATGCACTGAATCTCGCCACGTGAGAGAGCGGGCTTCAGCATGTTGGACGCGTCGATGGCGCCTTCTGCAGCACCGGCTCCGACGAGGGTGTGCAACTCATCGATGAAGATGAGCACATCCTTTGAGCGGCGGATTTCCTGCATGATGGCCTTCAGGCGCTCTTCGAACTGACCCCGGTACTTGGTGCCCGCCACTACGGCGGCGAGGTCGAGGGAGAGGAGTCGCTTGTTCTGGAGGATCTCGGGGATGTCGTCGCTGACGATCTTTTGCGCGAGCCCTTCCACGATGGCGGTTTTGCCCACGCCGGGTTCGCCCAGCAGGATGGGATTGTTTTTTGTGCGACGGCACAGGATTTGAAGAATGCGTTCGATCTCGTCTTCACGACCGATTACCGGGTCCAGCTTGCTTTCGCGGGCCAGTTGGGTCAGGTCGCGTCCGAATGTGTCAAGGGCGGGGGTTTTGCTTTTCTCAAAGGACTCTTTGTTAATCGAGGAACCGCCGCTGGTTTTAGGCGCGGGGTTGCTGCCATCGATGACGTTGAAGACTTCGCGCTGGGCCTTTGCGAAATCCACACCGAAGTTGATCATGCACTTGGCGGCCATTGTGTTTTCTTCGCGGATCAAACCAAGAAGCAGGTGCTCGGTGCCTATCCAGTTGTGCTTCATCTGGCGGGCAATTTCTTTGGTCGCTTCCAGGACTTTCTTCGCGTCGGGGTTGGGCGAATACAGGTTCAGGCCCGGGGCCTTGCCAACGTCGAGCATTCGCTCGAGTTCGCTCTTCAACTCTTCCAGGTCAATTTCAAGGTTCGCAAGGGTCTGCACGGCCAGACCGTCGCCTTTGCGGATGATGCCAAGCAGGTAGTGTTCGGGCCCGATGTAGTCGTGCCCAAGGCGTCCTGCCTCAGCTTTGCTGAGTTTGAGTACTTCGCGCATTCCGGGGGTGTATGGGGTTTTATCGTACACTCTCGGACCCTCCATCGGTCCAGGGCTGCGAGGCCCGTTTACAGATTAAGAGATAAGGCCAAGTGCTGCGGAGAAATGTTTTTCCGCTGCGCCGCCACTCTCCCGAACGGACGACATTTCAGTCGCGCTCGTTCATTGGTGAAGTTCGTTCGCCTTTTAGCCGAGGGAGGCGCTTCGACCGAAATACTAAGGGTTAATCGACGGAGGACGGGTTATGTGCGTCCGGCGGGATTTCGGTCACCCAACATTCACTACAACAGCAGGCGCTGGTCCCATCGCGAAAAAGATTGGAAGACGCGAATTACAGCTTTAGCGTGAAGAGCTCTTTTTTTCGGAATCGGATTTGGTGGATGACTTGGCGTCCTTAACCGAATTCCAGAGCGTATAGGCTGTGTCCGCGTATCGCGAATCTTTGAATCGATCGGGGAAGTCGAAGAGCAGTTTGGCGGCTTCTTCCTTTTCTCCAAGGTCGATGGCGAGGGTTGCGCGGATGATGGTGTAATTATCTTTGTGTTTTGAGTCGGGGAACTTCGTGGGAAACTCTTTGATGCGATCGTACGCCTTGCGGCGGAGGGCGTCGTCATCCTTGTCCACGATGAGAGAGGTCGCCCGGAGAAATGCGAGGTCGCTTTGTCCGTAGACGTTCTTCGGATCGGCCTCGTAAACCTGCTCGTACATGGCGCGCGCTTCGCGTTTGCGACCGTCACGAAGTTTTGCGGTGCCGTCCTTCATCCAGCGATTGATGTCCTCTTCGCTGGGTTTCTTGCTATCGGTTTCGGCGGGTTTTTCGGTGGTGGTTGACGGAGATTTCTCGGCTTCCGGCTTGGGTGTCAGGTCGGTGGTTGCAGGCGGAGGGGCGATGGCAACCTTGGGTGCGTTTTCCAGCATTCGGATCGTGGAAAGCGGATCGCCGCCGGTGGGCTTCGCGCTGGCTTCTTTCTCGGTCTCACGGGTTGATCCGGCGTTCAGGAGAGGCTTCGGCAGGGAATCCTGGGATGGAGCCTGGGCTACTACGATGAGACTTTTTTGTTCGCGAGCAGTGGTCGCCAGAGCCGCTGCGGGATTCTCCTGGGAGACTCCCTCAAAGCGGGGCTTGTTTTGCTGGCTGATTATTTTGGGAGATGGCGTCTGGTTGGCGGTGGGGAAACGTTCACCACTGGCCGAGGCCACATAAAAATTCGCATCGGAGTTATTGGCGCCCAGATCTTTCTGAGTGCGCTTGACCGAGGCAATCACTTCCTCACGTTCAGCCGAGCGTCGGCGGGCCTCCACCTCGGCAAAGGTGGGGGGCGGTGGTTGGGCTGAATTGATTGAGGGGGGCTTCGTGGCCGGTGCTTTGACTTCCGGCGCGGGAGTTTGGGCCGAAGCCACTGCGCGTTCAGGCTCTCGGGTTATAGTGGGCGGAGGAACGTATTTAGCGAGAACGCCGTCGAGCTTGTTGGCCAGCGCGTTGGAACTCATAAACCCTGTGTTGCGGGTGATGATCTTTCCCTCGGGGGAGAGCGTCATGATGGTGGGAAGCCCGCTCACTTTATAGCTCGAAATCAGATCAGGGTTTTCATCGCTGTCCACATAAACGGGAATGAATTGTTCGAGACGCCCTTGAATGCCGGGGTCCGGAAAAGTTTGTTGCTCCATCTGTCGGCAACCGGGGCACCAGGAGGCTGAAAAATCGGCCAGTATGGGTTTGCCCGTGCGTTGCGATTCAGCCATGGCGGCCCGTAAATCCTTGCCCCAGCCCGCTGGAGAAGCGGTTGAAGTCGACGGAGAGAACGCTAAGAGAGAGATTAATAACGCTGTAACAGGCGCGAACCGGCAGGGGAATACGATCATTATCATGATCCGTGAACGGAAGATGCCTTTCAAAAGCATGATAAGTCTTTGCATTTCAAGCAAAACACGAGGGTTTGAAAGCTCGAAAGTCAAAAGGTTCCTGAGGAGGTAAAAGCATCCGGGGAAAAGATTTTGGCGGAGGGGAAAAAGATGGGGAGAATCTGATCGGATGTTGGGCCCGGTCAATGGTTCCACACCTCGAATCCACCCCGTAGATTTCTTACGGGGTGCAGTCCGGCGTTGCGCAGGATGGCGGCAGCCTGGGCGCTGGTGCGTCCGGTCTGGCAATAAACGCATGTCTCTGCAACTTTTTGAGAAGTCAGGGTTTCGAGCTGGTCATTGAGGTTATTGAACGGTATGTTCATCGCCCCGGGGATGTGGGAGGATGCGTATTCGCAAGCGCTTCTGAGATCTATCAGCAGAAAATCGGGGGGGAGATCTCCCGGGGAACCGGCGAGTCTCGTGCGTAGCTCGGCCACCGAAATGTCATCGGGCCGTGCCTCCACTTGCTCGGCCGAGCAAAATTGATCGTAGTCGACAAGTCCTTCAATGGTAGGCTGATCTCCGCACAGAGGGCACGACGGGTTGCGTTTAATGCGGATGGTACGCGTGGACATCTCCAGAGCATCGAAAAGGAGTAGTCTGCCTGCGAGAGACTGCCCAATTGACAGGACCAATTTGATGGCTTCGGTCGCTTGCAGTAGGCCAATCACTCCGGGAACGATGCCGAGGACACCGGCTTCGGCGCAGGTAGGCACCGCACCGGGAGGGGGAGGCTCGGGGAAAAGGCATCGGTAGCAGGGTCCGTGGTCGCGCCAGAAGACCGAGGCCTGGCCATCGAATTGCTGAACGCTACCGAATACATTGGGCTTTCCCAGAAGGAAACAGGCATCGTTGGAAAGGTATCGGGTGGCGAAGTTGTCGGTCCCGTCGATGATGACGTCATACTCCTCCATTACTTCGAGGGCGTTGTCGGCGGTGAGTCGGACGGGGTAGGTGACAACCCTCACATCGGGGTTGAGGGCGTGGATGCGATCGCTGGCGCTTTCGGTTTTCAGGCGGCCAATGTCGGGTGTTGCATGGAGAATTTGACGTTGGAGATTGCTGAGTTCGACAATGTCGGGATCCACGATTCCAAGGGTGCCGACACCTGCTGCAGCCAGATAGGTGGCGGCTGGCGATCCTAGTCCACCGGCGCCGATGATAAGAATCCGCGACGCGAAGAGACGTTTCTGCCCTTCCTCTCCAATGGCAGGCATCAGCGCGTGCCGCGAGTAACGCTCAAGTTGGCTGGCTGAGAATTTCATGGGAAAGGATTAAGTCGCTTTCGGTCGATGGGGATCGGATCGCAAGGTCAGCGTATGCCCAACCTCAACTTCAGCATGTACAGAAGACTCTTCATCATGATGCTGCGATTGAAGGTTGAGGTTCCGGCGCGGCGTTCCTCGAAGAGTATCGGACGCTCGGTCATGGTTAAATTTGCGCGGCGCGCCTCCCACAGAACCTCCTGAACGATTTCGGGGCCGCGAGCGGTCATCTTTTCCCATGGGATGGTGGTGAGCGCGCGTCGGCTGAAGACGCGGAAACCGCTGGTGGCATCGCGGACAGGGAGGCCAAGCATGAGGCGGATATAGGTGTTTGCCATAAGCGTGATGATTTTGCGCGAGGGTGGGCGGCCCTGCTCGCCACCGCCTTCCACGAGGCGGGACCCGATGACGATGTCAGCCTGTTCCTCGCGCACGGGCTGGACGAGAGACGGAATGAAGCGGGGTGCGTGGGAAAAATCGGCGTCCATCTCGATGACTGCATCGGCGCCGTTATCGCGCGCCCAGCGAAATGCGGCAAGACCGGCGGTGCCTCGACCCCGTTCGTTGGTGCGGTGGATAATATGGATGCGGGAATTTTGAGCGGCCGCATCGCCTACAATTTTGTATGTCCCATCAGGGGAATTGTCGTCGACCACCAGAATTTCGTAGTCGGGCCCGATGGCGAGGATTTCCGCCATCAGTAATTCGATGTTGTCGGCTTCGTTGTATGTTGGTAGGGTAGCGATGATCTTCATGAGCGAAGCCATCATTGGGAGAGTAGCGACCATGAGTGCAACAGTGTTGTTTGGCAGAGTACGCCTGATCGTAATTCTCAGCGCATGGGCGTTCATCGCTCCCAGCGTTGTCCTGGCCGGTTACGGGGAGAACGACCTGATTGTGAAGTTCAAACCGGGGATAAGCCAGCGACGGGCGAGGGCGGCCCTGATTTCGCGCAATGTGTTGGTCCGGGGTGGCGTTGGGATGGAGAGGGTTTTGGTGGTGGAGGGAGGCGCGAATCCTCAGAGTCTGGCGCAGCGACTGGCCACGGATTCGAGCATCGAGTCGGTGGAACGAAACCGCCGGATCTTTCTGGCGGACACCACACCCAACGATCCCAATTTTCCAAACCAATGGCAGCTGAAAAATACCGGTCAAACGGGAGGGGTTGTCGATGCTGACATTGATGCTCCCGAGGCCTGGGACCTGACCACCGGAAGCGCGACCGTGGTGCTGGCGGTGGTTGACACGGGATTATGGCGGGGCCACCCGGAAATTGAACCGCGCGTATGGAATAACCTTGGCGAGATTCCGGCGAATGGACTCGACGATGATTCCAACGGGTTTGTGGACGATGTGGAGGGATGGGATTTTTCCTCGAACACCAACGACATCGCCACAACCTCGGGCCACGGAACGGCGGTGGCGGGGATCGCCGGGGGAATGACGAACAATGGGTTGGGGACAGCCGGTGTTGATTGGAATTGTCGATTGATGATGGTGAAGATTTTCTCCGACACCGGTTTTGCCACCACCGCCGATGCGGTTGCGGGTGTGGTGTATGCGGTGGATAACGGCGCCCGCGTGATCAACGCCAGTTGGGGATCGCCGGGGTATTCGCCGCTTCTCGCCGACATGGCGGAATACGCCCGCGCTCGGGGGGCGTTGATTGTTGCGGCATCTGGCAATTACTCATTCAATGGCGACGAGCATCCGTTTTTTCCGGCAGCCCTCGACGAGCCGGGAGTGCTGTCTGTGGGGGGAACGAACGCGTCTGACGGATGGGTCTACAATTATGGGGCATCCACGGTGGATGTTTCGGCGCCTGGTTACTTGACGTATATCATGTACGCGAACAACTTCTACGGTGCAGCGAACGGAACGTCCTTCGCGGCCCCGCTGGCGGCCGGCACCGCTTCGCTGATGCTGGCTTTGGATCCGGCGCTGACGCCCATGCAACTTAAATGGCGCATCATGGCGGGGGCGGATTCGGTTCGGGCACTGGATGCGCGCAGTCGGACTTCGGGAAGGTTAAACGCCTTTGGCGCGTTAAGTCTGGATGACGCGACATCGCCGTCGGCCATCGGAAATCTCGGCGTGGTGCGCGCAGCCAGCAACGGTGCTCTGTTGAGTTTTACTGCCCCCGGAAATGATGGAGCAGCGGGGCGTGCCCGGTTTTATGACGCCCGCGTAACCAGCGGGCCGCTGAACTCGGCGACGTTCGATCAGCTCCCGGAAGTTGACATTCACCTGGAGCCGCAACCCTCGGGGAGCGTGCAGGAGTTTTTCGTCAATTCTCTCGAACCGGGCACGACCTATCGCGCAGCGTTGCGTGCGGTGGATGAGGCCGGAAATACGGGCGACATTTCCAATGTGGTCACATTCGTGACCAGCGAACCGACGACGGTCTTTTCGGATGCTTGTGAAACTACGCATCCCACGTGGACAGCTAATGGTTTCACGCTGGCTTATGGTCCGGGCTATACGGGGGACTATTGCTGGCAGGATTCACCGATGGAAACTTACGCGGCGGGCACAACTGCCACCCTGACCAGCGGCGAGATTTCGATGGCGGGGCTTACCCGACCCCGTCTCCATTATCGTTTGGAGTATTACTTTCCATCGCGGTTCGATCAGGCCGATCGGTTTGAGGTGGGTGTGTCCGTTGATGGGGGAGCGTCCTGGGTGCCGGTGCGACGTCATGGTGCGACGGTGTCGCCTTATCGTTTGATGACTGTCGACCTGGATGATTTCGCCACGGCACCGTCAGTGCGCGTGCAGTTCATGGTAGTCGCAGATGCAGATTCTCAAGTGGACGATGGCGTTTATCTCGATGATATTCGCATCAGTGATGCGGGCGATTTGGTTCCGGAAGTACGGGAACATATTCTTGAACCGGTGGATTTTTTCGGACTACCAGCATTTGCGGACGTACGCCCGCTGGGGTCATGGCAGGAAGTCACCGCGTTTAGGTCTCGCGCTGTGGGTGTGGATGGACGGGCGGCCCTGCGGACTGCCGGCGGCACGAACGCTTCCGTTGCTTATGTTCCGCTGATCACGACGCCAGGGATTTATGAAGTTTCAGTGACCCATGGAATTGGGCCATCATCGCCTGCCACCGAATGGCGCGTGACCTCCACCACTGGAACAGCTGTCATGGCCATCAATCAGACGGCGTCCCCCCATGAGTGGATTCCGTTGGGACGCTATGCCTTCACCCTTGGGCGTGGTTCGCTGAATGGCTCGGTTCTATTGAACGCGCTCGGCTCTGCCGTAGGAGACGTTTCGGCGGATGCGGTTCGTTTCCGACTGGTGGAGCCGGACTTTACAGCTTCCATCAACCAGTGGAAGGAATATGAGAATTGATCTTTGTGAGAAAAACTTCTTGCTCCGGCATGAGCTTCCGCAAACTTAGCAACAACGGAAAACCCTATGACAAACCCTCAACCTGAAAATACCCCCCCTTCACCCACCGCAGGCTCGAACCTTCTGGATTCACTGCGCCTGAAACAAAAAACCGCCGGCGACATTATCCCAGCCTGGGTTTTAGCTGTGACTTTTGGAATCGTATGGCTGGGAATCATTTGGTTAATGTTCCCGCCATTTCCGCGTGAGTTCACCCGTTTCATGTCTCTTTATCATCAGACCCGCGGTCATTATGCTCAGGCCGTGCCCTATCTGGAGCGCATGCTGCGGGATGACCTGAGCAGCGAACAGAAGAAGCAGGGTCTGGCCACGACCTATAGCGAACTGGGCAATTCCTGGCGTTCGTTGGGAGACGACGATAAGGCGATCGATTATTTCACGCAAGCCCAGGCGAGTATTCCGTTGATCCCGAAAGATGACGAGGGGCGCCCCATGGCCGTTGTGGATTTCAACACCGCCATTGGATCATCCTACATGAACAAGGGCGACATGGAAAAGGCGGAAGAGTATTTCCGCAAGGGGTTGGTGTTCGATAAGCTTGATCGACAGGCGAATTTCTTAATGGGCGAGGTCGAATTCAAGAAGGGGAAACTCGCCGCTGCCAGTGAGCATTTTAAGATGGTGGCCAACGTGCCCGGTTATAAGGACAAGGTTCAGGAATACCTGTTGAAGATTGAACAAGGCTTGTTTGCGAATGTGGACAAGGAACCCGTTCCCGAGATTTCCGCTCAACTGCGTCCCGGCGTCGTGCAGGCAGCGGCCGGCTGGCAGGGCGCTGCAGATGTCGCAACCACGGCCTCGAGTTCTACGCCTCCGGCTATTTTGGGAACTCGCACGGTTGCGGGCGCGAGTAATGCGGCCACGGTTACTCTGAATCAGGCCCGGGCGGTAGGGACCACCACCGCTACAGCCTCCACCACCATCCCCACTTCCAAATAAATAAGGCGCCGGACAGCCAAAGCCGTCCGACGCCGACACGCTGCTTGCTCGGGCGGTGATAAGCCGAGTTCTGTTCGCGACACCTGCGCGCCGCGTGCAGCCATTACTCTCGATTCCGACTCACGCCGGAACTCCAGCAGCCGACCCGGCCGATAACGGGGTCGTGAGACCCTGAGCAGCGAGCAGCCACTCTGGCGCGGGCTTTCGCCTTTGCCACGTCCGGCCCTATTTGGCCTTGCACCGGATGGGGTTTACCCAGCCGCGGCCGTTACCGGTCGCGCTGGTGCGCTCTTACCGCACCCTTTCACCCTTACCCGAAGTGCCGCGTGTTGCCACGCCGCGCCCCGGGCGGTCTACTCTCTGTTGCACTTGCCGTCCCTTGCGGGCCCTGGCGTTACCAGGCATCCTGCTCTATGGTGCTCGGACTTTCCTCTGCGGCCGGATTTACATCCGGGATCGCAGCGGCTGCATTCGCCATCCTTTGCAACAACGTGCCAAAAGACTATTACCTTGGGTGGTCAGAATTATGAACGGGGCTGTGTGGGAAAAGGGGGATTTATGCCAGGCCTTCACCCCGCGACCTGACTATCGGGGGCGTTTCGCTTGTGCGAGAATCGCACGCCATTCATCGGCAGTGACCGGTTGGACGCTGAGGCGGCTGCGCTGAAGCAGCACCATGTCTTGAAGAGCAGGAACCTCGCGCAATTCAGAAAGGGGGAGGGGCCGCGGCAGTTCTTCCTGCGCCTGAATGTCCACCATGTACCAGGTCGGGTCGTCGGGTGAACTCTTTGGATCGAAATGATCGGCGGCCGGGACGAAGGCAGTGTGATCGGGGTAACCTGCGCGAACGACCTGGGCCAGCCCCGCAATATGCGGCGATGGCCCACCGGAGTGATAGTAAAGAACCTGGTCGCCAACCTTGATTTCATCGCGCAGGAAATTGCGGGCCTGATAATTTCGCACCCCATCCCAGTATGTCGTGCGGTCGGGGGCTTGCATCAGGTCTGTGAATGAGAAGCAGTCGGGCTCGCTTTTCAGGAGCCAATATTTTTTAGCCATAGCTCCACCATACCGTTCGGATTACACCTCAAATGCAATTGAAAGGATTCACGAAACGTGGAAGACCCCTTGGTATGAACGATGACTATGTGGTCGAGTCCATTGATTGGAAGGGGAGCGACGGTGACCTGGCGCGGGAGATACGCGTGGAGGTATTCGTGCTCGAACAGGGTGTTCCCCTGAGCGAAGAACTGGATGAGACGGACCCGGTCGCCCATCATGTTTTAGCCTTCGACGCGGCACGAAACCCTTGCGGTACCGCCCGGCTTTTTCCGGACGCCTCGGATGGCACAATGGCTCATATCGGGCGCATGGCGGTTGTCGGGCGTGCTCGCGGGAATGGGTGCGGGCGGGCAATTATGTCGGCGCTTATGGCAGAGGCCCGCCAGCGGGGTTTCCTGCGCGTGGAGCTTTCTGCCCAGATCCATGCCATTGGCTTTTACGCGCGGTTTGGGTTTGTGGTCGTCAGCGGTGAGTATCTCGATTGCGACATTCCACACCGGACAATGCAGGCATCGTTAAGTCATGGCTTGGCGGGATCTACAACGGTGGAAGACGTCTCGGTTCCGTCGGGATAAGACAGCGGGATTTTTTCGAATACTACATCGTCGATAGTCAGCTTGTCCAAAACGCCCTTGAACTCTTTAACCCCCACCAATTGGGGGGTACGAATTTCGAATTGCGATGCGTCACCGGCGGTTTCGCCGGACAGAAAACTTTCCTTGGCTTGAAGGGTGAGGCTGGTGTCTCCCGCCTCCAGCGCCAATTCCAGCAAGATGGTGGGTTGCTGGACGCGCACGGCGTCCCGCGCGTATTTGTCCAACACAAACAGGGTGAGGATCCCGGAAGTTTCCTCGGCCAGTAGTTCCACATGGGCGGTGTGCATCTTATCCAGCGGAGTTAAAGCTCCCTCATGGGGGGCCTCATGGGCGGAGATGAAAGTCTTGGGATTTCCTTTATTGGCCGACGATGCGGAGCTGTCCTTGTCAGGATTTTTTGCGTCCGGGGTGGGTGATTTCCCGCAGCCCGTGATGAGCAAAACCGATAAGGCCAAAAATAAAACCCACCCTGTGCACTCACCAAATTGTCGTTTTCCAGTCATCGCATCGTCCTCCGTTTAGGGTGTGTTACACTTGCGATGGATCAACCATCGCCTCTTTAAGGAGAAGTGATGCGGGCTGTTGTCTGGTTTTTGCTGGAACCTTGGGGGAGATTTTTTCATGGTGAGGCCATGAAAAAAATGGTTCTGGCATTCGTGATGTTAGCTGTTTGCCCGGGTGTTGCCTGTTGGGGGCAGTCCTCTTCGGATGTTCGGGTTGAGCCTTCGACCTCCTCCATGCCTCCATCTCACGCGGCGGTCGAACGGGCCGAGAAAAATCTCGCGACAGCTCAAAGCGACCCTGACGCGTGGGGTGATTACTGTGCCGTTTTGCGTGCGGCCGGCCGGTTTCAGATGGCGGCGCGGGCGGGTTGGCGTGCTTTGGAATTGAGCGGACGCGAGGAACCCAAACTGTGGGTGGCCCTGGCCAATGTGTTTGTTGAGACCGGACACTATCAAACGGCCGCCGAATGTTTCGCGCGAGCACGCACGGCCGGGGCAACGGATCGCGAGAGCGCACGCCACATGGCCGCCCTGGGCTGGCAGCAGGCGCGCGATGGCCAGACCACGCAAGCGCTGAAGACGTTTGAATCCGCCCTCAATTTTGATCGGCGCGATTGTGTGGTTATTGCTGACCAAGCTCGACTTATATTGATCAACGGCGACGCGGAAGGGGGAGGGAAACGCATGGCCGATGCCTTGGAATGTGCCCGCGACTCGCGCGACACAGAAACGTTGAGGCTGGTGCAGGCCCGTTACAAAACCATGTTGGATCCCTCCCGTCTGACCATCATCGACAGAACGCCAATGTCATCCCGCCAGCGTTTGCCCGAGCGGTTTTTGACCCGTCCCCATGGTTCAGCCACCAGATTGGAGATTGATGAGAGGGTTACCCGTCGATATCTGATGGATGGCGTGGGGGAGTTGACCCTTCAAACGCCCGAGCCTTGGGGAGAGCGTTTCATGCAACCGAAAGCGCCCGATCTCTTCACGGTGGATTTAATCGATCCCGCTCCGCAGGATTTCGTTTTGCGCGTTGCTCTTCAGAACAGCCCCGACTCTCTGGCAGAAATGAAGGGGAGGGTGGAATCCCTCGGTAAAATGCGATTGAAAGAAACCTCAGAATCCATGCTGCCCTTGAGAGAGGTGCAGGCAGGCCCCTTCAGCGGTTGGATGATCTCATGGACCGTGAAACCTGAACCCGGAGCATGGGGTAAGGCGGGCCGGGCATCGGCCCAGGGGTTCGTGCGTTCCCGAGGGGTGGATTTGCGGTTTCAGGCAACGGGACAGGGGGACGCGGAGATCATCGCCCGAAAGGTTGCCGGTGTGCTGGGGTCCGTTGATCTGGTTTTAACTTCTCCGTAAAATGGAGCACCCAAAATAAATGGGAGGAGGCAGACCAGAAAGGCCGCCTCCTCCGCGTGGTAGCCCATAATACGAAGTGGGTGCTTCTCGATGACCCTGTAAGGTCGACCGTGATCCTCACTTCGCAAGGCTCCACATTAGTATATGTAGACAACCGTTAAGTGCCAATGTTCCCGGTAACTGGGAGAACCATGCGATTGGTTCTAAGTGGACTCTTAGCTCTCGGCGTCTTCCATGAACCCTTTATAGACAACCCGCGCTCCACCCTGGAGTTTAATGTTGGTCGCCCCCTCGGGTGTGAGGTCGAAATGGATGGTCAGAGTCTCGCCGCCACGCGTGTGCAGGCGCACTGGCGACTGGGCTATTCCTGCGTGGGCGGCCACCACGGCCGAGGCGATGGAGCCGGTGCCACATGCGAGGGTTTCGTTTTCAACACCGCGTTCATAGGTGCGAATGATGATGTTGGCCGGGTCCTCGACGCGGATAAAATTTACGTTGGTTCCGGCCGGACGAAACGCTTCGTGGAAGCGCAGGTGCCGCCCGATGCCGGTTACGTTGGTAGATTCTTCATCTTCAACGAACACGACCGCATGGGGCACACCCGTGTTGAGGAACGTTACTTCGCCACGAAAAGCCTTGTCGTCGAAGTTCGCGGCCGGTCGCAAGCCGGTCGCCGGGGTCATGTCCACCAGGACTTCATCGCCCAAAATCTCTGCGTGGTATAAACCCGCCATGGTTTCGAAACTCATTTGCTTGTCTGCAACGCCGAGCATGTGGGCGAAGCGCGCAATGCAGCGGCTGCCGTTGCCGCAGGTCTCGCCTTCGCTGCCGTCGCTGTTGTAATATCGCATCCGGAAGTCTGCGGTGGTCGAGGGTTCGATTAACAATACCCCGTCGGCACCGATGGAGAGTCCGCGCCGGCACCATTTGGCGATGCGTTCTTTGCGTCCCGTTTCGATGATGTGTCCATCGCGGTTGTCCAGCGCCACAAAATCGTTGCCGGCACCTGTCAATTTCCAGAATTCGAGTTTCATGTCGCTTCCTACACGGGAATGTTTGAGGAGATTCTTAGGCATTAAGTTGTTGAAGCCAGGATGCCACAATTCCATTGCTAACAGCGTGTCATCTTCTGTTTCCTGTTGACCAGAATGATATCATTTCACTTGCTGCGACCTTCACACCGACGCTTTCGGTCCACTATTTTTATCGCCCTTTTTGCGGTGGCCGCGTCTTTCAGTCTCACTTCCTGCGCAGGTCTGACCGGTTCTGCAAACAGTAACATTTCCACTGAACGACGTCCCCTTCCGGGTCTTGCACCGCTGGAGGTTAACGGGCCGCTGCTGCCTGGCACGGAGCGTACTGACATTTCCATGGCGCCACGTTCGTCCAAGGGGCCGCTTGTGGTTATGGCCATCTCGGGAGGTGGCAGCCGGTCGGCGTACTATGCGGCCTGCGTGATGGAACAAATGGCCGCGATGCCTGCGCCAGACGGTAGCGGGCTCAGCATGCTCGACAGTGTGCGTGTGATCTCCACGGTATCCGCGGGCAGTCTGGCCGCCACGTGGTATTCCATCCATTACGACGAGCGCCACCAACCGGACTTCTTCCCGCGCATGAAACAAGCCATGTCGGTCAACCTCCAGTGGCGCACCTATGGCCACATGATCACTTTCCCGCCGCTGGCCATGCAACTCCTGGCTTCATCCGTTACTCGCACCGATCTGCTTGCGGGCTCCATTGACCGCCTTATGGGCGGACGCGCAACTTTCGACGATTTGCGTGCGCGGGAGACTCGCGCGGAGGATCCGACGCCGGTGCTCATCATCAATGGCACCGTATACAATACCGGCCAGCGCATGGTGATGACCAATCTGCCGCGAAGCCGGTTTCCCTCCGTGGTGGATCTTGAAGCGAAGGGTCCCCAGATTGTCTCGCAGCGTGAAGCGCGCATGATGGCGCAACTGGTCCAGCCACTCACGTTCGCAGATATTGGCAGCAATATCGGGAGCTTCGGAGTCGGCCAGGCTATTGCAACCAGTGCTGCATTCCCCATTATTCTGGCACCTGTGCGGCTGCAGATTTTTCCGCAGTATGTTCCCAGCGAAAGCGCCGGGTCGCGGGTGGATGCCAGCTTGCTTGAGGGACGCTACCTGTACGTGGCGGATGGGGGGGTGTACGAAAATAATGGGATCGATCCGATACTCAGCTTGCTAAAGACAATCCCTCGTTCGGAAGCAGTAATTCTGATTTCCGTGGATGCGAGTCAGCGGGAAGAAACGATGCGCATCGGCAAGCACCGGATTTTCGACCCCATTACCGTCATATACCGGATGTACGACATCGGAACGTTGCGACCGCTGGCGTTCTACAGCGCGGTGCTGAAGCAGTACCGCGATGCGTCGAACACAGCGGCTGTGATGGTACGACTTGAGGGGCGTGATCCCGAACACAAAAAGGCGCTTCGTAACATTCCCACCAGTTTCAAACTAAGCGGCGAACACCGTGGAGTGCTTGAGCAGTCGGCACGCGATAACTTTGCCGACACCCTGCCCAGCCTCGCCGAGGCTTGGACGTCGGTGGTGAAGAGAAAGAAGTGAGTTCCGCAAGTCGGTGCCGGATCGGATTCCAGGGCGGGAAAGGCCATCGGCCAGCCGCATGAGACCCGCCGCGAAATTTCATCTGGTATTGGGGAACCTGCTCGAGCGCAAGAGCCGCACTTTCATTGCGGCGGGTGTTATTGCGCTGGCGGTGGCGGTGGTTATGTTCGTCGCTTCGCTTGCTCTTGGTTTTCTGGCAGGGGTTATGCAGAAGGCTGAGGAAGCTTTCCCGCCCACGCTGCTGACGGTGAAACCGAACGCGCTGAATCTTTCCATCCTTACGTTCAATTCAAATGCGTTGGGGAAAAAGCAGGCCGACGAGATAGCCGCGATGGACGGCGTGATCTATGCCGCAGCTCAAACGCCCTTGAAGATGCCTTTGCATGCCACGGGTAACATTATGGGGTCGGAAATTGCCACCGACGCCGTTGTGGTTGGCATTGGACCCGAGGTGCTGGCTAAAGAACTGTCGGATCCGAAGGTCTTTTCGTATGACGAGGCCACCAGTTTCCCGGTGCCATGCGTGCTTCCGCGCTACTTTCTGGACATGTACAATTTAGCCTATGCCGAAAGCATGGGACTTCCCAAGATTAACGAGTCGTTTGCCATCGGGAAAGATTTTATCCTGCATATCGGCTCATCGTTTTTGCTCGGAAGTCCGGATAGCGGCAAAGTGCAGGATATACAAATCCCCTGTAGGATTGTCGGGATGACATCGAATCCGTCGCTGTTCGTGGGATTGCTGCTGCCGTTGGGTCATGCGCTTGAGTTGAATCGCCTGTATGGCAGCGGGGGAGAGCCCCAGTTCAACGCCATTCACGTGGAGGTTGGGGACGCACGGGAGGTGGCGGGCGTTACAGCGAAAATTCGGGAGATGGGTTTTATCGTTGAGAGCCACCTGGAATCGCTCGAAAAAGTTCAAATGGCTGCGCAGGCTGCAACCCTGCTCACGGGGCTTTTCGCGGCGCTGATTGTGGCGATCGCGGCGGCTGGGATCTTTAACACGTTCTCCCTCATTATGGCGCAGCGGCGCGGTGAGGTGGGTCTGTTGCGCGCGGTGGGGGGAACCCGGCGTGAGGTGACACGACTCTTTGTGTGGGAAGTTGCGATGCTTGCGCTGCTGGGCGGGGGAGCGGGAGCAGCAGTGAGCGCGGCGGTGCTGACCTGGGCTGACCGACGACTTTTGGGGATTCTGCCCAAGATATCTTTTCTACCCGAACATCTTTTTCGGGTTTCCCCGCTGCTTGCTATCGCGTGCATACTGGGAGCGGTGGCGTTGAGTGTGTTGGCGACGTATCCGATCATCCGCCGGATAACGGCCACCCCGCCGGCAACGTTGGTGAGCGAGGCCTGAGAGGGGGGGGAAGCTAAGCGGTACTCCCGAAATCATGAATGTTGACCACATCGTTCGTGCCTGGCATCCCTCCGGGATGCAGACGTGATTGGCGCCGTAGTCCGGTGGTGTCGCTGCGCTCAACCACCGGCTAAGAGCTTTGAACCCTCCGGGTTCAAGAAGAAGTCGTTCCGCCATTGGCTTTGAGCCTTTCGGGTTCAAAAAGAAGGCGTTCCTTCATGGGCTTTGAACCTGTCGGGTTATAGGATGAGTCGTTTCTCCGGTGGCTTCGAATCTCCGTTTTCAGGATGAGTGTTTAGTCCGATAATTGTGACCGCTCCGGGTTCTGGATGGGCCGGCAAACGGAAGGTGTCTTTCGGGATGTCCCTTATCCCCAAGGGATTTGAGCTGTTAGCCGGTGGTTGAGCGTAGCGACACCACCGGAAACAGGTTGAAAACGTTTCGACCCCGGAAGGGGTCGCAGGCTGCGTCTGGAACAGTTCGCGCAACTATCGCGAGCGGTGATTTTGTGGGGGCGATTCACGAATCGCCCGTCCGAACCGGGGCGAAAGGCCGCTCATAAAAAAAACGAGCGGCCGACGAATCGGCCACTCGTGGATTTTTTTGAAACCCTTTCGTAAGGGTTGATCGATTTTTAAAAGTTTAGCGAACCCTGACGATGTCGCCACTGCTGATAGTGCCGTTGGTGGAATCATACTGGTCCATGCGTGAGGGCCAGGGGTGGTTCACGTCGAACCATTGGTTGGGACCAATGCTGAAGACGAGATAGGTGTCGGGGTTGGTAATAGTTGTACCGTTGCTGATGCTTGGATAGGGAGCCAGGATGGTGCCTCCGGACGTTACTGCCAGGGATTTGAGCTGATCCGGTCCCCACAGCACCAGAACGCGGTTTTCTGGGATATTGGGTAAATCGGTCTGATCGTTTCCGATGTTGAAAGGATCATTGAACACAGAGGTTACGTAGGAAATGGGGGTGGTCAATTTGCTATTGATCCACACGCGCGTTTCCCCAGCCACACGGGCGGTGCGGAACAGTTTATTGTTGTCGACCATGTAAGACTCAATGGCGGTTACCATGCTCCGCATATCAGCCTTTGTGCGGCTGACTTTAGCGCGCACCTGAGCTTCGAGGAAGTTCGGCACGGCGATGGCGGCGAGGATTGCGATGATCGCGACGACGATCAGCAGCTCAATGAGCGTGAAAGCCTTGCGTGAGGATGTTTTTGCAGATGGTTGATTTTGCATGAAAAAGAATTCCTTCTCTGATGGATAAAATTTGAGGTCACTCTAATGTCTGACACGGCGATTCTTTGTTTCAAGAGAATAATTAAGTGTGTGGAAGATGATTTGTTTATATAGCCAAGCAGGGGGAATGTCGGGGGTTTTCTCGTTATTTCTGGTTCAACCGACAAAAAAAAGGATGACCGACGGACAGTCGGCCATCCATAATTTTCTGCAAAATTTCGGTGCCATGCCAGGAGGCATGGAGAGATTACTGCTGGAAGCGGACTACGTCACCCTTGCTGATCGTGCCGTTTGTTGAGTCATAGGGTTCCATTGGCGCAGGGTAGGCCGGGATGAGAATATCGTATGCCTGGTCCGGGCCCAGACTGAAGATTACCCAGAATCCTGTACGTTTGAGGTTCGTGCCATCGGAGTATTCGGGATACGGTCTAAAGAATATTGCAGAACGTGTCGCATAGGATGCGGCGGGAGGATCGCCGTCGATGTAATCCGGTCCCCAGGGAACGATCACGCGGTTGCCTTCCTCGGCGTCGATCTTGTTAAAGGGGTCACGGGGAACTGATGTCATATATGCGATCGGGGTTGTAATTTTTCCCCAGAGGTATTCGCGGGTTTCGCCGACTGCGCGGCTCGTGCGGAACATTTTGTTGTTGTCGACGCGGTAAGATTCAATACCTGTGGCAAGTGCGCGCATGTCGGCTTTGACGCGGCTGACCTTGGAACGTACCTGGGCTTCGAGGAAGTTTGGCACTGCGATAGCGGCAAGGATCGCGATAATCGCAACCACGATCAGCAACTCGATGAGCGTAAAACCACCGTGTCTCGCTGGTTTTTGGATTGGTGTAAATGACATGACTATTATTTTCTCCTGATGGGAAAAATGGATGTAATTGGTGGAACGAACTTCTGAAAACGACAAAGACTTTGGAGGGCCTCATTGTTTCAAGGGAAAAATACCTCGGGGTGGGCTTCCTATTTCAAGGGTGAATTCCGCACCCGATTATTCAGGTCTGAAATAATTTGTCGTGATTGCTGATGCGGTCTTTATTTGAATTTCAAACAAAAAAAGCGGCCTCGCGATTGAGGCCGCCCTTTAGATTCTATGTGATGAAAACTACTCGCGGTGACGGATCACATCGCCATGGCTGATGGTGCCGTTGGTGGCGTCGTAATCTTGAATGCCATTGGTGCTGAACCAGGGCGCAAGGCGGTCGGCTATGCGATCAGGTCCGAAGGAAAAGGCAACCCACATCGGCTTCAACGCGCCTTGCTGCTGGGCAAGCGTGCCCGGTGGCACCATGGTCTGTGCCCACTGTTGCTCGCGGAACATCGTCTGGAAATTCCCACCGGCTGGAATGATGCTCTGCCAACCGCCAGACATGGTGCCCGCCGGGGTCGTGATGCCATAGCCCCAGATGATCAGCACGTCGTTGAGAGGATCTGACCCGGCAACGGTCATGAACGGGTCCTTGATGGGTGACGAGATGTAGGAGACGGGCGAGGTCAGCCAGTGGTAACGGTCCACGCGGTTCTCAACGCGGGTCTGGAAAGGGGGCCAGGGTTCGGTGAAGGTCCCGTTAAAAATTGGCATTGGCTTGTTGTTGTCCACGGTGTATGATTCAATGGCGGTGGCAAGCGTGCGCATGTCTGCTTTCACGCGACTGACTTTAGAGCGGACCTGCGCTTCCAGAAAGTTCGGGACGGCGATAGCCGCAAGAATCGCGATGATGGCCACCACAATGAGTAACTCGATAAGGGTGAAGCCACGGGCAGGTGAATGGTTGCGTTTAACCAAAATTGTTTTCAAACTGATCCTCCAAAATTTTATGAGAAAGAGATTTCTTCTTTTTTCAAATTCCACGAGATTTTGAAGTCTGATTTCAACCGGGGTCAACATAAATTGTTGCATTTTGATTAAAACAAAAAAACATTCATTTTGAACGTGCGGTATCGATTTGTAGTTGTTTTTTTGAATTGAACGATGAGGGATGGTCCACCTGATGCAGGAGCCCTCGACGGGTGATTAATCGTGAGCCACAATCGGATTTTGGAATTGTGTCCCGCAGGGCGTGTTACTACATATAAGTAAATGAAAGGCGGGATGAGACGATGACGATGCTTAAGGGCTTTATGGTTGGCGCTCCCCGTGCCTTTGTGCTCATCGAGTTGTTGTTGGTTTTGGTGGTGATAGCGATTCTCGCGGGTGGATTTTTTTCGCGGAACAACAACATCGCTGACTCGAAGAGCACCTACCAGATGTCGATCGGTCGATCCAACAACACGGCTTGTATCGCAAATCGCACGGTGCTGAAAACCTCCGTCGAGATGTACCGTATGGCCCGTCCGAACGAACCGGTGGATACCGAGCACATGAAGGCCGCTGGTTTTCAAACGCCTTCCTGCCCGCAGGGTGGGGTCTATGCTTTTCAAGCCGATGGCTCCATTACCTGTACGAAACATCCCTGAGATGGATGAAGGTTCTGGTTCGACCGGATTTGATGGATTTTTTCCAGTGGACCAAATGAAATCGCGGGCGCGTGTGTAATGGCGTGAGGTTACCGCCACGGTAACTTGCAACGCGACTGATGGGCCTATAGCTCAGTTTGGTTAGAGCGCGCCCCTGATAAGGGCGAGGTCGGTAGTTCGACTCTACCTAGGCCCACCATCCCTCTCTTTCGCCCCCCCCCTTTTTTCCAGATGTTCCACACTCTTGACATTGTGGAGTCTGACGGCCTTGTCTTGGGAGATTGAATCTTTTCCACCGTTGTCAAAACCACTGCGAGCGAGGGTTTGGAAGGGAATGCCCTTTTCAGCGTATTTGCATCGTGTGGTTTGCGCTTCGAAAATATCGGTTTGAGAAATCCCACCTTTTGAGACCAAGGAGTTCTTCCGTGAAACGTTTTCTCGTGACGGGTATCGCCCTGTTGGCGGCTGCCCAATTGCATGCGGCCGAAACGCCGGATACGAAAGCAGTCGTGGCAGAGTTGATGAACAAGTACGCCCAGACATCGGGCCTCGCGGCTAATCTTGAGATTCGTTATCAGACGGGTCAGGAAGAAAGCGTTGCGACCTCCACCCTGGCAGTGTCGCGCAAGTATGGATGGAAACTCGAGGATTTCACACCGGGGCGCGAGCACCGCATTGTTAACGATTTCACCGTGATGTATCAGTATTTCCCCCGTGAAGCGCGTGTCCTGAAAATGGTGGCTGATGAGCCGGGCATGGCCGCGGCGTTTCGCAAGCCGGCAGAGGAGTTGAACCCCCTGTCTTCCCTCGATCCCACCTCCGTGAAGTTGATCGGGCAGGAGATGTTGAACTCCGAACCCACCTATCATTTTGCGGGTACGACCCAGACGCAAATGTTGGAGATGGGCCAACCAGCGATGCGCGCCATGGAAGTATGGCTTGGCACGAATGATGGTCTGCCACGCAAGACCGTTGAAAAAAGCGGCGACGTGGTGATGACGACGGTTTACCGGGATGTGAAAGTTAATCCGGATTTCAAGGCCGAGGACTTCCGTTTTTCGGCACCCGCCGGGGTGGAGGTGCTGGATATGAACGAGCAGATTTCAGCGGCGTCCAGATCCGAGGCGGCCCCAACTACAGCTCCGGCAAAAAACGCTCCGTAAATTCGGTCTCGTATCTATGTTTGACGTGCCCGGTTCTCCTGACCTGTTGGGAGAACCGGGCACTTTTTTTGGCCAGAAACTTCAGGGAAAACGAATCAGGCGAAAATTCCGGTAATTTCATTCGCAAGTTGTTGAATGGCATCGCAGAGGGTGGGAAGGGATTCCAAAGCCAGCGGTAGAGACGCGGCTTCATGGAATTCAGGAATGAAGGGGACGACGCCGGCGGATGGTACCCGGGCCAGTTTGGTGGCGAGGGGCACACCGGTTTCTTCGGCCAGCGTGAGGGGGCCTTCGTGGGGGCGAACGAAAACAACACGCGCCACATCGGCACCGCGGGCCCGCAGGTGCGCGACAGTGAGGAGCGTGTGGTTTACTGTGCCCAATGCGCTGGATGTCACAACAAGCACGGGAGCGCCAAGGTCACGGGCGAAATCGCTCACGAGATACTCTCCCCGAAGAGGCACTGCCGCGCCGCCGACGCCTTCGACCAGAAGAACCTGATGACGGGCGGCGAGGTCGTGCAGGGCAGTGATGGTTTGGTGGATGTCGATGGTTCGGTTTTCCAACTCGGCGGCTGTAATCGGTGCCAGAGGGTGGGAGAACCGATGGGGGCTGATCACGTTGAGCGGCTCGAGGGTTCCCGAAGCGGCAGTGAGAAGCTGGGCGTCGTCATCGCGCCAGTCCGAATCGGGTGTGCATCCCGAGGCAAAAGGTTTGGCTGCAACCGCATCAACGCCGCGCAAGCAGAGGGCCCGCACCAGGGAGGCCGTAACCACCGTTTTGCCAACACCGGTGCCGGTGCCGGTGATAAAGAGAATTTTGCTGTCGTGTAATTTTCTTGGGGGTAACTCAACCATCATATTCGGCGACGGGTCCTTTCCAGGTAGACATCCCTTCTGCGAGGGAACGGGCATCATAGCCCTGCGAGCGCAGGAAAAGTGCGGCGGCCTCGCTGCGAATGCCATGTTCGCAGTAGCAGATTATTTCACGATCTTTGGGGATCTCGTTAATCCGATTCATCAGTTGGCCCATGGGGATCAGGATCGCCTGTGGGAGAATGCCGCGTATCAATTCAAAAAGCTCGCGGACATCCAGGAGGGCAAAAGCGCGATCGTGCCTTGCCGATTCCTCGATCATGGTTCGAAGGGTGTCCTGGTCGATTTCCAGCGGAGTCTGGTCGGAATCACCCGTCACTTGCTGTGATCGCCGATCAGGCTATCGATCTCACCCGCGAGAGCGGTGTCATTGGGCGTGATGCCGCCGTCGCTATGGGATGTGAGAGAGATGCGTACCCGGTTGTAATCGTGCAGTGTGAGGTCGGGATGGTGGTCGGCTTTTTCAGCCAACTCACCAACCTGGTTGATGAAGGCGAGGGCCGCTTTGAAGTCTTGAAATTTGAAGTCGTGCACGAGGTTAATTCCCTCTTGGGACCAGCCATCCAGGGCGGTGAGGGCCGAGTCGATTTCCATTTGGGCGAGGAGTTTTGACATGGGTGGAGCCTCCGTTGAAAGGTAGGTGTTGTGTGAGGAAAAATTACCGCTGTTGGCGCAGTAAATGCGGGCCGCAAACAGATGGCCGGGTTGGTTGGTCACGACCATCTTTTTCAGGCTTGCCATGCTTGCGAACCTCCGCATACCTAAGCACAACTTCCTGATGATGAAACTGTACGAGCTATTCTGGCAATCCATGGACCTTCGGCGCGATGACGACGGTCAACTGCCGCCTGATTTTGACCTGCTGCTGACGCCGGTGCACCCGCCCGACAACGTTCGCAGCGAGGCTGCCCGCGATATTGCCCTGGTTACGCGACAGGCGCCGAAACAATTTTCCGCGATGGTCGTCTCCCAACCGGGCATTGCCGCGCGGCCCTTCTGTTTCATTCACACGGTTAAGCGCGGGTTGCTGCCGGATTTCACCGAACTGTTTGAGAACTACGTCGATAAGAATGCCTTCATTGCCGAGACCCTTCTCAGGCTTCGCCCCCACTACGATTTGCCCTATGTCCTGTTTCTTGGCGACTCCGGGTTTTTTCTCTATGACGTGGCTGCCGAGGAACTATTGAAGTGGGGGAGCGACTTGACGCTGTTGGAGGAGTTGCTGATCCAGCCTGTGGTCGCCGGTGTGAGTGTGATGGAAAGCTGGGATGCGATTCCGCGAAAAAGCGTGACTCAACGTAGTGAGGAATTCGCCCGTTGGCTTGATTTATGGAAGGCCTGCATCGGGGCGCGGATGAACTCCACACCGGCACTGGTTCAGGGGCTATTACAGAAGGTTATTCTGCTCTTCCTTTACGACCTGCATTACGGACTCGCCGACAGCGACATGCGCTTGCGTTCAAACTTTCTCGAGCATCGCACCCTGGCCGGCAAAGCCCGCAAATCGGCGAAGATGCCCCAGCCCTTTGACGGTGTCGCGTGGTTGTTTGAGGCCGTGCAGGAAGTGCGTGAGAAGTGCCATATCGAGTTTCTTTATTGGAACGAGACCGAGACAACGTTCTTCGCGTTGCTGGCGGAGGAGGGGCGGCGTCAGTTTTCGCAGTTCGTCCTCGAGCTGTTCCTGCTCAGCCAAAGCAAGTTTGATGCGGCGGTGCAGACCGATGTTTTCACGGATTCAGATTCGCGTCTGAAACTGTGGAAATTTACGGTGATGGAAAGTCTCGATGTGTGCAAGCGCCTGCACGTGGATGACGTGAATGTGTACGACATGATCATCGTGGACACCGACGAAGGTGGCGTCGGCTGGGCCATGCATGTGGTTAATAAGCTGCTCGAATTCTGGCATATGCGGTTGTGGAAAATGCAACGTGCTCTCGCCGAGCACCGGGTTGTAGCCGTGCAATTTGACATGTTTCAGCAACCGGATATCGAACGGGCACGCGTGCCGTCGGTGGAGGACGTGTTCGAGTTGGCCTATGCGGGCAGCCTGCGTCTGGAATATGGAGACCCCTCAGACCGGGCCACTCTCGAGTACCTGATGATTTTGCGAGTTTTGGAATGCTCGCGGCTGTGGGAGCTGAAGCTTTCTCCTCTTGATCACCTTTCGGACTGCTTCACGCGAAAACAAGATGCCGCGGCTTTGGAGGAGTATTGAAACCGATGAACGCGAAATTGACCCTGACCGGGCTTAGCTGTATTAAATGCGGTGCACTGTATCCTGCGGATGATCGCCTGACTTGCGATGTGTGTGGTATCGACGAGGGTATCCTCGAAGCTGAATACGATATGGAAGCCGTGGCGCAGGGACTGACTCGGGAAGCACTGGCGAATCGGCCAAAGAGTTTGTGGCGTTACGCGGAATTGTTGCCCCTGCCTGCGGAAGCCGAACGGCCTCCGCTTCAGGTGGGTTGGACACCTCTGGTGGATGCTCCGCGAATGGCCAAAATGGCCGGTGTTGCGCGGGTGATTTTGAAGGATGACGGACGCAATCCGACGGCGTCGTTCAAGGATCGCGCAAGCGCGGTGGGGGCGGCGTGCGCCAAGATGTTTGGAAGGTCCACGGTGGCCTGCGCCAGCACGGGCAACGCTGCCAGTTCGATGGCCGGCATGGCTGCGTCGATGGGCATTCCTACAACGATTTTTGTTCCCGAGCGCGCGCCGGAACCGAAGCTGGCGCAACTGCTCCTTTTCGGGGCGCGGGTGTTGCGCGTTCACGGATCCTACGACGAGGCGTATGACTTGTGCACCAAAGCATGCGCGCGCTACGGATGGTACAATCGCAACTGCGCCATTAACCCGTATCTCGTTGAAGGCAAAAAGACGGCGGGTCTGGAGATTGGCGAGCAGATGGGTGACAACCCGCCCGACTGGGTGGTGGTGTCGGTGGGTGATGGTTGCACCGTTGCGGGTATCTGCAAGGGGATGCGCGACATGAAGCAACTGGGTTTCCTGAAGCGCCTGCCACGGGTGCTGGCGGTTCAGGCCACGGGAGCATCGGCCTTTGTTCGGCAATGGGAAGCCGAGGCTGAGGAAAAGTTGCCGACCGAGGATGCCACAACGGTGGCGGATTCGATCTGTGTGTCAACGCCCCGCAACTGGCGCAAGGCGGTGCGTGGTGTGAGGAAATCCGGCGGTACCGTTCTGGCTGTGGAAGATGCTGCTATACTGGATGCTCTGCGAAGCATGCCGCGTTTGTCGGGTGTGTTCGGCGAGCCCGCTGCTGCGGCAGCCTGGGCGGGTGTTCTGGAGGCGCGGAGTCAGGGTATTATCAGCGCCGACGAAAGCGTGTTGTGCATGGTTACGGGCAACGGTTTGAAAGACATCCGGACCGCAGTGAATGCGGCGGGTCAGCCCCATGATATCGACGCGACCCTGGAAGCAGTGGCGCAGGTGGTGGGCGAGCCATCATGAGCGCTCCGATACAAATGGTTCTTTTCGATGCCGGGGGCACTCTGCTTGGCACCAATACCGATCACCCACGCTGGTACGAGCAATTCTTCGTGGAGGCCTGCGCCGAGCAGGGGGTGGAGGTGACGCCGCATCAGGTGGATGAAGCGCTGGTTGAAGCCGCACGAGAGATAAATCTGACACATCGCAGCAGCAGCGATGAGCAGGTTCGGTTCTTCTGGGAGCACATGTACACCTGGTGTTTTCGTCGCCTGCTTCCGAACCGTGATGCACATCAGCTTGCGTGTCATTATATCGATCGGTTTGAGGTGGGCGAATACGTTCAGCTTTTCGACGATGCGCTCGAAGCTTTGGAATTGGTGCGGTGCGCTGGTTTGCGATCCGGTATTGTTTCGAACTTCGGATCATACCTCCACGTGTTTCTCGACAAGACTGGAATCACAGAGTTTTTTGAGTTCGTGATTGTGTCGGCAAATGAAGGTTGTGAGAAACCGCACCCCGAAATTTTCGATCTGGCAGTGGCGCGTGCGGGAGTTCCGGCCGGGCAGATTCTTTTTGTCGGCGATAACCTGCGCGAGGATTACCAGGCTGCCGAACGGCATGGGATGTTTTCGGTTCTGGTGGACCGCTATGACCTTCATGCCGATAAACCGGCTCTGCGCCGGGTGAAACGCCTCTCTGATATAGCTCAGTATTTACCTCAGTAACGGGTTGAGGTGGGGGCCGGGGCTGCTGGATCTTGGCTGGGCTTATTCTGTGAGATGTCCCATGCCATCCAGATGATTGCCGTGATAAACACGATGACGAGGAAGTAAAAGGCAGGGGTACGCCCGACAAATTTCGTCCAGAGGGGAGCACGTTTTGACGGCGGAGTTTTGGCCATCAGAATAGGTCTCCCTGGCGGCTCGGTTCCGTCATGCCCAGATGCGCGTAAGCAGCGCTGGTGGCCACGCGCCCCCGGGGTGTGCGCTGGAGGAAACCAATCTGGATGAGATAGGGTTCGATCATGTCTTCGATCGTGTCCTCATCCTCACCGATGGAAACGGCGATGTTATTGAGTCCCACCGGACCACCGTTGAATTTCTCCATGATGGAATTGAGCACCATCATATCCATCATATCGAGGCCCAGCGCATCGATTTCGAGGAGGCTCAACGCCCCCGCTGCCATCTCGCGGTTGATGCGTCCGTCGCCGGTTACCTGAGCGAAGTCGCGCACGCGACGCAGGAGCCGGTTGGAAATGCGGGGCGTACCGCGGGATCGTCGGGCGATTTCGTCCCGCCCGTGCTCGTCGATCTCCACACCAAGAATCTTCGCAGAGCGGTCGACAATTCTCTGCATGTTCGGCTCGCTATAAAAGAGAAGTCTTTCGGCAATCCCAAACCGCGAGCGCAGGGGAGCGGTGATCATCCCTGCGCGGGTGGTGGCACCAACCAGCGTGAAGCGCGGCAGATCGAGTTGGATGGACTTGGCGTGGGGGCCTTCGCCAATGAGGATATCGATTCTGAAATCCTCCATGGCAGGGTACAGGCATTCCTCCACGACTTTGTTGAGGCGGTGGATTTCGTCGATGAAGAGAACGTCGCCCTCTTTCAGATCGGTGAGGATGGCCGCCAGATCGTCTTTGCGCTCGATGATGGGACCGCTGGTGCTTTTGAGGTCGGCGCCCAGTTCGTTTGCGATGATGTGGGCAAGGGTCGTCTTGCCCAACCCAGGGGGGCCATAAAGCAGCACGTGATCGAGAGCTTCGCTGCGGAGGCGCGCGGCTTCGATGAAGACCGAGAGGTTTGCCAGCACGCGTTCCTGACCGACGAATTCCCGGGTTGTACGCGGGCGTAATGAGAAGTCGTCGCGGTCGCCGCCTTCACTGCGGATGGGGTGGGAATCAGCATTCATGGGAATGCACTCAACAGGGCGTCTGGCACAACTTCAACCCATTACATGCGCTCGTTGGCTTGGCACCGGTGGGAGGATGGTCCCGTTTGTCGCTTTTCATTCTGCCGGTTCCTCATTGTTTTTGCTTGAGTGACCCGGGGGTGACGCCCAAACACAGTTCTTCGCTTATAACCGGGCGCGAAGGGATTCCCGCCGTTTCATGCCCGTTTACTTCAAGGATAAGGTCCATCATGAACAGCTCGGCGCACTACAAAGAACTGGCCTCGAAATATCTCGTGGGCAATTACGGCGAACGTACCGTGGTGCTGGCCCGTGGTAAGGGCACCCGCGTATGGGATGCGGACGGTCGCGAGTATCTCGATTTTCTCGCGGGCATCAGCGTCAACAATCTCGGCCATTGCCACCCGGCGGTGGTGGCTGCGATCCAGAAACAGTCTGCCCAGTTGATGCATTGTTCAAACCTGTACCTCATCCCCCAGCAGGCCGAACTGGCCGAGAAGCTGTGTAACCTTTCCTTTGCCGACAAATGCTTTTTTGCGAACACCGGTGGCGAGGCTAACGAGGCTGCCATCAAATTGGCGCGCCTGTACTCAAAGACGAAATTCGGACCGGGCCGCCACGAGATCATCACTTTTCGCAATTCGTTCCACGGACGCACCATCGCGACCATAACCGCGACGGGGCAGGATAAGGTTCAAAAAGGGTTCGAGCCACTGCTAGAGGGTTTCCACTACGCCACATTTAACGATCTGCCCAGCGTGACCAACCTGATGAGTGAGCGCACCTGTGCTGTTATGATCGAGCCCGTGCAGGGCGAGGGCGGCGTTACGGCCGTCGATAACGAATTTCTCGTGGGCCTGCGCAAAGAATGCACGGCCCGCAACATTCTGCTCATCTTCGACGAAGTGCAGTGTGGCATGGCCCGCACCGGACGCATGTTCGCTTATCAGAATTATGACGTGGAACCTGACGTGATGACGCTGGCGAAGGCGCTGGGAAATGGCATGCCGATATCCGCCCTGCTTACGCGGTCAGACTTTTCTGAGGTTTTCACACCGGGAACCCACGGCACCACCTTTGGCGGAAATC
The DNA here is from genome assembly GCA_002842095.1 of candidate division BRC1 bacterium HGW-BRC1-1. Taxonomy (GTDB): domain Bacteria; phylum Sumerlaeota; class Sumerlaeia; order Sumerlaeales; family Sumerlaeaceae; genus HGW-BRC1-1. The sequence continues at coordinate 88,295 of PHCB01000008.1, forward strand.
CGCTGGCCATGGCGGCCGGACTGGCCGTGGTGGATACTATGGTGTCGGAAAACATTCCTGCCCGGGCCTTGGATACGGGCGATTATTTCCGTGCTGAGATTGCGAAGCGCCTTGGCGATTTTCCCAATGTTGAGGGATTACGCGGATTGGGTCTCATGGTGGGCATAGTGCTGAATCATCCGGGTGCGCCCGTGATAAAAGAATGCCTTAACCGGGGCCTCTTGCTCAACTGCACCATGGGCAATGTGTTGCGGCTCCTTCCCCCGCTTGTGGTTACTCGTGAAGAGTGCGATCAGGCGGTCGACATTCTTTGTGAGGTTTTGGCTATGGATGAGATTCGCAGCAGTGGAGAGAACCAATGACAACGCGCGACTATTTGAAATCGTCTGATTTTGATCGTGAGAAAACCCTCGAGTTGTTCGAGCTGGCAGCCGGCGTGAAGCAGCAGGTTAAACAACGCCACTTTCTTGACTTGCTGAGCGGTTGCCACGCAGCGATGATTTTCCAAAAGCCTTCGCTCCGCACGCGCGTGACTTTCGATATCGGGTTGAAGCAGCTCGGTGCCACGGGAATTTATCTTTCGCCGGCGGAGATTTCGTTGGGTGTGCGCGAGAGCGTTTATGACGTGGCCCGCAATCTGGAGCGATGGGTTGATCTGGTAATTGCCCGGGTGTTTGAACAAGCTGCGGTGGAAGAACTGGCCCAGGTCGGGGCCCCTCCCGTTATCAATGCACTCAGCGACGACGAACATCCGTGTCAGGCGATGGCAGATTTTTTCACGCTGTACGAGCGCGGAGTTCAATGGAATGATTTCCACTTCACCTATGTGGGTGACGGCAATAACGTCTGCAATTCGCTGATGATTACCGGAGCCATTCTCGGTTTGAATCTGCGGATCGGCTCGCCCGCGCGATATGCCCCCTCAAAGGCTTTGATTGAGCAAACGCAGGCACTGTGTCGGGCGTCCGGCGGAAGCTTGCTGATTACCGATGACCCCCGCGAAGCGGTGCGTGGTGCCAACGCAGTCTATACAGACGTTTGGGCAAGCATGGGTCAGGAAGAGGAAGCGGGCAGCCGCAAGGCATTCTTCGAGCCGTTCCAGGTGAACGCTGAACTGATGAAACTGGCCGCGAAGGATGCGTTCTTCATGCATGATCTGCCGGCTCACCGTGGAGAAGAAGTGACGGACGAGGTGATCGACGGCCCGACCTCGCTGGTTTTTGATCAGGCGGAAAATCGACTGCACATTCAGAAAGCGATTATTCTGGAAGTGATGGATCAGGCCGAGGCGGCGCGGGCAACTTTCTAAATCTGCCCTCAAGCAATAAGAGACATGAAAATACAATGCCCCGCCAAGTAGCGAGACCTGGCGGGGCGTTCAATTTGAAGGGCTTATCAACTTCGGCTGAAGCTATTACTTGAAGCTGGCTGCAACCTTGTCCCAGTTAACCACGTTCCACCACGCGGCCAGATAATCCGGGCGGCGGTTCTGGTACTTCAGGTAATATGCGTGCTCCCATACGTCGTTGCCGAGGATGACCTTGTAGCCATCGCTGATGGGGTTGTCCTGATTGGCGGTGCTGATGACCTCGAGCTTGTCGCCCTTGGATACGAGCCATGCCCAACCCGAGCCGAAGCGCTTTACGCCGGCGTCGTTGAAGGCGGCCTTGAACTTGTCAAAGTCACCGAAAGTGGAATTGATCGCATCGCCGAGGGGGCCGGTTGGGGTCTTGGAACCGCCGGGCGTCATCCATTCCCAGAAAGCGGAGTGATTGACGTGTCCGCCGCCGTTGTTGCGCACGGCTGTGCGGATGGCTTCGGGAACAGCGGAGAGGTCGCGAATGAGATCCTCGGGGCTTTTGCCGGCAAGCTCGGGGGCTTTTGCGAGGGCTGCATTAAGGTTGTTTACGTAGGCCGCATGATGCTTGTCGTGGTGCACCGTCATGGTTTCTTTGTCGATATGGGGCTCAAGGGCATCATAGGCATAGGGGAGAGGCGGAACGCTGAAAGGCATGTTGGAAATCCTCCTGAGGATGGTGTTCTGGTCATGTCGGGGGGAAGCTGAGAAGGGCTTTCCCGACCGCCACTTGAAATAGTACTAAAAAGAGTTTCATTTCAAATTCGCGGTTAATGACGTTTTTCGCCACGAATCCACATGGATTGAGACTCAACCGTGAAAGTCTTTGTTGCATCGCGCGGTTATTCAGGCTTCAAAGAAGTGGCAAATCTCAATCATCAAAACCTTCCGGAGGCAATTGCGCCATGTCGAAATTTGTTGTTCTGGTGCCCGTGAGCACCCTTGATTCACTCGCACGAAAGACCCTTGAAGCGTTGAAGAACCAGACTTTCAAGGATTGGGCCTGCTGGCTGGTGGATGAAAGTTCCGCGAAGAATGTGGCCGGTCAACTGGCGGAGGCGCTGGGAGATGATCGCATTGCCGTGGCGCCTGAAGGTCTGACCACGCTGGCTAAGATGATGAACCGGGCAATCAAGGATTCCGGTGCGGAATACGCCGTTCCGATTCCGGTGGGCGTTCTTCTGAATGCTGACGCCCTGCAGAAGTTTGACGCGCATCTTGAATCCAACCCCAAGTGTGCTCTGGTTTATTCCTGTTACCGCGAAGTGGACGCTTCCGGAAAGGGCACCGACGTGAAGGTTTATCAACACGAAGGGGCACCTCACGAACGCTTCGAATTCGGCTTCGTGAAAGTATATCGCCTGTCTGCTATTCAATCGGTGGGCGGTTTCCGCGAGGATCTGGTTCACGCCGCGGAGTACGACATGGAACTGAAGCTTGCAGACGCGATGACTCTCGAAGCAGTGGATGAGGTTTTGTATGAGGCCCATGCGGACCCGACGGCTGTTGAAGAAAGTGGCGAGAAGAAATCCGGTGCTCTGCATTCACCGGGCAAGGGCAAGCTGGGCGGTTTCTCCTATGTGTTTTATCCGGCGGATCTGGAAAAGGAAATCACTTCGGTTTTCGAAGAGATGCTTCGCCGGCGCAATGCATGGATCGAACATCCCACCGTTCCCGTGAAGTATCCCGAAAAACCATATCCCGTGCTGGCGACGGTGGTCATTCCGGTGTTCAATCGGGCAACGTTCATTGGTAACGCGCTGGATCGCGTTCTGGATGGCACCTATACGGAGTTCGAGATCGTGGTGGTGGATAACGGCTCGAAGGATGGAACGCAGGATGTGGTGATGGAATATGTAAAAAAGGATCCTCGCGTTCGCCTGCTTTGCCAGACGGGGCCATCCATCTCCTTCGCACTCAACTGTGGCATTCGCGCCGCCCGCGGGAAGTATATCTGCCAGCTCGATTCCGACGATGAGTACAAACCAGAAACTCTGGAGAAAATGGTGGGCCACATGGAGTCGCATCCAAATTGCGGTCTCGCCATTTCGTACTATGAGCTGATGGACGCCGACCGTGGCGAACTGCCCGAGATTCCGCCGGTTACGCATGGCGGTTATACGCGCAATCAGATCCTGCGTCGTGATGGTGCGGGCGCTTTGCGGGTTTTCCCGAAGGCCGTTCTCGAAGAGATGGGGCTGTACGACGAAGAGAATTTCGGCAACTTCGGCGAGGACTATGACATGGTTCTGAAAACCGGCGAAAAGTATGATGTGGACCGCGTCCATACCGTGCTGTACCGGTATCGCCGCCATTCCGATAATACCGATGTGACCCGTGATCCCCTCATGAAGATTCAGAACAAGAACAATGCCCGCTTGAACGCCATGGCACGTCGCAAAGCCATCAACGCAAAAGCCGGGAAATAATTAAGAACGTCGCGCCGGACGGGTCCAGACTCGAGAGAGGTTGGGTTCGTCCGGCTTTTTTATTTGCGGGGGCCGGTGAAGACGTAGGTCACGCCGCCCTTGTCGAACCAGGCTTTGGCAAGGTCTTCCTGCAGGAAGACGCTGTTCGGACCGTGGTCCTTGCTGGCGCTGTCGTGGACGATGGCCTTTCCGTCGGCGGTCAGGCCTTTCAACACGATGAGGTGCCCCTCGGTGCCGCGCCGCTGATAAACTCGCGGAGGTTCCTTCAGTTCGCCCTTTTTCATGCGGATAGAAACGCACAGAACACTGCCACGGGCGAGTTCTGCCCTGACAGTATCCCAGGACCTGAATCGTTTGAGGTAACCGCGCACACCGGCCTCGCTGGCGCCCATGATGGAGCGATGCCAAACGCCAAAAAGATCGCTGACGGGATCATAAAGCAGGCCGGCCATCTGCTGGGTTTGCATCGGACTTTTGAAGTATGCCGTGCACATGCTCACGGAAGCGGGGGAGCAGATACGGCCGATCCATTGCGATGTGGGCACGACTTGCGAGCGGAAGGGCACGTCATGCTGAATGGCTTTTTTCCCAGGAAGTTTGAGTACTGTCCCCCCCGCGGTTTTTTGTTGGCGGGCATATAAATCGCGATCGCCAAGCGTGTTGGTATAGCTCAGCGCAAGCATGGAGAATTGCGGAGAAGTTGCGTCCGCGCGAGGACGCACGAGATCGACACGGACTTCGACAATCGTCGCCGGGCGGTTCAGGACGAGGTAATCGACATTGTAAATCCCGTGCGCAAATTGCGCCATGCGCGAGGTCGGTTCATCGGGAACATCGCCCCAGGTGCCGGCCTCGAACCAAGGCGTGAGTGCTTCGCCGCGGTTGCCTGCTCGCATCCACACTTTAAAACCGGTTCCTGCGGGGGCGTGACCGTTCCAACTGGGGATGAGTTCGTTGAAACCGAAGGGTGCTGTTTGAGGTGCCAGGGTCAGGGATCCGGCGGTGCGACCTTCTATGAGTTCAACGCCGCCTGAAGGGCCCACGCGCACACCGTCGGGTGTGGCGTTTTTCAGAAGGTCACGGCCACCCTCGACCAGTACCAATGCATCCACCGTGTAAGGAGGGTTAACCAGAGAATTTTGTGCATGAGCACCTGGCAGTACGCCCACAACCAATACGGCAGCGAGGACAAACGGTCGGAATCGCATAACGCACCATCTCAACTTGGAATTGATACCTGCGGGTGAAGGCAGATGGTTCATGAAATTGTTGTCAGGGGGCAGTCATGCCTCCCGAGACAGGCCTCCGGTTCCTGGCTACATCTCGCCCAGAGCGGCGCGGACCTTTGTTTTCAGGTCGTCAAGGTCGACCGGCTTTGTGATGTAGTCGCTCACCTGGGCATCCCAGATGGTGAAGTCATCCTTCAGGCCACGCACGGCGGTGCACATGATGACGGGAAGAACCTTGTCGGTGCGACGGATTACTTCCAGCACTTCGATTCCGGTCATGTCTTCCATACGGATGTCGAGCACGACCAGATCGGGTTTTTCCTCGGTGATCTTCTTCAGTGCTTCCTGGCCACCACCGGCGGTGATGACCTCATAGCCCTCGTCTTCCAGCTCTTCGCTGAAAAGAGTGCGGATGTTTTTTTCGTCATCGACGACCAAGATCTTCTTCATGCTGTCCTTCTCTCATGCTGAGCGTTGGAAGTGTTCTTATAAATCCAGTACCAAGCTCACAAGGAATAATGTCGCAAATTTTAGTCGAAGCTCACCATGGGATTGCTCGGCGGCGGTATGCAGGCGGCGTCAGGAATGGCATCGTTATGGTCGTGTGCGCAGGTACTCGCCTGCAAGGGCTAATCCGGCTGCAACGAACACCGCGAGCAGCGCGGTGATGCCGACACCGTATGTGGCGAACCCGCCAACGGCCACGATGAGAGCGAGAATCCAGATTACAAAGTACATGGTTCTAATTCCTCCCGATTCGAATTGAGCCGAGAACGACCCCACGAATGTTAAGTTCGTCGGGCCCGCTGTCGGCGGCTGCAAAAACTATTGGAGCAAAATCCGTATTGCTCAGCATCATGATAATATAGCCCTTCGTACGACGCAAGGTTTTCAGCGTTTTGCCCCCCTCGCAACGAACGGGCATGGCGTGATGTCTGGAAGCTTTGCGGCGTCGCGTGCTATTCGGCAGGCAATCACATCGCAGCCGGAATATATTGGCTCCATCGAGTCGCCGATAACTTTGACGCGTGGAAACGAGCAGGGGAAGCGTCATTTAAGATCGTTGTCCGAATCCGATGCCCACGGCTCGAAGCTTGCGCATGCCATAGGCTCTTATACCCAAGCGTAACGGACCGTAGTGAGTTTCGAGCTGTATTGCTTCGGAAGGATGCAGGGGGCGGTCGGCCCATCCCGTGGCACCGCACAGCAGGACCAGCATGGGAAGTCCGACCCCGACAAGCTGGCCCGGTTGCATAATCAATCCGACGGTGCAGGCAACGAGCGCCGACAAGGCGACAGAAGCACGAACAGGGGAGCGCCGCTCGCTGAAGTAGCGCATGCGGCCGGCAAGGGTGAAGGCTGCGGCGGTTGCAGGAATCAGGACGAGAAAAACAGCAGCAGGTTTGAAAACGCCGATGGGTTGATCCGGGTTAAACCCGAACAGGACGCGGACGTTATCGATGTGGATGGTGCTAAGACGCATAGCCCATGTGGAACTGAGAGCTATCAATCCCAGCAGAAACATCCAACGGTACCAACGCCGCGACACCAGCTTTCCGCGTGTGGCGATGAGGGTGAAAATAGCGGTTGCCAGCCCCGCCATGATGGCCGCGGGAGAAGCCAGCCGGGCCGCCATGGGCGCGAAAAAAACGGCAACGGCAATCAACACGATTTGAAAGACGAGGCGTCGCCTGTGGAATTCGTAACCCAGCAGGCCGGCAGTGGCAGCAGCTGCGATGGTCATCAGATAAATGAGAGAGGAAGCATCCGGGCCCAAACGAAGATAATTGGGTCGGTTGATGACACACCAAACGAGCAACTGAACAATGATGAACCAGGTTGCCAGTGAAGCGATGGCAGGCAGACGGTGGCGGGCCGGGCGCCGATTGTCGATGTCACCGGCAACTACCACGGCGGCCCATATCCACAAGGTTATATCGAAGCGGAGCCATGCGATGGATATGATTGTGGCGATGATGGCCGCCAGAAGGAATTCCCAGCGGGCTGGCAACCAGAGATTTTTTCCACGAAAAAAATCCCATGCGAGGGAAGCATACAAGATCAGACTGATCCATCCCCAGATTGGAAATTTCACCCCTGTGGAATCGAGGGATGATTCCAGAATGGCCGTGAAAATCATCCCGAGGAAAAAAACCAGAAGTCTGAAGGTGGCGGTCCAATCTTCGGTCAGGGATGATGTTCTAAATGGCATCAAACGACTCGGGGAATTTGCTGTGGGAAATTGCGTCGTCGTAGGAAATGAGACCCTGTTGGTATAGGTTCTTGAGGCTCTTATCCATGGTTATCATTCCCATATCGTAGTTCGTCTGCATGACTGTGTTAAGCTGCTCGGTCTTGGCGTTGCGGATGACGTTTCTGACACCGACGGTAGCTATGAGAATTTCGCAGGCTGGAACACGGCCTCGACCGCCGGGAATCGGCAGCAATGTTTGGGCGACGATGGCCTGCACACATGAGGCAAATTGCATGCGTACCTGCTGCTGCTGATGCGGAGGAAACACGTCGATGATACGGTCGACGGTTTGCACAGCGTCGGGAGTATGAATGGTGGCGAAAACCAAGTGGCCTGATTCTGCTGCGGTGAGGGCGGTGGAGATGGTCTCCAGATCGCGCATCTCGCCGATGACCACAACGTCTGGATCCTGACGCAATACGTGACGCAGCGCGGCCGAAAAACTGTGGGTGTCGCTGGTTACTTCGCGCTGTTTAATGATGCTCTTGCGGTTGCGATGGATGAACTCGATGGGGTCCTCCACCGTGATGATCATACGCGATTGTTCAGTATTTACCTGCTGAATCATGGCCGCAAGGGTCGTGGTTTTCCCGCTTCCGGTGGGGCCGGTTACCAGGATCAACCCGCTGGTTTTGCGTGCGATTTCTTCCGTAACGGGAGGGAGGCCCAACTGGCGAAGGGTGCGGATATTGTCCTGCACCACGCGAAAGGCGGCTTCAACGGCTCCTCGCTGGCGGTGGACGTTCACACGGAAACGTCCCACGTCGGCCAGTTCGATGCTCAAGTCCAGTTCCCACATCTCCTCGAACTTCGCCTTTTGGGCGTCGTTCAGCAGGGAATAGATCATGCTCTGGGTATCCGAGGAACTGAGCGGGGGGAGATCCAGCAATTCCAACGATCCATCAATACGCAATATCGGGGGGGCGTTCTGCGTGAGATGCAGGTCACTTGCCGCACGCTCGATGGCTTCCACAAGGAGATGGTAGACGGTGATCATGGACGCTCTTCTGGTTTATCCCCGAAGCAATGGCAAGAACTTGTGAGGTGTTCCGAGGACCTTACCCACCTTTATGCGGCGGGAGGATTTGCCGGGGAAGAGGATTTGGTTTTTGTAACCACCTTCGGGAAATGGCCGTTCATCACTTCGCGAACGGCCGCGATGATTTGTTCGCCCAGAAGGTCCGCCTGCCAGTCATAAAGTTCTTCAATGGCTCTGAGGGCCGATGGGTCGCGGGGGCGGTTACGGGCAATAATCGTCATCAGATTAGTGGGCATGAGAACGCCCGGATCGATGGCAAGCTTTTTGGAATTTTCATCGCGAACCGCCCGCAGTGCATTGATGAGGTGTTCCATGTCGGGCACATGTTCGTGGCGCAACGTGGGCAGTGGGCGGGGCAACTCGTTCTCGGGACAATTCCGCCCCTTGACGACGGCCGCCTTCAGGGCACGCAGACGCCGGCCCAGGCAATTGCGGGGCAGGCGGGGGAGGTCGTTGAAGCTCTTGTCCTCCATGGCCCATTGAGATAATTGGATGAGAGGTTCATTCCCCAAAACGCGGAAGGGCGGAACGTCGCTCCGCTTCGCTTCGTCATCGCGCCAGAGCCACAACTCGCGAAGGATTGCCTGCGCGCGACGTGATTTGAGGGAATGCCAGCCCTTGATGCGCCATTGTTTGTCGAGGTCCACGCCGTTGCCTGCGGCGTTGTCAATGGTGACGAGTAAGCGGCGGCAAACCTCCTGATGCCAGGGCAGACGCCCGCTTTCGTGCAACTCATCGCGGAGGCGATCGGCGACGGTTTGCAGATAGACAGTGTCGTTGCGGGCATACTCGAGAAGGTCAGGGGGGAGAGGCCGGCGCGACCAGTCGGCTTTCTGACCGTGCTTGTTAAGAACCACGCCATGCACGCGCTCAACCAGAGCGGCCAGACCGAATTTCTCGTAACCAAGAAGCTGGGCTGCGATCATTGTGTCGAACACTTCCACGGCATGAAATCTGAAATCGCGACGCAGCATGCGCAGGTCGTAGTCGGCCCCGTGCAGCAAGAGGATGCAGTGGCTGAGAGCCTCCATGAGGGGGGCGAGTTCAAGACCGGCAAGGGGGTCCACGATAAAATGATCGTGGGCAATGGAGATTTGGATGAGGCAGACTTTTTCAAAATAATGATGCAGACTGTCGGCCTCGGTGTCGATGGCTACGCGAGGGTTGCCTTTGAGGCGGCTGATTAATACCGAGAGAGAAGCTTCGTCGGCGACATAAAGGTGGGTGGGATTACTGGGCACAATAATGGATGTTTTTCAGAGGAATATTTATAATTTCAACCCCTCGATTCGTCGAACCGTTCATTAACCTGAGCGATTGACACGGGATGGGGTATCGTTAAAGGTTCAAAACCATTCATAGATCATCTGACGGGATAGCTAATCGCTCATGGCAAGTACAATGGAGCGCAATCTGGCAGAAATGCTTGTGCGCGACAACGTCATCACTCAGGACGTTCTCAACGAAGCCTTAAATAAGCAGGCCAACGACGGAGGCAGCCTCGGAAGGGTGCTTATCGAGGGTGGCTTTGCCAACGAGTGGGAACTGGCCGCCACGTTGGGCAAGCAGTTGAATGTGCCCTTCATCACGCTGATGCACTATGAGATTGATCCGGAGATATTGACCTGCATTCCGGAAGACATTGTTAAGAAATACAAGATCGTCCCCATCGATAAAACGGAGGACACCCTTACCGTTGCTCTGGCGGACCCCTCCAATATCTATCTGCTGGATGAGTTGCGTCTCCTCACGAAACTGAAAATCGTGCCGGTGATTTCGTTCGAATCAGACATCGAGGAAGCCATTCACCAGTACTACGGCATTTCCTCGAACTCGGATGAGAGCATCAAGGAGATGAGCGAAGAGGACGCCAGCGAACTCGAACTGGCGATGAGCAGCGACTTCACCACCATTGAAGATGAGGTGGAGGAACCGGAGGACGAAGAGGAACTCCAGAGCGGCCCGGTCGTTTCGTTGGTGAATCAGACCATTCTCGATGCCATCAAGACCCGCGCAAGCGATATTCACATTGAGCCTTATGAGAAGGACCTCCGCATCCGCCACCGCATAGACGGTGTGTTGCATGAAATGAAGGCGCCGCCCAAGAAGTTTCAAAACGCCATCGTTTCGCGTATCAAGATTATGAGCACCCTGGATATTGCAGAGCGGCGGCTTCCCCAGGACGGGCGTTTCAAGATGCCTTTCGGTGGAAAGAACATCGACTTCCGTGTATCGACCTGTCCCGTGGCTTTCGGCGAGAAGGTCGTTATGCGTATTCTGGACAGCAGCAACCTGATGCTCAATCTGACGGATTTGGGCATGGAGATGAGTGTCCTGACCCGCTTTGAGAAACACATTCGCGCGGCGTGGGGCATGATTCTCGTAACCGGCCCTACCGGCTCCGGTAAATCAACCACGCTGTATTCGGCCCTCAGCACCATCAACGATCCGCAGAAGAACATTATCACCATTGAGGATCCCATCGAGTATCAGCTGAAGGGAATCAATCAGGTGCAGGTGCGTGCGGATATCGGTCTCGACTTCGCAAGCGGACTGCGCAGCTTCCTGCGGCAGGATCCTGACATCATCATGGTCGGTGAGATTCGAGACAAGGAAACCGCTGAGATTGCAGTGAAGTCGGCCCTCACGGGCCACTTGGTGCTCTCCACTCTGCACACCAACGATGCCCCCAGCAGTATCAACCGTCTGACGAACATGGGCGTCGAGGCGTTCCTGGTGACAGCCTCAACGAATATGATTGTGGCCCAGCGTCTTGTGCGCCGGGTTTGTGAAAATTGCCGCGTGGCGTTTTCTCCGCCACCCGAAGTTTTGCAGGCCCTGGGGATGCCGACCGATGGAGTTCTCCAACGCGGACAAGGCTGCGATCGTTGCCGTGGTTCGGGCTACAAGGGGCGCGTTGCGTTGTATGAACTCATGGAATTGTCTGACATGATGCGTGACCGCATCGTAGAGGGAATCCCCGCGACGCAATTGAAGAAACTTGCCATCGAAGAGGGGATGCAGACCTTGCGCGGCGCCGGTTTCGACAAGGTGGCCCAAGGCATGACAACCATGGATGAGGTTCTGGGAGTTACTGCAGCAGACGAACGCTGAGTTTTGCTCAGCGTTTCGTCAGAGGTCGGCAACCGCTTCGAAAATCTTGCGTGCGATCTCTGCCTTGGCGGCGTGAGGCACGAAGATTTTTCGGCCATCGCGCAGATAAATGGTGACCTCATTGGAGTCGGATTCAAAGCCGATGCGGGGATTGGTGACGTCATTGGCCACGATGGCGTCCAGCCGTTTACGCTCCATTTTTCCCAGAGCGTGCTGCTCCATGTTATCCGTTTCGGCAGCAAAACCGATGGTGATCTGACCGGGTTTTTTCTGGCACCCGATCGAATGGGCAATGTCGGGGTTCTCGATAAGCGTGAGCGAGATGGAGTTGCCGGTGCGTTTCATTTTGTGAGTAGGCGGATCCGCCACACGGAAATCGCTCACTGCCGCGCAGAAGATGAAGATGTCGACCGACCCGGCGAGGGCCTTTACCGCGCTCAACATTTGTTCGGCGGTTGTCACGCGATGAACTTCGGCGCCCTTGGGCAATTGGTTCAGATGAACAGGTCCGCTGACCAGATGAGTTTTAGCGCTCCGACGCAGGGCTTCCATGGTGAGCGCGGCACCCATTTTCCCCGATGACGGGTTGCTCAGGAAACGGACGGGATCAAAGAATTCGTGGGTCGGGCCGGACGTGATAAGAACGGTTTTCCCCGCGAGAGAATCATCCTGGGGCAGGATTGGTGTAGCCGGGGCTGTGGAAGTGCCCTTTGGTGTTGGGGGAACCGACGCAGAGGAGCCACGCACGGGCCGGTCAGTTTCCCACAATGAGGGTGTCGTTGCGAGATAATCCATGATCCGATCCACGGAGGCCAATTTTCCTGCGCCATGATCGCCACACGCAAGCATGCCCTCGCCCGATTCGATGACGTGAACGCCACGTTCGCGAAGCAAAGCGAGGTTCGCCTGGGTTGCTGCATGATCCAGCATCACCGTGTTCATTGCAGGAGCAACGACTGTTCTTCCCTCAAAGCTGAGATAGAGCGTGGAAAGAGGATCGTCTGCCAGACCGCTCGCGAATTTGGCCAGAGTGTTGGCACTGGCAGGCGCGATGACAAAAACGTCACCCCACTTGGCCCAGGAGATGTGTTCCATTTCCCACGCGGTTTCACGATGCAGGACGGAAGTATAGACGGGTGCCTGGGTGAGGGTTTCGAAAGTGAGCGGCGCGACAAAGGACGTGGCTGCGGTGGTCATGGCTACACGGACCTCGGCGCCCGCTTTGCGGAGTTGCGAGCAGAGGTCGCAAGCTTTGTAAGCCGCAATGCCTCCGGTCACACCGAGTATTATTCTTTTCCCATCCAGAGTGCTTGCCATGTTCGGTCGCCTGCCTTTTCCAGTTGTGCCCACGGGTGAGCACTTCAACTTGCATCAAGCATGGGCAAGATTGTCCTTCAAGCAAGCCGATTTCAAATATGTTCTGCTAAACCTTGCTTGAAACCGTAACGACGAGGATATCCTATCGTTTCTGAGATGAACACCGAGCCAAATAACGTAGGATCCATGGTGCCTGGATTTGCAGGGGAGCTTGTTCCCGAGCAGATAATCTGGGAGGGAATGCCCTCTTTGCGTCTGACGTTCCCTCCACTGCTCGTGGTGGGGACAGCTTATGTGTTGGCGGCCTTGTTACAGTTGGTTTTTCAGGCCGACCGGATGACGCACCTTGTTACGTTCAGTCTGGCCTTTCTCATAGGCTTTGCTGTTTTTGTGAGGCAGGCGCTTCTGTTGCGGGCTTGCTATTACCGTCTTACCACGGATTCGATTTATGTGCGACGCGGGCTTTTCGACCGGGTTACCGAGCACGTTTCCCTGGATCATTTCCGAGATGTTTTCGTGGAGGAAAACTCCCTGGCGAAAATCTTGGGTTGCGGAGATGTGGAGATCATCAGCGGGAACGTGGCCAGCGAGCAGGTTTGTTTTGAGGGAGTTCACCATCCGGTGGAGATAAAAGAGTTGGTCTTAAAAGCGGTGGCCGATCGTAAAGTGAAGCAGAACCCCAATTGAAACGAAAGCCCATTAACCCTCCCGCACCTCCCGAGGATGCATCCGTCGTTTCGCCTGCTCCCTTAAAGCATCGCAAGGTGACAGAATCGAAACTCTCCGTGCGTTACCGCCGCCTGAAGGCTCTTTACAAAATTTCCGACCTCATCAACTCGACCACGAACCCAGCCACATTGTTGCGCCGGATACTGGCAGAGGCTGCTCGTGAAATGAAAGCCGACAGTGGGTCGCTGGCTTTCGTGAACATCGAAACCCAGACTTTGGAAATCCATACTTCCGTTGGCATGGACACGGGGCGCGCCGGACAACTTCGTTTGAGGGTTGGTCAGGGGGTCACCGGGACCGTGGCTGCAACCGGCAAACCGGTTCGGCTGGACGATGTGCATGGTTCTCCGATGTACGTGGAAGTGGAGAGCCATGTCCGCTCGGAGTTGGCGGTTCCTCTTCGTGTTGAGGGAGAAGTGATCGGCGTGCTGAACGTTAATTCCAGCGTGACCGGTGCCTTTACCGAGGAGGACGAGCGGCTGATGATGGCCCTGGGAAATCAGGCCGCGAAGGTCATCCACACCGCCCGATTGTACGAGAGGGTCGAGCGCCAGACACGACGTCTGGAGGGGCTGTTTGCGGTGGGTCAGGCACTCATTTCACCAGATCCGCTCCCCACGGTTCTCAACCGCATCACGCAGGCCGTGCAGGATATCATGGATGTTAAGCTCTGCTCCATCATGTTGCTGAGCGACATGCGTGAACTGACGCTGAGCGCTGTTTCGGGGGGGAGTGCGCAATACACACAACGCCCGGCGTTGAGCGTGCAGGACTCTCTCGTGGGAGATGTGGTAACGCGGCGTCAACCCGTGCAAGTATTCGACGTGCGACGTGCGAAACGCTACCGTGCCCGCAGCATGGCGCGGGAGGAACACCTCGTTTCTCTGCTGTCGGTGCCCGTGTTCTTTACGGATTCCCTCATCGGTATTCTTAACATCTATACGGACCAACCGCGCCGTTTCAGCGACGACGATATTCGTCTTTTGAACGCGTTCGCTTCTCTGTGCGCCATCGCGATCGAGAACGCGCAGCGTTATGAACGCATGTTGAAGGCAGAGCATGGCATTCGGCAAGCGGACCGTCTGGCCACGCTGGGAATTCTGAGTGCCGAGATTGCCCATGAAATCCGCAACCCCGTCACGATCATCAGCATGTTGCTGCATAGCTTGCGGGAGGATCGTGCGATTCTGCCGGATCGCGAACGGGACATGGACATCATCCTGGATAAACTCGATCGTATCAACCGCATCGTCAGCCAGGTGCTGAACATTTCCCGCAAACGGCCCCAACCCCTGGAGTGGGTCGATGTTAATCAGGTAATCGAAGAACTATTGCTGCTCGTGAACCATGCCTTCGCCGAGCATCGGGTGGTGCTGCAAAAAGAACTTGATCCAACGCTGCCCCCGATTCTTGCCGACCGCGGGCATTTCGACCAGATTTTTCTGAACCTCATGATGAACGCGCAGGAGGCTATGCCCAACGGCGGGATATTGCATATTCGGTCCATGCGCATGCCCGAGCGAGGTTCCGAACCGAATCGGGTTCGTGTCATTTTCAAAGACACAGGCATCGGAATTTCACCCGAAGTGATGTCGAATCTTTTCACACCGTTTACGTCCACGCGCAAAGAGGGAGTCGGGCTGGGGCTCTTTGTTTCTCAAAAACTGTTAAAGGAATATGGCGGCAACATAACGGTGAAAAGTGCGCCCGATGAGGGAACCTCGTTCAGAGTAGAAATTCCGGTGGAGGCGACGCCATCTTGAAATCCACAAAGCCCAAATTGATGGTCGTGGATGACGACGCCGATGTGCGGTACTCCTTCAAGCGTCTCTTTGAGAGGGCCGACTATGCCATTATCGAAGCATCATCCGGCGAAGATGCGGTGCGGCTGGCGCAGTCGGAAAAGCCCGACGTTATCCTGATGGACATTCGCATGCCCGGTGCGGATGGAATCGCTACCTTGCGGGAAATTCGTCGTTTCGATCCGCGGACGCCCGTCATTCTCATGACCGCTTATGCATCGACACAAAGCACGATCGAGGCAATGAAAGCCGGTGCTTTCGATCATGTGATGAAGCCCTTCGACATTGAGAAAATTCGTTCGATCGTCAGTCAGGCCGTGAAGGCTTCGCAGGATATGCGGCGGGTGGTTTCCTTTCGCCCAAAGCGGTCGGGTGAAGGGCCTCATGAAGAAATCATCGGCCAAAGCGAATCCATGCAGGAAGTTTACAAACTGATCGGCAGGGTTGCAGCGGGGGATCAACCGGTTCTCCTCACTGGCGAGCGGGGCACGGGCAAGCAATTGGTTGCCCGCGCAATCTATCATCACAGCGCCCGCAACACGAAGCCCTTTCTCGCAATCAACTGCGCCATCATTCCACCGCACCTGCTGGAAGGGGAACTGTTCGGCTGGACACGCACTGCAGCCCTGCGAGGGGGGGAACTAAAAACCAGCAAACTGGAAATTTGCGATGGTGGAACACTTCTTCTCCACGAAATCGGAGCGATGACGATTCCGCTCCAGACACGATTGTTGCGAGTGATGGAAACGGGTCAGCTGGAAAAGTTTGGCGGGATGCAAACCGTTCCTGCCAATATTCGCATCATCGCCTCCTCCAGTGCAGACTTGCATGCTTTGACCGAGTCGGGGGATTTTCGCTCGGATTTGTATTTTGCCCTCCGAGCATCGGAAATAAACCTTCCGCCACTTTCGCAGCGCAAGGGGGACATCCCTCTTCTCGTTGCGCATTATGTAGAACGCGAGGCACCGCGCTTGGGGTTGGGTCGGGTGATTGTGGACCCGGCTGCCATGGCTCTTCTCGAACAGGGGGCTTATGAATCCAACGTTCGTGAGCTGGAAAATATCGTTCGCAACACCCTGGTGGGGCTGAAGGGCAATGTTATCAGCGCCGGCGATCTGGAGATGAAACGGGCGGAGGCGACCGAAAGTGCCGTGGGGATATTGACCGACGATTCACTTTTCGACGCGCTGTTTCAGGAGATCGCCCGACGACAACCTTTGCCACCGGGATTTGATTCTTTCGATATTATCGAACGCAAACTTGTCATCCGCGCGTTGGAACAATGCGAAGGGAATCAGAGCCGTGTCGCGAAGTTTCTCGGGATCACCCGCAATACGCTGCGCAAACGCATCGCCAAGTATGGTCTCAAAATCGGCGGCAAGCGCGTGCACGATGAGGGAGAACCGTGATGACTTCGTCCGATCCTCCGAGAATTGTGTGGCTCGCCAACTCCTTTGAGGATGACGCCCCCACACGCCTCATGATGGAGACTGCCATCGCCTGGCACAAGCGCCATGGGGGGAAGAATGTCATGGTGGCGTTGAGCAGGGATGGGATTTTGCGCAACGATATCGATCGGGCGGGCATTCAATCGATTGTGTTGCGAATGACAGGGCCGACGGATCTGTTCGGTATCGGTCGCCTCTTCAGTTTATTGCGGCGACTGCAACCGTCGTTGGTGCACACTACATTAATGCGTCCGACAGTGTGGGGGATTCCTGCCGCCCGGGCTGCCGGGGCCCGGAAGACCATAATCACTTGCAATGGAACCCATGAATGGAAGGAAGGGTCGGGCGTGGGCAATGCCTTTGCCGGTCCACTCTTTCGGTGCGCGGCACGCAAGGCTGATGCACTCGTTTGTGTTTCCGAGGGTGTGAAGACTGATCTCCTGAATTCAGGCGTTAAAACTCGGCGAATGCTTGTGATCCCCAATGGAATCGATCCCAACAATTTCACGCCTAAAAGCGCCGATCAGGAGGCTCCACAAGATTATTTGAAAGGTCTTTGGGAACCGAACCTGCGGTCGGATGCGGTGATCATCGCCGGTGCGGGAAATCTGCGCGTTGTAAAAGGTTACGACCTTCTGGTGGAAGCTGCTGCTCGCCTTCGAGTAACCTGTCCGCAAGCCCGTTTTGTGGTTTGGGGCGAAGGACCGGAGCGAGGGCGTTTGGAGGGGATGATCGAAACACTCGGCCTTGGCGATGTTTTCAAATTGCCCGGAAGAGCCGCCTCGATTCCTCAACTGCTGGCCGAATGTGATGTGTTTGTTCAGCCCTCAAGAGCAGAAGGTTTTGGGTTGGCCGCCTTGGAAGCGATGGCGTGCGGTCTCCCGGTTGTGGCTGCAAACGTCGGAGGATTGCGCACCATCGTGGAGGATGGTGTAACCGGCTGGAGGTTCTCTCCCGGCGATGCTGATGCATTGGGCCGTATGCTATCCCACCTTACTGAACAACCAGCGTTGATGAGGGCCATGGGGAAGGCCGGACACGACCGCGCACATCGACACTTCACGCTGGAAAAGATGACGAACGCTTACGAGCAACTCAGCGAAAGCCTACTGGCCCAAGGGACCGCCTCATGAGCGAAATCCTCGTCCGCCCAATGGAACCTGATGAGTTGGATTCGTGGAATGAATTCGTCGCGGGATCGCCTCAAGGGAGCGTGTTCCACACCACGGCGTGGAAGCATGTGATAGAAAATAGCGGTGAGGGCGAGCTTGCCTTTTGGGGGTGTTTCGAGGATAGAATGTTATGTGGGGGAGTGGTTTTTCTTGAACGGGAGAGGCATGGTCAGCGAACCGCAGTTACGCCTCTTCTCACTCCCTACTGTGGTCTGCTTTTGGATGAACCGGCGGGAGAGAAATTTTCAGATCAGATATCGCGCGATACGCGTGTAGCAGCGGCCCTGGCGGGTGCGTTGACCGATCAATTTTCCTATGTGAACTTGATGAACTCGCCTGCACTGCACGACGTGCGACCCCTGACGGATGCGAAATTCGAACTGATTCCACGCTTCACTTATTTGATAAATCTCTGCCTGCCGGTGGACGAGCTTTGGCAGCGGTTGGATGGCAGCGTGCGGCGTCAGATACGCAAGGCTGAACGCTCGGATTTTGAAGTGACAGATAATCTGAACGTGGAGGAAGGCTTCACTCTTTTCGATTCAACCTTCACGCGTCGTGGTGAAGTGAATCCCATTTCCCGGGCGTTTTTCGAAGAGATCGTGGAGAGTGAACGCCTGCGCGAGAAACGGCGAATTTTTTGCGCAATCAGGGCGGGCCGTCTGGAATCATTTATTGTCAGTCTCAGCGATAACGAAACCACGTATTATGCCCTTGCCGCCACTGATGAAGCGGCCCTTGGCGAGGGGGTCAGTTCGTATCTCGTATGGGAAATGATCAAGAATCAGGCGACCGAGGGCATGAAGACATTGGATTTTGTCGGTGCGAACATCCCCTCCATTGCCCGTTTCAAAGAGGGATTCAATCCGCGTTTGCAGATTTACTTTCATTCCCAATACTTCAGTTCTGCCTTGTTGAAACTGGGCAAACATTTTGCCGACAGGATTCGCTGACCCATGATAGAGGCGCTGAACGTGGAGGGACACTCATTTGACGGTGATTGAAGCGCGTCTGGTGAGCAAAGTTTACGAGACCGGCGACAGGCCCGTGCGCGTTCTGGAAGATTGGACGCAGGTCATTGAGCCGGGCAGTTTCATGGCGCTCGTCGGGCGCAGTGGAAGTGGCAAAACCACGCTGCTGAACATCGTGGGCGGGTTGGATCGTCCCACGTCGGGGCAAATTATGATCGATGGCCGACACCTCGAATCCATGAGCGACGCCGAACTTTCCCTGTTTCGCAACGAAACGGTGGGGTTTGTGTTTCAAACCTTCTTTCTTCGCCCGCTGCGTTCCGCTTTGGAAAACGTCATTGTGCCTCTGCTCTTTTCCTCCAAGACATTGCGTGAGGCGCGGGCCTTGGGGCGGGAGGCCTTGGAGAAGGTGGGCTTGAACCATCTTGCCTCCACCCAGGTCCGCCGTCTCTCGGGCGGCCAGCGTCAGCGCGTCGCCGTTGCCCGTGCCATCGTTAATAAGCCGACCCTTTTGCTGGCCGACGAGCCGACAGGAAATCTCGATGGCGAAACCGCGTTGGAAATCTTCGAGTTGCTGCGTGATTACAATCTCAACCACAAGGCCACAGTCATGATGGTTACCCACGACCCCCTTGTGGAACGGTTCAACATTCCGCGCTTCACCATCGAAAATCGCAATCTCGTCCCATTGACCGATTCAATTCACGTTAATCGCAGCACCCGGTCTGCGGAAAGGCAGGAGTCCTGATGTTTAATCTTATCATCACTAATGCAACGGTTGTCGATGGCTCGGGGGGGAAACCTTTCAAAGGTCACGTCGGCGTTCAGGGAGAGCGCGTTACGGCGTTGTCTAATGCGGAGAACGATTCTGAGAATCTGGAGAGCGCTGAAGCGGCCGTGCGCATTGATGCTGCGGGGCGCATGCTCACTCCCGGCTTCGTGGATGTTCATGGTCACAGCGACATGAACGTTCTGGCCAATGCCAATGCCGAGTCCAAGTTGCGTCAGGGCATCACCACGGAGATCGTGGGAAATTGCGGGTACAGTGCCTTCCCGCTGCGCGGACAGTTTCTGGCCGATGAGCAGGAATCCAACAAGGATATCGGTATTGAGATTAACTGGCAGAACGTTGATGGTTATCTGAATGCGTTGGCCGCAGTAAAACCGGCCATGAACATCGCTTCATTCGTGGGCCACTGCAATATACGCGGTAGCGTGATGGGATTTGAAGACCGGGTGCCTAGATCCGATGAGATGAAAGCGATGCGTCGCGAAGTCGAAATCGCGATGGAAGCCGGAGCGCTGGGCCTTTCGACGGGCCTGATCTATTCGCCCGGTTATTTCGCTGATTCTGCCGAAGTCGTTGAGCTGCAGAAAGCGGCGGGGAAGGGCATCTACGCCTCTCACGTTCGCGGTGAGGGCGACACGTTGTTGGAAGCCGCCGATGAGTTTATGGAAGTGGTGGAAGGGGCCGGGTGTCAGGGGCAGTTCAGTCACCTCAAGGCGTCGGCCCCGCGCAACTGGGGCAAGGTTTCCAAGGTTATCGATCAGGTTGAAGCGATTAACGAGCGCGGTGGCAATGTCCGTTTTGACAAGTATCCCTATGTCGCCTCGAGCACGGGGCTCGACTCGCTGCTGCCGCGTTGGGTGCGCGATGGTGGGCGCGAGCGCGCACTGGAAAGACTGGCCGATTCATCCCTCATGGATCGAATAATAAGCGAAGCGGCGGAGATGAACGAAGGGAAGGACGGATGGGATTCGGTCATTATATGCAGCGCGGGAAGCGACGCGTATAAGCCCTATCATGGTAAATCCATCGGTGAAATCGCTGTCGCGCGTGGCATGAAAACGGGCGAGGTCTTCATCGATATGCTGCTCAAGGGACGCATGCACACCTCTATCGCCAACTTCACCATGAATCAGGAAGAGACCGATTTGGTGCTGACGCATCCTCTCGGAATGGTGTGCACGGATGCCGGTTGTCGTGCGCCTTACGGAGCGCTGCACCACGATTTCCCACATCCGCGGGCTTATGGGTCCTTCGGAAAATTCTTTCGCGATTATGTGAAGGAACGTTCCCTGATGAGCATTGAGGCTGCGGTGGCCAAGGTTTCGGGGCTGCCATGCGAAACGTTCGGACTTCGCAATCGGGGCAAAATCGCAGACGGATATTTCGCGGATCTCTTGCTGATTGACTGGCCGCGCTTCGAGGATCGTGCGACATTTGCCGACCCTCATCAATACTGCACGGGTCTGGATGCCATTGTGGTAAATGGTTGCCTGACGGTTTCCGGCGAGCAGCACACCGGAAACAGGGGCGGGCGGTTTTTGCGACGCGAGGGATGACGCCCCGCATTTCCCATTGCGCTTGCCAACTAACCCCGTCTGGGTGACAACGTCCATCGAGACACCCATGTGAAGGATCGCAGGAGTATAGCCATGCCTAAAGCAGTAACATACGAAGACGCCGGTGTCAGCATCCGCAAAGGTGATGAGGTTGTGGATTTTCTCCGCACCCGCAACAAATCCATCGGAGGTTTCAGTGGTTTGTTTCCGCTGAAAACCGCCGGTATGAAAAAACCGATGCTGGTCGCGTCGACCGACGGTGTCGGCACAAAATTGCTTGTCGCCAAAGAAGCGAAGGACTGCTCGACCATTGGCATCGATCTGGTGGCCATGGTCATCAACGACCTCCTCGTGTGCGGTGCCAAACCGCTTTTCTTTCTCGATTATTATGCAACCAGCCGTTTGGACATACGCGAGGCCCGCGAGGTGTTGGAGGGAATTCTGAAGGGCTGCGAGATTGCAAAGTCGCCGCTGATCGGTGGCGAGACGGCGGAACTGCCGGGTCTCTATGCGCCCGGAGACTTCGATCTGGCCGGGTTTGGAATCGGTATCGTGGATGGGGCCAAAGCGATTGATGGCCGGACCATCGTTCCCGGCGATCTGGTTTTCGGATTCGAATCCACGGGCATTCACAGCAACGGCTATTCTCTCGCCCGCCACGTGCTGCTCGACCGCGCCGGCATGTCGGTGAAAACCCGCGTGAAAGAGTTGAATTCCACATTGGGTGCGGCACTGTTGAAGCCCACGCGAATCTACACCGATCTGGCTGCGGCCCTCGTGAAGTCAAAGGCGGTGGTGAAGGGATTCGCCCACATAACCGGCGGAGGGATTCCGGGGAATTTGAACCGGGTTCTGCCCAAGAAGGTCGACGCGGTGGTCTATAAAAACCGTTGGGATACCCCGCCCATTTTTAAGATGATCCAACGGCTTGGTCCGGTGGATTATCCGGAAATGTTGAAGACTTTCAACATGGGTATTGGCTTTATGGCCGTTGCCGCACCTTCCGAGCAGAAACGCATTTTCAAGGCGGCCGAAGCGGCTGGTGATACTGTGCATCTGGTCGGTGAGATCGTAAAAGGAACGGGACGCGTGCGCGTTGAGGTTGAGGGCTGAGTCGATCCGCGATTTATTTTTACGCTGATCGCCCGGGGGTAATGTCGAACCATCAGGATACTGAGGAAAACGTGACGGATAAAAAGAAGATACTCGTAGTGGGCAGTGGCGGACGCGAACATGCCATTATTTGGAAGCTGCGCCAGAGCTCGCGACTGAAGGAAGTTTACTGTACTCCGGGAAATGCGGGCATTGCTCAGGAAGCGATTGTTTTTGACGCACCCTATGGCGATAATTTCTCAGAACTTATCCGTCGTGCGCGTAACCTTGGTATCGATTACACCATCGTTGGACCCGAGGCCCCCCTGGCCGCCGGGATTGTGGACGCATTTGAGGCGGAGGGTCTGAAGGTGTTCGGCCCCTGCAAGGCGGGCGCGATGCTCGAGGCGAGCAAGTCTTTCGCGAAGGAATTCATGGAAGCGGCCCATATTCCCACGGCCGATTCTCAAACCTTTGAGGTCGCATCAGATGCCATTCGATATGCGAAAACCCTCGGTACGCCGCTGATCGTCAAGGCTGACGGACTCGCCGCCGGGAAGGGTGTTGTTATCGCCCGGACCCTCGAAGAAGCCGTTCACGCCATCAGGCATAATTTGGAAGAGCGCCAGTTCGGAGAGGCCAGCGCTCGCGTTGTCGTGGAGGAATTTCTGACGGGGGAGGAGGCCAGCATTCTCGCCTTCACCGATGGCTATGTAATCCGTCCCCTCGCCAGTGCTCAGGACCACAAGGCGCTGAAGGACAATGATCTCGGCCCCAACACGGGGGGCATGGGGGCTTATTCTCCGGCTCCCATCGTTACCGAAGAATTGATGGAAGAAGTTAACGAAGTCGTTTTCCAGCCCTTGCAGGAGGAACTGCAAAAGCGGGGCATCCTTTATCGCGGGGTGATTTACGCTGGCATAATGATCACCGATGAAGGGTTGCGTGTGCTGGAATTCAACGCACGGTTTGGAGACCCTGAAACCCAAGTTATTCTGCCACGTCTTGAAAACGATCTTATTGATCTTGTGGAGGCCGTCTGCGAAGGAACGCTGAACGAGCATGAACTACGATGGACCGACGACACGGCTGTGTGTGTGGTGATGGCCGCCGGAGGTTATCCGGAACACCCGCTAAAGGGAGCCCCCATTTCGGGCCTTGAAGAGGTGCGTTACGACGACCGAGCCATGGTGTTCCATGCCGGAACTACTTTTGATGGCAATGACGTGGTGGTGTCGGGAGGTCGTGTGCTGGGAGTAACCGCCGTGGGCCGTTCGCTGCCGCGAGCCATGGACTCGGTTTATCGTGAAGTGGAACGCATTCGTTTCGAGGGGGCCCAATACCGACGCGATATAGGTCGCAAGGGCCTCGCGAGGCTCTGAGACAAGCCCGTCCCATGCATTCCATCGCCGCCATGATTATGAATCACGCCTCATCGCGCAAAGTTGATTACGCCGATGTCCGCGTGATTCGCCGGACCACAGAGTCGATTTCCGTGCGTAACGAAATCCCGGAAAGCGTGGAGGTCAGTGAGACTTTTGGTGTGGGCGTGCGGGTGTTTGTGGATGGGCGTTGGGGGTTCGCCGCCACGGATGACATCGTTCACGACCGTCTGGATGGATTGGTTGAGCGGGCGATTTTGGGAGCGAAAGCAGCAGCTGTAGCGGGCGGGCCCAAGGAGCATTTCGATCCACCGCCTGCGGTGACCGCAACCCATGCGTCGTTTTGTGAAGTTGATCCGCAAAGCGTTTCGCTGGAAGAAAAGTTGTCGATGCTGACCGCCTGCACCCGCATCATGGGTGGGGAAAAGTCGGTGGAACAGTGCGAGGCAACCATGGACGCCTGGCACGAAGTTAAGGTTTTTTACAGCACACTGGGCAGCCAGATCGAGCAGTCCTCAACAGTTTGCGGGGCGGGTATTTCCGCGGGAGCCCTTGCCCGCGGGGACATGCAGGTGCGCTCCTATCCGAACTCATTTCGGGGGAATTTCGCCCGCGCCGGTTATGAATTCATCGACGCCATGCGGCTTGATGATAACGCTGCGCAAACTGCGGCTGAGGCCGCTGCGCTGCTCCGAGCGCCCATGTGCCCCGATCTTCCCGAGGCTGACCTCATCATTGGAGGCAGCCAGCTTGCCCTCCAAATTCATGAGAGCGTTGGCCATGCCATTGAGTTTGACCGGATTCTCGGTTACGAAGCCTCGTTCGCCGGGACTTCATTTCTGCAACCCTCTGATGTCGGCCACCGGATTTACGGGGCACCCATCATGAACGTCACGGCTGATGCCACACTGCCTCACGGCCTGGGTTCGTTCCACTACGATGACGACGGCTACCTGTCAGTTCGCGATGTGATTGTGGATTCGGGCCGGCTGGTGGGCGTTCTGACCAGCGCGGGTATCGCCCACGTGCTGGACCGGCGCAGCAACGCCTGCATGCGGGCAGAAGGATGGAATCATTTCCCGATCATCCGCATGACGAATGTGAATCTCGAACCCGGAGAAGCGGGATCGCTGGAAGACCTCATCGCTGACACCTCCCATGGCTATCTCCTCGAGACCAACAAGAGCTGGTCCATCGATGACAAACGACTGAACTTCCAGTTCGCCACCGAACTTGCGGTGGAGATTCGTGACGGTAAGCGCGGTCGCCTTTTTCGCAATCCCATTTACAGCGGAATGACCCCGGCTTTCTGGGCGTCATGCGATGCCATTTGCGGCCCGTCTGAATGGCAGTTGTGGGGCGTGACCAATTGCGGCAAGGGCGAGCCCATGCAGGTCGCCCAGGTTTCGCACGGTTGCGCTCCGGCTCGTTTTCGCAAGCAACGTCTGTGGGGTGCATGAACCATGGTCATTGCGCGCACGGTTAATATGCTCCACGCCATACTGGAACAGGCCCGCGGTTTCGATGATGTGGAACTGCTGTTAAGCAAAGGGAACGATGCCCTCACGCGATTCATGAACAACCATGTGCATCAGAGCACCGAGGTCGCGTGGCGAAACCTGCGCATTCGCGTATTGCTCGATGGTCGCAGCGGCGTTGTGGAAACGGATCGGCTCGACCAGGATTCGCTGGCCGCGGCTATCGAGCGTGCGGGTGAAATAGCCCGGGCGCAGCCTGCTCCCGAAACGCCCGCACAGCTTGAGGCCAGCAGGCCCATGGCCGACTCCACAGCCTGGCATGAAACCACTGCCGCCGCGATGGCGTTCGACCGCGCGCGAATCGTGCAGCAGCTTGGAGATCTCGCGAGACCGAAAGGCGCGACTTTTTCAGGCGCGATTTCCACCAGTGAAAAGACCACCTGCATTGTGAACACGCGCGGCACGGAGGCTTATCAGGAATCAACTCAGGCGGAATTGAATCTGCTGGCCCAGCGGGGGGAGCTGTCGGGTTATTCCTACTGGATCGGTGGCGATATTTCTGCACTGCCACTCAACGATTTGGCGGACGAAGCATTATCGCTCACGGCGGCTGAAGCGGTGCTCCAACGGCTTGAACCTGGCGTTTATCCCGTGGTGCTGGATCACTACGCCGCCGGGATGATGATCGGCTATCTGGGGTACATGGGCTTCGGCGCGAAGCAGTATCTCGAAGGACGATCGTTTATGACGCGTCGCATGGGCAAGCGCGTTGCCTCCACCCGCATAACGATTCGCGATGACGCTCGAAACCCCTCGGGGCTTTCTTCGATGTTCGATGGCGAAGGCGTTGTGCGCCGACCCGTCGATCTGATTCAGGCGGGAGTTGCGGTGGGCGTGGTGACCGATAGCGTCTCTGCCCGGGCGTTGGAACTGAAGAACAGCGGCCATGCGTTTCCCATGCCCAATAGCGAAGGGCCGGCAGCGTCGCATCTTTTTGTGGAGCCGGGCAAATCCACACTGCCACGAATGATTGGTTCCATCAAACGTGGAATTTACGTGCGCAAGTTTCACTACGTGAATGTAGTTGATCCCATGACTTCTCTCATTACGGGCATGACAAAGGACGGCACTTTCCTCATTGAGGAGGGCAAACTGGTTCGTCCCCTGAGTAATCTGCGTTTCACTCAAGACGTCCTCGGCGCGTTGAAAAGCTGCTCTGCTCTTTCTTCGGCATCGCGTCTGGTTGAGGGCGTTTATGGACCGGTGCATTCACCGGCGATGCTGATCAAAAAATTTCATTTTACGGGAGTGGGCGAGGAATGAGGCTTACTCATCTTGCGGTTCTGGCCGCTGCAACGCTTCTTCTCGCAAGTTGCAAAGAACAACTGAATCCTCACAAGGCGCCCGAGGCAGATGCCGATCTTGTGGTCCTGTTGAATGCTTCCAAGGCCAGAAACTCTCAGCCGGATTTGGCTTCGGCCTCCAAAAAAGTTGTTCTCTCCATCAATAATTATCCGGGCGCCAATGAACCGTTGGAGCAGGATGTGGTGCAACGGGAATTCGAAGCGTTTGAAAAGGCGAACCCGAACATTCGCATCGAATTCAGCACCTGGCGTTTTACACCCGAGAGCTTTTTCGAGCGCGCCCAGAACCGTATGCTGACCGACATCGTCGAGGTTAATGCGGCACAGATTCCTGCCATCATTGATTTGAATTACGCGGCCGACATTACCGACCTGATTACGGTTGAGCCGGAATATGGGAACATCAATCCGCAGGTGATGGAGTTTCTTGCCCGCGATTCTCGCGTCTATGGGGTCCCCATCGAGTTGAACACGATGGCACTTTTTTATAACCGCAAGATTTTCGACGGAACCGCGTCTGCCACCGCAACCACAGCCACCGTTAGCCCCTCTGCCAAGAAAGGCAAAGGGGCCGATGGCGATCCTCGCGATTATCTGGTCACCGATTTTCCCGATCCACCAGCAAGGGAATTAACCCAATTCTGGCCATTCCGGCGAAAAGGTCAGCAGAGTCAGGAACAGCAAGAGGCTTCACGGCAAAACCAGACACAACCTCTGCGGCCCGATGGGCGTTATCCTCAGCCGGTGCGTCGCACCCGCGGCGAGGAATCGGTGCGCGACTATTACAACCTGCCAAATCAACCCGGAGCGCGCAACACTGCGCCGGGAAGTTACTACGACACGCAACAGTACTCGACCGACCCCCGTGCCCCTCGGCGTCCTGCAGACGGCAGATCGATTGACGATGACATAGCGCAGCCTGAAGGGGAAGAATCCATACAGCCCTCCTCTGCGTCTGGCTCAAAGCAGCGTCGCACAATCGAGGACGATATTCTCACGACTGGTGATGAAACCTTTCTCGCTGAAAGTGGCGAACCTAGGCGCGACGCAAACGAGACAACCATTGTTTTGTCCACCGGTGCCCCATCCACCTGGGTGGAGTTCGTCCGTCTGGCAGTGAAACACACCAACCACGCCGGACTCGGCGTCTTCGGTTATGCACCGGTCATGTTTGCTGAAGGTGGAGGACGGGAATTTTCGCAGTGGGGTGTGCAGGCCGGCCTTCAGATTGCCGCTGCATCGGGTGATGTAATGTCGCTGGATGTGAACACGAGCACTGCCGCAGAAGTCACCCAGTTCCTCAAAGATCTGCGTTGGCGTTATGACGTAACGCCGCCCATCGACCGTTGCTATGCGGACAACGTGGTGCGGATGTTCGGTGAGGGGCGCGTGGCCATGTGCATGCTCCCCGCGAATGCAGAAACCATCCGCCGACTTCTTCGTCTCGGCATGCCCCTCGATGCCATTGGCATTGCCCCATTGCCGCAGGGACCGAAAAACCGCAAACATCTTGCCTCTGGAAAATGTCTCATCATCAACGCCCAGCTTGATCGGGAAAAACGTGCGGCAGCGGTAAAATGGCTCATGTTCAAAATGAACCCGGAAACCTTCAAGGCCCGGCAGCAATATTATTATCGCGAACAGGAAATGACCGGCGGACCCACGGTGCCCTTGTTCCGAAAGCCCGTTCAGGATGCTCTTTATCAGAGCACCCGACCTTATCGCACGCTGCCCCTCTATGCCGATTACGAGCGGGAGGTGGCCGGTTTCATCACACCGGAACCCGGTTTCTTCACCGAGCAACTTTATGCTGCCATTGCAACCGATGTGCGCCCCATCGTGGCTCAGAAAAACTCGGTTCCTGAAACCGCCATTGTTAACGTGGCGTCAGATTTCAAAGCGAAGTATCTAAGCGACGCCCCATCTCGCACCGGCCTGCAACGCTATCTTGATCGGCTCGCAGAATTTGCCCGCCAATAAAACTTACGTTACTATCAGGCCTCCATCCATGGGCCGTGAGACCAATACGTTGACATGGTGCAATCCCTCGAAAAAGCTGGACCTCAATGAAAATGAACAATGAACCTCTGAAAAGCGTTCTCGATGCTATCGAACGCGCCTCCTCCGTAACTTCCTTCGATTGTTATGACGCCGTATTGTCCACCGTCAGCGGAACTGCCCGCCCCGCGGGTCGAATTGTTAAAACTCGAATTGTCGATGATCGCGGTTTTTTGTTTTTCTCCAATCGAGAGAGTCGCGCTTCACGCCACATTATGGAAATTCCCCATGCGGCTCTGTGTTTTTTCTGGCCATGGATAAATGAACAAATGCGGGTGCAGGGGCGCATCGAAATTGCTTCCGATGATATCAGCGACGAAGCTTTTGCGGCCCTCCCACGGGGGCGTCAGTTGACTGCGTGGGCATCCCTTCAAAGCCATCCATTGAGTTCTCGAGAAGAACTCATGCAGCGCTATCACGAAACTGATCAACGCTATTTAAACCGGAACGTTCCTCGTCCTCCTCATTGGGGCGGATATCGACTGGTCCCGGATCGCATCGAATTGTGGAAGCAGGGCGAGGATGATCTCCATGAGCGTACGCTATGGCGGCGAATCCCGACCGGGTGGAACTCTGAACTATTGTTTCCGTAAAAATAGAAAGGCTCTCCACCAACCGGCGGAGAGCCTTTAAGTTTGGCTATGGGCGGGGATTACTTTTCGTAGGTTTCATCCACCATGCGACGTGTTTTGCCTGGTGCTTGGGCATCGGAGCGGAATTATTTTCTCACGATGGCTGCCTGACGGGGGGCTGCCGGAATCCTGCGCGATGTTACCACCTTCATCTGCGCTTCGATTCCGGGCACCTCAGCTAATCCCGTTGTCACTCTGTTGCCACGCCCTTGCTGGCGATTCCAACTGGCGCTGACCCTCTGGGCCTGATAATAGGCTGGGTCTGCATATTGCAGGTCAGTGTCAGGGGAGTACAGATAGGGATTGGCGTAATTGCCGGTCAGTTCCGGACCGGGAACATAATAGAACCTGTATTGGGGGAGAGCACAGTCGCAGACATTCGCACATCCACCGGCGCAGGTTGCGGGTGAGAGATGAGAAAGCGGGGGCGGCGGCACGCAGTCATAGCATGGCTGACAAAAGCCCGCTGCAAACGCACTGGTTGCGGCCAGAGAAACGAGGGTAGCCAAAACTGTTTTAATCATGAACCTTCTCCTGTTGTGAAATCGGACATTTTTTTGCGCGTTCAGATGCTCTCATCTATCACAAACCTGCCTTACTTCAGGGCCTGTTGCAACGATGTTTCAGCGTAATATATGGTGAAAAGTTGTTTCGCCCCGTCACGCCTCGAATGAGGCTGAAATTCTCTCTGTATTCCATTCCGAACCTTGAGGCAAATGCTGTGCCTGCAAGGGTTTCATCAATCGGATTCAAGGAGATAGTCGGGATACACCCATGAAACTCAATGTTGCGATCATGGGCGCCACGGGCGCCGTCGGCCAGGAAATGCTTAAGACCCTCGAAAAGAGAGAATTCCCCTGCGCCTCACTCAAGTTGTTGGCCAGCCAGCGTTCGGTCGGCAAAAAATGCCTCTATCGCGGGCGCATGATCGCTGTGGAGCTTC
Source organism: candidate division BRC1 bacterium HGW-BRC1-1 (assembly GCA_002842095.1). Classification (GTDB taxonomy): domain Bacteria; phylum Sumerlaeota; class Sumerlaeia; order Sumerlaeales; family Sumerlaeaceae; genus HGW-BRC1-1. The sequence continues at coordinate 118,451 of PHCB01000008.1, forward strand.
TCACTCCCGAGAGCTTCGTGGGCGTTGACCTGGTACTTGCTTCCGCCGGTGGTTCCATTTCTAAAGAGTTTGCCCCCCATGCGGTGAAGGCCGGAGCCATCGTGGTGGACAACACCAGCGCTTACCGCATGGACCCCGAGGTTCCCCTGGTGGTACCTGAAGTTAATGGTGAAGCGGTTGAGAAGCATAAGGGAATCATCGCCAACCCCAACTGCTCCACCGCGCAAATGATCGTGGCCATCGGACCCATCCACAAGGCCGTGGGCATCAAGCGGCTCGTCATTTCCACCTACCAGTCCGTCAGTGGTACCGGGCAAAAAGCGATCGAGGAATGTCTGCGCCAGTCCCGCGAATTGCTGGCCGGGGCTCAATCCGTCGAATGCAAAGTTTACCCTCACCAGATCGCCTTCAACGTGCTCCCTCACATCGACTCCTTTCTCGAAAACGGCTACACCAAGGAAGAGATGAAGATGGTAAACGAGACGCGCAAGATTCTCGGTGACGACTCCATAGCCGTCACTGCCACCACGGTGCGTGTCCCTGTGCTTCGCGGCCATAGCGAAAGCATCAACGTGGAAACTCGGAAGAAGATTTCCGCCGATGAAGTTCGCCAATTGCTCTCCGACGCCCCAGGTGTGGTTGTCATTGATAACCCCTCACTTAATGAATACCCGACCCCGGTCTACAGCGAAGGTCGCGACGAAACCTATGTCGGCCGCATCCGCGACGACATCTCCAATCCCAATGCCATCGACATGTGGGTCGTGAGTGACAACCTCCGCAAGGGTGCCGCTCTCAATGCCGTTCAGATTGCAGAAGAGATGCTCCGCCGTAACCTCTTCAAGGGCGCAAAGGCTTAAGGAATTCCCCGCTCCCTCGCCCTTGCAGGAGGGGAAGCGGGGTATCCGTCTCGTCAAATGAATGAACCAATCGTGCTTTGCTCTGCGTCTGACATTCCTCCGGGAAGTATGAAGGGCTTCAATATTGGCGCGCAGGAAGAGGTGCTCGTCGCGAATGTTGACGGAGTTTTCTACGCGGTCGGCAACGTCTGTCCTCACCGCGCAGCGGGCCTGGCTCAAGGCAAGCTGCACGGGCCGGAGGTCACCTGCCCCTGGCATGAATGGAAATTTGATGTGCGCACTGGCGAAGGCATCACAAATCCGCATTCTTCCATCAAGCGCTATGAAATCATTCTTGAGGATGAAAAACTTTTGATCCGGGCTTGATCTCAAGCTAGGTCTTGCATGAAAAATCCGTTTGCCTGGATGCTTTGCTCGTTTGTTCTTATAACACCATCACAATGGCAATTTTTCTCAACTCATCAGGAGTTCTCTTGTGTCACTAATCGTACAGAAATTTGGCGGTTCCAGCGTTGCCGATGCAGAACGCATTCGCAATGTGGCCCGTCTGGCAATGGCCGAGCAGGAACGCGGCAATTCAGTGGTAGTCGTGGTGTCCGCCATGGGCAAGACCACCGATCGCTTATTGGCTCTGGTAGATGAGATCTCTGCTCATCCGGATTCCCGTGAGATCGACATGCTTCTTTCCACGGGCGAGCAGCAGACCATTGCTCTTTTGGCGATGGCTATCCACTCGGCAAACGGCAAGGCGATTTCATTCACCGGCCCCCAGGTTGGCATCACCACAGACAATTCCCATCGCAAGGCCAAGATCGTCAGCATCAACACCGAGAAGATGGTCCGCGAGCTGGAAGCCGGTAAGGTTGTCATCGTTGCTGGATTTCAGGGAATGACCGGGGATAATGAGATTACCACCCTCGGACGCGGCGGCAGTGATACCACGGCAGTCGCACTGGCAGCAGCTCTCAAAGCAGACCGCTGTGATATCTACACCGATGTGAAGGGCGTTTACACGGCGGATCCACGCATTGTGAAGGAAGCGCGGATGCTCAAGAGTATTACCTACGACGAGATGCTGGAACTGGCAAGTCTGGGATCGAAGGTTCTACATTCTCGTAGCGTTGAATTCGGAAAAAATTATAATGTGCCCATTCAGGTTCGGAGCAGCTTCGAAGACGTACCGGGTACGATGGTCATCAAGGAGACCGAAGAGATGGAAGATATCGTAGTCAGCGGAGTGGCCTACAATCGCGGAGAGGCCAAGGTTTCGATTATGGGAGTTCCCGACAAACCGGGCATCGCCGCCGATGTGTTCGGACGTGTGGGCGAGGCCAACATCGTTGTGGATATGATTATCCAGAACGTGGGTGCCGATGGCCGCAACGACATCTCCTTCACGGTCTCCAAAGACGATCTCCAGGATGCTCTGGAACTCGCCGAGAAGATCGCCAAAGATCTCGGTGCCGAGAAGGTCCGCTCCGACGCTGAAATAGCGAAGGTCTCCGTGGTGGGCGTTGGCATGAAAAGCCACGCAGGTGTTGCCGCCACCATGTTCCGTGCGCTGGCCAAGAATAACATCAACATAGAAATGATCAGCACCTCCGAAATCAAAGTCTCCTGCGTCATCCGCGAGAGCGATGTGGACCGCGCGGTGCAGGCTATTCACGATGAGTTCGAGTTGCGGGAAGGTCTCTAAGAATGGCCGAACGGCCCAAGCCGGTCGATCTTTCGCAGATTAAAACCTACTCGGTGAGGCAGCGGCCCACGAAGGTCGATTTCTCGCTGTTGGCGAAGGTGCCTAACGTGCATCAGCCTCTCAGCGAATTCTTCGAGGCCCTGCCGGCCGTGTTGAAAGCGCGCGACCTGCTGGTGGCTTGTCAGCGCATTGCAGAGGCCCGCGTGAAGGAAAAAGGCATCATCTTCATGATGGGCGCCCACGTGGTGAAATGTGGTCTTTCTCCCATCATCGTACGCATGATGGAAGAGGGCCTGATCACTTGCGTGGGAATGAACGGCGCCGGGTCCATCCATGACTTCGAACTGGCGACCTTCGGGCACACCAGCGAGGACGTGGAGCGCGGCCTGGAAGATGGTAGTTTCGGCATGGTGAAAGAGACTGCCGAGATGATGAACACCATCGTTAACAGTGGCGTAAAAGTTGGCTGTGGTCTGGGCGAGTCTCTCGGGCGCGGTTTGCGGCACAACCTTCCCCGCTACGAACGCGTGAGCATCCTCGCCAACGCGCACCGCCTGGGTGTTCCCCTTACCGTGCACGTGGCGCTGGGCACCGACACGATCCACCAGCATCCCTCCTGCGATGGGGAGGCCTACGGTAAAGGCACCATGCGCGATTTCCGTCTCATGGCCGGGATGATTCCAACCCTCGATGAGGGGGGCGTGGTCATCAACTGTGGCAGCGCTGTCATCATGCCCGAGGTCTTTCTGAAAACGCTCACGGTGGCGCGCAACCTCGGACACCGCGTTCGCAATTTTACGGCCATTAACATGGATATGATCCAGCATTACCGGCCCAACGCTAATGTGGTCTCGCGCCCCACGCGCAGTGGAGGCACCGCTGTTTCTCTTACCGGTCATCATGAAATCATGCTGCCATTGCTTTATGCGGGCGTGAAATCTTTCCTTCGAGAATATCGCTGATTTACACTTTTGCGCGAGAGGCGCGCCAACCATGGTAATTCTCCAGCCATGAAAAACAAACTTCCCTGGTTGCTGGCTGCCGTGGCGCTGTTTATTGCCCTGGCGGCCCTCCTCATCGCCTGGCGTAGTGCCTCTCTTGCCGAGGGTTTCGCCCGACAGGCCGGACAATCCGGCACGCAAGTTGGACAGCCGAATCTTCACGACGGGGCAAACTCCGCTACGCGAACACCGGCTCAAACGGTCAGGCCGAATTCGGCGACGGGCCCGGGCGGGCCTGACACACCAGCTCCTGTGGATCAAGGGTCAGAGGGTGCGACAGCCGCAAAAACTCCCGAGGTCGGCCATCGTCTGACTTTCCAGATCAATGATGGTTCCGGTAAGCCGGTGGCACGGGCATTGGTGAGGGTTATATTTGCGGGTGTTTCACAAAAACAAACTGTCAGCGCCCGCAGTGATGCCCAAGGCAAGGCCGTGGTGGGGGGAGTGGACGCGCCATCTGCCGATGGGGTGAGTGTGGAGGCTGAGGGGTTCGAGCGTAATGATATCACAGCGGTCATCCCTCTGCCTTTTGAAGAAACCTTCAACGTTACCCTGAACGCATTGGCGGGCACCCGCATTGAAGTGCGCGAACTTGCGCAGGGAATCAGCGATCCATCGCAAGCGACCCCGTTCCGCGGTCGCGCCCATCTATATCTCATGCGACGCCAGAACGCAGATAACCCAGTGACCACACCAACGGCATCTTTGGTCGGCAACGCCACCGGACGCCTCACCTTTGACACCATTGAATCCAAGGACGTCGATTTCGTGAATGGCTCCTACCTTGCGCAGAATCTCTCGCTGGGTTCCTATCGCGCTGTTGTGACGGTCGGGAATGAGTACGCCGAGAGCGAAATTTTTGAGGTGCAGGAGCGGAGTTCAGGAGATGCCGTGGTGCTTCTGGGACGCCGACAGGAGATAGTGGCTCAGGTGATCGTGGGGGGGACCCGCCAGCCCGTGCCCGGAGCGGCTGTGACAATGCGCATGACGAGTCGCCCCACAGCTGCAGGGGCTGCGCCCGAACATACGGCTACGGCCAATGACAAGGGACTGGCTTCTTTCAAAGACCTTCCCCTCGGCACCTATGTAATTGAGGCCACCGCCAAAGGCTTCGCCCCAAAGAGCATCGATGAGGTTCAGGTTCTTGCCGGGCCACCGCCGCCACCGGTTCCCGTGCCCCTGTCTCAGGGCAACAGTTCGGTTCAGGTGGGCGTGGCCGATGCGGCGGGGCGCCCCATCGCTCGCGCCCCACTGGTTCTGTTCGCGGCAGGGGCCGCCGGGCCACGTTCATTCTTCGGTCAAACGGATGAAGGCGGCACTTGGCTGTTCGAGCCGGTCCCAGCCGGCCGCTACACCCTCTCCATCAACAACCCGGAGAACCGTTCGAGGCTTCAGCGCACTGAAGAAGTCGTTGTTGGCGACGGGGAAAATAAGCGTGTGGCGGTAACTTTCGCGCGGGCGCTCAACCTTCAGGGTAAGGCGCGCAGGGCAGGGAAGCCGTTTGAAGGTTTAGTCTCATTTGTGGCCAGGAGCCAGGGAGCCGCCCGTCACTATGCCAAAGCCGATTCGGCTGGCGATTTTGTGGTCGAGCTGGAGCCGGGCGAATACATCGTGGGCCACGACGATCAACCGGGTCAAACCATGGTGACGATCGTCCCCAGCCAAACCGTTGTTGAGGCAGAAATCCGCTGATTTGGGCGTGTTGCCGTTTAGTTTTGCTTCAGTCGTCCCAGCCGCATGAGCAAGGTTTCGAGGACGTAGGCTTTGTCTGTCTGCCGTGCCGTATACTCAAAAGCGTTTTGCAATTCGTCGTATGCCGCGAGCAAAGCCGGCATCTCATTTTGTGCAGCGTAGGTCTTGACCGCTTCCATTACATCACTGTTCAGCATTAATTTACGAGCCTCACCCTCAGGCATCACCTTAAGCAGGATTGCGTCTCGAACCCAAGCCTGCAGGGTTTGCAAGGTCGTTTCAAAGACCTCGCCGCCTGCCCCCCACGTGGGAGATTTACCCAATTCGGACGCCGCACGAAACAGCATTAAAAAACCGTGTTGCTGGAAAAGATCCATGGCTGATGCGGTTGCTTTGCGCCGTGTGGCCAGATCACCCGAAATCAAATCGATCAATAATCCGGGGCGGCCCTCGGCAAGACGCAGCAAATTGGCAGTGCCGCTATCCGCTGAGGACAAATCCTGACTGCGTGCGAATTCCTCCATCTCTGACTGTTCCAATGGGTTGAACTTCAAGGGCGCACAGCGCGATCTGACAGTTGTCAGGAGATCACCCGGACGGTGCGTAACAAGAATCAGGGTGAGGTAAGACGGGGGCTCCTCGATCAGTTTCAGCAAATGGTTGGCCATGGCTGTGTTCATTCGATCAGCCTGCCGGAGCATCAAAATCTTGCGTCCACCTTCGAGGGGGCGGCTGTCCACAAAACGGTAGTAGGGGATTGTGTCGGCTTCTTCCCGGCCCGGCTTCCATCCGGCCAGGGTAATCTGTCCCGCAGCACCTTTCGGTTCCACCACCACGAGGTCTGAAAAAACCTGCGTGGAAATTTTGCGGCAGACATCGCAGGCGCATTCCCCACGCCCTCCGTTGGGGCAGTTAAGGGTCTTGGCCAATGCATAAGCCATGCTGGTCTTGCCGACCCCTCGGGGGCCGTGAAAGAGCAAGGCGTGAGGGAGTGCCTGGCTACCCATGGCCGATGTCAGGTATCTTTTAATCAGGTCGTGGCCGTGAATGCTGTCAAAGTTATGCGCCGACGGGGGAGTGGCAGGCGGCGCGGACGCTGAAACCGATTTTTTTGCTGCCGGGGGCGGGGTCACAAAGTCACCATATCCGGGACGCCGAAGGCTGGGATGGATAATCTGAAGGTCATATAAAAAACCATGCTCACCAAAAGGTTCAAACTCAAGGTGGAGGCAACTCCAATCGACACATTTCGGATGTTTAGGTGTTGAGGGGAGGGGTGGTGCCAATCAGCCATTTCATGCTGGCGTCGGGGTAACGACTTCCAGCGGGTGTACCGAGCTGACTCAGTTGATCCATCTCTGGGGCGGTCAACTGCACACTTGCTGCCTCCGCATTCTGTTCCAGAAAATCCAATTTCTTCGTTCCGGGAATTGGGATGATGTCTTCGCCTTGGGCCAGGATCCAGGCGAGAGCCATCTGGGTGGGAGTGCATCCGTGGGCGCTTGCCAGATCAGAAACCGTATCCGCAATTTGGAGATTCTGTTTGAAGTTGTCACCCTGGAACCGGGGTGAATTTAGGCGCCAATCTCCTTCGGGGAAATCTGCGGGAGACCGAAATTTTCCCGACAAGAACCCGCGCCCGAGGGGACTGTAGGGGACAAACCCAATACCCAGTTCGCGGCACGTTGGCAGGATTTCATCCTCCACATGGCGGGTCCAGAGGGAATATTCGGTCTGGAGAGCCATGATCGGATGGACCTTGCAGGCGCGGCGCAGGGTGGATGGGGCGGCTTCGGACAATCCCAGATAACGCACCTTACCCTGAGCGACCAACTCCGCCATGGCACCCACCGTCTCTTCGATCGGTACATTGGGGTCGACTCGATGCTGATAATACAGGTCGATCACGTCGACCTTGAGCCGGCTCAAGCTGGCATCGCAGGATTCCCGCACATATTTGGGCGTCCCGCAAACCCCGAGGTATTCTCCGTTTGCTCCACGCATGTTGCCGAATTTGGTGGCCAGAAAGACCTGGCTCCGCCGATCCGCAATTGCTTCCCCCACAAGTACTTCGTTGCTTCCGCATCCATACATGTCCGCGGTGTCCAGGAAATTAATGCCGAGTTCCAGGGCCCGATGGATCACGCGGATTGATTCTGAGTCTATGCCTTCGCCGTAAAATTCTGACATGCCCATGCAGCCGAGTCCGATGGCTGATACCGAAGGTCCATCTTTGCCAAGCTTTCGTTGGTTCATTGGATTCAAGCTCCTTACGACAGTTTTGTTGGATGAGGACAAGGGATGTACTGTGTGCGAGGAACCGCACAGTGAGAGGTGCAGCGCATGGGTTTCAGCCCATCAACTTCATGAAACCTGAATCAGATAAATTGTAAACTAAGTGTTTCGAGTCGCTTGGGAATCAACGGGCTTGGCGCTGGATACTGGAACCAGCCTTGCTTAACAGAATGTGCAAAGCAACGTAATCCGTTGATGATTCAGAAAGGGCTGAAAGATGAAAGTTCACCTCAATGATGAAATTCGCACTTACATGGAAGAGGTCGCCTCACACGACGTCCTGACCCGCGATGAGGAAATCGAGCTCTTTCAGCGTTTGGAAGCCGGTGATCCGGCAGCCCGGGGAGAAATTGTCGCGGCCAATCTTCGCTTCGTTATCAAGATGGCATTGCCATTTGCTGGCCGCGGAATGAACATTGGCGACCTCATTCAGGAGGGCAACATAGGTCTCCTGGAAGTGGTCGATAAGTTTGACTGGCGCCGCGGTTTTCGTTTTTCCACTTACGCCGCATTCTGGATTCGACAGGCTATTCAGGTTGCCGCTCGCAAGCACTCGAATGTGATTCGGATCCCCATCCGCAAGAGCCGTATGTTGGGATATGTCAACGAGGCACGCCGCAATTTTATCGCTGAGAATGGTCGCGCACCCGCCACTGCGGAACTTGCCGGCATCCTGGATATGGATGAAGACAAGCTGGAAGAATTGGAGCAGATGGGTGATGCGGTGCTTTCGCTCGATACCTCTGGCATGGACGAGGAGTCCGGGACGAGTCAGTTATTGAATCGCCTCAGCGACGATACGACACTCTCTGCATTTGAGAAATGTTCTCAGAAGGAAATCCGTGTAAAGGTTGAGGAAGCATTAGACCAACTCTCAGACCGTGAACGGCGCATTATGCGTTTGCGCTACGGGTTTGATACCGGACAGGAACTGAGTCTGCGCTCCACAAGTCGCGAGGTGGGCATGAGTCAGGAAGGCGTGCGTCGAATCGAGCGAAAGGCTCTGAAAAAGCTACGCCGTCCGTCTACGCAGGAACTGATGCACTCAATGGTTGCGTAAACATTGGTTGTGTGTGCGCTTAATTTATCCCAGTGGTGTGGCTGGATCGGCTTTCTGCGTAAACTCTAATCCGGTGCGGGTTGTTGAGGCGACCCCTCCCAGGGTCATTCCCAGCACCTTCTCAAGGGCCAGCAGCGGATTGACATATACGGTCTCAATTAATGAAACTTGAATGGTTGCGTGAACTATTCCATCCACTTGGTTAATGCTTAGGCTTTTAATGCTTTGCTTGAGATCGTGTCGAGTGTTTTTCTTGTGACCAAAAATAAGTGCCTCGAAGCTTTCGGCTTCGTGAAATGCCTTCAATTGGGCGGTAATATCAACTCCTTGATCGCTCGAGACTTGCCCGCCAAATTCGATCTCGTAGGTTGCCGTGGAGAGAGACGCTGACAGCGAGGGTTCTCCATGAACGGGAACCTCCCAAGCAGCGGTCCAAGAAAGGCCGTCGAGGGGGATGCTCGAGAGCCTGGTCAACAGATCTTCCGTCGATACTTTTTCGAGCAGACATACGTCCAGAATTTCGTATCGACTGGCGAACCCCAGAGGTAGCGGAGGGGTGAAATGCATTTTGGGTTGGCGGTTAAAGCCCTGCGTAAACGCCATGGGAATGTCTGTTCGGCGGAATATTAACCTGACCACCTTGGCCATGTCGAGGTGGGAGATGTAGCGTAACCCCTCCAGTTTGGTGAAAGCCAAACGGATGCGTTGGACAGGATCCCTGGACCCTTTTGTTGGCGGCGGTGGCTCGGGGGGGGCGTAAAACTCACCAGACTTGCGCTGGGCGAGAAGGTTTTTGACTTCCTTGAAGTCGCAAACTTCACAGCCAGCGCAACCATTGCGTGAGCAATCTTTGGTTGGGTGAGCTTGTTCGCTATGGATTTTTTCTCCCCAGAGGAAGTCCCGGCCCAGAGAGCTGTCGATATGGTCCCACGGGAAAGTTTCATTTTCTTCACGCTCACGCGAGGAATAAAATTCGGGATCAATCCCACAATCTGCAAAGGCTTGTTGCCAGCGGTCAAATTGCAGATGCTCGTGCCAGTTGTCGAATTTACAACCCAGTTCCCATGCGCGAAACACGGCCCTGCCGAGCCGTCGGTCACCTCGGCTCAGGATGCCTTCAAGCATAGATTCCTCAATGTTATGGCGCCGAATGGTAACGAAGCGACGGTTGACCCGGGACTCCACATATTTGATCTTGTCTTCAAACTCCGAACGAGTTGGTTGCTTGTGCCATTGAAATGGCGTATGGGGTTTTGGCACGAACGGCGAGAGACTCACATTGAGTTGGAAGTTTTTTCCACAATACCGTCGCCCCGATTGGATCGCAGCTTCGGTTAGATCAATGATGCCTTGTAAGTCTTCATCTGTTTCGGTTGGCAGTCCGATCATAAAGTAAAACTTTAATGTGCGCCACCCCTTGCTCAGCACCGTTTCGATCGTGTCGCGAAATCGTTGCTCATCCACGGATTTATTTATGACCGCGCGAAGTCGGGCTGTTCCGGCCTCGGGAGCGAAGGTGAATCCGGCTTTCCGCATCTGGTTCATCTCTTCCGCCAAATCCACGTCGAACGCATTGATCCGGAGGGACGGAAGTGAAACCGAAATATTTTGATGGGCCAAACCACGGCGAAGAGCCCGGGTTAGTTCCAACACCTCGGAGTAATCAGCGCTTGAGAGCGAAAGCAGAGAGACTTCGTCATAACCAGTGTTCGCGATACCTTGTTGTGCGATATCGATAATCTGCTGCGGATCGCGTTCTCGCACGGGGCGTGTTATCATGCCCGCCTGACAGAATCGACAGCCCACCGTGCACCCTCGTTTTATCTCGATGGCCAGGCGGTCGTGGACAACTCTCATGAGGGGAACCACGGGACGAATCGATCCGGCGGTGGAGGTCACATCGAAATTCGTTTTCTGGATGGTTGAAGGAACGTCATCACGATTTGGGACGATGCTGCGTAACATACCATCATCGTTGTGCTTGCAATCATAAAATCGGGGGACGTATATCCCGGGGATTTCAGTGAGTCTTAAAAGAAGAGTTTCGCGATCAGTTGCTTGTGCATCGAAATTGCGCAGCCATGGTTGGCTCTGGTCTGGTGTGTCGAGTTTGTGAGTGGGAACTCCCTGGCGTTTTTTCGGTTTGTCGGAGGAAATCGGGTCCTTCACATCAGCCTCTGACTTGCTGTCCTCCATCTGGCTTTCGTGCTTCTTCCATAGCCGCACGACCCGAATTATTTGCTGGAATACCCATTCGCCGTCCCCAACCACGAAAGCGTCGATGAAGTCGGACATCAATTCGGGGTTAAACGCGCCATGGCCTCCGGCAATAATAAGCGGATCGGAATCGTTGCGCTTGCATGAAAATTGGGGGATGCTTGCAAGGTCAAGCATATTGAGGATGTTCGTGTAGTTCATTTCATGCTGAAGCGTAAAACCCACAATATCAATTTCACAAACACTTGTTTTGCTCTCCAAAGTATAAAGAGGGATTTCGGCCTGTCGCATCTGCTTTTCCATGTCATCCCATGGAGCAAAGACACGTTCAGCCGCGACTCCTGGCATCTCGTTGATCAGTTCGTAGAGCACCTTAAAGCCATGGTAGCTCATTCCGATGTCATAAACGTCGGGGAAGGCGAGTGCGATTCGGACATCTACTTGATCGGGGCTTTTGAGAATCGTATTAAATTCTCCGCCGATGTATCGGGCGGGTTTGTCCACAAGGGGTAGAATTGGCGCGAGTCGTTGCAGAGATACCGAATTCATGAAGGGCGGGAAATCCTCTATAGTTTCGATCCATTACAGCCGGTAAGGAAAAAGGTTCCCTCAAGACCTGTGGCTATTAATTCCGCTGGTTTACGATCCAATGATTTGGGTGGCCACTTCGAACGTGTTCGTATGGATCGCGACTGTATCATCCAGATGGCGTGCGTAACCCCCTGCCAGCACGATGACCGTGGGAATGTTCAGGTTCATCGTTTCCTGCAGAATGATTCGGTCTCTTTGCTTCAGCCCCTCAAAGGACATCTTTAACGATCCGAGTTCATCGTCCTGAAACATGTCTGCCCCGGCCATATACATGACCATCTCGGGTTTGTGTTTGATGAGCACCTCGGGCCAGATCGGTTGGAGTGCCGCGAGATATTCCTCGTCCCCTGCTAAGTCGGCTATTCCGATGTCGAGGTCACTGGCCTGCTTGGGAGGATAGGTGCTTTCCTGATGAAGGGAAAGAGTGAAGACGTCAGGATCATTTCGAAAGATGAAAGCCGAGCCGTTGCCCTGATGCAAATCCAGATCAACAATCATAAAACGCTGCATCTGTTTCGCTTCCTGGAGCACACGGATGGCAATTGCCACGTCATTCACCAGGCAAAACCCTTCCCCATGGCCGGGAAAGGCGTGATGAAACCCGCCTCCGATATGCCCGACAATCTTCTCACCTTTGGCGGCGAATTCAGCGGCCAGAATGGTTCCGCCGGCTGACCGAAAATATGCATCCACCACTTCTTCTGTCAGAGGCAATTCGGCGTGGCAGGTTCTTTCGGTCCATCGCAGACTTTCCAGGTCGTCGAGATACTCCGTCTTATGCACCAGTTCCAACTGTTGGCGGGTGGCACCCTGAGGCTCGATGAAGTCAGTCGCTTGCGCTAATCCCTTTCCGATCAACCGTTCGCGAACGAGACGATATTTAGAAGTGGGGAAAACGTGCAGACCTATGTCTGCCTCATAATGGGGGGAATAGACGAATTTCACAACTTCACCAAATCCCAATTTCACCTGTGAGTCCAGCTTAAAACCAACCCTGTCCTGCCCCCCCTGCTATATTGACATCGGCAGGCAGCAGCCGTTCAATCATCACCCTTCTATTGCAGGGATTACTTTTTATCTTTTACCGAATGGACTGAACATGGCTACCGCTTTGATTTGCACGGTGGGAACAACGCTCGAATCCGGGGAGGATCTGGTTGAGCTGTTGAGCAACGAAATCCGCGAACTGGCCCCCGCTTTTGTGCTATTCCTCGCGTCCCGCGAAAGCAGCGATCACGCCCTTCGCGTAGCGGCGGCTGTGCCTCTGGGTGAATCTGCGTTTGCCATCGTGCAGGTGGAGAGTCCTCACAACATTAACGACATCTTCGAGAAAACCAACGACTCCATTCGAGAGTTGCGCATGAGGGGATACGGTCCGGACCAGATCCTGATCGACTACACCACGGGCACGAAGGTCATGGCGGCCGGAGCCGTGCTGGCTGCGGTGATGAACCAGTGCTGCCAGCTACGCTATCTGTTCTACAACGGCCATGAAACGGAGCGTGTGCTTACGGCGCCGGAGTCCGTGATGGCGTTTCGCGACCTGCTGCTGGCGCGCCGCCTGATTCGAGAGATGCGATTCCGGTCCGCATACGATCTTCTGTCGCACATCGACTCCACCGATCTTTCGCCGTATGATGTGGATTCATTGAACGCCTTGCGAGATGTCGCGCTATCCTATCGCCACTGGGATAATTTCCGTTATGAAGAATTTCTCGAAACCATCCCGAAAGTGCCGACACAGCTCGAACCGATCCAGAAGTTTCTCATAGCCCCGGACACGCTGGAAATGATTCGCACCATAACTGGCGATCTGGCGGCGGGCCGATATTCGCCGCCGGTACTGGCGGACATGCTGAACAACGCGGAGCGTCGCCTGAGGGAGGGCAAGCTGGACGATGCCGCGGCGAGGGTTTACCGCGCGCTGGAGATGTTGAGCCAATGGCTGTTGGCCGAGCAAGGGATTGACACCAACGATGTGGACACCCGCCGCATCCCTCCCCGGTTCCGTGTCAATTTTGAGGCGATGCGTTCGCTCGATGAGGGCATTGTGCGGATTGGCATGCGCAAAGCCTTTGAACTGTTAACGATCCTCGAAACACCGGCCGGTCTGCGGTTCGACGAAAACCGCAACCTTGCCACGCTGTTGCAGCATCGCTCCGATTCGATCCTTGCCCATGGTACCAAGTCCCTGGGCGAAGTAGAATGCGTGGAACTGGTCCGCACGGCCCGGGCATTCTTTGTAGAGGAAGTTGAGGGATTCGCCGACCTCTGCAACCAATTGCAATTCCGCTGGCTCGTGGAAGGATTCTGACCTTTCTTATACCGGAGCGGAAAGGCGATCGGCCAGAGTGTGCGCCGTTTTCACCAGATCACCAGCGCCCATGGTAAGAATCAAATCACCCGGCTGAAGGGTGCCCATAACACATTCCTCAACCTGATCCAGACCCCCCGGGCATTGAACGTGGTGGTTCCCGTTCTGACGAATGTAATTCGCAATGGCCTGGGAATCGATCCCGTTGATGGGATCCTCCCCGGCGGCATAGACATCGGCCAGAATCACCACATCAGCGTCGCCGAAGGCATGTCCGAATTGTTCGGCGAAGGCTGCTACCCGAGAATAGCGATGGGGCTGAAATACTGCAACGATGCGGCCCGCGTGACCAAGGCGAGCGGCAGCCAGGGTGGCTTTTATCTCGCTCGGATGATGGGCGTAATCGTCCACCAGATGATGATCTTCGGAAAGGGCAAGGGTCTGGAAACGTCTGCCAACACCTTCAAAATCATTCAGCCCCTGTGCGATTGCCTCAAACGGCAGATCGAGAGTCAGCCCGATTCCCACCACGGCAAGAGCGTTGGAAATGTTGTGCAGGCCTGGCTGGCGCAGGTGGATTTCACCCAATAAGTTGCCATGGTGACAGACCTCAAACCGACTCCCAAAATCCTCGTGGGTAACCTTGCGAGCAGAGATATCATGCTCGGGGTTAAAACCATACGTTACGCATTTCAAACCCGTGCAACGTTCCACCACGCGCTTTGCACCCGGATCGTCGGCGCAGTAAATACAGGTCCCACCTGGAATCACGTTGTTCAGATAGCGACAAAAGACATCGTCGAGTTGCGCGAGGTTCTTGTAAAAATCGGCGTGATCGAGTTCCACGTTGGTCAGAACCGCGATCTCGGATTTGTAATTGACGAGAGAGCCGTCGCTCTCATCGGCCTCGATAACGATCCAGTCGCTGTCGTTGGCCCGGGAATTATCCCCAAACGATTTGATGATTCCGCCCACCACATAGGAGGGCGCCACGCCGGCCGCAGACATGACGGTTGCTGCCATGGAGGTCGTGGTCGTTTTCCCGTGGGTGCCGGCGATGGTTATCCCGCGGCGTGAGTTGACGAGCCAGGCCAGTTTTTCTGACCGGTGGAAGCGTGGAATACCCATCCGTTTTGCTTCGACCAGTTCGGGATTATCCTCGCGGATGGCGCTGCTCACCACGATTTCAGAGGCATCTTTAACGTTTTCAGCGCGGTGGCCGATAAAAACTTCCGCGCCTTTAGCCCGCAGGGCGCTTACTCGTTCGGATTCCTTGGAATCGCTGCCGCTGACGGCAATGCCGCGCTGCATGAGCAGCAAGGCAATGCCGCTCATGCCTATGCCGCCAATGCCGATAAAATGTATTTTTTCGTTTGTCATGTCACTTCACAATGGGATTGAATGGGAGAGAGCAAGCAGAGCAGGACCCACCGTAAATTGCATGGGGCAGAATAGCAAGGGTTAGTCTGATAACTCGTGTTTCGGGCGGGGATGACTCCCCGTTGGTTTGACCAGATCGGCTGGCATTTGTTCGCGTTGTGCCGTGTTTTATGGGGCAACAGCAGCGTGGCGATGCATTTCTGCGCGGAGAAGATCCGCGTGGGCTGCCCAGGTAAAGCGGGCCGCGTGATCGCGTCCGGCCACGCCCATGGATTTACGAAGTTCCGGGCGGGTTGCGAGGGTGAAGATGGCGTCGGTAAGCTCGGAGGCATCCCCGGGCTGCACCAGAATTGTAGATCGGTCTCTCGCGGTCGCTTCGGGTACCCCGCCCCAATCGCTGCCAATGCAGGGCAGCGCCGCAGCCTGCGCTTCCAGAAAAGAGATGCCGAAGCTTTCGAGAAAATCCCCATCGGGTCGGCTGGGTTGAACGTGCATATTGGCGGCGGCCAGCAGGGGCGGTATTTCGTCGTAGCCTATGGGCCCGGTAAACAAAACACGGTCGTTCAAACCCAGAGATTGAGCAAGCGCCTTAAATTCGACTTCTTGCGGCCCTTCGCCTGCGATCACATAATAAAGGGGCAGAACCGGATGACGCATTCGCAGGTCGGCCATTGCACGCAGGACATCATCGACGCCTTTTTGATAGCTCAGGCGGCAGATGGAAACCATCAGCACAGCTTCCTGCGCGGCAACTGGGGCAAAACGGTTCATCAAATTGGTTCGGGAGGACAGGCGCAGAGGGGACAGCTGAGCTTCAGAAAAGCGGTCGGGTTCTACCCCTGGGTGCACGACCACGACGGACGGCCGCAGAGCCGGATATAGCTTCTCCAAAAGTTTTCGTGTGTTGTGGCTGTTCGTGGCGAGGAACGCAGCGCGATCGAGCACCGTCCGCATGATGAGCCTGCGAGGGGCCGACTTGTGCTCGGTTTGCAATTCAGTGCCATGCAGATAAATGCAGTAGGGAACCCGGTGTTTGGTTGCGCTTAACATGACGGGGAGTCCCATGGCGCGGTACGTTGGGCAGAGGGCGAAATCCGGAGCGAAGCTTTTCAGTGCATTGTTCGTGCGCAGAATGAGCGGAACCAGGCGAAGGATTGCGCGTGCACGAAGGGTGGGACGGTGAAGATTGAGATTTGGTTCTGTCTCAAGAATTTCTTCAGGGCCCGCATGGGGCGAATAGACCAACACCTCATCACCACCTCGCGCGAGATGCCTCGCCTGTTCATGGGCGACTTTGGCCACACCGCCGGCGTCGGGGGGGTATTGAATGGTTGGCAGGAAGATCTTCATGGGGGAGTTGTGCAGGCAAAACTAAAGCGAAGTTTTCAGAGAAAATAATTGTTTCGGGCAGTCATTCCGCCGCGTTGTTGGCAGGGTCTTTCGCAGATGGTTCCGGGACAATTTCCGGTGGAGGCATAGCCGCAGCCACGGCTTGTTTTATCTGCTCAATTTGCAGTTTTTCAATTTCCCAAATCTTCAGCACACATTCGCGGGCAGCGGGATAGCCGTCGCACAGGGGCAGTGATTTCTCCGTTTCTGCGACCTCGTTCAACCGGCGCCGGAGCAGCTCTTTCATCATGTAGGAGATGGACAGATAGTTTGTATCGGCAACCAGTTCGTCGAAAATTCCCGGTTGGGGGACACCGCCCAGCGACATGATCAATCGCCCAACAGCGAGGGCCGCTTCGTGGTCTTCTGCGGCCTGCGATACCGCCAGATCCCACAGCGATGCTTTGTCGGGGGCGACGTAGGGAGAACTGATGGTGATGTAGTGGGCAAAGGAAAATGTTTTCCGGGTCAGGAGAATCTGAAGATGATCGATGAGTTGCGGGGCAGTAAGCATCAGCGCACCGCCAGGGGTGGCGCTGGTGCTTCGGGGATGGCGATGTCAGCGGGAGGCATCTTACCGGCACCCCGGGCAGCCAGAGCACTGATGGGGGTCCAGTAAAGTTGGATCAGGAGGATGGGGATGGCGAATGTTATGACGCCAAATCTTTCGAGAACGTTGATTCTGAATCCACCCGTTTCGCGCGTGGGCGGGGAGAAGGTCATCGTGCGAATGATGGCGAGATAGTAGAAGGCAGACACCACCGCGTTGAGCACTGCGATCAGAGCCAGACTGTAATAAAACGCCGGCAGGGGCGAGAAGCGCGCCTTCTCAAGCAGTGCTGCAAATATTTTCCACTTGGCCACAAACCCCGCCGTGGGCGGAATTCCAACCAGCGATATGATGAGAATGGCCATGGCCACCGCGAAGGCAGGGGACCGATAGAGCACACCTTGAAATGCCGAGATGGCGGTGCTGCCGGTTTTGTTTTGCACGCAGATGACGCCGAGAAAAACGCCGAGGTTCATAATCAGATAAACCACGAAGTAGAAGAGGATCGCTTCGAAACTGGTCTGGTTGGCGGCCACAAAACCCGTGAGCATATAGCCCGCGTGGGCGATGGAGGAGTAGGCGAGAAGGCGTTTGAAATCCGTTTGGCGCAAAGCAACGAAATTGCCAAGGGTCATGGTGAGGATGGAGACGATCCAGAAGATCGTTTCCAGATCGAACCGGTTGCTCATGATTGTTTCGAAGCGAAGCGTGTCGAAGGGCGCGATTGTGAGGACGCCGAAGAACGGGGCGAGGAAGCGCATGAAAACGGCGAAACCGGCGGCTTTTGAAGCAATGGAGAGGTAGGCGACAAACGGCGTCGGCGCCCCCTCGTAAACGTCCGGCGCCCAGAAGTGAAAGGGGACGGCGCTCATTTTATAACCAAAGCCCACCAGAACGAGAACCATCGCCAGCATAAAGGCGGGCAGGTTGGACTGGGATATTTGAACGATGTCGATGAAGTACAGAGAGCCGCTCATGCCATAAAGCAGGCTGAGGCCGTACAGGAGAATACCCGAGGAGGCTGCTCCGAAGAGGAGGTACTTCAGCGATGCTTCCGCCGCAGGGCGCGAACCCTTGTTGTATCCCGCCAGAATGTAGGAGGGGAGAGACAGGGTTTCCAGAGCAAGGAAAAGCATGAGCAGATTGGTGCTGGAAACAAGCAGGTTGGCTGCGGCAGTGGCGGTGGGGAAAGCCGAGAACAGAATGGTTATAACCGTCGCTGATAAAATCAGGGTCTTGAAGAAGAGGGCAAAACTGTCGGTGGTTATGGTCGCGTGGAAATAGGTCGCGGTGTCGTTGCCGGTCAGAACCCACTGGAGGATAGTGTAACCCAAAGCCATGGTGGTGCCGAGTAGGGCGATAATGGCAATTCGGGGCGAGCGGGTTTTTTCGATAAAGAGATCAGCCAAAACCACACCCAGAAGCGTGACCACGAGCAGAAGCTCGGAGCCGATGGCTTGAAGGCCCATCAGGGTTTCCATGAGGAATTGCTGATGCATCCGGTTACATCCCCATCGCTGGAGCGCTGGCGGCCAGAGCAGCGGCCACACCATTAGCGGTGGTGGCGGCTCCCGTTGCCGGGAAGAGGGTGAGCAGAGACCCCATGGCTCCGTTGAAGACGTTCAACGCGAGATTCGGGAAGATACCGAGCACCAATGCGAGCACGGCAAGAGGGACCAATTGGAGGTATTCAAGGCGATTGAGATCCTTGAAGTCAGCATACTCGGGCTTCAACTTACCGAGATAGACGCGCTGCATGGTGTATAGCAGATACGCTGCACCGAGAATCAGGGCAAAGGCTGCTGCCATGGTCAGGTAGCTCATGTTGAATGTCCAACCGAAGGCTTGCGGAACGGCGGCGGTGGATTGCGATTTGAAGGCTCCGAGAAAGACCATCACTTCGCTGATGAAACTGCAGAGTCCCGGAAGACCCAGGGATGCAAAAAAGGCAACGATGGCGAGGGTGAGGTAGCGGGGCATCTGAAGGCCAATGCCGCCAAAGCGTGCGATCTCACGGTGGTGGGCTCGCTCGTAAACTACGCCCACGATCATAAACATCATTGAGGCAGAAATGCCGTGGTTGAACATTTGGAATACAGCGCCGTTGAGGCCCTCGGCGTTCAGCGCCGCCATGCCCAGCATGACCAGCCCCATGTGAGAGACCGACGAGTAAGCGACCAGTTTTTTGAAATCCGTCTGAGCCATGGCAACCATGGCACCGTAAATGGCGCTGATGACGCCAAGGAGAGCGATGATGCCGATGAACGTTTGGGTGGAGATGGGGAACATCGGGAAGTTAACCCGCAGAATTCCGTAGGCGCCAAGCTTCAGCAGCACACCCGCCAGGATGACAGAGATGGCCGTGGGGGCCTCCACGTGGGCGTCTGGTAACCAGGTGTGGAAGGGAAACATCGGAACCTTGATAGCGAAGGCGATGAAGAATCCCCAGAAGAGCAGGTGGGCTGTTAATAGACTGTCGCTGAAGGGTGCGATCGCGATGAGTTCGGGGATTGAGAAGGTGTGGTACTTCATGTAGAGTACGATGATGGCGAGCAGCATCAGCACCGAGCCGGCAAACGTATAGAGGAAGAATTTTATGGCAGCGTATTCTTTGCGCGGCCCTCCCCAGATGCCGATCAGGAAGTACATTGGCAGCAGCATCACCTCCCAGAAGACGTAAAACAGGAAGAGATCGAGCGCCACGAACACACCCATCATGCCGGTGATGAGCAGCATGTACATCATGTGATAGCCGCGGGGTGCCTTGGCGATGTTCCACGCAGGGAACACCGCAAGGAGCGAGAGAAGACCCGTGAGGAAGAGCATCAATACCCCCAGGCCGTCGACCCCCACGTGGTACCAGATGTTATACTCGCCGATCCAGGCCACGCGCTGCTCATAGAGCGATTGCGCGCCATCGGGAAAGGCAACGCCCTTGATGCCGATGAAGCCGCCGCGCAGCTCGGGCGCCAGCGCGTAGTAGTTCACCAGAAGAATCGTGCTGAGAACGAAGACCACGAAGGCCGTGATCAGGGAAATCCAACGTGCCCATCTGTTGCCGCGTTCGCCTGGCACGAGCGCCATGGCCACCATGCCGATGATGGGCGCAAAGACGATCCAGGTTAGTATGCAGGGTATATTCATTTAACCGCCATCCAGAACATAAAGCCTCCGAGGAAAACAACCCCCGCGAGGATGAAAACAAGATAATTGCCCACGCGTCCGGTTTGCAGACGGCTCAGGTTGCGTCCGACTCCGGCCACCGAATTGGCCACACCGTTCACGGCACCATCGACGATGATGCGGTCGAACTGCCCCGCGATATAGGAGAGGACTTTGGTCACGCGGCCTGTCGCATTCACGGCGCCGTCCACCACCCAGCGATCCAACCATGCCGCCAGACCACAAAGGCGCATGAGTGGTCGAATCACAGCAATCTGAAAAAACTCGTCCACGTAGTATTTATTGAGCAGCAGGACGTATACAGGGCGGAAGCGTCGTGCCATGGCTTCGGCCGAAATTTTGCGTGCGGAGTAGGTAAGGTATGCTCCGCCGAGTCCCAGGAAAAATGCGCACAGCGAGAAGATGACCGCGAGATGGTGAGCGTGTTCCTCTTCCGGCTCGTGGATTGGGACAACTTTCATGGCGGTGATCAGGCCACGGGGCGATGCGGCTTCAGGGTGTTCATGGGATTCCTGAGGAGTTTCCACAAACACGGCCTTCTGCTCCTTGTCGTGGGCGACCGCGAGGATGGAACCTTCCGGTGTGTAGCGCGAGACAACTTCTGAGCGCAAAGGCACCGGGTTGCGAAACCAGAACCAGTCATGATGCCCGCCCATGGGCCAGATGCTCAGGGCTGTAAGGATCATCAGTGGAAGGGCCATCGTCCATGGACTTTCATGGGCATGGGCGTATTTGGCCTCATCCCGGGGCGTGCCGAAGAAGGTCAGGATGATCAGGCGGAACATATAAAATGAGGTGAGTGCGGCGGCGGCCACCGAGAAAATGGGCAGTAGAATGTGCGCACTGTTTTGTCCGCTCAGTTGGATGGACCCTGCAATAATGGAGTCCTTCGTGAAGAAGCCGGAGAAGGGCGGAAGACCCGTGAGAGCCAGCGTGGCGATAATAAACGTGGCAAAGGTTATGGGCAACTTGCGGCGAAGGCCACCCATCTGCGACATCGACTGTGAATGCACGGCGTGAATTACGCTGCCCGAACCAAGGAATAGGCACGCTTTGAAAAACGCATGGGTGATCAGATGGTAAACGCCCGAAGTGTAACCGCTGAAGATGAAACCGCCCACGCCGAGGCCAAGCATCATGTACCCCAGTTGGGAGATGGTCGAGTACGCGAGGACCTTTTTAATGTCGTCCATCACGATGCCAATGGTCGCGGCGAAAATGGCCGTGAACCCGCCCACATAGGCCATGACCAGAAAGACTTCCGGTGTGAGCATGGGGTAGCTTCGCGCCATGAGGAACACGCCCGCGGCGACCATGGTGGCAGCGTGAATGAGCGCGCTGACCGGCGTGGGCCCTTCCATGGCGTCGGGCAACCAGATGTGCAGTGGGAACTGGGCACTTTTGCCCATGGCACCGCCGAAGAGCAGCAGCCCCGCCCACATCTGCCAGTTACCGGTAAAGGTGCCGGCGGCCACCGCACTGAAAACATTCTCAAAACGGAATGAACCGGTCTGGGTGAAGATGATGAGAATGCCCACGAACATCAGCACATCGCCAATGCGGGTGGTCATAAAGGCCTTCAGGCTGGCGTTGGCCGCGCTTTGCTTGTCGAAGTAGTGCCCGATGAGCAGATAAGAGCAAAGGCCCATGATCTCCCACGCGACGTAAAGGGTGAGGAAGTTATCCGCTAATACCAGCGCCAGCATGGCCGCCGTGAACAACTGCAACACCGTGAAGAAACGGTGGTAGCGGACATCGCCATGCATGTAGCCGATGGAAAACAGATGCACCAGAAAGCTGATGGTGCTGATCATAACGATCATCAGGGCCGATAGATTATCGACAAGTATGCCCGCGAGGAACGGCCGACCGGGTGCCGCATTGAACCAGGGGGTCGATTCAAGAATGGTGGCGTAGGCGCTGTTTTGTTTGAACAGATGAACGAAGATACTTAGCGACAGCGCGAGAGTCGCGCCCATGATGCCCGTGGCAAACCAGTCGCCCTTGCGGGGCATGCGACCGCCGAAAAAGAGCATGATGAAAAAGCCAAGGGCAGGCAGAATGGGAACGAGGATGGCGATTTTCCAGTCGATCATGAAAGTTTCCGTCAGCCTCTCATGGTGTCGGCGTCATCGACTTCGATGGTCCCGAACATATTAAAGAGGTTCAAAATAATGGCCAGAGCCACTGCAGCCTCGCACGCCGCCAGGATAATCACAAAAATTGCAAAGACCTGACCGTCCATGTAGGCCGCCTCCGGCATGGTCGTCGGGAAAATGGGTTTGTTGGAGTAACGGGAAAAAGCGATCAGATTGATATTAGCGGCGTTCAGCATGAGTTCGATGGAGATGAGAATTCCCACGGCGTTCTTGCGTGACACGATGCCGATCACCCCGAGAACAAACAAAATCGCGCCGAGCACCAGATAGTGTTGGAGTCCGATGGGTCCCATGGGATCAGTCCTTGTCCCTTCCACGCACCAGATACGCCGCCCCGATAAGGGCAGCCAGAAGGGTGACCGAGGAAAATTCGAAAGCCAGCAGGTAGTTTTTCAGTAACATGTAGCCGATGGGAGCCGTGGTGCCGCCCGGGGGGGGCGCGGTAGGAACGTTGTTCCATGTGGCCAGTTGCAGGATGCTTAAAACCATCACCAGCAAAGCCGCACCCAGAAGCGTGCCGACAAGATAGGACCTGCTGCCGTCAACTGTAACGAAATCAATGTTTTTGTTCGTTAGCAGGATTCCGAAGAGAAGAAGGACCAGAATCCCGCCCACGTAAACGACCACCTGAGTGATGGCCAGAAAGTCGGCATCCAGAAATACGTATACGCCAGCTATGGCCAATAGGGTGAAAAAGAGGCCAAAGGCAGCATTGACAATATTCTTAGCATAGGTTGCCACGATGGCAGAACCCACGGCTAAAACAGCAATTATCCAGAAGATCACAGTGGAGGCGTTCATAGCGTTCGGGGTCTTAGAAGCGGGGGGGCAGTCGGATAAATCAACCCCAATTTAACAGCGTGGGGAATTGACCCTTTTTCGCGGAAAATAAGTGTTCTCATTGGTGCTTTAGGGCTGGGAATCAAGGCTGTTGTAGCAACACAAAGGGATAGTTCTTCCGAAGGAAAAAACTTTCGATCACGTCGTCCAGCCGCGTTTGTTTGGCGAGCAGGGGATAGAACTTTGAGTGACACCCGTAGTTCTGTTCAATCCACCGGACGGCCTCGGAGTAATCCTCGGAAGACGGTTGCCTGCTGCCCCGCGCTGCAGCACACGAAATGGCAACCCACGGGATGAGGGCCACATTCAGTATCAGAAAACTAAAGCTTTTCCAAACGGGGAAGCGATCCACCAGATCCTTTCGGAAGATACAATGGCGCACATAGCGCGTAACCAGTTCGTCCGCGGGGGACCCCGGATCGGGGAGGGGCGTACCGGCAAGATCGTTGTGGCTGACCGGCGCTTTCATGGGCTGCAAGCGAACTTTCCCCAGCTTCAAGGCGTGCCTCGCATACTGAAACATAACGCCCCCCGCCAGGGAAGCCCGCCCCGAGCCCTGCCAAAGGGTATTGCCCAGGGCGGAAATCAGGCCGAGGAACATGCGCTTTACCAGAGGCGACGCTGCCCGGCGTGTAGCAACCCGGCGAGCGTCTCTCCATTGGGAATCGCGTGAGGCCGCAATGAAATCCAGCAGTTCGGGGTCGGCAAAAAGGTTTGCAACGGCCGCCGGAGGGAAAGGGCCGTGGATGGTCTGCCAG
Source organism: candidate division BRC1 bacterium HGW-BRC1-1 (assembly GCA_002842095.1). Classification (GTDB taxonomy): domain Bacteria; phylum Sumerlaeota; class Sumerlaeia; order Sumerlaeales; family Sumerlaeaceae; genus HGW-BRC1-1. The sequence continues at coordinate 142,436 of PHCB01000008.1, forward strand.
TAAAGGTCGATCATGTTCAGCCAAACGTGAGCGGTTATGAGTTTATCCGCCAGATGGGCAGGGTCGGGGAGGGCGAGGATTTCGAGAAGGGCTTCCTCCACCGCGAGATACTGTTCCCAAGTCAACCTGATGCGACGGCTCAGTTGCACCTCGGTTGGAACTGTTGCTCGATTGAACGCCTGCGTGTGGTTCTCTTCCAGTTCCGCCCGCTGCTGCTCAACCGATGTGCCCAGATTACCACGCACCGCGGGACACACAAATGAAAGACCCACATAGCTGCCCGAGGGAGTGTCGCGCCAACGATAGGGGAAGTCATGGCAGACCTGGGGTTTCACTCCCGGCCCTTCCAGTTTGTGGATTTCGCACAGATGATCTTCCCCGAAAAACAGGCAATGGTTATCTGCCCCAAGTTTCAGGTGGCACAAAGGAGAGGTTGAATCAGGAGGGGTGAGCGCATCCTCCGGCGTTTTGGCGATTTTCGCCGCGCGGGGATAATCCGCGATGTCGAGCTGGAGAAGTCGCTGTACGCTGGCTTTATCCACGGGTATGCTTTCAAAGGTGCCGCAGCATGTGCCCGAGTTCTGGCAGGTCCAGTTCTGGTCTGCAGGAAGGTGAAGCTTCGGCAGCGGGGGTGGCGCAGATGAACCGCCTTCGTCAGGCTGCATCAAGGCGCTTTGTCCGGCAATGGCGGAGGAGGCTCCACCGCTGGTTCGGCACTCAATGCGTACGCTGCAGTGTGATAAATCTCCGTGTAGCCGCACAGGGCACAGGTAACCAATACATAGGGCTGGGAAGGCAGCCTGAGGAGGTCGCCGAGACTGCGCGAAAGTGAAACGGTTCGGGCTACGGCCGATTTTCCACGGCATTTCGCACAGCAAAAGTTCGCCGTCAGCCGTTCTTCAATTCCCGTCACAATGATAGCCACCCTGAACATTGATTCATATCTCTGAATGGTGCCCAAGAAAGCTGAAGGGCGCAAGAGAGAATTAGGAGAAAACGGGTGTTTTGTATTTGCACAGCAGCATCCTTTTGCCAGAGATAAATCCATGAACAAGAAATTTGCCTCACTCTTTTTGCGCCTTGTTTGCGCTGCCATGATGCTGACGTTCCTCGCTGGTTGTGAGGAGGACGTGAACATGAATACCGACTTCTCGATTCATCTGGTTAACCCCGGCCCCGAGTGGCCCAAGAAACCAAAGAAGTTGGAGCCAACCCAGCAAGAGGTTCTCGCTAAGTACGGCAAACCCGACATGTTCCGCGTCTTTTATAACAAGACGGGTGCCATTCAAACGCGCGGGGAACTGGGCAAAGAGATGATGGACAAACAACCCAAGAAGCTTCCTCCCCAGAGCTGGATTTACACGCAGCGCGGCATTGAGGTCGTTTTTGAGGGCAATACCTATCGCGAACAGCCTTTGACTGACCAGGTCCGACTGATTATAAAATATGGCGATCCCGAAGAAGTGAAGGCCAGCGAGTACGGTGGTTCGCAGTGGATGTACTTCAGCGCGGGCAAACTGTATAAATTCTCGCCGGCAGGGCGCATCATTGAAGAAAAAACCTTCCCGGGTATGGGAAGTTACATCAAGGGCTGATGCCGGAGCTTGTGGCTGTCCGGTGCTTGCCTATCCGATAAGTGTGCGCAGGGTGCCGAGCTTCTGGATTTCGATCTCCACCACGTCTCCCGGTTGAAGAAAAGCCGGGGGGGTACGGTGTGCCCCCACGCCGCTGGGTGTTCCCGTCGAGATGATGTCGCCGGGTTCGAGAGTGATTCCCGCCGAGATGAATTCTATCAGCATATCGATGGGGAAAATCATGTTGGAAGTGCTGTCGTTCTGCATGACTTCCTCATTTACCGAAGTGCGGATGGTGAGGGTCTGAGGATCGGGGATTTCATCTGCGGTTACGATGCCGGGTCCGGTCGGCGCAAAGCCATCCTGTCCCTTTGCACGAAGCCATTGCCCGTCGAGTTTCTGCAGTTCGCGTGCCGTGAGATCATTTAAAATAGTATAACCGAAAACGTGTTTAAGGGCGTCCTGACGTCGAATGCCTTTCCCGCCTAAGCCAATCACAACAGCAAGTTCGCCTTCAAAATCCATTTTCGATGTGGTGATAGGCCGCATCACCGTGTCGCCATGGGCGCAAATAGTGTTGGCGAACTTCGCAAAGATAACCGGCGTTTTGGGAATTTCGCGTTCCTGCTCGCGGCAGTGGTCCTTGTAGTTGAGACCGACGCAGATAATCTTTCCCGGATCGGGGATTGGTGGCAGGTGACGAACGTGCGATGGATCCAGACCCTGTCCGATTTCATTCTCACGAGCCAGTGCCGCCTCGATGGTTGAAGATATCATGGCTGGGGCCGCTGCGATGGACTTCAGATCTGCCCGTCGCACCACATCCGGCGCTTCATATCCCAACACAGCAAAAAGGTCCGTGACAGGCCAGAGTCGCTTGGCATGGCAAACCGCCAGGCAGGGCTTTTCGTCCACTACGATTCGATGAAGTCTCATGGTTTAGCCGCTGCCTTTCTTTGCTGTTTCGGTTAAGGGTTGCGCCGTTACTCGTCGCTCTTGGTTGCCATGGCGGGATCGATGTCTTCAAGCTTTCCCGCAAGGTAGGCGTCGTAAGATGCCAGATCAAGGAAGCCATGTCCGCTCAGGCAGAAGGCAATAACCTTTGGTTCGTTGTTCTCTTTTGCACGAAGAGCCTCATCGATTGCAGTGCGAATCGCGTGGGAGCTTTCGGGTGCGGGAATGATTCCCTCGCTGCGCGAGAACATCACCGCGGCCTCGAACACTGCGTTCTGTTGAACGGCGGTGGCCTCAATTACATTATCGTTATAAAGTGAGCTGACCAACTGGGACATGCCATGATAACGAAGGCCTCCGGCGTGAATGCCGGGGGGCATGAAATCATGGCCGAGGGTGTGCATCTTCATGAGAGGCGTGCTGCCGGCCGTGTCGCCGAAGTCGTAACGATACTCGCCCTGAGTTAATGTGGGGCAGGCGGCTGGTTCCACCGCAATGATTCGGTAATCGGCCTCACCGGCGATTTTATCAGCGGCGAAGGGGAAAACGAAACCTGCGAAATTGCTGCCTCCACCCGCGCAACCGATGAGAATGTCAGGTTTGATTCCCGCACGCTTGAAGGCTTCTTTCGTTTCAAGACCAATCACGGTCTGGTGAAGAGCAACGTGGTTGAGCACACTCCCCAGTGCATATTTTGTGTCGGGATGCGTGAGGGCGTCTTCCACCGCTTCACTGATGGCAATGCCCAGACTGCCGTTTGTGTCGGGATGCTCGGCTCTTATCTTGCGTCCGAACTCCGTAAGTTCGCTGGGGCTTGCATCCACTTTGGCATCCCACAGCTGCATCATGCTGCGACGGTATGGCTTCTGGTTATAGCTGACCCGCACCATGTAGACTTGGCACTCCAGGCCGAAGGTCTGGCAAGCGAACGCAAGCGCGCAGCCCCACTGGCCCGCACCGGTTTCTGTGGCCAGACGCTTGATTCCGGCTTGTTTGTTAAACCAAGCCTGCGCCACACTGGTGTTGGTCTTATGGCTGCCGGCAGGGCTGACGCCCTCATATTTATACCAGATTTGTGCGGGCGTGCCGAGAACCTTTTCCAGACGCCGTGCGCGGATGAGTGGGGTCGGTCGCCACAGAGAGAGAACATCCAAAACTTCTTCGGGAATATCAAACCACCGCTGCACGCTCATTTCCTGCTCAAGCAGGTTCGCGGGAAAAATTCGTTCCATATCCGCCATGGTGATTGGCTCCATGGTTCCCGGATGCAAAGGCGGGTCCAGAGGTGTTGGCAGGTCGGCCTGCACGTTGTACCATTTTTGGGGGATGTCGCGACGGTCGAGGGTAAGCAGGCTGTCTTGCATGGATTTTTCCTTGTGGTTGAAAGCAGGGTAAAACGCCTGATAGCGGCGGATGCCATTAATACAGAAGGGTGAAGATTCGAGTCGTAAAGGAAAAATAATGCAGAATTGGCCATGTCCGTTGAGGCAATCAGCGGAGCGCGGCAAAGATCCTTTTCTGTGTTGCACGATAAGGTGGTATGTTGTTGTTTTGGTATCAGACCAACGCAGCAAATTGCGATGAAATCGGTTTGATGAACGAAGGAGATTCTCATGAAATTCTCAAACACGCGGATTATCCGCAGACTTGCTTTCCTGATAGCCCTTGTGGCTCCGACCCTGGTTTGCGCTCAGGTATTGCCTCTGTCCGCGAGACAGGCCGGTGCGCGGACGGGCTCTCAACTCCAAGCGGCCCTGGCTCCTCTGTCACGGGATGCTCGCGAGCAGGTGATCCTGCAGGAGATCGCCAGCGGTAATGTGCCGGATCATCTTCGACCGCTCAAATCCATTACGGCCACGCGCACCATTGCCTCGGTAAGCCACACGATCACATATTACGTCACGCCGGATTATCTCGCTTTAGGGTCGGCGTCAGATTTTTTCCGCATGCCAATGACACCGATACTGGCTCAAACCGTTGCCGATATGACATCATGCTCGTTGCCCACCCGACGGATGGTCGATGCTATTTGGTCGGCGGCACCTTCGAAAATGAATCCCCAACCCATCCCGCCATCCGCCGAAATGGTCACCATTCCGGTCTTCTGGACTCATCACCAGATGGTGGAGTCGTCGCGTACCCAGCTTGGCCTGCCACTGGGGCCATTGATTGCCGGTATCAAGAAAGATGTGATCATCTCGCCGACGGTGCGGACTCGGCCGGCTCCCGATCGGGTGGCGATTTATGGGTGGCACTACACCACGGGTTCTCCGATTCAGCCCTTGTATACCGGGCATGAGAGCACCTACGCGGACTATAGCCATGGCATCAGGCTGGTGAGCAACGACGTGATTTTGGATGGCGTGCCTTCCACATTGAAGACGGTCCTTGAGCACCCAACCCTCAATGAGCTGCTCAGCGACGAAGGGGTCTTTGTAAATCCCCGCTACGACATTCCCGCCCCACCTGCCGGGATGCCCCACGTAGATTCTTTTCCCTCTGCCGGGCGCCAGTTGGCCGGGCAATGGATTGACAGATTCACCACGCCGCAAATCGTGGCGTTCTCTCCAACATCTCCCGGCGGTGACGGCTACGTTTTGCGGGTCAGAGATACTTCCGGCGGCATCGACACGACACGGATTGGCAGCGTAACCAGCGCTGACTATTATGTAGAGGCTCACCTTTATTGCGACATGCGAACAATCGTGGGCGAGAACGGCTTTGAGCGGATTGGGATTTTTGCCCGCGATAGTGGTACCGGAATGTTCGAGGGAATTTCCGGGGGTGGAATCCAGGGCAACAATTACTCGCTGACATGGGATTCCAACACAGGGCGCGTGCAATGCTTGCGCACGATTGGCGGAGTGCCGGTGGATTTGCTATCGGTGCCGGAGTACCGAACCGGAACCGGCTGGAGACTTTTCCGCCTGGAGACGGTGGGATCAACCATCAGCTTTAAGATGGACGGTCTGACTATCCTAAGTGTCGTGGACTCTGCTCATGTCAGCGGAAGCGGTGGTATTGGTTATCACGACTACTTCGATAACAATGCCAACATCATCGGCACGCTCGCAGATAACTTTCGGATGGACGCTGTCACTTTATCGCGCGTTGAGGAATGGTCCCGGTTTTGATCTCAGCGAACGCTCTCATGTTAGTTTGATCGCAGAGGCCGACTGACGCGCAGCCGCATACACCGTTTCCAGGGCAACGCCGCTTTCTTCCGCCAGTCTGCGGCAATCGTCGAATTCGGGTGAAACCTTGATGACCTCGTCACCCCAGAGGCCCAGCTTCACGCGCACCTTTCCAAACGGGGTATCTACCATTTCTGATTTTCGCAATAATGCGTGGCGTTGGCAGGGGGTTGCTCTTACGCCGAAGGTGCTCGTTTCGCGTAAGAGCAGGGCGATAAGTCCGTTCGCTTTATCCGGAGAAGTCAGGACCTGAATGGCTGTGCCGGGACGATTCTTTTTCATTTGTACCGGGCGGAAATTCGCATCGAGGCATCCCATGGCGAAAAGCTTTTCCATCAGATAGCCGAAGGCTTCTCCGCTCATGTCATCAATTTCCGTTGCAAGCACAACCAGTTCGCGAGTTTCGACAGGCAGGGAGTCATCCAGCGGCGACTCGCCCAGCAGGATGCGCAGATAATTCGTGTGACCTTCAGTGACCCGGCTGCCCGCACCATAACCGACCCGGCCGGGCGCGAAATTGCGCAATGGACCAAATTTATCCGTCAATGTTGTGAGGATGGCGGCACCGGTCGGGGTGGTTGATTCTCCCGGCAGGGGACCGGTCTCGATGGGTTTACCCGCCAACAACAGCGCCGTGGCGGGGGCTGGCACGGGCATCATGCCATGTGCGCACTTGACGGTACCACTGCCCACAACCACCGGTGATGCCGATACGCTGGTGATTCCCAGCGCTTCCACGCCCCACATAGATCCGACAATGTCCACGATAGCATCCACCGCTCCAACCTCATGAAAATGGACACGCTCCACCGTGATTTCGTGAACCTTCGCTTCGGCCACGGCTATGGCATGGAATGCCGCCACGGAGCGTTCTTTCACAGCGGGGGAAAGGTCGCTGGCTTCAATCATTTCGCGAATGTGAGAGAAGTGGCGGTGCTTCTGCTGCTCCTCGCAAGTCACCTTGGCCAGCGTGGCCCCGATGCCGCATCGCTTCACGCGTTCGACTTCGATGGAATAACCCGAGACAGGAAGTGAGGAAAGCGCCTGCCGAAGGTCTTCCACGGGAAGCCCGAGGTCGATGAGCGCACCAAGCGTCATATCGCCAGAAATGCCGTTGTAACAGTCGAAATAGGCTGAGGTCATTGTGGAATGTCTTTCAGTTCTCGGGGGTGGCGGGAAGGCAGCCTGCCCTGTTGATGAGATGTGCCATGAGGCCGGCTCCGAAACCGTTGTCGATGTTCACGACGGCAATGCCACCGCTGCATGAATTGAGCATGCCCAGCAACGCGGCAACGCCACCAAAGCTGGCGCCATAGCCCACACTGGTCGGGACTGCAATTACGGGAGCCGAGGTCAGACCGGCCACCACACTGGGCAGGGCGCCTTCCATGCCGGCGGCGACAATCACAACGCGGGCGGTCTGCATTTTATTTGCGGCCGCACCGAACAGGCGGTGGATTCCGGCGACGCCCACGTCATAAACCCGGTCAACCTCGCTGCCCATCATCTCGGCGCTGAGGGCGGCTTCTTCCGCCACGGGAATATCGCTGGTGCCTGCACACATCACGAGGATCACGCCGCCCCCCGCAACCGGTCGCGGCTCGTTAACTTTAGTGAGCATTCGTGCGGCGGGATGATGCCGGATGTCGTTTCGCGCAGCCATGACAAACGCCGCCGTCTCCTCGGGCACCCGGGTGCAGACTACGTTTTGCCGGGCTGCATCGATGCGTTCGATGATTTCCAGAACCTGCTGCGAGGTTTTGTTGGCGGCGTACACAGCCTCCGCCACACCACGACGGCGTCGGCGGTCGGTGTCCACTTTAGTATGACCGAGGTCGGCATACCCTTCCGTGGGGCGCAATGACTGCATGGCAACCATGGCGTCGGTGGGGGAGATCTCACCCCGTGCTACAGCTTCCAATAGATCAGTAATTTTCTGTTCAGACATGTTCTATGATCAACGGGTCGTGGCGAGGCATTGCAAGGCGAAGCGGCGCATCTCGTGAACTTCTTGTGCCTACATTTCTCTCAGTGCCCGGCTCGCCTTTGCACGCGTGTCACTTGCCTCTGGAGCATGTTTTTCGATGAAGCGATAAAGAACCCGCGCGTCATCGCGCAGTTTCGCCTGACGGTAATAGTCGGCAAACTGCAACCAGTACGCATAGTTATCAGGATCGCTTTCAATGGCCTGACACATCAGGGTTTCCACATCGGGGAGTTCTTCGCCCGGTTTCGCGGCAATCTGTTCCGCTACTTTTTTTGATGTTTCCAAAGCAAGGGTGGTCGACGTTTCCAACTGTTGGGGGGTAATCATCGAGCGGGTGGAGGACAATTCACGGTCGAGAAGGGACAGGTGGGTTGCTCTGGGGAACGGCCTTTGCAGACTGTTGTAGAGGTCTGCGGCGCCTTCCAGATAAGCCTTGGCCATACGGGGGCGCGGGGGTTCCGCATTGAAAAACCACATGCCGCGCTTGTCACGCCGCTCCGCCAATAGCGTGACGTCTGATGTTTGCGCGCTTCTCGAAATGAGTCTGTCGCGATAAAGGTCCACGTCTTTCGTGCGGAACTGCGGGAACTTCTCCGCATAGGTATTCCAGACCGCGAGGGCGTCCCGGATTCTTCCGCTCTGTGCAAATTCGTCGGCACGTTTTTGAGTGACCTGAAATTGCTTTCCCGGAGATTCTGTCAAGTCTATCCGCGAGGCATTCATCATATCTTTGACGTCAATACCACGTGCTGACAGAACGTGAAATCCATACCACCCGCCACCGCCCAAGGCGATTAACACGAGCAAAGCCAAAGCTGCTTTCCAGCGCGTCATGGGGTGAGGCTCTTCCGGGGGCAGCGGCGTGGGCATCGACTCCGGGGGAGGCAGCAATGCCTCTAATTCGGGCGTGATATTGGATGACCGGAAAGGTGGAGTCGTGTTCGATGAACGCTTCGGGTCGGAACCGCCCGGTCGCCCGGTGGTGGGGATACCGCCTGGGAGCGGTGTCTTGCCGGCCTGCTGGCCATACGCGTCAACCATCGGATAGGGCGTCTGGCTGGCCATGCGCTGTGTCGAATCTTTTGGCGCGGGCAGAGGGGCACCGTCCTTCTTGATTACCGTTCGGGGCCGTTCCCACAAATCTTCCAGTGCATCGGCCATTTCGTTGCCCGTGGCCCAGCGCATTTCTTTCTGCTTTTCCAGCGCGCGCATGATGACACGCTCCACGCCGGGCTGAATCATGGTGTTGATTTCCGACGGTGGCACCGCCGCTTCGATAAGGTGTTTCGTGGCGATGGTGATGGGATTGTCGCCATCGAAAGGCACGCGCCCCGCCAGGCTTGCGTAGAGGCAAACGCCCAGCGAATACAGGTCGCTCTGCCCGTCGATGTTTTTTCCGGTCACCTGTTCTGGCGACATAAACTTGGGTGTTCCCATACTGATGCCCGTTTGAGTTTTCAGCTTCGACGACGAGAAGCGCGCGATACCGAAATCGGTGATCTTCGCGGTGCCGTTGGCCATCACCAGAATGTTGTCGGGCTTCACATCGCGGTGAACCACTCCGTGGGCGTGGGCGTGATCGAGAGCACGGGCGACCTGCGCGCCTATCAGGCAGGCGTCGCGCTCCATCAGGCACCCTTCGCGGTCGATGCGCACCTGCAGCGACTCACCCTGAACGAATTCCATGACGATTGCGAAAGTATCGTCCACGGGCATCGTGTCGATGACCGCCACGATATTCGGATGGCTGAGCCGCGCCACCACCGTGGCTTCCTGCTCAAACCGCGCGCTGAAATCGGGATTTGACGCCAGATCCTCCGACAGAATCTTCACCGCGACCTCACGGTTCAGGTTCTGCTGGATAGCCTTGAAAACCGTGCCCATGCCACCCCGGCCGATAACCTCGACCAGTTCGTATTTATCGGCAATGATCCGGCCTATCATGGCTAAAGCTCTTCCTGGCATCGATAACGGGACCGAGTTCCCTGACTTTCATGGGTGAGGATGGCACAACAAATTCCTGCGGACAGATGGCTTCACCTCTCAGCAGTTCAAGATTCAATTTCACAACACCGAATCAGGACCAAGTCCAGCAATAACATTCAAAAATCTACTACCGCCCAGTGCGCGAATAGCTGTCGTGGTACGGGGTAATGCATCGCGTCAAACCGTGTGCCCGGTTCGTCTAGCGGTTTAGGACATCGCCCTCTCACGGCGAAGATCACGGGTTCGAATCCCGTACCGGGTACCACCCCTCTTTCCAAATAACGATTAATCTTTGGTTATCAGAGGAAGAACATGACTTCCCGATCCGACGATCGACCTGCCATTCTCGAAATCCCCTTGATCTTCGCGCCGGAACCACGTGGAGCTTTCAACGCTCGCGATAGAGCCTGTCAGGCTTGATTTCGCTCATCGGAAAGGTCGTCTCATGTCACCAACAAATTCCCGTCCCCAATCTGATCCTGCTTTGCCTTTTATCCAATGTTATAGGGAAGCGAATCAGGTTTACGTCCGATTCCTTGAAGATTTTCCCGGCCGAAAATTCCGCATCATGTTTCAGGGGGAATTGGTTTCCGAAGGATTCTGTCCACCCCACGGTGAAGTCCTTGGCGTCGGTTTGCCACACCGTCCGTGGTCACCCGAGGAACCCAATTTATTTTTAATGGAGATCGTCGGGGACAGCGGTCAATCAGACCGCGTCGAGTATTTCGGCTATCGTACGCTTTCCACCACTCAGGACCATCTCTTGGTGAATGGTCGACCGTTATTTGTTCGCGGATTTATCCGCGGGATCAAAGCGCATGATCATGCAAACCTTTCAAATCTGTCTGATGCAGAGTTCTACGACCGACAGATTCGCATTGCCAAAGATCTCGGCTTCAACCTGGTGCGCTGGCACTCAACAATCCCCCCTGCAAAGTGGCTATCTGCGTGCGACCGACTTGGCTTATTTAACCAAATTGAGTTCGCTCCCCAGCACAAGTGGGGTGGTGGGCACGAGATCTTTATCGATATGGATTTTGTCCGGGATACCGTTCGGGCAACTTCTTTACATCCCAGCGTTTTTGCTTTCAGTCTGGGCAATGAGATCCACAAATCCGGTGGCAATGAGACGGTTCGCGAGGCCCTTTCCCTAATCCGACGGGAAAGCCCCCATACGCTGATCCTCGACAGTTCGGGGTGGGGAGAGTTTGATCGCGAGGGCAACGATTTTATCGTGCAGCATATCGCCTATTTCTTTCCCTTCGGAGTCCATCGCGACATGTTTAATTCCCGCGATTGTTTCGACATCAATGGCTCTGTACGCAGAACCGAGGATCACCGGGAATCGAGTTCGCGGAAGGGGGAGGGGATTCAGGCCAAGCGCCACCTCCAGCCGGTCAAGCCGGTTATCGCCCATGAAGTGCTGCATTATGTTGGTTTACCCGATATCCAGGGGCTCAAGACTAAATTCGAGAACCTAAACGTCCCGCAACCGAAGTGGCTTCCAAAAGTGGAGAAACTGGTCCGCGATAAAGGGATGTGGGATGATTATGAAGATATTCGTCTCGCTGCCGCCCACTTCAAGGGCATCTGCATGAAGGAAGCATTGGAACGGTTGCGGATGAGCCCGCTTGTCACGGGGTATCAAATGCTTCAGTTGTTCGACAACGATCGTTACGAGAACTCCAATGGCATCGTGGATTGCTTCGACGAAGAGCGCGATGGTATTCCAGAAATTTTCCGGGCCATAAATGGCGATGTCGCACTCCTGGCGGACATGCCCACAAAGTGTTTCTGCGTTGATGACACCGTACAGGTGCCACTGATTTTGTCGCAGTTTAACTCAGATTTGCAATATGCGGATCTTGAGGTGGAATTTTCACCGGCGGATGCGAAAGACGACCCGACCCAATTAACCCTTAAGGATATGTATGTCGCCCGGGTTGGTTCTTACCCTCTGACTACTCTGGATTTAAACGCCCAGCCCACGGAAAAGCCGGTCCGACAAACGCTGCAGGCCAGGCTCACTTCACAGGGCAAGACTCTGAGTTCCAACAACTGGACATTATGGAGTTTCCCCCATGCTGAAATTTCTACCGAGGAACTTATGGCGCAACCCGGGGTTACGCATCAGATCAATGGAGAAATGCTCGCACGACTGGAGCGTGGGGAGAAAGTCCTCTTTCTTTATGACCCCGCCGTGCCACTGGAGGAGACAGGGCTTCCGTTGGTTCGGGACCATTTCAAACCCGTTATCTGGGACCGTGGCAGTCAATTGGGTGGGCGCGTTTTCAAGCATCCCCTCACCGATAAATTCCCCCATGAAGGCACCATTGATTTTCAATTTGCGCGTTTAATCGAGGGCGGGACAAAGGTAAATCTCGATGGGATGCCCGCGATCTCTCCCATGATTCAAGGGATCGATAAATTAGCCCGGGACCGCATGGACGTGCTGAAGCGCAACATCCCCGATTTCCGACCTGAGGTTACTTTTCGTCGGTTCAGTTACCTGTTTGAAATCACGGTGGGGAAGGGGCGCTTGTTAGTGTGTAGTTTTAACCTGAGCGAAACCAACCTCATGGCTCCCGAGGTTGCATGGTTTGCGCGCTGCATGCTGGATTATTATAGCTCTGCCGATTTCCAGCCACCTTCTCGTGTTTCATTGAAAGAGATGAAACAGTGGGTGGAGGGTGCCGCCGCCCAGGTAAACGTTGAACCGGTAATGAACATTTTCTGGGAAGAAGACGATCAGCCCGTTGAGAGCGTTCTGTGGTGGGAAAAAGTAGGTATCGATATATCTTCGTGAGATCCGGTATGTGAGGCGGATTTAGTTGATCCTGTCGCCGCTTGGGCACGCCCGCTGGGACGGAGAGGTCAAAACAAATTGACTTTGGATCAGCTTGGGAGGCCCATCGTGGGCCATGCTAACCCTTAATTCCCAACTCAATTTAGATGGTCCCTTTTCTCTTTTACGTGCGGCGCGACTGAAGCACAGAGCTTTTTCCCCGTTCCGGAATGCGATTCCATCGGTGATGCTCGCTCTGGCGTGCATGGTCGCGACTCCCGCGAGTGCGGAGGTCCGTTCGGTAACAGCCAATCCGGCGGAGGATTGCTCGACGCAGATGAACATTGGCTGGCATGCGGATCTGGGCGAGACGAGTTGCTCCGTCGTCTACACGCAAAAGTCGGACGCAGCCTGGGCACAGGCAATGAGGGTCGCAGGAAAGTCGAAGCGATCCGAGGTATTCGACGGGATTGATTCCAAAACTTCTGACAGTAAGGACTGGAAGGAAGAGGCGAAATTCCTCGACTACGGCGTGACGCTTACGGGACTGAAACCAGACACCGATTACATGTACAAGGTGGCGGTCGACGACACCGTTAGCACCGACCCGGCGCGACATTTCAAGACCGCAGGGGCGAGTGAGTTTAGTTTCCTCTGGCTCAGCGACGTGCACGTGTATACGCCTCTTCCCAGACGGACGGATCGTCTCAACACCGTTTTTGATGCGGCTATCAAGATTGAGCCGAGTGTCGACTTTGTTTATTCGACGGGTGATGTGGTGGCGTGGGGCGGGAGTTATTCCTTTTGGAAGAAACTGTTCGAACAGCCGTTCTCTTCGAAATACATGTTCGCCGATGTGATCGGCAATCACGACTGGATGAAGCGACGGGACGGCGGCAACAACGAATTCTTCGCCGTGGCGCACAACAATCCGACGAACGGCTATGCAGGTCAGGAGGGCGTGAGTTACTGGTTTATCTACGGCGACGTGCTCTTCATGGCCTTCAACACCGAGGCGATGAGGGACGGCCCCGAAGCTGAGGCTGAAGCAAAGGCCTGGGCGGCGGGCGTTATCGAAAAGCAAAAGGGTAAGTACAAGCGCATATTCATCGCCCAGCATTACAACTGGTTCGACGGGCGTAACGGCAAGTCGGCCTGGTACGATCATTGGAAAGATTTTTGCGACGAGCATCACGTGACGCTGGCGATGTCGGGTCACAATCATGTGTACCAACGGACGCATTCGCTGTGGGACGATCAGGTCGTCTCCGACGGCCTCGGTACGGTCTACATGGTAGCGCCATCGTCCGACGGCGAGCGCGGTGTAGAAGCGGGTCCGCTAACGATGAATGCAGAGAAGCTCGCGTTTACGTATTCGAGTCACGTGTATTCGACTGACGGCCAGGTCAGAACGGTCGGCTGTGTGCTGGTGGACGTCGGCCCCAAAAGCATCAAGACCCGTCTGGTCTACATGGACGAGCAAAACCAAGCGCAGATTGCGGACGAGCACACAATCACCACACTGCCCACCGATGCCTCCAGATCGGCGCTCCCGAGTAAGCGACCGGCGACAAAGACCGAAAAGCCCGCGCCAGAAGTGACATCCGGTACGATGATGCAGTAATCGGGGGACAGGTTCGCACCTCGTTCAACGATGCGATCACGCCCTTTTGTGATCAATGCGATACTCGCTGCGCATGAAATATGCAATAGGTCCGCAGCGTTGATTCGATACAAACTCCCCGATTCTCGCGCCAGCGTGAACAGTGGCTTCTCCTGATAATAGTTTAATGGGGTGGTGTTTGCAGCCTCCTGAATTTCATCACATCCAGAAGGGAACGGTTATTGGCCAGAGTTAACTATCAGCACGAGAAGCGGCAGCGGGATCTTGCTAAGAAGCGCAAGAAGGAAGAGAAGTTACAGCGCAAGACGCAGAAGGGCACCGCAGAAGAGTTTGAGCCGGATCCCGGCTATAATTCTCCACTCGAAGACGCACCCGCACCCGCGGACGATGCTACGCCTGCGGGCACGGATAAGTCCGACGAAAATCAGGGGTAAGCGGTTAGCTCCCTGACGACGGCAGGTCTTTCAGTTTTGGCGTGCGTAGCATCAGCGCCAGACCTGCGCCTACCAGGAGCATGATGCCGCAGACGATGTAGGCCGTGTTGTAGGAACCCGTCTTGTCGGCGATCTTTCCCGCCATGATGGGACCGACCGTGCCGGCTACGCCAAAAGCGGTGAAGACGAAACCGTAGTTCACGCCGAGGTTTTTCATGCCGTAGAAATCGGCGGTGGTGGCCGGGAAGAGCGGGAAGATGGTGCCGTAGCATACGCCCGTGAAAGCTGCGCCGAACAGTAGCAGGCTGGGTGTGGTGTAATAGCGGAACAAGAACATGTTCACGGCTTGCAGCACGAAGAAGAGCACCATGGTGCGCGAGCGACCTAATTTGTCGGAGAAGAATCCCGCCACCAAACGGCCTGAAGAGTTGAACAACGCAAGCATAGCGACCGCCATGAAGCCCCATTTCATGGCGGCTTGTTTATCTGCGATGGTGGCCAGGTGGGCGATGACCATCAATCCGGCGGATGCGGTAAGCGCCATGGTAAGCCAAAGCAGCCAGAACTGGGGGCTGCCGATCATTTCAGACCAGTCCACATCGCGTCGCGCAGAAATGGCGGGCGCGCCTGATGCGGTTGCTTGCGGGGTTTTCAGCGCGAAACCCGGCGGTGGGTTCTTTAGCAAAAGTGAAAGACACAGCACGATAACCAGTGTGCCAACACCGAGGACAAAGAACGTTTTGCTGATGCCCCCAATTTTCAGAAGCCAGGCGGTGAGGGGGGAGATGTATACGGGGGCCAGTCCAACGCCGGAAACTACGAGTCCAGCGATGAGCCCCTTCTTGGTGGGCGGAAACCATTTGAGCGCCGGAGGAGTGGTGGCAGAGTAACCCAGGCCGATGCCCATGCCACCAATGATGCCGAAGGTAACGAGAAGCATCATGGGGGTCAGGGCGAGACCCGAGAGGGCGAGGCCGAGACCAAGCATGATGCCGCCGAGAATAATGGTTATGCGCGGGCCGGCTTTGTCCTGCAGGCGCCCTGCAAAAATCATGGTGATGGCAAAGGCCACACTGGAGACTGTGAAAGGTAGAGCCGCGTCGGTTCTGCTCCATTCGAGATCCTTAACCAGCGCCTTGCCGATGACGCTCCATGCATAGAGCACGCCGAATACCAGGTTCAGACTGAAGGCTGCTGCAACAACGGTCCATCCACTGCGATTACGAATATTATCCGACATGCTTGAATCTCCAATGTTGTAAGTTCGATTCGGTCCGACGACATGGCTCATGGCTAAAATCGAAACTTTCGAGAAAAATCGCCTACCTGGCCCCGAACGATTTTTTCAGCAACATCCCCCAAAAAAAAGTTAGCAGGATTGATCATCGAATTGAAACGCGCCCCTCTTGCCCTGCTCGTCATTGCCTACGCGGCGTTCGTCAGTCTCGGACTGCCCGATGCTGTGAACGGAGTCGCGTGGCCGTCGATACGCGAGCACTTCGGTCTGCCCCAGGCCGGACTCGGTTTGCTGGTGGCCGTGGCGGCGCTGTTTTATATGGCGTCGAGTTTCATCACGCCGCGCCTCATGGGGCACTTCGGCGTCGGGGGATTGCTCGCTGCAAGCACAGGCATGGTGGTGGCGGGGTTGTGCGGCTATGGTTTCTTCGACTCATGGATTTCGTTTTTGTTTTGCGCGGCATGCATCGGTTTGGGGTCGGGAGCCATCGACACGGCTCTGAACCATTACGCCGCCATGCATTTTTCGATGCGTCACATGAGCTGGTTGCATGGCTTTTACATGGTGGGAGCTGCCAGCGGACCGGCCATCATGACCACCGTCATGGTGCGCGGTGCCACCTTTCGCAGCGGTTACCTCATCATCGCATTTCTGCTGAGCGCGTTGATGATGACCTTCTTCGTAACCCGTCGCTCGTGGAACGATAAATCTTCCACCGAGGAAGAGGTCGCCGCCTCACCCAACAATGCGGGAACCTGGGAGGCGCTGCATTCGCCCGTGGTTTTGTGGCAGGCATTGGTCTTCCTTTTTGCCTGCGCATTGGAGGCGACCGCCGGGCAATGGATTTTCACCGTTATGAAGGAACACCATCACCTCTCCACAGCGGCTGCGGGACAATGGACAACGGCCCACTGGGCCATGGCCGCGTTTGGGCGGTTTTTCCTTGGTGCGTGGGCCGAGCGCATGGGCGCTGTTCGGGTGCTGCGGGTCTGCTTGCTGGGAGTTCTCGCGGGGACTCTCATCTTCGCTTTTGCGCCCTTACCTTATGCACCTTATGGAGTGCTGTTGATCGGATTGGGACTTTCGGTCCTCTACCCGTTGCTGATGTCGCACACACCGGAACGGGTGGGGGAGCGGTTAGCTCCGGCCGCGGTGGGCATTCAGGTGGCGTTTGCGGTACTGGGAGCTGCGCTGTTTCCGGCGGTCGCGGGTTTGCTGGCGGGGCACTTTGGCTTGGGGATGGTCGGGCTGGTCATTGTCGGGCTGGCGCTGGTATCCATCTTCACTCACGAGCAACTGCTTAAGCTGTTAGAGCGCCGGTCCGTCTAGGAGCGCTCAAGCAGTCGCAGCACGGCTATCGTGCGGATGAGAAGCGCCTTAACCGTCGGATTCATATCAGCCTCCTCATTCAAGGCCCGCTTCAATTCCTCCACGGTTTCGTCGAACCATGGCAGCGACGGGAGCAGCGACCAGGGGTTCCACCGCGGAGGACCCTCGGGAGATTTCTCACCGCGTACCTTTGTTCTCGGTCTGCCACTTGTGCGCAAGTCGGTGGCCACCTGAGAAATTTTGGTTCGGTGAGACTGGGGCAAATCATCGTTGGCAGTCAGGGCATCCATCAAAAACAACGCGAGGGGAAGAAGTTGGGTTTCCACCGGCAGGGGGACAGGATCCCTATCCGCGCCTGCAAATTCGGGAATCTCCATTTTGTCTAACTGCTCTGCGGTTGGAGTCCAGATGGTTCCCCAACACCAATCTTCCAGCGCCGGCTTTCTCTGTTCGTTGGGTGCTTGGTCCGTGTTTTCGAAAAGAATTTGCGGTGGAAGATCGCTTAGCTTTTGCGTGTCGAATTCGGCCTCGGAGTACGCCCGGAGATCGAGAAGACCTTCAACAACCGGGTCTTCCTCCATATCGATGTGGAGGGGCAGGTGCCCGCAAATGATGACACTTCGCCGGACTTGCTGAATGTGGAGGCGGATTGTGTACAGCATGCGCGAGGTAACATCCGCATAATCGGATGCGGGAATGGGCGGCAGTTGGTTTTCGCCAGCCTCCTCACCAACAGGTAAATCGATGGTGGTCGGGGTCGGGTTGGTCTCACATTTTGTACAATCGCATTTGAGGTCGTGTGGCAGCGCAATGTGGTCAAAGAAAAATCCCTCAATGGGATAAGCCGCGGCCAATTCCGCGGCAAGGTTGCCGAGCATGTGCCATACTTCCTCTTTTGCCGGACACAGATAATTGGGATGATCGTCGCTTGAGTCGGGAAGCGTGAGCGGCACCCGCCGCTCATTTCGGGCTATCAGCTTTTTGTTGTCCACAAGAGGGGAACGTGGATAACGCCCGGTAACACCCAGATAAAGCAGGTCCATGCCTGCGTAGATGAACAGATCGTTGGATTCGGCTGCCTCGCAAAGGCAGCTCATGAGATCGTCGGGCCTGGAGATGCGGCCCAGCACACGCATGGCCTGGGGCGATCTGCGGGCGAGCGAGAGACCACCGAAGAACGCATCGATGATTACGGCGTTGAATCCGGCGTCGGAGATGGCTTCCATCACATCTTCGCACCATGCTCTGTCGGCGGCCGGAGGCACACGAAGCCGCAAGGCGCGTGTCTGAGCAGGCAGAATTAACGGGGCTGTGGAAGCCGAAAGGGTCTCGTTCATGCAATCAATGAAGGATATTGTGACGGCTGACTCAAGGGCGAAGGCACGGCTTACGATTTATGAATCGATGCGGGGCGTTTTCGGGCTTTACAAATCGGGCTGAGACTTCCTCCAATGCGAACACTATGTTCGGCCGCGTCCTGCGTTTATACCTCACCGAGATGGCCAAGACCTGGCGGACAAAATTCCCATGGCTTGGCCTCGCTGCCAGTGCGTTGATGGCACTTGTGGCGCGCCAGAGCGTAATGGAGGGCGGTTCGCCCGGCCAGATGACGGCCGCCGTGTATTTCACGACCTCGATGAACGTGGCGGCCACCGTTATTGTGCCAGTCTTCTCGGTCATCTTTGGCGCCATGCTTGTGGCGGGGGAGAGCACGCGGGGAACGGTGCGTACGCTTCTTGTGCGGCCCATCACCCGGTGGGATTTTCTCACGTCGAAGCTGCTGATGGGAGCCACCTATACCATCCTGCTCTTGGCCGTGAACGCCCTGGCAGCTTTGCCGATTGCCTCGGGCTACCCCCTCAAAACCGCCTTCGATGAAAGCGTGCAGATTCCCGGCGCCATGGAACAGGTGAGGCTGTTCCTTGCGGCCATGAGTCTCAGTCTGCTTCCCCAACTGGCAACCATGTGCTTCGGCTTCTGCATTTCTGTTCTCTCGGCCAACGTCGCCACGTCGGTGGGTGTTGCCGCCGGCATGTGGCTCACGCTGCAGCCGGTAAAGGAGTTCATTCGGTTCGGACGTTTCGAACTGGCTGACTGGCTGTTCTTAAATTACTACGATGCCGCCATGAAAGTGGCCAACGACAAAGCCGGCGGCATGTACGAAATGTTTAATCAGCACAGCATTCACATGCTCACCGGCACCAGTGTTGTGGCAATTCTGGGGTTCATTGCCTTGAGCTACTTCGTCTTCATCCGGCGCGATTTGAACTAAGACGCGTCAGTAGGGATGGAACGTCTCCATGAAGGCATTAGCAGCCGTTGAATTGGCATCGAACTCGTAGACCGGTCCTTCAACCAGAGCGACCTTGAAGACGCCACCCGACGCAAATATCTGGATACGTCCGCGTCCGGCACGGGTTTCATCCATGGTGAATTCTCCCGGACCCGGTTGCGTGAATTTGTACTCGTATTCTCGCCCCACAAATTCGCGGTCGGCCAATTCATAGCGTCCAGTTACAACAATATCGGTGAGTCCGCGGTTGCCCATGCGCTCACGGAAATTCTCGAAGTAACCTTCGGCTGCTCCCGCAGGGGTTTCTCTGGATGAGCTTCTGCGCACCGCATAGGCGCGCATGTCTGTCGTCATCTCTTGGGAGGGAACAATTGCCTTCGCTCCATCGCCACTGCTGACCTCTTCATAATCCCATCCCTCGGGGAATACGATGCGGAATTTATAACGGTCATTGGCATAAGGAGCCCCTCTTACCACGGGGGTCGTTATATTGTCCGTTGATGCGGATTGAGACGTAGTGAGATCTGCTGTTGCTGTGGTTATTGTTTCCGGGCTTTCAGGGATCGTCATGGGGAACAGTGTCTGGGTGCTGACGTTGTCCGACGGTTGGATCGTCCCCGCAGGGGGCATGAGGTTGGTCGCCGGCGGAGGAGTGCTGGCGACTGCCGGAGGATTCACGCTTCCAGTCGGGGTAGTCCCGGTTGCTCCGTTCAGGGTTGCAGGCTCCAAATCAGCCAGTTCTTTGGTTTGCCCTCCGACCAGCGAAAGAATACGCTGGTTTTTTCCCGACAGGAAATCGGTTTGGGTCAGATACACCGGCACCTTTATGCCTCGTTGAAATAAAACCTCTTCAATGGCTGCGCGGGATGCCTGATTCGTTGTGCTGGCCAGAGCGAATCGTGAAACATTCGCGGGGGCTGAGGCAGCCCAAGTGTTGAACTTGGAAAGGGAATCGAGGGCAGGACCTTCGGGTGAGAAAACGAAGACGATGGCCGGTTGCTGTTCGGGTAAACGGACATCATCGCCCACCAGCGGACGAAGGTCGGCCCCTTCAAAATAACCGGAACGCATCACTTCACTGTAGGCCGGTTGACTTGCTCCGAGGGACAGTAAAATCACTGTGGGAGCCAGGGCCATTCTTAATATCTCACTTGCGCGCCTCAACATACTTTTCAAAGTCCTTTCCGTCACGCTTCGTTGTGTCGAAATTCTGGTTTCAGGTTGATTGTCTGACCACCGGCAATTTCGCTACCGGGCAAATCGGTTGGTCCCACGTCGGGGAAAATGAGCACGTTGCGCCCCACCTTGGTGCCGGGGGGTAGCTTGACACCCTTGCCCATAACCGTTATCCCTGTGTCGAGGATGGTGGGGTGCTCGTGGTTCACTACGATCGGGCCAATGCCGATTTGCGAGCCACGATCTATGAGGCATGCCTTGTCGATGATTGTATTTTCGATGGTCACATTTTCTGCGATAAACGTGTTGTTCATAATGATGGAGTTGCGAATTTCAGCGCCCTTGCCTACACGCACACCCGGGAAAAGAATGCTGTTTTCCACGTGCCCGTGAACCACGCAACCGCGCGGGACGTGACTATTGCTCACCGAGGCCGCGGGTCCCATCATGGCGGGCACCTCGTTGCGGGCGTTGGGCTCAAAATAGTTAGTCCGCAATTGCCACGCTGCGAGATCAAGGCCCGAGGCCGGGTCCAGCGTCTCCATATTGGTGTCCATCAGCGAACTGATGGTTCCCACATCGCGCCAATAGCCGTCGAACTCGTAACCGTAGACCTTGTCCTGAGCGATCATGGCGGGGATTATATTTTTTCCGAAATCGTGATTGCTGCCGGGGTCGGCGGCGTCCTCTGCCAACCGACGCAATAAAACTTCTGCATCGAAGACGTATACGCCTAGAGAGCCGAGGTTCGAAATGGGGTCCTGCTTGGGTTTTTCCTGAAAGCGTTTCACCCGGCTGTCTTCGTCGAGTTGCACCACACCAAATCGCGAGGTTTCCTCCCAGGGTACCTGTTGCACAGCCAGTGTGACATCGGCTTTTCTCGCCCGATGGAGGTCGATCATTTTCTGATAATTCATCTTATAGATATGATCACCGGAGAGCACCACGACCAGATCGGGTTGAAACCGGTTTATGAACTGACGGTTCTGCCAGACTGCATCGGCGGTGCCTGCATACCAATCGCTGTCAATCTCGCCGGTGTAAGGGGGGAGAATGCGGCACATGCGACTGCGCCCGGTGAAGCCCCACCATTCGCCACTTCCTATGTGGTCCATCAGCGACGCCGGCTTGTATTGGGTACAAATGCCGATATAGGGAATGCCCGCGTGCATGGCATTGCTCAGCGTAAAGTCGATGATGCGGTAAGCACCACCGAAAGGAACGGCAGGTTTGGCGCGGCGCTGGGATAGAATTGACAGGCGGGAGCCTTGGCCGCCCGCCAATAACATGGCGACTGTGGTCATTGGAGGCACTTTCTGTGAGCGAATGACATGCTTGTAGTCATAGACTCAACTCATGCCCGATGGGTTCTTGCCCTGCAACTCAAAACCCAGTAATACTGGCTTATATCCGCCGGAGGATTATTCCAGACCGTATTGGCGGATTTTCCGCTGCAACGTGCTACGCGAGATACCCAGTTGGGCAGCGCATTGGGTTTTGTTAAAATCGAGAATTTGCAGGGCCTTGCGGAGATAATTCCGCTCGCTTTCCTCCAGGGGAATCAGCTCGTCGTGGTCTCCTCCAAAATCTCGCAGTGCGACTCGACGATTTCCACCGCCACCGTTTTGTAAGGCGGGGTTTAATTCCAAGTCATTGCCGGTCTGGAAGCAAAAACTCTGCAGGCATTCTTCGTCGATCATCGCAGCGCCGGGCGAGGTCAGCATGACCAGGCGCTCAACAACGTTTTTCAATTCGCGAACGTTGCCCGGCCAGGAATAATCACGGAAAAAATTGAGAATTCCGTCGGTGAACCCGTAAACTTTCTTGTTCAGTTCCAGGCTCTTCTCGCGCAGAAAAATGTAGGCCAGATGCTCAATGTCATCGGGATGTTTGCGCAATGGGGGCATGGCGATATTGTTGTCGGCGAAGTGGTTTTTGATGGCCATGGTCAGTCCGTTACCATCTTCAGAATTTCGTGTTCCGGTATTAATCGCTGCAAGCACCCGCACGTTTATGGGTCTGGCACACTGGGCGCCCAAACGAATAACCACTCCGTCGGTCATGGCGGCGGCCAGTTTGTCTTGTAGATGTTCGGGCATCTCGTTAAGCTCATCGAGGAAAAGCGTGCCACCGTCGGCCAACTCAAGGTAGCCTTTGCGCGTTTCGGGATGCGCTGCCTGGGCACCGTGTTCGTGCCCGAACAACTCTCCATCCATGACGGGCTTGGGGATCGCAGCGCAGTTTACGGTAACGAATGGCATCTTGCTGCGTTCGCTCAATTCATGAACCGCCCGGGCGGCCATCTCTTTACCGGTCCCGCTTTCGCCTTCGATGAGCACGGGGGTGTCGGGCAACTTCGCCATGCGATCAATAGCCAGATTAACCGAGCAAACCTGCCGCGAGAAACCCGCCAGGCGGCGTTGCGAGGTGACGCTGCGAACTGGATTGCGCTCGTCTACGGATTGCGTAATGGCGCGCAGGCGATCTGCTCCTGCCTGCGAAACCACATGGCGGAGCGCCTCGGTATTGAAGGGTTTGGTGAGGTAGTCAAAGGCCCCGTTGCGAATGGCAGACTCGACTGTTTCGAGAGAGGAGTCACCGGTAATCATGATGACTCGCAGATGGGCATCGCGGGCCAGCAGATCAGGCACCGCTTCGTCACCGCGTCCATCAGGAAGGTGAACATCCAGCAGCACAATCTCGACATTGACGGCTTCAAGAATGGAGCGAAATTCTTCCAGGGAACCGGCTGAACGAACCTCGTGTCCACCCATGGTGAGAACTTTCGTGATCAGGTTTCGAACCGCAATTTCATCGTCAACTATAACGATTGAGGCCATGTAAGGTGCCTGCCCTGTTCACATATTTGCCCGACTAACGATTATCTGAAAAGTCCGGTGAAGGTTTAAGGGGATAAAAAGAGCACGAACCATTTTTAGGTTCGGATCAACCCGAGTCAGGGAGTGATTGCGCCTTTTTGATCCACTCGGGAAGAGTAGAGCGGCGGCGAAAATGGGACGGCAAGAAATATTATGTTAGTAGGCCTAAATTCCCATCGTCCCAGTGAACCCTGACATCGGTAAAGAATCAATAAAAATTGTGGGTCATGACTCTCTATTTTACTGGGGGGGAACTTCCTGATCCAAACGAAAAGCCGTTCCCTGGAAAAGCGCGATTTCATCGCCGGCCTCGTTGGTCACGTGAACCAGATAGGTTCCGGTTGTTTTACCGCAGCGCACTTCTTCCGCACGGGCCGTGAGCACGCCACTCTTGACGGCTTTCATGTAAGAAATACTGACGTGAATGCCGGTGGCCAATCGGCCCCGGGAGTTTGAAGCAGCGGCAAAGGCATAATCGGCCAGGGTAAAGATCGCGCCTCCCTGAACAACGCCGGCAGCGTTATGATGGTCGGGGGTGGTTCGCAATATGGCTGTCGCGTGGCCATCCGCGACATCGAGAAGCTCAATGCCTATGCCCGTGGCGAACTTGTCGGTGCGAAAGAAATCGTGGAGCTTATTCATGAATTCGAAGTGGGTGATGGCATTTTCTGAAAGTCAACGGATGGTATAAACAGAATTCATGGTTTCAGGAAACGACGTTGCCATCTCCTGGCATCATTTTTCATTTTTGGGCTATTGCTATGCGCCGCTTCGGGGGAGATATTATATTCTTTGATGACCCCCTTGGGCAGTCGATTGTATAAAACGATACCCGTAGGCCATGGGCAGATCATGTCGATTCCGCCCATGTTAATCTGCACCGGGCACTTTATCAACGTGGCAAGATTGGCGGCATCGGTCATCACGAGGGATCGATGCAGCAGCGGCTCGCTGGTAGTGCCATCCGCTTTTTCAAGCAGGCTGTTAACTGTCCTCTGCGTTCCAGTGTAAGCGAGATATTGACGGTCAGCAAAAGCACACCAGCTTGTGATATTGCTCACCACACAAGATATCCGTGGCTCAAGAGCGGCTGTTGATATGGCAAATAACCCGCCCTGGCTGCCACCTTCACTGCCCACGCGTTTTGGGTCGACTTCGGGACGGTCGAATAGAAATTGCGCGCCTCGCAAGCAGTCGAGCATGGCTTGACGATAATAATACCTCTCCGGTTCATCGATTCTGTATGCAAGATGGGTCACCGGAGCTTTCCAATATTCGCTTGAGGCTCCGTGGCTTCGAGGATTAACCGAAAGGGTTATGTAGCCGTCCCACGTGCGGTCGATTGGGACCATGGCGCCACCATAACCAGGCACCAAAACAACCGCGGGATATTTAGCTTTCACCGTTCCTTCTGAGTCATATGCCTTGCGCGGCACAAAGAGCCACGCCACTACCGTGGTCTCTTCGACGGTCGGGAGGTCCACCCGATAGAGCAGTCCGCTCGTTGTATCTTTGTCGGGCTGACGGGTGATATCCGGCTCCTGTGTAACTGCTGCCAGTTCTTTTTTGGCTCGATCCCAATAGTCTTCGAAATCGGGGGGAGCTTCATAACCGGGCTGACCCTTGTAATCGATGAGCGCCAAACCGGAAGGCCTCACGAGTCCGCTCCAAGAAAAAAGAGCGGCGGTGCTTCCGTTATCCCGGTAAAATTTAACGTGCACATAGGAGTCGCGCTTCGGTCGGGGGAGCGAATAAGCGACAGAATCGACCAGACCAAAGTTCCTCGATTCTAACGCAACGGTGGTCCCCTCTGGAAATTCTTTGATGGCTGTCATGCGAATTTTTTCGCGAGTTCCAGTAGTTTTGCCGGTGATGCGGGGGGTGGCAAGATTTTTGGAGATTTCACCAGACCATTTCCACTGGGCTCCGGCAGGAGCAGCCAGGGCGAAAGTGGAGATAAGTGAGAAGGCAAGTATCGCAATTGCCCGAAGTGAGAACTGTTTGAAGCTTTGAGAACGTCTCATGGTGAAAACTCCCGGTATGATATATGATGATTCTTCGGTCCTCGGACAATCATGCGCAAGATGGATTTCAGGTCGTGTTGCCCATGGAGATCATTTTCTCCATCCAGTCGTAGGTTTCTTCCCGTACTTTATCAGGAAAGTCGTGTCCTTCCTGATGGATCAGGAGTCTGAGGGATTCTTCTGGTGTCGTGCCCGACGAGATCCGCCCTGCTTCGATGACGCGATGACTATGCTCCCCATCGGCGTCGCCCCCACCAATAACCATAAGGGCTCTGGGGGCGGTCAAGGCAATGAGTTCATCGTGGTCGCGGTCCGAAAGGCTATCTTGGCGAGCGCCCCAGTACCAGGGGGCGTCCCAGTTCGACAGCGTCAGTCCGACGCCTCCCTCGCTGGCTACAGCGGCGCGAACCCTTGGGTCCAGGGCGGATAGATACAATGCTTCTTTGGCACCGAGCGAGTGTCCGATACAGGCGATTTTGGTGGGATCGACATCGGCTCGAGATTCGAGGAAGTCCACTGCTCGCATGCCATCCCAAAGCATTTTGCCCATGCCGGTAAGGCGAGGGTGGCGTCGGGACAATTCAGCCACGGCATCATTCCAGCTCAGACCCTGATAGCCGTAAATGAAGTTGCGCGGGCAGATGACAAACCAGCCGCGGCGAACGAGTTCCAACCCGATGTGGCGGGATGGTTTGTCTGCCAGACCCACCGGTTGTTTTATATGGTTGTCAGTTGTGGCGTGGAAAACCACAGCAGCGGGGAGTCCTGTGGCAGGTGGAGGTCCCGACGGTTCGAGAAGATAGGCGTCGGTGCGGCTTTCATCTTCAGTGATATAGGAAAGATGTGTGCGATGATGGTCGGCCAGAATCTCGTGACTGAGAACGCGGGTCTCAAAACTTTTTGGACAACGAAGATCGAGCCCCAGTAAAGTCAGCCAATCGGAGCGGTGAGGGTCGCAAACATTGAAAGTGGAAGAAGGTTTCGTCATGGGCGGATGATCAGCTATACCATAAATAAAAATGAGGATGTGCCGTGAGACGCATCCGTTTAATCGGTGGCCCGTTTTTTCTCAGGGACCAAACCGAATGATATTTCCCCAAGAGAGAGTACCGTTGGTTGAATCGTAGGCCCATTTGTTGGGATTGTCTACTTCCGCAACGGCGGTAAACCCTGCGGGGGCGCCGGAAACATTGGAATGGGACCAATGCAAATCCGGACCTTGGCTCATAAGGATCCATTTTGCACTGTTAGTGTCGTAGCCCGGCCCCAGTGGTGTGTTCCACCAACCCGGGGTGCTCCAAGTTTGGACTTCCACATAAGCCTGGGTCCAGTACCAGTATTCGAAGGTGGTATTAAATCCCGCTCCGTGGTAAGGGTCGTCGGCCATCTTCTTGCCGCCAAAGGGGTCTTTGGGGAGACTTGTTAAATATGATAATGGCGTGGTCATTCCGGAGAGGAAAACGCTGCCGATGTAGCCTCCTGTTGGAAGAGCGAAACCAGGATTCGGAGCGCGTGAGGGCCACGGGTATTTCGAATGATCGACCGCATAAGACTCGATCGCAACCGCCACTGATCGCATGTCTGCACGGGTGCGTGACACTTTCGACCGCGTCTGAGCTTCAAGGAAGTTAGGAACCGCGATGGCAGCAAGAATCGCGATGATCGCGACAACGATGAGCAACTCGATAAGTGTGAAGGCAAAATGTTTCTTCATGCCGCTTAACTCCTTATAAATTATGGAAATAAATTATATCAGAGATCAGGCTGAAAAATGGGAGTATTTTCGAGATGGTGCAAGGAATTTCGAATCAAGTAGAAATCGTGCCGATGATCTAAAACGGAGGAGAAGTATCGGTTCTGTCCGATCGACCGGAAGGGACCTAACGCTTGAACTGAGTCAGCATTTTTTCAGGCGGTTGAAGCTAAGAGGAGGTTGCTGCCGTAGGCACAGCAATACTTACCATCGAGCCGGTCGGACTGGTGGGGCCGAGGGCGAGGCGCGTTATGGCGGCTCCGAGCCTTCGCTTGAAATTTTCGCGGTCGAAGATTTCGGCATGTTCGCGAAGGGTCTCGCAGGGAAATTCGTCGGGATTAAAGCATTCTATGGCTTCGATTAAACTCTCTGGAGTTTGCTTGGAGAAGAATATCCCCGTCTCCTGATCAACCACGGTTTCCAGCGCTCCGCCTCCCTCAAAGGCGATGACAGGGCATCCAGCGGCGGCGGCTTCCAGAGGCACAATACCGAAGTCCTCATCGGAGGGGAAGATAACCGCGCGGGCCGTGGAGTACAAGCCAATCAGCTCTGCGTCGCTGACCCATCCAAGAAACTCCACGTTGGGCGGGGCACCGGCCTTTAGCTTGTCGGCCAGAGACCCGCTGCCGGCGATTTTCAGGGGGAGCCCCAGTTTGCGGAAAGCCTCAACGGCGACGTCCACGCGTTTATAGGGTTCCAGTGCCGATACCACGAGAAAGAATTCTCGGGGATCGCGTTCGGCGGAAGCGAAGGGCTGATAATCCACCGGAGCCGGGATGACCTGGGCCTCGCGCAGATAATGTTCGCGGATGCGCCCCCGGACAAAGTGGGAACTGGTGAGGAAATGTGTGACCCGGTTTGCGCTGCTCACGTCCCATTCTTGCAACGCTTTGCGAAGATGAGGCAGGAGACGCGCGACGAGGCCGCGTTTTTCTCCGAAGTAATCGTCGTATTTTTCCCAGATGTAGCGCATGGGTGTGAAACAATAACAGATGTGGGGGGTGTCAGCCGGGGTGGCGATGATCCCTTTGGCAACGCAGTGACTTGTTGAGATAATCAGGTCATACCCTTTTATGGGCAGGGACTCTGCCATCTTGGGGAGAAAGGGGAGCATGTAGCGATAGCGCTTACGAAGCGCAGTAAAGTGGCGGGGGAGGGGGTGCTCAATAACGCGCATGGCGCGGATAAGAGGGGAAACTTTCTCTGACTCATAAAAGAGCGTGTGTACGTCTGCGTCGGGATAAAGCTCGCACAGAACCTCGAATACCTTCTCGCCCCCTCGCATGCCATTGAGCCAATCGTGAACGAGTGCTACGCGCACGGTGAATTCCTTTGGGAATGTGTTATCCCGGTGAGGGGGAAACCGAAGTCAACGTTCATGGCTTGCGTGTAAGGTGAGCCTGTAAAGTTCAAGATGTTTGTTACCAGCAAATCGCTTCCGGGCAAAGAAAAGACCTCCGGCCGGTGCCGGAGGCCTTATCTTGAGGTTAGGAGGTTATGGAAACTGTCCGAAGACAGCGGCTGAGTTATCGATTTTAGGGGACCTTGCGGTCATTGTGGTTCTTGTTACGTATGAGTATGACTGTGGGGTTCCCGAAAAGGTTCCCGTTTTTTTTTATTTTTTTATGGCGTTGGTTTCAGGAGGTTTTCGCTCAGGGTCGAGAGGTCGGATTCGCCTTGATCTCCAACTGTGACAACGCATTTGGGAAGTTTGATCCGGATTTTATCACCCAGCGTAAAAATTTCCTTTAAACTGTGGTTAATCCGAGCCGCAGCGAACCATGCATTGCTGAGGTACTTGATCTTAACCTCTGGAAGCACATCGGCAGGGGACTCATCCAGGGAGGTGTCCGTCCAGACTCCATCTTTCAGGACAAAGCTATGACCTGAGATGGTTTGCAGGGATACGACAGAATCATCTTTGTCCGTCCTCATTTCGTTGACCGTTACTTCTTTCATGGATCGGAGCGCCTGCGCCGTGCGAACAGCTGACTCGCCGCTGCTGGATTGGAGTCCGGCCATGCTGCTGGCCGGGGCGGCTGCGCGGGTGGACGTTTTATAGCTGCTCCTGTAGAAAACCGAATTGTCAGACGCGGGAATTGGCTGAGCGGCGACGCGTCTCTGAGGTTCATCCTCCACCACAAGGTAACTGGTGTAAGGTGTAACGACCCCATACTTCCGCGCCAACTGAATGACCTCATCCTTTGTTTCCGACTTCTCGCCGTTTTTGCGGATTTCATCGAGAAGGAATCCGATTTTGCGGGTTCCCCATAGTTTCTCCACATGGGAGTTTTCGGGTTGGGAATCGGGGAGGGTCTTCTCGAAGGAGTATTTTACCGGCTGGCCGCCACGCATTCCTTCAAGCATGATGGATGTGGGGCCCGCATTTTTGTAGCGGCCAAATACGGTTAGCTGCGTTCCGTAGAAGAGGTCGGGCAATTGGGCTGGGTACAGATCGTAGGTCTCTGCCGAGGGCATGGCGAGCTTCAGGTTGGTGATGGCGGGACGGTTGATCTTGTCGAAGAAGCGGGCGACGGGGAGTTCGATGTCCTGCCCGGGCTTTGTGTATTCGCTGGCGGCGCGGGTTTCGTCGGCAAGGCCGTCGAGGAGTCGCGTGTTCACATCGAACCCGACGCCGAAGGTGAAAATGCGCAGGGAAGACGTATTGAGTTGGGCGACCTTTGCGATGAGTTGATCCGGTTGGGCGATGCCAACCGTGGGCTGTCCGTCGGTGAGAAGCACAACGGTATGGATGCGCTTGGCTTCTTTGTTCCCGGAGGCGTCAAGCGCGGTTTCCAGAGCACCGCTGATATTCGTGCCGCCGGTGGCTTTGAAAGTGCCGATCATCTGGCGAGCTTCCGCGATGTTCTCAGGCGTGGCCGGAACCAGTTCCTTGCGGAAACTTTCAACGCCGGTGGAAAAGCGCACGATGTTGAATCGTTGTTCAGGACTGAGTTGCGCGAGGCAGTAGACCAGCGCCTTGCGGGCCTGATCCATCTTCCCTTCCTCCAGCATGGACCCGCTGGTATCCACGACGAAGGTGACATCGGATGCGGCTGACTCGGTTGTTTGGGAGTTTTCTGTGGGCGGAGAAATCATGAGAGAAAAATAACCATCGCCGGGAGGGATTCGGGTCGCGAAGATGTTGACCACGGGATCGCTGGAGGGACGCCCGTAGTAGAGAATGAAGTCACCGGTGGATGCGAGCTTGTCATCGGGCGGGGTGATCTTCGCTTTACGGGGATCGTTCGTATCGACCTTGATAGGGTGAGTAGGCGAGGAGATATTGGCCACGGCTTCATCGCTATTGATGACGATGGAAAACTTCACCGGAGATTCGTTGTTTGCCTTGCCCTCACTTTTCGGTGCTTTAAGGGGAAGGAGGTAGCGAAAAAGGCCCTGGTCGGCTTCGAGGGGTTGGGCGAATTCAAGCTCGATGCGTTGGGTGCCATTGGCCGGGACGGGATAGACGCGGACTTTGAAGATGTTGGAATCGACCCATTCAAGGAGGCCCGGGTCTTTGGCGCGGCGAACTATATCCTCATAAATTGCACGGGCTTTGTCGCGTTCGATGACTTCGCCGGGTACCCGCTTGCCGTTCATCATGAGGATGAAGTCGGTAACATTGGCGCCTCGTGGTACGGGAAAGAAGAAGTCGGCTTCGAGATCACGTGGATTGGGGTTGCGGAAGTCCTGCACGATGCGGGTGAGGGCGATGTTAGCGTTGATCTCGACGCGCACTTCGACGTCTCCCAGAACAACTGGCTGGTCGGTAACCACGCGCGGGATGAGGATTCCCAAAGCATGGGATTGTGCCGAAATGGCGAGGAGCATCAGAAGAATGAGCCACTGGATGGAGATATGGCGGCGGGCCGGTGAGGCGTAATCTGAGGTTCTCATGGGACGAACTCCTTGGTGGATGCGTTGGATACCGATAAAACTCGCGGCGATGGGAAAAGGTTTGTTGTGGAGGAGAAATCCGGTACGAATACTTTGTTGGTTATACGGGGCGGCAGAAGTTTGTTTGCCACGAACGTTGCCACTATCACCCAATGAAAGGTCTGAACTCAATGATTCTTGCGCATGATTATATTTCGAAGGCGGGCACCCAGGCCCCCACTCTGGTATTGATCCATGCTTTCCCGTTGAACCGTAACATGTGGAAGGCACAGGCGGAATCGCTGGCGGTTGAGGCCAATTTGCTGTTGGTGGATTTGCGGGGGTTCGGGGAATCAGTCGCAGCTGATTACAATGAGTGGTCGGTGAAGATGTGGGCGGCCGATGTGCTGGAGACCATGGATCATGTGGGCGTGGTCAGTGCGGCGTTTGCCGGGTGTTCCATGGGGGGCTATGTGATTTTCGAGCTATTGCGCCAGGCACGGGAGCGAGTTTCGGGGATCGCATTGGTGGATACGCGCGGGGAGGGAGATCCCCCACAGGCGCTGGATGGACGAAAAGCGCAGATTGACCGACTTCGCGAGGAGGGTAACGACGTACTGGTTCAGTGGGCCGTGGATAAGCTGGTGGGGGAGACCACAAAGAAAAACCAGCCGGAGATTGTGGAGCGGGTGCGGGCCATGGCTCGGTCTACGCCGGTCGAGACCATGATCGCGGGATTGGGCGCACTTGGTGGTCGAGAGGAATCGATGGAACTACTGAAGGGTGTCGATGTTCCTGCGGTTGTGATCGTCGGTGCCGAGGATGTCGTTTCGCCGCCCGATGTGGGCGAGCTCATGAAGAACGCCATTCCCTCAGCCACGTTGGTGGTGGTCGACGGAGCTGGGCATCTCACCCCGATGGAGGCACCGGAAAAAGTTAACGCGGCGTTGCGATCGATTCTTCGGCGTTGATTTCGTTTGGTGGCGTGGACGGTTCTCTGCCAGTCAGGGATGCTGCATACAGAATCATGGTGGCCGAGATGCCCCAGACACCATAGGTCAGAATGCCCATATTGCGGCGGAGGGCGTAATTGCTGAGGCCGTAAACCTGAAGGGCGACCTCCAGCCCGACCCATGCGACCATGGCAACGCCCACAGGGTGGCGCATTTTTCGCACGCGGAACGTCTGAAGCATGAGGGCGATGATCCGGGTAATCGTGAATCCGAGAAGCAATATGGCCGCGAGGATTCCCGACTCGGCGGCCGTTTCGAGATAGGTATTATGGGCGTGGCTCAGGCCGGACATGGTGGCAAGGATGTCGCCATAGTGGCCCTGTGCGTATCGTTCGAAAGACTCATAGCCATAACCGACGCCCGTAAAGGGATGCAGGCGCACCATTTCCATAACGTGTGGCCAGAAGGCGAGGCGCGCTCCGATGGATGTGGTGGGTCCGGGAACATAGCTGTGTGACGAGGCAATTTGCAGAAACTGGTCCCGATGGCCGGGAGGCAGCAATAGCCACAGCGCAACGAGAACAGCAATAAAGGTGGGGATGTAGCTCCAGCGCCATCGGAGTCCGGATGCGAAGGCGAGGACCAACATGACGACGAGCCCGGCGGCAACCCCGATGGCGGCACCGCGGGTGGCCGTGAAGCCGAGCATAACCAGCGAAAGGATCGCCGTGGCGATGCAACCAAGTCGCACGGTTGCCGATCGGTTGAGTTGTGTGAGGGAAGCAAAGCAGGCAATAACACAAAAGTAAGCGGTGCGGTTATGATGTGTGAACGGGAAGAGGATGCGCCAGGGAGCTGCGGGATCTTCGAGTTCGACAATGATCCATCCGCGCCCGGCAAGAGCTTCGCGTGCATTATATCCCCCAGCGGCAGCGGACGCTACGATGAGGGTCATGCTGATGAGGACTAGAATCAGCAATGCCCCGATGGATATGAGAGTCACTCGAATCGCGCGGGGCGAGGCCTGAAGGAGAACCAGGGGCATCAGCATAAACAGAGATGCGTACAGAAAGATTTCCTCGGTAAGGGCCTCCATAGTGAGTTGTGGAAACCTGCCGGCGAAACCCGAAATCACAGTCATGCAGACCAGCGCAAACAACCAGAGAACGCCCGTGGAACGGTTTTTCCGCGAGGCTTGATCGCGATGGAACAAGGCGAAACCAGGGGAGCTTGCGAACAAAAGTGCCGGGATGAAAATGATGACAGGCATCCCATAGTGGAGCGCGGCATTGAAGACCTGACTTGAATCCGTTTGAAGCAAAAGGCCGCCCACGACGGATAGCACGAGAAGGACTGAGCCCCAAAGAAATCGCTTCCAGCCCTCACCGGTTCGCGGCATAAATACCAGGGCTCCTGCTGCGGTGAGCAACAGCGTCAGCCGTTGGCACTGAAGGAGGGTATGTTTGTCGCCAATGGCAAGTGCGGTCACGATGACCATCAGAGCCAGCAAGATCGCGATGGCACGGCGGGGACGAGGATTCGGTAAATGATGCAACATGGAAGCGATTGCATGAGCAAAGGAACTCGGGGTGGCAAGAACGGAAAATCGGGTGTGACTTGACAGCCGACCGTGCGGCCGGATTCTGTCAGGCTCATGGACGAGGGAATCTTTATTGGAGTGGGCGGAAATTCCGTGGGGATGATTGCGGTTGAGGCCGTAATCAGAAAAGCCGAGGACGCACTAAGAAGCCATCCTCAGATCCGGGGTGTGGTCAGGTCCTCCCTTTACATCACGGAACCCTGGGGCGAGGAAGATCAGCCGCCGTTTCTCAATGCAGTATTCCGTCTGCAAACGAGCTTGGAACCGCCGGACCTGTTAGTTTATTTGAAGCAACTGGAGGGCGAACTGGGGCGGGTGGAAACCTATCGCTGGGGGCCGAGGGTGATTGATCTGGATATCCTGCTTTACGGACAGCGGCAGTGGGAGGACGATCTTCTCACGATTCCTCACAAGTATTTGTCAGAACGCCCCTTCGCCTTTGTGCCATTGCTGGAACTGGAACCAGACGCCCGCCTGCCCCAGGGGCAGCTTTTGCGGGAAATGGTGAGGCCCATTGAAGACGGAGAAATTAAGCGCGTCGCAGAGGGGTTGAGTGGGTAGGGAGGAGGGGAAGAAACAAAAAATGGGGTGGATAGTGGGGCTCGAACCCACGACCTCCAGAACCACAATCTGGCGTTCTAACCAACTGAACTATACCCACCATGCGAATCATTGACGTGTACAGAGCGGCGGCAGGCACTATTCGTGATTAGTGTCGCCTTTTGTATGCGGGAAGCATTTGAGTTTCTGGCCGTTGTTTGCACGCAAAAGCGGGTGGTGGTAAAAATGGATCGGGGGATGTAGTGAAAGGGAAGGGGATGGGACGTTGCTGATGGATTCTGGATTGATGGAAGGTTTGCGGATGGGTCGATGGATGAGTTTTGGACTGGTTGTGGCAATCACGATATGTGCTACTTCTGTGCTGAGTCAGACGGAAAGTACCGCACCTGAAACGCTGACGGTCCACTGGGGTGACACGAACGTTACCTCGCGTTCCGAGAATCGCTCTTCGGATCTGACGTTTACATCCACATCGGACGAGGTGACGAGCCGCGGTGACGCATGGTTCGATCCCGCCACGATGATGCGCGCAACGGATGTGCGGCCGGGAATGAAGGGCTACGGCCTCACGGTTTTCAGCGGTCTTCGGCCCGAGCGGTTTGATGCCGAAGTGCTGGGTGTTCACCATCGATTTTTTCCCAATCAGGATTTGATCTTGTGCCGGTTGACGGCGCCGCAACTGAAGGATTTGGGCGTGGTGGCGGGGATGAGCGGCAGTCCGGTTTATATCGATGGTAAGCTGATCGGGGCTGTTGCGTATGGCTGGAGCGATTCACTGGATGCTCTGGCGGGGGTGACGCCCATCGATGCGATGCTGGAGGTTTATGCGAGCGTCGGAGAAACGACTTCGACCCAAGGCACCGGCACACCGGAAGGTGGTAGTCGGGAGATGTTCGATGCTTATCTTGCCATGAGGGAATCCGCGCAACTGAACCTGCTGCCCCGTAAAGGGGGGATGTCTGCCATAAGTGTTAAAAAAACCGATGTGAGCCGGAATGGTAATTCGAAACTCGATCGTCTTCCCGATGAAATGAGTCTCCAGCCGTTGGGAGCGCCGCTATTTATGTCGAGCGCTTCTCCCGCAACCTTGGCGCTTGCCCGGGATTTCTTTGCCGGCACGGGGATGGATCCGGTGGGTGCCTCGTTGGCGGGTGGTGGCGCAGCGTCGGCCAGTGCGGAAAATTCGCCCGGTGGTCCGGTGACTAATCTGGTCGCGTTCGCAAACGAAGTGAGCGGGGGATATGCGCTTGCGGTTCCCATGGTGGAGGGGGACCTGAGCATGGCCGGGGTTGGAACGGTGACTTGGCGCAAAGGCGATCGGTTGGTGGCGTTCGGGCATCCGATGTTTCAGTTTGGCAGCGTGGAATTTCCGATGGCGGCGGCTAGAATCAATACGATGGTGAAAAGCCGGATGCGTCCGTTTAAGTTGGGCGAATCAGTCGGGCAGATTGGTGCCGTGCGGCAGGATCGGCTGCCCGCTATCGGCGGAAAATTCGGGACACCGCTGGAGATGATTCCCGTTCATGCGACGGTGCGGGACGCGGTTTACTCCGGTGTGAAAGATTTCAATTACCGTGTCATGCGCCACCGTGAGCTAACACCGGGACTGGTGATGACGGTGCTGGCAGAAAGTATGGCTGCGGCGGGCAGGTCGGGCGGAGATGCGGCTGCTTTTTTCCGCTACTCCGTGGGCTTCGACGATGGCACGACTTTCACGCAGGAGAATTATCTGGCAGACCAATGGGGCGGCATTGAAGCAGCAATGGTGGCGGGAGCCGATGTGGGGGCGCTGGTTACCAATCCCTTCAAAAAAGTTCTGCTGAGCCGCATGGATTTCGACGTGGAAGTGGTGGACAAATTTCCCGAGGCCACGTTGTTTCGTGCCCAACTGAATCGCGACACAGTCCGCCCCGGTGAGACGGTGGAGGTTGAGTGGCAACTCAATCCTTATCGAGGCGAACCCCGGGTGATGAGAACCAACATTATTGTGCCCGATAATCTTCCCGATGGTGACTATCGTGTTATGGTGGGCGATGCGGCATCGCGCCGTCAGGCGGAAGCTGCCCGAAATCCCGGTGGCAGCCGAGTGCTGGATTACGAAAGTTTGTTGCGCGTTGTGAAACGCAACTTCCCGCGCAACAAGGTTTACGTCACCGTCATGGATGCCGACTCGGGTGTGTCGCTGCATGGGCAGGAACTTCCTCGTTTGCCAGGAAGCGTGGAAACTCTGATGCGCGAGGGAGCGGGCGAACAGCCTTATTTTGCGAGCGTTCAGGGGAACTTTATTGTGGATGCGGACATTGCGACCAGACTCGAAATTAAGGGTAGCCGGACCATGACATTGAGGGTGGCACGCAACCTTCGCTGAATCTAAGCGAGGCCGAGCACATCGCGCATGGTGTAGTTTCCTGCGGGCTTCCCAGCAATAAACCGGGCAGCGCGCAATGCGCCTGCGGCGAAGGTATCACGACTGGTTGCGCGGTGAGCGATTTCAATGCATTCGCCATCGGTGGCGAAAATGAGTCGGTGGTCACCGACGATGTCTCCTCCGCGCAGTGCGTGTATTCCGATTTCACCCGCAGGGCGCTCGCCAGTATGGCCCTCGCGGCCGTAAACTGCGGTGTCTGCGAGGGAGACGGATCGACCATCAGCAGCGGCTTCGGCGAGGGTAATGGCGGTGCCACTGGGAGCGTCTTTTTTGTGGCGATGGTGCATCTCGACAATTTCCAGGTCGTAGTCTGGCAGAGCAGCAGCGAGGCGACGGGCCGTATCGGCGAGTAGAGCCACGCCAAGGCTCATATTGGAAGCGACAAGAACCGGCACCGAAGCCGAAGCTGATTGCATTGCATCGCGGTCGGCAGATGACAACCCGGTAGTTCCACAGACAAGAGCCATGTTGAAGCGCACAACCTCCTCAGCGTAATGGCGCGATGCTTCGGGGGCAGTGAAATCGATAAGCACGCAACCGGCGGGCGGGGAACAATCTGCAAGATTTTCATGAATGGGAATATCGGGGGTTGTGCCATCCACCCTCAACTGCTCATCAATCGAGCCCGTCCCTTGCGGATTGCCCAGGGCCGCTACGATCGTGAAGGTTGGATCCTTTGCGGCCAGTCTCAGGATGGCGCTACCCATCCGCCCTCTTGCGCCTGAAACAATAATCGGGATGGCTTTCATTGGTTGTCCTGCAGTTTTTTCCAGGCGTAGTCGAGGCCGATCTGAATGCCTTCGTAATGGATGATGGAACGAGCTTCCTCATAGGTCAGCCAGCGGAACTCCACATGTTCTGGGCTTAGCTTCACTTCGGGAGTATGTACCCTGGCCACAAAAACCGTTTCGTGAAACAACGTGCCCTCATTTTCGAACTCGTATTCGTACACAGGGCGGCACGCGTCAATGCGACCAATCCCCGTTTCCTCCCATACTTCACGGGCGGCACAGATGACGGCATCCTCGCCCTCATCCACGTTGCCCGTAATGCTTTGCCAGATGCCGCCACGCTTTTCGGGTCGCCGGAGAACCAGAAAGACGATGCGCTCCGTGTCAGGCTCTACGAAGTGGATTTGGACCTGAACTTTATAACGTTTGTTTTTCACCAAGAGACCGCCTTTCGGAGAGTTGTGGGTGCAAGAATGCGCGGGATGGTCCATCTCGCTACAGGGAAATAGTGTGGTACCCGCGGTTTCGTCATTAGATTGCGGTGTTAATGAATCAATGGGTGAATCCGGCTTGAAAAACAAGATCGCTTTGGTTCTGTATTCGGAACCATGAAGATCAAGCCTCAAGAACAACCCGTTTCGGACACAGCGGGGGGCGTGCGAGCCGCCAGGGACACTCTGCGGAGTCTGCTGGAAGGGATCAGCGAAGCGACCATGCTGCTCAATCGCGAGTTGAACGTGCTCTATGCAAACACTGCCGCGCGCATGCTTTTCACGAACGTCTCCATTTCCGAAGGGATGGCTTTCGGAGAGTTTCTGCAAAGGGCCATGCCTCAAACTAAGGTCTCCGACGCGATCACCACCCTTGAGGCTGCGGCGGGTGATGCCATCAGCGGTGCTTGCAAGGCAGGCGATTTATTTCTGAAGAGTGGGGACCGACCCCTCTCATTGCGTTACTCCGGTGTGGAGTGCGGCTGCGTGTGTGAGGGGGAGAGCATGGGCGTCGAGGTTCAGAATGCTCCGGTGTTGGCGGTGATGCTTCGGGAGGAGAAGGGGAGCAACCACCTGCCGCGTTTGGAGACGGTTCTGGACTCTTCCAGTGACGGGATTTTTATCGTCAACCGAGAGAATCACATCGTCTATTTTAACCTCGCCTGCGAGCGTCTCACGGGATGGCGTCGCGAGGCTGCGGTCATGGAAACCTGGGAGTGCGCAAACGTGCTGCGCTGCCATACGGAAAGCGGAGAGAGCATGGGCAGTGAGTCGCTTTGCCCGGCAAAACTTTTTTTTCGCTCCGATTCAATTCCGGAACCCCATGAAATGCTTATCACCACGAACTCCGGAAAGGAAAAATGGATCGAGACAAACTACTCTCCCATTCGGGGGGAGGGGGGCGAGGTAGAGTTTATTGTAGCCATCATTCGTGACATTGATGAGCGCAAGCAGCTTGAGGCTCAGTTGGTGCAAAACCGCAACTTGGCCAGTCTGGGGCAACTTACAAGCGGGATCGCGCACGAGATAAAGAACCCCCTGAGTATCATTATGGCGGGGGGTGCGGCGCCTTGATGATCGCGTGAAGGACTTTCTCGCCTTCGCACGGGTGAAGCCGTTGAACCTTGAGAAGGTCAATCTCAACGCGCTGGTAACCGACATTGCGAAGAATTTCTCTTCCCGCACGAACCCGCGATTCAGGATCGAGTTGCATCTTGCGGAACAAAAACCGTGGCTTCTTGGCGATGCCGACCAACTACATCAGGCCGTTGTGAATCTGGTGATCAATGCGGACCAGGCCATGCCCAACGGGGGGACTTTATCGATGGAGACCGAAACCATTGAAGACAGCGTGGTGCTCCGATTGACTGACGAGGGAAGTGGGATTTCTGCGGTGCATCGAGACAGGATTTTTGAGCCTTTTTTCACGACCAAAAAAGAAGGAACCGGGTTGGGGTTGGCCATCGTTCATCAGATTGCCACGGCCCACCGGGGCAAGATTACCATTCGCAACCGCGAGGAAGGTGAGTCGGGGGTGATGATCGAACTTCGTCTTCCGGCCGCCTGCATACTTCGATGAGTGTGAAGGCGCGCATATTAATCGCTGAGGACGAGGAACGTCTGCGTCGGTTGTTGGGCATCCTGCTTAGTGGGCGCGGCTACGATCTCACGATGGCGGCGGATGGGGCCGAGGCGTGGCGTTTATTTCAGGATAATCGCTTCGATCTGGTGTTGACCGATGTTCGCATGCCCGAGCTTGACGGGATGCAGCTTCTCTCGCGCATCAAGGAGCACGCACCCGAGACCCCCGTGGTTGTCATCACTGCGTTCGGCAGTATCGAAAGCGCC
Organism: candidate division BRC1 bacterium HGW-BRC1-1; assembly: GCA_002842095.1. Taxonomy (GTDB): domain Bacteria; phylum Sumerlaeota; class Sumerlaeia; order Sumerlaeales; family Sumerlaeaceae; genus HGW-BRC1-1. The sequence continues at coordinate 182,156 of PHCB01000008.1, forward strand.
GTGGAGGCAATGCGGGGCGGGGCGGTGGATTATCTGCCGAAGCCCTTTGAGGAGGCGCGGCTTCATCTGGCCATAGAACGTGGTCTGGAGATGCACGCCCTCCTGAAAGAAAACATCAGCCTTCGAAGGGAAGTTCGCACCACCTACAATCTTGAGCATATTGTGGCGGAAAGCGCGCAGATGCGCGAGGTGCTTGCCATGGTGGGGAGGGTCGCGCCCACAAATGCCACGGTGATGGTGCTGGGGGAAAGCGGCACGGGCAAGGAACTGGTCACACGAGCGATCCACGAGCAGAGCAAACGGGCCCGGGGACCGTTCATTGCCATCAATTGCGCGGCGATGGCGGATTCTTTATTGGAAAGCGAATTGTTCGGTCATGAGCGCGGCTCGTTTACGGGGGCCACTAATAACCGTCAGGGGAAATTTGAGGCGGCTGAGGGAGGGACATTGTTTCTCGACGAGGTGGCCGAGATGAGCCTGGAGATGCAGTCGAAGGTTTTGCGCGCCATCGAAATGCACGAGATCGAGCGTGTGGGTGGTCGGCGGGTGATTCCCGTGGATGTGCGTTTTATCGCTGCCACAAACAAAGACCTTCACGCTGCAGTGTTGCGGGGTGCGTTTCGTGAGGATCTGTATTTCCGGATAAATGTTTTTCCCGTTCTCATCCCTCCGCTGCGAGAGCGGATAGAAGATATCCTTCCGTTAGCGCGGTTTTTTCTGTCGAAGTTCGCCCAAGAGATGGGGAGACGTACCCCGCATCTGACGGCATCCACGGAGAAAATTCTGCTACAGCATTTCTGGTCCGGCAACGTGCGCGAGCTGCGCAACATTATGGAACGCATGAGCATCATGGCTGCGGGCGATGAGGTGGGTTCGGACATTCTATCATGTGCTTTAGCACAGCCTGGTTCGACTGGTTTTGGTGGGCGAATGGGTGAAAATAATCGGGCAGAGAACTCGCCCTTGTCTGTGAGTGGTTTCTCGCTGGATGAACATGAACGTCGACTGCTGATGGAAGCGTTGAGCCGGTCGGGACACAACAAAAGCAAAGCCGCAAAAATGCTTGGGATCAGTCGTGCAAAGTTGCGTTACCGGCTCGATAAGATCGGACTTAATGGAGAGGGAGACGACCCCCATGGGGGGTGAGTCTGCTGTTCTCGATCAGTTAGTCTTTCGGTAGAAAACCTACCCAGCCGAGCGTGTTGATGAAGACTGGTGAGAACAATCGCGAGTTTGTTCGGACTTCCTCGAAGAGTTGGGAGAGGGGCATTTTGTCGATGGCAATGATCTCAGTCGGCTCGGGAACAGGCTCTTCATTTGTTACTGATTGAAAGACCTCCACGAATTCTAGGCCGGTAGTCTCGGAGGCGGGAATTTTGCACAAGAATTTCAGATCACGTGCGGTGACCCCAAGTTCCTCCTGAACTTCCCGGAGGGCTGCTTCGCGGTAACTTTCACCGGGGGAGAGGTGCCCGCCCACGCATTCCCAATGGAGGGGGAAGGTGTCCTTGAGGGAGCTTCGTTGCTGGATGATGAGTCGCTCTACCTCGTCAAAGACCAGGACATGAACGGCTCGATGCAGAAGCCCATTTGCGTGAATTAAGTGTCGTGTTTGCGCGCCGGTTTCATTGTCATCGGCATCCACAACGGCCAGTAATTCGTCGGGGGAGTTATAGTCCACGAGAAGCTATTACGCCGACGGGTTGGGGATATTGATCGAGGGAGGAATGGAAATAAAAAAATGCCGTGCAGACAGTTGAAGTCGGCACGGCACGTAAACGCGGTATTTTTTGTGTTAGTGTTTTAAGAATTTTTTGATGGCGTGTACCGTTACCGCGCGACCCATGTCGGCAATCGAATCCGTCAGCGGAATTTCTTTGGGGCAAACGCGCACGCAGTTCTGGGCATTGCCACAGGCATGCAAGCCCCCGTCGCCCATAAGGGCATCGAGGCGTTCGGACGCGTGCATGGAGCCGGTTGGGTGGTTGTTGAACAGCCGAACCTGCGAGATTGATGCCGGCCCGATGAAGTCGCTGTGATCGTTGACCTGGGGGCAGGCCTCAAGACAGCAACCGCAGGTCATGCACTCTGACAACTTGTACATCTTTTCGCGTACTTCTTCGGCCATCCGCGGTCCGGGTCCGAGGTCGTAGCTTCCGTCGATGGGAATCCAGCCGTGGATGCGCTTCAGGTTCTCAAACATGGACTGGCGATCGACCACGAGGTCGCGTACGACGGGAAATTTTTTGAATGGTTCGAGAACCAGAGGTTGATCGAGGTTGTCCACGAGCGCCGAGCAGGCCTGGCGCGGGGTGCCATTGATGTTCATGGAGCAGGCGCCGCAGACTTCTTCCAGGCAGTTGCAATCCCAGGCAACGGGGGCCACTTCTTTGCCCTCGGCGTTGGTCGGGTACGCCTGGATTTCCATGAGAACCGAGATCACGTTCATATTGGGGCGGTAGGGAATCTCGAACTTTTCCCAATAAGGCGCGGACGAGGCGTCGTCCTGACGCTGGATCTGCACCATTATTTTGCGACCTGTGGCAGCGGGGGAGTAATTGGTCTGGACGGGTGCGGCGGTGGTCGTTTCGGTCATTGGAGCCTCTTTTCTTCTACTGGTACTTTCATACTGGAATGGGGCCTTGTGCATTCGAGATTGAGGCAGTCTGCTTTGCGATTATTTTTCTATCTGGCCAGGTGGCTGCAACGGTACTTTAGGTTATGGATCATTGTTTGATGGGCCGTTTGGGGGGCTGCAACGGATATCTTTTGTTGAAGGCAAGTAATGTGGCATCGGGGGTTGAACTAATGCCTCGGCTGTGGGCTTGGTTTGATGAAAATGTCGAATGACTTAAATGAAGCGGTGAGAACAAGCCGTGGTTGTCGTGGTGCAACCCACGCCTTTCAAACCATGGTCAGTCTATTTTTTTCACCGTTGGTCGTTTTGTTACTGTTGCGAGATTTGATCTGGCTCCGCCTGAACAAGCTTGCCCGTCCGAGGGGAGAGGTCTGGTTTTCTTACTCGCAGGTTATGTGGGACGAGGTGTGGCAGCGGCCCCAGGAATTCGCCTTCCGGGCCGGCAGGGAACGACCCGTGATTTACATGGCACCGGTTCAGGTCCACCGGTGGCTTTTCACGCTCAAGAAAAGGTGGGCGCCCATTCAGTTCAAGGAGGATGGCCGGACCGTCATCGTGCTCTCTCCGCTGATTTTCAGCGGACACTATAAGAGTGGAATTGTCTTCGCGTTAAATTCGCTGGTTCTCGCCGCTCATGGGCGAGCATGGCTGGCTCAGGCGGAGAGGTTACGGGTGGTGGTCAACACGCCCTTTGCAGCGCAAGTTATCGATCATCTATTCGGTCAGTCGGGGGAGAGGGATTCGCGAGTCAAGGCGCTGATGTTCGACCTCATCGATGATTTTGCTGCGTTTGATTGGGCTCCCCGATCGGGTCGTGCAATGGAGAAACGACTGCTCAAACAAGCTGATGTCGTAATCACCGGTACTTATGAATTACTCGAACATGTTCGCCCGCAACGGCCGGACGCTGAATTCATCCCGTGTGGAGTCGATTACGATCTGTTTTATGTTCCCGCTGGAATTCCCGCCGACATGAAAGAGATTCGACGCCCATGCATCGGCTATTTTGGAAGTATCAGCGAGCGGATTGACGGGGCTCTGATTTCGAGACTCGCCCGGGAATTTCCAGAAGCGTCGGTTGTGATGACCGGACCCGTTCATCTTGCTGCGGGTGATGTGCCGCGAGCCGATAATATTTTTTATCCAGGACTGAAACCGCATGCGGAGTTGCCGGGATACGCCCAGCAGTTTGATGTCGGTTTGATTCCTTTTCGCATTACGCCTGCCACGTTGAAATTAAACCCGGTTAAGACGCTGGAATATCTGGCCGCCGGTGTGCCGGTTGTTTCGACTGCCATCCCCGATGTGATTCGATTCTTTGGCGAGGTTGTGCGCGTGGCTAATGATCACGATGCGTTTGTTTCGGAGGTCAGGTCTGCGTTAGAGTCGGATAACAGGTCCCGCCGGGAGGCCGGTTTCAAGCTCGCACGATCTGCATCGTGGCAGGCCATGGCTGATCGAATGTCGGCCTTGCTTCAGGGGACCACCTCGAAGGGAGACCCAGTATGAGGATCGCAATCGATGCGAGATATCTTGGCGAGGAATTCTCTGGCATCGGCGTCTATTCGCAAAATCTGGTGGAAGCTCTCGCGCGGGAGGAAACGACACACGAGTTCGTGGTGTTCGTGCACAAGGATTTTCACGACAAGTTGGATGTGGGTGACAACTTCGAAGTCGTTTCCGAACGCGCCCGGCCAGTATCCATCAGAACTGTGGCGACCATGCAGGATGCCTTTCGGCGCCATGACATCGATCTTCTTCACTCTCTGTTTCCCCTTGTGCCTTTTGCGTGGCGCAAAAAACTTTTGCTCCATGTTCACGATCTGCAGCCCTTGTTAGATCCTGATTTTACCGGCAACCGCAGCCCCTGGCTTCGTTTTCTTTACGATTCATTTTATCAGTTTTCTTATCCCGCCGCATTGCGGCATGCCGATTACATCGCCTCGGATTCGTTTGCCACCAAAGCATCCATTCGGCGCTTGCTGCCTGAATGTGGCGAAAAAACGCTGGTGGTTTACGGAGGCGTGCCCGCGGAAGCGCGGGAGGTTCCGTCGGAGGATTTTATTAATCAGACCCGAAAAAAATACGATCTGCCCCAACGCTTCATCTTTTACATTGGTTCCACCCGTCCCAATAAAAACCTGCTCAATATGCTGGAGGCGTTTGAAGATTATACACGCAAAAAGCCCGAGGACGAGGATTTGATCTGGGTTATGGTGGTCAATCAGGATCGGTTCTTCGAACCGATATTTGCACGCATTCGCGAGCGTGGATTGCTGGGCAGGGTCCGTATTCTCGAGCAGATCAGTGAGGCGGAGAAAGTCGCCTTTTATCGGATGGCATCGTTACTTTACTTCGTCACGAAGTTTGAAGGTTTCGGTCTTCCTGTTCTTGAGGCACAGGCTCAAAGCCTTCCGGTGTTGGCGTCAACCCACAGCGCCTTGCCCGAGGTGGCGGGGCGAGCGGCGATTCTCGTGGATGCCGATGAACCGGATGAAATCACCGCCGGTCTGGAGCGATTCTTCTCAGATCCGGATTTGCGAACGAAGATGATTGAAACGGGTTTGGAAAACGTGAAGCGCTTTACGTGGCAAAAAACAGCAAAAGACGTGCTGGCCATGTATGATCATTTGTTCACGTGACATGACCCCAACTTTTTTCGACATCATATATCTCGGCCTTGCCCCGGTCGTTATCCCCATTCTGGCGTGGCGCGCTTTGCGGAAGAAAAAATATCGTGAGAGCACTGCCGGCATGTTGGGCGGTCGCCTTGGGCAGGAAGACCCCGAGATGTGGCGTAATGGTTGCGTCTGGGTCCATTCCGTCAGCGTTGGCGAAACAATGGCGGCCAAAGCCATGATGCCCTTATTGAAGGCGCGATTCCCTGAACTACCTTTATTGGTAACCACCGTCACGGAAACGGGTCAGGCGTTGGCGCGCTCGCTGGTGCCGGGGTGCGCAGATGCGGCGCGTTATTATCCGGCAGATTTTTCCTGGGTGGTAAAAAAGTTTGCCGACACTTACAAGCCCCGGATTTTCATCCTGATGGAGACTGAAATCTGGCCCAATGCCCTCATGCATCTGGCTGACCGGGGCACACGCATTGTCATGATGAATGGGCGGATCAGCGCGAAATCCTTTAAATCCTATAATCTGTTCAAGAAGGCTTTGCGGCAACCCTTGGGTGGGGTTCAGGCATTTTGCATGCAAACCCAGGCCGATGCGGATCGCATGAAGGTTTTGTCGGGGCGCCCCGACCGCGTGTTTACGACGGGCAACTGCAAGTTTGATACGCCTGTCGAACGTCTCGATGCCGGCGCAAAGGACGCCCTGAGAATGTCGCTGGGGATAGCAAAGGGGGAGAGAGTCGTGGTGGCGGGCAGCACCCACCCCGGCGAGGAGGAGGTCGTGTTGGCTGCCTTCAAAGAGGTTCAGCATGCTATGCCGCAAACAAAGCTTCTTTTGGTGCCGAGGCATCCCGAGCGGTTTGCGAAGGTCTGGAGCCTTCTCGAAGGGGAGGGCATCGCGGCGCGAAGGCTGTCCGATGGGCAGGAGACCGGAACAGGCAAAGCCGGTGTTGTGTTGGTGGACAAGATGGGCCTGCTGGTGCAATTGTACGGCATCGCGGATGTCGCGCTGGTTGCCGGAAGTTTCGTCCCGGGTATCGGCGGACACAATGTTCTTGAAGCAGCGGCTCACGGAACCCCTGTTATTTACGGCCCCCACATGGAGAAACAACCTGAACTGGCGCGATTGTTGAACGAAGAAAATGGCGGAACCATAAGCGACGGTGAGGGACTTGGGAGGGCCATCCTGAACCTTCTGAATGACAGCGCTTTAGCCGCAGAGAAGGGTGCCCAGGGTCTCGCAGTGGTGCAACAAAATCGAGGAAGCGCGGCACGAAACATGGAAATTTTAGAGAGGGTTCTCTGACCATGTTTAGAAAAGTGCGCGACGCATGGTTGACCGTGGGGGCTTTGGGGAAGATATCGTCCGACTTTTTTCGTCGATGGTTTCTTCCGTTACATTCAGACGAAGATGATGAGGAAGAAGAGGAATCGCGCTTCCTTGGATGGAACTGGGATGACGATGATGACGAAGAGGAATCGCCCAGAAAATTGACCCACAATGCTGCCCAGCCGCCGGATCAGGATGACGCCCCGGATAGGGATGATCTCTGATGCGTATCGGAATTGATGTACAAACGCTTGAGACGAATGAGGCCCGTCGCGGGATCGGCCTGCTGTGTCTCTGGACCATCGATGCATTACTGATGACGCATGAACACGAGTTGATCCTGGTGGGAACGGGCAGCGAGCCTCCTGCGGTTTTGTCGCCCGAGGTTCTTGCCGCCACGCGTTATGCACAAATACAAATGCCCGGGGGCACGGGGGAGCATTTGCGTCTGGGGTGTGCGGCTGAATTTTTATGGAGCACTCCGGGGCTGGATGGGCTGGATGTTTATCATGTAACCAGCCCGCTGATGCCCGACATCCTTCTGCCGGTGGCGGGTCGGTTTCCGATTGTAGCCACCGTGCTGGATGCGATCCCGGCCATACCCGAGGGAAATAACGGGACGCCGCCACCACCCTGGTATGATCAGCGTCTTCAGATCTTGCGGACTTACCAGGGCTATCTGCCCATTTCCGAATCTGCGGCCGACGATGCCGTGAGTGCTCTGGATCTGGCGCGTAGTCGTATGACCGTTACCTACCTGCCCATTCGAGATTTGAAGGCCCTGCCCATCGACAAGGATGCTCCTTCCCGATATGGTTTGCGTCCGGGTTATGTGCTGTCTGTGACAGGCTATCATCCGCGCAAAAATATTGCCGGCACTTTATCCGCGTTTTCTCGTTTCGCCCGATCCGAGGGGGGAGACCGGCAGATTATGATTCTCTGTTCGTTGCAACCTGATGAGCGTGCAGAGATTGAAGGAATGGCCCGGAAGTTGGGCATCGCTGATCGGGTTGTCATGCCCGGTCACTTTGTTGAAGATTTGTACTCTCTGCTTGCTGGAGCGTCAGCATCGATTTTCCTCAGCCGATACGAGGGATTTGGAATACCCGCTGCCGAGTCGTTAGCTGCCGGGGTTCCGCTCGTTTGCTCGAACAGATCCAGCCTGCCCGAGGTGTGCGGTGACGCCGCAGTGCTTGTTGACCCCGACGACGAGGAAAGGTCCGCCGAAGGGCTGAAGCGTGTGCTGACATCGCAGGAATGGCGGGATGGACTTATCGAGCGGGGTCTGCGGCACGTAAAAAAATTCCGACCCGAAGAATACCTGCGGCGTATCATCGAGGGGTATCGCAACACGCTCGAATCGTTGGTCATTCAAGAGCCGCCAACACCACCACAATCTAAAGAACCACGCTTGCGAGTTGCGTGCTTCACGCCCCTTCCGCCACGAATGTCGGGTATTGCCGACTACTCGTTGTCGTTGCTGAGGCAACTCGCCCGTCTGGCCGACGTGGATTGTTTCGTGGAAGCCTCCGTGGGAGAAGATCACTCGACGCTGACCGAGTGTGGAATTTTCGAATTTTCGTCATTTGAAAAAAGCCACAGGCAACGGCCTTACGATGTGATTTTGTATCAGTTGGGCAATAACACGCATCACGCCTATGTTTTGCCGTTCGTGAAACATCATCCCGGTGTATCGGTGATTCATGACTTCAGCCTGTTGGGGTTGAAGCGCCAAATGGCGCGAAACTATGGACGTCGGTTTGAAATGATGTTGCAGTTTGCTGAGGAGTATCCGGCTGCCGACGCAAAGGTTTGGGACGATGACAGTCAACTGGACCGTCTGAGTTTTGAAGAATTCCCCATGACCGGCGGCGAGATGCGGGCAAGTCGCAGCGTTATCGTTCACAGTGAATGGCTCGCCCGTCTCGCCGGGCAGATGCTTCCGGGAGCTGATGTTGCGGTCATTCCCCTCGGGGTCGACTTGAACGCAAAGGATCGCGTTCGGGAAACTCGGGCAGAGATCCGACGTCGTTTTTTACTGCCCGAGAAGGCGTTTGTCATTTTGTCCATCGGTGTGATTAATCGATTGAAGCGTCTGGATGTTGTCATGGACGCCTTTGTGGATTTTCACAAACGCCATCCTGACTCGCGGTTTGTGTTGATGGGTCCTGCTGATCGCATTCTGTTGCGGTCGCTTAACCATTTCACCGCTGCCCACCGGATAAAACATGCAGTCCATATTCTCGGGCATCGATCCACCGAAGAGATGTATGAAATGATATCGGCGTCGGATGTGTGTGTGAATCTGAGATATCCGAGCATGGGCGAATCCTCTGCCACATTGGCCATGATCATGGCCATGGGGTGCCCCGGCTTGGTGACGCCGGTCGGCCAGTTTAAGGAATTTCCTGATGATGTATGCGGGAAAATTCCGCTTGGTGCAGGCGAAAAGGCTGCGATGGTCAGGCAGTTTGAGGAATTGCACGAGACCCCTGAGACTGGCCGATGCATGGGGGAGAAGGCTCGGGCCTTTGTGGAGGATCGTGGGTGGCCGGACGTCGCCCGTCGATACTGCTCCTGCCTGATAAAGGCCGCTTCAGAAAAATCTGATCAAGTTCCAGCGAGAGTTGAACAAGTAGATAACGAGATAGAAAGCGAGACGCTATGATTCCAAAAATGAAATATTTTATCCAATGCGATGAGGTTCGCAACGATAACGGCAAGCTGGCCGCCATCGGTATATTCGACAGTATCTACGCACTGATTTATCCGGCCCAGCATAAACGTTTTTTCATCATGATGGGTTTCGTGGGCGGTCAGGAAAAGCATCATCTGCAGGTGAACATTGCATCTCCGAACGGCGATATGTTGGCGGAGGTGAAGGGGGAGGTCGTTTTTTCTTCGAGCGAAAATGTCGTCAACACAGTCTTCGCCATCGACAACATGCCACTGCCGGTGGAGGGGAAATATCCGGTTTCGATCTTCCTGGATGGGGACTTTTTCTCTGAACAATATTTTCTGGTACAGTCCCCAAATTCAGGGGTGAAAAGAACCCCCGAGCAAATTGCAGAGTTGCTGAAGCGCGACGATATTCTGAAAACCGCCAGCGTGGAAATGACCTGTGAAAAATGTCGGGCAAATTATCGTTTTCAACAAGACCTCGATCCCGCCGCATCCCCCAAGCAGGGGTTCATGCGTTTACCACCGGGCGAATTTTTTAACTGCGGTTCCTGCGGCAACAAGATCGACATCGCCCAGTTGAGGCGCAATCTGGATAACATTGTGGGAATTCCACAGTCGTGGATGCAACAGTCACAGGGTGATTCCCAACGCCAGGCTTCCGAGCCGCAACAAGGTCCAAGCCAGGAACCACCCAACAAGTGAGTCAGTCGGACGCCTCCCCTGAGCGGATGTTTTCGCGGGCGTGCGCGGTTTTGCCCGGTGGGGTGAACAGCCCCGTGCGGGCTTATCGCGCGGTGGGAGGCGTTCCAATATTTGCGAAGAGCGCCACCGGAGCATTTGTGACGTCGGAGGAAGGCCGAGCTTATATCGATTACGTGGCCTCCTGGGGGCCGATGTTGTTTGGTCACACTCCTCCATTTGTTGTGGAAGCGTTGGAACGAGCATTGCGCGACGGCACTTCATTCGGGATGCCTACGAATGGCGAAAGCGAACTGGCAGAGTTGGTGGTGCAGTTGGTGCCATCCATCGAATTGGTGCGCTTTGTAAACAGTGGCACAGAAGCGTGTGCCTCTGCGGTCCGGCTCGCCCGGGGAGCCACCGGACGTCGGCTGATCGTTAAATGTGCGGGTTGCTATCATGGGGCGGTGGATTCGCTTCTGGCTCGCGCCGGCTCTGGTGTGGCCACGCTGGGCATGCCTGATTCTGCTGGTGTACCTCCCGGCGCTGTGGCCGATACGGCGGTGGTGGAATTTAACGATGAGAACGAACTTCGAGATATTTTTGAGAAAAAAGGTGCAGAGATAGCCGCCTTCATAGTGGAGCCGGTTCCCGGCAACATGGGGCTCGTGCCACCTCGCCCGGGGTATCTGGAGCTTGCTCGAAAACTGACTCGCGACGCTGGAGCCCTGTTGATCTTTGACGAAGTTATGTCCGGCTTTCGTGTGGCGGCGGGTGGTGCCCAGGAGTTGTTTGGCATTACGCCCGATCTCACAACCCTCGGAAAAATTATCGGTGGTGGGCTACCTGTGGCTGCTTATGGCGGCCAGCGTGACATCATGAGGCATCTCGCCCCGGAAGGGGCGGTTTATCAGGCGGGCACGTTGAGCGGCAACCCTCTCGGAATGGCGGCGGGTCTTGCCATGTTGCGAGAAATTGAACGCCGCCGGCCGACATTGTATGACCTGCTTGAGAAGCGCAGCGATAGTCTCGCTCGTGGAATTTCGGAAGCCTTGCACGCACAACAGATTGCCCATGTCGTTCAGCGGTGTGGGTCGCTCTTCACCCTGTTCTTTTCACCAATTTCGGTGAGCAATTTTGCCGAGGCTCAGAAATGCGATACGGCAAAGTTTGCGAAGTTTTTCCACACCATGCTCGATCACGGTGTCCAACTCCCGCCCTCTCAGTTTGAGTGTTGTTTCGTTTCCACGGCTCATGACGAGGACATAATTCTCAGCACTATTACAGCGGCTAAGAGTGCCGCAGAAGCCATCGCATGATTGAACCCAGCGTTTTGATGCGCATTGACACGGTTTTTGAACGCGCCATTTCAGCGGGTCAAATTCCCGGTGGGGTGGTCGCTGTTGGGTGGAACGGCCGCGTCGTTTTTGAACGTTGTTACGGTCGGAGAGCCATTGTCCCCGAGTCGGAAGCTGCAACGGTGGAGACCATCTACGATTTGGCTTCGCTGACCAAGGTTGTTGCGACGACGACAGCCATTATGAAGCTGGTGGAGAGGGGACAAATTTCTCTCAATGACCGTGTTTCGGCTCATGTGCATGGGTGGACTGACGGAGCCGATGGCGAAGAAGCGGCCACCCTCCGTATGCTGCTCACGCACACTTCGGGTCTGGCACCCTTCGAAAAATATTACGAGACGATAGCCCCTGAAGGAGCCATGGAGGCCGTCGTTCGCGACATTTCGAAAATGCCTCTGCAAGCCAAACCGGAGGAGCGGTTCATTTACAGCGACCTTGGCTTTATTTTACTGGGCGAAATCGTAAGGAAGGTTTCTGGAAAGTCGCTCGATGTTTTTTGCCGAGATGAAATCTTTGTTCCGCTCGGAATGCTGGAAACCACTTTCAACCCGTCGCCGGTATTACGCGAGGGCATTGCCCCCACCCAGTGGCGGGAGGACGCCAATGCTGCGGATGGCAGGGTGATGATTCGCGGTGAGGTTCACGATGGCAACGCTCGTTTGCTGGGCGGGGTGAGCGGTCACGCCGGATTGTTTTCCACTTCGGAAGACCTGTCACGTTTTTGCCAGATGCTCCTTAATGGCGGTAAATTGGATGGCGTTCGGGTTTTGTCCTCCGCATCGGTTCGCGCAATGACGCGCGACCAGGCACGTTTGGGCCCTAACGGCGTCAAGCGAGGCTACGGCTGGGACATCGATTCGAGCTATTCCGGCCCACGGGGCGATCTTTTTGCGGGTGGATTTGGGCATACGGGATGGACCGGTACTTCCATTTGGATAATTCCAGAAGAAAATCTTTACATCATAGTGCTGACCAACCGCATTCATAGCGATGGAGAGGGAGATGCGGGCCCTCTGCGTTCCAAAGTTGCAAACGTGGTAGCCTCCAGTCTGCTGGAGATCTGATCTAAAATGAAAATCGGAGGAAACGCCGCTCGACGCTTTTATCGGCGCGGCTATAGTAAACAATGACTCAGCTCAAAGTAGCCATAATCAGCTTTGCTCACATGCATGCAGTGTCTTATGCGCACAATCTGGAGAAGATGCCCGACGTAGTTTTGGTCGCCATTGCCGACGATGACCCCAAGCGTCTCGACATGACGCGTGAGCACTTCAAGACCTGCGGCGCGTTTTACTCCGATTATCGCGAGATGTTGGATAAGGAAGAGATTGATGCGGTTGTTATCTGCTCAGCCAATTCCGACCACGTGGAAATTGCCCTCGAATGCGCAGCTCGCAAAAAACACATTCTGTGTGAGAAGCCTCTGGCTATTACCATTGAGGATGCTGCCGCCATTATCAAGGCTGCCCGCGACAACGGCGTGAAGCTTATGACGGCTTTCCCCATCAGGTTTAATCAGGCGATCCATGAAGCCAAAAAGATAATCCAGAGTGGAGGGATCGGCCGGGTGCTGGGTGCCGCCACCAGCAACCATGGTTCCATGCCGGGTGGTTGGTTTGTGGATCCGGAAAAATCCGGTGGTGGGGCAGTGATGGACCACACGGTCCACGTGGCGGATCTCCTGCGTTGGATGCTCGAGGATGAAGTTGAAGAAGTTTACGCCGAGTACGATCGCCTCCTCCACGACATCCCGAGTGAAGATTGCGGCCAGTTGATGCTTCGTTTCACCAAGGGAACCGTGGTCAGTCTCGACACGAGTTGGTCCCGCCCGAAATCCTATAGCATTTGGGGCGACGTGAAGATGGAGATCAAAGGCGAGAAGGGCAACCTCAGCATCAATTGCTGCCCCCGCACGCTCAATGTTTACCGCAATGAAACCATGCGCCACAGCACGGTTTCAGCCGGCGATGACCACGATGGTTTGTTGGTTCAGGAATTCGTGGACGCCGTGAACGAGAACCGGGAACCCTTCGTGAGTGGTCTGGATGGTTTGCGTGCAGTCGAAGTGGCATTGGCCGCTTATGAGGCGGGCAAGCGTCGCGAGGTGGTGGTGCTGAAGCGGGCCGAAGTATAGTCGGTGCCGTGTCCTGATCGAACCATACCACCGGTCAATCAGTTAGTGATGGCCTTGTGTGGAATAGCCGGACGGAGGTAGGTCCTTACCATCATAGTGGCTTTTAATATCCCCATATTCCCTCTGCCGAACGTGGTTTTATTACCACACACGGTGCTTCCTTTGCACATTTTCGAACCTCGATATAAGACCATGTTTTCCGAGGTCATAGAATCGGCAAATTCGAAGGTTGGGGTGGCTCAGTTAAAGCCCGGTTGGGAAGGCGACTATTACGGCGAACCTCCCGTTTATCGGTTCATTGGCGTTGGGAAGGTGAAGTGGTGTGAGAAGTTCGAGGATGGGCGTTTCGATCTGGTTCTTGAAGGTCTGTCGCGCGCGAAAATATTGAACGAGCAGATCTCCAATGGGTTTCGCGTGGCTGAGGCTGAGATCATTGAAGAGTATCTGCCGGCGGATTGTCAGGAAGAAGTGGAGGGGATGATGCGGACCTTGTTACCGGTTTTCCGGAAGGTAATCACATCGCTTCCGGAGACCCTGGAAGGGATGCAACCTGATTCCTGGTCAAAGCCTCAGGCCGGTGTGGTGGCTGACGTACTGGCAAAAGTTTTTATGGAAAATGCTTACGAGCGGCAGAGCATACTGTCGGAACTAAACATTCACCGCCGCTTGCGTTTGATTACCATTCATCTTGAATCACTTCTGAACCCGGAGATTTGAGTGGTGCACGGAAAGCTTTCGAGCAAGGAACTAACCAAGGAGTTGGACATTTGACCAGCGACACCAGTTATCTGAAAGCAGACGAGATGCTGCTCAACATGGGTCCGCAGCATCCCAGTACCCATGGTGTCTTGCGTGTGGTGATCCGCACCGACGGCGAGATCATCCGTCATGCCACCCCGCACATTGGTTACCTGCATCGGTGCAAGGAGAAGATCGCGGAGACGATGACCTATCCGCAGTATATTCCTTACACGGACCGCATGGATTATCTGGCTGCCATGTCGAACAACTTTGCCTTTTGCTGGGCGGTGGAAAAATTGGGTGGGATAGCCACCACCGAGCGCGCGGAGTATATCCGAGTCATCGTGAACGAGCTGCAGCGCATCGCATCGCACCTTGTGGCTTTCGGGACCTATGGCCTGGATATGGGCGCTTTTACCCCCTTCCTCTATTCCTTCCGCGAGCGTGAGTCGATCATCGATATTTTTGAGCGTCTTTGTGGAGCGCGCCTTACGTATTCCTATGGCCGCATCGGTGGCCTGATGCGCGATTTGGATGAAAAGTCGATCGATATGACCAGGCGATTTGTTGACGATTTCGACACCAAATGGGACGAGTATAACGACCTGTTGTCGAATAACGAAATTTTCATCAAGCGTACCGCCAATGTGGGAGTCTTGCCTGCGGACGTGGCCATTGCCTATGGCTGCACCGGACCGATGCTTCGGGGGAGTGGCGTGAAACACGATCTGCGAAAAGATGATCCCTATTCGATTTATGACCGTTTCGAATTCGATGTTCCCGTGGGCGAGGGAAAGATGGGAACCGTTGGCGATTGCTGGGACCGTTACTGGGTGCGCATGGCAGAGATGAAGGAGAGCTCGCGTATCATTCGTCAGGCTCTCGATGCGCTTCCGGAGGGGCCGTATCTCAACCAGAAAGTCGGACGCATCATCAAGCCCGCTTACGGAGAAATCTATTTCCGGGCTGAAAATCCGCGAGGGGAATTGGGCTTCTACATAGTATCCGTGGGCGAGAAAAAACCCTATCGTTGTAGCGTTCGTGCGCCGAGTTTCTGCAACCTGAGTGTCTTGACGGAGATGTCGCACGACACGCTGATTGCGGACATGGTCGCCATCATCGGCAGTATCGACATCGTGCTGGGAGAAGTGGACCGGTAACCGCCGGCGAACGACGCCATCTGTTTTACCAGGGCGGTTGGTTGCGGCGGTACTCTTCCATGGCTTCGTCAAAAACGTGTGACACTGCCTGAGCATGGCATGCCGTGTTGAAAAGTCGACGCGCGCGTTCATTGGCAGCCCGACCCATGGCTTGCCGCCGTTCCGGCTCAACAATCAGTGCATACGCCAGATGGGCAAATGCGGTCGTCAGTCGATTGAATTCTTCCTCTGTGGATTTGGGCGCGCCGATGATATGCCCCGTTATTCCGTCCTCGATCAGTTCCGGAATTCCGCCGACGTCGCTTCCGATGGTGGGCACATTGACCGACGCTGCTTCAATTACAACGCGTCCGAAACCTTCGTCGTTACTAAGCAATACGTTCATGTCGAGGGCAGCAAAATATTCGGCGACCTGCTGTTGGAAGGGTATCCATTGCACGTGATTCTGCAGGCCCAGTTCATCGACCCGCTTGCGTAGCTCGGCCACGTAGCTTTCCTGACCGGGGCTGGCTTCTCCCACAAAAAGGAGGCGTGTTTCCGGGGCAAGTTTGACCAACTCGGCAGCCGCCTCGATAAGGAACCGCGGGCGTTTCCGCGGCATCTGGAGGCCGATTTGACCGATGACAAAATGCTCCGGGCCGTAACCCAGACGAGCGCGAATCGCTTCCCTTCGCTCTGCGGCGCGGTCGAAATCTGTGAAGTCGATGCCGTTGTAAACCACCCGCACTTTGCGTTCTTTCCAGGTGTATCCGTCGAAATCTGATGCCGCCCCGTGGCTCACTGCGATGATTCGGTTGGTGTGTTCGAGCATGTAATTGTGGATGAGACGGGGGGTTACGCTGAGCCTCATGTGGGTAACTATGGGCAGGTTCAGCGGGTGGATGAGGCGGCGCATCATGACGGCACTCGCAAGCTCACTCATCAACCCACCGCTTGAGGCCGCTGCAAGGGAATGGGGCGTCGGATAAATCTCATTGCAGTGGATGAGACCTATTTTTTCGTGCTGGATAAGTTTGCGCAGTGAAGAAACCTGCGAGGGCAAACTGAGCCAGCTTGAACCTTTACGCCAGGGGGGAAGCCGTAGTTCGCGAAAGGGGATATGGTGCTTCTCTAACTCATCCGTCAAACCACCGCGAGACGGCACCAACACCAGGGGTTCGTATTTCGTGCCGGCTAATTCTCGCACGAGAGCCAGCAAACTACGACGTGCGCCGAGAAGACGCACGCTGGGGGTTATGTGAAGAACTCGGGTGACGGTCATGATGTGATCGCATGAGAGCCTACGCCGGTCCCGGCGTTGCTACGCAAGCGGATTCCTGAAAGGCAGGCCATTGCGGCGCGGATAAATGGCAGGAGTCGGTTTGATTTTTGCGATCCGAAAGATTGCACGCTCCTGCTTGTCTTCGGGGTAGCGATAGAAAATCGGGTCAAGGGCTTCGCCACCCATTTGATCTAACAGGTCGAGAGCATTTTCCAATTCTTCCTCCGCAGAACGCATTTTCCAGAGGAGCAAGATTCCCGCCGTTCGCAGAAGTGGCAAACCTACTTCAATGAGAGACGCGATCGGACCGACTGCGCGGGCTGTAGCGATGTCGCACGCACCCCGGAGATCGCCACGACCGGCATCCTCTGCCCGCTGGTTTTCAACACGAACGTTTCTAAGGCCAAGCTCTCTGGAAGCTTTGCTGACGAAGCTGCATTTTTTTGCAGTGGACTCGAGGCCCATCCATCGAATGTGTGGCAGGGCCATGGCCAACGGTATGAGGGGGAAACCTGCGCCCGTGCCGATGTCGATGGCGCGGCCGGGATCGGCGAAGGCTGGCTCCGCATTAAGTGGCGCGAGGCTGTCAGCAAAATGAAGGCGGGCCACGCCTTCAGGCGTGCGTATGGCGGTCAGGTTGAACTGATCATTGGCTTCGAGAAGCATGTCGCCGAAACGGGCGAGGCCATCGAGCAATGCGGGGGGGAGTGGCTTGAGTTCGTCAACGCCTTCAATAGCGGCGCGCATTTCATTCTCGGGGGTTGGATCGATTGATTTCACGGAGACCTTTCACATGCAGATATCAGGTGAATTCAAGGGTCATGTCACAAATGCACTAAACCTTCCAGCTTCATGGAGTTGGCGAGGATGGCCTTTGTGGAAGAATTTTGTTTCAAAGGGTTTGGATTATATGGGTTATAGCATGTTTGGAAAAGTGAGTATGCCCCTCACCTTCCGCAGTCTGTAATTAAGGGAAACGAAAGATTTGAGCGATACAAAAACGGTCCAACAACAGATCACCGCCTTGCTTGATCAACGCATTCTGGTTATCGATGGTGCCATGGGTACCATGATTCAGGAGCACAAGTTGCAGGAGGCCGATTATCGGGGAGATCGTTTTAAAGATCATCACATTGATGTTCGGGGTAATAATGACCTGCTGAGCCTGACCCAACCCGACATCATTCGTTCGATCCACGCTCAATATCTGGCTGCGGGAGCGGACATTGTTGAGACGAACACCTTTAATGCCCAAGCCATTTCGCTGGCCGACTACGGCATGGAAAGCCTCGCGTACGAACTGAATGTAGAATCGGCGCGACTGGCTTGCAAGGCCGCACGCGAAGCAACTGCTGCGGATCCCTCGCGCCCTCGATTTGTGGCCGGGGCCGTTGGGCCAACCAATCGTACGCTTTCGCTTGCAGTCGACGTTAACAACCCCGCCCTTCGGCCACACACTTTCTCAGAGCTTGAGGCGGCATATCATGAGCAGGTTCGAGGTCTGCTTGATGGCGGGGTGGACCTGCTGCTTTGCGAGACTGTCTTCGACACGCTGGTCTTGAAGGCCGCTCTAGCCGCCATTGACCGCTGTTTTGAGGAAGGCCGCCGACGTGTGCCCCTGATGGTTTCTGTAACCATAACAGACAAGAGCGGACGCACGCTCAGCGGCCAGACTGTGGAGGCCTTTTGGATCTCCATCGCTCACATGCCATTGCTGAGCGTGGGAATTAATTGTGCCCTTGGTGCGGCCGAGATGCGTCCGTACATTGAAGAACTCTCACGGATTTCGCCGGTCCGCATAAGTTGCTATCCAAACGCGGGTTTACCCAACGCCTTTGGTGGGTTTGATGAAACGCCCGAAATCACCGCAGCAATGCTTCGTGAATTTGCAGAGAACGGCTGGTTGAATCTGGTCGGCGGTTGCTGCGGCACAACGCCTGATCACATCGCGGCCATTGCCAGGGCGATGGAAGGCGTCGCCCCGCGAGAGTTGCCGGAAATTCGCCGCACGTTTCGCGTCAGTGGACTGGAGCCTTTGGTTGTTACGTCTGATACGGGTTTCATGACGGTGGGGGAGCGAACCAATGTCGCCGGCTCGCCCAAATTTTCCAAATTGATTCTGGCGGGAGACTTCGAGGCGGCTCTGGCCATTGCCCGCCAACAGGTTGAGAACGGCGCCAACCTGATCGACATCAACATGGACGAGGGAATGCTCGATTCCGTCGAGGCGATGCGCACATTTTTGAACCTCATCGCGTCGGAACCGGAAATTTCCAAAGTTCCGATCATGGTCGATAGCTCGCGTTGGGAAGTGCTCGAGACAGGACTTCAATGCGCACAGGGGAAGTGCGTGGTGAATTCCATCAGCCTGAAAGAGGGCGAGGACGAGTTCCGTCGCCACGCGAAACTGTTACGTCGCTACGGAGCCGCCGCAGTGGTGATGGCATTCGACGAAACCGGTCAGGCCGATAACACCGAGCGACGCAAGGAAATCTGCGGGCGGGCTTATCGCATCCTCACGGAGGAATGTGGTTTCCCGCCTGAGGACATCATCTTTGACCCCAACGTGCTGACCGTCGCCACCGGCATGGAAGAACACAATAATTACGCGGTGTCGTTCATTGAAACGGTGCGATGGATTAAAGAGAATCTTCCTTATGCGCTGGTGAGTGGCGGGATCAGCAACATCTCCTTTTCTTTCCGTGGCAACAACACGGTACGCGAGGCCATGCACTCTGCGTTTCTCTATCACGCCATCACCGAAGGCATGGATATGGGAATTGTCAACGCCGGTCAATTGGCTGTGTATGAGCAGATTCCCAAGGACCTGCTGACTTTGGTTGAGGATGTGCTGCTGAACCGTCGACCGGATTCGACGGAACGTCTTATCGAGTATGCGGAAGCGGTGAAGCAGACGGGTAAATCCAAGGTCAAGGATGAGGCATGGCGGCGCGCCCCGGTGCGCGAGAGACTGGCGCACTCGCTGGTTAAGGGCATTGTGGAATACATCGAGGCCGATGTGATGGAAGCGCTCGAAGAGGTCGGGCGACCACTGGCAGTTATCGAAGGTCCGCTGATGGATGGCATGGGTGTGGTGGGTGATCTGTTCGGGGCGGGAAAGATGTTCCTGCCACAGGTTGTGAAGAGTGCCCGCGTGATGAAGAAAGCCGTGGGTGTGCTGCTTCCGATGATGGAGGCGGAAAGACTTGCCGGTGGAGAAGTGCGACAGGCCCAGGGACGGATGGTTATCGCCACCGTGAAGGGTGACGTTCACGATATCGGCAAGAACATTGTCTCGGTGGTGCTCGGCTGCAACAACTACGAAATCATCGATCTCGGCGTGATGGTAGCATGCGACAAAATCCTCGCGGCGGCTCGCGAGCATGGGGCTGACATCATTGGTCTGAGCGGCTTGATCACACCTTCTCTCGATGAAATGGCTCATGTGGCCAAGGAGATGAAAAGGGAGGGATTCACTCTTCCACTGCTGATCGGTGGTGCCACAACGAGCAAGCAACATACCGCCGTTAAGATTGCCCCCCACTATAACGGGCCGGTTGTGCACGTAGTGGATGCGAGTCGGGCCGTGGGTATTGTGAGTAACCTTCTGAGTGCGACCGCGCGTGATTCGTTTGTAAGCGAGATGAACGAGCAGCATGAGAAAATCCGGGAAGAGTACGCGGGGCGTCACGCAAAGCGGAAATTGGTTTCCTTGGAATTTGCCAGAGATTCGCGCCCCAAGCTTGACTGGGAAGCTGTCGATTATCCCCAGCCCGAGTTCACTGGCACGCGTGTTCTGGGCGACATTCCGTTGTCCGAATTAATCCCATTTATCGACTGGTCCCCATTTTTCCATACGTGGGAGTTGCGGGGACGGTACCCGCAAATATTGGAAGACCCGGTGGTGGGTGAGGCGGCCCGGGATCTGTTTGAGAATGCCCAAGAACTTCTGGAGGAAGTGCAGCGCGATGGCTTGTTAAAGGCGCGCGCGGTGTATGGCATCTATCCGGCCAACAGTGTCGGCGATGACGTGGAGCTTTACACCGATGAATCGCGTAGCACGCTTCTTACGCGATTCCATTTCCTGCGGCAGCAACAGGAACGCCCACCGGGAAAACCCTATGAGTGTCTCGCGGATTTTATCGCGCCCAAGGAGACCGGAAAGCCGGATCACTTGGGAGCCTTTGCTGTTTCAGCGGGTTTCGGAGCGCAGGAAGGTGTGTTGCGCTTTAAGGAGGAACGTGACGATTATACCGCCATATTGCTGGAATCGCTTGCGGATCGCCTTGCCGAGGCCGGGGCCGAATGGCTCCACAAACAAGCTCGCGATCAATGGGGCTTTGGTCGTGAAGAAGGTTTGAGCCATACCGACTTTATTTCGGAAAAGTATCGTGGAATCCGGCCAGCGGCCGGGTATCCCGCCTCACCCGAACATACCGAAAAAAAGATCCTGTTCGAGTTGCTCAATGCGACGGAAACCACCGGCATCAAGATCACGGAGAATTTCGCCATGTGGCCGGGTGCATCGGTCAGCGGTTTGTATTTTGCTCATCCTGAATCGCACTATTTTCAGGTGGGAAAAATCGATCGGGATCAAACGGAAGATTACCGCAAGCGCAAGGGGATGACTCTGGAGGAAGCAGAGAGATGGTTGGAGCCGGTCTTGGGCTACGAACCTAAATCCTGACTTAGGGCGGACCTGCTATCGCCGCTCCGTGCTAATGCTTTGCTCGCTTAATGCAGCTTGAATCTCGGAGATGTGATCCTCTCCGCGCGTTTCGAGGATTATGTCTATCATCGTCTCACCCACCTGAGCAGGCGAGAATGCGCGGGCGTGGTTAATTTCCAGGATGTTCGCGCGGCATTCGGCGACCGTGTCGAGGATGCGCGCGAGCTGGCCCGGGTAATCTGGCACCACCACCTGCAGCCTCACCAATCGCCCGTCCTTCACCAGACCCTTCTCGATCACCCGGGCCAGAACGTTGACGTCGATGTTGCCACCGCTGAGAACCACACAGACCTTCTTGCCTGATGCTTTGATGAGGCCGTTGTGCATTGCCGCCACACCCACGGCACCGGCTCCTTCCACCACGGTTTTCTCTCTTTCCAACATGAGAAGAATCGCATTGGCGATCTCCGCCTCGCTGACCGTGACGATCTCGTCCACGTATCGATTCACCAGATCGAGACACAACCCGCCCACCTGACGCACGGCAATGCCATCGGCAATGGTGCGGTGCGGGGCAACGGTTACCGGGTGCCCCATCGTCATGGCTTTCGTCATGGATGGGATTCCCTCAAATTGCACGCCGACAACTTTTATATCGGGCCGCAGTTCTTTGACAGCCATGGACACACCAGCGATCAGCCCGCCGCCGCCGACACCCATCACGATCATATCAAAGTCAGGCACCTCTTCCATAATCTCGAGTCCGCAGGTTCCCTGGCCGCAAATGACGTAGGGATCGTCGAAGCCATGAACGTAGGTGAGGCTTTCAGCGGTGCATATTTCTCGGGCCTTTTCTGCGGCCTCGTCAAAATTGGAACCATGGAGAACTACCCGAGCCTTGCAGGCTCTGGTGTTTTGCACCTTGATGAGCGGGCTGTTAACGGGCATGACGATGGTACAGGGAATCTCCAAACGCTGGGCATGATGAGCCAGGGCGCGTCCGTGGTTTCCGGCAGAGGCGCTGATGACACCCTTGGCGCGGGCTTCTTCGCCAAGTTGTAACAGGCGGTTCAACGCACCGCGTTCCTTGAAGGAACCCGTTTCATGCAGATTCTCCAATTTGAACCAAACGTCACAACCCCACAGCTTTGACATACCTGTGGAATGCGCCAGGGGTGTGGAGTCGAGATGAGGCTTGAGGCGTTCGTAAGCTTCTCGAACGTCCTTCAGAGTGACCATGGAATCTGGGTGAGGGGAGTTTATCTCTGGTGACATGATGTCGCCCATGGCGATGGAAGAGCTTCTACAACTCAAGAAAAACGTGATGCTTCAGAGATCTGGTTGCCGGGTGATTGAAACGATCTGCTCGGCCGCAATTCGTGCACCGTCGCCGTTAGTTGCTTCGGGGGTTGCGCCAAAAGCCCAGTCGAGAGAGTCGTCCCAGGGGCCATGTATGAGGATATCGCGGCTCATGCAGGTGGCTCCTCCCCATTCTTGCAGACCATCGCTCAGCACTCGATACTCCGCAAATTCGTCACGGGGATAATAGATCATGGGAATTGC
Organism: candidate division BRC1 bacterium HGW-BRC1-1; assembly: GCA_002842095.1. GTDB lineage: Bacteria > Sumerlaeota > Sumerlaeia > Sumerlaeales > Sumerlaeaceae > HGW-BRC1-1. Next base: position 204,997 of record PHCB01000008.1, read on the forward strand.
GTTGATCATGCACTCACTGGCGATGCCATAACCGGGCTTGCCCACCACGGCGTCCATGGATGCGAGGACATCGGGGAATGTCCATTGGTCATTGTGCAAGGAAACAATGGGATCGGGGGCATCATGAAATGAAAAAAAAGTAATGTCGTCTCGTTTCGTCAATACCTGGGGACGAACATCTTTGCCTCCCCAAATGCCGAGATATACAAGAACCAGACGTTGACGCGGGGGAAGGTTGAAATGCTTCAGCAAGCGGTAACGAATGGAAGACCCCGACCTGCCAATAAGCGGGATGTCTTTCATGCGGGGGAAATAGGACATCGGGAAACTCAGAGGTGTCCGGAGGGCAAGGGTTGCCCGTGAGTACAAATCGCGCTGCGCCTCCACGAGTGATGACGCAATTTTCGAGCTTTCTGCCTGGTCTCTCAGAATCTCCACCCATGTGAAATTCGCTGTTACGATGGAGGGAATTCCGGCCAGTTCGGCAGCCCGGATTGGGAATGGCGGGATGTCGCAAACGACAACTTTCACATGATTATCGACGAGCCATTGGGCTTCTCTCTCGGCGCGGGTGTCGGACTCCGCAAGCAGCCGTTCACCTTCTGATAGGGTGGCATTCCAGTCGATGTTGAAATTGTCATGCTGGACCGGGGGCGCATCTTGAGCCTCTTTGATGAGTTCAAACGGTCTGCTGACTTCATGGTGAAAGAACCATTTGGGCGCACTGCTTTTTACGATGAGCTGCCATTGATGTGGCAGAAGTGACATGACCTGTGATGCGCGGCTGGCATGTCCGAGCCCGTGGCCGGATACGTAATAGGCAATGGTTCCGGGAGAGGAGAGCTTCGCCACAGCTTGCGTGTCAGAAAATATCGCTGAGATACTTGCGGATGGTTTCCAAGGCTGCGTCGCGGGTGACTGCGTAATTGCATTCTCCACGCATGTAAGCACCCGAGGCATTGTGATGGCCACCGCCGCCGAGCATCTGGGCAAGGGCACTCACGTTCACCTTGCCGCGACTACGAAGTCCCACGCGACAATGGCCTTCTTCGGTTTCATGGAAGAGTGCCGACATCTCCACACCTTCAATGGCACGAATGTCGCTGGATAATCCGTCTGGCTCGAATTCATCGCCGCCGACCTGGCGGTAAAGGTCCTGCGTGATTTCGTTCCAGACGAAATGGCCCGAGAACTCATAATTGAGCGTGGCGTAAACTTCACCCATCAACTTCACGCTTTGAGGTTTACGACTTTCGAAAACCGCCTGAGCGATGTCGCTGGGTTTGGCGCCGCATTTAACCATGTGTCCGGCCGCACTAAAAGTTATGGAATCGGTGTTAGAGTAGCGGAAACCGCCAGTGTCGGTCATCAGTCCGGTGAAGATGCAGGTGGCGATGTCTGGTGTGATTTCGACACCTATAACCAAGGCGAGACGATAGATCATCTCGGCCGCTGCGGCGGCATCGGTGTCCACCCAGTTCAACCCACCGAAACGGGTATTGCTGAGGTGATGGTCGATGTTGATGATGGGACCCTTGGTTGGGCGCCAGTCGTCATCGACCCGCTCTTGATCGCCACAATCCACGTAAATCCAGAGGTCGGGGTTTTCGTCGTGAGGGGGAAGCGTGGTTTCCACATCGTCGATCCACGGCATCCATGTTATGTAATGGGGGATTGGGCCCGTGGTCACGAAACGGACGTCTTTACCCATGGCCTTCAGAATGCCATATAGACTCAGACCGGATCCGAAACAGTCTCCATCGGGATGGGAGTGGCCCAGGATGATGATGCGCTGGACCGAGCGAATCTGGGCGATGATCTCGTGAACGATGGAAGGTTCGGGGGCTATGACGTCGGGTGTTTCGACAGAGGCGGACATGGTGGCTTTGGCTTTTCTATCCTCCGAAATTTAGAACGAGTTAAATGCCACGGGAACGCCCGAGCATTCACGGAAAGCGGTTCGGCAATTTAATAAGCGTAGCAAACGAAAAACGGAACTGTCCATCAAGCCAGACAGTTCCGTTTTGTTTGAGAAGCGAGATCGTTGCCTCAGGCGGATTTAACGCCTTTTTCTTCAAGTAGTTTTTTACGGGCATAGGCAATTAAACCACCTGCATCAATGATTGCCTGTCGTGCTGGGGGGTGGGCGATGGTTGCATAGCTTTTTCCGGTTGTGTGGTTAATGACTTCGGTTTGGGTGATTTCCAGTTCGTCACCCACCGATGCCTCAATCTCCGGAGCCACGACGGTCTGCAATCCGAGGTTCACGGCGTTCTGCATGAAAATACGCGCAAACCCGCGCGCCACCACAATCACCCCGTAGCCTTTCAGGCAGCTTGCAGCTTGCTCGCGGCTGGAGCCACAGCCGAAGTTGTTGGCCGCCAGCAAAATATCGCCGTCGGCCACCTCTCCCTTGGTCAGCTTCGCATTGAATTCTTTTTCATCGGCAAAGGCAAATTGCGGAGTTTCGCTTGGCAGAACTGTGGCCATAAATCGGCCCGGATAAATGGCGTCGGTGGAGATGTCATTTCCCACTTCGTAGACGACTTTTCCCATCGTTCAGTTTCCCTTTCGTGGATCGGTGATGACACCCGTAATGGCTGAGGCCGCCGCCACGGCGGGGGAGCAGAGGAAGACTTCCGCATTGGGATTTCCCATGCGCCCTTTGAAGTTGCGGTTCGTTGTGGAAAGCGCCACTTCCCCATCGGCCAGAGCGCCCTGGTGAATGCCCAGGCAGCAACCGCAGCCTGAATTCATGACCACAGCGCCCGCCTCCATAAGTATTTGCAGATAGCCGAGGTCCATGGCCTGCCGGTAAATGCGACCGGAAGCAGGGAACACCAACATGCGTGTGGAGTGGGAGACCTTCTTGCCCTTGAGGATGGCCGCAGCAACGGAGATGTCATCGAGGCGTCCATTGGTGCAGGAGCCAATGACAATTTGATTGATGGGTTTGCCGACAACCTCGCCGACGGGTTTCACGTTGTCGACGGTGTGGGGGCAGGCGATCTGAGGTTCGAGGTTGCTGATGTCGATTTCGACCACCCGCTCATACACGGCGTCGTCGTCGGGTTGCAACAACTCGATGGGATCGGTAACACCCGCTTCCTCACGCAGGTAGCGCTCGGTTTCCGCGTCGGGGATCACGAGACCCGCCGTGGCTCCGGCTTCCACCGACATATTGCTGAGAACCAGACGGCCAGAGGTACTGAGGCTGCGAATGGCCGGGCCGTGGAATTCCAATACGCGGAAATTTGCACCCTGAGCGGTAATGTGACCGATGAGATAGAGGATCAAATCCTTGGCGCTAACCGGCTCCTTCATTTCGCCGGTCACTACCACTTTAATGGTAGCCGGTACCTCGACGTTCAGTACGCGACCCAGTGACCAAACAGCCGCCATTTCTGTGGCGCCGATTCCCCACGCCAGTGCGCCAAGGGCGCCGTGCGTGGTTGTGTGACTGTCTGTGCCCACCAGAACCTGGCCCGGGCGGACGTAACCGTTTTCGGGAAGAATCTGATGGCAGATGCCGCCCTCGTCGCCACGAATCTCGTGGAATTTGGTGATGCCCTGGGCGGTTACAAATTCGCGTATCTTCTTTTGGTTGTTGGCTGTCTTCATTCCCTCTGCGGGGACCCGGTGGTCAAAGATGATGGCGATGCGCGAGGGGTCCCAAACGCGGGAATCAAGGCCGGTGTCCTTGTAAACTTCTGTAAACTGATTGATGACCAAAGCCGCGTTCTCATGGGACATGGCTAGGTCCACACGAGGTTCGATAACATCTCCGGGGCGGACAGAGTCCTGGCCGGATGCTCTTGCGAGAATCTTTTCTGCGAGCGTTGCGCCCATTGTAATTCAGCTCCTTGGCTTGAGAAACAGGTTGAATGCAAAATGCTGCGCCGGCGCGGGCGAAAGCCTCTCGACTTCCATCCGCGCCGGCGGTGTCAACTATTTGGTCTGGTACTTGGTTTCAAAGCGCGCTGAGGGAAGATACTTCTCTTCCATTTCGCGGTATTCCGGCAGGCCCACGAAGCCGGTATATTCTTCGAAGGTTGAGAGCCATTGGGTCTGACCGGGTAGCGTGCCCGTGGGGGAGTCGTGCAAGGCGGTAAAGAAATCCTTCAGCGCCTTGTGCGCCACCATGATGCTCGCGACGGGAATGGAAACGCGGCCGACGCCCATCTTGCCTAACTCGGGAATGGGGATCAGTTCGGTCTTCACGCCGCTCACGCCGTCCATCAAGTTTACGGATAGCGGACCATTGATCTCGGCCACCGCACGGGTGATGTCGGCGCGGGTCTTGATGGCGTCGATAAACACCAGGTCTGCTCCTGCTTCGAGATAGAGGTTACAGCGCTTGATGGCTTCATCCAAACCCATGGAGGCGAAGCAATCCGTGCGGGCGTTAATGATGAAGTCCTTATCCATGGCATCGCGGACCGCGGCGCAGGCCTTGATCTTGCCGGCCATCTCGTCGCTTCCGATGACTTCCTTGCCGGCCATGTGACCGCATCGTTTCGGGAAAACCTGATCCTCGATGTTCATGCCGGCCACGCCCATGGCGATGAGGCGCTCGGTGATCCACGCCGCGTTAACAGCGTTACCGCCGCCCGTGTCCACATCGGCCATGACAGGAATGTTGACGGCCTGAACGATGTTCCACGTCAGGTCCAGAACATCCTTCATCTGCACGAGGCCAACGTCGGGCTTCGCCAGAAGAGACCCGGCGAGTCCGTAGCCGGAAATCTGAATGGCTTCATAACCGCATGATTCAATGATCTTTGCGCTGAAGGCGTCGTGGCAACCGGGCAGAGCAACGGCCCGCTTTTCCATGATGGCTTTGCGCAGTGTTGTGGTCTTCTTCATTTCGGTTCAATCTCCTGTGGGTAAGGCCCAGCGATTAGTTGGGCCGCAATTGTGATCTGTTTTAAACGCGAGTTCATTAAAGCTTCGCGGCGATTGCTTCAGCCATCTCGAGGGTCGTGGCGGAGCCACCCATGTCGTAGGTGCGCACTTTGCCCTCTTTGATTATAGAGGCCACGGCCGCCTCAAGGCGTTCGCCTTTTTCCGTTTCGCCCAACCAATCAAGCATCATCTTTGCGGCGAGAATGGTGGCGATGGGGTTGACCTTATACTGGCCCGCATATTTGGGCGCACTGCCGTGGGTCGGTTCAAACACGGCCAGGTTTTTGCCAATGTTTCCCGAGCAGCCAAACCCAAGGCCGCCGACCATCTGGGCGCAGAGGTCGCTGATGATGTCACCGTACAGATTGGGAGCGACAAGCACATCGTAGTTGTGGGGGTTCTTCAACAGCCACATGCACAAGGCGTCGATGTTGGCCTCATCCATGGCTATTTCCGGGAACTCCTTCGCCACAGCACGTCCTGCCTCCAGGAAGATTCCGTCGCTGGCACGAACCACATTGGCTTTGTGAACGATGGTTACTTTCTTGCGGCCAAACTTGCGGGCAAATTCAAAGGCTGCGCGGATGATACGTTCGCTTCCCACACGCGTGTTAATCTTGCAGGAGATGGCGTAATCTTCCGGGGCGAGATCCTTGAAGGCTTTGAAGGCCGGTGCGTTTGCCATCAGACAATCGGAGACTTCTTTGGGCACAGGACGGAACTCAACGCCCGCGTATAAATCCTCGGTGTTTTCACGGAAAACGACGAGGTCGATGTTTTCCTTATAGTTGATGGGATTTCCTTCGTAACCTTTGCACGGGCGAAGGCAGACAAAGAGGTCGAACAACTGGCGCATGCGAACGATGGGGGAGCGGTAAACGAGGTTCTTGTCGAGCAACTTCGGGGCCAGTTCCGCCAAAGCTTCCCTGGCGGGTTTGGAAGTAATTGCCCCGAACATGGCGGCATTAACCTGCTTCAGTAATTCGATCGTGCGGGGGGGAAACGAGTCACCCTCGCTACACCAAAAATCCCATCCGATGTCGCCATGGATATACTCTGCATCCAAGCCGATGCGATCCAGGACGATTTTAGCTGCCTCGAGGACGTCATTCCCAATCCCGTCTCCCGGCAACCATGCAATTCGATACTTCGCCATGCGCACAACCTCCCAGTCATGTGTAAAAGCCAAATCTTACAGGCGTCTTCTTCTCAAGCATTGCCTGTTATGAACAATCGCGCAGTGGCAAAAGAAAGTTTTCAATAAGGATTGATGAGAAAAGTGTTGGTTCGGAAGACTGGCTTGTGCGTTATTTCACTTGAATCGCGTCATGGCCGTCACGTTTTGTGGCGCGTCTTTTTATTTGAAACATCATTCGTTGGAATTGGAGTCAGGTGATTTATGGGAAAAGTGAAACGCATCGCGCTGTTTGGGGCGGGTGGGCTTGGCCGCAGTATGGCCAAAACATTGTCACATAAAACCGAAATGAAATTGGTGGCATTGTGTGACAAAAACGGATTTGCATTCAACGCCGATGGCATAGATCTGGATGCCTTTGAAGCTCTTGCGCCCGGCGAAACCGTTGCCCACATTCCCACCATTGGACAGGAATCCTCCGATTCCATGGGAGACCTGTTAGCGCGACGCGACGAGATCGACGGGATTTTTCTGGCCCTTCCGAATCTGCCCAACGATTTCATTCCCGGTGTTGTGGCGCGAATTGCTGCCAGCGGATTTCAGGGTGTGGTGGTCGACGCTCTCAAGCGCACCAGCGCCATGGAAATGGTGATGGCTCTTCACGAAGACTTCCGTCGCGCGGGCGCGGTCTACATCGCCGGAGCGGGTTGCACGCCCGGTATGCTGACCGCGGCCACGGTTATCGCGGCCCAATCATTTGTGGAAGTGGACGACGTGACCATCAACTTCGGCGTGGGTATTGCCAATTGGGAAACTTATCGGGCTACCATCCGCGAAGATATCGCCCATCTTGAAGGCTTCACGGTGGAGAAGGTTGCAGCCATGAGCGATGTGGAAATTGAAGCAGAACTCGAAAAGCGCAACGGCATTCTCGAACTGGTGGATATGGAACACGCCGACGATATCATGCTGGAATTGGCTGGCGTAGTAGGTCGCGACAAAGTTCACGTGGGCGGAATCGTGGATACCCGCAACGCCCGCAAGCCCGTCAGCACGAGCGTGAAAATCTCCGGAACCACCGTGGATGGTTTGCGTTCCACCCACACGTTTACCCTTGGCGATGAAACGACCATGGCCGCGAACGTGAACGGCCCGGTTTTAGGTTATATGAAAACCGGATTCTGGCTGAAAGAGATGGGAGTTTCTGGCGTGTTCACAAGCGCCGACTTGCTCCCGCGCTTTCCGCGATAAACAATTAGTCCGACTGAAAATCGAGAAGGTCCATCAGGGGGGGGCGCCCATCATGCGCCCATCCCCATGGGGGGCGTTGCATGGTTCCCAGTTTACAAAGTCGCGGTGAGCGGAGATCGTTCGCCAGCGACTGCCATTCTGACGGCTCGCCGGCCCCGAGGCATCCAATGCGTCCGCGTCGGCACAGCAGCGCTGACGTAACCTCTTCTTCACTGTCATAAATAAAGATGTCGGCTGTTCGATCAGTCGGGGGAGATGTGGTTGCGTGAAATCGCGCATCTCGAAGCGTGATGAGAAAATCGTCCGCCGGGCGCGATGGCACGGGTGTCGAAGTCGCATTGTTCATAACCGCATGGAGCGCTATTTCATCCCGCCACCGTGCCTGTGCGGCGAGTGCTTCCAGAGGGAGTTTGCGACGCGGTAAATCCTTCTCCAGAGTTCGCAGCGATTCGGCCAGTAATTGAGCGAACTTTTGGGGGGTGATCGACGCCCGGGATGGTACGAATACCGTTTGGGGAGACAAGCATCCCTGTTGGTCATAAACGGCGAGATCATACGCTAATGCCTCAGACCGCTCGCGTGCTACGGTTTCCGAGGCGAGGTCCGAGGCCGAGAGCAAAGCATAGCTCCACCGCGAACCGTGGCCGATAAATCGCGTTCCTGGCGCGGTGACGGTGGCCAGATTTGCGATGGTTTCATCCCCACCAAAGGCGACCATAACATCCGCCTCCCTGGCCACGTTTCGTGTAATTTCGAGTTCATCATGAGGCCACCATCCCCAAGCTGTGGCAGCGGCCATTTCGGGGTCGACCTCTTTCAACACATCCAACCACAACGCGGTGAATTGTTGCTCGCCCGAACTACACCTAACGATGTTAGCGCAACCCAGCAGTTGGGCGTGAATCAATGATTCCAGAGTTGAGACAAAGAGATTCCCCGCCGCGAGATGAAAGACGAGCCGGGGAGTTCGTGGGATCGAGTTGCCAATGGGTCGCAACGCGGTCTCGCGCAGTGTGGCGAGGGCGTCCAAAGTCATGCCCGAAAAAAGATTTCGGACACCTTCCGCCGCAGAAGCCGGGTGCATCCCGATGGCAATGGCTGCCCGGGCAAGCCGGTCATCGGGGTCAGACCCTGGTTTTTCAGCCAGCGACAACATGGCCAACGCTGCACGCGAAATTGAATGGGGAGCACGCGAGAAGATGCCGTTGGCGTTCGACGCATTCTTCATCATCGCGACTAACTGTTTCGCCTTATCCACCATCAATTCCGTCATGAAATCACCCTTGTGCTTGATGTCGTTCCTCGGGGTGGAACGAATGCAGGTCTTAAGTTTACGTTAGAACAATTTGAGAACCGAAGGAGAAATCGCAAAGCCAATGTTCACGGGGATTATTGAAGAGATTGGAACGATTGCCGCCATGGAAGCGGGGGACGACTCTGTGCGCCTGCGTATCGAGTGCCTGGATACCCTGAAGGGCGTGGCGGATGGGGATAGCATCGCCGTGGATGGAACCTGTCTCACTGTGACTTCATTCGACGATTCCTCTTTCTCCACTTTTGCCTCGGCGGAAACTTTGCGCTGCACGAGCCTCGGTGACAAAAAAGTTGGGGATCATGTGAACCTGGAGGGGGCCATGACTCTCGCCAAAAAAATGAGCGGACACATGGTGCAGGGCCACGTGGACGGTGTCGGCCATGTCAAGGCAATCGTCCCCGAAGGCGAATCCCAAATGTGGCATTTTACGATGCCCGCCCAAATGACCAAGTTTCTCGTGCCGAAGGGGTCCATCACCGTGGATGGCATTAGTCTGACTGTGGTTGAAATTGTCGGCTGCGATTTTACCGTCGCCATCATTCCAAAAACCATCGAGGCCACTACGTTTCAATTCCGCAAGGCGGGTGACTCGGTGAATCTGGAAGTCGATATTATCGGCAAGTATGTCCATCGCTTTCTTCACCCCGATGAAGGTGAATCGGTTATCTCCATCAATCCCGTTCTGCCTGCCTGAACATATAGTTTCAGCGGGAGCAACCTGCCCCCGCATTTTCCCTCAGAGGTCCTCATGTCCGACGATTCAAAAACTGATGCAAGCGCCCGTTCGATAGCTTCCGTGGAGTCTGCCCTTGACGATTATCGTCAGGGGAAAATGGTCATCCTGACGGATGACGAAGACCGCGAGAACGAGGGCGATCTGGTATTCGCCGCCTCCCATGTTACTCCTGAAAAGATCAACTTCATGGCACGCTTTGGTCGTGGGTTAATCTGTGTGGCGGCACCCGAGGACCGTTTGCGTCAACTTGGCCTGAATCCCCTGAAGGTTAACAACACCTCGCGATTCGGCACAAATTTCTACGAGCCGGTCGACGCCGCAGTCGGCACGACCACCGGCATATCCGCATCGGACCGTTCGGTCACTATTCGCAAATTTATGGACCCCACCTGTGCCCCTCAGGAACTGGCGCGGCCGGGCCATGTTCAGATTCTCGGTGCCCGCGAGGGAGGCGTGCTTGAGAGAGCCGGACAAACTGAGGGGGTTGTTGATCTTGCAGTGCTCGCGGGACTTGAACCCGCAGGTGTGCTTTGTGAGATCATGAACGATGATGGCACGATGGCGCGGATGCCCGACCTCACGCAGTTTGCCGAGCTTCATAATCTCAAAATCGTCACCATTCGTGACATGATCGAGTATCGACTTCACCGCGAGAAGTTGGTGAAGGCTGTCGTAACTGTTCCGCTCCATAACGAATATGGGGAATGGCGCATTACGTATTACGAAGCTTGGAATGGTGAGGGACATGTTGCCCTCGTGATGGGTGACCTTGCCCGACAGTCTCCGAACGGGGTTTTGGTGCGCGTCCATTCGCAATGTTTTACGGGCGACACCCTCGGTTCGTTGCGTTGCGATTGTGGTCCGCAACTCAACGCGGCCATGATGAAGATTGAGCAGGAGGGGATCGGCGTTTTGCTCTACATGCATCAGGAGGGGCGGGGGATTGGACTGAAAAACAAATTACTCGCCTACCAGAAACAGGACGAAGGCATGGACACCGTGGAAGCCAATCACGCTCTGGGCTTTAAGTCAGACCTGCGCGAATACGGTATCGGGGCGCAAATGCTCGTGGATCTCGGTGTGCAAAGGCTTCGCTTGATGACCAACAACCCCAAGAAGATTGTGGGCATTGAAGGCTATGGACTGGAGGTTGTGGAACGCATTCCCCTCGAGTGCGAAGCTTGCGACCACAACCGTTCCTATCTGGAGACAAAGCGCATGAAAATGGGGCATCTTTTTAAGAATGTCTGATTCAGCGCGTCTGCTGCAGTTCAGGCATCGTTCGAGGTCAAACGGCTGACACCCTTCAGTGTCGCCTGATGATGAGGCTGCGCGAGCAATTCTCGTGCGGTTGAAACGTCATGATTCAATTGGGCCACAAGGGCATCCACACCGGGAAATTTTTGCTCGTCTCGAAGACGTGCCAGAAAGAAAAGACTCAACTCGCGGCCCGGAAGTTCAACGTCCGCGTCGAGCAGATGAGCTTCGATGGTTTGCGTGTGTCCCTCAAAGGTGGGATTAAATCCGATGTTGCATACAGCCGCGTAAACTTTCGGATCACCGCTCACCCGGGCTACGCAAAGATAAACACCTCTGGCGGGAATTACCCGGTCTGATGGCGGGAGGACATTGGCTGTTGGGAACCCGATGGTGCGTCCACGACCAAACCCCGTCGTTACCACGCCGTTCAGTTCGTAAGGACGTGTCAACATGTGAGCTGCTCGCACGACGTCTCCGCCGAAGAGCAAATCCCGAATCATGGTGCTTTTTACGAACATCTCACCGTCGGTGACAGGAGCCATCACATCGACGTCAAAACCATGCTTGGCACCAAGCTCGGTCAACAGGGTGGTCTTCCCGGCACCAGCTTTGCCGAAGGCAAAGTCATAGCCGCAAACTATGAGGTTTGGTTTGCAGAGGGGGACCAGCAGGTTTTCGACGAATTCCTCCGGAGACTGATTGGAGAAACCTTCCGTGAATGCGACTTCAGCTACCATCTCAACTCCCAGTTCGCTGAAGAGCTGGCGTCGACGGGGTGCGCTTAACAAGCGTTTGGGGCAGTATGGCGGTGCCAGAATGCTCAGGGGATGTTCTGAAAAAGTGATGATGAGTGAGGTCAGGCCGCGTGCTTTCGCTTGTTCGGTTGTGCGGTCAATCAGCGCCTGATGCCCACGATGGAGACCATCGAATACGCCGATGGTTACGACGCTACCAGCGGTCTCGTTCAGTGCGTTGCGCACGTGGGCGAAGTTGTCGAAGAGTTGCATGAATCGAAAGTTAAACAAACCCCCTGCTTCCTCAACGGATAATTTCGAGGAGGCGTGAGATCTTGATTAATATAGAGCCCAATCACTGACCGATGAGGGATTAATCGATTCGCTGTGGATACCAGTGATGGCGTCCAGTTCAAATCCCGCGGTGTCCGCGAAGGTAAACAAATTGCCGGCGTCGGTTACCAGATCACCCTGGGCGTCCAAGGTGTTTGTGCCGGTGTCGCGGATTCGTACGTATTGAATTGCCGACAAACCAACATCTGCCAAATCGAAGGCGTCGCCTCCACCTTGAATGGGATCGAAGGGCGACAACCCATTGGTGGGTGAGGACAGCGTCGGACGCACGCCAGCGAAACCCACGAAGTTTGCCATGTCGAGGATGGAACCGGATGGTGACGGGGGAATGAAATCGAAGGGCATTGTGACCCAGTTGGTTCCGTCCGCGCTTACATCCACGATCGCCACTTCACTGAAGCTTTGCCCGGGGTTTCCAATCGGTTGGAGACAATTCTCAAAAACGATAAAATCTGCTCCGGGCCCGTTGATGATTCGATTGTTCACGAACTTGAGGGTTACGGACCCTCCATCTCCCAGCGACAGCAGATCTTCTTCCGTGAAGGTGGGGGTGTTTGGGTTACTGTTTCCATTTGGCGGACCCAACACATTCGCCGGGAAGAATGTCTGCCCGAAGTTCGCTCCGCTGCCGGGAGTAAAATTGACCGCCTGTTCGGCAAAACATCCGGCTCCGCTGTTGTTGGCAGCGGTCATAAAGATGATGACGGTCAGGCAGAACAACGCTGTTCGTGAAAAACGAGTGATAACCCATGATGTCATGGTTCGAGCCTCCAGCTTCTTACGCACGAAGAAGTTTAGTTGTGGAGGAACCTGGCAGCCCCGTCTTCTGACTTTCGGATTAACCTACTTCCCGCCCCTTCCCGCCCTATTGCCAGAGCAGTGGGTCAAACGCGGGTTTCGTCCCCGATCACAGCGGCGTGTCCGTGAGGGATTCTCACCCTCTTCCGCCGGGTTTTAAGACCCGGTTAAATTTAGATGCCACCAAGTTTCCTTCAGTTAAGTGACTTAACTTTTCAGGCATCCGATGGCGCAAGGGGAATCCATCCCTGTAACTCCGACCAGAAATGTATCATATGTCCACTTCACCCTTGAAATGGGAAAGGGGAAAGGCGTGTACTTACATCAACATCATTCAGGTAGTGGACGTGAAGACGAGTATGAAAACAATTCTCTCAGCTCTGGCATTATCGCTGTTGGCCATTGGCGGCTTTGCTGCCGGCAACAACACTGAGCTTCCCATCAACGCAGAACCTCGTTGGTTTGAACTCAATGCCACCGCTTCGGTCGTTCCCATTCGTTCTGTCGATACGAGGCAGACCATCGCGTTACTCGCGCCTGGCACACGTTTCCTTGCATTCGGCGCGAGCGATAAATGGGTAACCCTGGCTGCCAACGGGCAGGTTGGGTATGTTTCCAATCAGAGCGTCTCGGCCGTTTATCCCGAGCCGGTGTTTATTTCCACCGAATGGAAACCCTCTTCTGTGACACTGGAAGAGCAACTTGCCGAAGAGATCCAGCGCCAGGCACAATTACGGCAAGAGAAAGTTTCGCTCTGGCCTGATTTCAAATCCGCTCCTCCAACGGCGGAAGAGTTAGCCGCTCAACAGTCAACGTTAACGGGAGCTATGATGAACGGGCCTGAAGCTGGCGGGAGTATGGCTGGGGCCGGCGGCGGCTACATCTGATCCTGATCTAACCGTTCGCTGCGGTGAGTATCCGATATTCTTCGGTAGCGCGCGCCGATTTTCTGATGGCTGGCATTCGAGCCCAAAGCCAGATGGATATCATAAGACAAACCACGCTGCAAAAGGTCAGTGCTTGCCGGGGCCCGAATTTCTCAGCCAAAGCACCCACGAAGAGATTTCCGAATGGCATGAATCCCATGCTTGCCATGGTATAAAGGCCCATCATGCGCCCGCGGTATTCGTCGGGCACCAATAACTGCAACAGCGACTGAGCACCAATCATGGTGCAGACAATGCATGCACCGGCTCCGACCAGCATGATGCGAGCTGTGGTGAGATTTTGCGACCAGGAAAATCCCATCGCAACGATCGAGAACAGCCCCAGCGATATGGCGATGAGCCGCCCCAGCCCACCGATGCGCTTGCGCCGGGCCATGATGATTCCTCCGAGGATCGCTCCGACGCCGATGCTGGACATGAGCGATGCGTTCACGGAAATGTCACCGTTAAAAACAGACTTGGCAAAAACAGGCATGAGCATCAGGTAGGGCAGGCCAAATACGGCAACCATGGCCACAAGGATAAGCATGGCGCTCAGGTGAGGTGACGACCTGGCATATCGAATTGCCTCTCTGAGCTGGCCACGGCGGGAGTTGATGTTCGGCGCAACCTGAGGGCTGGGCTTTATGCGCCATAGCTGGAAGAGAACCGCCAGATAAGTAAGGGCATTGATGACGAAACAGAGTCCTTCGCCGAACCCGGGGAATCCGGGGTTCCATCGGGCGAATCCCACCACAAGCATACCCGCAAATGCCGGACCAATAACACGGGCAATATTGAAGCTTAGTGAGTTGAGAGCGACCGCGTTGCCCAGGTCTGGGCGCGGGACCATCTGCACGAGAAACGCCTGACGGATGGGCATATCGAAGGATTGAACCACACCCATGAAAATCGTCAGGGAAAGAATGTGCCAATAGGAGATGAGGGGGCCGCCGTCCGGGCCGCGTGCAAGGGTCAGGCCAGCCAGCACGACGGCCTGCACCATGCCCAGCGACTGCGTGATTTTAATGGCCTTGTGGCGGTCGATATTTTCCGCTAACACCCCGGCCCAGGACGCTATAATCAACATTGGGATTTGTCCTGCAAAGCCAATGACCCCAAGGAGAAAGGCGCTGTCGGTGAGCGTGTAAACCATCCATTGCAGGACAGTGCTCTGTACCCACATCCCCAGCACCGAAACGATCTGTCCATAGGTGAACAGCCGATAATTCTTGTGGCGGAGGGAACGAATGATTTCGGGAAAACGCCGCGTTTTCGGGGGGGGAGCAGTATCTTCGAAGGGCATGATGGGGGTGATTTCGGTGGGACTCATAAGAGTAGCGGCGTGACTTCCTTGTGATAAAGGAACCAGCTTTGCCACGCTCGAATTCGCTTCCGGGATAACTTCACGTAATCAGTCGCGCAGACAGCTTCACTCCTGAAGTGGAGAGGTGTCCACGAGGAAGACCCGCCCGTCAAACAAAGCCAGGGCGAGTTTTGCGTCATGGGAGCCAAGGCCCGTGAACAGCATGTGTCCATCACCGGGAGGACGCCACGTACCAATGAAGGAGGTTGAGAGGTCCGCTGAGACGCGATAAAAACGCACGTTACGGATGGAATCTGCGACGGCCAGCAAACGTTCGTTCACCCATGTACAGGCCATCGCCTCTATCATATCGTCCTGGATGAAGGCGGTTCTTTCAGTTTCTCCTGCGGTATTCAATTGTGCCAGGGCAACGCCGCGTTGCAAGCGAGGCAAGGCAAGCACCCGGGATTGGCTGAGTGCGCTGCCCTGGAAAGCAGTGCGAGATATATAAGTCTTGATCTGAAAAGCATCATCCAGAGCCAGTGGTTTGAGATTGGCTGGCCCGTTGTTGCGGACAACCGCAGTTACGCTGTCTCCGGCAAAGGGACCGTAAAGATCGCCGTAAACATCCGTTTCGGACAAGCCGACCTGGACAGTGGCCCAACCCGATGCAGTATCAACCAATTGGCGAACACCGTAACCAAGCATGGTCAGCCAGGCCTCACCGTCACCTCGGACGAGATCAAAAGCCCCTCCGCTGTGACCGGTGAAATTCCAGTCAGAAACCGCAGGATTGGAAAGTGGAAACAGGCGGGAGCCCAGAAAGCGGGAGTTCGAAAAGAAGTGATCGCCGGAAAAACCATTTAGTGTGGGTGCCCAAATTGGTGGAAGGTCCAAAGCTTCAACATCGGAACCGATCAGGCGATAAATGGGAGGCGGTATATTACCTGTATCTTCGCGAAATGCTGAAAGAGCGAGGAACTGGCCTGTGGGATCAAACTCGACTCCACGCAAATTGAGGGGGCGGCTGTCGGGTCGAAGGGCGGTAAACTGCGATAGCAGTGGCAATGATAAAGTGGTGAGGGTGGGCGGAGCTACCGGGGCAACATCGTAGGATTCTACCAGGCTTTTTCCAAGAGGAGTCATGGTCCACTGACCGGGCTCCAATTTTACGGAAAGATGAATGCGCTGCGATGTGGGAAGCGGTTTCCGCGAGACAAGATCGATGGCACTGCGTAAGCGCAGGGGCGCGCTGAGCTGTACGGAAACGGTTCGTGGCGAGAATTCGTCGGTGTTCAAAAGAAACAGGACATTCCCATAACGAGGATGCTCAGCGATACTGGCAGCAAGGGGAGCGGGAATCCGCTCATCAAGAATCGGGGTAGTGAGGTCCTTCAGATAAGGAGCAGTTCGAGATAACTGGCGGGCAAAATTTCGATAGGCGTCAAGCTTTGGTGTCGGCTCGAGTTCAGGCCCCCGGATACCTTCTGCATAACTTATGGACGTGTAGATAAAAGGAACAACACCACGCGCACCGGTAAGAACGGCTGCCCCCAATTGAGCACTGTGAATGGCCGGAGGCACCGAACGGAAAAAATCGAATTCGTCTGATTCAAAGGCTTGTAACGTCCACCAGAAGGGACGCGATTGGGCATCGGCAGCGCGGGCGAGTTCGTTAAGGCGCGGTAGTTCGGCAAGCAGCGCCTCGGAATTGTCGCGAGGATTTCTGGAGGCGTAGGGGTAGATGTCCACCATCCAAATTGGCGTGCCTGATTGTGTGAGGTTATCGGTGGTGGCTTGATCAGTCAGCACCGAGAAGGCCGGACCCGGAGCGTCTTTTCGCGCGAGGGATTTGCTGATCCGCCCCAGTATATCGAATGCCTCGGGCGTTGTTGGTTCATCCACGATGTAAACGCCGCGATATAATCTCGAACTGGCAACCGGTTGAAGAAGTTCATCCAGTCTTTCCCGGTAGGCTGTTTCGTGCCATTCGTTCTGAGACAGGGCAGTGGCGAAGAGAGAACGAACCTCATCCAACTGAACGATAAACGGTAAGCGTAGCTTTTCACAGGCGCGCCGAATTGCAAGTAACTGGTCGCGGCGGCAATGAACCATTGCGATGTTGAAACCATCGCGTTTGGCAGAGGCGAGGGTTTGCACGGTGCGGTTATCGTCTTGGTCATAGCGCAGGTAGAGCCAGGCCATGTTGGTAAACTGCGCGGTGTCCCGGGATTTGGGTTCAGATAAGGATTCCGCACGATTGACCGTGAACGAATGCGTGGTTTCCACGGTGGCACCAGTGGTTGAAATCAGCTTGAAGCGTGCTGTGTAGTCACCGCCCGGAGCATCATTGTCCAGCCAGCTTGATCGGAAGGTTGTCCCCAGTGGTGTAATGGCTGGAGAATTAAAATAATCGTCAGGCCCTTCGATCTCTATAGTGCCTTGGAGGAGACGCCCGGGCCATGCACCGGTAAGCGTCAGGCTGGTGTCCAGACTGCCGGGGCCTACCGTTATTGTGCCGGCAGAAAGGGATGTGAATCCCCGGGAAACGTCATTTAATCGGATGCTGTCTCCGGAACTATTTTCGATCTCCACTTTCGCTTTGGGAGAAAGATCAGGCGTCCATCCCGGGAACTGGGCGAACCATGTTCCCTCCAGATCGTTTAGATCCACACGCAGGGAGCGTGTTACGGTGGTCGCGTTTTCATTTCGGGGGATGGAACTTTCTCTGATAACCAGAGAGGCTGGTCCGGTGGCAGAGAACCCTCCCGTAACAAAGTATCTTCTGCCGTCCGGCACAGCCACGACCTGCTGACTTACCGCGGCGTCCTGCTCGGGCAGTAGCAATTGCAAATCGTCGGTTACGAGGGCACCGCCCTGCTCCTGCCAGGGTTCTCCGTAATCCTTGTTCGCCGACGAAAACGATTCGAGGAAAAGAATCAGGTCATCGTATCGGACCCATTCCTCGTTTCTTCGGCTGGCCAGGAAGATGTCTGCACGTTGACTTGCTCCCTCCGCCATCTCGACGTGAGACCAAAAATCGCCGTAAAGAGAACCCGTGGTAACAGGGGAGTCGCCGACTCCGTCGACCAGAAAGTCGCCATTGGGTATAAAAAACGGGACGCGTATCCGTGTGCGTTGGAAATCGAATTCAACGGACGCCTTTCCCGATACGGCAAATGCCTGATGCGCATCGAGAGGAAGTGTTACGGACTGGGCCCAACCATAGAGAAAGGATGCACGAAGGCTTCGGTTTCCGCTGTGGGCTAACGCTGGATCGTTGTCGGCAAATGCCTCGCGGAAGACATACCAGTCCTGAGGGTTTCCGTCACCATCCAGAAGTTCAAAACCGGGATTGCGCAATATGGTCTGCTGACCAAAGGCAGGCATCGCGGCGACAAGAACGCAAAGGCATCCGGTCGTCGCCGCGATGCGAGTTAACCAACTCATGCTTTACCCGTGACGATTTTCATTATCTTGCCGAGGTCCAGAGAAGCCATGTTTTCGGCAATGATGGGTTTGTATTCTTCATACATTCCCTTGGCTGCATTGGCTGATTCACCAAACTTAAACTTCAAGGTATCCGTGGTCATGGTGCGACCCGACGAGTAATATTGTTGGGCCACTTTGCCGATGGCGTAGGTTGACACAAAGGCGGTGGCTGACCCTGTTGCCATCTGGGCAATAGTGCCAGCAGCGCGTCCCTTGGTTTTCTTGATCAGGACTCCCACGATCTTGCGCAGAAAATCTTCCACCACCTGGGAGGTTACGCCCACACCCAGTACGGCGAGGAACTCTTTGGCGTGCCCAAAATCTAGCTCATGACCATTGGCCTTGCTGATCCTATACACGAGTCGGGTTTGGAGCGGCAGGATGGCCATTGTGGCCAGCGTCTGGGGTAGAAGTTCCAGGGCTGCGTTGAGAATTGATGCGTTAAGGATCAGTTTTTCGATAGCAACCACACCAGGATCCTTGCCTTCAGCCTCAATATTCACGGGGATGGGAAGGAGATCTTCCACCTCCTCCTCGGTGGCCGGGGTTTCTTCGTCTGCTTTGGTTTCAGTTTCTTTGGTCGATTGTGCATCGTCGGGGTTCATGGGTTTCCCATCGCTATTTAGTTCCAGGGCATTGCGAAGCTGAAAGAGGAACTCACGTTCTTCATCCGATTGATCTCCATCCGCCTCACACACGCGAATGGCCATTCTGTAGGTGTATTCCCTGTTTTCCGCGCCTTGGATTAAGGCCGCTTCATTTTCAAGAGACGTCTGGTTCAGCAGCACGCGGTGTTGGATACTGGATTCCCCGACCCCACCCAGTTCGTCAAAAATATCGTTAAGTTTCTCTGTTTCGGGATCGTCTTTAGTTCCATCGGCGAGAGCGGCCATATAGCAGATTGTGGCAATAGCCCGAGTCTCCGTTGCGTCGATCATGATGTTTGTCATTCCTCCGGTGTTTGCTGATGCACCTTTTGGACAACAACATCAGCGGTCCGGTTGCGTCATCTGTGGTGGAGGTTGAAAATGATGCAATGTCTTGCGCAGCGTGGTGCCGAGATAGCCATTAAGTGCCTGCTCGATAGTCTCAGAATTCAACGCTGCGTTTGAGAAGACCCCGGTCACATCAACGTTGGAGGTAATGGCGCCATCCTGGCTGGATCTTTTCAGAATAGCAGGAACGATTTTATCCGCAGCCACCACCCACACGTCTCGTTCTTTTTCAACTTTATTGGTCAGGTTTCCACTCACGCATAGCACCGCTTCAATTTGGGGCTCGGTCGTCGGGGCGAGCTGAAGCAAAAGACGGTAGAGTTCCGACGCCGAATCGCGAGCCTTGTCCAATTCGATGGAATCCGGCGAGACCGAGTTCCCCTTCAGTTCTGCGTTGTGCAGAGCGAAAATGCCGCTTGGGCCAATGATCACATGATCCAGCCAGCCATCTCCGGCCTGGATTCGGGTGAAAACCGCAAAGCGATCATCAAGCTGGCTGAGATATTGTTCCACCACCCGGTCTGCTTGCACTGCCGAAGCGGTGTCGACGTGGATGGTCAGGTAAGCCCTGCGCAATTGGAACAGCACGAGAATCGTGATGACGGCGATGATGTAAACTATCGCCACTGTGAGGCCCGGGACCATCGTTGTAGTGCGGGAGTAGATATGAAATGCCACTGCAGCCGCAGCCAAGGCAGCAATTGAGAGCCAGAATTTTCTGACAGCCCGCTGCGACACGGGCATCTCTCTTAATGCCGCCGGAATGGGAATGGCCCCGGTGGGCATGCGATCCACAATTTCGTAAATTCGTGCCAAGGCGAGACCTTTCCGTCCTTCGATTAATGAAAGCTTATCCGGGCGTTCCAGACTGCCTGATTTGTTGAGCTAACATTAACGAGAAACTCAGCGATTGTTCTGCGGAAGCGCTTTCGCCAGCATTTCATCCACGCGGACAAATTGGTAACCGCGCGTCCGCAATTCGTCGATCATGGCTCCCATGTGCTTAAACAGGTGGTCTTTGGTGCGGGCGGGGCCTGCTCCAATATGAATGAGCATCATGAACCCGTTGAGCCCCGCAGGGTCCTTGGCTTCTTTCTCCATCACACCTTTCACCATATCCTCGCTGGAGATATATTTCGGGTGGGTGTCCTCCATATAGTCGGCGTTGGTGCGGGTGCCGGGTGAGAAATTAAAGAGAACCATCCCGCGCGCGGCAGTCCAGTCGCTTATCTCCTGCGTGTAATGCTCGTAAGGAGGAATGAAGAAAGGTGCCTTCGCCGGATCGACCCCGAAATTCTCGAGGATTTTCATGTTCGAGTCGAGGTCCTTGTCAAAATCCTCGCGCGAGATGAGTAATTTCGGAGGGCTGTCCCACGACGCATAGAGAGGATGAGCGTCGCTGTGGGGACCGAGGTAATGGCCCTCGTCGCGCACACGCTCGATGATGCGTTTGAACTCGGGCTTGCGAAAGAAATCCCCGGTGAAAAAGAAAGACCCCTTGATGCCGCGCTCTTTCAGCGCATCAAGGATGATGTCACCTCCCTCGGCGAAGGAGCCGCCCGTGAATATCAGGGCCATTTCTTTGCGGTCCAGGCGGCCGCGGATAATTCCACCACGGTCATAGGTGAAGGTCGTGTGCGTATCAGCGGTTGTAGTCATTGTGGTGTGTGAATTCCCTTCCTTGATTGCAGGCGCTGCCCATGCCGTCTGCCCTGCGGTATTTGCCAGCAGGATGATGGCGGTCGCCAAAATTGATAGATTCATGACTGTCATTCCTGTTTCCCCATGCGTGTAATTTCGCCGAAACTCATGCGCTCGCGCCACAAAAAAAACAAACCCACAAACACGATTGGGAAGTACTGGAGGGCGTGCACGGCAAAGGCGTAGCCCAGGGCCTTGGCGCGATCGTCTTCTATCCCAAGTAGAAGCAGCGCGAACATGATGCCCAGCTGCATGAGACCCCAATATCCCGGTGCCGCCGGGATCAGAATGGCAATGGCAGCAATGACCGTGATGGCGATTCCCTGAGACAGCGAAACGTCCATGCCGGAAAAGCCCCACGACATGATCTGCATGGAAAAGCCGACCAGCACCCAGACGGCCGCCGATAGAACAATGATACTGATCCACGACCGAAAATCCCGGAGTGAATGCAGGCCTTCCGCGAAAGTCCCCACAAGGCCAACGATCTTCTCTTTGATGCCAGCGGGAAGAAGTGGCATGCGCTGGACGATGGTTTGGACCAACTGACGCCCGCGTCCCCACATGACAAACAAGGCGCCGGACAGGGTGATGGCCCCGATGTACATGAGCTGCCGCGTGAGGAAGGCAAGCTTGGCGGAGGTTATCGTGAATCCACCGTATGTGAGCGTCAGGTCCTCTGGAATGTCGAGGCGGGCAAAGACAATGACGAGGAGAGTTAACAACGCCATGGTGTCGAAAATACGTTCCACCACAACGGTGGCAAACACCGATCCGAAGGCAACCTTCTCGCGAGCGCTGAGAACATAAGCACGGGCCAGTTCGCCAACCCGACCGGGTAGCAGGCTATTGATCGCAAAGCCGATCATCATGGGGGAGAAGAGTCGGGTTGTGGTGAAATCGCCCACGGGTCGCATCAGAATACGCCAACGCAGCGCGCGAACCCACATGCTCAGAAACGTAACGGCGATGAAGGGGATGCCCCACCACCAGTTGGCGGCGCGGAAGGCCGCCCACAAATCGTGCAAATCAACGGGGCGAAGGACATAATAGAGAATCGCGACGCTGATGAGAATCCCGAGAGAAAGCTGTATGATTTTTTTCGACATGATTTTGTTCGGGCGAACGGTGGGCGCATTGCAGGGGGGAAGACAAATGAAAACAGTACGGAGGGGTTTTTGTGTTGCAAAGGTCCGTCGCGGATATGCGTCATGGACCTATTCGACCAAATATGCAACTCATGACAAACGCACGGAAAGGCTGCAAATGACACAGATTCAAAGCATCAACGCGCGCGAAATTCTTGATTCCCGCGGCAACCCCACCATCGAAGTTGACGTTCTCCTGCAAAGCGGAGCCTTTGGCCGCGCGGCGGTTCCTTCAGGAGCTTCCACCGGCGAGAATGAGGCTCTCGAGCTTCGCGACGGCGACAAAACCCGTTACCTCGGCAAGGGCGTCATGAAGGCCGTGGGCAATGTTAACGAAATTATCGCACCGGAACTCGTCGAAATGGACGCCGTTGACCAGGCCGCCATCGACGGGAGAATGCTGGCTCTCGATGGTACCGATACGAAAAGCAAGCTGGGTGCGAATGCCATTCTGGGCGTCTCACTGGCTGTGGCTCGCGCTGCCGCCGATGCCCTCGGTCTCCCCCTGTACCAGTACCTCGGTGGTGTGAACGCGAAAACCCTGCCCGTACCCATGATGAACATCGTCAACGGTGGCGCGCACGCCGACAACACCGTGGATTTCCAGGAATTCATGATCATGCCCGCCGGGTTTGAAACTTTCCACGACGCGATCCGCGCCGGCACGGAGATTTTTCACACCCTGAAGGGTATCCTGAAAGCCAAGGGTCTCAGCACATCGGTGGGTGACGAGGGTGGATTTGCGCCCAACATCAACACCGCTGAAGAAGTGCTCGACGTAATTATGCAGGCGATCGAAAAAGCCGGTTACAAACCGGGCAGCCAGGTTGCCATCGCCCTTGACTCGGCCAGCAGCGAATTCTTCGACAAGGCCAAAAAGAAGTACGTGTGGAAGAAGAGCAGCAAGGAAGAGCTTTCCGGCGACGACATCGTGGCCTATTACAAGAAGTTGGTGGACAGCTACCCGATCATCTCCATCGAAGACGGATGCGACGAGAATGACTGGGAAACCTGGAAGAAGCTGACGGTAGCCCTCGGCGACCGCGTCCAACTCGTGGGCGATGACCTCTTCGTTACCAACACGCAGTTCCTCAAGAAGGGCATCGATTCCGCCACCGCCAACGCCATTCTGGTGAAGGTGAATCAGATCGGAACCCTGACGGAGACGCTTGATGCGGTGTTGATGGCGACGCGCGCCAGCTATGGTTCAGTCATGAGTCATCGCAGCGGCGAGACCGAAGACAGCACCATTGCCGACATCGCCGTGGCGACCAACTGCGGTCAGATTAAGACCGGCAGCGCCAGCCGCAGCGATCGCATGGCCAAGTATAACCAGCTTCTGCGCATTGAGGAAATCCTTGGGCCGGTTGCGGTGTATCCTGGTTTCGATGCTTTCTTTAACGTCAAAAATCGCCAGAAGTATTAATCGAAACCGCACATCTGTGCGAACGTTTCATGGAGCGGCGTGGGCCTTTGCGGCCTGCGCCGCTTTTCTTTCATGTTCAGTCATTGCAAGCGCCGCTCCGGAGGTCGCTCCGACTACTCCCAGGAATGCGAAAGCAAAGAATAACGCCGCAGTAACAAAGCACTCGGGGGGAGCGGATGCAAAGACCACGGTTGGCGTTACGATAAGCTACGCCTTGGGTACTGCCGGAAGCTGGTTTGAAGTCGCCAATGGAAGAATTTCACTCCGTGAACCCAAAACCGGTGAGACCAATCATCTGATTATCACAGTCAAGGATGCGCAGGATGGGCGCGACATTCCGGACTGTCAGATCACCGCGTACGCCGAGGCAGGTGATGCGTCGGACAAGGGCACAACGGTCTCGCTGATTCCTGCCTGGGGGGAAACGTCGCTTCAATATATCGCGAATCTTTCCATGTCGACCGAGACAACGTCCGCGGTTTACCTGCGCGTAAACGTCGCCCCTCCCGGCCTCGCCCGACGCACCCTTTCCAACAAGAGCTTGTTTAAAGAGACGATTGCTGTTGAGTGGACAGATGCTAAAATATCGAAAGACCTCACCACCACGGCCCCGGCAAGTTCCGAGGTTATCCAGACGAAGGGTTCTGTTTTGACCGGCCGTCATCAACCCGTTTCACCCACCCCTTACCCGGGTCAAAAGCAGGATTCTCAGTAAGCCAATAGCTCGATTCCTGCGCACGACAAGCACCCCGAATGAGGAGCAGGACCCTCGAGGTGAAAGGTTTTACACTATCCTTCCGTGTTTCAGGGCTAAAGCCAAATAAACCCATTTGGATGGGGTATGATTTTCTGCCCGCCCAAGCGGGCTGTTCACCTCTTTGTGCCGGGGTGGCGGAACTGGCAGACGCACCAGCTTGAGGGGCTGGCGGGGGCAACCTCGTCGGGGTTCAAATCCCCGTCCCGGCACCATTTCTTTC
The DNA here is from genome assembly GCA_002842095.1 of candidate division BRC1 bacterium HGW-BRC1-1. Taxonomy (GTDB): domain Bacteria; phylum Sumerlaeota; class Sumerlaeia; order Sumerlaeales; family Sumerlaeaceae; genus HGW-BRC1-1. The sequence goes on from PHCB01000008.1 coordinate 229,456, forward strand.
CATCCAATATGTGCTTATTTTGCATTCTCACCCCCTGATAATGTTTATTTTACAGACCTGTTGACAGGTTGTGAAAACTGTGGTGGGATCATCACGATGGTTGTATGCTTGTCCTGTTGAGCATGTCTTGAAATCATGACATTATTTACAATTGTACGATGGGTGGAAAATCCGATGACCGAACCTCGCAGAGCCAGTCGCGCAGACCGACGAAAAAGTCCCGATGTATTAACACCGGAAGAAGATCGTCGAACAAACCCCTCACTGGAAGTTCGGATTCATCCTGAAGTGCGCGATGAAGAGGTGCAGTTGGTGGTCTGTGACCCAATCACTGCCGACAATTGTTTCCATGCTAAAAAAACAATGATGGCCCTCGTCGCCCGTCATCCCGGCCCCGTGGTTGTGATTGATCTGGCGAAGAGTAGCTACATCGACACCACGGCCCTGGCGATTCTTTTCGATGTGAAAAAACAAATCACTCAGCAGGGTCGAAGCTTTTTCCTGCAAGATCCATCCCGGTCTGTGCTTCGGATGATGAACCTAACGCGGATGAATCGCTTTTTCTCGATACGGTTCACCGCCAATGACGAATCTGGCATTATCCGAACGACGGAACCGGAGGCCTGAGATTGCAGGAATCGGATGCGACTTCAGACCCAAATGATCGCGAGGCTGATTCACTCCGTATTTTTATAGCAGTGCAATTTCCCCCGCAAATTATGGCCGGGGTTACCAATGTTCAGGAACGATTGCAAAAGGGCTGCCGTTTCGTGGGCGCCAACCCTTCCTGGGTTCCGACGGATACTTTTCATCAGACTCTCGTTTTTCTTGGAGAACAGAGCCGAGACTGCCTGGACGATGTTTCGTTGGCTATGCAACGGGCAGTGGATAGGGTCAGCATCGGGCCCATAAGGTTGGCCGTTACCGGGGTTGAGTTTTTCCCATCCGCCCGCGATCCGCGAACCGTGGCCATGGCGTTGAAGGGGGAGGTTGGAAAACTCTCACAGTTGCAGTCGGCCTTGCGTGAAGAATTGCGACTTGCGGGCTTTCACATCGAAAGCCGCCCTTTTCTACCCCACGTTACGCTTGCGCGTATCAAGTCGCCAAAAGGCTTCTCGGGCTTGAAAGGCATTGTGGATGGTCATCGTTCGGTGTCGGCGGGTAAATTCGAGGTGGATCGGATTGAACTACTCGAAAGTGTTCCCAGCGGAAGCAGGCGCACGTACAGAACGTTGAACGCCGTGATGCTTCCCTCCACCCCTCCACAGGCAGAAGATCAGTAATAACCACCGGCAACGGGCTGTTGGTACTGCATCCCTTGCGGGGCCATGGGATAAGCGCCTTCCACGTCTTCCGTTTCGCTTTCGCCCTGATAGCTGCCAGCGCCGTGGTAGCTGCAGGAACTCGTGGGCTGGGAACCCGTTTTGAACGCCGCGTTCTTGTAAACATTGTTGCCTGAAGCGTAGCAACTGCTGGTTGCGAGATTTCCACTCTTGGAACAGATGTCGGCAAAGGCGATGCCCGAAGGCGTCACGAACTTCATTTTCCAATCGTCGCGGGTTTGAAGGATGCGATCCATGGTCGGGGCCCAAATGGGTCCGACGTTGCCGCCACCCACAATCTTCGGACCCATGCTGCGGTCCTCATCGTATCCCACGTAGATGGCCAGAACGATGTCCGGCGTATAGCCCACCATCCAGGCGACCTTGCAGCCGTTGGTGGTTCCGGTTTTTGCCGCCATTTCCGGCAGCTTGCGTCCCTTGTTCTTTTCTTCCATGATCCATTTGCCCACCGTGGTGCTACCCGTGCCGCGGTTGATGACGTCCTGCATGATTCGCACTGTCATGAAGGCAGCCTGGGGTGAAAGAATCTGGTTGGTTTGTGGACGAATCACGCGAGAGTCACCCGGACTCTTGGTGCTGTAGATGCGCTTATAGGGGGTTGGAGTGATTCCGACGCCACCGTTGGCAAACACGCTGTAGGCCCCCGCCAGAGACAACGGCGAAACATCGGGGGTGCCAAGAGCCATGGGAGGAACTGCCACCAGGTCCCAACCCTCGGGATTCACCATGTTGAATTTGTTGTAAAGAGAAACGGCTGCGCGAGCACCGATCGCCATGAACAACTTTATGGTGGGGATGTTGCGCGATTTTACCAAGCCCTCGTAGAGCGCGGTGGGTCCGTAAAAGCGGCCTTCGTAGTTTTTGGGGGCCCAGGCACCGACACTGAAGGGGGAATCATCCATGACGGTTCCCGGTGTAAACCGAGGATTACCGTTTTGGTCCACAACGTCAAAAGAGGAAGCATACAGCAGGGGCTTCCAGCAGGAGCCCGGTTGTCTGCCGCCCTGAAAGGCGCGGTTCCACTGGCCACTGTTATTGTTGTCTTCGTAATCCGCACCGCCCACGAGGGCCAGAATTTCTCCGTTATGGGCATCCAGCACGACCGCTGCGCCCTGCACATAGGTCTTGTCGCCGAGGTAGGCTTCCATCTTCCCATTTTTAACGCTGCTGATGTAGATATCGATGAGCTTGCCCGTACGTAATATCTTGTCGGGGTGGTAGTAGGGGAGGTTCTCCGGAAGGTTTACCACGGCCGTATTGCCCTGCAAAGCCACGGTCATTTTTCGTCCGTCGATGGACCGGATCGTGGCCAGGCGCCGTTGCCCTTTCTTCACGCTGCCCATCTCGGATGCTTCGACAGACATGCGAGCGGGCTTCTGTTCCTCGATGGCCTCTTCAACCTTTTCAAGACCCTTGCGCAGTTCCTCCTCGCAGATCTGTTGGATCTTCAAATCCACCGTGGAGATGACCGTGTAACCTTTGCGGGCCAGTTCTTCGGCTGCGTCCTCGCCCTGGTTTTCTTTCGTTAACATGGCTCTGACGTAATCGGCGAAGTAGGGCGCTTTCCCGGGTGGACGTTGGGCAGGGTTCAGTTCGATGGGAGTGTCGAGATAACGCTGCAATTCCTCATCGGTCTTAATATAGCCGAGCCGACGCATGTTGTTAAGCACCAGATTGCGACGGTCCCGTGCTGCTTCTTTGTTTTTTGTGGGGGAGAGGCGCGACGGAGCCTGGGGAAGTCCGGCGAGGGTGGCTGCTTCGGGGACTGTGAGGTCGCGCACGTCCTTGTTGAAATACGTGCGAGCGGCCGCCTGAACGCCATAGGCTCGGGCACCAAAGAAAATGTGGTTCATGTACAGCTCAAGAATTTGCTGTTTCGAGAGGTGGCGTTCCATCTGAAGGGCGGTGAAAACTTCCTTCAATTTACGTGACAACTTCACTCGCGAGTCTTTGAGCACTACGCCGCGAGCAACTTGCATGGTGATGGTGCTGGCCCCCTCACGACGCTTGCCAAAGAGATTCATCCACAAAGCGCGACCCGCGCCGCGGAGATCCACGCCATAATGGTTTTCAAATCGCTCGTCTTCAATAGCGATAAATGCGTTGGTCAGGTGATCCGGCACCAGTTTAATACTGATAAATTCCCGCCGCTCTGCTGCGAAAAGTTCAGCCAGTTGGTTGTTTCCGGTGCGGTCGTAAACGCGACTAACTTCGTTGGGATTGTAGTTGTCCAAAGCCTCGATGCTGGGCAACTCATCCATGTAACCCAGAAGGGCTCCGATGGCGAAACCTCCGGCGGCTACGCACAGAGTGACAAAGATAAGAAAAATAATGAAGAGCTTGCGAAACGTTGGATGCATGCCAGGCATAAAAAAAGACTCCCGTATGGTGCTGGGCACCATGAATACCTACACCCTTTCGCTGAAATTATCACATCTTTTGCGATGGGCCTGCCGGACCCACTTTCAAGTCCTGCAAAGGGAATGGTTGACCAATTCCAGTTTAGTCGTGTGGATTAGCGCGATCTGAAATCACCGATGCTCGAATACCTCTCCATTACAAACTACGCCATCATTGAAAACCTGCGCCTTGAACCGGGTGTGGGGTTCAACACCATTACCGGCGAGACGGGTGCGGGAAAGTCCATTCTTCTGGGAGCTTTGAAGCTGGCCCTGGGCGAACGCGCCGCCGCCGAAGCCCTTCGTCGCGGTAGCACTCGCTCCGAGGTGGAGGCCGTTTTTCGGGGATTGCCAGAGGCTTTGACACAACGATTGAGTGCGGATGGACTGGCTGACGATTCGGATGAAGGATGTGTGATCCTTCGTCGGGAAATTTCGTCCTCCGGCACCTCACGGGCATTTCTGAACGGGCGCACCGTGCCGCTGACTTATCTGCGCGAAGTGGCTGAGGCGCTGATCGATATCCACAGCCAGAACGAGCATACGTCGCTGCACACTGTGGCGACTCAGTTGAATTTGCTGGACCGTTTCGGCGAGCACGAAAGTGCGTTGGAAAACTACGCAAACGCCTTCCACCAAATGCGTGAGGCAAAGCGCCGGCTGGGGGAACTGGATACGAATCAGGGGGATGCCGAGCGGCGAAAGGCTTTTCTTCTTTTTCAGATCGAGGAGATTCGCACGGCAGCTCCTGTTCCAGGCGAGGACGAAACCCTCGCCGACGATCGACGCCGACTGTTGCATGCGGAACGCATCGGAACAGCCTGCTCGGCCGTGGTGGATCTGCTGTATGAGGGAGAACAAACACAATCTCCTGCGGTTGCCTCGGTGGATTCTGCCCGCAAGTTGCTGGAGGAAGTGGCCGAGCTGGACCCTTCCCAGACGGAGCTTGCCGCCAGGGCGGGGGAGGTGCGTTTCGCCCTCGAAGACCTCGCCGGTCAGGTGCGGGACTACATGGCAGGCATTGCCCCGGACCCCGCTCGCCTGAGCGAGGTGGACGAAAGGCTGCATCAGCTCCATGGCTTGAAGCGGAAGTATGGCGACACACTGGCTGCGGTGCTGGAGACGCTCGAAAGCCTTGAGGCTGAGGTGCATGGCATAGAGTTCCACGACGAAGAAATGCAGAAATGCCGCGAAGAATTTGTTTCCTCAGCCAACAAGGCCTTGCTGGCAGCAAGGGAGTTGAGCGAACGGCGGCGCAAGGCTGCCGCCGTATTTGAAAAAGCAGTGATGACCGAGATGGCGGATCTTGAACTTCCCCGCGCCAAGTTTGTGGTTCGACTGAATTCGCACGTCCCTGAAGCCGGGTCGGAATCAAGCCCCGAGAGTATCTATAAAGCCCTCGATGCGCGGGGGGGGGATGACATTGATTTTCTGGTCAGCACCAACATCGGAGAAGATCCGAAGCCTCTGGCCCGGGTTGCGTCCGGTGGCGAAGTTGCACGCATAATGCTGGCCATAAAAACGGTGCTGGCCGAACGCGATGAAATTCCCACGCTGGTCTTTGATGAAATAGATGTGGGCATAAGTGGCGAGGCCGCCGCCCGGGTGGGGGAGAAGCTGCGTCTTCTGGCCGCAACGCATCAGGTGCTGTGCATCACGCACCTACCCCAGGTTGCTGCCCGCGGACATGTCCATTGGGTGGTGGAAAAAAGCGATGCGGCAGGTCGAACAACCGCGTCCGCCCGACAGCTAAAGGAGAAGGAACGCGTACTTGCTCTGGCCCAGATGCTCTCCGGCCGCGAACCGGATCAGGCAGCTTTGAGATATGCCCGCGAACTGATGGCAGCGCAGGCAAACACAAAGGGATGAAACCACGCTGTGGGCGGAGGGCCAAAGTTTGGGTTAGTTAATCGCCACTAAGCACCCGCGAGATGCAATCTGCCAGATCGCTGGGGGGGAAAGGCTTGGGAAGGAACGCGTCCACTCCGATGTTTTCAGCCCAGTTTTTATCCGATGTTGCTCCATTTCCTGCCAGAGAAGTCATCACGATGATTTTCATTCCGGAAAGCGCCGGCATCTTGTGCAGCTGAATGATGAGTTCGTAGCCATTTACACGGGGCATCTGGATGTCCAGCACGGCAACGGCCGGCTTGACTCGCTCAATGAGTTTTAGTCCATCCTCACCGTTGTGGGCCATGGCCACGTCATAGCCACGGGCGGTCAGCGAAATGTTTAGAATCTCGCAGACCTCAACCTCATCGTCGACAAGCACAACCTTCGGGGATTTCATTCGGTTCTCATTCTTCTTTCAACGGTCAGTTTCTACGGATCGTCCTAAGTTGCCAACGGTCCAAAAAAATTACAGCGCCGTTTCATGCAACCTTGAATATCAATTTCCGCAGAGATTAAATCAACGCATCTAACGGCAATAGCGGGTCCGTAGCCGCTGTGTAGTGCAACGTCTTTTCTCTGACGAGTTACCATGCGAGTCCCACTTTGCCGCCACGAGCAACTCTTTTGATGTAACGAAAGGTTCGGCAAGTGTCTCAGACTATCGAAAAATCAGGCATGGTTACTGTCACCCTCCCCGACGGCTCCCAACGCGAAATTGAATGTGGTACAACCGTCCAGCAATTCGCACAATCCATCGGCGCGGGCTTGGCCAAAGCAGCCCTGGGTGGCAAGATTGACGGTCAGACCGTTGACTTGTCGGCCCCCATTAACGCTGACTCCACCGTGGAAATTCTCACCTGGAAAAACGAAGAAGGGCGCGAGATTTTTCGCCACACCTCCACGCACATTATGGCCCAGGCCATCAAGCGGATTATCCCCGAGGCGAAACTGACTATCGGCCCTCCGCTGACCGACAGCTTTTATTACGACTTTGATGTCCCCACTCCGCTTACCCCCGAACTTCTTTCGAAGATCGAGGAGGAGATGGAGAAGATTGTGACTGCGGCGGAGCCCATCACCCGCGCCGAGCTGGCCCGCGATGAGGCCATTCGTCTTTTCCGCGAGCGGGGCGAGGACTACAAAATTGAGATCATCAACGAACTGCCTGAAGACCAGACCATCTCGGTCTATTCGCAGGGTGAATTTGCGGATCTGTGTCGCGGCCCCCACCTGCCCAATACCGGCTATGTAAAAGCCTACAAGTTGCTCAACGTGGCCGGCGCCTACTGGCGCGGCGACGTGAAAAACAAAATGCTTCAGCGGGTTTACGGCACCTCCTTCCCCGACAAGAAGGCTCTCAAAGAGCACCTCGAACTTCTGGAAGAGGCGAAGAAGCGCGATCACCGCAAGATCGGGCGCGAGTTGGATCTCTTCTCGTTTCAGGAGGAGGGGCCGGGTTTCCCCTTTTTCCACCCCAACGGCATGGTGCTCTACAATGAGATCATGACCTACGTGCGCGAGGAGTTGTCCAAGCTCGACTATGTCGAGATCATGACGCCCCTCATTCTGAACGAGGAACTCTGGCATCAGAGCGGGCACTGGGACCACTATCGCGAGAACATGTACTTCACCGAGATTGACGAGAAGGCCTATGCGGTGAAGCCCATGAACTGCCCCGGCTGCATGCTGGTTTTCCGCAACGACCTGCGCAGCTATCGCGATCTTCCCATGAAGATCGCGGAATTTGGGCGCGTACACCGCCATGAGTTGAGCGGCGTGTTGCACGGCCTGTTCCGCGTGCGCTGTTTCACGCAGGACGATGCGCACATCTTTACCACGCCCGAGAAATTGGAAGATGATATTACCGAGGCCATCGATCTGATCCGTCGGGTGTACGAGGTCTTCGGTTTCGACGATTACCACATGGAACTTTCCACGCGCCCCGAGAAGGCTCTGGGAAGCGATGAGATGTGGGATAGCGCCACGGACGCCCTTCGCAACGCGCTGGAGAACCACGGCATCAAGTACAAGCTCAATCCCGGCGACGGCGCTTTTTATGGGCCGAAGATCGACTTCCATGTGAACGATTCGCTCAATCGCACCTGGCAGTGCGGCACCATTCAGGTGGACTTCTCCATGCCCGAGCGCTTCGACCTGAACTACGTCGGGCCGGACGGGCAGAAGCATCGCCCCGTGATGGTGCACCGTGCATTGGTGGGTTCGTTGGAGCGGTTCATCGGTGTTCTTATCGAGCATACCGCGGGCAATTTTCCCGTGTGGCTGGCACCGGTGCAGGTGGCCGTGTTGCCCATCAGCGAGAAACACCTCGACTACGCCCAGTCAGTTTACGATCAACTCCGGGCGGCCGGTGTGAGAGCCACGCTTGATGTCGCCGAGGACAAAATCGGCATGAAGATCCGCAATGCGGAAATCCGCAAAATCCCGTACATGCTCGTGGTTGGCGAGAAGGAAAGCGCAGCCGGAGCGGTGAGCGTCCGTCGTCACGGCAAGGGCGATCAGGGGTCTGTTCCGCGGGATGAATTTGTCCTGAAGATTTGGGATGAAATTTCAAATCGAACCCGTTAAGCCTTGATGCGGAAAGCATAAAAGATTTCCCGTTATTCCCCCCGGTTAATTCCCATGAGTTGGCCGGGGGGCGATTGAATTCCCAGATGGCACGCTGAAAGTTGGAGGTTTCTGAGTTGTTGAACAAACATAAATTGGTTATGTGCATGAGCGCGCTGATGCTTGCCGCACCTGTAATGTGTTTGGCGCAGGCAATAGTTATCAGTGGAGTACCTCCCTTGAGTGCAGGACCCGCGGCATGGTTGCCCCAGCACATTCGCGACGGATGTGTAACCCCGGCCTCGGCGGATGAAGCCGAGTTCTTACGCTGTCGGGCGCGCGAAGCTTTGAACAACAACAGCCTCGATGCGGCCGTGGTGCGTTACCAGCGCGTGTTGAAGCGCGTCCCCGGCGACGAAGAATCGCACCTTGGCATGGCTTACGCCTACTATTTCCGTGGCGACACCAAACGGTCCTGGGAACACGCCGACGCCGTTGTTAAAGGCGGCGGGGGATACGTGCCGGTGGCCATTCAGCTCAAGATGAATCTCGACATCAACAAGGCCCGGTACGAAAATATGTACGTCTCGGCCCACGAGTTACTTTGTTGGGCCCAGTCGGCCAACAACCGACTGGTGGAGATTGACGCCAACCTGCTGGTTGCCCGAGTTGCGGTTCAGTATCTCGGTCAGTGTGACGATGCACGCAATCATCTCGCGGCGGCTCGGGCTTTGCTCCAGCCAGCAGATCGTGCTGTGGCGCACCGCGTGACGGATCAGGAACGGGACTTCCGCCGTTGGAGTGAAGGTCGCTTCTGATCTTTAAGACGTAGCTGCGGCCTCTTCTTTCTTATCGAAGAGACGTTTCCCTTCCTCGCCCGTGTGAAGCATGTCATGGGTTTGGAAGAGAAGGTCGGGGATGTTCAAACCCTCCGGGCATCGGGGCAGGCAGTCGCCACATCGTGTGCACTTGTCTCCCTTGCTGCCTGGAAACCAGTGGCCGGCGTTCTCGAACATTTTATAGCGATAGCGCCCGAACTCTTCCATGTCGAAGGCCATCGTCATATTTCGAAGGCGCAGGACCTCGGGGATGTTGATATCAACGGGGCAGGGGAGACACTCCCAGCAGGCTTTGCAAAGCGACGGGCCAAGCACGGTGAACTGATTTTCCATGCGCGCCAGGATTTCGGTTTCCTGATCGGTCAGCGGACCCTCCAGTTCGAAGCCCGCCACATGGGGATCGAATTCATCGGTGAAACTCGGTCCGAACGAAAGCGTGTGGACATGGGGATGAAGCGCCAGCAACCAGCGCTGATTAAATACCAGAGGATGCAGCGGCGCCGTGAGAGCGCTCAGCGTGGCGGAAGGATGAAAAAGCCGTCCGCCTTTGTCCGCCGGTGAAATGATGAAAACCCCCATGTCGAGTTCGGCCGCGCGATCCACCGCGGCGCGATTGCGTTGGTTGAAGAAGTAGTAATGGAGGTTCACGCTCTCAAAAATCCCCGAGTTGATCGAATCGAGAATGACCTCAACGGGGCCATGGGTCGAGAACCCCGCGTGTCGGATCAACCCCTGGCTCATGGCCCGCTCCACGGCGCGCCTGCAACCGTCGCTGCGCTTCACCATCTCCAGATGTTCGGGCAGGTTGATGCCGTGATAATCGAAATTATCGATGTGGGAGATTTTCAGCCGCTCGAGGGATTCGTTGATGTATCGCCACATCTCATCGTCTGTCTCGGTGAGGCCGATCTTCGTGGTGATGATAAGATCATCACGCGGGATGAGATGCATGATGTCGCCTAGCAGTTGCTCGCTGGGGCCGTAACCGCGCGCCGTTTCGATATGGTTGATGCCCAGGTCCAACGCACGCTGCACAACGGCCAGCATCTGGTCCGCATTAACATTGGGAGGAATGAAGCGCATGCCCCCCAGCGTAAAGACTGTTGTTTGGAGATCAGTTTTTCCAAATCTGCGAGTTTGCATAATCGAACCTTTTGAAATTTTGAATGGGTCTTAAGGGCGGGTCGGTACTTTCAGAGGACTAACTTTTTTGACTCCCCATCGTTTTTTCCCTCTGGTTCTTTCCGAAGTTTCTCGTACCAATATCTTCCGACAAGAACGACGGAGAAAATAATTCCAGCAACCACAAGTTGCGGGAGACTTCTCTTCGCTGCGGAACTGCCGAACAACGCAAAAATGATGGTCATCGGCAGATAACCCAAAAAGGTCGCTGAAACAAAATCCCGCGTGCGCATCCGCGAGATTCCACCGATGGTGTTTGTCAGGCTGGCATTGCTAAGTGGAAAGAGACGCAGGTAAAGGATCCAACGGAAACCATTTTCGTTCAATCGTTTATACCAATGCTTCATGCGGGGTGTGAGGCGACGAGTGATGGGGCCGCGTAACAAGGTCCGCGCCAGGTAGAAGTTTAGTATCGCTCCCCCCAGAGAAGCTGCCTGAGCCACTACGCTTCCCTCCACGGCCCCATAAAGCGCACCCGCAGCCACGCTGATCCACAAGCGGGGGATGCCAACAGCAGTAATCAGTGCTGTTGCCGCGAAGAAGATCAGTGCGCCGCGCCACCCCGTATCTCGCATCAGTGAGCGAAGATGCTGAACGTCAATCTGTTCCTGCACCGCCGGGTGCTCAAAAATCAGAGCTACAGCCGCAAACAGACCCACGACTATCACCACGCGGGCAATGTCACCGGCAATCTGGCGCTTTTTGGATTTCATCGAGTTACAGGTGCTTCAATCGTTCTTGCCGGCAGAGAGACGGTCCGGAGCAAAATGCCGCTTGCGATACCACCGCATGGCCAGCATGTCGCCAATGCCCACCCATAGACGGTTGCCCACGCCATATTTTGAAACGCCGCGGGTGCGGGGGCGATGGTTCACGGGCATTTCCATCACCCGGAACCCGTGGAAACGCAAAATGGTGGGGATAAAACGGTGGAGACCCCGGAAGCCGGGAAGCTGTTTCAGGCAGGATTTTCGGATCGCGCGGAAGGTGCACCCGGCATCATGAATTCCATCGCCCAGAACCGCCCCCCGGATACCATTGGCAATGCGGCTGGAGAATTTCTTAACGGCTGAATCCTGCCGTTTGGCACGGACGCCGCAAACCGCATCGCAATCCTCAAGCAGTCTGAGCATCGCCGGCAAATCCGCCGGATCATTCTGGCCGTCGGCATCCATGGTCACCACAATGTCGCCAACCGCATGGTCATAACCAGTCAGGATAGCCGCGCTCTGGCCGAAGTTACGATTGTGGGCCACCAACCGCAGACCGGAAATCTGAGTCGCGAGCTTCGCCAGATGTTGCGGAGAACCGTCCGTGCTTCCATCATCAACAACAATGATCTCGTAGGGCTCCGGCATCGGTGCTAAAACTGCGATAAATTCCTCGAGCAGAGGTTGAAGGCTTTCAGCCTCATTGAAGCACGGCAGTACGATGGATATGGCAGGTTGCTCAGGCATGGGGCTCGGTTCATCGAACGGAGAGAATGTAAGTCTTGGAGAAAATTCGTCCAGTGAAACGTACACGAGAGGTCCGTGGCTGTTCTTATAATTTCTCGCAGACCTCGGATGAATAAGAGCAGTCTCTGTCGCGTAATCGACATGCGTAATTCCCGTGCGTACCCATAGCTCAACTGGATAGAGCGCCAGACTACGGATCTGGAGGTTGGGGGTTCGACCCCTCCTGGGTACGCCATTTTCTTTCTCCCCCCCCGTCACTAATCACAAAAGTGGTTTGTTTAGACGGTTCGGCGCCAAATGCCGACCGGGCGTGCCAGACGCACCAAAATCGCGGCTTGGATAGATTCTTCCCTCACCCCACAAAAACGGTCTGGAAGACGCGAAAAGTGTATTGTGGGTTTATCCGGCGTTCGCCCTCACTCGGTTGGGTTTGTTGCTTCCCGAAATAGTGCTCAACGGACGAACTCGGCGGTAGTTTATCTTCCCCGAAACATCGAAGCCGAAGGGAAACGGAAATGCGGTCGTTTCCCTTCGGCTCGAAATTGGAGCGTGTTGCGCCTTCAGTCGCGAATCATCAGTTAGTTGAAACCCACAGATTTAGTTCTTGAATGGGGCCGCTCACCGCGGCGGCAAGCAGGCCACTGCCACCACCCATGACGTTCTTAAACAACCCTTCCTTAAGGCGACTATTGTAATAGATGTCCGGGCTGCCGCTGCCGCCATATCCGCCTTTGGCAATGATAGTTCCATACACCGATGCGTTTCCTGTGCGGCCCATGGTGCCAGCCACATACAGAATTCCGTCCATGTAGCAACCGGCAGTGTTCGTGCCGGTGGATCCGCTGGGATCGGCAGCAAATTGGTCGGGATTTTTCATGAGCACAGAGGGAAAGCCACCACCTCCGCTGGTGCTGAAGTCAGAATTCAGATACAACAAACCCTTCCAGAACCAATTATCACTGGAGTTCATGGCGATATTGCCGTAAGTACCGTTTTGCGTCCCCTCGATTGTATCGATAAATAGAATTCGATCCGGAATTTGGCTTGTATTACCATTACTCGGTACAAGGTTCTTCATACTTATCTGCCGTAACTCAGTGAAACGCGTGTTATGGGTCGCAACCGTGGTCATCGAGCCGGACGGCGTAACGTATAACGGCTGACCCGAGTCATTGACGAAGCCCCCCCCGGTGCCCGGGCGGCAGTAACCGCCCTGCTGAATGGCAAACGCCTTCCACGTGTTGTAATTCATCATGTTATTCATCACGGAGTCGATATAAACACTCGTCGCAGGCCAGTTCTGCACGAAGGCTCCTGAGCCCAGTGGAAAGTTACTGCCTCCCGATGTGGGGCCAGAATAAAGAACCCCTTGGCCTGTTCCGTTGCGAATATTCGAAACATAAAAATCACCCGTTAAACTCAGTGTATTTCGATTCAGTGGTTTGCTACCCACGTCAAAAGCACCGTTGAGCGTCTGAACCAACACATCTGTAATCTGCGGGGAACCAGCTGGAAAAACGCTGCTGGGAAACAGTTCACCCGATCCGGATTTGTCTACAAATTTTGCAGCCGTGAGGTATCGTAGCCATTTCTCCGTACCCACACCAGCACCTGTGTACTTGTTATCCTTTGCGGCTAACTCGTAATTATCCTTTTTTGTTATTTCCAACGGAGCAATGCCGAGTAGTTCCAAGTTCCCCTTGGCCATAACTGGCGCCCAATGGATGTTGAGGCTGCTGTTTCCAGATACGGTAACGATGTGGCCACTTATCAGCGCCGAGTCGCTTCCCTGGATGGGCGGTAGCATGGAGCTGGTGCCCGGCTGGATCAGAATCTTTTGTTGCATGATGCGGCTTTTAGTGGGACCCACGCCAGAGATGACTGATTCGGCTTCGATAATCAGCGACACGCGCCGCAGGTCGTCCTTCACATGCAGTCCGGCAGCGTCCGTGGCTGTACTGCGGTAAGGAGTACTTATCCGGATTCTGCGCACATAGGCGCGGGGCACGGGCGTCCCGCTTTTATGGAAAATGGTGCCCGTATAGTTCGCCTCCATGTCATTATGAAAATCGATGACGCGGGATGCGTTGACGGGCAGATCCAATAAAACCTTCCGCCCGCCGGAAAGCCCGGCACCCGATGCGAGTGAGGAGTCGTATTGGCTGTAATAAGGCGAAACAATGCCGCCCGCCGAGATGGCATCGAGCAATGTTGAATTATCTCGGTTTTCACGCACGTAATTGCTGAAGGCGATGGAACCCGATGTTACGGCCTCAATCTTTGCACCGGCCGATTGTCCTAATTGGGCCTTGGCCAGCGCAGGGTTCATGACCCAGGCCTTGGCTGCGGACAGGCCGCCCATGGCCACATGATATGCTTCCTCGTAATTTACACGATCATGGGTCGCCCGGGTAAGGTCGCGCGCATTTTTAAGGGCCAACGCGGTCGCAAAGCCAATCACGCCGACCATGACTACCGTGAGAACAATTGTCGAACCGGCCCGCTTATAACGAGGCCGGACCACTCGTATTGACGTCGTATTCATAGCTCTGTGGACCTCCTTGGTCCAGGAAGTGATTCTTGGCAATAACATCTGTGATGAATTGACCATATTGCATGTTGCTGCCGGTATTGAGCATCTTGGCGAATCCTGAATATTGATACTCCAACATAGCCGTCACTCGAAAAGCCGACTCGTAAATTAAGGTGAATCTCTCAATACCGCGGAAACTTCTGTCTGCCGTACCCACGGGATCCATGTTGCCATCGAAACTTACACTGTTTTCATTCATGTACAGTTCAAGTTTCTTGGTGCGATTGTTAAACGCGACCACCGCTTTGTTCACGCTGGTTTGCCCGGTCGGCACGGCAATCTTCATACGACGCAAGGCGGCGGTTGTTGCAACGTCTCCTGCGTACGGCTCGAAGTATGCTGCCCCGCGCATGAATGTGGCCAGTCGCTCGGCGGCAATCGCACAACTGGTTTGCGAGATTGCTTGACGATTAATAATAACAAGATTTCTTGCGGTAAAAAACGAAAGGTAGGCCAAGACTCCCAAGATAAGGGACGTGATGCCTATTGCTACCATCATCTCCACGAGCGTGACACCACGATGATTGGATACACCCAGACATCTCATAGCGTGCCTGCTCGCACGATGGAAGTGTAACGAATCATCTGCGTGCGTGACCAACTTCCAGACGGTTGCCATGAGACCGTCACGCGGCACAGCGCAGGCATATCCAATGGAGCGGATCCCAGTATGGTGCCCCAATCAACCCGCCCGTTGTTGTCGATGGGGAAGAAATCGACAACCACCTGGGCAGCGATTTCCAATCCGGGTTGATTGAATGGTACCAAAGTTCGCGTACCCGCGTCGAGGGACGAATTCGTGAGTGCCGCTTCCATGGCTTGGCGCGCATAATTCATGGCAGCGAGCTTTTGCTTGTCGAGCTCCAGCGACTGCCGAGTATATATTATCGACGCAACGACGCCCAATGCCGTGATCATCACAATGCTCATGCTCAGCATCGTCTCGACGAGGGTGAAGCCGGAGGCGCGTTTATTTCTAATTTCCCTCATCATAATACCCTCTGTGGGTGAATCAAAATCGATCTGAATACTCAACAAAATATTAAATCTCCGAGGAGCGTTAAGAGATTATGACCTTGTTGTGTAAGGACTTGCACTTTTCGAGATTGCAAAAAGCACAATAATTGGGCTTCGGGAATCTGGCTTACAGGCGCGATGCGGAGTACTGAAGCAGGGAAATATTTTACATTTGAAACATAAGGGACAAGCACCTCAGGAGTAAAGGGTAAAATGCCGAAACCCGCCAACTTTTATTGTAAAGAGGTTTTCCTTCTGGAACTTGCTAAGAATCATAACAAGATTCATGCCATCGAGTCGGATGTGATCAGTACTGTGGAATCGGTTTGATTTATCGCTCAGCAGGATCTCAGGGGCTACACTGAGGTGGGAATTCTTAAATTCGAATCCCACCTGCACGGTGGCTCGGTTCTCATCGCCCTTGAGGCGCATCCGACGTAAGTCTACTCTCCTTTTTTGTAGCATTTTCGTATAATACCTCTGTTTCTGTTTTGTGTGGGTAAGGGGCAATTCCGTTTTCGGCCGTTTGGCCAGGGAGAAATTAGCATGTTCAGACCGGCTCGCATGGCAGTTATCCTTATGGCGGTCCTCGTGCTGCCGATCAACTATGCGGCGGCTAGCAAGGATGCTGATGTCGAGCGCCGGGTCGAGCAGATTCTCCGCCGCATGACCACCGAGGAGAAGATCGCCCATATTGGCGGTCACAACGACTTTTACATACGCGGCATCGAGCGGTTGGGCGTGCCTGAAATTCGTCTGGACGACGGCCCGCAGGGCATCCGCCATTTCGGTCAGGCCACGGGTTACCCTGCGTCCATCAGCCTTGCTGCTACCTGGAACATGGAGCTTGCGCAAAACTTCGGGCGGTCCATTGCCCGCGACGCGAGGTCGCGCGGTGTGCATGTGTGGCTGGCCCCGGGCGTAAACATGCATCGCTCGCCGTTGTGCGGGCGCAATTTTGAGTATCTCGGCGAGGATCCGTATCTGGCGGGCATGCTGGCGTCAGAGGTAGTGCGCTCACTCCAGTCGAACGGCGTTCTCGCCACGGTGAAGCATTTCGCGGCGAACAACCAGGAGTTTGGGCGCCATGGCATCAGTTCGGACATGGACGAACGCACGCTGCGCGAGATCTATCTGCCGGCGTTTGAAATGTGCGTGAAGCGTGGCGGCGCGGCGTTCATCATGGCGGCGTATAACCCGCTGAACGGCATTCATTGCACGGAGAACGATTTACTGCTCAATCGTATCTTGAAAGGGGAGTGGGGTTTCGACGGCGCGGTGATGTCCGACTGGGGCAGCACCTACGATGGGGTTGCGGCTGCGACCGCAGGTCTGGATCTGGAGATGCCCAACGGCAAGCGCATGAACGCGGAGACCCTTCTGCCCGCGCTTGCCAATGGCAAGGTAACGATGGACGAACTGGACGACAAGGTGCGGCGAATCCTTCGTGTGACCATGCGCGCCGGCTTCTTTGATCGTCCGCAGGTCTTGAAAGATATTCCCCGCAACGATCCGCGCAGCCGCAAAGTGGCCCTCGATCTGGCGCGTGAGGCGGTCGTTCTGCTGAAGAACGAAGGCGGCGCGCTTCCGTTGGACCCCGACAGTCTCAAGAGCATTGCCGTGATTGGCATGAATGCGCATCCGGCGATGCCTCAGGGCGGTGGCAGCGGCCACACGTGGAACTTCCGCCAGACTACAATCCTCGACGGCATCCGCGCCGCTGCGGGCGAAGGCGTGGAGGTTCGCTTTAACGCCGGCAACATCACGTCTGACACAATGGCCATGGCTCGCAATTCGAGATATGAGCACGTGGACGCTGACGGCGTGACGACTGCAGGCATGAAGGTGGAGTTCTTTACCAACCCCGATTTGAAAGGCGAGCCTGCCCTCACCCGTGTGGACTCCGTTATGAACTACATCTGGGCGATGAATGCTCCCGCGCCGGAAATACCAAGCGATAACTGGTCCGCGCGCTGGACGGGGCAGATCCGCCCCACGGTGACGGGCGATCATCGCTTCTTGTTGCGGGTGGATGATGCGGCGCGTGTCTGGCTGGACGGCAAGGTGATTATCGACCAGTGGGCCTCGGGCCGAAATCGAGTGGTGACGGCCTCGGAGCCCATGGAGGCGGGGCGCACCTATGACCTGAAGATAGAATACCGAGAGTTGGCGATCTACGCGATCCTTCACTTTGGCTGGGCACCCGAGTATAATAAGGCTGCACCGCCCGAAGTGGAACTTGCACGGGAGTGCGACGTTGCCATCGTATGCGCGGGCTTCAACAGTGACACGGAACGTGAGGGGAGTGATCGCACGTTCGAACTGCCCTATGAGCAGGGCGACATGATCCGGCAGGTTGCCGCAGCTAACCCGCGCACCATCGTTGTCCTCACCGGCGGCGGCAATATGGAAATGGAGTCCTGGATCAACGACGTGGAGGGCGTATTTCATGCCTGGTTCCCCGGGCAGGAAGGTGGAGAGGCCATCGCCGAGTTGCTGTTTGGCGAGGTGAATCCCAGCGGTAAACTGCCCGTCAGCTTTGAACGCGTGCCGGAAGACAACCCCACGTCGGCTTCCTACCACTCGCCCGACAAGAAGGGCGTATTCTACAGCGAGGGAGTGTTCATGGGGTATCGGGGTTACGACAAGTCGGGCATCAAACCCCGCTTCGCTTTCGGTCACGGCCTCTCTTATACGACCTTTGAGTTTTCCGATCTGAAGGTCACCAAGTCCGTTGTGCGTCAGGGCGATGAGATGTCGGTGTCCTTCTCGGTGAAGAACACGGGCGACCGCGCCGGCGCGACCGTGGGTCAGGTATACGTACAGGATCCCGAGTCCAGCGTACCCCGCCCTTTGAAGGAACTGAAGGGGTTCACGAAGTTGATGCTGAAACCAGGCCAGTCGCAGCGCGTGACCGTTCCACTATCCCCCGAGGCGCTGAAGTTCTGGCATCCGTCGGCGCGTAAGTGGGTCGCAGAGGCCGGAAAATTCGCCGTACTTGTGGGGCCCTCTTCGGACGACCTTCCCTTGCGGGCGGAGTTCAATCTGGAGTGAAGGGAAGCTCCGCTGATGTTGCACGGAGCGCACCAGGTTTGCAGTCGATCTTTTTTCTGGGTCTGGAGTTCCCCCCCACACACGCAACGAAATCAAACAAACGTGCCCGCTTCGTGCATCGCAAGCCTTTGGTTTATGGCTTGGTCTGCATGAGGCGGGCACTTTTCAATTCGTGGGTTAATTAACGCCTGGTTGCGGCGGCTTACGATTCCTTGCCGATAACCTTCGGGATGCTGAACAACGGCAGGTAGAGGGCCACGACGATGACACCGACGATGGCGCCGAGGAACACGATGAGTACCGGCTCCAGAATGGACGTGAGGGCGTTCACCGTATCGTCCACTTCGCGTTCGTAGGCTTCAGCCACCTTCGTCAACATCTGGTCGATGGCACCGGTTTCTTCACCAACGGCGACCATGTGGACGACGAGGGGAGGGAAGACTTTGCATTTTGCCAGAGGCTCGTGGATCGTCTCGCCGTCCTTCACGCTGGCGTAAACCGTGTCCATGGCTCGCGTCACCACTTCGTTGCCGCTGGTTTCGCGGACGATGTCGAGGGCCTGGAGAATCGGCACACCGGAGGTGATCAACGTGGAGAGCGTGCTGGCAAAACGCACGATGGCGGTCTTGCGGAAAAGGTCGCCGAAGACCGGCAGTTTCAATTTCAGACGGTCGAAAAAGTATTTTCCTTCCTTCGTCGAGTTGATCTTTTTAAAGACCTGCCACACCACCACCAAGGCAAGAATCACCCAGATTGTGCGGTGGGCGAGGATGTAGCTGAGGTCAATCAGCAACTGGGTCAGGAAGGGGAGTTCGGCGCCGAGTTGGTCGAAAATGTCCTTAAACTTCGGGATGATGACCAGAAGAATGAAGCTCACGATACCTACTGCCAGCGTCATAACGACGAGCGGGTACATCATGGCGGAACGGACCTTGCCGATGATGGCCTGGCGTTTTTCGAGGAACTCGGCAATTTTGTTCAAGACGGCTTCCAACACACCGCCCATTTCACCGGCCCGGACCATGTTCACATAAAGTCCGTCGAACACCTTGGGGTGTTTTGCGAGGGCCTCCGACAGAGTTCCGCCGCTTTCAATGTCTTTGGAAATCTGGCGGATTTTTTCCTTAAATATGGCGGACTCCACCTGCTCTTGCAGAATGTGGAGAGAGCGCAAAATTGGCAACCCTGCGTCGATCAGGGTTGCGAGCTGCCGTGTGAAGGTCATGACGTGCTTCAGCTTCACACGGTGAAAGATGATGCGCAGACCAGGGAGCGCGAGAACGTCCACGTTGCCCGCTTTGCTTTTGTTGATCACAACATTGAGCGGGTAATACCCCATGTTGCGAAGCTTCTCGACAATGACTTCCTCGCTGCTCGCGTCGATTACTCCGCGAACTTGCTTACCACCCTTGTCGAGGGCTTCGTAAGTATACTCCGGCATGGCTTCGTCACCTTTCCACGAATTGCATTTGGAACTACCAGTTCGAATGCAACCCGTTCAACAGTTTTCACGAACATTGTTCAGCCTGATAACAGATTGGACGCACAGGCCGGCTGGGTGGATGACATCCGCCCGAAATAACCCCTCACATTCAAACTGATTAAATGAATTGTGCCCGCTGAAGAATCCTCGCTGCTTCCGTGATGATGATAGAGTGGCTTGTTGGTTATCCCCGCAGAGCAGGAAAGGTTTCCCGCAAAGACACAGAGGAATGCAATATCAGGGCGGGTGTTTTGGGGGCTTGCACACCGGTTGCACACCGGTTGCACACCGCTTGCACACCGGTCGCACTCCAGTTGCAATTCGACGAAAAAGTGGGGCGAGGCGCCGACCTGGGGAGGAAAAGGGACTGCTGAAGAATCCACCGCCGCTTCGGGCAGGATGGTTGCATTGATTATTGGTCGTCTTTATAGGGCGCCTTGCATGGATCCCGTCACCTCCAATTGCAGCGCGTTACCCCCGACTTGCGCTTGAAATAAGCGTCAGGAGGACGCATCCCGTTCGGGAAACAGAAAATTCAGCAATCCCGAATTGTGCCCGCTTAGTGGGTCGCAAGCTTTGGGTGTATGGCTTGGTTTCCAAGAAGCGGGCACTTTTCAATTTGTGGAAATTTAGTGAGCATAGGTTCCGCTTGGTTATAGATTCTTGCCGAGAGTTCCCGGAAGGCTGAACAGTGGCAGATAGAGGGCCACGACGATGACGCCGACGATGGCGCCGAGGAACACGATGAGTACCGGTTCAAGAATGGACGTGAGGGCGTTCACCGTGTCGTCCACTTCGCGTTCGTAGGCTTCCGCCACTTTAGCCAACATCTGGTCGATGGCGCCGGTCTCCTCACCGACGGCGACCATGTGGACGACCAGGGGGGGAAAGACTTTACATTTCGAAAGCGGCTCGTGGATCGTCGCACCGTCCTTCACACTGGCGTAAACCGTGTCCATGGCGCGTGTTACCACTTCGTTGCCGCTGGTTTCCCGGACGATGTCGAGGGCCTGCAGGATGGGCACACCTGAGGTAATCAACGTGGCGAGCGTGCTGGAAAAACGCACGATGGCGGTCTTGCGGAACAGGTCGCCGAAGACCGGCAGTTTAAGTTTCAGGCTGTCGAAGAAGTACTTTCCCTCCTTCGCCGAGTTAACCTTTTTCAAGACCTGCCATGCCACAACCACGGCAAGGACCACCCAGATCGTGCGGTGAGCCAGGAGGTAACTGAGGTCGATAAGCACCTGGGTGAGCCAGGGAAGATCAGCGCCAAGCTGGTCGAAAATATCCTTAAACTTCGGAATGATCACGAGCAGAATGAAACTGACGATGCCTAATGCCAGTGTCATGACGACAAGGGGGTACATCATGGCGGAGCGGACCTTGCCGATGATGGCCTGGCGCTTTTCGAGGAACTCGGCAACTTTGTTCAAGACGGCTTCAAGGACCCCGCCCATCTCACCGGCGCGCACCATGTTCACATATAGGCCGTCGAACACCCTGGGGTGCTTTGCGAGGGCCTCGGAAAGCGTTCCACCTCTTTCGATGTCTGTGGCAATCTGTCGGATTTTTTCTTTGAAGATCGCCGACTCCACCTGCTCTTGCAGAATATGAAGCGCTCGCAAAATGGGCAAGCCGGCATCGATCAGCGTGGCGAGCTGGCGCGTGAAGGTCATGACGTGTTTCAATTTCACACGGTGAAAGATGACGCGCAAACCGGGGAGGGCCAGCACGTCCACACTGCCCGCCTTGCGTTTGTTGATCGCAACATTGAGCGGGAAGTAACCCATGTTGCGCAGTTTCTCGACAATGACTTCATCGCTGCTGGCGTCGATTACTCCGCGAACCTGCTTCCCACCTTTATCGAGGGCTTCGTAGGTATACTCCGGCATGGCATCGTAACCTTTCCACGAATCGCACCTGGGGCCGACTGGCCGGATGCAACCCGTTCAACCGATTTGCGACCATTTTGTACCGTTATATCTGATTGGACGCGCGGGTCGGTCGGGGGGATGACAACATAGAAAATTCTGCGTGGAAATGTGATCGTTTCTTCAACTTGCAGATTTAGGCGCGAGGCATGTATGCTCGGCATTGATGAAGTCTGTTCATAAAATCCACCTGCCACTGATGGCCATTGCCGCGATGTTCGTGCTGTCGGCGTGTTCTGAGATGAAACTGGTAAATGCGGGGGCCGTGGAGTCTGAAGAGGACCCGAGGGAAAACATCCACCTCACGGGGATGAAGGCCGAAGTCACCAGCGGAAGTCTCGTGCAGCATCAGATTGAAAGCAGCACAGCGTCGTTGGTTCTGGGCGTGGCGAATCGGCGTCTGAATGTCGGTACCCTCACCGTGGCCAGTTATAACGACAAGGGCAAGCTACAGGGAATTACCGAGGCTGAGTCCGGCGTGGTATATCTTGCGGCGGATGCCAAATTAAAGCGCGCACGCAGCGACATGGATTTTTCGGGTGGGGTTGAGTACCGGGTGCCCCAGGCCGACGATCCCACAACGAATTCCGTTACGATGGTGACAGAAGAGCTTCGTTGGGACGGAACTGCCGGCCTTTTTCGCTGCCCTTCCTATTATCAGATGACGATGCAGTCACCAAACAATATGACGTTCGTTGCCGTGGGGGATGGGTTTACCGCCACCAGAGATCTGCAAAAATGGAACGTTAAGCACGGTGGGATTGGCACTGTTTCGAATCTTGATATGCGTACCGTGAATGCACAGAAGGGTAAGGAAACGGTGGAATTGGCGGATAGGCTGGCCGTCGAAGCTGTTCGCGTAAAGGAAGTCACCTCACCCAGCCCGACGGCTCCTGCTGATACAAATGCGGCACCCGAGGCACCGAAACCAGCGCAGCCAGAACAACCTGGGACAGTCGTAGACACTACGACGGGCAGAAAAAAAGCGGTTATCCCCATGATGAAGCCTCGAGCAACCACTGCGCCCATAAGCTCATCCTCCTTTGAAAAACCCGAGTGATCTTTTCAGCATAAGCCGAGCGGTTTCGGGTGGGAGTATCACAGTGGACGTGGTAGATGGAAAGCCTCAGGTGAAAATCTCTTCCCCCGAAGGGGAAATACGCACCGGTTCACGCAAAGGTGGGATGAGGGCCTCCAGTGCCGGTCGAGGAAGAGAGGCTGTTTCGCCAGTTTCGACACCCCTCGATAGTACTGCGCCAAGCGGTTCATCTCCTTCTGAAAAATCGGAGTAATTTTTTTCAGTCGAAGTTGAGCGGTTTGGTCTTGATGGTCGGCGTCATTCGTGAGTTTATCCTCGTCGCAGACGTATTTTTTACGATCGGTCGAGGGCTTGTGAATGGCCCCGACGTACTGAAACAGGAGTGCTTCTCATAATGCGCGTTGAAATGTTCTCGTTGATGGCGGCCCTGCTGGTCGCCAGTGCCATCCCTTCCGCCACAGCGCAGGAAACGGCAGCACCCGCTCCCGCCACCTCGGGCAAGAGCAAAGTCCAAATGCCCGACATCGCTGAGAATCGCAAACCCGACGAGGGTGAGCAAACTGGCCTGATGTCCGGCGGCAAACCTTTCGCTCTCTCCACCGATCCCGAGGGGGAGTTGATTTATAATATGGATCCGGACACGGGTAGTTTGGATTCGGTAACTGCGAAAAAAGGGGTCGTGTTCACCAGCGAGGATATGACGCTCAACGCGGACCAGATGGATTACAAAGGCAGCACTTCGGAGCTTGTGGCATCGGGCAAGCGTGTCGTTGTTCGCCAGGGTGACATGGTGCTCACTTGTCAGCTTTTCAAATATTTCCCAGAGACCCAGAAGAGCGAGTTTACGGGAAATCCCATTCTCTACAACAAAACCAAGGACGGCGAAGTCCAGATGGTTTCGGGTGGACGCATCACAGTGGATGTTGTTGACGGCAAACCCCAGGTGAAAATATCAGCTCCTGACGGAAACGTGCGTCCCGGTATGCGCAGTGGTGGAATGAAGGCTGCCGATACGGTGTCTGGCCCTGTGTCGTCTCAGGAAAAAGCTCGTGTCTTCAGCACGCAGGGTGGCACGCCACCTCCTGCCACGGCAGAGAAACCCAGCGAAGAAAAATCCACCCCTTTGTTGGGAATTCCCCAAATCAATATGAGTGGCAAACAGGAATAGCCGTTTGAGATGATTTTCCTTTCCTGAGCATCACAAGTGCATGGAATGCTCGGGGGGGCGTAGAAAGCTATTGTCTCAATAGCTTCCTGTTTTTCATTCTCCCATCATCCAAGGGGATTATTTCAGTGCGTTGTTTAGTAACCGGAGCCGCTGGTTTTATCGGCTCCACCCTGAGTGAACGACTATTAAACGATGGTCATGACGTTGTGGGTGTGGACTGTTTTGTCCCTTATTATCCCCGCGTTTTGAAAGATTCAAACCTCCAAGGACCCCTTGGCCATGAGCGGTTTCAATTTCTTGAAGCCGACCTCAATACAATCTTCGATTCCGATGCGATCCCATATGCAGGGATCCTCGACGGCATTGATGTCGTTTTCCATCAGGCTGCCCAGGCCGGCGTACGGGCGAGTTGGGGCGCTGACTTCGCAATTTATACGCACAACAATATTCTCGCTACGCAGAAGTTGCTCGAGGCTTGCAGGAAGTACCCTGATATTCGCGTTGTCTACGCGTCCTCTTCCTCTGTTTATGGCGAGACACCCAAATTCCCCATGCACGAGGATGACCTTCCACGACCGGTTTCTCCCTACGGCGTGAGCAAATTAGCCGCCGAGCATCTCATGCGACTCTATTTTGCCAATTTTGGGGTAAAGACCGTTTCGCTGCGTTACTTCACTGTGTACGGTCCTCGCCAACGCCCGGACATGGCATTCCATCGTCTGTGTGCCTCCATTCTCCAGGGCACCCAATACCGGATGTTCGGCACGGGAGAACAAACGCGGGACTTTACCTATGTGGATGACATTGTTCTGGCGAACATAGCCGCTGCAGAGCGGGGGCAACTTGGGGCGGTCTATAATATCGGCGGTGGTTCACGCATATCGATGAATGATGTCATCGCCAAACTCGAAGGCATCGCAGGCCGCAAAGGTAACATCACCTACGAAGGTCGCGAAAACGGCGATGTAACCCACACGGGCGCAGACACCACCTCTGCCCGCAAGGAACTGGGCTTCACGCCTCGGGTGGATTTGAATGAAGGACTCGCGAAGGAACTCGCTTATATCGAGCAGGTAGTGCTTCCTCTTAAGCTCAACTAACGAACATTCGATCTTTGGCACCGGGACGATGAACGACAGCATTACGCAGATATTTGGCATCCTTATGACTGCCGCGGCAGGCGTTTTGGCCATTTGGGAGTACAGGGCCTGGCGCGGCTACTATGGAGACAACTTTCTCCTCACCCGCCGCCGGCTACGCAGACGCCTGCTTATAGCCGGAGTCCTTGCCGGCTTTGGCGTGTTGCTGGGGTTGGAAGGCACCGGGGTTATTCCCATCCGAGACCCCCGTTTGTTTCTGGCTTATGCGGCCAGCATGTTGCTTCTGTCCGTTGTTCTCTTGATCCTCGCCGGAGCAGATTTTGTGGATACCGTAAAACATGCCTCCACGGAATCATTGCGCGAACTGGAACGTTCCCTCCAACCACCGACAGATGATGAATCGCCATCGGCTGATAATGAAACGTCTCACTGAACCGCTGCGATGAGACATCTGAGTTTCAGAGCCAAAGTCTGGCTATGGTTCACCGCCTCGGTGCTGATCTTTGTTTTCAGCATTTACGCGGCCGGCAGCCTCTATGTGGACCATCTCCAAAAGCGGAATGTGAGTGCCGTTGTCGAACTCGCGCGGGAACAGGCTCGCCAACTCCGGAGAGATCTGATCGAGTTGTTGGTGGCGCAACCGGCCGGATCGGAAATGAGCAGCGCCGCTTTTCGCGCTGATGCCCGCCGGGTGACCAGCGTCGCGATTCGTCTCAATCAGAACATCGAATGGGCAATGATCGTAGACGCTGAAGGGAACAAGATCGTTCAAACGACCCGAGACGGCGATATGGTTCTCCAGCCCATGCAGAGCGATAAGGAAGCTATCGAACTTCCACTGCCCGATGGCGGTATGGGCGAGGTGCTTGTTGAAAGCCGGGATGGCGCGCCCACGGAGGTTCGGGAGCCGCTATCGAAGGAAGGGCACAAGCTGGGAGAGATTCGCTTCAAGCTTGCTGACAGCAGCACTTATCGTGGCATTCAGGAGACCAGCCACCAGATTTCCCAGGCGCTGCTGGCCGGAGCCCTCGGTTTTCTCGCGTTCGTGATACTTCTGTTTGCCGTGCTCTGGCGGCTGTTTGCCCGGCAGATTGAATTGACCCGGCAAAATGCGGATCTGGACCGCATGGCCTACGTAGGAACTCTCGCCTCGGGTCTGGCCCATGAAATTCGTAACCCGCTCAGTGCCATGAATGTGAACCTGGACGTGATGCAGGAGGATCTGGAAGCAATCGAAAATGATCCCCAGGCTGTTGCCCACGCCAACAAGCTGGCCGGCCGGTTGCAGACTGAGGTTCGCCAACTCAACTCGACCCTGACAAGTTTCCTCGACTTCGCATTGCCTCAGCGTGAAAGCTTTACTTTCTTCAGCTTGCGAGGATTGGTGGATGAGTTACTTGAACTACATGAGCCGCAATTGCAACAGGCTGGAATCACTGTGGAGGTCTCCGGTATGGACCGCCCCGCGAGCGCCATGGAGGGAGACCGAAGGCTTATCCATCAGGCGTTACGCCATTTAATTGTGAACGCTGTGCAGGTTCTTGCGGAATCTCTTCCCAAGCAATTACGTGTGCGAATCGAACCCGGCCAACAGCGGGGGATGATTCGGGTTGCGATTACCGATAGCGGTCCAGGAATCGACCCGGCGGATCTGGATAAACTGTTTGATGCATTCTTCACGCGACGCAAAGGCGGATCGGGCCTCGGGTTGGCAGTAACCCGCAAGGTTGTGATGGAGCATGGTGGCTCGATTCATGCTGAAAACAACTCCGAAGTGCGAGGCGCCACATTCGTGATTGAACTGCCGGTTAAACAAACTGTCTGATGAACGTGCAGATGAGTATTTTTATGGTTCGGTTTCGAGGGCAAATTCTGCACAGCGCTAAAAGCGGATTGGAAAAATGACCCAAACTTTGATGCTTGTGGATGACAACGAGGAAGGTCTTGCCAGCCTTCAGATCGGCTTTTCGCGCTCAGGTTACGAGGTGATTGCTGCCCATGGTGGTGGGGAAGCGATTAAAATCCTCGAAGAGCGGGAGGTTGACGCGGTCGTAACCGACCTGCGCATGCCCGATGTGGATGGGATGCAGGTCCTGGCAGCGGCCATGGCGCGCCAACCGTCACCACCGGTGATCATCATAACCGCCTTTGGCACGGTGGAATCCGCTGTTGAAGCTCTTCAGATTGGCGCGTTCACTTATCTCACCAAACCGCTCAATATCAAAGAGTTGCGCGCCCAGGTTGCCAAGGCCATGGAAATGCAGGCCTTGCGTCGGGAGAATCTTGAGCTACGGCGCGAGATTAACAGTCGTTACGGGTTTGAGGATCTGCTGGGTGATACCAAGGAGATGCGCGATCTTATCCATCGCATCCGAGTGATAGCCGATACCCGCGCCACGGTGTTGATTGAAGGCGAAAGCGGCACCGGCAAAGAACTCGTCGCGCGTGCAATCCACAAGAATTCGGGCCGAGCGCGCAAACCTTTTGTCCCGATCCATTGCGCTGCTCTGAGCGAAAGCCTGATCGAAAGCGAGCTCTTTGGTCATGAGAAGGGTGCCTTCACGGGTGCCCTTGCCAAACGGCAGGGGTTGTTCGAAATGGCGCACGGCGGAACAGTCTTCCTCGATGAGGTGGGCGAGGTGCCCCTGGCTACACAGGTTAAACTTCTGCGGGTTCTTGAAGCGCGGGAGTTTTTACGGGTGGGAGGAACCGAACCCGTTCAGGTTGATGTGCGGGTTCTCACGGCCACTAATCGGGTTCTTCTGGAGGAAGTGGAGGAGGGGCGGTTCCGAGAGGATTTGTACTACCGCCTGAATGTCGTGCGTGTAAACATTCCCCCTCTGCGTGCGCGAGCCGCTGACATTCCGATGCTTATCGACCATTTCCTCGACCAATTTTCGAAGGAGCATGGCAAGGCTGATGTTCGTTTGACGAAGCGCGCATTGAACCGCTTGATGCAATTCCCGTGGCCGGGCAACGTCAGGCAATTGCGTAATGTTATCGAGAATCTGGTCCTTTTCTCGGACGGCCATGAGGTGGATGTGGACGATCTCTCACCGGAAATCCTGAGCGATTCCACGAAAGAAATTACTTTCCAGGTGGGCACACCGCTCGACCATGTGGAACGAAAACTGATTGAACGCACCTTGCTCCATGCAAACAGCAATCGGACCCATGCGGCAGAGCTCTTGGGAATATCGAGACGGACGCTGCTGCGAAAGATTAAAGAATTGAGCCTTGAAGGATAGTTACAGTGGCTTGCCCGTGAGCTTTTCAACCAAGCCGCGAATCTCCTGCTGCTGTTGAAGATTTTCGGGTTCCATGGCTGGAGGGGGAGCGGTGACAGAAGCGGACTTGGATTGCAGTGATGCCTCAGCTTTTCGACGCATTTCTGAGGCTCGCTTCGAAATCGCAGAGCCTGCATAATCCACCTGGATCCGCGTCAGAATCGGCAAGGCCTCCTCATTTCTTCCCTGCAAAACCAAGCGCTCTGCATTTTGCAGCAGAGCTACGCCACGGTCGCCCTTCAGTTCCTTCCCTCGTTTGAGGGCGTATCGGCTTAGTTCGAGGAGGCTGCCGGCCTCGGTGTAGTATGGACCTTTTGTGGTCCGCTTACGGAAATCATCGGCTCTGCGAATGACTTCGGGGTACTGTGCATTCTGGTAGAGAACCGCGATTTCTTCAAGTTCGGATTTCTGTTCTGATGCTTGTAGAAGTTCGATTTGTAACTCGGCGTTTTCCTTCAAGGTTGGAGAAATCCGGGCAGCTTGGAACTCGATTAATGGTTCATCGTGCAAGCCCATCTCTATTCCCCAGACCGCCAACTGGTACCGGGCCAGCAAATCTGAGTCGGATATAGCAGCCCGTCTTCGGGCAAATTCCACTCGATGAAGTTCCGTTGCCCCGGCATCGGCCTGAAGCAGGGAGAGTCGGTCCGCGGCCTTCTTTGCCTGATCGTATCGCTCTGTCGAAATAAGGATGGCGATCGTTTCCTGCATGAGCCCAACCCGGCCGGAAATCGGAGCGGAGGTTTCTAAAAAAGAATGGGCGACCGAATCAGCCGTGGGTGCAAGCGCGGAGGGAGAAAGCGTGGTGGTCGCTTCCCGAAGGATTTTTCGTGTGCTGTCCAGGGCAATGCCGGGTGCAAGAGGTGCCAGAGAACCGGAAAGTAGCTGAAGAGCTTCTTCAAACCGCCCTGAGGTAGCAAGCCGTTCAGCCTCCGCGAGTTCAAACTGAACCCGGTTGGATCGTGTGCCTTCCGTTGGAACCACGTTGCTTAACAAACGGACTGCTTTCAGAGCCTCATCGTTACGACCCAGCGCGAGGAATTCCTTAATGGATTGCTCGACAACAGGTTGAACGGTTTTCGCCTGAGACGGGTTCTTCCTCCAGTAGACCGGTTCAACTTTCAGAAGGTCATCGACGAACCCAGTCCAATCTGAGCGTTGCGCACGTACACGTCCGAGCGTGACAAGCAACTCTGACGGGGGAGAAGTGGGCCTGTCTGAAATGGAGTTTTCGAATGCGGTCATGTCGGAAGCACTCATGGAACCTGCATTTTTAACGATGCCCTCTCCGTGAGACTTCAGGAAGTCGTCGATCGCTTTCTGGCGCGATTGAGGTTCGCTATTAGCGGATTCGATGGAGGCCAGAGCACTTCCCAGCCCGCCCTTTCCGATGGCCAATTCGGACCTGGCTCGGGCATTGGCGCGATTGGAATATTTTTCAACCCGCAGGACATTTCCAAGGGGAAAGCTGACAACTCCCGACGGGGTTTCTACGCGCACCATACCCGGACGAGACTCATCTACAACCCCTTCAACGGTCCGGCCATTACGCAGGAAAACCTGATCTGCCCAACATGCGGGGCAGACAAAGGTGACTAATAGAAGTAGTGGCGGTGTCGTCCACCGACATCGGCGATTGCTGGACATATGGTCTATCCACCACGCCAGCCTGGGCTGCGTCAATCGCAGTGAATCAATAAATTAAAATGCTCGAAGGAAACTGAAGATCGTTTCGGGGAACAGGCCCAGGGCAATCACAGCCACCGCTGATCCCAGCATAACCCACTCTTGCAGTGTTGATGCATGAACCTTGGGATCGGACGCGTCGGCGGGCATCATGAAGAGATGCACGATGATCCGCAGATAATAGTAAATTCCGATGGCACTACCCAGCAAACCAATCAATGGAAGCCAGAAGTAACCGGCATTTATGGCGGCGGAAAAGAGATAGATCTTTCCAAAGAATCCGACCGCCGGCGGCAGTCCCGCGAGACTCCAAACGAAGATGAGCAGGCAGAACGCCAGAACAGGATTGCGCCGGCCCACGCCCCGCAAGTCGCGTAACGTGAGGTCGCGTTCACCCTGGATATATCCCAGCGCAGCAAAGGCTCCGAGGATGGAGGCGGCGTAGGCGACAACATAAAAGAAGACCGCGTTAACGCCAGTGATGGAGGGCAGGAAAGCTGCATTCGCGCTCAAGGTGTCTCCGGCCAGATAGCCAGTGAGTACGTAACCGATGTGCGCGATGGATGAGTAGGCGAGGATTCGCTTGACGCGGATTTCGCGCAGACCCAGCAGATTGCCCCCCACCATGCTGAGGGCCGCAAAGAGCCAGATGATGCTCCAGTGGGTCTCAAGGAGAAACAGGAACGGTATAAAGGCCGCCAGCATGGCTCCCTTTGAGGAGGATGCAATGAGGCCGGTAACCGTGCCGGGGGAAGACTCGTAAACCTCGGGGGTCCACATGTGGAAGGGCACCGCGGCGAGTTTAAAGCCTACTCCCACCAGCAATAATCCAAACCCTACCTTGGCCATTGGGCCCATGTCAGTTGCCAGAGCAAGCGTCCGAATTTCAGCAATCTGCAAGGTACCAAAAACCGCATAGATAAGCGCCATGCCAAAGAGCAGGAACCCGCTGGCGAAGCCGGCGAGGAGCAGGTACATTATGCCGCCCCGAAGGCTGGAGCGTTTCGAGTATCGGAACGCGATGAGAATATACAGGGAGATTGAGAGAACTTCGAGGCCCAGAAAAACGGCCGCGAGGTTAGCCGCGCGTGCGAGAATGATCATTCCCGTGCCGAGGAACAGCAACATGCTGTACCATTCGCCAGCGTCCTCGTCGGGCACCGTGGAGGCGAGGATTGTCCATGCGATGGTAGCCAGGAAAACCACGGCAAACGCGGTGTGTAACGGAGCCGTCGTTAACCATCCCTCACCAACGAGGGGGTAGGGGGTAGCCATTCCATGGTTGACCCAAACGAGTGTGGCAGCGGTAGCTGCCACCAGGCCGAGGGAAATCCAACGAAGGAAGTCGCGTAGGTTTTGGCTGTCGCGCAGTGGCCCCAGGAGAAGAATGAATGTCGCGCCCATGGCGAGGATCAGATCGGGAAGAAGCGGCTGGTAATGTCCCATTACCGCACCTCCTGCTGGTCCGGACTGAGGCTTGCAATATCGAAGCGTTGATCAGAGAGCTGGTTAGAGTTCATGGGCAATAGATAGGTGTGCAGCGGGGGAGAAGTGGGAGCTAACACCGGGGAAGGGGTGCCAGTTTCAACTGGCATGACCATCGCAGGGGTTGTTGCCCTGCCAGATTGGGGGACGGAGAGATCGGGAGGGTAATAGAGAGGCCCGGTCACAAGATTCGGGAAGAAACCGATGGCGACCAGCGCCGCAACAAGAGTGCCCAATGCCAAAGTCTCTCGCGGAGAGGCATCAGGCAGGTTTTTGAAAGCTGTGGTTTCCGGGCCATGCATGGTCGCCAGAAAAATGCGAAGTGAGTAGGCCGCGGCGAAGAGGATGCCAAAGACAGTCAGAGCACCCACCAGAGGATGATAGGTGAAGGCTCCGCCCATTACGTAAAGCTCGCCGATGAAGTTTCCCGTTCCCGGAATGCCCAGCGAAGCGAAACAAAAGAACAAAAGGAATCCGCCCAGCACCGGCATCTGCCGCCAAAGTCCGCCGAACATCTCGAAGAGTCGCGTGTGGGTGCGCTGTTGCAGCATCCCGCCGATGAGGAAGAGAGCACCGGTGGCAAGACCGTGATTGACCATCTGCAGAACCGCGCCCTGATAGCCCGCCGCATTGCCGACAAAAACTCCGAGGATGACAAACCCGAGGTGTGCGATAGACGAATAGGCCACGAGGCGTTTGAAGTCCCGTTGAGGATAAGCCGCCAGCGCGCCGTAGAAGATTCCGATAAGGGCCAGACCGATAATCCACGGGGTGAAGTAAACCGCCGCGGCCGGCGCCATGGGAATCGTTATGCGCATGATGCCGTAAACACCCGTCTTCAGAAGCAGTCCGGCGAGGATGAGGCTGCCTGCGGTTGGAGCCTGTGTGTGAGCATCGGGTAGCCACGTGTGAAGGGGAAAGAT
The DNA here is from genome assembly GCA_002842095.1 of candidate division BRC1 bacterium HGW-BRC1-1. GTDB lineage: Bacteria > Sumerlaeota > Sumerlaeia > Sumerlaeales > Sumerlaeaceae > HGW-BRC1-1. The sequence continues at coordinate 261,900 of PHCB01000008.1, forward strand.
GGGCACTTTCACTGCGAAGCCAACGAAGAGACCCAGGAATACCCAGGTCTGGGCTGTGGCTGAAAGTTCGGTTTGCAAAAGCTGTGTCAGGTCGAAGGTGAGGACACCGGTTTGTGCGGCGTGCTGGAAGTAGACATACAACAGGGCCAGAAGCATGAAAATGCTGCCCGTGAACGTGAAGAGGAAGAACTTGATGGCAGAGTATAGTTTTTCCTCGTGGCCCCACACCCCGATCAGGAAGAACATCGGGACGAGCATCAACTCCCACCCGAAGTAGAAGAGCATCATGTCGCGAGCCATGAACACGATCAGGATGCCTGTTTGCAGCAGAAGCATCCAGATGTGGAAGGATGTGACCTTCTCTTTGATTTCGTTCCAGGAGATGATGACGGCGATGACACCGATGAAAGTTGTGAGCAAAATAAGGAGCGCGCTCAGGCCATCCACGTAGAGGTTGAAACTGACGCCGAAGCTCGGAATCCAGGGATGAATGACCTGTACGGGGCCGCCGGATGTGCGCGCCATCAGTATGATGGCAACGGCCAGATCGACTATCATGATGATCAATGTTGCGACCCGCGCGAAATTGCGGTCGACCCACCCACTGAGGCCGACGAGAGCGGTGCCCAGCAGTGGGATTAAGAGCAGACTAAGCAGGAGCGTCATGGCGTGAGGTTACCTTTGTGATCCGATTAGCAAGATGGTGATGATGGCGACTGCACCGAAGAGCATGACCATGGCGTAACGAGAAACGCGTCCGTTCTGGAAGAAGATGACCAGCGCGTGGAAGCCGCGAACGATGGCTTGAATCGCTTCAAAAATCCCGTCCACGAAAACCCGATCGATCCAGGCGATGACGCCCGAAGTAATGCGGAATCCGCGCACAAAAGTTTTATTGTAGAAACCGTCCATCTTCCAGCCATGGAAGAGGAAGTTCGCCCAGACTGCTTTGTAGGGCGCCGGTGTGTTGTTCTCAACGGTAGCAATGTCTCCGGCAGGCTCTGGCATGGGTGCCTTGGCGGGGGAGTAGAGCAGCCAGGCAATTCCAGCCCCACCGAGCGCAAGAACACCGCTACCGAGAAGGGCCATCCATTCAACTGCATGAGAGTGGATGAGCGGCTCTGCCTGCCATTCGCCAAAGACGCGCGCGAAGGAATGCTCCCAGATGGGAGTGACGCCAAAAACGATGGGCAGGTTGAGGAATCCTGCTACTATCGCAAAGAATGCGAGAATGTACAGCGGCCACGTGAGAAGCCGGTCGGGCAGGTGAACGTGGATATCTTTCCGGGGGGTGCCGTGAAAAACGACGAAGATCAGGCGGAAGGAATAAATCGCTGTCATGAGAGCGGTCAGCATGGCGATGCCATAAATGACCGGGCTTCCCCATTTTGTGCTCAGAGTATTCCAGAGGATGGCGTCCTTGCTGTAGAAGCCGGCGGTGATAAAAGGAATGCCGGCGAGGGATGCGGCGCCCGCGAGGAAGGCGAGATACGTGCCTTTGAGTTTGGTGCGCAACCCGCCCATGTTGTAGATGTTTTGCTCATTATGCAGCGAGTGGATTACCGTTCCCGCTGCCATGAAGAGGAGTGCCTTGTAGAAAGCATGTGTGAAGAAGTGGAACACGGCCAGAGACCACGCGCCCACGCCCAGACCTAGAAACATGTAACCGATCTGGCTGATGGTGGAATAGGCGAGGATCCGTTTGATGTCCGTTTGTACGAAGGCGCTGGTCGCGCCGTAAAACGCTGTCAGCACTCCGACGATGGCGACCGCAAGCATGAGGTTGGGGGAGAGGGCGAAGAGGATATGAAAGCGGGCGATGAGATAAACGCCGGCGGTGACCATGGTCGCAGCATGGATTAGTGCGCTGACGGGGGTGGGGCCGGCCATGGCATCGGGCAACCAAACCTGCAACGGAACCTGTGCACTTTTGCCAGCCGCTCCCAACAGGAAACAGATTCCCGTGATAAGGATCAACTGCGGACCGGTGAGTCCGCCGAAACCAGGGATGAAACTGGAAGTCGCAACTTGGGTCCATGCGGATTGCTGGGAGAAAGAAACTCCCACCAGGGTGGCGGTGAGAAACAATCCGATGAGCAGAAAAATGTCGCCCAAGCGCGTGACCAAAAATGCCTTGGTTGCAGCTACGGTGTTTTCAGACTTTTGGTACCAGTGCCCGATAAGGAAGAAGGAACAGGCGCCCACGCCTTCCCAACCGAGGAACATGAAGAAAGCATTTTCGGCAGTGACCAGAACGAGCATTGCAGCCGCGAAGAGGTTGAAGTAGCCAAAGTAACGCCGTTCGCCTGCGTCGCCCTTCATGTACGAATAAGAGTACAAATGGATGAGCAGGCCAACGCCGGCTACAACGAACGTGAAGGCGAAGGTTACCAGATCGAAGTAAAACGAGGCTGATCCTTGAAAAGGCCCAGCGGCAATCCAGTTCCAATGGTGCTCAACGAAGTGGTGATGGTTGCCTAAGACCAGAGTCGTGCCGACGTTCAGAACCCAGAGAAAACTCAAGCTGATGGCCGAGCAGGCAATAATGCCGGCAGCACGAGCGGGCATTCGAGAGGCGAAGATAAATATGATGAGGGCACCGAGCGCGGGAAGCGCCGGAATGAGCCACAGGGCAGGTAACCCGTTGTTGTAGAACACGGCTGTTGTCAGGCCTCCTTGGTTCGGGCAACGACCCACAGGTCGAGGGTTTTGTAGCGTTGGAAAATCAACAGGGCGATGGCGAGACCGATGGCAACTTCAGCGGCTGCCACGGGCAGCACGAAGAGGAAGAAGGCCTGACCATCCAGCGAGCCATGGCGGGCAGAAGCAGCCACGAAGGCGAGGCCCGCGGCGTTCATCATGATTTCGATGCACATCAGAACATAAATGATGTTGCGACGAACGACGACGCCCAGCACGCCGATGGAAAACAGAATGCAACTGAGGATGAGCGCTTCGTTAATGGGTAACGTCATCGATCGGTTTCTCCATTGTGGAAGGTATAGAACCGCCACGGCCGATGTGAAGGCCGCCGATGGTGCCTATGAGCAATATGATGCCCGAAAGTTTTACGCCGAGATAGTGCTTGGTGAACAGAAGTTCGCCGAGAAGTTTCGGATCGCTGAGTGCCGCGTTGGTTGCAGCAGGCGTTCCCGCAGAAAGACTGACCACGATCAAAATGAGCAGAAGAAGTGCCAACGCCCCGGGCACGATCATTTGCCGTCTGGTGGGTCGCTTGGTCGCTTCGTCACCCCGTTGTCCCTGCAGGTTCAACATCATGACCACAAAGAGAAACAAAACCATGATGGCACCGGCATAAACGATGATCTCGACCAGGGCGAGAAATGGTGCGTTAAGGCTCAGAAACACAAGGGCCACGGCGAACAGTGACATGATGAGGTAGAGAACCGCATACACCGCATTGCGGGTTATGACGACCATGGAGGTCGTGGCGACGGCCATTACCGCGGCGAGGTAGAAGAGGATATTTTGAGCCATCAGGGCATGTTGCTCCGATAATTTGTAGGCAGCTTTTCGTTAATGGCTTCGCCCTTGGCTTTCTTGCCGTCGAGAGCCACGCCGGATACCTGCCAGAAACTATACTCGGGATGCTTGCCAGGTCCGCTCACCTGAAGATCTTCCTTATGGTAGAGAAGATCGGTTCGCACCGTGGCACCCATTTCGAAATCGGGCGTGAGTTGAATTGCGTACGTCGGGCAGGCTTCCTCACAGAAACCGCAGAAAATGCAGCGGGCAAAGTTGATGTCAAATTTTGCCGCCACACGTCGACCGTTCGGAAGGTTTTCGGCCTGAAGATCGATGCACTGCACCGGGCATACCGCCTGGCAAAGATAGCAGGCCACACAGCGTTCTTCACCGGATGGATCGCTCGTCAGCACGATGCGACCACGCCAGCGGGGAGGGATAAACGGCTTCTCCTCCGGGTAGTTAACCGTGATAGGTTTCCGAAACAGATACTTGGCCGTTATTTTCAGGCCAGTAAGCAGACCTCTCAGCATGAAGAAGCACCTCCTGCGTCGGGGCTGAATCCGGCATTAGTAATGGGATCAATGAATGGCATTAGGCACCAGATTGGGGAAAGTGAGGCAGAGCACTGCCGTAATGATAAGGTTTAAAACGGCGAGGGGGATGAGCCACTTCCAGCCGATTTGCATCAGATGGTCATAGCGGAAGCGGGGATAGGTAGCCCGAATCCATACGAAGACGAAGAAGAGAACTGCGATTTTCAGAATCATCCAGACCGGTCCCGGAAGGATCGGGCCCTGATAGCCGCCGAGGTAGACTGTCGCCATGATGCCGCTCAGCAGAATAACACCCATGTATTCGCCAAGGAAGAAGAGGGCGAATTTCATGGCGCTGTATTCGGTGTGAAATCCGGCGACAAGTTCGTTTTCAGCCTCGGGCAGATCGAAGGGTGTGCGTCGCGACTCTGCGATTGCCGAAACAAAGAAGATGAAAAATCCCAGCGGCTGCAGCAGAATGAACCAGAAGGGACGCTGGGCTTCTACGATCAGCTGGAAGTTGAGTGTACCAGCCATCATCACGGCCGCGAGAAGGGCCATGCTCAAACTCAGTTCGTAGCTGATCATTTGAGCCGTGGCGCGCAGCCCGCCGAGCACCGCATACTTGCTGTTGGAACTCCAGCCGGCCAGGACGATACTGTATACACCAAGGGAACTCAGCGCAAGAAACAGGAGCACCCCAAGATTGAGGTTCGAAATCGCCCCCCAAACCGGGTTGGGTCCCCATGGGATAATCGCATAGGAAACCATTGCTGTGATGGTGATGATAGCCGGCGCTGCAATGAAAAGAATCTTGTTCACGAAGGGGGGGATGGATTCCTCCTTGGTTAACAGCTTCAACACGTCAGCGACGGGTTGGAAAAGACCCATGGGCCCGGCGCGGTTGGGACCGGGTCGCCCTTGTAGCCAGGCGATGATTTTGCGTTCGGCCAAAACCAGCCACCCGGTAACACCGAGAAGGGCCCCCATAAGTACCGAGGCTTTGATGACGGCGATGAGCAGTTGATACCACAGGGGCTCGTTACTAAGCGCACCAGTCACGCTTTGACCTCCTCGGGGACGATGGCGGTTTCAGTTTTCAAAACAGGAATGGCAATCACTCCCGGTGCGAGGTTCGCATTGAGACGCAGCGGAGCGACCAGTCCGAAGTCGGCTGAGAAATCAGCCACCTCACCTTCAGACAATTTACGCGATTCCGCATCAGCAGGGTTCAACTCGACGAAGGGCTGGGGGGCCAACTCACGGGTGGGACCGTGCAGCATGCTTAACTCTTCGGAGCCGAAACAGAGCTCGATATTCCAGGCAACCAACCCATTGTGGGTTGCGGTTTGAAGATTGCGCCGGGGGCTCTTTGCCACCGGAAGCTTGCCTGCAAGACGAACCCGGTTGCCCAAATCACCCACTGCGAGTGCTTCCAGTGCCGTGTTGGATTCTGGCGTTATCTCGTAAACATCGCTGAAGGCCGCCTCGCCGATCGCTTCTTCATTCCCCGTTGCCTCAACCAAGGAGAGCAGCATTTCTCCGGCTGACCTGCTCCATTCGCCGGGGATTGGAAGGCTGTCGAAGCGTTGGGCCCGCCCCTCATAATTGAGAAATGAACCGAAGGATGAGTAGTGCGATGCGCACGGAACCACAGCGCTTGCTTGCTGGGTGGTGGCGTTCTCGTGGAAGTCGATAGCGCAGGTGAATTCCACTTTGGAGAAGGCCGCCTCGATGTCGCTGAAAGGTGAACCGTCCAGAGCGAGATTTCGTTCAAGCACAACCAGCGCTTTGATTTTTCCTGCGGAAATATCTGCGTGCAAAGTCTCCGGAGCGACATCATCGCGTAGGAGGGCAGCTCCCACCGAGTTGGCCGATGGGAACATGAAGGCGATGGCGCACTTGCGGTCCAGACGCGATGCGCGTTTGGCCAGCCAATAGGCCGCATCAACAACACCAATGTCCTCATGGAGAACGCTGCAGACCACTAACGGATGTTTCGCAGAACCAAGTGCTGAAATCAGCGCCTCGGCGAAGTCTGTTTGTTCGCCCGAGAGGGCACCCTTTGGGGGAACAGATCCGCTGAGCACATGATCCAGAACAGATGATTCTTCACCCGGTTTCACGCGGAGAGAGTTGGTTGAAAAAGAGTCGAGCTTCCCGGCTCTGGGCGAGATGATAAAGACTGGAGCACCGGCACGTTGCGCCTGTCGAATCGACAGATCCATCATTGGTGCTTCGCCCGTCACATCGCCGCCAACGCAGAGCACGAAATCGGCTTTTTCCATCTCGGGCAAAGAGGCTATATTCAACTCGCCGCTTACAGTGATGGCCGTCGCCCGGCGCACCGCGTCGCGTTCGGCGTTATTGGCGAACATCGAGATTCGTCCACCTAGAGATTTCATGAGCATCGACAGTGCGGCGTTCGCCTCGAGGGAGGCGCGGGGAGAACCGATGGCCGCGATGGCACCGCCTCCGTGTTCGGCAGCGATCTGCTTCAGCTTTGCGGCGGTGCGAGCCGTTACTTCCTCCACGGGAAGGCACGGCCCTTCAAAGCGTGCGGTTTTCAGACGTGAAGGCACATTGGTGAACTCGCCTCCATAACGACCGCGGTCGCACATGAAGAAACGGTTCACCTCGTCATTGCGCTCTGGCACTATGCGGCGGAACGTGGTATGGCGAAAGGCGGGCAGTACATTGCAACCCACCGAGCAATTGACACAAACCGAGCGGCGCGTCTGCAGGTCCCAGGGGCGGGAATAGACCTCGCGGAAAATCTTGTTGGTGAAGACACCGGTCGGGCAAACGTCGATCAGGTTACCGGAGAATTCGCTTTGAAGAACGCCATCCCGCACGCGCCCGAAGTAAACGCGGTCGCGCGAGCCGAACACACCAAAGTCGTCGCCCAGGGCATAATCGCGATAATACCGCACGCACCGGTAACAGGTGATGCAGCGGTTCATTTCGTGATGAACCAGCGGACCGAGATATTGGTTCTCATAGGTGCGCTTGGGGAACCTAGTGCGGCGATGGATATGCTGGGTGGTCACCGTCATGTCCTGCAGGCTGCACTCGCCGCCTTCGTCGCACACTGGACAGTCATGCGGGTGGTTCAGCATAAGGTCTTCGATGACACCCTTGCGGAATCCCTCTGCATAGGGGTCATTCAGAGAAACGACCATGCCATCGGCGGCCTTGAGCATGCAGGTCATTTCGAGGCGCGCCGGCTTGTCCGCCGAGGCCGAAACCATCGCAGCGCAAAGGCGGCATGCGCCCGCTTCTCCCAGTGCTTCATGGTAGCAGAAGTGGGGCACAAGGATGCCGGCGTTGATGCATGCCTGCAGCAGGTTTTCGCCGGCTGAAGTCTCCACAACCTGACCGTCGACCGTTATTTTAATATTATCTGCCATGCGCTGATTGCGTCTCCTCAGGCCGCGCCACGGGCGCGGATAAACTCTTCAAACTCGCCACGGAATTTTTCCAGTGCGCTGAGAAATGGTCCCTGTGCTCCGGGTGCGAAGGCACAGAAGGTGTGGGAAAGCCAACGACCTGCCTCAGCCATCAATTCCATGTCGCCTTCCTTCCCCTCGCGCTGGGTAATGGCGTTAACCATGTTCCAAATCCAGGGAATACCTTCGCGACAGGGCGTGCAGAAACCGCAGGATTCGCGCCTGTAAAAACGCATAATATTTTCCGTGGCTTCAACCATGTTATCACCCTGATCGAAAACGATGATGCAGGCGGTTCCCAAGCGTGACCCGGCCTTGGCAACGGAATCGAAATCCATGAGCGTATCGAATTCATCAGGCACGAGCAGGGGAGTGGACAAACCTCCGGGGATGACGGCCTTGATGTCCTGACCCGAGCGGGCGGGTCCACCAGCGTAGTCATAAATCAGCTCTCGCAGCGATACACCGAGGGGTAATTCCCACAATCTGGGGTTCTTAACGCGTCCACTGGCGCCCATGATTTTGGTACCGGCGCTGGTTTCTGTACCCATTTTTTTGTACCACTCGGCACCGTGGGCCAGAATGTGAGGGAGGTTCCCGAAAGTCTCCACGTTATTAACAATAGTGGGTTGACCGAGGAATCCTTTAATCTGGGGAAAAGGCGGCTTGCTGCGAGGGTTCGCGCGTAGGCCTTCAAGAGAATTGAGAAGAGCTGTTTCCTCGCCGCAGATGTAGCGGCCTGCGCTGAGGTGGGTTTCGAGATGGAAATCGAAACCGCTGCCTTGAATGTTTTTTCCCAACCACCCGTTCTTGCGGGCCTCTTCCAAGGCTGCATCCACGAGCGCTGCACCCTTGCGGTATTCCCAGCGGATGAAAATGTAACCAACGGTCATCTGCATGGCATAGGCTGCAATGAGCATGCCCTCGATCAACTGGTGAGGGTCACCGTAGAGCAGCGCGCGATCTTTGAATGTGCCCGGCTCCATCTCGTCGCAGTTGCAGACGAGGTATTTCTGGCCGGTAAAGTTCATGGGTACGAAGGACCACTTGAGGCCGGTGGGGAAACCCGCCCCGCCGCGACCGCGCAGATTGCTGTCTTTCACAATCTGCTGCACTTCCTGGGGTTGTTTCGCGAAAGCGGCTTTGGCACCTTCGTAACCGCCGTTGTCCATATATCGCTGGTAATCGCAAGGAGCGCCCACGTTGGCCAGATCGATGTTTTTGGTCAGAACTTTAACCTGAGCCATCAGGACTCTCCCTTCGCGGATTCAGCTGAGAGTTGCTCGAGGATCTCGTCAAGCTTCTCGGGGGTTACTCGATTGTAGGTTTCTTCGTCAATCATGATGCTCGGGGCCTGATCGCAATTGCCCAGACACACCACGGGCAACAGCGTGTACTCGCCGTCGGCCGTGGTTTCACCCATGCCGATGCCCAGACGCTTTTTGAAATGCTCGACCAGCCGGTCACATCCGCACAGATGGCATGAGATGGAGTCGCAAACGACAATAATGCGGCGGCCCACCGGTTCGCGAAAGAACCAGTTGTAGAAGGTAGCCACGCCCTCAACCTCAGGCTCTGGAATTCCCACAATTTCAGCCGCCTCGGCAATAGCTTCGTCGGGAAGCCAGCCACCGTAATGCTTCTGCAGTTTGTGCATAACGGTGATAAGGCCCACGCGTTCCGAGGGATAGTGTTTGACGTATTCCGTCAGTTCGGTTTTCAGGGTTTGGGGTATCATGTTACCTGTCGATGTCCGCGAGAACGAAGTCCATGGCGGCGATGTTTGCAAGCAAGTCACTTAAAAGATGGCCTTCACTCAAGGCCGGCAAAGTTTGCATGTGGGCGAAGCTTGGTGCCCGAACTCGCAAGCGGTAGGGCGATGTGCGTCCGTCGCTTACCACATGGTAACCAATCACGCCCTTCGGTCCCTCCACCATCCCGAGGCTTTCACCAGCGGGCAGATCAAGTCCCCATCCAACTGCCAGGAAGTGATTGATGAGGGTTTCGATATCCATCATCGTCTCGGCCTTCTTGGGAGGGAAGGCGTAGCGGTTGTCGCGGGAGATGTAATCGCCCTCGGGCATCAGATCGATGCACTGGCGAATGATGCGAGCGCTTTGTTCCATCTCGGCGTGACGCACCATGGCTCGTGACCAGCAGTCGCCGCCCGTATCCGATGGGATGTCGAACTCGAACTGTTCGTATCCAGAGTATGGGTTAGTCTTGCGAAGGTCGAGTTTGCTGCCGCTGCCGCGCAGGTTCGGTCCCGTGACGCCCCATTCCAGACATTCTTCCTCGCTCATCACGCCCACTTGTTTGGTGCGGGATTTGAAGATCGGATTCTGAATGAGGAGCTGATCATATTCGGTCAGCGCCTTGTCGAAATCCTTCAGGAAGAATTTGAGAGGCTCGCGCCATCCCGGTGGCAGGTCCATGCTCATGCCGCCGATGCGAAGAAAGTTCGGGTGCATGCGGCCCCCCGTGATCATCTCTGAGATTTTGAAGAGATGCTCGCGCTCGCGGAAGGTGTAGAAGACGGGTGTCATGGCGCCCACGTCGTGGCCGAGGGTGCCGAGCCAAACCAGATGGTTACAGATGCGATAAAGCTCCGCAAGCAGCACGCGGGCCATTTGCGCACGAGCCGGTACTTCGACGCCGGCCAGTTTTTCGCAGGCCATCACGTAGGGCATTTCGTTGTTCGTGCCACCGAGATAGTCCACGCGGTCGCAATAGGGGATGTACGTGTGGAAGGTCTGGCGTTCGGCCATCTTTTCAGCACCGCGATGGTGGTAACCAATGACCGGCAGAACCTTCTCCATGTACTCACCGTTGAGGGTGAGAACGACTCGCAACACTCCGTGGGTACCGGGGTGGTTGGGGCCCAGGTTAATGACCATCAGTTCCTCGCCGGTGTCGCTCACGCGACGCATCACCGAGTCACCCGATGCATTGAAGTTTTCGTACCCCTCAAAATCTTCCAACATGTTGGGAGTGACCACGAGGGGAGCCATTTCGGTGGCGCGGTTGGCGTGGTCCTTGCGCAGTGGGAAACCTTCCCACCATTCGGGCATAAGAATGCGCCGCAGGTAGGGATGGCCCTCAAAAGAAATCCCGAACATGTCGTAGACTTCCCGCTCGTACCAATTGGCGTTTTTGTAAACTCCCTCAACCGTCGGAAGTTTGAGGGTCTCGTCGTCTACGGGGACCTTTATGAGGATACGATCATCCTTGGAAGGATTCCAAACTGTATACTGGGCCGTAAACCGATGGGTCGCCTTATCAGGCCTGTTGACCATCTGAGACTCGTCGATGGCGGTGAGGTCAAAGAGGACGGGGAATGGTCGCTCCGCGTCCGTTTTGAGGGCTTGCAGTTCGTCGACAAGTTTGTCCGCCGCTATGGTTCGGACCTCGGCGACTCCGTGGTAACCGCTGAAGCCGCCCTTGAGGTGCTCGTTGTCCTTTGATTCCCACAGGGGTTTGGCCACATTGCGTGAGAATTTCATTGCGGCCCTCTTACCTTCGGAATCGCAGGGAAGGTTTCCACTCCAGCGGAGTGCAGACCGGGATATTTATCATCCAATTTGATGCCCAAGGGTCGCTGCGTTGAATTCTGAACAGCATCCTGTAAAAGCATCAGTCCCTCAAGAAATGCCTCGGGTCGTGGCGGGCAACCGGGAATGTAGACATCGACAGGAAGCAGGGTGTCAACACCCTGAACCACGCTATAGATATCGTACATTCCACCGGAATTGGAGCAAGAACCCATGGAGATAACCCATTTGGGTTCCATGAGTTGTTCGTACAGCCTCACGATGCTTGGGACCATTTTTTTAAAGACAGTCCCTGCAATCACCATGAGATCCGCCTCGCGGGGAGTGCCTCGCAGCACCTCCGCGCCAAAACGCGATACGTCATGTTTCGACGTAAATGCAGTCATCATTTCCACATAGCAGCAGCTTAGGCCAAAATTGAAGGGCCAGATCGAGTACTTCCGACCCCAATTGACCAGATCGCTCAGCTTTGCGAAGACGAAGCTTTGGCGGATACTTTGCTCGAAAGATGGCGCCACATCAAACCTCCGCGCAACCAGATATAGACCAGACCAGAAAAGACAAAAAACAGGAAAAGCATGGCTTTGAAAAAGCCGTCCCACTCCAAGCGATACATGACAATGCCGTAGGTGTAGAGGAAGAGCACTTCCACGTCGAACAGGATGAAGGCGATGCCCACGAGATAATACGGTATCGAGGTGCGGACATGCGCTGGACCAGTTGGAGCTATTCCCGACTCATACGGTTCGTTTTTCACTCTGCTGCGCCGAGGCCATCCAAGCAGGTAGCTCAGACCGATTATGACGCCGGCATTGGCAGTCACCAATAACGCATAAACAATGAAATCAATGTTCAGCACGATTTAGACCTTCATCCTCGTAAACATCCGAGGAGTATTCCGGATGTTGTGATGGGCGTCATTCCTACGATCACCTATAATCATCAAAACCAGTTACACATAGCATTCTGCCATGGGCAAGACAGAAATCCCTAAAACGACTTCGGACCCTAAACCTTTGCCACATCGGCGCTAAGGAATGAGTTTTGAGAATGTGGCAGGGCAAGAGAAAAATTTCACAATGTCAAAAAATAGTGAAGTATTTTGGTCTTATATCGGTCGATAGCTTTAATTTACTGGGAACGAGCAGCCGGTGGAAGATCGATTGCTTTGCGAGCCCCCTGCTCATTGGCCTCTAAAACCCGAAGAAAATTTTCCCCCGCGATTTTGCGAATGTCTCCCTCACTGTAACCACGTCGGCGCATCCCTTCAAAGAACGAGGGCATGTGGGAGGCGTTCTCCAATCCGACGACCGGAACGATGCCTCCATCCCAATCACTACCAATCCCCACATGGTCGACCCCGGCAATTTTCACCATGTAATCAAGATGATCGAGTACATTGTCCAGAGTCGGCGGGCGACGATCGAGGATGTTCTTGCGGGCAGGGCGAACAAATCTGTCGTAAAAGTTCACGCCCACAACGCCACCGTTTTGTTTCAGACGTTGCAGCAGTTCGTCGTCGATGTTTCGCGGGTGGGGGCAGATGGCCGAGGCATTGGAATGAGAGAAAATGACCGGAAGGGTGGAGACATCCAGCGCATCAAGGGCGGTTTGTTTGGAGGAATGACTGAGATCCACCACCATACCGACCCGATTCATTTCGCGGATAACCTCCCGACCCAGAGCTGTTAAACCCAGCTTGGGATTTTCCGACTGGGAGGCCGCCCCCCACGCGAGATTGCCGCGCCATGTGATGACCATGCGGGTCACTCCCATGTCGTGGAAGGAGGAAATGAGACGGAGATCGTTATTTATGGCAGAGCCATTTTCGATACCGGCCAGAGCGGCAATTTTGCCTTCGGAGGCCGCGCGGCGGACATCAGATGAAGTGCGACAAAAGACGAGACGATCATTGTGTCGGGCCACTTGTTTTTGGAGGGCTTCGTACAAGGCCAGGGCGCGCTTGGTTGCTGCCTCGCCTTTGTATTTATCCTGGTCAACCCAGAGGGCAAACCAGACCACGTTCACCCCTCCGATGCGTAACTTATTGAGGTCGACCTGCCCATCCATGAGCGTCTCGGAAAGGTCATCCCCACGATCCAGAATGCGATGCAGTGAATCTACATGGGCATCCAGCACAATGGGCGGTGGCGGGGCCGTGGGGGTTTGAGCTTCCGGCGCTGCTTCCGCCTGCACTCCAACCGGGGGCTCTGAGGGTTGCGCGCGTCGATACCATTGTCCCTCTGCCGGAAGGGCGCCGAAGAGAACAAGCAGACCAAGCAGGAGGGATGATAAACTTTTCCGGCTCAAGGGGATGGTTGTCCGTTAGCGATCATGGATGCAAAACGCTGGGCTTCTGCCCGATAGGATGCCGCTCTGTCGGTCTGTCCCGCTTTGTCGTAAACTTCGGCGAGACGATCGGCCGCAGATCGGGCCATTTCCAGAGCACCTGTGGTGGGGTAGGGAGCTTGTCCGACATTTTTCACGATGTTATTCCATTCAGCGACGGCTCCGGGCGTGTCATTTTGCCGGATCAGAATTTCACCCATCATTAACCTTGCCCACATGTTGCCGGGTTGTCCGGCCACTTTGCGTCGCAGTTCGTCGAAGCGCAACAGCTCCTGCACCGAAGTGTCGACGGGGTTCATTGCCAGAGCCTTCGCGTATTTTTCATAGGCCCCGATGATGTTCAATCGACGGTAAAGCTTATGGCCCTCAATGATCGTCTGAACGGCCTGATAATATTTCTCCAGAGACTCCAGAAATTCTGGAGCCGTTCCGGGGGCAAGAAGGCGAGCAGGATTTTCCTGCACATTCACAAGGTTGTCGAGGTTGTCGAGAAGGGGAGTGTCGCTGTAGCCATAACGGGGAGACTCAAATTCGAGGTAGGGGAAATCTTCGGTGTTGAGAATGTCACCTTTGAGATAGTCGTCCAACGCGGATCGCCCCGTTATGAAGCACGAAAGAATTTTTTCCGGCTGTTCGAGCTGGATTTCTGCGAGGTCTCGTGCCACCGCGGGTTGGGCAATACGCTGTCGCATCTGCTCAATGTCCACCTTCAGAGGTTCTTTCGTGCCAATGAGAAGGATATAATGGGTGGGCTGGTTGTTCATGAAGAACACTTCCATCTCAGGGAAGACCACGTAGAAGGTCCTTAGGGCAACGCGGAAGGCCTCGTCGCTTAATCCTGCCAGCGGCATCCAGACGACCACCATGCCGTCATCCGTGATGTGATCGCGGGTCAGTTGAAAATACTCGAGATCGTAAAGGTTCGCGTTCGATTTATAGCGCAGGTCGGTACAGTCGGTGGCGATGATATCGTATTTGGCTTTGGTGAAGCGCAGATAGCTGCGCACATCGTCCAGGACGATATTGTAACGGGGGTCAGATTTGTACCATCCGCTGGCACCATCGTCGTCCCACAGGGGAGTGCCGGGTACCGGCTTGCCGGTGCGTTTCTCATATTCGGCGGCCTGCATGACAACATCATGATTAGAGGCTGTAAGCATGGGTGCTGCTTCCACCACGGTGCGGGTGATTTCGGCGCAATCAATTCGTTCAAGTGAAGGGTGCTGGGTATAGCTATAGCTGGCCCCGCCGCTACCGAAGCCAACGGTCAGAGCGCTTTTCGGATCGCGAAGGAGGAGCATGGGAACGTGGGCGAGGCTTTTTTGATCGGTGAGGAGCATCGGGTCCGTGCCTGCCACGCCCACATTGTCCACGTAGATAGTGCGGAAACCGAGCGTGTTTTCGCCCACAGCCACGGTGGCAATGGGGCCTTCTTTGTAAAAGACGGTTTTATCCACTTCGGTTTCTGGCTGCAAAAAAGCGGGGTGGGGCATGCGGATAAATGCGACCAATATAGTCACAATCCCAATCGCTGCCCAGGCAATCTTCTGGCTTCTTGGCAGTGTCTTGTCGCTCCAGTAAAGGAGCACTCCTGCCGTGAGTTGTAACGCGCCCATGGCGACAATCGTGTTTGCTGCGCCGATGGTCGGCAGCAGCACGAAACCTGCTGCGACAGAGCCAATTATCGCGCCGATGGTGTTGACCGCATACAGTCGGCCCACATCGCCACCCACGCCGCGGGTTTCCTGTAATACGACCCTTACCGCCACTGGAAATGCCATACCCATCAACAGGGTTGGTATCAGCATCACGGCCGCAGTACGGGCAAAGATGAGTGCCACAGCAGCATTCCAGCGGATGTTGTCGGTGGTTGCGTCGTACTCCCGGAACCAGTCACCCCCCAGCGAGTAAGCGAAATAATACAGCACGAAGAACGAGGCGATGGAAGTGACGCCGATGATAATTTGAAGTCCGGCGTAAACCCGGAAGGGGCGGCGAAGCTTTTCCACAAAGGGAGTCATCAGGGCGCTGCCGAGGGTTACGCCCACGAGATATGTGGCAAGCATGGCCGTGAAGCTATACGTTGTGTTTTTCAGCATGTCGAAGGTGAAAACCAGTGAACGGCTCCAGGCCACTTCGAGGGCCAGGGCAACAAGACCGGAGACGGCAAAGGCCATGTAGACGAATCGAACCCGGTCAGAGCGCCGTACGGTGGGTTGAACGGAAGTTTGGGAGAGTGGGATGGGCGGGGCAAACATCCTTGAAAGGGCGATAGCCGCCACACCTGCCAACACATTGATTCCCGCGGCAAAAAGCACAGTGTGGGAAATGCCCCACCAGCGAATGAAAAAGAAGCCCGTCAGGATGGTTCCCAGTACCGCCCCGAGCGTGTTGACAGCATACAGAAGTCCAATGCGAAGTCCGGCGTTACCACCGTCGGGCGATAGAAACTTTGAGAGGATTGGGAGGGTGCCGCCCATCATGGTTGTGGGCAGGAGAAGGATAATAAAAACCAGGACGAAACGGACAACGGAATAGAGAAAGAAGTTCACTCCGAGAGCCGCGTAAAGGCCATGAAAGACCGGGTCGAGCACCTTCAGCAGAAAGGGCACGAGCAGCGCAAAAACGCCCACGGCAATTTCCAGAACCCCATATATGGCCAGGTGGCGGTGACGGGTGCGATCTGCAAAACGTCCAAAAAGAAAGCTGCCCAGCGCCAGGCCGCCCATGAATGCGGCGAGAACGGTGCTGACGGAGTAGATCGTGGCGCCGAAGATGTTGATGAGGTAGCGTTGCCAGACAACCTGATAGACGAGGCTACTGGTGCCGGTGGCAATAAAGAGCAGAGAAATCGCGATGGCAGCACCAAGGGCGGGCCGCTTGTTTGTTTGTAAGGGATTCATGACAAGTTGGGCATATCCGTGAGTGGGGAGTCTGCGCGCAACTGTTTTCCGCCTGCTCGCCGTAGAAGCATCCACATATCCAAACGCTTTTTACCCGGTGGCTGGAGTGTGTCTGTTTGGTAGGACTATGCGTTGCGGGTGCGAATTCAGGGAACAAGGGACCGTCCTGAGGGTTTATTGTGATGGCATTTCACTGCATCCGATTGGTCCTCCTTTTCCAATGAAACCCACAGCCATTATGTTCACCAGAGCCGCCGTTCTGACAGGAATCCTTGCCTTCGCCTCGGTTTCAGCTTTCGCCGCCCAGGGCTCCAAGGAAGCACCGTCATATGTGCAACCGGCAGAAAACCTTGTGCTGATCGTGGCGGACCTTCAGCGGCACATTAACGACGATATTTACCGATTCGCCGTGCCAACCGACGTTACGGGGCAAAATATTTTCAGGGTCTCGGCAGCACGCCTCGCCAACTACATGACCCTTTATCCGGGGAAAATGGTTGATCTCGCTTCCATGGCCATGGGGCAGGCTTTTGAAAAGCTGGGAGACTATGGCATTGCAGGGGCAAACTACGAAAAAGCGAAAAGTTCATCTGATCCCCGCGTTGCAAAGGCTGCTCAGGATAACTTAAACCGCGCGGCGCGTTTCGCCGGCATCGTAAACAAACCTGTAAGCCAGTCCACCCTGCAGGATTATGAGAACGACATCAAACAGAAGGTTGCCGATTTTGATAAGCTCATCGGAGAATTGAAAGGTTCGCCGTACCAAGCCCAGGCGTTTTTAGAGCGTGAACGCCTGCAACTTCAACTGGCTCAATTCTATGTTGCGATGCGATTCATGCAGCCCTACACGACGGAAACGGCCTTGAAGCAGCTCAAATCTAATCTGGAGGCCAACCTCGAAAGTAAAAACCGATATCTGCATCATTTGCTCCTTGCCGATTTCCACTATGCCCTTGCCCGCGAGTATACGTTATTGAACGATCCGGATGGCGCTGAGTTCAGTTTGAGTGCTTTCGAGGCCTTTACCGATCCAGCCCGAGCGGAGTATCGGATTGTGGAACAGGCTGATGGCTATCCTGAGAAACTTGAGGCCCGGGCGAAGATGTCCGCTCTGGAGGCCTTTGTGGAAAATGTAACGGAAAGGGCCCGTTGAGCCACCTTGTCTGGGAGATTTCAGCCGACCCGAGAAAACCACAATTGGGGTCGCTCGTTGAGCAAGTCCGTTCTTGACCCCGCCACATTGTCTTCGTGATGTAAAACCCATCAAGCTGAAGACTCGAGTCACTCCGCCATGCAGAGTATTTCACGCCAGATTTTCAATTTGGCCTATTGGCTTTCCGTTGCAGCCGCGGGCTATTTTTTAATTTATCCGCGTCGATCGATAATCGATGGACAATTGACTGAGCTTGTCGGTCCATTCGCGACAGTGCTTTATATAGGCTTGGCGGTCGCTGTACTATTTGGCCTGATCTATATAAATCATGCCATCGTCTCAACCTTCATCTCGGTCCATTCAGGAGTGACCGGGGGCGGTCCGGTGAATTATGAAACCGGAAATTTCGCGACGAAAGTTGCACGCACCGCAGCTCGTTTGGAAAAACGCGGGGATTTCATCGGGGCGGCCGAAGCCTATGAAACTCTGGAGATGTGGGTTGAAGCATCAGGTGCCTATGAAAAAGCCGGCCAGTTATCCCGGGCAGCTCAGGCCATGGATAAAGCCGGTTATGCTGATCGAGCGATACGCCTTTATGAATCCGAAGAGAATTATGAAATGGCAGCAGAGCGCGCAAACGAAGAGGGAATGCGTGAGCGCGCGATGGGGAATTATCGCCAAGCCGGACAACAGGCAGAGCAAAGCAATCGGTTTGCCCAGGCCGCTGACTATTATGAGAAGGCCCAGGAGTATCAAAAAGCCGGCCGGGTCTATGAAAGCCTCAAGCGCATTGAGGATGCCCTGCGTTGTTATGCTCGCGCCAACATGCCCGAAAAGATTGAGGAACTGATCCAGCAAATCGATCCGATGCGTTTGATCACCAGGGGAGAAGCGGGGGAGGAACTCGTACGTAGAGCGGCCGAAGTTTTGGCGCGTAATGGCAATTTACGCAAGGCCGGTGAATTGCTGGAGGCGGCGCAGGACTATGTGCGGGCGGCAGAGTTTTACGAGAAGAGCAAAAACTTTGAATTTGCCGCGGAATGCTATCTGAAGGCGGGTCTTTCCGACCGCGGCATCGCAAGTGTGGCCAAGGTTGACGACATCGTTGTAAAGTCCGACTTTCTGGCCCGAGTTGCGATCAGTCAGGGTGAGTGGGGCGAAGCCGGACGGCAATTCATGGAAGCCGGGAAACTGACACAAGCCGTGGATGCCTTCAAACGGGCCAAAGATTTTGAAGCCGCAGCAAATGTTTATCTGGAAATGAAGCGGTTCCTGCTCGCGGCAGAAATGTATTCGTTGGGAAAAAACATCAAGGCTTCGGCCGAAGCCTACGCCAAAGGCCATGACTGGCGTAACGCCGCAGATTGCTTTGAAACCGTGGGTGATTTGCAACAGGCCTTGCTGGCTTATGTAAACGCAGGGGACTTCTCCCGCGCCGGGCGCCTGGCCCTTCGTCTCAATGATTATCCAAAGGCCATCGAATTCCTCCAACGGGTTCCCCCCACTTCCACCGAATGGCGGGTTTCCACTGGATTCCTCGCCTGTGCCTTCTACATGCAACGTCGCATCGATATGGCCCGGGAGCTTTTCGAGAAGGTGATAAATGACATCGCCCCTTCCCAGGAAACCCTTCCGATTCTCTATCATTATGCACGTCTGCTCGAAGAGGAGGACCATCAACAGAGCATAAGTTTTTACCGCCGAATCCAGGCTGTAAACGTCGCTTTCGAAGACGTCGGGGATCGTGTGGAGCATTTGCAAAGCCTCCCTCCTCCCACCAGAAATCCTTCCTCCTATTACGATTCGCAGACGGGAGGATCTAATCCGGGCTACGTTATGCCCTCACCCCAGGCGACATCGTCGGGCTACGGGCCACCTGTGCCTCGGACGCCATATGGTGCCGGCATGCCGCCACCTTCACCTTCTCCCGAACCCGGATCGCTCTGGCCACCTCCCACACCTCCGCAGGGAACAAACATGCGTCCACGGTATCCCACGCGGGACTCAACTGTGTATGTGCGAGTGGACACGGAAACTGGAATTATTGAAGGGCAGCGTCCTCCCACGCAAGCGCCTGACACCTGCTTCGGCGAGGAAGGGCGCTATCAGATCCGTGAAGAGCTTGGCCGGGGTGGAATGGCTATTGTCTACCGAGCGCTTGACCGACATCTTGAGAGGGAAGTGGCTCTTAAAACTTTCCCCCTTGCCCGACCCGGACACCATGGGCAGGAGGAAATGTTCCTCCATGAAGCCCGTCTTATTGCTCGTCTTTCTCATCCAAATATCGTAACAATTTATGACACCGGTCATCTGGACTATCTCTATTACATCGCCATGGAATATGTGCAGGGCGAGAACCTGAAAGCGCTTGTGAAGCGCAAAGGCCCGTTGGGATTGGAGGAAGTTCGAGGAATCTTCCGGCAACTGGGCGATGCGCTGCAATATGCTCACACGCAGAACGTGCTGCATCGCGATATCAAGCCCGGCAATGTGATCATCCGTGATGGTGGCAATATCAAGGTTGTCGATTTCGGTCTGGCCAAGATCCTCAGCGAGGCCGCTCAGGACTCCGTGATCTCCGAGGATTCCCAGAGAACCCTCGTGGGAACCCCCCAGTATATGGCACCCGAGCAAATCATGGGCAACATCGTGGACGTGCGGAGCGACATTTATTCGCTGGGTCTCACCATGTTTTACGTACTGACGGGCAGGACTCCGTTCGACGTGAAGAAGGTCGTGGACCCGTTGGAGATTTCTCGGATGCAGGTGCACTCATCCTTCCCGCGTCCCTCCACTTTGCGGGCGACGCTTCCTCGCGGCCTGGACGATGTCTTTGTGCGGTGCACTCAGAAAAATCCCGACGATCGCTATGCTTCAGCGCAGGCTTTCCTCGAGGATTTCGATTCGTTCTGATCTGCAAACAATGTGCGCTGAAGGAAACGTGTTTTATCCCGCATGAAATGAAAAACAGGACGACCGGATCTCTAAAGATCCAACCGTCCTGTGGGTGACTCTGAGCTCCGGGTGGAGCCGCGATGATTTAAGTTTACTGAACTTCGACGGTGGCGCCGGCGGCTTCCAGCTGCTTCTTGACCTTGTCGGCCTCATCCTTGGCGACGTCTTTGACGACTTCCTTCGGAGCGGCTTCCACGAGGTCCTTGGCTTCTTTCAGGCCGAGGCTGGTGATGGCACGGACTTCCTTGATGATGGCGATCTTCTTGTCAGCGGGAACGTCCTTTAGGATGACCGTGAACTCGGTCTTCTCTTCGACAGGAGCGGCTCCGGCAGCTGCCGGGCCGGCAGCGGCGGCCACGGGGGCTGCGCTGACGCCATACTTGTCTTCAATCTTCTTAACGAGTTCGTTAACTTCCATAATCGTCATCGTGTCAATGCGCTCGATGATCTGATCGATCGAAATGCTCATGATATAAACTTTCCTTTAAGGTGTGAAAACTGAGTGGGACTACACATTTGAAACGGAGTGCTGCAACTTGAGCGGATGTTACCCTTCGGCTTTCTGACGGGCGACTGCGTCAAACGCATACACGACTTTGCAGACAACCTGATTGAGGCCAAATGCGAGTTTCTGCACGGGGCTTGCCAGGCTGCCAACCAAACGACCAAGCAGCACTTCGCGGCTGGGCATCTGTGAAAGAATCATCAGAGTGGACTTGTCCAGAATCTCGTTGTCCATTTGTCCGCCGATGATCTTCAGCTTTTCGTTTTCCTTGGCATAGGCCGCCAGCACCTTTGCAGGGCTGATAGGATCCTTGGTCGCGAAAGCAATGGCGGTTGTCCCTTTCAGGAAATCGTCCATGGCAGGAAGTCCTGCCTCTTGCAGTCCGATCTTGGCCAAACGGTTTTTGACGATTTTGAATTCGACGTTTTCGTTGCGAAGACGCGTGCGAAGGTCGGTCATTTCGGCCACCGTAAGTCCACGGTAATCCGTAACAACAATCGACTTGGCGCGCGAGGCACGAAGTTTAACATCGATAACGGCATCGATTTTTTCTTGTTTTGGCATAATTTGTCACCTCCCAACTGTTCAGAATGGTTGCGCTCGACTCGAGATCCCTTTGAACGAAGATCCCGAGGAGGCGGGCAACCATTCCAAACCGTCTTCGCACATGTGCGAAATTTAACGCCTTGGAAGTGATGCACAACCACCTCAACTGACAACGGGCGAACCCGTCTGGATCGTCTCGGCAGGGGCGTTTTATGGCTCTTGCGAGCCGACCTGCTGTCTGGGACAACCTCGGATGAGGTACAACAGACCCTTGGGTCCGCACGGTATAACGCATTCGCATGCTATTTATTCGGTCACACTTCCGTCATCGCGGGTCGATTTCCTTTGATTCTTCCGCGCTGAAAACGGTAGGTTACAACCGAAGCATGAGCCTCTGCTACGTTAGTACAGGTTGATCTTTTATTGAGCCAACGCCTTCCAATTGGGAGCCCGATATTTGGTCGTTTTAGGACACGCCCCCTGCGGGGGGATCTCCCTGGCGGCAGTGAGGGTACCCACCTTAAATGAAGGTTCAATGATATCGGCTTCTACGGCGATGCGGAGGCTCGGCTTTTTTATGTGGGGCGTTTGGGTTGGTCTCTTTGGGATTGACCGTAAACACCGCAACGCCGAGACCCACAACGCACGTTAAACAACCAAGATCCGGTGCCCGGAACCAGGGTGCCTTTCGCGAGGGGATAACTAATGCCATCAACTCCTGAACAGGACGATTTTCTCGGAGGCAACATCGAGCCCGAGGACGATCTCTTCGCAATGCCATCGGCGGAGGAGCCGGTTCCTGTTCAAGATTCCAGTGACGATTTCTTCGCGAAGGATGAGACTCCGTCCGCTGCCCAATCAGCCGGTGCGGGGGAATCGTACGTTGTGTTGGCCAGACGCTATCGCCCCCAGACCTTCCAGCAATTGGTTGGTCAGGAGAGTGCACGTGCCGCTCTGGAGGGAGCAATTCGTGGTAACCAGATTGGTCACGCCTATCTGTTTTGTGGCCCGAGGGGGACGGGAAAGACCTCAACCGCTCGCATTCTTGCCAAGGCGGTCAATTGCCTGAATGGGGGGCCCCGACCCGACCCATGCGGGGAGTGCGCATCCTGCCGGGCCATCACATCAGGCAGCAGTCTTGACGTGATCGAGATTGACGCAGCGTCAAATACGGGTGTCGACAACATCCGCGAATTGCGGAGCGGTGTTGTCCTGGCGCCGTTTTCACGCTATAAGGTTTATATCGTGGACGAAGTCCACATGCTGTCCATCGCTGCCTTTAATGCTTTGTTGAAAACTCTCGAAGAACCGCCGTCGCAGGTTATCTTCGTCCTGGCCACGACTGATCCGCAGAAGGTGCCGGATACGATTGTTTCCCGCTGTCAGGTGTTCCAGTTCCGCCGGTTTTCAACCGATGAGATCGTAAAGCATCTGGGATCAATACTCGACTCGGAGGCCAGGCAACGTTCCCTTCAGATTGCCGATGAGGACCGCCTGCCGATTCTTGAAATGATCGCGCGCAACGCAGAGGGTGGCATGCGCGATGCACAGGTGGCCTTGGATCAGGTGCTGGTGCTGTGCCGGGAGCGCATCGATGTGGAGACCGTGCGCCGGTTTTTGGGCAGCGTTCGTTTCGACCTGCTCGATGCTTTTGTGCGCGGCATTCGTGACCGGCAGACCGAGGAGCTTCTCCAACTCGTGCAACAGCTAAGCGAAACCGGACAGGATCTGGAACGGTTCACTGCCAGCCTGACAGAGTATTTGCGTGACTTGCTGATCGTTCGTGCAGCCCCGCACAAACCCGAACTGTTGAATGTCTCCAGGGATCGCTTTGCGGGATTACAGAGTTTGGCGGTGAACCTGCCTATGGCACTGGCCGTCCAACTCACCGATGCATTCCTGCGCCTTTCCGAAAAGATGAAGACCGCCTCCCAACCACGCTTTTTGCTGGAAGTGGAACTGGTGCGCCTCAGTACCGATGCATCCACGCTGGATGTGGAAAAATTGATAACTCGCATTGATGAATTGGAACGTCGCCTGCAGGGTGGAGCGGCTTCTGCTAAGGCCATCAAGCCCGGCTTGGCTTCAACTGAAACCACGCCATCGGCTGTGGAAACCAAGTCAGAACCTTTAAAATTGATGACAACGGAACCAGCCGCGCCTGGCGGCGATTATGCCCCATCGATCGCGAAACCATCGCTTGTTCAAGAATCCCCGATGCCCGAAGTCACTCCACCCGTAGTTTCAAAGGTCGTCGAAGAGATCGTTTCTCCTGCTCAGGAGAAGTCCGAGTTGCAGCAGATGATGGAAAATCTCCAACCCGATGCTTTGATGAAAGAAATCATGGAGAATCTGCCGGATACCTCGTGTGTGCGCATGGCGCTCCAGGACGCGGAGATTCTGTCGGTGGGCGACCGCAGCGTTGTTATCGGCGTAAACCCCGGGGATACCTTCACCTATACGCATCTCAGTCGGCCTGCGAATCTTCAACAGCTTACCGAAATAACCTGCGTGGCCCTACATCGCAAGGTGAACATCCGGTTGGAGTTGACGCGCAAAGAAGAAGAAACCGCGGTTCCGCCCGAGAAACCGGCAGAGGCATTCCCGACCACAGCGAAGGCAGAGATTCCTTCAATGACCGAACAATTTGGTGATGAGGACACGATAGTCGAATTCGACGAAGAGCATGTCCGCATTCCCGAAGAAATCCTCTCCGAAAAAGAGGAGGTTCTTCCGGAGGTAAAAGCTTCGCTGCCTTTGAAGCCCCTGAAGGGAGAAGCCATGACGGCGTATCTGGATGAACACGCTGACGTGAACGAGTTGTTTCTGAAAATTCGCTCGGCGTTTCGGTTGCCCGACTCTCAATTTATTTTAAAAGTACGACCCAAGGCAGAAGCCTGAACCATTACGAATGCAGAGGTGACACGTTGTTTGATCTAAAGCAGATTCAGAAAATGCAGCAGGAACTCCAGACCCGCATGGCCAAACTTCAGGAAGAACTGAAGACGCAAACCGTGGAAGCCGCATCGGGTGGAGGCATGGTTACAGCCATCGCGAACGGCAATCAGGAATTAATCGGAATGAAGATCAAGCCCGATGCAGTAGACCTCGATGATCTTGAAATGCTGGAAGACCTTGTGGTTGCAGCCGTGAATCAGGCGATGGAAAAGGCCAAGGCCCTGAACAATGATCAGATGTCACAACTGACCGGCGGCATAAACATCCCCGGCCTTTTCTGATCTCAATCGCGGAAGCGGTTCAAGATCGACTCAGCCTGAGACCAGTAGCTGCCTCCAAAAAGCAGCGCGTGGTTGAGCACATGGTACAGATTGTAGATCTCTTTGCGTAGTGGATAACCATCCTTTAGGGGATGTGCTGTCTCATAGGCCGCGCGAAACCTTGATGAGAATCCTCCGAACAATTCGGTCATGGCCAGATCCACTTCCCGGTGGCCATAATAGCAGGCCGGGTCGATGAGAGCGGGACGCCCCGAGCCGTCTCGCATTACGTTTCCCGCCCACAGATCACCATGAACGAGGACAGGTCCTTCAGTGACCTCGCGAAGATGCTGCGTGGCGGCTTCAGCGCATTGCGATGCCCAGATGGTTTGATCTGCAGAGATTTTTCCAGATCCTCGCAATCTCTGGATCATTGGATGCAAACGCTGTTGGAGAAAAAACTCCGCCCATGTCTCCCGGGGATGGTTAGGCTGGGGCGTTGAGCCGATGAAGTTGTCGTGGGGAAATCCGAAATATGGTGCCGGCAGGGCGTGCAATGCCGCCAACTCTTTTCCGAGTTCTTCATCATAATCGGACCTGATTGTAGAGTTTCCATCGGTTGTAGCGAGGTCTTCCAGCATTAGAAAGCCGGGCGTCGAACCACTCTCGGAAGTATCGCTCCAGCTAAAAACTCGCGGCACCCGCAATGTTTGTGTGGCTGCAAGTGCGTTGAGCCCATCCGCCTCGCGCTGAAACATCGTGGGGGGCGCTGATGGGTTCCATTTCAGGAATGCGGTAAAGTCGTGGGTAAAAACCAGAAGTGCCGACTGGTTGATACATCCACCGGAAACTGGCTCCGTATGCTTCAATTCAACCTTGTGTCCGCATATGTCTCCGGCGTGCTTCTCAAGGATTTCTGATAGAGAAGCGGGGAGAATCATCCCAGTTGGTGACGACCCACGATTTCGTCGAGCAAGGCCTCGCAGCCTTTTTCCACAACGTCTACCACATAGTCGAACATGGTGGCGCCGTGCGAATAGGGGTCGGGCACTTCAGCGCACGGTGGATCGGCCAGGTGATCCATGAGCAGCGAAATCTTAGCACGAAATGGTTGATCCGGCATGAACGGCTTCATATCGCGGAGATTCACGTTATCCATAGCGACCACATAATCAAAATGATGGAAATCATCCGGCTTTACAGGCCGGGAGCGATGGGTCAGTTTATGTCCCCTTCGTTCTGCCGCGCTTCGCATGCGAGCGTCCGGAAGCGCACCCTCATGATAATCAAGGGTTCCCGCACTGTCGATTTCGATTCGATTTTCCAGGCCGCGATCCCGCACCAATTCTTCCATAATCCCATGAGCCGTGGGGGAGCGGCAGATGTTGCCCATGCAAACAAACAAAATGCGGACAGCGTGAGGATCGTTCATAGAGGTGATTGAGTCTCCTTAGGGATGGTGGGCAGATGGTGGATTCGGTATGAAAGTGTTACCTTCGCTACCGCCAATTAAACTCAAACTGCTCATGTGTCTGAGCAAAGATTGCCAGACCACTTCGGTGTCAAATCCATCCATTACAAAGGAGGGTGGCAAGCCGACGAGTTCGGCAGGCGTTAGGCGATGGCGGGGAGAGCGCACATGGGCATGAAGGGCAGGGTCCCCGATTCCTCCCCACTGTTCGGGGCTTGTCGGGCCATAGAGTGTGAAGGTGGGAACGTCCATGGCCATGGCCATGTGCTTGGGGCCTGAGCAGGGGCAGATTAGCAACGATGCCGCACGGATGCGACCCGCCAGATGCCAGACGGATTCATTGCCACAGGCATTGGTTACGCGATCAAAAGTCTCGGATGCGTTGAACTTCGAACAGATTTCATCTGCAAAGGCGCTCTGTGATTCATCACCAATCAGGCTTAAGATAATGTTGGGTTGCTTAAGTAAGCGGCGCACAAATTCCACCACCATCTCTTCTGGGATATTTTTGATGGAATTGCCCGATCCGATCTGGAGGAGAACGAGTTTCATTCCTTCCGGCGGCTGGATAGCTTCAACGAAACCGTCGGGAAGGTGGGCCAAAGGGGCGAGGATTGGCTTGGAGATTTCGCCTTCAAGGGGCCAGGGCGAGAACAGTTTGCGAAGGTTCAACAACTCGTTCTGAGCCAGATTTTTTACGATGCATCGAGCCGCAAGTCTTATATCCCGCCTGCGTTTGAACCCATGCTCGCGATCAAAAACATGCCCTATGCCGGCCAGTTCCGAGCGCCAGAGCGCCTCATCACCAAAATGGTAGTAGGGAGCGAAGACTGCATCGCAACCACGGGGGTCAGAAACGAATTTCACCACCTGTTTGCCGGCATCGGGGCCGTCTTCGATAATTTGCAGATCAGGCAAAACGTCTCGCAATAATTCCGGATAACAGGTCCAGACAGCAATTTCTGTGTCAGGATAATTTGCACGAAACAAACGCAATATGGGCTGCAGAATGAGCGTGTCGCCAAGATAAGTTGGACCGGCCACAAGGATTCTTCCGGGTGCTTTTGGGAGTTTATAAGCTGGCCGAAGTGTAAGTACGGCCGCATCCATAAGACGACCGGCAGAATCTCGAATCCCGCCTTTTATGGCTGCACCCGCGGCTCGAAAATTGCTGAAAATGCGTTGAGGGAAAAAATGCCGCAGGTCGGATTGCGCGGCTTTGCTCCATGCCTTTTGCCTGCTTGCCCACAGAAATTCTGCCATCGCCGATCCGGGATCAGATAACGTGCGGAAAGGATGGAAAAAGGGTGAAACCCTTGCTGCCCACGCCTCGTTCAAAATGTGCGGAAGGGCATCAGGTCGTGGATCGCGCTGCCATGCTGCAGTTCCATCCGCCCTTGCTCTCGAGAGCACCGCGCTGAAAGCAAGGCGATCATCCGGCACGTTGTGATGAACAACCATCTCGGGATCAACCACGACATTCAAGCCGTCGCGTCGTGCCTCCGCCCACCATTGGGCATCTTCGCGACCGGCCAGGTATGTCGTGGTTGCTTCAAACCTGGCTTTTGTTTCGGCGAAAGGTCGCGCCCGCCAAACGTCGATGGGGGCACCCATGTTCGCCGTGGCCGGATAGGCGTTTTCATCCCCCGTGAAAAGCCCGGGAGCAGACATGCCGATGGTCCAGAGAAGTTGTGGAGACCACCACCACGGCCAGTCGTAAGGCCTGGCAGGGATGACAGCTCCTCCGACGGCGTCAGCATGGGCGAGGTGTTTTATCGCACGTGAAATCCAATCATTGGCGGGTACGCAATCGTCGTCCGTGAAGAGCAAAGCCTCGCCGCGGGCCTGAGTTATCGCGAGATTGCGCAGACTTGCGTAACTCCCCGCTACCGACCGAGGCGCGCAAATCCAGCGCAACTGCTCACTTGTCATTTTGGCAAGCCACTCAGGAGTGGCGTCCGTTGACCCGTTGTCGACTACGAGGATTTCGTCATAAGGCCCCAGTATTTTTCTCACGGCATCTATGCATCTCTGGAGTGATGCGAAGCGGTTTCGCGTAAGAACTGCTACCGTGAGCCGACAGTTCATGGACAAGGCCGGCCTCTGTCTGCAAACTCGGCAAAGATATCGCTGTCGCTACGCTTCAGATTGGCGGAGCGATTGCGTCTTTCTTTTTCCACTTCGGGCCATGCAGCGAGTGCCTTCATCCAGCCGCGCAGCCACAGACGTCCTTCCCCGGGTTCGACAAACGCGGAAGCCACGCGGGCCGGCAGTGATGCCGTAATGGATTGGATGAAAGCTTCATCTGTGAAATTAAGCCATTGGAAGAACTCACGATTGCGTTGGCGCGTGATGGCAATGGAACGAGCCCCATGGGCGCGAACCATGGAGCCCTGCCCCAAATGGTTTCCCACGGCCTTCGGGTTGTAAAGATTGCGCCAACCACTTTTCAGGCCGCGATAGGAGATGTCGTAATCCTCCCAATAACCCGGTGAGAATATCGGGTGAAATCCTCCGAAATTGAGGAATTGATCGCGACGCATCGCGCAACATCCCCCCTGCACAAACATCGTTGGGCTCAAGGTGGCAGCGTCATCAAACGTAAGCGTGAATTGGCCATCTTGCAGGGATGCCGCCATGTTTACATGGTTGGGTGTGTGGCCATCCCACTCCACGGTTTTTCCAGAAACCGCAAAAAGTTGATCGTCGGCTAAGAGGGGTGCTGCAAGTTCGGCAACCATCGGCTCGCGCGGCACCAGGTCATTGTTCACAAAAATCAGAATATCGCCTTGCGCCTGGCGGGCTCCCCGATTGCACGTTGCCCCGAAGCCGGAGTTCTCGATATTGCGGAGCATGCGTATCGAGGGAAAATCCCGGGCGGCTTGCTCGGCGCTATTATCGGTTGAGGCATCATCAATGAGCAAGACCTCTGTCTCGCACCCGGATGCTTGCGCACTGAGCAACGTGGCCGATAAGCAGCGCTGAAGGAATGCTATGCCATTCCAATTTGCGATGATGATGGATAAGGTCGGGCGCATGGTAATTGGTGGGGATGATTTCCACATCCGGTACCGATGTCAATTCCAGCAGCAACGATCCTCCCAAATCTCTTGGCGAGGAAGAGCGAGTCTTTTTTCGCAAAGCATTGCTGAAGTGGTACCGCCTGAACGCTCGTGATTTGCCATGGCGAAAAACACGCGATCCGTACGCGATCCTGGTTTCGGAGATGATGCTCCAACAGACTCAGGTCGCGACCGCGCGGGATTATTATGAACGGTTCCTGAAAAGATTTCCCACGGTACGGGATCTCGCCGCAGCGGATGAGACCGACGTTTTGACCGCCTGGGCGGGGCTTGGCTATTACCGGAGAGCCCGTCTGCTTCATGCTGCCGCCATAACTATTTCCGAGAAACATGCGGGAGATTTTCCCGCATCTCTGGACCTGTTGCGTGCCTTGCCGGGAGTGGGGGACTACACGGCTGGTGCTCTCGCTTCCTTTGTCTTCGACACGCCGGCTGCGTTGGTGGATGCAAACGTATCCCGTGTTTTTGCCCGGTTGCATGCCCTTTGCGAGCCCACAAAAACGAGCTCATCGAAGAAACATTTGTGGAAGTGGGCGGAGGAATTGCTCTCGCGGCGGCAGCCCCGTCTTTACAACAACGCACTCATGGAACTCGGAGCACTTGTTTGCACTCCCGCAAATCCAAGGTGTGTGCAATGCCCGGTAATTTCCGTTTGTCGGGCTCATGCATCCGGGTTGGTTACAAGATTGCCGGTACTTCCCGCGACCATCGCCCCCGTCCCACTTTATTACGCCGGAGTTGCACTGGTTTGCGGCGAGAAGCTCTTTCTGAGACAGATATCCGAAGGGGGATGGCATGCGGGAATGTGGGAGTTTCCCAAATTCTCTTGTGAGACTTTGCCAACTAAACCACCGCGGGCATTGCGGAACTTCGTTCATTCCTTGACGCCACACTATGCGTTCGAAGTGCAACCTCACGACTTTCGCTACTCGGTGACACACCACCGAATTACCCTGCGAATGTGGATTGTGCGCGTCGATCCCGAGTCCACCCCTGCATGCCTACCCGAGGGTGAATGGCTAACCATGCAAAATCTGAAAAATCGCCCTTTGCCATCGCCGCAAAAAAGAATTGGCAAATGGGTTGCACAACACGCTCTTATGGACTCATTGCCATGATAACCGCCAAGGACCTCACCGTAGAAGTTCTCGTGTCCGCTCTTGAAAAGGACATGGAATTAACCGTGCTTAGTGGCGCCGCAGGTTTACGCAACCACATCCACACGGCCGAGATGAATCGCCCCGGGCTTGCCTTTGCAGGGTTTTATGACGTTTTCGCCCACGATCGCATTCAGGTGTTGGGCAACACGGAAATGTCCTATCTCCGCAATCTCAAGCCGGAGGAGCGCGCGCAGCGATTAGACAACACGCTGAACTTCCGGATGCCCTGTCTCATCGTTACCAACGGCAATCAGTTCCCGGAGGACAGCCTGCACATTGCGGATCGTTACAGCATTCCGATCATAATGTCCACGGTGCCCACCACCCGCCTCATCAGTCAGCTCAACACCTACCTCGAACAATACTTTGCGCCCACGGTCAACGTGCACGCGGTACTGCTCGACGTTTACGGTATGGGAACATTACTCCTCGGCGGAAGTGGCGTGGGGAAAAGTGAATGTGCATTGGAACTCATCGAGCGCGGGCATCGACTGGTGAGTGATGATTACGTTATCCTTCGACGGATTTCGAAAGATCTGATTCTTGGTCGTTCTCCCGACTTCATCAAGCATCACATGGAAATCCGCGGACTGGGCATCCTCAATATCGAGATGCTTTTCGGGGTGTCGTCGGTTCTCACGGAAAAGTACGTTGATCTGGTTGTGCAGCTGGAACGGTGGAACGAGTCGGCTAACTACGAGCGCCTGGGTATTGATGATCGCACCCATTCGTTCTTCGATGTCGAAGTTCCCATGTATGTTGTGCCCGTGCAGCCTGGGCGTAATATATCCATCATGGTTGAAATGGCCGCTCTCACCCAGCGCCTTAAAAAATCCGACATCAACCCGGCCAAAATGCTGGAAGAACGACTGCTCAAGTATATGACCGTCGACACCTCTTTCAATAACCCCGGTGACGACAATCCTACGGGAAAATGAGCCATTGGAAACAGTATGCGCCTTCGCTTGAGACTCGTTTGTTCCGCTCTTCTCTGTTGGGTCTGCGTTAGTAGTTTTGCCCAAACCTCCACTCTCTCTCCGGGTTTGGAGATATTGCTTCGCAAGGCCGGATGGGTCCAAATCGGTCTTCAAAAATCAACCGGCGCCGTAGCGATCCAGGTGAAGAGCGGGGCCGTTTGCATGGGGCCCAGCGGGAAAGTTTACGACGGACCCGGAGGCACATTTCGCGCAACGGCCGATCGGAAGGGTATCAACCTGACCTCTCCCGATGGACGTCTGATTCAGGGCGAGTGGTTTGTGGTGGAGCCCAGGGCAGATGGGTCTGTCGCTACTTGGGAAACATCGGGCAACGGATATCGCGGGCGGGCTCAGCTTGTTCACAACGGCTCCGGGATGAGGGTCATCAACCAGATTCGTATCGATGATTATCTCAAAGGCGTCCTCCCCGCAGAGATTGGTTCATCGCCCATGGAAGCATTGAAAGCACAGGCAGTCGCGGCGCGAAGCGAAACCATTTTCAAGCTCGCGGCAAACCGTCACAAGGCCGATGGTTTCGATCTCTGCACCGGCGAACATTGCCAGGCTTACAAAGGTGTGAAGTTGGAGGAACAGCCTTCCAACGAAGCGGTGGATGCCACTGCAGGTTATGTGCTGACGAATGCTTCTGGTGCTATTCTCGACGCGGTATACTCGAATGTTTGCGGAGGAATTACAGCCGGGGCCGAGGATGTGTGGGATAGTGAACCCATCCCGGGTTTGAGGCCGGTTTTTGATTCGCCCGGAAAGGCTGCCGGCGCCGTTGACGTAAGTTCGGAAGCGGCATTTCGTCGGTTTCTGGATGATAGTTCGCGGGACTTTTTCTGCGACTCGAAAAATGCGGGCTATCCGAAGTATGCCATGAAATATTTCCGCTGGAAGAAAACAGTCTCGGGTGAGCAGTTGGCGAAGGTTGCCGGTTTCTCTCGGGTGCGAGATGTCGCCGTGGCCGAACGGCGTCCATCCGGAAAGGTGTGGGTGCTGCGAATTACGGGTGATGGGGGAGTGAAGGATCTCAAAAAGGAACTGCCAATTCGCCGGGCCCTGGACCTCTGGAGCGGACTTTTTTACGTGGACGTTACGCGCAATCCGGACGGTACAGTTGCGAACGCCACCTTTACGGGTGGTGGCAATGGCCACGGCGTGGGATTATGCCAGATGGGTGCACGAACCATGGCTGCGCGGGGAATGGGTTTTGACCGCATCCTCAACCACTATTACCCTGATGCCCGGGTGGTGCGGGTTTATCGCCCCTGAGTGAAGCGAAACCACAAAAAATCAGATTTTCTGATTAAGAAAATTCTGCAGGATGGTGTGCCCATGGGCTGTCAGAATACTCTCCGGATGAAACTGCACGCCCCATACAGGATGGGTCTCATGGCGCATCGCCATGACCACTCCCTCGTCCGACCACGCCGTAACCTTTAGATCGGCCGGGAGTGATTCGCGTTCCACTACCAAAGAGTGGTAGCGGGTCGCTTGGAACGGCGACGGTACATTTTCAAAGAGGGCGTCATTTTCGTGATGCACATGACTCGTTTTGCCATGAACCACGCCCAGGGGCGCACGAATCACTTTTCCGCCATAAACCTGCCCGATGCACTGATGCCCCAGGCAGACACCGAGGATGGGAGTCTGTTCGCCAAAGATGCGCACCACCTCCA
This sequence comes from candidate division BRC1 bacterium HGW-BRC1-1, assembly GCA_002842095.1. GTDB lineage: Bacteria > Sumerlaeota > Sumerlaeia > Sumerlaeales > Sumerlaeaceae > HGW-BRC1-1. The sequence goes on from PHCB01000008.1 coordinate 294,924, forward strand.
TGGAAACACCGGCATCATCCGGTGTGCATGGACCGGGTGAAATGACAATTTGGCGGGGCGCTATATCCAGAATGGTCGGCATGTCGATCTTGTCATTGCGAACCACTTTCATCTCGGCCCCGAGTTCGCCAAAGTATTGGACGAGATTATAAGTGAACGAATCGTAGTTGTCGATTATGAGGATCATATCATTCCATCCCGTGCTCGGCCATCTCGATGGCCCGGATCATTGCACCGGCTTTGTTGAGAGTTTCCCGGTACTCGCTTTGAGGATCTGAATCGGCCACGATGCCCGCACCGGCCTGCACGTACGCATGATCACCCTGCATGACAATGGTGCGGATGGTGATGCAGGAATCGAGATTCCCATTGAAGCTGAAATACCCCACCGTGCCGCCATAGGGCCCGCGAGAGACATTCTCCAATTCGTTGATGATCTGCATGGCGCGAATCTTCGGCGCACCGCTCAAAGTGCCTGCGGGGAAGGTGGCTTTCAAAACATCGAACGCATCCAGTCCGGGAGACAACTCCCCGTGAACATTGCTGACCAGATGCATCACGTGGGAATAGCGTTCCACCACCATCAGATCGTTCACTTTTACCGATCCGAACTCACAGACCCGGCCGATGTCATTCCTCCCCAGATCAACGAGCATGATGTGTTCGGCACATTCCTTCGGGTCGGCCCGCAACTCTGCTTCGAGGGCGACGTCTTCAGCATGATTTTTGCCCCGCTGTCTTGTCCCTGCGATGGGCCTCACCTGCACACCACCTTGGTCGGAACGAACCAGGATTTCTGGACTCGATCCTGCAATGCGCAACTGGTCAAACTTCAGATAGAACATATAGGGTGAGGGATTGATGGCCCGCAGCGAACGGTAGACGTCGAAATGATCGCAGGAAATGGGCACATGCAGACGCTGACTCAGCACGACCTGAAACGCGTCTCCGGCAATAATGTACTCTTTGGCCTTCTCCACCATTGCCATGAAGTCGTCTTGAGAAACATTCGAATCCATCGCGACCTCGGACGTGCTGACCGTTCGATCGGTCGGGGGGAGGTGGCGGGCAAGTTGGATCTGAATGGCGTTAATCTTTTGCAAAGCCTCGTCGTAGGCATTTCCTGCGTCATCGGGATCATGGACGCGGGCGATGCAAAGAATCTTAACACGATGCCGCACATGGTCGAAAATGAGCAGGGTGTCGCTGATCATGAAATACAGATCGGGCAAACCTAACCCGGCGTTTTCGTGGCGTGGTACCGGCTCGAGGTTCGAAACCTCGTCGTAACTCATGTAGCCTACGGCCCCACCACAAAATGGAGGGAGGTCTTCGTCGGGGACAAACGTATAATTTTTCAATAACTGGCGGAGACATTCGAGGGGCATCGAATGCCGGAAAGATTCCCGGCGTCCGTTGGAGTGAACAATCTCCACTTCGTTGCCCTTGCTCTTAAACACCACCTCGGGGTTCGCGCCCAGAAAACTGTACCGGCCGAGGTTCTCGCCGCCCTCAACACTTTCGAGGAGAAATGCGAAGGGTGATTCGCCCACTTTGCGGAAGGCCGACACGGGTGTTTCCATGTCGGCGATAACTTCACGATAAACAGGAATGCAATTACCCTGACGTGCCTTTTCGAGGAAACGTTCGCGGTTTGGAAAATATTGTGCCATGATGGGGGAGCGCTCTATCTTTCGAGGGAGGTAGTCTCCCTTCGGTGGAACGTTAATTCAACCTGCAGTTGCGCCATTAACGCGCAATGATGACAGACTCACACCGTCACTGTTTCGACCCGTAGACATCGTCTGAGTCAAATACCTTCTCGCCTTGTTCGACCCACTTGGCGCCTTCAACTACGCGGTAGAAACAGGAACGATGACCGGTGTGGCAGGCGCCGCCTTTTTGCTCCACGGCAATGACGATCGCGTCACCGTCGCAGTCCAGGCGGATGTCGAGCACCTTCTGGGTATGGCCCGACGATTCACCCTTAAGCCACAGCTTCTGGCGTGAGCGGCTCCAGTAGCAGGCCAGCCTGTCGCGCAGGGTTATTTCCAGCGACTCGCGGTTCATCCATGCAAACATCAACACGTCTTTCGTCGCGTTATCCTGCACGATGACGCCCACAAGGCCTTTATCGTCGAACTTAACAGCTTCCAGCAATTGCTCGTTCATGAGAATCCCATCAATCCGGGAATGATTTTCCTCGCCTTCCAGATGGAGGCGAATCGTTGCATTATACGCTTGGATGCTTGGTTCATTCCCCAAGCCGCGTATGTTGACCGGGGCATTTTTCCTTGCGCGCCGAGATAAAATAGGTCGGTCATCACGCATGTAAAAACTGCTTCGGCTCCATTCTGCATCCACTGGTGATGGAAACGAGCAAATTCTTTTTTTCTCGAGGCGAACGTGCAGAAGATGCGATTTGGCGTGGTGGGACTTGGCTATGTAGGGCTTCCATTATTGGTGGAGGCAGCCGCCAGCGGCTTCGAGGCTATTGGCATTGATCTGGATGAACGCAAGATTCAGGCGATCAACGCCGGCGAGAATTACATCGAAGACGTTGACGGGAAAAAACTCGCCGAGCTTGTGAAAGCCGGAAGCGTGTCTGCCACATCGGATTGGGATATAGTTTCCACACTGGATGTGTTGAGCATTTGCGTGCCCACGCCTCTGCGCAAAACCAAGGATCCCGACATTTCTTACATCGTTAGCGCGGTGGACCAAATCGCGCCCCGTCTGAAAAAAGGACAGGTGATTATCCTCGAGAGCACCACCTATCCGGGCACGACGGACGAGCTTCTTCTGCCCGAATTCGAAAAGCAAAATATGACCGTGGGCGTGGATTTCTTCCTCGCATTTTCGCCGGAGCGCGTTGATCCGGGTAATCCCGTTTACAACACACGCAATACGCCGAAAATCGTGGGCGGCGTGACGGAAGCCTGCACGAGACGAGCTGTGGAAATTTACTCCAAAATCTTCGACAAGGTTATTTCGGTCTCATCCACTCAATGCGCCGAAATGGTGAAGCTCCTCGAAAACACTTTCCGCAGCGTCAACATTGGCCTGGTTAACGAGGTCGCGCTGATGTGCGACAAATTGAATCTGGATGTGTGGGAAGTCATCGAGGCTGCCGCCACGAAACCTTTCGGCTTCATGCCGTTCTTTCCCGGCCCGGGATTGGGTGGCCACTGCATCCCGATCGATCCGCACTACCTTGCGTGGAAGCTGCGCACCCTCAATTATACGGCGCGGTTCATCGAACTTGCCAGTGACATAAACAGCTCCATGCCACGCTTCGTGGTGGAAAAAGTGACCCGCGTTCTCAATGACGATCGCAAATCGGTTAATGGCAGCCGTGTCCTGATTTTGGGTGTGGCTTACAAGCCGAACGTCAAAGACGTGCGCGAAAGTCCCGCCCTCGATATTATTGGTCTGTTGTCGGGCATGGGAGCAGAGGTTTCATACCATGATCCATACGTGGCTGAAGTTAAGGAGCATGGCCTTGATCTACACTCCACCGCGCTCAATGCCGAGTTGCTGAAACAAAGCGACGTGGTAGTTATTGTTTCGAACCATCGCGACGTGGATTACGGCATGGTACTTGAGCACGCACCGGTAGTGGTGGACACGCGCAATGCGATCCGCGGCTTGCGCGGTCATGCCCGGGTGGTTAAGCTTTAAGCTCCCTTCGATCAGGAGTGCTTAGTTGGCGTCAACGCTTCCCAGCAATCTTTCGATTTCCGACAGTTCGATTTGAATCCAGTCGCTGGAATAAATAATTCCCTGGCGAGCCACGCGATTGCGCAGGCCGGCAAGCCTTTCGGCGGCCATTTTTCGGGAAGTATCTTCGGTCGGGGAGGAGAAGCGGCTCACCACGCCAAGGGTGGATTCGTATTCCTCCAACACTCTCTCTGCGTGACGAACGGCATCATGCACTGCCTGACGCGTGACACTGTCGCGCCTTGCGATCTCTGCAAAGGACAGTCCCTCATTGGCGTGCGACTCCGCCATGTGGCGTTGTTTCTTGGTTAAGAGCGCGCCATAAACGGCGAGGAGATTCGCCAGCCGGGCACGGCGCATGGTGGTTTCAGTCTTGGAAGCTCTTGGACTCACTACGGGGCACCTACAATCAACATTTTGGCAACTGGAACGGGTTAAAAAGGTTTTAAACAAAGTCGTACAGGCAAAAAAATGGAGGCGACGAGCGGATTCGAACCGCTGAATAGAGGTTTTGCAGACCTCCGCCTTACCACTTGGCTACGTCGCCATCCGGGTGTGACTACCTAACATGAGGGCAAACTATTTTTCAGAATGGCAAGCAAGCATCGCAATGTTGCCGTCCGTGGCCAGAGCGAGCACTTCTTCCCGGTCAAAAAGCAGTGTCTCACCTGCCGAGAAAGCGATGGCTGAACACTGGGCAGCGATCATTTTCTTCAAGGTTGTGCGGCCAATGATCGGGATATCAAAGCGCATGTCCTGCTGAGGTTTGCTCACTTTGATAACAACGCAGCCCGGGCCCGCCAACTCTCCGGCTCGCGTTATGCATGCGTCAGTACCCTCAAGCCCTTCCACGGCAACCACCACTAATTCCTTCACCACGATGGTCTGCCCCACATCGAGGCCCGCAATGGCCTTGGCGAGGGGCATTCCGAATTGAACATCGGCCGCTTCGCGCTCGGTAAGTGGACGCCGGGGTGTCAGAAGTCCCTCTGCGGGCATTAATGATTTAAGGAAGATTGAGGAATCCATAACCTCGATTCCCTCCTTGCCCAGCTCCCTCGTCACCACGCCCAGAATTGTGTCAGCTTTGCGGTTGATAGCCCGAGCAAGCATTTTCAATCCACGCGCGTCGAAATGCCTATATTGGAAAATAGAAGAGTGGGGCACCCGCCCTGCTAGGGTGACGGCCTTGATGTCGTTCTCTTTTAGAATGGAGAGAATCCTGGAGATCTGACCCAGTTCTACCCAGTGGATTTCTGTCGCATCGTGTTCAAGGTCGGGGGATGCAAAGCCACGAATGGCAATAACCGTTACCGCGACATCTGCTGCGCGAGCAGCCCGAGCAATGAGTTTTGGAAAGTCCCCCTCACCGGCAATCAGGCCCATGTGACCATGGTTTTGAGCGGGCTTTTCTGTTTCGGTTAGATACTTGGAGGTCATGGGAACGAGAAAATCAGGCTTTACGGCCGGATTTCTTCTTCGCCTGCACCGTCTCCAGGGAGGAGATGCCTGGTCCTGTCCGGGCGATAACGTGAGAACTGACCAACTCGCCCACGCGTTTTCCGGCCGCAGCGCCTGCTTCCACTGCAGCTTTAACAGAGGCCACATCTCCGCGCAGTAACACGGTAACCAGCCCGGCATCGGCCTTTTGTGTTGAGATGATTTCCACCTCGGCTGCCTTCAAGGCTGCATCGGCGGCCTCAACTGCGCCGATGAATCCGCGCATCTCAATCATTCCCAATGCTTCGTTGTCTGCCATTTGCCTGGTCGCGTTTCATCCTGAAGAATATGATATTTTTAAAGATCACCACCTTTTCCACGCGGCGTCAAGAGCAAGCAATTCTCTTTAGAGTTTAAATCTGTCAGTGGGGATGGCACTGCCTCCGGTAAAAAAAGAGGACTCTTCTTCAAAAGGGGTGATTGACTGCAACCGAGTTTCATGAAACTTTCTGGTAGATGACAATACGGGAACGTATATTCGACGGGATTGCCGTTTCAGCCGGTTATGCTGTGGGGCGCTCGCATGTGGCCAACCGAGACGCCGGATTGAAAGCCGAGGCACACCCGCTTCATCCCGATGAAGTGGACGGCGAAATCTCGCGATTTCTCGAAGCCGTTACGCAGGCGCGTGATCAACTCATGCGAATCCATCGGCAGGTTGCTGAAACCCTGGATGCGAAACATGCGGAAATTTATCTGGCGCAGTCGATGATGCTCGATGACGCGGACCTTCTTGACGCAACCATTTCCGATATTCGCACCGAATTGCTCAACTCGGAATTCCTCTTTGCACGTCGCCTGAATCTGCACATCGAGCTGATGCAGCAGTTCGACGATGAGATCCTGAAAGCCCGCGATAGCGACATCATGGATGTCGGAAACCGTGTGCTGAGAAACTTGCTCAATCCCCATGCCGACGGTCGTTGCGTAACGCTTGAAGCGTGGTGCGTTCTCGTTGCCCACGATCTCCCGCCTTCGGAAGCGACTCCGTTGTTAAAGGAGAAGGCCATCGGCCTGGTTCTGGAGAAGGGCGGTCCCACCTCCCACACGGCCATCATGGCCAAGGCCCTTGAGATTCCTGCGGTTGTCGGGGTGCCGGACATCACGAAGTTTATCGAAGAGGGTGCGATCACCATCGTCGATGGGGTTTTTGGTCGGGTGGTCATCAACCCCACCGCAGAAACGCTGTTGGCCTACGAAGAAAAGCAGCGGGATTATCTCACTTACGAACGCGGTTTGGAAACCCTTCGAGATGTGCCCGGTGAAACGATAGATGGATATTCGGTCAAATTGCGCTCCAACATTGAACTGCCCGAGGAGATTGCTCACATTGAGGGTCACGGGGCGAAGGGCGTGGGACTGTTCAGAACAGAATTTCTGTTCCTGAATCGCTCCGAACCACCATCGGAAGATGAACAGTTTCGGATCTATCGACAAGTGGTTGAGGGTGTAAAACCCGACTCCGCGGTTGTGCGCACAATAGATATTGGTGGAGATAAATTTTTCTCCCACATGGGGCTTCCCACCGAGTTAAATCCCTTTATGGGCCAGCGAGCCATTCGGCTCTGTCTCCAACATACCGACATTTTTCGCACCCAACTGCGGGCCATGCTACGGGCCAGCGCTTACGGGCGGCTTCGTATTCTCATTCCCATGATTTCCGGGATTGAGGAGTTCCTCGAAGTGAAGCGCCATCTCAAGGCTGTGAAGCAGGAGTTGCGCGCCAACCATCAACCGTTCGATGCCCATATCGAACTCGGCGCGATGATCGAAGTGCCGTCTGCCGCCGTGGTCGCAGACATGCTTGCGCGGGAAGCGGATTTCTTCTCCATCGGAACCAACGACCTGATCCAGTACAGCCTCGCAGTCGATCGCGGAAATGAAAAGGTGGCGTATCTCTACGAGCCGCTTCATCCCGCCATTTTACGCCTCCTGCGCACGATCATCAATGCCGGTCACGATGCAGGCATCCCGGTGAGTGTCTGCGGTGAAATGGCCGGCGACCCCATGATGGCCGTGATCCTTGTGGGCATGGGGATCGACGAGCTTTCCATGAGTTCAATGTCCGTTCCCTCGGTGAAAAAGCTCATTCGCTCCATCCAACTCAGTGAAGCGAAGTTGCTCGTGGAAGACATCATGGGCCAGAACACCATCGACGGGGTAAAGAAACTCGTCTGGCGTCGTTTGCGGCGATACGTAAAACAGAACAAGTTGCACGTCAGCCACCTCTCCCACGCCAACGACATGCCCTCGCCGGCTTCTGCTGCGTAATCCAACATCTCCACCACTGGGAGGATTTCGTTTGCAGAACGGGCGGCCCTATCCAGATTAAATGGCTTCCATGCGGGCCTTATTGACTGACAATCTCTCACTTTTCAGGACGATCCTTTTTCGCACTTTGCCGGTTACAACCGCCACGGTTGTGTGGGTTATCGTCTCTTTTCAGGTTCATCCGGTTGCAATGCTCCAATCCCTGGTAACCACTCCCGTACCGCTTACTCCCACAGCCTCATTCCTATGGGTTTTGGTGCCTTTATGCGCTTTGCTCGGACTGATCACAGCAGGATTTTCGACTCTACGTAATCGAGCATTGGCAGCTTCAGGCCTCATCTCTTTTGCGACTGTGCTGGTTGCATTTGCCCCCCCAACCTGGGTTCTGTTCGTCCTCGTTGGATTGTGGGTCGCAACGGTGGCCTACGTTCTGTGGAAAAAGATTAACGGTGACCTGCCGCATGAAAGCTACTTGGCAGAGGGGTGCTGTCTCGTCGCCATACTGGCCGTTGGCTCCTGGTTCCGCTTCGCAGTACTGACCGGCTTGCTCCATCTCCCCTTGGATATTGACGCCATCACGTTCATGGCCACCGCGGAGAAATCCAATATCTGGAACACCGGTGCGCGGGAGCCGTTGTTCATCTGGATGATCAAGGGGATGGCGCTTTTTGCCGGGGGGTATTCAGCGGAAGCGCTCCGGCTTTTCGGCATCCTTCTCTCGCTTTTGACCATCATTGTTCTTTTCTATTTCGTGCGACGATTCATCGGTTTGCTCGCCGCCGTGGTCGCTTCCACGCTTTATGCAGTGGCCCCGGCGTTTGTGTTCTCTGCTCCCAGAGGCTTGCGCGAAGACACCAACATTACTTTTTTTCTACTGCTCGTTTTTGTCTTTCTCAGGGTTCGGAACCGTGCTCCTCGCACACGAGATTATGTAATATTTGGCGTACTCCTATCGCTGAACATCGGTCTTCGGATGAGCAGTTGGCTCCTTGGCGCCGGCATGTTGGCGATGCTTTTTGGTTGGAGCATTTGGAGGCATGGTGTTTCGCCGCGTAAAATCTGGCAGCCGATCATGGCACTGCTCATCGCCTTCGCACCTTATCTGCCCTATTTTGTGTACGCTCAGCGTGAGTTCGGCGACCCGTTTAAGTGCGTGAACATTATTGCCGAGTTTTATGCCAACAATGATTTTGCCGGTCAGCCCGGGTGGCCCTCTGTTGAGGAGGTGGAAGCCGATAGTTTCTGCGGACCTCCCACCACCATGGCCCAATATATGTTCGTTTTACAGACGCCGCAAGAGATCCTGAGCAAAACGTTGAACGGGTTTTTCCGCCTCTATCTTTCGCCGCGATGGACGGATTTCCCTTACTGTTCAGCACCCCTGTGGGATCGTTACGGGTATGAGCTAATTTACCATTTCGGGAATTTCAATCCACAGTCCCAACCCCTCTTAAAGGGCGGTTGGGTGCATGGCAGCGGTTATCATATCCTGCACGTTCTGGGCTTGCTGGCCATGCTCCTTCCGGGGCGGCGTATGATTCTGTTCCTCGTTTTTGCCTATCACGCCCCCGGCCTTTTTCTCGCCTCCAAAGTCGATTTCGACTGGCGGCTCCTGACTTTAGCCATGGCCTCCTTCTACATAGGCACAGGAGCGTTCGCTCAGAGCGCGGGAGACCTGGTTATCGCAGGTTGGCGACGTCTTTCGGCTGACGAGAAAAAGGATGAAAGCGAATCTGCTCAGATTAATTCCACGGTTAATCATTTGAAAACATCTCGCCGAAGTAATAAACGGAAGAATGCATCGAACCGCACTTGAATTGTTGCACAGTGAACAACGGGAATGGAAAACGGCGGTGAGAGAAGGAGGTACAACATGAAGGTTGCATTTACAAACGACCATGCCGGCTTCCCTGCTCGTGAGCAGTTGATGAAGAGATTGCATGAGTTGGGCCACGAGGTTGTGGATTTCGGAGCCCAGTCGACGGATTCCGTGGATTATCCCGACTATGCCGTGCCGGCCGTCGAGGCGCTCATGCGTGGAGATGTGGACCGCGCAGTGTTGGTCTGTGGCAGCGGTGTGGGCATGAGCATTGTAGCCAACCGTTTCCCCGGAGTCAGATGTGCTCTGGTTACCGACCTCTGGGCCGCCGAGGCAAGTCGCTCCCATAATGATTCAAACGCTCTCTCACTGAGAGAGCGTGAGCAACCCATCGAGTTAAACGTCCAGATCATGGAAAAATGGCTCGCAACCCCTTTTGAAGGGGAGCGTCATCTTCGTCGGGTTAGAAAAATCGACACCCTGACCGATTCCTGCACCCATCAAGAAATAAAGAAAGACGAGAACCTGCATTGACCGAATCCCGTTTCCCCGATGAGAAACCGTTGAGCCAAGCCGATCCGGAAGTTTTTCAAGCGATCAAAGCTGAGGAAGAACGCCAACTGAACACGCTGGAAATGATAGCCAGCGAAAACTTCGCCAGTGCCGCGGTGCTGGAAGCGCAGGGCAGCGTCCTGACAAACAAATACGCCGAGGGCCTTCCGGGCAGACGCTACTACGGCGGATGCGTGAACGTGGACGTTGTGGAAAATCTGGCCATCGATCGCGCCAAGGAATTGTTCAAAGCCGAGCATGCGAACGTCCAACCCCACTCAGGCGCCCAGGCCAACATGGCGGTTTACTTCTCCCAACTGAAACATGGAGACACCGTGCTGGGTATGGATCTCGCCCATGGCGGACACCTGACCCATGGCTCCAAGGTGAACTTCTCTGGCGTCTTTTATAACGTCGTGCCCTACGGCGTATCGCGAGAGAGCGAGACCATCGACTACGATCAGATGGTTTCGAAAGCGCGGGAAGTAAAACCTAAGATGATCATCGCGGGCGCGAGTGCCTATCCGCGACAAATTGATTTCGCTAAATTCGCAGAAATCGCCAAAGAAGTGGGCGCCGTTTTAATGGTGGATATGGCTCACTATTCCGGTCTCATCGCTGCGGGTGTTTACGACTCACCCGTTCCCTATGCGGATTTCGTTACTTCCACCACCCACAAAACCCTTCGCGGCCCCAGGGCGGGTGTCATCCTCTGTCGCGAGGAATACGCCAAAGCAGTCAACAAATGGGTTTTTCCCGGCATCCAGGGTGGTCCCTTAATGCACGTGATTGCCGCCAAAGCCGTCTGTTTTGGTGAGGCACTGCAGCCCTCCTTCAAGAAATACGGTGAGCGTGTCATCAAGAATGCCAGATTGCTGGGGGAGACTCTGGTCGCCGGTGGAGTGCGCTTGGTCAGCGGGGGAACGGATAGTCACCTTCTGCTGGTGGACGTCAGTCCGCTGGGCATCAGCGGCAAGCAAGCCGAGAAGGCACTCGATGAAGCCGGCATTACTTGTAACAAAAACATGATTCCCTTCGATACGCGCAAGCCCGCAGAGTCGAGTGGTATTCGGCTTGGCACACCGGCGCTCACCACTCGCGGCATGGACGAAGACGCCATGCGAACCATTGGCGGGTGGATTGTCCGCGTGCTGAAGGACACTGAAAACGAAGCCGTTCAGCGCGAGGTGAGCGGACTCGTCAAAGAACTGACAGCCCACTACCCATTGCACAAAACAGACTGAGTAGAACTCAAATCCATTGCGGGCAGGGTCTTGAAGTTCTGAGATCCTGCCCTTTTATATTGGGGGATTCCTCGGGCGGGGGGGGATCAAAACTTGCCGTGGCGTTTTTCCAATTCGGCGCGATAGGGCGATTTGGGAGTCAGCTTCAGGTGAATGGAGTAATTCTCGCGTGCTCCCTTGAGGTCGCCTTTGCGCTCCAGCACATCCCCGATGAGCAGATAAACCTGCGGATCGCTGGGTGCTTCTGCCCGGATTTCCGTGAGGATCGTCAGGGCGGCGTCCATCTTCTGCTGGCGCATATACGCCATGGCGAGGGTTATCCGCAGGGAAGGGTCGTTGTCCCCGCGTAACCTCAGGAACTCCAGAAACCGCACAACGCTTTGAACCTTGTTCTCCGCAAGAACCCCGGTGAAAAGCTCGGTGGAGTCGAGGGGTTGATTGGGGAAGAGCCCTCGCAAGCGGCGATATAAATAGTCGCCCTGCACATTCTGGTTCATGATGATGGCGTTCACCACCCGCGACTGCATCAGCTCGGCGCGGAATTGCGGAAATTCTTCCGCCTTGGAAAGGGCCATGGTTGCCTCGCCGTAATGCTGGCCGCGATATAGCGATTGGGCGCGCATGCGGTGCATGATATCAGGAGCGACGCGGGGAGCCGGTTCCATATTGAAGAATCGATTAAGAGCCGCACCCGCTTCTTCAAAGTGTTTCTGGAAATACTGGCTCTGACCCATCAAACGGTAAATCTGGGGAAGGTGTGGCATGAACTGCACGCCATCGGCAAAGGTCTGATCAGCGGCCGCAAATTTTTCCAGATAGAGTTCATTCGCTCCCAATCGCCAATAGGCATAGCCGTTTCGCGGGTTCAGGCGAATACTGCGTGCAGCCAGTTCCCGCGATTTGGGGTGGGTTCCGGCCTCATAAAGCGCAATGCTTTGCTGCATGAGTCTCTCTGCTTCATAAAAGGCGCAGGCGCGCAGGATCAAAAATTGTCCGACGATTGCTGTCACAATGAGACAGAAGAGAGGCACGAGTCGGATCCACAGAGGTTTTACCGGAGCCGAAGATGTGTGGGCTAAAGCATTGATATTCATTGGATTGTCTTGGCCAATAAGAAGCCCGGAGAGAAGATTGAATTACAAATAAATATTGCCGATGATGGTTGTCTTTAATAGTGGCATGAATTTCGCGTGACGAGGGTGGTTCGCCATCCTTTAATGCGGCCCATGACCATCGGTCCAGCCTCAGCCTTGCCCCTTGTTGGGATACCGAGGAGGGGCAATGGCATTCGTTGATCGGATCCAATCAAGTCTGAGTATGTTCTATCAGAAGGCCTTTTGAGGATGTGTGAATGGCTCTATCGTTAAACCAGGTCCAGGCCCAGAAACAACTGCAGCGGCTTGTCATGACCCCCCAGATGCAGCAGTCGATTCAACTGCTGCAAATGACCTCCATGGAACTGGAGCAACTGGCTGAAATGGAAATGATGCAAAATCCATTTCTGGAAATGATGGAAGAAGACGATGATTCGGACGAGCGCGGCATAGCCGAAGAAGTCGAGGGAATTGCAGACGCTGAATCGAATGATGAGCGGTACGACTCGGACGAAGATTACTCCAGTCACGAGGATCGTGAGTTATCGAAAGACAACGACGCCGATCACTTGGAAGCCACTGCTTCCGAAGCCAAAACGTCCGAAGACGATCAGTCTCTGAGTGCCGAGGAGACGGAGCGCTTCGGCGATGTGGACGTTGATTGGGACAACTATTACGATGGTTCAGAAGGCAAAGCATACACGCCCCCGAACCCAGACGAGGAAGATCGCGACTTTCAGGATTACGTATCGCAACCGGCAAGCCTGTACGATTCGTTGAAATGGCAGCTTGGGATCTCTTCCTTGAGCGGTCTCGACCTGAAGGTGGGTGAGTTCATTATCGGGAGCATCGATGATGACGGTTACATGCGCCTTCCCCTGGAAGAAATCGCTACAGCAACGGGTGCCGATGTCGATCGCGTTGGGGGAGTGTTACGCGTAATTCAAAGTTTTGATCCCGTGGGTGTTGCTGCCCGGGATCTGGTGGAATGCCTCATTCTGCAACTCGAGGCCATGGGAGAGAAAGATCCACAAGTTTACGACATCGTGCGAAATCACCTCGATACCCTTCAGCGCAAGAAGTTCAAAGAACTCGCAAAACTGCTCAATGTTGATGAATCCGAAGTGCGTGCGGTCTTTCTAAGGATCGGGCATCTTGAACCGATGCCCGGGCGATCGCGTACTTCGTCGGAAGTTCGCTACGCACTGCCGGATGTAATGGTTCGTGGTGTTGATGATCGTTATGTGGTTTTCCTGAATGAAGGCAGAATGTCAGGCCTTCGGTTGAACGATTATTACCGCCAGTTGCTGACCACCCCCGACATGTTCACACCCAAGGAGAAGGACTTCGCTCAGGAAAAGCTGAAGTCTGCCGTGTGGCTTTTGAAGAATATCGAAAAGCGAAAGAACACGATTCTCAAAGTCAGCGAAGCCATCATGGATTTCCAGAAGGAGTTCCTTGAGAAGGGAACACCCGGCCTCAAACCCCTTACGTTGCGGGAAGTTGCGGAGGTGGTGGGTATGCATGAGTCGACGGTGGCTCGCGTGACGACGGGGAAGTATATCGATACGCCTCGCGGGGTTTTTGAGTTGAAGTACTTCTTTAGCCCCGGCCTCCAAACCGACTCGGGCGAGGACGCGAGCAGCACTTCCATCAAGGATATGCTGGCACGCATGATCGGGAACGAGAATCCTGCCAAGCCACTAAACGATCAACGCTTGTCCGAAATGTTGCAGGAACAGGGCGTAACCATTGCGCGGCGTACGGTTGCAAAATACCGGGAGCAGCTCCGCATCCTTCCTGCGAAATTGCGTAAACAGGTAGACTGAAACTCTCAGGAAAGAGAGTCCAGGGTCGCGTGCGCGATGTCCGCGGCGGTATCGCCACCCGTTACGATTTCAGCGCCGGTGCGTTCGCGCAGTTCAGCCAAGGTAACGTCATCGAGAAACCGCTTGTCCCATGCTCGTAGCGCATTGTCCGGGATGATATAGCGATCAAAACCGGGATTATCCCTGATGGCCCGTTCGAAATCCGCTCCGGGCAGAAGTCCCGTTACGGTGATGCCCTCCCCGAAGAGCGTGTTGGTTACCGTCAATATTTCAAGTTCGAGGTTTTTAACGCGTTCATTTATCCGTTCGACCAGCCGCCCAATAACCTTCGCACCCATGGCAGTGGTGATGGCGGCCACGCGCCGGCGGGATGGTAATTCTTCCGGCAAAGATTCCAGAAGCTCATCCAGTTCGCTGTAGAGACGATAATACATCCCGACGCCGTTGGCGAGCTGGGGAATTTCGGGATAGCGATCGTAGGAAGGCGGTTCAAGGCCGGCGATCAAAAAGAATTCATCGCTGGGAAACACGACCGGATAACCCACCTTCCGACGGGTTCGCCCCTGAAGTTTGGAAATTATGGGAAGAAAGGCTTTCGCATATTCGGGCGTTACGGGTGGAAGCTGGGGAAGCCTCGCCCGGTGGGACGTCATGCCGAGTGGGACCACCGCAACGGATTCCAGCATGGGGTGGAGCGTCGCCAGATCGGCAACCGTTTGGTCCAGAACTTTGCCGTCATTGATGCCGGGGCACAGCACAATCTGTGCATGAATTGCGATACCCTTGGAGGTGAGGCGCTTGAGCAGCGGCATGATGGGAGTGATGTTCGGCTTGGCGAGCAGACGCTCACGCACCGCTGTATCCGTGGCGTGAATGCTGAAAAAAATGGGCGAGAGTTTCATGGTCTCAATCCGTTTCAGATCAGCGGGGGAGAGGTTTGTTCCGGTTATGTAGTTCCCGTAAAGGAACGAAAGGCGATAATCCTCGTCCTTGATGTAAAGCTCGCGCCGCATTCCCGACGGAAGTTGATGCACGAAACAAAACACACAGTAGTTCGTGCATCGCTTTATCTCAAAAGGTTCAACCTCGAGACCGAGCCGTTCGTGAAAGGCCTTGTGGGCGGTGCTGCGCAAGGGCTTTGCATCGGGCGGGGAATTCGCCGGAAGCCACTCCACTGTGAGCCTTTCCGCCGCACTGTGGAACCAGACATCAATCACATCGGAAATGGGATGGCGGTTGATCGAAAGTAGTCGATCTCCCGGTGCCATCTTCAACCGCGCGCCGAGACTGTTGGGCTCCACATGTAACACCGTCACACCGGGGACGACCGCGGGTGATGGTGAGGTGGTTAACGACGGCACAGGTCAGGTAACCTTTTGACTGTCTGCCAGGGCGGCCATGCGGTGGACCAAACGGTCAAATTCACGGTGGGCGGGTGGCGATGTTCCACGAACCCGCGTGGCGAGAAGAAGCGCTCCTGACTTTTCATCGAGGAAAGCCCATGTTTCGCGATAGGGAATAAGAAACGCCATCATGGCGCCGATAAGAATGATGATGCTTCCCGTATAAAGCCACAGCACGCTTGGGTCTTTCATAAAACCAAGGAATGAAACGTTGCCTTTAACCGTGCCCAGATAAGTCACACGATACCTGGCATTTTCGCCGCCGGTCGCAGCAGCGGACGAGGACGCCCCGCCATCTTGCTGGGTAGCTGTGGTTAATTCGGTTTCGGACGCGGAAGTGGTCGTGACGTCTGAGACGAGGGGCGAATCAAGAAGTGAGGGGGAGACCTCTTTCAATTCGAGAAGCGAGCCGGGTTTAACCCAGAATTCACCGAGGGTTGTGGCCGGGTCTTTCTGCGACACCAGAAGTTTTATTTCGTAATCCATCAAACCCCCGGTTCCCGTGGCTCCCTCACGCATGCGATATTCGACAAATTGCACAGCCATTTCGGGATGAACCTGACCCGCTATGCTTTGCGCCTCTGGTCGCAGAAACGCCCATTGAGCGCCGTTCGATTTGCCGTTTTTAAAAAACATAATGAGTGTTGCGGGATTGTCGAACTTGTCGTCTGAAGTCGTCGGTTGACCGCTCTCGTCTATGCGGAAATTCGGAAACAATGCCGCGGGGAGCAGGGCATACTTCGAGGTTGCGAGCTCTTGCTCAAGGGCCGCCATGGGTGACGGCGAATTGTCACCCTGGCGGGGTGGGAGAATTTCCGATTGGACCGCACCCGTAGCAATTACGTTTTTTGCCGCGAGGTCAAGAATTTGAAAAGTTCCGTTAGGCCCGAAGTGATCGATTTGGAAAAACAGGTTCTGAGATTTGGGTAGAAGCACTCGCACCGGATCGCCGGGACTGGCATCCAGTTCGACAGCAGCCCCCGACTCCATATCTGTCACCCGGTAATGGCCCCGGATAATTCTGTCGCTATCGCTGAAGCTGTTCTGAGTAACCTTGAACCCCTTGTATTTCAAGGGATTGGTCATGTTAACTTCAGCGATCTGGGTGTGGTCTCCGTCACGCAACTCGATCAATGTCGAGTAATACCGAGCCACTGAACTGTTCGGGTGATAATCTGCCCGGAAATCCAGATTGCGAAGGGTGAACGGCATCTGTCGTTGGCGAAGGTTGTCGGACGTACTTCCCTTGAGACGGTCGATTCGTGTAAAGTATGTGGCATGACTCTCTGCCTCGGGAAGAACGATCGTCGAATCAAAGACTCCGAACCCGAGGTCGTCGGCAAGAATGCGGTAGAACCCCGCCGTCATGGTCCAAAGGAGGCCGATGTGGATGATTGTAGCGCCACATCGCCCGAGGAGACCCCGCTGGGAATACCACGCTGCACCCTTGCGATGGGTAACACTGTAAAAACGGCGCAGTTCCTGGTCAACCAGCTCAGCGTCAGGGGCTGGCGTGATCGTGGCGGAATGCTGGGAAGCCTCATAAAATGCGGGGGTCGCGATGGTGTTCTTCTTTTGGCGTAGCGTGAGGGCAATATAGGATTTCTCCCACGAGCAGAGGACCAGGTTTACAAGCAGAAGGCCCATGAGACCAAGAAACCAAGTCGTGTGGAAAATGTACTCCCGGCCAAAATCGATCCCCATGTGTGCGTCGGCCCCGATAATCGACCCCGCAATGCAAGCAATGGCAATGAGGGCAATGAGAACAATGCCCAGTCGGAGCGAGGATAGAAATTTCAAAATGGGCGCCACAAAGTTCTCATTTCGCACGATGGTAATGGGGACCAAAACAATAGAGTTTCCCCGCGGAATTACCCCAAGGCTATAATATATTCCGATATGGGGAAGAGGCTCATTTTCTAGTTGTTAAATTGTGGTGATCAGCGTGAGGTTTTACCAGAAGCATAAGTTCAGAATGAGGATTTTACGATGAAGAGTCGGTTGCTTTTCCATATAGCCTTGGGCGCGTTGATTTTCTCTTGTTCAGCGGGCTTTTCTCAGGATACCGGCGGGGGCGATACTGGCGGCGGGAATACGGGTGGCGGGAGTACAGGCGGCGGTACTGGAGGCACTGGCGGCGGCGGCAATTCTATTGATTATCCTTCACTCGGAGCCGCCCAAGCATGGTTTGGTCAGCGCGGTGGAGGCCGGTGGAGTGATCCCATACTTCCCAACGGTGGTAGCACGGGTGCCATGGTGCTTCGTCCCAATAACGTGGCCGGAAATCCTCCTTCTTTTGTCTTCCCCTCAGGTGCCTTAATTGCCAAACCTAAGAACTTGATCGCGACCCCCAGCGGAAGTTCGAAGGGGCTTCCAAATGCTCGCGACATGAAGGAGATGACTGCCGAAGAACGGTTGAACGCTAACGCGCAACAACTCGCGGTGACCTCTCCCGTTGCCCAAAAAGCGCTTGCAAAACTTTCTAACGCCCCAACCACCGCGGGCAATTTTGTGGTCTCGATGATTGCCCGGCCAGAAAACAAAAAATCTGGCGAGTCGGCTATGGCAGCTGCGCAACTCCTCGTAGCCCTGCCCACCCGTGACGTGGCTCGGCTCTTCACCCACCCCACGGGCGATGTTTCCAACATGCAACTTGCGGACTTTTATACGCAAAAACTGCAGGATCTGGCCGGAACCGAACCCCTGGCATTTTCCGGTCGGAAGTTAGTGGTCATCACTGCCCAGGGAGACTCGGCAACATCGTTGCGCGCCGGAGCTTCGCAGCGTCTCGAAATTGCAGACCTCACCCCGGCGCAGGCGCTGGAACAGATCCTAACAGGTGAAATTCAAAATCCCTCCATTGAGGGAATGAAGAATACAGCCATTCAAGTTCTGGCTCAGCAGGATAGTTCCATCTGGCTTCACACAACGGCCGGTTCGGCTTCCGCGCTACCACATCTCAAAGCGGCTTCTGAAAGCGGGCAATCCGCTGGCAATCCATCGGAAGAACTGCTGGCTCGCGCAACAATCGTTTATAGTGGTGATTCCGGAGTACAAGCGGTGCAGGTTCCGACTGCCTCTCGGGCTGGACTAAGTCTCACGCTGGCCGATCTCCAGCAGACAGCCCTCGACCAACCCGCGTTGTCGGATATCGAGTGCATCGCTGAAGCAGCACATCCGCAGATGCTCGTTGCGGCCGTTAAAGATTCGGCTGACGCATCTTTGGCGGTGACTAAACTGAAAGCCAATCCTTGGTACGGAGAGAACGCTTCTTACCTCGTGCTGCTCCAACACGAGAAGGGCACGGAACTCCTGCTCTACTAATCCAGAGAAACAATCGATCTAATCCCGTCGCCTGCCTTCTTCAAGAGGGCAGGCGATTTTATTTGGGTTACTTATCAGGCAAAATATTTCTAAAGGAATTTGCCTGCCAGCCACTCAGAAATGACATTTTCGAACTTGTTCACTACCAGGGTTTTTCCATCATCGCCCTGAACGATAACCATATCATAGCGCATCAGGTTCCGATGTAGAAATATTTCTGATTCAAAATATCCAACCACCAGGGCGCGTTTCCCCGATCGAAGCTTCACGACAGCCGATGCGTTCGGGTCTCCATTCAGCTCACGATACCCTTCAACATCCTCAACCAAACCACCCGCCCGTAGTCGATCGATGACCAGATCGCACCTGCTCGGGGCGTTGGTCGAAACAGGCAGGGGGGCGGACCCCATTCCAGGGTATTGAGGCAGGGGAGAGACTCCGTCCTCATCCACCTCGTCTTCCAGATCGTCCAACGCTTGCAGGACTGATGCATTGAGCATTGTGATCTCGGACCTGTTATTGATGCCCGCATCATTTTCAAGCCTGCTCAATTCTGCCGCCAGTGTGGCCTCGTCCAGAGCTTCCTTCTGTCGAATCGCTCCCAGCTTCTCGCGAGCGAACCAGACGCTATATCCGATAACTCCGACCACGAGGATAAGGATGAAAATTTGAAAGAGGTCCAAAAGTGGACTGCCCGTGTTTGCCGGTGGATCAGCAATCGGCTGGTCCGCGAGTGGTGCCGGCTGAGCAGCAGCCAATGAGCACAGGCATGCAAGGATCACACCCTGGAGAAGGCTGAAAGCAACTTTTAGCGATAGAGGATCAGGGACACGACGATGAGCCATAAGATCACGTTGATAATCAGGGCTGGGTCTTGCAAGAAAGTTGATTCCGGCGCACCCCCCTCGTCGCGTTTATAGACGAGGAAGAGATAGCGAAAGATTCCATACAAAACAAAGGGGAGCGTGTAAATCAGGTAAGGACCGCCGGGAAGAGTCGGTACGCCGATCGTGACATAAAGCGAGTATGAAACCACTGTTGCTGCGGTGGCCACGCTGACCATCTGGTCTAAAAAAGCAGGGGAGTAGTGCTCCAGCACGGGACGGTGATGTCCCGCATCATCGGACAACAATACCAGTTCATGGCGTCGTTTGCAGATGATGATAAAAAGTGCCAGGAAGAGAATGCAGGATATAAACCAGGGTGTGATTGCGATCTCCTCACCCGGCAACTCGATGGCTTTCACCCCTGCAATGGCTCTCAACACGAAACCCATTGCGACGATCATGAGATCAAGAATAACGACGTGCTTGAGCCAGATGGAATAGGCGAGCATGAGCACGAAGTAAATCACCGCAAGGGAGGCGAATTCCCAATTGAGCATATAAGACCCCGCAAATGCCACTGCGGCCAGAATCCCGGCCGCAACATAGGCCACGGGAATGGGAAGACGACCAGATGCAATGGGCCGTTTACATTTGAGGGGATGAAGGCGGTCGCTGTCTGCATCGCGAATGTCGTTGATGATATAGATCACACCTGAAATCAGGCAAAACAAAACGAAACCCTCTACGGCGGATCGGACACGATCCGATTCGAAAAAGTGGCGCGAGAAAATCAACCCCGCAAACAGGAGCAGATTCTTGATCCATTGCTTGGGGCGCATGGCCGCAAGGATCGCGCTTGGGATTTTCATGATGTCGGACACGCCGCGAACCATGGGACCAGAGGATGCTTGCTGCAACTCTTTTCGCCGTTGACGACTGGAATCCCCCAATCCAATATGCATAATTCCCTCAGAAGGTTGGCAATGCTCCAGCGGTTTTTTTACTTTTTCCTCATCCGACTATTACCCATTTCGCTTATCAGGCTTTTCGGCGCGAAAATCGGCACTTTGCTCTGCATGAGCATGATCTGTTCACCGACCGCCTGGTCGGCAGAACCGGCTCCTTCCGTAACATTCGTTCAGCCTGCCCAGCACATCAATCATGGTCTGAACGTACGTCCCATCAAACCGGATTCCGTCGATACTGTGAGCATGTTACTCACGGATGACCAGGGCCGGCCAACCAGTGGAACTCTGATTCAGGCCTTTCCGGTTCTTCAACCCGATGAGGCCGGTGCGTCCCTTCACATTGACCCGACAACAACCTCTTCTTCGGCCGATGGTTCTGCCAGTTTCGATGTGAGCATTGGCAAGCACCCCGGCCGCTATAGAGTGGCCTTCGTCTCGCAATCCACTTCGGGCACCCAGGGTAAACTTAACCAGGTGGAGTACGTGGCGCAGCCCTCTAATTGGGCAACGATGCTCCTGTTGGGATTGCTTGGTGGTGTGGCTCTGTTTCTCCTCGGCCTGCGTCTTGCCAGCGAGGGTCTTGAGTCTTTTGCCGCAAAACGCCTGCGCTCGGCACTGGGCAAGCTGACCAGCAGCCAATGGAAGGCCTTGCTGCTGGGCATAGCCATAACGCTGGTCACCCAGAGCAGCGGTGCAACCACAGTGATGATTATGTCGTTCATCCGCGCGCGGGTGCTGAGCCTGCGCAATTCCCTCGCAATCATATTGGGCGCGGCTCTGGCCGGAACATTCACCGTGCAGCTCATTGCATTCGATCTGTTCAATTACGCCCTGCCCGCCATCGGAATCGGATTCCCATTTTATCTCCTCGCCCGTCGTCCGCGTTGGAAAGCGTTCGGACTCGTTTCCATGGGGTTTGGAATGCTATTCCTCGGCATCCACGTCATGACCGATCAACTTGCGCCCTTGAAGAATTTTCAATTCTTTCAAGGTGCGGTCAGTTCGCTGGCCTTGCATCCGGGCTGGTCCATGATTCTGAGTGCCGTGTTCACCGCAGGGGCTCAAAGCAGTGGCGCCACCATGGGTGTGGTGATGGCCCTGGCAAACGAACAAATTCTCAGTGTCGAGCAGGCTGTTCCGCTATTTTATGGAGCGGCAATTGGCATTTGCGTGACAGGTTTATTAGCCGGTTTTGAAGCTCCGGTCGAAGCCCGACGTCTGGCTTGGGGGCACCTTGTGTTTAAGGTGGCCGGTGTTCTCTTGTTTCTGCCTCTGGTCGAGCCTCTTGCCTGGGCTGGTAAAGCCGTTACCGAATTTTTTGTTTCCCCAGAGAGCGCCGCGTTCCCGGCTCGCGCGATTGCCAATACCTACATGCTTTACATGGCTGTGACTGTGTTGCTTGCGCTGCCATTCACCGGCTTGATTGAGCGTTTGGTTGAAAGATTTGTGCCCGAAGGTCCGCAAGATAAAATGGACGGCGACACACGCATTAAGTACCTCGACCCCTCCGCCA
>PHCB01000008.1:316994-369652 GCA_002842095.1 candidate division BRC1 bacterium HGW-BRC1-1
CATTTCTACGCCCGCCGTGGCCATGGGGTCTGCCCGGCGGGAGATTTCTCGCATGGGCCGATTCGTGGAAGAAATGCTGCGTGCGGCCCGCGCTGGTCTGATGGAAAAAGACTCGTCGTCGGTCTCGACGATTCACAAGCGCGACAACAAGGTGGACGCGCTCAATCGAAGCATCATGCGCTATCTCAACCAGATTGCCAAGCAGGCCGAGGACACGCCGCAGGGCGAGACGATCATGGACCTCCTGCACATTATCAGCGACCTCGAGGCCATCGGCGATATCATCGACAAAAATCTCGTGCCCCTCGCCGAGAAAATGATCGCCACCGATATGGAGTTTTCCAACGAAGGTGAGTCAGAACTCAACGACCTGTACTCGAAGGTGCAGGAACGACTTTCACAGATGCTTGTGTCTCTAACCACCGGCGACAGTGAAATCGCCGAGGTGATAATCGGTGGCTTCAGTCCGTTGCAGGCTGAAGGGAAACGTCTGCATACGCGCCACCTTCGCCGGTTGCAGAACGATCAGCCGCAGTCATTGGAAACGAGCAGCGTGCACCTGGATGTGCTTCACTATCTCTTACGGATCGATTACCTGATTTTCAGCATCTGTCTGCACGTTGCGGGCCGGGCTGACGCAGTCGCAGAATAGAGCACCGTTCGGCTATTTCGAGCCCCTGGCAACTCGACGGAGACCTTCCTCAGCACTCATTGGATGATAATCCAAATCGCGGATGGCGCGTTCGACGCATAAACTGACATCCTTGGGGCGCGGCGTCGCACTTATAATGCCTGAAGGGGATGGCTTCCCCACAATGTGATCCTGTGAAAGTCCAAACGCTTCCGCTGCCAATAGTCCGAATTCGTAGCGCGAGGTACGTTCGGCGCCAGACAAATGGTAAATTCCCCACGCTTTGCGGATCAGGATGGCCATCAGCATCTCGCAAAGGTCATCCACGTGGACCGGACTGCGAAATTCGTCCGTATACAACGTGACTCCACCCCGTCGTATTCCCGCCAGCATCCAATCGAGGAAACTGTGTCGTGTCGTTTCTCCCGCCGGGCCATAAATAAGGGAACTCCGGACAACGGTCCAGACGCCCGCGTAGTTGCGGACCGCTCTCTCGGCCTCGATCTTAGTAAAACCATAATGCATCAAGGGACCCGTTGCATCCTGTTCGCGGTACATGCCGCGCTCACCGTCAAAAACAAGATCCGTCGAAATGAAAACAAAGTGGGGGAGAGGTGAGAGCATGCTGGCGGCCGCTAACAAATGCTGCGTTCCCTCAACATTTGTTCTCGTGGCAGACTCGGGGTTTATCTCACAATCGGTCGTGTTGGTCATCGCGCCGGCGTGAACGATCGCATGGGGCTTGAAATCTTTAACGGCCTCTATGCCCGCCTGCGGATCGGTGAAGTCCAACAGGGCCATGGTAGCCCCTGGCACCACGGTCGGATTGGCAAAATAACATCCAAGAACTTCATGGTCGCTTGCCACAGCGCAGCGGGTCAGATGCCATCCCAGATAGCCGGATGCTCCTGTGACCATAATCCTCATGGTTTGATCTCCGATGATTGAATTCCGTCGAGGGTATTAACCGCGGTGCGAAGTTTCGTCGTGTTGGTGTGGGTGTAAATCTGAGTACTGGTTATGCTTGCGTGGCCAAGGAGACTTCGAATCTCCAGAATATCGACGTCGTTTAAATGAAGCAGAGTTGCGAACGTGTGGCGAAGCTTGTGAGGGCTGATCCGGTCTTTGACCAAGCCAGCTTTTCGAACATACTTACACACGATATTGTGAATGGAGCGACCCGTCAACCTGCGTCCAAGGCGACTCAGGAAAACGGCATCCGGGTCTCCGGTGGCGGGGCGCACCTCCAACCACTTGTTCAATGTTTCGACCACAAAGAGATTCATGGGGATCAACCGCTCTTTGCTCCCTTTGCCGGTTACCTTTACCGTGCGCCGTTCGAGATCGATGGATTTAAGATCGAGTCCCACCAGCTCCTGGCGCCGCATGCCGGTAAACCCGAGGGTAACGAGAATTGCGTAATCGCGAGCACCCGCGACATTCGAAGTGTCGGGAGACGCGAGCAAGTTGCGCAATTCGCTTTCCACCAGGAAGATAGGCAACTTCTTGGGGAGTTTTGGATTATGAACGTACGTGGCCGGACTTGCCTCAATGTGTTTCATCTGAACGCAGTACTCGAAAAAAACCCGGATGGAAGCGATGGTGCGCGACAAAGTGGTGCTTTTGTAATTCCGGCGGCCCTGGAGAAATGCGAGATACTCCTTGATGGCTCCCGTCTCAACCCGACCCACAACGGGCTCGGTGCCCAAATGGCGAATCAGAAATTCTTTGAACTTCTGCAAATCGTACTGGTAGGCCGTGCGTGTGTCAGGCGAAAGATTGCGCTCGACCCTGAGGAACTGGTCGAACTCGTGCATGGTTGAGGAAAACAGTAACTGGGCCATAGATGTGAATCTCCCTCCGCAGGGCGAACTGGAACGGTGAACAGTTTAACAAGTCGATGGAATCATGAAAGGCAAGGTCAGGCAATGCAAATGTGGACCCACGCGCCGCCCGACCATTGTCGCTAATAGTTGATTGTATTGAAACCAACGCTAAACCCTCGGGCTGCGCGTTGATTGGATAATCTTTTTTTCTTGTGGGAGCAAATATCGTGGGTGAAGCGAAGTCCGTTTGTCCGGTTTGTCGCGGTACAATCTGGCAGCGGTGCAAAGAATTGGAAAAGATCGCTCGCCCCGTTGCAGGTCCGCACATTGTCCGTTGTGAAGGGTGTGGCTTGAGGCGTATTGACCCTATGCCCTCCCAAGACCAACTGCGTTCGATATACGAAGATGACCAGTTGAAGCATGCATATGCGGCCGAGGGCGGGGAAACCGTTTACGTGTCCGGTGACAATGATGTCTTACAGCATGTGAAGGATCGATTTGCTCTTCTCGAGCGATTAGCTGGCAAGCCCGGGCGAATTTTAGACATTGGTGCCGCGCAAGGAGCTTTCCTCGCCCATGCACGCTCCAGAGGTTGGGAAGTTGCCGGCTTGGAATTTTCTGAAGAAGGACGCTCTCTTGCGAGCCAGCAATTTGGGCTGTCTCTTCAGGCAGTTCCCGTGGTGGACGCCGGCTTTGAGCCCGATACATTTGATGCCGTAAACATGAGCCATGTTTTAGAACATGTACCGGACCTCGAGGCGACGCTCATGGAAATTCATCGAGTGTTACGGCCGGACGGGTTATTTTGTGTAGAGGTACCTAACGAGTTCGATGACCTGTTTGAGAAAACTCGCGAAGTTTTTCTTCGCAGATCGCGTGAACAATACGCCGTCCCCACCCCTCACACCTATTTTTTTACGCCCCAGACGCTTCCTCGGTTGTTGCGCAACTTTAGTTTCAAGACTGAGCATTTCGCAACCCCAAGGCGTAATGCCAGTGTGGCCAGTGCTTGGTTTTTAGGGAAGCAAGTCCGGTCTGCTATATTCGGATTTGAGCGCCTGCTACAGAAGGGACCGCTCATTGAAGTCATCGCCAGGAAACTGTAGTTCGCCCACAAGCGATCCGGTGCAAAAAACCCTTCCCAGAGTATTGTTTTATTCTGCCCGCATGTGGTCCCTTCTCAATAATTCAGGAGAAGGTTTTGGTGGGGGTGAGACGGAAATGTGGACCATGATGCGTGGTCTGGCTGACAGGGGAGAGGTGTGTGTGAGCCTCCTGACTGCAGCCGATGTACCCGCCGAAACGGTCATTGAGAATATCCCCGTGGCAGGCATCCCCTCACCACGCTTAACGGATCGTGATTCACGTCTGGTTCGCATTGCTGCGCTGATCAGCTATGCTTTTGGTATCGGGCGACGCATCCAGCAGTCGCGGGTGGATGTCATTTTCATGAAACTTCCCTCATTTGAAATGTTTGCCGTTGCCGTGGCGGGATGGATATTGCGCAAACCGGTCGTCTTCCGGGGGGTCAGCAACTGGGAGACCGATGAGAAGAATCTTGCTGAGCAGATTTTTCACGGGTCCAGGCTCAAGGTGCGTCTGTTTCGCTTTTGCTTGCGACGTTTCAACCGCGTGCTTTGTCAGACTCAACATCAGCGAAGCGAATTGAACCGGAATTTCGGCGTGGAGGCTGTACTTATTCCCAATGTGCACGCACTACCTGATGTCATTACATCCATTTCTGCCCGCCAAGGGGTGCTTTGGGTCGGTCGGGCACACCCGGGAAAACAGCCTCAAGCTTTCCTCCAATTGGCCGACGCCAACTGGGATGTCGCACACACAATGATCATGGCACCGGCACCGGAGTATTCCGCGCTGTCAGCAGAAGTTGCCAATGCAGCGTCAATCCAGACCAACTTGCAGTTTCAGCCAGGGTTGCCATCCGGTGAAGTGTTGAAGCTTTATGAACTGACGCGGGTTCTCGCATTGACCTCGGAGGCGGAGGGGTTCTCCAACGTGGTTATCGAGGCGTTAAAAAATGGTGTACCGGTCGTTTCCCTTTTCTGGAATCCCGACGGACTGTTCTTGCCGATAGGGGAGAGCGACGTTAGCGACTGTGCCGCTGCTCCCGGTTTCGTGACCAACGGATCCGTGGGGGTTGCCGCTCTGATGATGAAGCGTCTTAACCAAGATGACATATTCTGGAAGGCTTGCAGCGATATGGCTACGGATTATGTTAGAAAAACCCATTCGCCCGATGTGGTTCTGCCTCAGTATGAAGCACTCTTCGCCGGTGTAGCCCGATGATCCAAGACTTGAAGGTGCGCATTAAAGGTCTAATGTCCTCAGCGCTCGGCTATTCTGTCGGCGAAGGCACTACCCGCTTCTTTAAGCACCTGAGTTGGATTGGTGCATGTTTCTTCCTGAGCAAAATCGTCGGTAGTGTTGCGACGGCCTTGGCCGCCCGTTGGCTGGGTAAGACCGCCTTCGGTCAAGCCTCACTCGCTGTGGGAAGCGCCGGCCAGATCTTCTACCTGATCATGCTGTTTGGGATGCACCTCTCCATCATTCGCTATGTATCGGGTAATAAGCGCAACCCCGGCTCCATCGTGGGACTGGCATTAACCGTAACAACCATTATGAGCCTGATTGTTTCGGGCGTTGTATTTGTATTCCCTCAGTTCATCAGCCGCATCATGGGTGTCAGTCCCGATATTATATGGTATGGACTCCGCTTCGCTGTGGTTTTCATTATCTATACTATGTTCACTTTTTTGCTGCAGGCGGTGAACGATTTTCGCGCCCGCGGCATCGTGGAATTAATGTTTTCAATAGTCCTTCTGCCTGCATTCCTGCTGGGCTTTTGGGTGGCCCCAGGCCGGTTTGAATCCTGGGTTGTGGCTTACATTTCAGCCTATGCCCTTCCGAGTATGCTGCTGGTGGGATACGCTCTGCGGAAAGTATCGCCTGTCAATCTCTCGGTTACCCCCAACCAAACCCGCGACGTGTTGAACTATGGGTTTCTGAACACCATTGGCTCCGTCGGCTACGCGGTCATTTTTGCCATCCAGCCTCTCCAGATTAATAACATGCTTTCCGAAGATGACGTGGGGATTTACCGTGTTTACATGATGGGCACCGTGGGCATCTCGATGTTTGCGACCAATGTACTGCAGGCGGTCTTTTTTCCAAAGGCTTCTGCCTCCACAAACCGACTTGGGATTTGGCACTCTTTAATGGGGGTCTGGCGATGGGCCGCACCAGTCGTATTCCTCGGGTTTATCGCGATGGGTGCTGCTATTGTTATGGTGTCTGGCGTCAAGGAATACGGCTTTCGGCTTCCTCTGCTCCTGATGTTTTCCGCCGCCGCCACCCTTATGTCGATCCAAGCGTCGGTGGGCATGCTGATCACCGCGCAGGGAGTTCGCGGAGCGCGTTACGGTCTGCTCCTTTCGGCGATTACAGCTGCAACAAATCTGATCGGCACGAAGTTTCTTGTTCAAGAATACGCGTTGGTGGGTGCTGCCGCAGCCCTCGTTTTAACGTATACCGTTGCGATGGCCGGCACGGTATTGCTTCGATTTGTTTTAAATGAGAAGTCCACAGAATAAGTGCCTGACAATTCAAACTATTACTTCAAGGATCGATCTGTAAGATGAGCTTTAACAAAGAAACAGCAAGCACCAACTTCGACAAAGAAGTAACAGCAGGGGAGCGGTTTCAGTTTGGCGACAACTGGCGCGCTTTCCTGGATGTGCTTGACGATAGGCGCATTCAAACCGCTGTGGATTCCGTCAAAGGCCTGCTTCAAGTGACGACTCTGGAAGGCAGGACGTTGCTCGATGTGGGGTCGGGGAGTGGACTCTTTTCCCTCGCCGCAAGGCGCCTCGGGGCGCGGGTTGTTTCCATGGACTTCGACCCCTCGTCGGTTGGATGCACGGCAGAATTGCGGCGTAGATACGACGGCGACTCCCCCGCAGATGAATGGCAGGTGCTTCAAGGCTCGGCTCTCGACGCAGAATTCATGGCCTCGCTGGGGCAATTCGACATCGTGTATAGCTGGGGTGTGTTGCATCACACGGGTGATATGTGGCGTGCATTGGCCACGGTGGAGGCCAACGTGAAGTCTGAGGGCCTGTTTGCCCTCGCCATTTATAACGACCAGGGACGCACGAGCGAGAACTGGAGACGCACCAAGGAGCGTTATTGTAAGGGGGGACCGGTGACCCGCAGGTTTCTTGAGGCAACCACCTGGCTTCAATTCTGGGGCTTGTCCTCTGTGGCGGATCTGGTGAAGCGTGGCGATTTCTTCAAGTCGTGGAACGATGCCGGGCGCGAGCGGGGGATGTCGGCCTGGCACGATCTGGTGGACTGGGTGGGCGGGTTACCCTTCGAGGTAGCCAAGCCCGAAGCGATCTTCGAGTTCTTCAAAACCCGGGGTTACAATCTGGAGCGCCTGATCACCATGGGTGGCGGCATTGGCTGCAACCAGTTTCTGTTCGTGAAGAACCGTAAAGCGTAAGGCTGCCACGACATCTGATGCCTTGCTGAAGGGCGCAAGGGGGCTGCCTGAGCCGGTAAACCTACTCCCCCCTTGTGTTTTTGCCATTTCTTCAACTTCCTTAAATGCTAATTTAAGGAAGTTGCTGGAATCCCACAAGCACATCAGGGTTGGGGGAGAAGGTTGGGTCGGTATACTTCCTTAAACTCTGACGTAAGTATAGCCGACGGGCTGTTTATATGGGTTGGTTACTGGTGTGCATTCAATTGCGCATGAAAAATAGAGCCGTCATGACGGTCCCAACCGCCACGATCCCACCACGCAAAATATGGGGCGGGATTCTGCGCGCAATCCGAGCCCCCCAATAACCTCCCGCTGTGGCTGCGACCATCATCAACAGCGAGTGAGGCCACCACACGACGCCTCCCGCAGCATAAACGAGGACTGCCATGGCCGTGAGCAGGGCAGAGACCAGGTTCTTGAGCCCATTCATGGCGTTCAGGTTGGTCTGACCCAACAATCCGAACCACGCCAGCAGCATGATGCCCAGACCACCGTTGAAATAACCGCCATAAGCTGTCACCGCCATGGTGCCCAGGACGGATTTAGGGGAGTAACCCGCTCCTTCGCCACCACTCCCCCTCCTTCGAGTTAGCCAGGGCCCCATCGCAAACATGATGGTGGATGCCGCCATCAGCCATGGAACGATCCGGCCGAAGGCAACGTCTCCTGTCATCAAAAGCAGGGCGGCACCGGTACCGCCTCCCAGGATGCTCAGGACTGCCAACGAGCGAAGATTCATTCCAGGTGGGGCCTTCATGTCCACCCGGAAGCCCAATGCAGCAGAAATATATCCGGGCAGAAGGGCCACGGTGCCGGTCGCATTAGCTACCACAGGTGGAACCCCCGTGAAAATCAATGCGGGTAGCGTGAGAAAGCTGCCGCCCCCCGCCACGGCGTTCAGCGCACCGGCAACGAAAGCTGCTCCAAGCAGAAGGATCAGGCTGGCGGGATCAGTCGGCATGTCTCGTCGGGTTGACTCCCACCTTGAATTTGGAACGGTCGTCTAACGTCAGACCTGCGACTCCCCTGCCGCATTCGGTCAGGGAATATTTACGCGGACCCGGGCCGCATAGATGTGACCATTTCCGCCCTCGGCCGCGTTGGAGGTCCATGTTGCCAACCCACCATCGGCGAAGGCGGCCAGCGATGGAGAACCATAATAACGCCCTTCGCCATCGCTGATGGGCGCTGGGATTTCGAACTCGCCATTGGTTTCCCGGGTGGAAATAAAAACCTGTCGTCCGTCATCGCCGGCTTCTGCGGACCATGCAAGAAGATCGAGATCCGTCCCAGATGAGCCGGTCACTGTGGAAATACCAAACTCCGCTGTTAGCGCCAGGGGATTGGTATTGGGTGATGGAGCTAATTCCTGAAAGAGAACTCGTTCCAGAGAAAATGCCGATTCCTCTTCATCCGGAGTTGTGCTGTCCGCATCACGCCAGACAGCATTTAATTTTCCTGAAGGAGATGAAAACAACAGGGGCATACGATCAGCCGGCAGGCTGACGCCAGCGAGGCCGGGTTCATACTTCAGCCACTCCCCTGTCAACGGGTTCCATGATTGACCAACCAGCGAGAACGTATTATCATGGGCTGTATACCAGACCACCGTTGGGTCGGGTAAAAACAGAATTTCCGGGAGAATGTTATAGTTTAATGAGTCAGATGTAAGATCAGAAGTATCAATTGTTCCTGATCGCGACAGGCGGGCGCAACGAATGTTGTAGCGGTTGCCGGCTCCTGCAGTTTCCCAGGCAACCCAGGGGCGCCCCTCAGCGTCTATGCGCAGCGCCACACTGCTGCTGTTCTCTCCGGGTTTGCCCGCATCGACAACGCCCCAGTCGAGCCACTCCCCTGCTAAACGCGAACGCAATTGAACACGGACACTTCCGGCCTGACGGGCTAACCATGCGACATGTGGGTTACCCAATGCATCAACGCCCACCACCGGCGACCGATTGTCCCCCTCCCGATTACTGTCAATTATCGTCTCGGTCAGCCAAACTCCGTCGCGGTGTTCGCGCAAGAAAATGCGCCTTTGTCCCTGGGGATCCAATCCATCCCAGGCAACGAAGCCGATCTGTCCATTGGGCGTGGTCGCGGCCGAAGGGTTCTGATTATCCGTCGAAAAAGTGTTCAGTTGCACCGACGGCTCTGAGCGTGAGTCGGCCATCGCAACCCATGGCAGGGCGCAGATAAGAGCCGTCAGGCAGAAGCGACGGAGGAAAAGAGAAGGAGTAGCCATCTGTGGTAAAAGATATGCCACTGTTCAGAGGATATGCAACTCAGGAATTTCAAATTTCCTGTGATTAAACATCGCGATACGTTTTGGGTGCGCTGGTCAAATTGCGATATCCGTCTTTGGTAACCACGACCAAATCCTCAATTCTCACACCACCAAAGCCCGGAATATAAATACCGGGTTCCACCGTAACCACGTGTCCCTCGGCGAGTATGTCGTTGCTGCGGGCGTTGAGAGTTGGCCCTTCATGGATTTCCAAACCAACGCCATGCCCCAAACCATGCTGAAATGCTTCGCCGTAACCAGCCTCGCTGATGAAGTTTCTTGCGATGGCATCCACTTCGCGTGCCGGGACACCCGGTTTTATCATAGCCAGCGCCTTCTTTTGAGCTTCGAGGACAATGTTGTAGATTTCGGCATGGCGGGCCGACGTGGTGCCCCACCCGACGGTTCGGGTCATGTCGCTGTGGTAGTGGGCCTTGCGAACTCCCATATCTATCAGCAGGTAATCGCCCCTGCGCAACTTGCGAGTTCCCGGCTCAGCATGAGGCAGTGATGAGTTGGGGCCGGTTGCCACGATGGTACCGAAGGCCTCCTCGGCATCCTCTTCATCGAGGGCAATGCGGATGCGTCGGCGAATAGAAAGTTCGCTCTCCCCCGCCTTTGTCGCTTCGATGGCCTTACGCCATATCCGTTGATTCAGTTTTTGATTTGTTGCGATAAGCGAAATTTCATCCTCGTCCTTAACCGCTCGGAGGGTGGAAAGAATCCCCGAGGATGGAACGAACCGCTTCACCCCGAGCCCTTTGGCCAGAGTCTGGAAACCCTGGTAGGTAAGATTGGGCTCAAAACCGATGCGACCCGGTGCGGCCTTCTTCAGGATTTTAACCGTTTCGGTGAGCAAGCCTTGTCCGACTTGCATGACCTCGAGGTGGGTCACCATTTGGGAGGCCTTTTCGATGTAGCGAAAATCAGTCAAAAACAGCGTTTGTTTCCCGGTGAAAAGCACCATGGAATTAGAACTCGAAAATCCCGAGAGATAGAAGACGTTGGCTCGATCGGAAACGATCATGCCGTCCAAACCGCTGTCCCTCATTTTTCGCTTGAGAACTGACACCCTTTTGTGGAATGCACCTATATTCGATTTCATGGATTTAGTTGTGCAACCTCTGCGTTTTTGAAATATGCTTGGTTCTATTATAAACGATTGCCAGTCTGGGGGACCAAATTTCTGATGCATAATGCATTACATGATTTGATTTCATGCAACGAATTCCGAGTGCGGATGAAATGACGGACCCGAAACTAAAGACATTCGAGGGCTCGCATATCCTTGTGGTGGATGACGAGAAGACCAATGTGATGGTCGTTCAGCGGGCTTTGCAGATTGCCGGCTACGATGTTGTGGGAGCCGGATCTGCCGAGAAAGCCAGAGCCTGCATCAAGCATCAAATGCCGGATTTGATCCTTTTGGATATTTCGATGCCCGAGGTGAGTGGATTGGAATTCCTCACGGAACTCCGCGGACAATCAAAAACATCCCGGGTCCCAGTCATTCTGGTATCAGCCCTCACCGACACGGAGACGATCGTTACCGGTCTGCAGACCGGAGCCAACGATTATATAATGAAACCGGTGGAAATGCCGGTGCTTCTCGCCCGGGTACAGACTCAACTTTCAGTCGCGGAACGCGCCCGCGTTCTGGAAGTGCAGGCCGGCACGCTGGCTAAATTGGCGCATACCGACCCTCTTACAGGTTTGATTAACCGTAGAGGTTTTGTTGAGATCTATACCAGTGAGATTTCCCGGGCACGCCGTTACAAACGCTCACTGGTTGTGGCTATGATGGATTTGGATCATTTCAAAAATATCAATGATCGCTATGGTCACGCCGGCGGCGATGCTGTTTTGAAATCGTTTGCTTCCATAGCGCGGGCCGCCTTGAGGACGCATGATGTTATCTGCCGCTATGGTGGGGAAGAATTTTGTGTGTTAATGCCCGAAACCAAGATGCGCGGTGCCATGCGCGTCGCGGAAAGGGCTCGTGACGCCATCGAAAAAATGAACGTAATGCATGAAGGCGAACCCATTGCAGTCACTGTCAGCATTGGCGTGGCATCGGCCTTTGAGGACGATGATGAAGATTGCACCGAGGAAGCACTTCTCGAACGCGCTGACAAAGCCTTGTACCGTGCCAAGGCCGCAGGAAGAAATTGCGTAGTCTCTTACAGTCCAGAGGAAGGCTCGAAAAAACCTCTGAACTAAGAGATTAACCCGCCATCCGTTTTAATCCTAAACCGACGAATCCGCATCCTCATCGCTGATGGTCATGGTCTGATGATTGGCACTGTGGCGCTCCGCTTCCACAATCAGGCGTATGGTGGAAATGGTTTTTTCGATCTCATCATTCACTACCACATAGTCGTACTTTTCGGCGAAGTGAACTTCCATGCGAGCGTTTCGCAGACGTTTCAGGATAACGGCTTCATCGTCGGTGCCACGGCGCCGGAGGCGTTCTTCCAGAACAGCGAATGACGGGGGAAGGATAAAAATGAGAACCGCCCCGAGGTTCGCCTTTTTAACATTCAGGCTTCCCGTAACGTCGAGATCCATTACCACGTCGACCCCTTGAGCCAACCTGGCATCGACGACATCACGACGCGTACCATAAAAGTTGTCGTGAACCCTCGCCCATTCGTAGAATGAGTCGGCTGCGATGAGGTCCCTAAATTTTTCTTCCGTGACGAAATTATAATGAATCCCATCGAGTTCGTCATGGCGGGGAGGGCGGGTTGTCGTGGAAATGGAGTAAGCAAGCTGTGAGTCGGATTCCAGCAGCGCACGGGCGACGGTGCTCTTTCCGCCGCCGGATGGAGCCGCGAGGACAATAAGCATCCCCTGAGATTGAAGAGTTATCGGCATGATGGGATCAGAGCCTGTCTTGGCCGATGCTTGGTTGCAATGGCAAAACCTCGATTTCCGATTGGTTCAGGAGAAGAAGGGATAGCCCCCGCGGGCGCGGCGGTAAAGGTGCCAGGCGGCAATCCCTCCGGCGGCAGCTACGAAATCGACAATAACATCTGAAAAAGTGCAGCTTCGGTGCGGAACGAAGATCTGGTGGAGTTCGTCGAGAATGCCAAAGGAACCGGCGAAGGCCAGGGCACGAAAATCAGCAGACACAGGAAACCCGAGGGCAGACGAGTTGAGGCGCCACGCGCGCGCAGCAAGCCAGCCCAGCCCGAAAAACAACAATGCATGCACGGATTTATCAGCCTGGTTGAAGTTCACGTCGGGGTAACGGTCACCCGGAATACTGCTGGCGACCATTATCATAACACACCAAATGACGAGCGGTGTTAGTGCGTGAAAAGTGGTGTCAGGGGAAGAAAACGGAGACGATGAGCAGGTGAAAAATCGACACTCTTTGAAAAACTTCACCGCGCAGCGTTCATCGTTTCATTCGATTTCGTGTAAACGCTGTCCCCACCAATTTTCACAGAATCAACGATGGCGATAATCGCTGCATCCACTGGCTTATTTCGCGTTTGGTCCGTTAGTCGGGCACTACTCCCCTGCACTACAATAACCACCTCACCCAAACCGGCCCCCACGGCATCGCAAGCCACGACATAACTCGATGTCAGATTCATCTGCAAATCAAGGCTCTGAGCAATGAGCAGCTTGAAACCGTTCATTCCCTCGTCCTTCTGAGTAGCCACGACGTTGCCGACTATTTTAGCGAGTAGCATAGGTTGATTCCTCGACGAATTAACTTCCTGGGGATATCCTGTGGTGAAGTTTGATGCAGAGTGCCGATGGTTCTGATTCTTAATTCCTCAAAAAGGTTGAAGCTGTTCGGATTCAGCGCAAACTGCTCGTACGGAATGACTTATGATGCACTCCTGCCCCGAAGAGCCTGTAAAACCGTTCTTCCGAAGGTGGAATCCCCATTGGCAAGAACAAAAATCATTGGTTCGGGCTGTGGATAAGTTTCATTTTTTGTGCTCAAATGCCCAAACCACAAGGCTTGGCTCAGTGGGGCTCAGGTGCAGGACTTCCTGCCCAGAGATATTATTTTTGAGGCTCTCCCAGCTTGCAAAGTTTGTCGGCTAACGCTTCCAATTCCTTGCGAGCCTTCAGGTCTTCCAACCAACGTTCGGGAATGGCCTGTTCGCCAAACCTTGCGCCGAGTAGTGCCCCAGCCATCGCGCCCAAAGTGCCTGCGTCGCCGCCAAGATTAACAGCGCGAACCAAGCCTTCCTCGAAGTCGATGGCTTCCAGAAGCAGCCAATAGGCCGCCTGGGTTGTTTCGATGGCAAGACCATCCGCGCGAAGGTCATTGTACGAAAGATCGTTCACGGACTTGAGCGCCTTGACCATGTCCTGCTCGGGTTCTTCCTCGCCAACTTCTTCACGATATTCCCGTGTTGTGCGGGAATCCATCAGGAAGCGCCAAGTCTTGAACAGAAGCTTGGAAGGGTCCTTGCCCGAGGTCAGGTAGGAAATGCCGAAGTTGAAAGCAAGACACGCATCCACGCAGCGTGGATCGAAGTGCGTGAGTCGACATACTCCGATGGTGTCGACAACCAGTTCCTTCACAAGAACCCTGCGCAACATTCCAACCGGCGCCACGCGCGGCACAGAACCGTTGCCCGCCACGTCGCCCCCCTTGGCCTGCCACACTTTTCGTGCCGCGGCAAACAGGTCTTTCCCTTTCGGCTTGATGGCATCCAGAGCCGCAGTGGTGGTTGGCCCCGCGCTGCGTTGGCCGGTGGTCGCTTCGTGATATTCGCGCATACGCCGGGCGATGTCACGCAAGTCGGTTTCGCCCTTTTCCACCAGAGACTCAGCCACAAGAACCATAAGTTGTGTGTCATCGCTCAACGCGCCGGGTTTGGATTTCAGATGTCCGCCACCCACCAGATCGCGATGTATGCCAAACTTCTCCTTAACCTCTGTACGACTGAGCATATCCACTGTTGCGCCAAGGGCATCACCGATGCCTGCGCCCACGAGCGCCCCGCGATAACTGTCTTGAGTCTGATTCATTGGTGCCTTTCCATGAGGTACGTTCTATTTAATATTCGTTTCGATCAGTGGGAAACTCGGCCTCACGCACTTCCTGTGCATAGGTGCGGATGGCTTGCGTCATTTGTTCGTGAAGGTTGGCATACTGCTTTGCAAATTTCGGAGGCGAAGCAGGCAGCATGCCGGCGAGATCGGAGATGACGAGAACCTGACCGTCGCAATGGCGGCTTGCCCCGATGCCGATGGTGGGCACGGTAAGTTCTTCGGAAAGTTGTTTCGCCAGGGTGGGGTCGATTGCTTCGAGTACGATCGAAAAAACTCCTGCTTCCTGCAGGCTGAGCGCGTCGCGCCGGATGGTTTCAGCGGAATCGTCCGACCGGCCTTGAACGCGGTATCCTCCCAGCTTATGAACCGATTGGGGTGTCAGACCCACGTGACCCATGACAGGCACTCCGGCATCCACAACGCGACGCACGATATCTGCAATTTCTTGCCCACCCTCCATTTTCACGGCTTCCGCGCCACCCTCCTGCATGAGCCTGGCTACGGTTTCCATAGCCTGAGCGGATGAGGTTTTATAGGAAAGAAATGGAAGGTCGGCGATGAGAAACGCAAGCTTGGAGCCCCGTCGGACAGCGGCCGTGTGATGCACCATCATGTCGACGGTAACGGGGATGGTGCTGTCGAAGCCGAGAGCCACCATGCCGAGCGAATCCCCCACAAGAATTGCATCAGCACCGGCCGCATCGGCGGCAAGTGCCGTCGGATAATCGTACGCTGTCACAACAACGATCTTCTGTTGGCGTTGTTTCAGCGTCGAAAAATAATGGACCCGACGTTTTACGTCTCGGGCTGCCGCTTTATCTATGCTCATGTCCGATTGATTGAATGCGCAGCGCTTTTTCAGAATGTCAACACAGTGTTTGGCTGCCCACGGCTTCGACTACAGCGCTGTGGCAGGAATCGTCGCGACCTGATTGACATTGTCGCATGCGAAATGCTGCACGTTCACAAAATGGTCGCAAAACGCGTGGACGCTCTCAAGACTTCAATCCGCCCGTAGACAAGAGCCCCGCGCCCTTGACCTTCAAAACGTTGCGGTTCGGGTAGCAATCCTCCGGCGCAAACATGGAAGTGCCGGATGGGAAGCTCATACGGCTTCCTACCCGGCACATTTAAGACTTTCTCCGCACCACGGCGCGAAGTGGATAGATCAATTTGATGGAGAGACCACGACTGCCTCAAAAACCTTCTTTCCACCGGTGGTCTTACCATCTTTCGCGGCGAACTTCACCGACGGATTCTTCACCGCCTTCATTGCTTGGGCTGCCGCCTTGATGCCATCCAAGTCTGAGGCGCCGTAGTTCTGCAATGTTAACTGAGCCGCCCGGCGGGTGGTCACACGTGTCTTTTCGGAAGCGGTGAGCCGCCTCTGGACCGGATCGTTATCCACAATCGCCGTGGCCAGCGCCTCCGTGTCGACGCCCTTAAACAATTGCGAGTTCATGAACTCGTTACGCACAAACGCCTCGCCGGTATCGACATTGCGATGGACGCGGAACGAGCCCTGCCCCAAGCCATAGGCAGCTTGGAAATCGGTGCCCAGACCCTTGCCGGCAAGAAAGATCAGATGCTCTTCGCCTGCCGCGTACTTGGGCATGCCCGCCAGTCGGGCCACTTCACCCATGCGGTACTGCAACCACGAAACGGTGTCACCCGCTTTCACTTCGCCCAGCACGGCTTCCTTCACGGTGGCGGTAACCTTCTCTGCCCAGCCATTGGGTGTCTCCACCACCTCCACGCTCTGGATGGTGCCCACAAAGGCTTTCTCAGTGTTTTCAACGATCTGCGCAAGGTTCACAGGCAGCATGCTTACGGCGTTCGCAATGCCCGCCGCGCTGACCAGCAAAGTGGCTATTGCACAACCCGCGAGGAACTTCTTCATCGTTTTCATTTTCTGTTCCTTTCTTATCCTGATCATTCGACTTCGAAGCTCGTCAGCGAGACGGGCACGGTGCCGATGTCGAAAAGACGGCCGGCGTATCCACCATCGAGGCCTTGATTTTGTACTTTCACCGTTGTAACACTGGGGATCCAGCCAGAGAGTCTGTTGATCGACACATTCAGCTGCGTGGAATTAACAAACGTGACACCCGTCACTTGAATAAGGGGATCGCCCAATGTCACGCTGGGCGCACCATTTGCGTTCTTAAAGCCGCGCCCCTTGATGGTGAAGCTGCCCGATCCGGCATCAATTGCTCCACCGGGGATTGAATCGAGTGCTACGCTGTCGATGCTGGAGAATGTTCCCTCAATGGTCAGAGTGTAATTTCCACCAGGCTCACCCGTGTATGTGGACACACCGATGTATGCGGTTTGGTTGGGGAACAGCGTGGTGTCGAAAACGCCGGTGATTTCGTCTGTCACCCCTTGGCCAATGTTCAGACTTGCGTCAGCTGTTTTTAAAGTCGATCCGTCGAATGTGCACAGGTAGAGGTCGGAGTCATCTCCCGCCGCCGGTTGGAGCGTTATGCGCGTAATGCGCATCGCCGTGTTAGGCTTAAACGCATACCAATCCTCGATGGGGTCACCACCCAGAAGGTCCACATTTCCGCCCTCGCCCTGTAAGGCATTGCCACTGATGGTCATCACCGAGCCAGGTTTCGCGGTTTTGATCTCCATGGCTTCGCCAGGGAAAGTAAACCCCGGGGGGTCGACCTCAGACACGTTGATCGCCGCGGGATACGATGCGTTCAGGTATGCATTGATGCCGGTGCGCGAACCAGTCGTAAGTTCAAAGCTGGTGGAGATCTCAATGGGATCGCTGTTAGTCTCCACCAAGGGTTCGTTGATATACTCTGCCGGCGCGGGTAACGTCAGCGGAGGATCGATGGGACCAACGCTGGATCCTCCGGAAAAGTCTGTGGGAATCTGCTCAAATTCGAGCGTCCATGTGGTAGCCGGGTCCAGTCCTGGAATCATGTAAATACCATCGGGCGTAATAGTGGGTGTTCCATCAAGGTAGCCGCTAACGCAACTGACGGTTCGTTTGGGGCTCGCCGCCTGTCGAGCGATCACGTTAACGCCGTTGAGGGTCGTGCTGGTCGGTGAAATCACTTGCCCGGAGATCGAATGAAGGCTGATAAATGCCCCCGTTGGGTACAGGCTGGAAATCCATGCACGATCATCATCTTCCAGATCACCAATGTCCCCATGCACAAACGGGTACATCGTGGGCATTGCCGAAAGATCGATGATTGCGTCGGGGACTCCGGGGAAACCGTAGCTGCCATTGAATAATGCGTGATCGAGATTGAGCATGTGACCCACCTCATGCGTGATCACACCTTGAAATTCGGTTGTAGTTACATCCGATGGCAACGCGTTACCGTCGATAAAAAGACCGTTTAGGACGACCTGCCCCTCAACAATCGTGGTGCCCACGACGAAAGTCGGACCTGCGAAGCCGAGCACCTGATTTTGCGCCCCAGCAAAGAGACCGGATGTGAGTATTCCGCTTTGATCAAAAATAACGGGAGTGATACCGTCGGCCACGGTCTCGTCATAATTAGGATCCGTCCCAAGGCCATCGCCGTGATCTTCGCTTAGCGGCGTTCCCACCGTGAACGATAGTGCGCAGGTTGGCACGTTCGCTGTGGCCCACACGGCAACCGCCGAATTAACCAGTGCAACACCAGCAGCGTTATTCTGTGTGGCGCTGAGCGGTCCGAGGTCGTAGTTCAACGTGATCGGTGGTGCCCATTTGTACGGTACACCGCCGCTGGTGACGGCCAGGTAGCCGCCGGCGCCGGCAGGTGCCGATGCCGCCAAGCAAACTGCCACGACCGCGGCTTGAGCGAGGTATGCAAGGCCTGTCCGTAGGCAGACCCGATGATTCCTCATGGTGTGATTCCTCCATTCCCATGTTTTGGACCAGCGAATACCGAGGTCCATTATGTTCCCATCTTGGCGCGTTGTGTTCAGGGCCGGAGGATGTCGAGGGTCGGCGATTGCGTAACACTCTGCAAAACGACGAGTCCGCTCTGCATGCGGTAGCAGAAAGGGGGTCCGTAATCTGTCAGCCTTAAACTTGAAACCATCGTAAACGCCTTCGAACAGATGAGTTGTTTCATTTAGAACTTCTCTGAGCATCGTTTATGATGTTAAATGAATTGTAATGCAAGCGTTGTCTGGTCGTCAAGACATCAGATATAAGGCCTGGCATGCACTTGATGGAGGGTTCACAATGGTCTGCGGAGCTGGCGCAGGTGCCGGTGCCGGTCTCTGCAACCTCACTCAACCTCGCCACAGTTAAGAATGCCGCGCAGGTTATGGCCAAAGAGAAGAAACCTTCGGTGAAGTTCGCTGCAAAAAATCCGGCCGAGGCAAGCTCGAAAACAGGCGTCTTGAAGGCAGTAATCAATACGCCCTGAGGCTTCGTTTCAATAGTTCGGGTACAGGATGCTTCGAGTTGGTTATCGGCACGAAGCATCCTTCTTTTCAGAAGGACGAATCTGAGTTCCGCGTGAACTCACTGAAGAGGTTCTGAGCCATTTCCAGAGCAGATTCGCGGTTTAGCACCCTTCCATCGAGTTGGGCATCGTGCACCTCTCGCAGGACTTTCCGATAGGCGGGGCCGGTGGGCAGCCCCAGGGCTTTGAGGTCTTTACCGGTTATCAAGGGCGGGGCTAGGACGGTCCCGTTTCCCTGCTGCTTCAACTCTTCAATGCGGCCCAAAGCGAGATCGCAATTCGCCGTATCGCCATGAGACGCGAGACAGTCTGCGCGATGCAGGGCGATTTCCATATCGATGGTTTGTGCCGCGAGGAATCGCGTGTAGGTGCTCTGCTTCATGCGTTGCAGGTGCATGAAGCTCATGTGGCGGTGCACCATGGCAACCACATCCTGGCGCACAGTGTTGGGGATTGCCAGGCGCCGACAAATAACTTCGGCCATATCTCCGCCCACACGATGATGATCGTTGAAGCGAATGCGGTCCGACACAGTCCGGGTCGGCGGCTTTCCGATGTCATGCAGTAACGCTGCCAATGCCAGCGCAGGGGGCGGATCGGGAGGGAGGTTCGCAAGGACCAACTCGGTGTGAACCATTACATCACCTTCCGGATGGAATTGGGCCGGTTGGGTGCAACCTGCCAGAGCCGCGACCTCAGGCAGAATGACATCAAGGATTCCCAGCTCGTGCATCAGTCGGAGAAACCGATCCGGATGCGGACGGGTTAATCCCTTTATCAACTCATCGCGAATTCGTTCCGCACTGATGTGTGCCAGCGTTGTGGCGGCTTCTGCCGCGGCAACCCGGGTTTCGGATACGATTTCCATGTCAAATCCAGCCGCAAATCGCGCGGCTCGGAGAATCCGAAGAGCATCCTCCGCAAAGCGTTCCTTGGGATCACCTATAGCCCGCAGCAAACCCGCTCGAAGGTCCGACTCGCCATTCACAAAATCGAGCAGCTTGAACGTGGCGGTGTCGAGGAACATGCCGTTCATGGTAAAATCGCGCCGCAAAGCATCCGCCCGTGCGTTGCTGAAAACGATGCGGTCCGGATGGCGATGGTCCGAATAACCGCTTTCCTCGCGGAAAGTAGCGACCTCGATGGGCGGCGAAGTGTCCTTAGGATTATCGGGAAGTACCAGAATGACTCCGAAGGCCTGACCGATATCGATCGTTCGGGGGAAGAGGCGGATAACCTGATCTGGCAAGGCACTCGTGGCCACGTCAAAATCCTCGGGCTTTCGATTCAGCAGGATGTCACGAACACATCCGCCCACGAGTAACCCTTCGTGGCCCGCTGCTTTCAGCCTTTCGATCACCTTCAAGGCGTCGTTGGCACCCAATTCTTGTAATTCCACTTGACCGATCATCGGTGCTACTTAAGGCATATCGTGCTGTGAAATTCAATGACACGTCTCACCCCTCCCCCGCGATTGCTCCGCGAGCCCGACTGGCGTTTTTTCTGCCCGGGTTAGAAGTCGGTGGAACCGAGCGAGCGCTTGCTGCGCTGTTGCGTGGTTTGCCTCCGGAGCGTTTTGACGTGCATGTTATTTGCCTGTCCGGATTTGGCCCCCTCGAAGAAGAGGTTCGTTCCACCGGAGCTCATCTATTCGACCTCGGTTATGCCCGGCGAACCACCCACGGGAACCAATGGTGGCGCACGGCAGCCTCGCTTCCGGGTGTTATCCAACGATTGGTCAGATTCCTCCGCCATGAGCGGATTGAGATTTTCCACACCATGATTCCGGCTTGTAACATTTATGGCGCGGTTGCAGCCTGCCTGGCCGGAGTTCCCCACCTTTGTTGTTCGAAACTATCGCTGGCGAATTATCGCGATTCGAGCCGTCTACTGGCGGCGGCGGAGAGCATCACGGACCGTTGGTTTCAACTCGTTCATTGCAAGAGCCTGGGCATCGTTGAGGATGTCGCCCGACGGGAGCCCATTCCGCGGGAGCGGATGCGTGTCATTTACAATGGAATCCAGATCGACGATTATCTCGCCGTTGGAAATCGGACGCGTATCCGGGAGGAATTCGGCGCCGGTCCTGCGACTTTTCTGCTGGGTGTGGTGGCGAACCTCAACGCTTACAAAGGTCATTCAGACCTCATTGCTGCCATCCGTCTCTGCAGCGAAACCATCCCCCACTTATCGTGTGTCTTCATTGGTCGCGACGATGGTATTGGTCCAGAATTGCAGCGCAAGATCGACGCTGCCCAGTTGCAAGATCGCATCCGCTTAGTCGGTGCCAGATCAGATATCCCTGAAGTAATGTCGGGGTTTGACGCGCTCGTCAGCGCATCTCATGAGGAAGGCTTCTCCAACGTAATACTTGAGGCCATGGCTTCTGCTCTTCCGGTCATCGCAACGCGGGTTGGT
This sequence comes from candidate division BRC1 bacterium HGW-BRC1-1, assembly GCA_002842095.1. Lineage (GTDB taxonomy): Bacteria > Sumerlaeota > Sumerlaeia > Sumerlaeales > Sumerlaeaceae > HGW-BRC1-1. The sequence continues at coordinate 338,176 of PHCB01000008.1, forward strand.
GGAAACCCCGAAGCAGTGGAGGAGAATGTTACAGGCCTTTTGGTTGAGCCGCGAAACATCGAACAAATGGCAGCCGCCATTCAACGACTCGCAGTCGATCCGCATGCTGCCCGCAAAATGGGAGAGCGCGGACGGGATCGCGTCCGCGCTCTGTTTTCAAACGATGCTTACATCCAGGGGATGCTTGGGTTTTACGACGAGCTGCTGAAGGGCTGAGCGTTCAGCCCTGAGAATCAGCCGGCTGCCTGTTCCGCCTGGTTTTCAGCCGAAAGCATTGCCATCATCTTCTCGCGCATGTCTGCGGGGAAGTGGCAGCGTTCGAGACAGACTTCGCCGGCGATGAGACCGCGCTTGTACAGCGTGAGCAGATAATCGTCCATGGTGATCATGCCCTGCTTGGCGCTGGTTTGAATCGTTGAGATAATGCGGTTAATCTTTTTCTCGCGGATCAGGTTGGCGACGGCCGGCGTGTTATGGAGAATTTCATAAGCTGCAATACGTCCTCGTCCGCTCGCTCGCGGCAGAAGCGTTTGCGCGATAATGGTGCGCAAGGCTACCGAGAGCACGGCACGAATCTGCTCCTGCTGATTCACAGGGAACTGGTCAATGACACGGTTCATCGTTTCCGAGGCTGAGATAGTGTGAAGCGTGCCGAAAACCAAGTGGCCTGTTTCTGCCGCGGTAATGGCTGCCTCCGTGGTTTCCAAGTCGCGCATTTCGCCCACGAGAATGACGTCAGGATCCTGTCGCAAAGCACCACGCAGGGCGAAGGCGAATGACGGGGTGTCGACGTGAAGCTCACGGTGGCTTACGATGGATTTTTTATGGGGGTGCGTATATTCCAGCGGATCTTCCACCGTGATGATGTGGCAGTAGCGCTCGGAGTTGATATAGTCGATCATCGTGGCAAGTGAGGTGGTCTTGCCGGAGCCGGTCGGGCCGGTTACGAGAACCAGTCCGCGGTGGGCGTTAAGAACTTCCATGATGGAGTCGCGGGGCAGACCGAGCTGGTCGAAGGTCAATAGCTTGGAAGGGATAAGACGCATAACGATGGAAATGTTACCGCGACACCGAAAGACTGCGCACCGGAAGCGAGCCATGTCGCTGTATGCATAGGCAAAGTCGGCGCCGCCTGTTTCCTGAATCATTTGCTGATAACGAGGGGGGGTGATTTCGCGCATCAGCCGGTCGGAATCGTCGGGGGTGATAACGTCAGGATCGACGATATCGAGAGTTCCGTGGAGCCGCATGACGGCCGGTTTACCAACGGAAATATGGAGATCCGATGCCTCACGCTCAACCACGAGCTTCAGCATTTCGTTCATTTCAAGCATGACGGATACGCCTTTCGGTCCTGAAAATACAAAGAATGAACTACAAGGTCTGACCAGACTGATGCAATGACCATTTATCGAACCAGATCAGGGGTGATTGATGGTCGGCTTCCATTGGTCCGGTGGCAGCAAACGCGTGAAACCAGTTTTTTTCAGATCAACTGATTTACCCGAATTCCCAAAGAGTTCCGTGTTGAAATGAATCCCCCTGGTGCCCTCCTGGGTGCTCCAGTAATGCATACCGACTGGTCTGCCGGAAGTGTCGTATGCCCATCCCACAAAGATCACGGAATGCCCCGTCTTGGAATGCCTCCAAAGTTGCACAAAGTCTCCCGGAAGAACCTCTTTGGGGTTGGTGATCACTCTGCCCATGCCGGCAGCGACAAGTGCATCACCGGGCCCGTTGGCATTGATGGCCTCGCAGAACCAGAGCTTCTTAAAATCGTCTGCAGCTTTTTGATCGGGAATCCGCTGAGGCCCTCCCGGCAGGTCTTTCAAAATATCGTAAAAGACTTCGAGGGTGAGGCCGCAGCAGAACGAACGGGCTTTGGGCTCACCTTTCATTACGACAAGTCCATTGATTAAAACATCCGTTGTGCTGCCATCGTAGGTGCTTTCACCCTTCCGGGGCCACCAATACTTGTGGCGTCCATCCCTTGGATATTGCAACAGGGCTTTGACGATGGAGCGGTTGGGTTCCGGCAGATTGGGCAATGCCGATGTTAAAGCATCAACCGGACTGACGGGCGTCAGTGGAACGGAGATTTCATCCTTTTCGTGATACGCTATAGCTTCCTTCAGCACTTCGGTTTCGGTCGTCGCGGCAGAAACTGCGGAGATTGTCAGAAAGCAAGTCGCCAATACGGCGAGTTGCTGGAGCAGACTCTTAAAAAGAAATAGTCGTTTTTTCATAGTCCCGCGTTCTCCATCCTTTTACATGCTTCACGGAGTCGGTCTTCGTTTGTGGTGAGCGCGATTCGGAAGTAACCCTCTCCGCTGGGGCCGAATGCCGTGCCGGGCGTGGTTACAATGCCACATTCTTCAATCAAGGTTCGGGTCATTTCAAGGGAAGAGCGATTGCCCCGATTGCGAACCCACACATAGAATGTTGCCTGAGGAGTTGTGAAATCGGTCCACCCGAGAGAGCGGATGCCCTCAGCCAAAACCTTCACTCGCCCTTCATAAACCGAAACGATGGAAGGAAACAGCTTGTCATAATTCCTGAGTGCGGCGATGCTGGCCCGTTGGACTGCATTGAAAACGCCGGAGTCGATATTGGCTTTCACAGCCATAAGGCCCGACACGAGGTCTGGATGACCCGCAGCAAAACCAATTCTCCAACCGGTCATATTGAACGTTTTGGAAAGACTATGCAATTCGATGCCCACATCTGATGCCCCTGGAACCGAAAGAAAACTGAGGGCTTTTTTAGCGCCAAAAACAATGTCGAGATAAGCAGCATCATGGGCTACGATGAAGCCATATTGCTTCGCCATTCGGACGACCTTCTCAAAGAACTCCATGGTGGCGAGAGCGGCCGTCGGATTGTTTGGATAATTCAAGAACATGAGTCGTGTGCGCTGCAGGACGTCCTGCGGTATCGCATCCAGATCTGGCAGGAAATCGTTTTCTTTCAGTAGCGGCATCGCCACCGGTATGCCACCGGCAAAAAGTGTCGCCGATTGGTACACAGGATATCCGGGATCAGGGAACAGCACCACGTCTCCGGGATTAATGAAAGCGAGGGGAAGGTGAGCTATGCCCTCTTTTGAACCAATGAGAGCGCCCGCTTCCTTGTCGGCGTTCAGGCTGACAGCGTGCTGACGTTCGTAATAATCAGCCACCTCACGCCGAAAATCCGTGAGACCAGAACCCAGGGGATATTGGTGATTGGCCGGATTGTGTGCGGCCTCGGTTAATGCATCGATAATAATATCGGGGGTGGGTTGATCGGGATCTCCTATCCCGAGATTAATGATGTCCACTCCCCTCTCCATTGCTTCACGCTTCATGCGGTCGAGCTCAACAAAGGGGTAGGGCGGCAAAGCGGACAATCGATTTGATACAGAAAAAGGCATGTTCGTGTCTTTCGAAGGTTGTTAGATGAAATGATTTGGTGCAGCTATAGTCTGTGGACGCTCGGATTTATCCGGCAGAATCCGGGTTTGGGGCAAAAAAAGTTTCTTCTATCGCGGAATCTGCCAGATCAGCGTTCTGCCGATCATCGACGGCCTCCTGGTGGCGATCACGCAACTGCGCCGGGTAAGCTATTTCGCGCATAACGTTACCGCCCTCAATCCGATCGCCGGCAAACATGTAACGCTCGAACATGTTGCTGTACTCCCATCGAGTACCGTTCTTTTCTGCCGCAGCGCAATACTCCATATAATTGGAAATCTGCGCGTCGGCCACGTCGGCGTGATGAAGCAGAAGTGCTTCGAGGGTCTTGGGACGTTTGGGCGAACCAAATTCATAGAAGCCATGATGACTGATGATCATGTGCTGCACGAAGATTTTCTTCGCATGGGGGAATCCCGGCAGAAGAGAGGCGTGAAGTTCCACCAGAGCCGCCCCCATGGTGATGTGCCCGATAAGACGTCCTGCGTCGGTATAGCCGATTTTCTTGTCGAAGGAATACTCCAGAGTTTTTCCCATGTCATGGAGCAACGACCCGGCAATGAGTAGCGACCGGTTGGCAGAAGGATAGTTGTCGGCGAGTTTCAAAGCATTTCGGGTCACGCACAGCGTGTGCTCGAGAAGCCCGCCAAGGTAGGCCTGGTGCATGGAGCGCGCGCTTGGCGCGATACGAAACTTCGCCCAGAATTCAGGGGACTTGAAAATCGTATCGATCAGCGCATGGTAATCCGGATCGGTGATTTCGTCTACGAGTGCCCAGAAATCTTCCTCCAGCTTCTCCAACGGTATTGGGGATGTGGGAATGAAAAAGGCCGGATCGATGGCGCTGTCCTCGACCTTTGCGATCCGGGCCACGCGGAACTGAAGCTGGTTGTTGTAGGTAAGAACTTCCCCCCCCACTTCCACGTAGTCGTTTTCTTTCAAACGCCCGGATGTTACCGCGTCGAAATTGTCCCACATCACACCTGATATTTTACCGGTGGCATCAACCAGGGACATCGTGAGAAAAGACGTTCCATCCTTTTTGGGACGGGTCTGGCAGGAAGCCATCAGATAAACCGCTTCCAACTTGGCACCGCTTTTCAGGTCCGATACGGGAATGTACTTCAAGGCCACGGGGCACCCCTTGTTTTCGTGTGAGATTGTTTAACGATTCCATGGCACGATTCTCTCGCAAGCCAAATGGTTTTTTTGTAAAACGTCCTTTCGGAATTTTGGACAGCCCGATTCGTAACTTCGATAGATTACGAGCATGGATAAATCCACCCCCACAATACAGCGGCGTACGTACCACATCGTCACCTATGGGTGTCAGATGAACGATAACGATTCCGAAATCATGTCGGGAATTCTGGATGCGCGGGGTCTTACACGTGTGGCCACCGAACAGGAGGCTGATCTCGTACTGGTAAATACGTGCGTGGTGCGCGAGGGAGCGGAGGAACGTGCAGTTGGGCGCCTGGCAGGGATGTCGACCGACCGCAAAACCCGGCCCGGCAAACTGATCGGAGTCACGGGTTGTCTCGCTCAACGCGATGGCGACACGGTCCTGAAAGCCGTGCCCCATGCGGACCTGGTCGTCGGTACCCGCGATTTATTTCGCCTGGGAGAATTGCTGGATCAGGCTATAACCACCGGCGAACGCGTGATTGCGATCGGCGATGTGGACAAGCCCGTATTCTTGCGCGACGAAACGGTCCACCGCAAACACGACATCAAGGCGCTCGTTACGGCCATGTATGGCTGCAACAACTTTTGCACCTTCTGCATTGTGCCCAAAACCCGTGGGCGCGAAGTGAGCCGTCCCCTGCCCGAGATCGTCGACGAAGTCCGACGTCTGGTTCGCATGGGTTATGTTGAGGTGCAATTGCTCGGCCAGAATGTAAATTCATACCGCTGGAACGGGGCCGATTTTTCTGATCTCCTCGAAGCAGTGAACGCGGTTGATGGCCTCCGCAGAATTCGTTTTATCACCAGCCACCCCAAGGATTGTCCCGACAAACTGCTCGATGCCGTTGCGCAACTCGACAAAGTCTGCGACAGCTTCCACCTGCCCGTGCAAGCCGGCTCGAACCGCGTTCTGCGGCGCATGAAACGGTTCTACACCAAGGATGATTATCTGGATTTGCTGGCTCGTGTCCGCTCTCGGATACCGGGCGCGGCCATAACCACAGATCTGATCCTCGGTTTTCCCGATGAAACCGAGGAAGATTTTGAAGCCACTTACGATTTGCTGAATCAGGCGCGCTGGGATAGTGCCTTCGCGTTCATGTACAGCCCCCGGGAAGGCACGAAGGCGGCCACATGGCGCGACTCCATTCCGGACGAGCAAAAAAAACACCGGCTCCAACGTTGTCTTGGACGTCAGGAAGTCATCAGTGCTGAAATCAACCAAGCGTTGATTGGTTCCAGCGTTGAGGTGCTGGTCGAGGGTGTATCCAAGCGATCTGAGTTGGAGATGGTGGGACGAACCACCGGTGACAAGTCCGTAGTTTTTGCGGGAATTCCCGAAATGATCGGCCAACTCGTGCAGGTCCGAGTCACCGACGCTCATGCACACACGTTGTTTGGTGCCGCCGGGTGATTGACCAACCAGATTCTCGGTAGTCATTTAACTATCGACATCCGGTTCGGACGGTTCACACCTGTTGAAAGCTATTGAAAGCTGTTGGAACCATAGGTTTCATACGGATGAAGTTTTTGGAGGTCGGCATGAGCGTGGCACCCTCCCCCTCTCCCATGGGGAAGTATGTATTTAACATTTATAATTCGGTGAAGACAACTCTGGTTGGCTTGGGTGTGACCGGACGTTATCTTTTCAAGAAGCCCGTGACCCTGCAATATCCGACCGAGAAGCCCGATGTTCCTGTCGGTTACCGCGGCATCCATGTGTACGAAAAAGATAAGTGCATCGCCTGCGACATGTGCGCGGTGGCCTGCCCGGTGGATTGCATCTACATCGAGAGTATCGGGAAAGGCAAAAACGCCGAGATGACCCGTTACGAGATCGATTACAATCGATGCATTTTTTGTGCTCTTTGCGTGGAACCATGCCCCACGAGTTGCATCCACATGGGGCAATCTTATGATCTCGCCTCCTATGACAGCCCCTCAGCCTCGGTGGATTTCGTGAAGCTCTGGGATGAACGCCAGATGCAATCGCCCACCGGAGAAAGAATCGAGTGGAAGCCATCGGCGGACGAAAAAAAGAATCCGCCGCCGAAACCACCACCGGCAGCCGCTGATGCATCTGCCCCCGCGCCTGACAAGGCTGTCCCCGCACCAGCGAAAACGCCTACCTCACCTGAAACGGACGCGGCTGCATCATGACATCCCATGGCCAGCGGCGCTGAACCATGAGCAACATTCTCGTGTTGGGTGTCGGACCGCTTCCTGTCGATAACGCAGCACGCCTTCATGCGCCCGGAATGCGGACCTGGCAGATTGCCAAGTTGCTCGCGAATCGTCGTCACGAGGTTTGCGTGGGTCTTATAAATTTCGGAGAATTCACAAGTAAGAGTGCCGAAAAAAACACGGCCCATATGGAAGAAGCCGGGCCGAACATCCGGTTGTATCATCTAAATTATGACGAGGTGAACTCCCCCGCTGCCCTCGCCACGCTTCACAATCACATGGATTTTGAGTGCTGTATTTCCACAACCGACATCATGAACAGCGTCGCAGCAGACATCCCTCTTCACATTCCCCTTTGGCTCGATTACAATGGTGATCCCTTTGCGGAGAAGCAACTTCAGGGGAATGTTCATGAAAACGATGACACCCTTTTAAAACAATGGCGGATGTATCTGAAAGGCCTCGCATGTGGCGACCGATTCAGCACGGCCACTCAGCCGCAGAAGAATGCGCTTATCGGACAGCTTGGATTTGCAGGCAGATTAAACGAATTCACTTGTGGTGAAGAGCTCGTTTTCTCCATCCCCAATTGCTCGCGCGCTGTACGCGACATGGGGCTTCCCCGAAATTTTCAGGTGAAGGGGGGCTACATCCCCTCCGAGTCATTCATGGTGCTGTGGTCCGGTGGCTACAACACCTGGTGTGACCCGGAAACTCTTTTCTACGCCCTGGAACGCGCCATGCGCGAGAACCCCTCAATTTATTTCGTCTCCACCGGCGGAGCTATCGAGGGGCATGATACGCTCAGCTTCAAAAAGTTTGAGGACCTCGCGCTTGCTTCGGATCTCAATGGTCGTTTCCGTTTTCTTGGGTGGCGCGATTCAGAGGAAATCCCCGCGTTCTATCGCCAGGCCGACGCCACCATCGTGACCGATCGGTTTTCGTATGAAGGAGAACTGGGTGCGCGGACTCGCCTTAATGATTGGCTCGATTTCGGAATTCCAATTATCTGCACCGAACAGTGCGAACTCACGCGCGAACTGGTGGAACGCGACTTGGTCCATAGTCACAAGGCAGGGGATGTTGATGGGCTTGTGGCGGCGATACTCAAGGTGGCTGCCGGTGGCTCCGAAATTAAAAACAAAACCAAGGCGGCGCAAGCTTACTTCGACAAGAACTACGCTGAAGAGCGGGTTTTCGCCCCCATGCTTGCCTGGGCAGAAACGCCGCAGTTCGCTGGTGATCGTCGCGAAGATATTGTTGCTGGCAAGGCTGTCACGGGTTCTCACACTGACTCGCAACTCACACACATGCTGGGCGAAATGCTTACGGGTTCAACGAGTCCTTCAGGTGGGATATCTGTTTTGCACCGTGTCTGGAAACGCCTGAAGCGGGGTGCTTGATTCAGTTCAGCTCAGGTGTTTTGAGAATTCCGGAAGCATGTGTCGGTAGACCAAACACTGCAACCAACACGCATCCCGAGGATAACATGCCGCCAACTCCCCCACCCACTGAAGCCGTGGTTCTACAAGCCTTACGCACCGTCATCGATCCCGATATGCAGCGAGATATCGTTTCGTTGAACATGGTACGTGACCTCGTCATCGAGGCATCCGGGGAAGTAAGCATGCGCATCGAAGTGAAAGAGGAAGCTGCCGCTTCGAGACCTAAACTCGAGTCTGACATTAAGACAGCTTTGATCATGCTGCCCGGAGTAAAAAAAGTTTCGGTCGACACCGGAGACGGTGCAGCGGCCCACGGACACTCTCATGATCACGATGGACCTCCGCCAAGGCAGGACCTCGCCAAAGGGGTGAAAAACATCATAGGTGTCGCGTCGGGCAAGGGCGGTGTTGGCAAGTCGACGGTGTCAGTAAATCTCGCTGTTGCACTGGCGCAGGCCGGACACCGCGTTGGCCTTCTGGATGCCGACATCTACGGACCCAATGTGCCTCTGATGCTCGGACTATTGGACGCACGTCCCGAGGTTGTTTCCCATCCGACGAACGATGGTGGTCAGGTTGACATGATTGTTCCTCTGAAGCGACTTGGATTAAAGGTTATGTCGATGGGCTTCCTCATTGATGACGACCAACCAGTGGTCTGGCGCGGCCCGATGCTTAACAGCGCGCTGCGCCAATTCCTGGGCCAGGTGGATTGGGGCGAGTTGGATTATCTGATCGTGGATCTTCCCCCCGGCACTGGCGACGTGCAAATCTCTCTGATACAATTGGTCCAGGTTACCGGTGTTGTTTGTGTGACTACTCCTCAAGCGGTGGCGATTCAGGACGTTCGCAAAGGTTTGATGATGTTTAAGGCCCAGAACGTTCCCATTCTCGGCGTCATCGAAAACATGAGCTATTTCCAGTGCCAAAAATGTGATGAGAAGGCATACATCTTTGGGCAGGGTGGGGGCCAAATGCTGGCTGAAAACTACGGAATCCCGTTCCTCGGTGAAATCCCCCTCTCCGCCGCCGTGCGAGTAGCGGGCGACAGCGGTGAGCCGATTGTGACGGCAGATCCGGATTCACTTCAGGCGAAGGTTTTTACTGAAGTTGCGTTGAACTTGGTGGAAAAAATTGGTGCGTCCGTCGCACCTGGAATCTAAACAGCCAGCTCAAACGCCAATGATTGATTCCGCAGACCAGCAGATGCCCCCTCCGAATCGCCCTATCCTTGTTGGAATGGATTCGGGAGAACTCCAAGCTCTGGCCAAAGACGCTGGTTTCCCCTCTTTCCGCGGGAAGCAGCTCCATCATTGGCTCTATAACAAAGCGGCCATTTCCCTCGACGAGATGAAAAATCTCCCGGCCGGATTTCGTGACTGGCTGAGAGAACATTGCGAACTCGGCCACGACTCCATCGCTTCCATTCGAGAATCGTCGGATGGATCAAAGAAGATTTTGTATGAACTCTCCGATGGTAAAATAGTCGAGAGCGTCCTCATGCCAGAGCGTGACTGGTTTACGATGTGTATTTCATCGCAGGTAGGGTGCGCCGTTGGCTGCACATTTTGCATGACCGGGTTCGGTGGTTTTCAACGGCAGATGACGCGGGCAGAAATTCTTTCTCAGGTTCTGCTTTCCCGCAAACTCGTCCATGGAGAATTCCCGCGTAACCTTGTCTTTATGGGCATGGGCGAACCCATGCTGAATCTCGATGAAGTCATCCCGGCTCTGAATGTGCTCACGGAGCCCGATGGCATCGGCATGACTCCCCGACGAATAACCGTTTCAACGGCCGGGATTTTGCCCGGAATCGAGCGACTTGGTGAAGCCGACCTGGGGGTTAATGTCGCCATCTCCCTGAACGCGGCAGATGATCGTACCCGGAATGAGATCATGCCCATCAACCACCGCTATCCCATAGCGTCTTTGCTGGATGCATGCAGGCGTTTTCCCCTTCAAGCACGTCGAAGAGTGACCTTCGAGTATGTGCTGTTGAATGGCGTGAATGATTCGCCTGAGGATGCCTGGCGGTTGAGTCAAATCTTGCGATGGATGCCCTGCAAGATCAACCTCATCCCATGGAACCCCGACCCCCATCTCCCCTTCCGACGGCCCGAAGAATCAAGCGTGAGACGCTTTCAGGAAGTCCTTTTATCCGAGAACCATTCCGTCAGCGTTCGTTACTCGAAGGGTCTCGATGTAGGTGCAGCATGCGGGCAACTTGCAGGCCATTGGCGGGGGCAGTCAAAGGGTGATGAGGTTTGAAAGATCGCGTTAATTTTCCGCAAGCCGATGTCAGGTCTACCGCCCCGTTCGTGCAATGTGATGCGTGGTCAGACTTGTCGTGGCTTAATCATGGATCATCCACCCGTGATCTCACCGCACAGTCGCAGGGGCGTTGCGCAGATGTATTGATGATGCAGAAATTGCTGGGCGGAGAAAACCAACCGATCGTACTCCTCAACCAGCGCCACACCGCTGCAGTTGCCTTGCTGACCGAAATCGCCGAACCCGCAAGTATCGATGAGCCTGCATGTGTTTATGACTCGACGGATGCCATCGTTTGCACAAAGCCGGGCATCACCTGCGCGATTTTCACAGCCGATTGCGTGCCCATTTTTGTGGTCGACACCAGATGTCGAATCTTTGGGTTGGCTCATGCTGGTTGGAAAGGCACGTTACACGGCATCACTACCAACCTCATAAGCCAGATGATCGAAGCGGGTGCTGATCCGCAACACATGACAGCCTGGATAGGCCCGTCAGTTAGTGGTAAAAATTACGAGGTCAGCTCGGAAATGATCGAATGGTTTTCGCAAACTTTTGCCTCAGAACGCGAAGCAGGGTGCGAGTTTGCCGAGGGACGATTGCTCGATCTGCCATTGCTCAATAGTTGCCTTCTGGAAAAAGCGGGGATCGCACCGTCTCGGATTTTTAATAGTGCCATCTGCACATTTCGAAATCACACCGCGTTCCACTCCTACCGAGCGGACGGTGAACGCGCCGGTCGCATCGTTTCATTGATGTCCATGGTATGAGAAACCTGCCGAACAAAGATGGCGAAGTTATTGTCATCGCCGGTCCAACCGCCGTTGGCAAGACCGCCATTGCAGTCGAGCTGGCAATACGCAGTCGGGGCGAAATCATCTCCGCGGACTCCATGCAGGTGTACCGTCACTTGAGCATTGGAACCGCCAAGCCCTCGCCGGAGGAATTGCGCGATGTGCCCTGTCATCTCATCGACTGTGTAGAACCGGACCATCAATTCAACCTCGGTGATTATGTTGCTGCTGCCACCCCCATAGTGGAAAATCTGCTTTCGGTCCAGCGGTTCCCGATCGTATGCGGAGGTACGGGATTATACATTAAAGGACTTCTGCACGGCGTCTTCGAGGGCGAGACCCGGAACCAGCAGGTGCGTGAAAACTTGAAGCAACGCGCCTCATCAGAAGGCTTGCACATATTGTATGAAGAGCTGGAAAGGTTCGATCCCGAAGCCGCATCCCAGATCAAGCCCACGGACGGGGTCAGAATTAGTCGGGCGTTGGAAGTTTGGTACACGACCGGAAAACCCATTTCCGAATTTCAGCAACAGCATTCCCGGCCGCCACGCTGGCCCACCCGATACTTTGTGTTATCGATCTCCAATGAATTGCTGAACGAACGAATCGATCAACGTGTTCACGCGATGGTTGAACGCGGTCTGGTGCAAGAAATTAAAAATTATCTAATGCGGGATTTCTCACTGGATAACCCCGCTTTGCGCGCCTTGGGATATAGAGAACTTATCGAATCCATCGAGGGAAAACGAAGTTTGGAGAACGCGTTGGAAGCCATGATTCAAAAGTCGCGTCAATATGCAAAGCGGCAAAGAACATGGTTTCGATCCGTAAAAAATACAACTGTTATAGACTTGACTGGAAGGACGGTGGAAAGCGCCTGCGACGAGATTGCGTCCATGTGCTTTTCGCTTGCATGACATCAGCGAAAAACCAAAAACAACGGCCACCAAAGTTATCCGGCAACCGGCCTTGTTAACCACCATAAATGGAGTCCATGGACAGATGAAGTCCGGCATGAATCTACAAGATAGTTTTTTGAACCAGGTCCGTCGCGAGGCTACCGAGGTTCAAATATTGCTCACCAATGGCACGCTGTTGCGCGGCATGGTTAAGGGCTTCGATAATTTTACGCTGATCCTGAACACCAGAAACGGTCGACAGAATCTCGTCTACAAACATGCCATCGCCCAGATTGTAAGTGCCCGGGCTATGCGCAATGATGACGACACTCCGAAGGATCAGGACGCTGAACAAAGTGTTTCAGAAAAGTCTGAAGTTGCAGTGACAGAACCTCCATCTTCCCCATCCCCCGAAAAGCAACAACCGCCCCCGGTTGCAGCTGTGAAGGCCAAGGCCGCGCCGGCCAAGGAGACTTTCAATTCTCTCGATCTTTCCAAGATCAAACTGGCTCAAGCCGAGCCGACGGAAGTTCCCTCGAAATAATTCTCTTCAGGCCTCGAACCAGAAACTCGATTTGATGTCTCGGGTGTTACTTTTTCCGAAACAAATCACGGACGCGATCCCCGAGGCCTTCTTCACGATTCGGCGTGTGGTCGCGAAGTTCTGCATATGCTTTTTCAAGCCGAAGTATTTCTTCATGCAACTCTGAGATGCGCTGCGCCTTTTGATCGCGCTCCCGGCGGGCAGCCAGTTCCTTTTCTTCTGCGAGCCCTGCCGATTCTCTGGCCTGGACCACTTCCCTCTCCAACTGCGAGATTCTTGCTTCCACACTTTTTAGCCTTTCCACCGACGCAGGGACTAAACCTCCCTCTGTCCGTAGACAGGGGTTCCCCCACAGGATATGACCCTGGGTCCTTTTTTTCTGACCCGCCGCCGTAAGGTAGTTGGCTCGAAATACCAAATAGCCTTGCTCGGGGAGAGTCGAGGGAAGCAGGCAGGTGCATGATTGCCACTGAGGCGGCCTGCTGCTTTCGCTATCCGTAAAACTGCGAAAGAAAAGGGGGGTCTCTCCGGATGCTGACGCCCACACCACCTCGGCAGCCAGGGGTACTTTCAGTTCTTTCACCGTCCTCAAAGCTTCCGGGGAGGGCATGAGACTCAACACAAGCATTTCCCCTTCAAGCGGGGCCCGAGAGAAACGACATTCTCTGCCCACCTGCAACTTGAGGGAATGGATCTCCTGCCCATCTACAACTGCTGATAGAACCTCAACTTCGCCGGGGTCCTGTACCGTTAAGCGGGCTTCGGGCAGATGTTTGACAAAGTCATAGTGACCCGATGAGGCCGACAAGTTTGCCAATGTTCGTCCAAGTGACATGAAATGAAGTCGCAGGCGGTGCGCTTTCAAACTTTCACCTGAAAGCTCGGCCCCGACAAAAACAGGCTGGGTAAAATCAGTCTGCGCCCCCTTCTCCCCATGTGGAGTTGGAGACGGCAAAAGTGAGTCGGGAACAGGGTGGTAGAAATGAGAGCGAACAGAAACCTTTTCGAAAGTTCCAATGGCAGTTTCGGTTTCTTGCAGAAGTTGCAAAGATTCCATGGGCACTCCCGATAGGGTGTGCATCTCCACCGCCATCTGGTGACGTGTCGCTTCGTTGACAATTTGACGCAACCGATCGCTGGAGAGATTCCGCTGGGCTATACGCCGACGAAATGAATCGCTGCCAGTTTCGAGCCCCAACCGGATAAGAGTGCAGCCCGCCTTTTTTAACAGGTCCAGGGTCGTTGCATCGACGCGTTCAGCCGGCAAGGTCACCGCGATGCCATTTTTCACCAGACCCGCTAATCTCGTTGATAGCTCCTCAAGCCACGCACGCTCTGTTGGAAAAATCTCATCCACGAACTCGACTTGAGCATCCGGCGTTTGTCTCAAGAGGTGCGAAACTTCTGATGCGATGTTCGATGGAGATCGAAACCGGTAGTAGGAACCTTTGCCCGAGTTCAAACGCTTCAACAGCGGGCTGTAACAGAAAGCACATTCGAATGGGCAACCGCGGGAAGCGCTCAGGATAATCTGAGGATGGCCCGAGGCACCTTCATCCGCGTGTTTATCAAGTAAAGTACGATGGGCAAACGGTAAGGTGTCCAGCGACTGAATCGGTGCCCGAAGTGGGTTGCGACGAATTTGATCGGAGGATTTGATCCATACGTTACGCAAAGCCCCCAGATCACCTCCGCGCATCATTTGGGACGCAAGATCGGCCAGGGGCAAATCGCTCTCACCGATGATGAGCATGTCCACTCCCATCGCTGCGATAGACGCATCTGGGTCGAGCGTCGGGTATGTGCCTGCCAAAGCCAGTGGCGCATGAGGCAAAAGTTCCCGAATTCGTTGAGGAACACCGAGCCACCCGCCGGCGTGTTCATCCAAAAAAAGAACGACGAGTCGCGATTCGGATTCAGGATTGATCAAGCCGTCCAGTCGCGCTTCGGGGGATGGCAGAAATATTGAATCCACCTTATAGCCCGCATCAGCCAGCATCTGGTGGCAAACGCCCATCTCCAACATATGGAGTTGGCGGGAAGGGCCTCCTGAATCACCGAAGATCAGTAGAAAATCCATGGATATGAAATTACCTCTGCGGTCGCGAACTTTGTGGTGCACCCTCCCTGATGCCGGAGAGTTTTACAAGTCGAAGGATTGACCGCGCTCGGGCACGATGATCTCTACGTTGGGGATGTCTTCACGCAATACTGAAGCCAACGTCTGCATCGCAGTTTCCTCGCCATGGACAAGGAACACACGTTTCAATTTTCCGCCCTTCGCCACGTCCGCGGCAAACCGCCTCAAATCCGCTTGATCTCCATGGGCACTCATCCCGTTCGCAGTCATGATCTCAGCGCGAACCTGGTGCATCTCGCCAAGGATCCGAACCTCCGGCAGCTTCTCAACGAGTTTGCGCCCAAGGGTGTGTTCGGCCTGGAAACCCACAATCATGACACCATTGCGAGGGTCTTCGATGTTGTTCGAGAGGTGATGAAGCACACGCCCGGCTTCCGCCATGCCTGAAGCACTAATGATGATAACCGGGGTCTTGATCGTGTTGATCATCTTGGAAGTCTGAACGTCTCGCACGTAGGTCAGGCTATCGAAACCAAACGGATCGGAATCGGTTTTCAGCACCTCCTGGATATTGTCATTCAGGAGCGGAAGGTGCCGCCGAAAAATTTGGGTGGCGTTGGTGGAGAGAGGGCTGTCGACAAACACCGGCACCTTTGGCAGTTTTCCTTCGTTCCAGAGGTTGTTGAGGGCATAAACGATTTCCTGTGTACGTCCCACGCTGAACGCCGGGATAATCACCTTTCCGCCGCGACCGAGCACCCTGTTGAGGTTGTCTGAAAACTCATGGAGAAGATCCTCACGAGTGGGGTGAAGACGGTTCCCGTAGGTAGACTCGAGGATGAGTGTGTCGCCCGCTGGCGGCGAAGCAGGGTCGCGCAACAGGGGCATCTCTCTTCGCCCCAGATCACCGGAAAAAACCAATGTTCTGTCAGCGCCATTTTCCGCTTTGTAGGAAATCTCAACAAACGCGGCTCCAAGAATGTGTCCTGCTATATGAAACTTCGTTTGTGCCGCCCCTCCCATGACAGACCTTGACTGACCGAAGTCGATGCCTTTCAACTGGGGCAAAACCTGTTCAACGTCATTTGTCGTGTAGAGGGGTTCCACCGGTGGTTCGCCCTTGCGCAGATTGCGGCGGGTCATGAACTCCGCGTCTTTTTCCTGAATGTGGCCGCTGTCCCGAAGAAGAATTTCAACCAGATCACGCGTTGCATTTGTGCAGTAGATATTACCTGAGAAACCGTAGCGCGACAATGCGGGTAGGTTTCCGCTGTGGTCGATGTGTGCGTGAGACAGAATCACTTCTTCAATTTCCGCGGGGTTCAGTACGAAATGAAGGTTCAGTTCACGGGTTTGCTGGCGTCGTCCCTGAAAAAGACCGCAATCCAACAATGCCTTATGCCCGTTCAATTCAAGCAAATGGGATGATCCTGTCACCGTGCGTGCTGCGCCCCAGAAAGTCGCTTTCATGCGCTTCTCCTAACGGATCTAAAGTGGTGTTTCAGGTTTGATAAAGGGCGGCTGCTTCGACTGCAAATTTTTCGAGGATAACCCGCCGGCGTAATTTCATCGTCTGGGTCAGAGTCTCATTTTCGTCGGAAAAAACATAATCCAGCAAAGCAACCCGATGGACAAATTCGCATGATTTGAACCCGCCATTTTGATTCATGACGTCGGAGATGTCCTCGCGAACAATGCGCGCGGCCCGCGGGTCTTTAATCAAACTTCCGGGAGGTGTCTCCGGTGAAGTCCCCAATGCCGTGGCAAGTGCCGGCCAGTGGGGAATAACCAACGCGGCGAGGTTTTTCTTGTCCTGCCCGATCACAATGATTTGCGAAACGAGAGCACTGCGGCGGGCGACCACCTCGATATTATCCGGCTCCACGTTTTCACCGCTGGATAGTACAATCGTGTCCTTGGCTCGGCCGCTGATTACGAGATCGCCCGTGGTGGCAATCCATCCCAGGTCACCGGTGTTCAGCCACCCCTCCGCGTCCAGTAAACTCTTGGTGCCCTCGGGGTTTTTGTAATATCCGAGCATGATCTGTGGCCCCCGCACCCAGATAACACCCGTCGAGCCCTGCGGCAAAGACTCCCCGTCTTCATCCCGAATGGATATTTCGGTTTTAGCTATGGGCTGCCCAACGCTGCCACGCACATTGTGAGAAAACTGGCGAAGTGATAGAACCGGGGATGTCTCCGTGAGGCCATATCCATTCAGAATTCGCACGCCAATTACTTCAAAGAAGTCGTCAATGTAAGGAGCGAGGCTCCCTCCCCCACTTACAGCGGCTTTCACGCGCCCCCCGGTGATCTTGCGAATGTGCCCGTATATTTTTTTATCGGCGATCCGGTGTATGGGTTGAAGATTCCAGGCAGCCATTCGTGCCAGAATTCTGGTGGACCGCGAAGCTGGCTTACGCCGCAGATCGCGCCCCTCGGCTATTCTGAGCATGCGGACGTACATTTGACTGGCCGAAAGCAATCCCCTTGCGACGCGTTGTTTCTTTTCGGGTTCTCGCTTTAATTTATCCTGAACACCGTCATAAACCATCTCCCAAACGCGAGGAACACAGGGGATGATGTGGGGACGCAGGCTGATCATATCGTCGCGGAACGAACGTTTATCGGAATAGGCCAGGGTCCACCCGTTGCGGAGGGCAACATACTCCACCGCCCGTTCGTAAGCATGCCAACTTGGCAGCAAAACCTGCAGGATGTCACCCGGTGCGGTGTCGCCACCAAAATCAATGTTATCGCTTTGGTGCGTCAGATTGACGTGAGTAAGCATCACCCCTTTGGGTTGGCCCGTCGTTCCTGATGTATAGATTATGGTTGCGGGGTCTTGCGGTTGTATCGTCTCCAGAGGAATATCAATCCCCACAATGCCGGTTCGTCCAAGTTGTTCAACGGTGGAGAAGTCCTGAATAGAGACGTTTGGCAATGAACTGCAGCTTGCCGAAGAGTCATCCATCATAACGATGTTTCGTACATCCCCGGATGCTGCAATGGCCGGCCGAATTTTATCGTAGAGTTTCTGATCCTGAACAAAGACCGCTCCACACTCCGAGTGGCGGAGGATGTAATCCAGTTCCAGTATGCTGCTGTCGCTCCCCCGGGGAACGTCGATAACCCCGATGCTTTGCATCGCTAAATCCGACTGAATCCACAGAGGGTGATTGTCGCTGAAGAGGGCAACCTTGTTCCCCTTGCGAAAACCCAATGTTAACAATCCAGCGGCAAGCGCGCGAACCTTCTCGGCAAGTTGGTCGTACGTGAGATCAGCATTGTCTCCCACGCGCGGATTTCGCACGGCAACAACATCGCCGTGCGCTGCGACAGAATCAAAAAACATGGTTCCGACCGTTCGCATTACCAGACCTCGACCTCACCAACGGAATCTCTTTCACAGAGACCACAAAGGACGAAAATCAGCAGCGCTCCTGGCGGGTTATTGGAAAGTATCGAATTGATAAACCATGAACCCCTTCTCGTTCGATACCACGAAGCTTTTGCCGTCTCCCAAAGAGATGACTTCCTTTAACCCGGTTATTTCGAAACCGCGCACAGGTTTAACATCATAGGTGCGGGAACGATCTCCACTCCCCTTGTTGATCTGAGCTTGGGCGCTCGATTCAAACAAAGGCATCATGCGACTTCCGGCGGTAAACGCCAAATTCAGTGCGAGCAGCACAGCTATCACTGCCAGCATGGTGCGGGTATACTTGTCCTGCTTCATTCCTCAATCCTCCGAGTCTTGGCGCAATGCCGTTGGATGCTTCGTAAAGCCCCTCGTTGGGGCAAGCAATTTGTGCAGCTTCCCACTTCAGAGCTTCAAAATTACATGGCCCCATAACCTGTCGCGACAACGTAAATCGTCTTGAGAAGGATTTTCAAATCCAACATCAGCGACCAATTATCGATATACTCCAAATCCATCTTCATCCAAGTGTCGAAGGGAAGTTGGTTTCGGCCGTTCACCTGCCACAGGCAGGTGATTCCGGGTTTCATGGACAGGCGACGCAGTTGCCACTGGTCATACTTCTCCACCTCCGCCGGAATGGGCGGCCGCGGCCCGACCAGGCTCATTTTCCCGATCAGCACGTTCCAGAGTTGAGGCAACTCATCCAGAGACGTTTTGCGCAGGAGCCGGCCAACGGGTGTAATGCGGGGGTCTCGTTTGATTTTAAATACGGGCCCCTTCATTTCATTTTTAGCAGCCAGTTTGGCCAACTCCAGATCAGCCCCCAGGCGCATCGAACGGAATTTCCACAGTTTGAAGGGGCGTCCGTTCAGCCCCAGACGCGTTTGGCCATAGAAAATCGGATCGCGCCAGGACGGAGAGGTTGCCGCGACAGCTATCGCAAGCACCACCATGACAGGGAAAAATATAATCAAGAGGATGAAAGCAGCGACTCGGTCGAAGGCGTACTTGAAGAGCAAGGCAGCGTTTAGATCCTGCACCGGCGAGTATGTCAGAACGGGCAGATCATCAAAGGAATCAAGCACCGGGCGAGTTATCTTGCGCGGGAAAAAGTTCAGCGTCAGGCGAGTTCGGGTTCCCATCGTTTCGCATTTCTGAAAGTAGGGAGCCAGGTCATCCAGCGATCGTCGGCCCGGAACAAATACGATCTCATCCACCGGATGGGCCCGTACGTAATCCAACATCGAAGCCAGATTACCCACCACGGGAATGTCATCCACAGCAGTGGCTTCGCGCCCCGTATCATCGATAACACCCTGCAACTTAAATCCCCAAAATGGATGCGATCGAATCACAGAAATAACCTGACGAAGATTCTCACCACTCCCCACCAGCAAAATCGTGCGCCAGTTTCGGCCGCCCCTCCGCAGGGACACGAGGAAACGTCGCAAGAACCAGCTTTTGATCATCAGGAAAACGAAAAGAACCATTGGCATCAGTACCAGCACACCGCGACTCACGGCCTCGCCCACCACCAGGCCTGAAGCGAGATTCGACGCCCGATTGCGCGAAAAGAAGAAACTGAGCGCCATGGCAGCTACCGCGGTCTCCAGAGAACCAAGCGCCACCGCCCTTGCCGTTGTGCCGAAAACCTTAATTCGCTGACTTTGATAATAACCATGGAAACGGAGAAAGATGACCGTGAGGAAGGGAAGAATCCAGATCAGACCAACATGATCAGAGAAGGGGACGAAGGCAGGATACACATCCGGCAAGAGATAAGGCACGACCACGTAATTCCGCAACAGATGGGCCACCCATAAACTGGTGGCCGCCAGTGCGAAATCGGTCACCATGTTCAGGCGACTGAAGATATATTGATGTTCTCTCAGCATGCGCTGGCAGATTGAGTCTTTTCAATTCACCACGTCAAACGTGAAGAGTGACCACGACGAATGAAATCAGAACCGGACGTTGTCGATGAGGCGCGCTGAAGGGAACTGCACGGCCACGGCGAGAAGAGTATTGCCAGGCTCCACGCGGTCCAAAGGCCTCAGACCATCCAGACTGACTATCTCGACGTAGTCTATTTTAGACCGGGTGCCTTCCCGAATGCGACGCTTCACCGCATCAATCAAATAGTCGCAGCGGAGTTCACCGTCTTGAGCAACCAGCCTTAGTGCTTCTGCCAGAGCCCCTTGAATGGTGGGTGCTTCATCCCTCTCTTTTTGAGTCAGGTAGGAATTTCTGGAACTCATGGCTAGACCATCGGATTCACGCACCGTCTCAACTGCGACCATGTTGATCGCGAAATCTAAATCGGCCACCATTCGTTTCAGGATCAAAAACTGCTGCGCATCTTTCCAACCGAAGAAGGCGAAATCTGGCTGAACGACGTTGAACAATTTCGCCACGATGGTACAAACCCCGTCAAAATGTCCCGGCCGGGAGCGTCCACAAAGCGCGGTAGCCATCGCGCCCGGTTTAACCTGCATCATCATGTCGGCAGGCGTGAAGTCTTCAGCGGTGGGCGCAAAAATCAGATGAGCCCCGCACTCCCCTGACAATGCAACATCCCCGCTTAAATCCCGCGGATAACGGGCCAAATCTTCACTTGGGCCAAATTGGAGCGGATTAACGAATATGGAAACAACCACAACGTCAGCGGATTGCGCGGCATGGCGAATCAGAGTGCCATGCCCCTCATGAAGAAAACCCATGGTAGGAACCAGGCCGACGGATTTTCCCGCCGCACGATGAAAAGCGAGCACCTCTCGCAAATCGCTTTTGTGATTATAGATTTCGGGCGTCATAAACTTACACCGAACATAAACCATTCCATGGGCAAACAGTTTCTCCTTTCAAGCCTGTGGTTGGCGGAAGCACCAATTGACGAAGCGAGATTGACAGGGCTGCCTTGTAAATGCAGAAACGAAATCATGATATCTCAGTCTATCCGGGCCCTTCTATGAAACCTATTTATCTGATCATTGCCTTAGCCGTTTGCGTCCTTACTCCCGATCTCAGCCACGCCGATGTTATCCATTTCAAAACCGGCGGACAACGCGAAGTGGTCATTCTCAGCGAAACCGACGAGATCATCACATACAGGGACCCTTCCACCAATAGCGAAATGCGTTTACCGCGCAATCTCATCGACCGCATCGAACGTACAGGCAGCGATTCCGGACAAGAAGTAGGCCGACGTGCTCGCAGCGCCTTTGATAATGGACAGCCGGAGGAAGCCTTTAAAATCATCATCGAAGCCGCGAAGACTTCTCCCGGAGATGCTGCCACGCTTGCACAAATTTTCCCAAGCCTGATCAGTCGCCAGATTGCATCAAGCCGCGCTCGATTAGCCTCCGAGCCCAATGCAGCCGTTGCGGGGTATGAGTTAGCCCTGAAGACATTACGAGACCCCGCCTTGAAGGCGCTTGATAAACCCGCGGGTTCATTTGACTCGATGATTGTAACCGCCAACAACGAGCTTGCTCAGGTGTGGGCGGACGCTGCAACGAAACAACCCGCCGATGCTTTACCAATGCTTCGCAAGGCCACCGAACTGGCCCCTGCTAACATTGAATATCAGCTCCGCCTTGCTGCGGTTGCCAAAGCTGCGGGAGACAACGCTACTGCTCAGTCTGCGTTAAAAGCTGTGATTGCCAGCCCCGATGCTCGGGCCGAACAGAAAGCCATGGCAGACGCACAGATTCAAGGCTTGGGCGTGACCCCTT
Source organism: candidate division BRC1 bacterium HGW-BRC1-1 (assembly GCA_002842095.1). Lineage (GTDB taxonomy): Bacteria > Sumerlaeota > Sumerlaeia > Sumerlaeales > Sumerlaeaceae > HGW-BRC1-1. The sequence goes on from PHCB01000008.1 coordinate 360,191, forward strand.
CATCCTCACAAACTCCTCAGACGATCGCCTCCCCCACGCCCGTTGAAGTGTTCCCCATGAACAATACATCCAACGTTACCCCTCCCGGAACCATGCCCCCCCCAAGCCAAACAGCTCAGACTGCACCGGGATCTTCCAACATAACGCCTGAGCAGGTACAGGAATCTGCCAAGGGAATGGTGGACCGGGTTAAGCATTTCTTTACCACGTTTAAGTGGAACGAACTTCCCGGCCAAATGTCCGGTTGGTTCCAATCTGCCATTCAGGCCGGTGTCCACATTCTCGTTGGAATACTCGCGGCCGTCTGGCTTCTCTTGTATGCCCTGCCAAATTGGTTTTTGAAAATGCGGTCGAAGCACGGTGACATAGCAGCCGCCGAGAGCAGACAAATCGCCAAGCGTTATGGCATCTTCGCCCTCTTCCCGTATCTCTTAAAGGCGCGCAAAGCCGGACCCACCAAAAACAAATGCCCCTTCTGTAACAAAGGCATCGACAACATCGAAGCCTATCGGGATTTGAACTTCTACGTCTGCCCCCATTGTCAGGAAAACATCACTCCCATTTACGACCTGAAGGACTACATCTCTCATCTCATTCAGCAGCTTGATTTCGAATCGCGCCGCGTAAAGGATAAGGGCAGCGAGAGCGTTGTGGAGCGCGATGCCATGCAGAAGCTTGTGAGGGCTGTCCTCACACTGGCCGTGCGACGCCGTGCAAGCGATATCCATCTCGACACCGAATCCGATGGAACAGCAAAGCTGCGTTCGCGCATTGATGGTTTGATGTATGACATGATCACCCTGCCCAAGGGGGTGGCTATCGCATTTATCTCCGCGTTAAAAATCATGGCAACGCTCGACATTACCGAGCGCCGTACCCCGCAGGACGGCAAAGCGAGCCTGTGGGTGGACAAGAACGACCTTGATCTGCGCATCAACACCAGCCCCGCCTCGCAGGGAGAGAAAGTCTCCATCCGTATCCTGAACCAGAAAAGCATTCAGGTCGACCCCAGCCGGCTTGGGTTGGAGGGAGATAACCTGGAGAAATTCCAGCGCTCTATCCATCGTCCCCATGGTGTTATCATCGTCACCGGCCCCTCGGGATCAGGCAAATCCACCACGCTTTACGTGGCCCTCAACGAGATCAACACCGGCGAAAAAAACATCGTCACCATCGAGGATCCCATTGAGTATCAGCTCAAAGGCATCTCGCAGATGCAGGTGAATCCGGCGGCGAACTTCACCTTCGCCACGGGCCTGCGTTCCATCCTTCGTCAAGACCCCGACGTTATCATGGTCGGCGAAATCCGAGACAAGGAAACGGCGGTCATTGCAGTCGAATCGGCCATGACGGGCCACCTGGTTTTCACGACCCTTCACACCATCGATGCTCCCACGGCATTTGGCCGTCTGGCTGACATGGCCGTCGACTCCCGCCGACTCGCAGAATCTGTCATCTGCGTGCTGGGCCAACGTCTCGTTCGAACGATTTGCCCCATTTGCCGCAAGGCTTATAAGCCAAAGAAAGCCGATCTGGAGATGCTGGAACTCGCAGACTCAACCATTGAATTTGTCCATGGTTCGGGTTGCGACAATTGCCTCAACACCGGCTACCAGGGGCGTCTCGGTGTTTTCGAATTCCTTATGCCCGATGATGCCATTCGCGAGGTTCTTGAAACCCGTGCCCAGGTGTCGGTGCTACGTGAACTGGCTCGGAAAACAGGATATCGTCCCATGCGTGACGAGGGAATTCTACGCATTAACCAAGGTGTCACGACCGTGGAAGAAGTAATCCGGGTAACGATCTGAGCGCCGCAAACCTTAGCGATTTTTTGGTGTTTTGCTTTCGGTTGCGCAAAGATGGGCGACGCAAGGATCCGGTTCGCGCGGCTCGCGCTCTGCCAATACATCGTCGTAAAGGTCTTCGTAGAGTTTGAGAATACGAGTCGACTCAAAACAGCAGGTTGCCCGCTTACGACCATCTGTCCCCATGGATTCGTGCAATTTAGAATCCGAAAGGATATCAATCGATGCGGCTGCTAAAGCCTCTATATCCCCCACTGGACGAAGATAGCCTGTTACCCCGTCCATCACCACTTCGCTCAAACCACTCCCAAGGGTTGCAACTACGGGAACGCCACTGCTCATGGCTTCCAGAGCCGCGACACCAAAGCTCTCATAACTGCTTGGGAACAGGAGAAGATCGGCGATGGCAAAGTAGTTTTCGATCATCGCCTGCTTTCCGAGAAAGTAGGTCGCATCCATCACGCCTAATTCCCTCGCCAGTTCGAGGGTTTTCTCTCGCTCTGGGCCATCACCGATCAGCAACAATTTCGAGGGGACTTTTTTACGGATCAGAGCGAACGAGCGGATCACATCTGCGACTCTTTTCACCGGGCGAAAATTGGATAGATGTAGAATGATCCGTTCTTCCGGCTTCGCAAAATTACACCGGTAGTCACAAGTCGACCTCGGCGAAAAGCGTTTGGTATCAACCGAGTTATGAATTACCATGACCTTCTTGCTATCTCCGAACGTGCGATAGGTTTCATCGCGCAGCCAGGTTGAGACTGCTGTCACAGCGTCGCTGTTCTGAATTGCCCACTGGGTAAGGGGATAATAGGCCGGCGCACTTCCGACGAGGGTGATGTCGGTACCGTGAAGTGTCGTAACAATTTTCAAGTTACGCGGTCGCAGAACCTGTTTTGCTATAATCCCGCTGATGGCGTGAGGCACGGCATAATGCGCATGGATCAGGTCGAGCTTTTCATCATCCACAATCTGGACAATCTTCGATGCCATTTCCAAACCGTATGAACGCGCGGGCATGGCATCATACACCATTCCGGCCACTTCGTGGAAATAGATGTTCTCGTAGAACTCCCCCGTCTCTAAACGAAAGGGCATTTGGTTACTGATGAAATGCACTTTGTGACCAACACGGGCCAGCTCTCGCCCGAGTTCCGTTGCCACGACCCCACTGCCGCCATACGTCGCATAGCATACGATGCCGATCCGTTTCTGTGCAGACATGGACAACTCCGTTTTCGAGCAGATCAGAGATGGGTTCGCCCCATCAGAGGTGAGTCTCCAAGATTTCTCTTCGTGAGGATCAAATACAAACGTAAAATTTCAGCACGGGCATTCAGAACCTACACCGGTCAGGCTGCAGCTTCCCGGGTGCGAAGGTGAATGAGAAGGACGGAAATGTCCGCCGGGTTGACACCTGCAATTCGCGATGCCTGTCCCACCGTAGCGGGGCGCATAACCGCCAGCTTCTGAGCGGCTTCCGTCCGTAAACCTCGGATGGTTGCATAGGGAAGGTCAGCAGGAAGAACCATATGTTCCATTCCCGAGACTCGACGTACTTGTTCGTGTTGACGCGCCACATAACCCTCATACTTTATGGCCAGCTCAACCTGTTCCTGAAGCCGCAGGGCGTCACGCTCGGAAAGTCCAGCTGTTCCATTGTTTCCTGTTTGAGCAAGCCCCCAACCAACGAGGTCTTGGTATTGCACCTCCGGACGCGAGAGAAATTGAGCCAGCGAAATCCCATTGTCCAATCGCTCCAAACCATGGCGCTCTGCGTCGGCAACTGGCAACTTGGCCGGGCGCAGGATGGTGCTCTTCAGTCGCGCCACTTCTGCGTGAATCGCTTCCCGATATTTTAAAAGGCGTTCGATGTCGGCCTCATCAATAAGACCAGCACGGCGACCATGCTCCAACATTCGCAAATCCGCATTGTCCTGCCTTAACAACAAACGATATTCGGCCCGGGAGGTGAACATCCGGTAAGGCTCGCGATGTTCCTTGGTTACGAGGTCATCCATCAGCACGCCCATGTAAGCTTCGTCGCGTGCCAGAGTGAACGGCTCTTCGCCTCGCATCTTCAACACCGCGTTAGTGGCCGCCAATAGACCTTGAGCCGCAGCCTCCTCGTAACCAGTCGTGCCGTTGATCTGACCGGCCAGATATAGCCCCTCCACGTCGCGCACCTGCATGGTCATGGAAATCTGCGAAGGCGGCACGAAAGTGTATTCGATGGCATAGCCAACCCGGGTTATACGGGCATTTTCCAGTCCTCGGATCGAGTGGATGAAGTCGCGCTGAACATCTTCAGGCAGCGAAGTGCTGACGCCATTCACGTAGATTTCCGAGGTGTGCAATCCTTCCGGTTCGAGGAAAATCTGGTGTCGGTCCTTCTCTGCAAACCGCACAACTTTGTCCTCAATGCTTGGACAATAGCGCGGTCCGACCCCTTGAATGTGCCCGCCATACATGGCGCTGCGATTGAGGTTGGCGCGAATGATGTCATGCGTCTGTTCGTTCGTGTGCGTGATGTGGCAGGAAACCTGTGGCAGCGGAATGGTGCGGGTTCGAAATGAAAACGGCTGGGGAGGATCGTCGCCCGGCTGAGCCTCGAGAATATCCCAATTGATGGTGCGACGGTCGAGACGCGGTGGGGTTCCTGTCTTCAACCGTTCCGTTTTGAGGCCGACTTCCCTGAGCGAGCCAGACAATTTATCCGCGCTACACTCCCCCGCTCTTCCAGCAGGGAACGAATGGTCACCCACATGAATGAGTCCATCCAGAAAGGTGCCCGTTGTTAGAATCACTGCCCGGCACGGGATACGCACACCGTGATCCGTTTCAATGGCTTCGACCCGGGTTCCTGTTCCTGTGGATGCGTATTCGATGCGGTCAGCGGTTCCCTGCAGCATCTCGAGGTTGGGTTGCGCTTCCAGGTATTCTTTCATCCACTGCGAGTAAGCTCGTTTATCGCACTGAGCCCGGGGGGCGCGGACCGCCGGGCCTTTGCTCATGTTGAGCATACGGAACTGAATCCCGTTTTGATCCGTTGCGATGCCCATGACGCCGCCCAGCGCATCAATTTCGCGGACGAGGTGCCCCTTGGCCAGGCCACCTATGGCAGGATTGCAACTCATCAGGGCAATGTGATCGAGATTCATCGTAAGCAGCAACGTACGCACGCCCAAGCGCGCCGCAGCGCAAGCCGCCTCCACGCCCGCGTGACCGGCGCCCACTACTACTATGTCGAATCCGTTGTTCATGAGAGTCGGCAAAATCTACTCTCGGCGGGGCGTATCAATCAAACGAGAGCAATTGTCCGTTTTTCCTTGTCAGAGCGCATCCGCTCCGCAGGGTTAGGAGCGGTCATGGAAAAAGGAATGTTAGCCGGCAAAACCGGACTTGTTTTCGGCGTCGCAAACCGACGCAGTATCGCTTGGGCCATCGCCCAGGCCTGGGCGGCGCAAGGCGCGCGCTTGATTTTCAGCTATGCTGGCGACCGTATCCGCGGTAATGTGGAAGAGTTGGCGGCCAGCCTCGGGGGCGAAGTGCTCATCGCGCCCTGCGATGTGAGCAAAGACGAAGACATTACTACTTTCTTCGAGTATGTGAAGTCGAAAACCGACCGGGTTGACATGATCCTTCACAGCATCGCATTTGCTCCCAAGGAAGCGCTGGAGGGCGAGTTCCTCAACACCTCCCGTGACGCATTCCTGACGGCGCAGAACATCAGCGTCTATTCCCTTATTGCCCTCATGCGCGCAGCATCTCCCCTTTTTACTGATGGGGGAAGTGTCGTCACGCTCTCATTTTATGGTGGGGTGAAAGTTTTCCCCAATTATAACGTGATGGGTGTGGCGAAAGCGGCTTTAGAGGCCTCGGTGCGCTATCTGGCAGCCGAATTGGGACCCCGCCAGATACGCGTCAACGCCATAAGCGCCGGTCCGGTAAACACGCTTGCTGCTCGCGGTATCGCAAAGTTCAGCGAGTTACTCAAAGTATACGGAGACCGCGCACCGCTGGGACGCACTTGTGAACTGGAAGAGATTGGCCAAACCGGAGCATTCCTGGCGTCATCGGCGTCCAGCGGAATCACAGGGCAGACTCTCTATGTTGATGGCGGCTACGAAATAACAGGTTGCTGAGGGATCGTAGCCGTAACACGGGAGGCGTTTTCCTTCCCGCGATACATGAGCACCAATGCCGCTACGACCAGCGAGAAACCCACCCCGTGATTCAGCGTCAGGGGTTCTCCGAGAATGATCACGCTCAGGCCTGCGCCCCAAATGCCGATCAGGAACCAATAGACGGCAACAGACGTTACCTTATAGCGACGAACGATGCCGTACCAAATGCGGAACGCCACGGCCGAGACCAGCGCCAGCCACAGAACAATGATCAGAAACCGCCAATCTGCCAGCGAGGCCCAATGCCTTTGGTTTTCTGTTAAGGCTGCCACCGCAAGAAGAAGCAACCCCCCGAACAACTGCTGCGATCCGGTAAGTCGAACCAACCCCAAGCCCCCCTTGTAGTTTATGACGAGCATCGTTCCCGCCGAGGAGACGACCAATCCTCCCAGTATGAAAAGACAGCCGATGATGGAGGTCGACTGACTTGCCACCCCATGGGGACGCCCGGCGGCGATGATGGCGATGCCTCCGAAAGCCAGCAAAATGGCCATGGCCTTGCGTCGATCAATGCGGTCATTATGCAAAACGAAATGCGCCATGATGGAATTGATGATGGGACTTGCCGAATCGATCAGTGCGCCGCTGGCTCCCGAGGTTCTCGCCATCCCGAGAAAGAACATGCCATAAAAAATGGCCGTGCTGAGAAGTCCAATCAAAGCAACAGACCGCCACAACGCCGGGAGCGGGGGGTAGATAGTTTTCTCGCCCTTATCCCGTGATCGAATGACTTTCCAAACCAGTGATGCCACCAGCAACAATATGCCCGCGAAGGTGAACCGTAGTCCTGCAAAACCGATCGGGTCTGAGTATTGAAGGCCAAGTTTCACAAACGGAAAAGCCGTTCCCCACAAAAGTGTGGCCAGAAGCACTTTGAAAAAATCCACAGGTCGCATAGGCGTCGGATTGCGCGTTATCCGGTATGCTTTCCAGCAAAAACTTTACGCCTCGTTGAACAGGCTCTTTACAGACCGATTATGATGACGCATGCAGAGGATGTTTCCAACCAACGATATTGCCTGAGGTTAATCTCCCATGCCACTCACCACTTCGTTCAGAATCTCCCTTGCGATTTGCGCAGCGTTCTTTGCCTCTCCCCTGATTGCGCAAGGATCAGCCGCTCAAACTCAATCCGCCGAATTCTCCGCCTATGTGGAAGAGGTGGCCTCATCCAAACCCTACGAGTCCGGTGTTTTTGCGGTTTGTTTTATGAACCCGGATGGCCGCACCGAGTTGCTGAACGTCAACGGTGGGAAGAGCGTCCTGCCTGCGTCGTGCATGAAAACCGTCTCGTCTGGAATCGCCATGTCGCATCTGGGCCCCGACCACCGTTTTCACACAGACGTCATCACAAGCGGAAGCGTCGTGAATGGCCTGCTCAATGGCGACCTTGTCGTGCGTGGCGGGGGTGACCCAACCCTCGGTAGCGACCGCGTGAAGGGCAGCCTGAATGCCTTGCAGGTTATCGACGAGATTGTCTCAACCACACGCGCGGTCGGCATCCAGAGCATCACCGGCGATGTCGTGGGCGACGACTCCTACTTCCCCTGGGATCCCATCCCGGACGGCTGGGACTGGCAGGATATCGGAAACTATTACGGCGCGGGCACGAGTGGTCTATGCTTCAGTGACAACCTCTACCACCTGCGCTTTAAGCCGGGGAAATCTGTCAACGATCCAGCCCAAATCATTGCCTCAGACCCACCCCTTCCCGGCGTCGAATGGGTAAATGAGATGCGTACCGGTGCTGCTGGTAGCGGAGATCAAGGTTATATATACGGGGCGCCGGCAGGAAGTTTGCGGTGGGTGCGGGGAACTGTACCCGCCGGAGACATATTCAGTATCCGCGGTTCACTTCCTGACCCGGCGCTGACCTGTGCCCATATGTTGAAGGCCGCTCTGAATTCGCAAGGAATCAGGGTCGGGGGCATCGCGCGCTCCACTCGCGGGAAATCTGAAGGGACTGGTGGATCAAAAATTCTGACTCTCGAGTCCCCAAGAGTTGCGGATATTATGTTTAACCTCAATAAGGAGAGCTTCAATTTATACGCCGAGATGATGCTGATGCACACCTCCCGATCAGCGGACGACGGGCTTCGTGCAGCGGGGGTGAAGCTCGAAGAGAAGTTCCTCAAAGAAGCCAACGTCCCGATGAACGGATGGAACATTACTGACGGCAGCGGATTGGGCAGAACCAACACCGTCACCGCCATCGGCATGGTTCATTACCTCTCTGCTTTGATGAAAAAGCCTCATTTCAAAGAATGGAAGAACACCATCGCCGTGATGGGCGTAGACGGCGATCTCGCGAAGCGGAGCATTGGCACGCCGCTGGTTAAGAACGTTATCGGAAAAACCGGTTACATTGGGGGTTCCCGGGGCCTGGTTGGATATTTGACAACGCACTCGGGCAAAGAACTTACATTCGCGATCCTTGCCAACCACTTCGATGGCACTATGAAGAGTGTGGATGCCGACATCGACAAGGTTCTGCTGAAGGCTTACGAAACCTGGTGAGGGTTTACATTTCCCAAGGCTTGATAAGATCTCGGAACCCCCGATGTTGCTTACGTGCTTCTGCCTCGGAGGCCAGCAGCAAGGCTTTTCGCCGATAGGCATTCACGTTCTGATTGTCGCCTAATTCTTCACGGGCTTTCGTCAAAAAATCCGTAAATACAACGATCTCGTTGAGTGCGGTGGTTGAACCGCTCGCAATCAGAGGCAGCACGAATACGGACCCTGCAATGGAAGCCAGCGCCAGAACGAGCAATGATCCGATAAAGATGGCCACTCCCACCCAATAAAACGGTGCCAACGCGAAAACTACGAACGCTTTTCGAGCCGAGGTTTTCCAACGTTTCTCTGCCTTGAACCGTGCCATGGAAGCGAAATAAGGAAGGCCAAAAACAAAGATACCCGCCAACAACCAGACAAAGAGAATTGTGGCAAAAACCGTGGCAAGGCGGGCAGTGGAGCTTTCAAGGTTGGGAGTGATCTTGAGATAAAACAAAATGTTCGTGGCGGCAATCAGCACCGCTCCTCCGTAGACCAACCACGCAATTGCAAAGCGTCGCCAGAGAAGACGCATCCCTTCGCGAAAATGGACCCATCGTGCAGGCTCGTCTCGCGAAGAAATATCTGCGAAATAAAACATTCCCGCCGTCGCGAGGACAATGATGGTTGCAATGACAATGGTTCCAAGAACCACCATAGCGCTCTGAAGCAGGACCCCCGAGGCTGCCGAAGTCATGAAGGCGAAAAAAATATAAAGGGCAAAGGCCGGAAAAGTGACCAGCATTCCGGCGAGTAGATAGGTGCCCAGAGAATCGTAGAAGTTCCAGAAGAAGTAATAGAGGAAACGTCGAAACATCAGGGTGTCTCGGCGGGGGGAGGCTCGGCTGTGCCGTCGTTTGTCCGAACAATGTCTGCACCGATACCGCTGAGCTTTTTCTCGATCTGCTCATAAC
>PHCB01000024.1 GCA_002842095.1 candidate division BRC1 bacterium HGW-BRC1-1
CGGGCTGGAGGGGATCGTAACCGCCGGTTTCGGCGAGACCTTCGATGAACTGGGCCCTTCCCGAGATAGTGCCGGGAAGACTGACCCGCCACGGCATGTCGCCGGCGGCGCGCGAGGCGGCTATCTGCTCGCGCAGAAACTGTTCGTACGGGGCGGGTAATTCGAGGGCGGTGGCAGGGTGGCGTGCAACAAATCCGGGCAGGTGAACGCTCACCACATCGGCCACGGCGATGAGGCCGATGAGTGCGGGTATCATGCGGCGAAGGGCAGTCCGCCGCGATCGCATAGCGGCGAGAAGCAGCAACAGCATCAACCCGATGGCAGCCACGCGCAGCGCCGAGGCCGCGAATTCGGCCGCCACGGGGGCGGGATCGGTCAGCGCTGCGTTCCATCGCTGCAACGCAAAGATGTCGAAGGGCGGGCCGAAACTCGTGGCGAAATCGCGCACGCGGGCGGGATCGGAAACTGCAAACACCGCCAGAGCGATCCCGACGAAAGCGACCACGCCAACTGCTGCAGCAGTGATAGTCACCATGTTGCGAATGCCCCATGCCCAGCGTCCCTCCCGCCGGGGCAGGCGCGCGCCGACCAACATCATTTGCAGCATCAGGGCCGCAACCAGGGCCATGGCCATGCCCAGCAGAGCGCGGGCTTTCATCGGTTCGCGAAAGCCGGAGAAACCGGGGAGCCATCCGCCCACGAAAAAATACACTGCGAGCGCAGCGAGCAGAATCGCCAGTCGCGCGCGGGGGTCGCGCCGTAGCCGTCGCGATGCGAACAACACCAACAGCGAAGCGCTGCCCCACACGCCCGCATAGCTCGCCGTTTCCCACACGTTTTTCATGTTCAGATGAGGGACGGTAATGTCGTTGCCGAAGGGGAACGGCAGCAGAAGCTCTGCCAGCGCATTGAGCAATTCGTTTGATCCCGCGCCGATTGTTCGCAGCCCGGCGCCGCGTCCGGTGAACGGGAGATAGGCCAGCGTGGGAGCCCACTGGGGTGCGCTGAGCAGCGTGGTTGTCGCCCACACGCTGCCGAAGGCCAGAAGCATTTTCGGCAGTCCGCGTCGTCGAAATCCGCCCGCCGCAAGCAGCGCGACGGCTTCCATGTAAAACAGATAGGCGACGTATTGCGGAGCGCCGGAGAACAGCGCGATGGTGTTGCACAGCGCCACAATGACCGCAGGCACAACCCATGCGCGTACCGGTGCGGATGTGCGAATGAGTCGCCCTATTTCGAACATGCCCAGCAGCGCGGGCATCCACCAAGCGGTGGCGGCGACCACCGTCACGTGGCCGGCATAGACGCGGGTGGACCACGCCGCGCCGAAGGCGAAGGTCAGCGCGCCCACGGCGGCGGCGGCGGGGGCCAGACGCCACCATCGGCGCAGGCTCGCCATGGAAACCGCCACGGCCAGCACCACGTTTATCGCCGCAAACCAAGCCAGTCCGGCGATGGGCGGAAGCCACCGGGCCGTGGCGTACGACAGCGGATTGAGCAGCGCCATCTGCTGTGATTCCAGCACGGGGTAGCCACCAAACACGTGCGGGTTCCACGCCGGCCACACGCCGCGCGCCAGCCACCGATGGACGAAAACGCGGTTGGGATAAAAATAAGTTACGAGGTCAGAACCGCGCGTGCCGAAGGTCAGCGTGTCGCCGCCGCTGACCATCATCGCCGCCGCGACCACCGCGCAACCCAGCGCCAGCAACCACCAGAAGGTGCGCGAAAGCCACCTCGCGCGGGAACACGAGGGGTGCGTTTTCCGATTGCAGCGGATGGACATGAAGGGTACGTTCGCCATCGATCCGTAATATCTGCAACATCAATGCCTCTCTCAGGAGCCCTCGCCTCATGTCCTCAAATCCCCCCATTCGCACCGTTGAACAAGTTCTCGCCACCGGCTACCGCATCGATTCCTTCAGCGTGCTATCGCGCTCGTGGGAGTTGGTTAAGGCGGGGCTCGCGCCCATGCTGCTGCTGACTCTGGGCGGTTTCATTGCAACCGGCATCATTAAAGCGATTTTCGGAGATGCCTGGATAGGTTCGTTCCTCATCAGTTATTTTGTTTGGCCTGTTATTATGGGCGCTCTCATGGTCGGCACACGGCGACTGATGCTCGGTCAACCGCTGCTTCTGGCCGATTTTAAAGATGTGCAGCCTATCATCGTGTCCATCATCGTGGTGGGAATTCTGACCAGTCTGCTCACAACCATCGGTTTGATTCTCTGTATCCTGCCCGGCTTGTACGCGATCGTTGTGCTGGGGTTTGCGTTGCCATTCATTATCGACCGGGGCACGGATCCCGTTCAGGCGATTAAAGACAGTGTGGCCATTTCCAATAAGTCGCTGTTGGACCTGATCATTCTGCTGCTTGTGATGGGGGTTGTTATATTTCTGGGTTTTTTGGCCTGCGGTGTTGGCTTGTTCGTGGCCATACCGCTGGTAACAGCTATGCGTATGGTCGCTTATGCGGATGTGATGGGTCTGGCGGGGACACCCTCGGGCGGATCGGGCCAGATGCCTGTGCAGTCTCGTGAGAGTTATCCCCCACCTCCTCCGGTCGCGCCTGGCTTTGCGCCGCCCCCCTCAGCCACGCCTGGTGTTCCGCCAATGGCCCCGCCGGTGAAGCCTGTGGATCCGGTTGATCCATTCGGCGATGACGACCACAAAACCCCGCCGCCGCCCCCCATCGATCTGCCCCGGTGAGTCATTCGCCGGCTCTCACGCCAACCCAGCGTGTGCGCCGCAATGGGCGTCTCGCCGCGCTGGCGGCGTTGAGTGTGTTGGTCGTGGCAGCAGCGTTGGACTTTTTTGGATTAACCAATCAACGGATCATCAGCACCTGTCCGATGCTCCACTTGACGGGGCTGCCGTGCCCTTTATGTGGCATGACCCGCGCCTTCGCAGCGCTCTCGGCGGGGCGGGTTGCGCAGGCTGTTTCGTTTAACTTCGCCGCGCCCGCGCTGTTTCTTGCTGTAGTCGCGTGGGGCGTGCTGGGCGCGGCGCAGTGGATGAGCGCGCGCCCGGTGCTCGACCGCATCTGGCGTCGGGCAGGGCGGCCGATTGTGTACACACTGGGGGTGGTTGTGGCAGTGGCGTGGGTGGCGGAGCTGTGGGTGAGGTTGGCGGGGTGATGGGGGAATGGGAAGAATGAGAAGTATGAGAAGCATGGGAGATATGATGGGTTGGGTTTGCTTGGTTAGGTGGCTTGGGTTGGCTGGTTTGGTTGGCTTGGGTTGTTCAAATTTCATTCCTCCCATTCCTCCCATACTTCCCATCACTCCCATCCTCCTTCCCCAACCTTGCCGCTTGCATGGCCGCCCCATTCCCCTGCAAACCGTTCCATCATGAGCGAACGACAACGTATCTCCTCCCTGCTGCGCCGCTACGACATTCGGTTGTCGAAACGGTTGGGTCAGAATTTCCTCGTGGACACCGAGGTGCTGTCGCGCATCGTGCAGGCCACGCAGGTGGGCCGCGATTGCGACGTGGTGGAAGTGGGCGCGGGCGTGGGCAATCTCTCCGCGGCGCTTGCCCGCACCGGGGCGCGTGTAACCGCGCTGGAACTCGACAAACGTTTTGCGCCCATCCACGTGCGCGCCGAGGCGGATTTGCGCGGCCCCGGCACGCTGCGCTTCGTGTATGAGGACGCCCTCGATTTCGACTACGCCACAGCTGCCGAGGCCGCCCGCGCGGCGGGGCGGTACTTCGTCATCGTGGGCAACATTCCCTACCAGATCACTTCGCCGCTGGTGATGAAGGTTCTGGAGGATGGGCTTCCGCTGGCCTCCATGACGTTGATGATGCAGCGCGAGGTTTCCGAGCGTCTGGCCGCCAAGCCTGGTTCGCGGCGCAACGGCGCCATCACCATCAAGGCGCAGTATTTCGCCGATGTGAACCCGCTGTTCGATGTGGGGCGCACGGCTTTCCTCCCGCCCCCCGAGGTGACCAGTCAGGTGGTGCGTTTCGTGCCTCACCCGCCCGCGCTGGACGAAGCCCGCCGACCGGCGTTCTTCGCCCTGGTGGCGGCGGCTTTCATGCAACGACGCAAAATGATGGCCAATGCGGTGTCGGCGCGGGGCATCGCCTCACGCGAAAAGGTGGCCGCCGCGCTGGAGGCCATCGGCAAGCCTGCCTCGGCCCGGGCCGAGGAATTGAGCCTGTCGGATTTCCTTGCGCTGTATGCCGAATTATCAGAGAAGGGTTGCGCTCAGTAAGCCGTTCAATACCAATTAGACGAGAGAAAATAGGGCGGAGATGTTTTCACAACGGCTGAAAACCGATGCGGCTGCAGTACTTGATGCCCTCGCGTCTGCCGTGACCTGCGGCCTGATGGTTTTCGATGCCGCCAACGGGCGCGTGGTGGCCTGCAATACTGCTGCCGCGGAAATGCTACGGGCCTCCCCCGTCGACCTCGTTGGCACCCACGGCCTCATGCCCGGCTGGGCGCTTCTCGATGAAACCGGCGCGCCGCTGAGTCATGGCAACATTCCCTCAACGCCGGCGCAGGCCTGGCGGCTACGCGAGGATGCCGTGCCGCCCATCTTGACGGGCGTGGAGGGTCCCGTGCCGGGCGAAACGCTCTGGCTGGAGGTGCGCACGCGCGAGGTGGGCAACTTGCGGGTCTGCCTGTTGGAGGACGCCACCGCACGACGCCAGGCGGGAGCGCGGATCGCCGACCTTGAAGGGATGAACGCCGGTCTGCTCGACAACCTCCCCGCGCAGGTGACGGTGTACGACCCCTCCGGCAGGGTGCTTTACATGAACGCCACGACGGAGCCGGACCCCGATGTACGCCGACTACATCGCGGACGTACCGATGAAGAATTTTATGCGGATCGCCCGGCCTTTCACGAAAACGTGCAGCGTCGTGTGGAGGCGTTGATGGAATGCGTCGCTTCGGGCGAAGTGGTGGTGCAGGAAGAAACCGCCCCCGAAGGCGCTGCCGCTGCGCATACTTTCACGCGGGTGCACATCCCGCAAATGTCGCCCGAGGGCCAGGTGGCGCGGGTAATCTGTTATGGTGTCGACACGACCGAGCGACGCCGGGCCGAGGATGCGCGCCGGAAAAGCGAGAAGCGGTATCGTGGGTTGGTGGAGCGCCTGCCGCTGATCGCGTACGCAGCCACGGCGGGGAAAAACCGCCGTCCGCAATTTGTGAACCGCCAGGTGGAGGCCATTCTCGGATATACGGTAACGGAATGGTTGGGCACGCCCGCCCTGTGGGAGGAGAGCATCGCTCCCGAGGACAGAGCAGCCGTGGCCCATGCGACGGAACTGATGCTTGCGGGCGCCGGACGGATGCAGTTGGAGTACCGCGTCCGGGCCGCGGATGGACGCCAACTCGTGCTGCGCGACGAGGCTGTGTTGGTGAGCAGCGCCGATGACACGACGCGCCACATCGAGGGGTTTCTGCTGGACGTCACCCATCAGCGTGAAGCCGAGGAGACCATCGCCCATCTGGCAGATCTCGTGGAGTCGCTTCAGGATGCAGTTTTAAAAGTTTCACCTCTGGGAGAAATCGAAGCAGCCAACGCTGCGGTGTTGGAAATTTATGGTTATCGCCGCGAGGACCTTGTGGGGAAAAACATCTCGCTGCTGGCGAATGCTGTCCACCTGATTTCAGACCTCGAAGCGCTGGAGCGCGTGGGGCAGGATCACTCCAGGGTGCATTACGAAAATCTTCACCACCGCGTGGACGGCTTGCCGGTCAATGTGGCCATCACGGTGTCGCCCCTCATGGCCAGCGGGGGCATGGCCGAGGGCGTTGTCATGGTGGTGCGCGACGTAACCCAGCGCCACAGCCTCGAGCTGCAACTGCGCCAGTCGCAGAAAATGGAGGCGATCGGCAAACTGGCGGGTGGCATTGCCCACGACTTTAACAACCTCCTAACGGCCATCACCGGTTACACGGAACTATTGCTGGCGGAGGTTGAACCCGACAGTCTCATGAAGGCGGATCTCGGCGAAATCGCCCACGCCGCCGAGCGGGCCTCGTGGCTCACGCGGCAACTTCTGGCGTTCAGTCGCCGGCAGGTTATGGCGCCGGAAGAACTGGATATGAACGTCGTGGTGGAGAGCATGGAGAAGCTGCTGCGGCGTCTCATCGGCGAAGATATCCGGCTGGAAACGAAGCTGGCCGAGGGGCTCGACAGTGTGCGCGTGGACCCCATACAGATGGAACAGGTGCTGATGAATCTCGCCGTGAATGCGCGCGACGCCATGCCCCGGGGGGGCGCGCTCACCATCACCACCGAGCCCACCGACACGATCCCCGGTCTGGCCGGCACCAATCAGGCCAGCGAAGAATTCCGACGCGGCGTATTGCTGACGATGAGCGACAATGGCGTGGGCATGGACGAAGAAACCCGCGCCCACATTTTCGAACCCTTCTTCACCACCAAAGATGTTGGCAAGGGCACCGGCCTGGGGATGAGCACGGTGTATGGCATCATCAAACAGAGCGGCGGCAGCATCTACGTGGACAGCGAACCGGGTCAGGGTGCGGTGTTCCGCATATATCTGCCCAGTGCCGCCTCGGCGGTGGGGCTGGATGGGCGCGGTTTTCGGCGCACACCCAACGGCGGACGGATTCTGTTGGTGGAAGATGAAGAATCCGTAAGGGCGCTGACCACGACCATCCTGCGTCGCAGCGGTTTTGAAGTAATGGCAGCACCCAGTGCCGAGGAAGCGTTGAAGCTCGCCAACAAGCAGCCGCTGCAACACATTGATCTGTTGCTGACGGACGTCGTGATGACCGGCATGAGCGGCCCCGAACTGGTGGAGGCGATGCGGAAGGATCGGCCCCAGTTGAAGGTGCTTTATATGAGTGGTCACAACCAGATTAGCCAGCACGACCATGGGGCTCCGCTCGAAGGGGTTGAGTTGATTGCCAAACCCTTCAAGCCGGAGATGTTGGTGGAGCGAGTGAACGCGATGATGTAGTCGCGGGGCGGGATCGACAGCCCGGCATTCATCATTTGCAAACGGCACCGCTGGCGTCAGACAAATTTCAGAACCATGCACACCTCCGAGAAATCCGCCGCCGCTGATGGTCCTGTCGGGATATTCGACAGCGGCGTGGGGGGCATGTCGGTGGCCATGGAAATTGCGCGCCAGATGCCCCGCGAGCCGCTGCTCTATTTTGCCGATTCAGGCCGGGCACCGTGGGGGGGGCGCCCACCCGATGAGGTGCGCGCCTTTGCGCGCGAGATTACGCAGCGCCTGCTGGACGAGGGGGCCAAGCTGATCGTGGTCGCCTGCAACACGGCGTCGGTGCATGCGCTTCAATATTTGCGCGGATCGTTTCCCGGCGTGCCGTTCGTGGGCATGGTGCCCGCCGTGAAAACCGCCGCGCTGCGCACGGTGACGGGTCACATAGCCGTGATGGCGACCACCGCCACGGCGCAGGGTCCGGCGCTTGAGGATCTGCTGAAACAGTTCGCCCACCCCAACGGCATCGACGCCGTGTTGGCCATCCCCAGCGGGTTGGTGGAGCAGGTTGAACGCGGCGAACTGAACACGCCTCGCACGCAGCAACTGGTGCGCGAGGCGCTGGCTCCGCTGCTCGATACGGAGGTGGACACGCTGGTGCTGGGTTGCACGCACTTCCCGTTTTTGTCCGAGGCGGTGCGAGCCGTGACCGAAGGCCGCATGACGCTGGTGGACCCCGCAGCGGCAGTGGCCGCGCAGGTGGGGCGGGTCCTGATGGATCGCAGCCTGGCAGCGCCCGCAGGCCAACGGCGGGGGATGGCGGCCATGCGCCTGCTAACCAGCGGCGATCCGGAGGTGGTAGCCGCAACCGTGGAGCACCTGACCGGGGAGCGGATAAAAGCAGAGAAGGCGTGAGGGGGCGGGTGCTTGCTTGTAGATTTTTGTTTTTAATGGGGAAGCCTTTAATGTGGGACCGGCGCCCCCGCCGGTCGCCGAGATTCGAGTCACTCAGGCAATTCTGTTTTCATAGGTGACAAAATAGCTGCGATGTATGAGAAAACCTGCCGCCGGAGAAATGGCTTGGTGGTAGTACAGCACATTGCTGCGACCGGCGAGGGCGCCGGTCCCACACCAGACTTGGCTGACCACACCAGACTTGTCGGACAATGTCCGATTTGTCTGACCTACTCGGTTGGTTGCATTTTCGGTGGTGCCGCTGCATCGCCTGCGCAATTTCTGTTGTCTTAACCACCATGAAGCCCTTCTTACGAACCGCCTTTCTGGCCCTCACCCTCACAGCCCTTTGCGTTCCGGCCACCGCCCAGTCGGTGGCTGTGGCGCTTTCTGAAATGCAGACCCTCGCTAACGCGGAAGATGTTTGCGCCCTCGACACCAACTTTTACGTTTCTCTCGAAGCCCTCAACGACCTCTCCTCCACGCCCGATCCCGCGTCGCGCGATAACGTGCTGTCCAACGGCGGCACTTACGCGGCGGAAACCTGGCGGGGGGATTTTCGTCCGGGTGGACGGCTCGATTTGGTGAACCGCACGCTGGCCTGGGGTGGTCCTTACGTCACGTTTCAGTTTGGTCGCACGCAGGAAACCGCCGGGCCTTACGATGTTGGTTCGCCGTTGGATCCCTGGGGGACGCCCTATTGGTTTTACTCGCCGCTGGGCTTGCTGCGCGGCGACACGGGCACGGCGACATTGGAGGGCTACGGCGATCAATTCGGGCGATACACGATTGTGTCGTACGGTCTCGATGGCGTGAAAAGCGCCGACGACCTGACGTATCAGTTCGGACCTGGCCTGACCAGTTTCGTGGTCACGAGTCTTTACGGGGCTTGGGTCACGCCACCTCCGGTACCCAACCCGGGTGGCGCAGCGTGGAAGGTGGGGTCGGGCAACACGATCACCGTGCGAGGAATCAATTTCGGATCGACCCAGGGCACCGGACAGGTGATGTTGGGGAGTACGGAATTAACCGGCGTGACTCGCTGGTCCAACCGCGAAATAGACGTGATCATTCCCGTGGGTCTGACCGTGCAGGCTCCTCTGTTCATAACGCGCGGCGCGCAACAGAGTCTGGCAGTTCAAGTGGATGCGGCGCCGCCCGTGGCGGCAGTGGTCGATTGGCAAATTTATTAACCAGACGACGAGTTAACCACAACGTCTGGCGGCGACCAGCGAGGGCGCCGGTCCCACATTTGAATTTCTGATGCTGTACGATTTTCTGAGGCTGTCCGAATGTTCCCTTTGTGTCAGAACTTTTTATGCGAACTGCCGCAGAAACCTCACGTCGTTCTCGTAGAAATTGCGGATGCTGGAGATGCCGTACCGTAGCATGGCGATGCGTTCGACACCCATGCCGAAAGCGAAGCCGCTGACTTTCTGCGGGTCGAGGCCGACGCTTTTCAGCACGTTGGGATGCACGAGGCCCGCGCCGAGAATCTCAACCCAGCCGCTGCTTTTGCACACGCGGCATCCGGTGCCCTTGCCGCCGCATTCCCAGCACTGCACGTCCATCTCGGCGCCCGGTTCCACGAAGGGGAAGTAGCTGGCGCGGAAGCGTGTGGCGAGGTCTGAACCGAACATCGCGCGGGCGAATGCTGTGAGGGTTCCATTGAGGTGGGCCAGTGATACGTTTTCATCCACCAGCAAACCCTCCACCTGATGGAACACCGGGCTGTGGGTGGCGTCCACATCATCCACGCGGAAGGTGCGTCCGGGGGCGATGATCTGGATGGGCGGCTTGTGGTTTTGCATGTAGCGAATCTGCACCGGCGAGGTGTGCGTGCGCAGCAGGCCGCCGCCGGGGAGATAGAAACTGTCGTGACTGTCGCGGGCCGGATGGTTGGGCGCGAAATTGAGCGCGTCGAAATTGTAGTGTTCGGTTTCCACCTCGGGGCCGGTGGCGGTGTCGTAGCCCATGGCCGTGAAGATGCGTACGATTTCGTTGAGGGTTTGCGTGAGCGGGTGCAGCGCGCCGAGGGGCAGCGGAAACGCTCCGGGCAGGGTCACGTCGATCCGCTCGGTCTCCAAACGCTGGTTGAGGGCGGCTTCTTTCATTGCGGCATCTTTCGCTGCGAAGGCGGCTTCCACCCGGGCCTGGGCCTCGTTGATCACGCGACCGGCTTCCGGGCGTTCGTCGGCGCTGAGGCCACCGAGCATCTTCATGAGTTGCCGGATGGGGCTCTTCTTGCCCATCACTTCGGGACGCAGGCGGTCCATGGCGGCGCTGTCGCCGGCTTGTTCCACCGAGGCGAGGGCCGCTTGCTCGGCTTGATCGAGGTCCTGGTGCAGTGTTTCGAGGGACATGAAAGGCGTTATCCTGTGTTGTTGTTGGTTGATGTTGAAAGTCTGCACCCCCCGCCCTGCAAGCGGAAAAGCTGTCGGGGGGGCGCTGTGCTGTCCTGCCACGTTTCTGTTCATTGACCAATGCTTGGGCCAGAGCGCGTATTGTGCTTGATTTCCTCAACAGGACCACGATGCTTTCAGGGGTAGTTGAGGTTGGGCATTGCCTATATTCCATAGGGGTAATTTGAATGAACAAGAACGTAACTGGCATCATCCTTATCGTTGTCGCTTTGGTTATTATCTTTATTTACGCTTGGCCGAAGATGAAACCATACGTCAGCCCGCCGGCCGGACCCGCCGACACAGAAATGACCACAGGGACTGTCATTATTTAACCTGCTGGTGTGAACCTTTAAGTCCGGCGTCGGGCCGCTTTTGCGCGGGTTTGACGCCGGATTTTTTTCAATTCCCCGGCGGTTTATAATCGTTGTTGGCGATGGTGTCGCCTGATATCTGCAACCAGACGGAAGAACGCTTGAGCTTTTTGCGCACCCTCGGTTCGGCCTTTGCGGTGATGGCGCTGATGATAGCAGGTTTGTCGGCGTCGCTGCCGACATCAGTCTGCGCGCAGGGTGTAACACCGGGGACCACCAACACGATGGAATCGGGGAAGACAACCCCGACTCTGGTGGTGGTGGGCGATTTAGATTATCCCCCCTTCACGTTCCTCGATCATGGCAGGCCCACCGGGTTTGATATCGAGTTGATGCGCGCCCTTGGCGACGTCATGCAGACGACCGTTCAAATCGAACTGTTGCCGTGGACCCAGGCCAGAGATCGTCTGATTCGTGGAGAAGCCGACCTTATCGCGGGCATGGCCCGCAGTCAGCAACGTGAAGCGAATCTCGTTTTTTCGCGACCCACTTCCCTCATCTCCATGGCACTGTTTTGCCGGGAGAATTCTTCCATTCGCTCCGCCGATGATCCTGCCGTGCGCCGCGTTGGGGTTCAACGGGGTGGCATCATGCATGACATGATGATGGGGTCCAGGGTGTTGCCCGAGATCGTCGCCCGCGAATCAACCACGGAAATTCTTCAACTCCTTTCCGATGGCATCATCGATTGCGCATTTCTCAACGGGTCTCTGGTGGATTACCATCGTCGTCAGATGCACATTGATAACGTGCGGGCCATTAATGTTGTGCAGACCCGCGACTACTGCATTGCGGCCCTGCGGGGGCGCGAAGGTCTGATCGGTGAGGTTAATGCCGCTCTGGATGAGGTTCATAAGTCGGGCCTTTATGATGCACTGCATGATCACTGGCTGGGTGCTGGCGTCTCCCCGAATGCGCCGAAACAGAACCAGCCGTTACTCTCGCGTTATCCATGGCCCTTCTGGCTGGCTGTGACGGCAGCCGCCTTGCTGGCCGTGGTGCTGGGGCTGACGGTACGTCGCGCACGGCGGCATCAACTGGCGTTGGATGTTTGCGCGAAGGAACGAATCGCCACTGAGGATGAGTTGCAAGCCCGTGCTCGCCACGCCCGTGCTGTGATGATGAGCCTGAAAGACGGCCTCATATTGTTGCGTGCAGATGGTGCCGTGGAAAAGGTCAATCCGGCTTTGTGCAGCATGACTGGTTTTTCGGAAGACGAAATTCTGGGTGCGACCCCTCCATGGTTCTTCGTGGCTCCGGATGCGCAGCCTGCGGTGGAAACCATGTGGTCTGAGATGAAGCAGCAACGCTTCGGGGAAACGGAGACTCTGTTGCTGAACAAGCGGGGTGGCAGGGTACCCGTGTTGCTCAGCCCGGCGATCATCCGTGGAAATGACGACATGGGCGAGGGGTGGTCGATAGGCGTGAAGGACATCGCCCGGCGCACAGAAACCGAAAAGGCGCTGCGACTCAGCGAGGAGCGTTTTCGTTTGTTTGCCGGGGCGATCGACCAGGCTTTGTGGCTGGTGGATCCAACCCAGGGTCAGATTCTCTACATCAGTCCGGCGTGTGAGCAAATATGGGGATTTCCCCAGGAGCAATTTTACCGCTTCCCGGATTTGTGGCTGGATATCATCCATCCGGATGATCGGGAACTCGTGACGCGCAATTACCGCGACTGGCTGGGAGGTAAAACTCTGGACTTCCGTGAAGAATATCGCGTGATGCGTTCCGATGGCACGGTTCGCTGGCTGCTCGACCACGGTGTGGCGGCTCCCGTTTCGGACGGTGAAGACAGGTTTGTGGTGGGCTTGACGAAAGACGTTACCGATCGCCGACAGACGGAGCGCGAACTGGCCGACAGCCGTGAACGGCTGGCCCTGATGTCCACATCCGCCGAGACCTTGCTGGGCGACAAATCGCCCCAACAGATTGGCAACGAGTTGGTCAAACTGGTCTGTCTGGTTTTTGCCGTGGACGCCTGCGTTATCCGCACCGTCGAGGATGATTCTCTCCGTTTTCTGGCCTGTTACGGAGTCTCGGAGAAAATGCTGGCGCCGGACATCCCCAAAGATTGGGGCATCTCGGGCAGGATTCTCGGACCCCGCAAACCGCTGGCAATTGCCGATGCGGGGATAGCCGGCGACCTGCCCCAACCGGGCACCCCCCCGCCTCACACCTATGCGTTCATCTCCTATGCAGGAGCGCCCATGCTGGCGGGTGATGATGTGGTGGGAATCATCGGCATTTACTCAGAGCGCGTGCGGCGCGAATTTTCAAAACAGGATTTGTCGGATCTCCAAATTATCGCCAATCAGATTGCCGCCGTGGTATTGAACGACCGGCTCTTTAAGGAGGTGAAAAGCCGCCGCGATGATTTGGAGCAGGAGGTCGCCGAGCGGGTCCGTCTTGAAGAGCGCATCGTGCAGGGGCAGAAACTCGAAAGCCTCGGGCTGTTGGCGGGTGGAGTGGCTCACGATTTTAACAATCTCCTCGTGGGCATTCTCGGTAACGCGGCACTAATTACAGAGGAACTGGACGACGAGTCGCCCCTGTCGGCCCCGGTTTCCGAAATCAATCAGTCTGCGCGTCTGGCCTCGGATGTCTGTCGCCAACTGCTGAGTTACGCGGGCAAGGGCAAGTCATCCTCTCACCTGGTTGATCTGAATGAGCTTGCCGGTGAAATGGCTCAAATAATGAGCGGCACCGTGGCGGGCAAGGCCACGTTGGAGGTGATCGCGTCCGAACGTGCGATCACTGTGGAGACGGATCCGGTGCAGATGCGTCAGGCGGTCATGAACCTGATTACCAATGCGACGGAATCCTTTACCTGCGAAGGGGGATGGATTAAGATTTCGACGGGAGTTGTCGCCTGCAATCGAGCGATGCTGGCGCGGGCCTATGTGGATGCCGGACCGGGGGAGGGCGATTATGGCTACGTTGAGGTGAGTGACAACGGCGATGGCATGACCAGCGAAACCATGCAGAGAGTTTTCGACCCGTTCTTCTCCACAAAAAAACGCGGCAGTGGTCTGGGTCTGGCGGTCGTGCTGGGCATGGTGCGCTCGCACCATGGCGTGCTGATGGTGAAAAGTCGACCGGGCGAGGGCACGTCTTTCCGCATCCTGTTTCCTGCCATCACGGAAGAAGAGTCCGATGGACCGGCGCAGAAAACGGAAGGTGAAGCGACTGAAAAGCAGGTTGCGGTGGGCGAGACCACGGCGGCGGCTTCAGCGCCGGGGAGCCGTCACAAAGCAGAAAATCTGGTGGGTCATGGAACCATCGTGGTGGTGGACGACGAGGCGTCGGTTCGCAGCGTTGCGGTGCGCATTCTCGCGCGGCACGGGTTCCACACGGTGGAGGCGCGGGACGGCGAGGAGGCACTGGCGCTATTGCACGAACATGCCGAGACCGTGAGGTGCATTCTGCTGGACCTGACCATGCCGAAACTCGATGGTGAACAAACTCTGAAAGTGGTGCGAGAGAAAACCCCGGACCTGCCCGTCATCATTTCCAGCGGGCACGCTGCAGACGATGTTTTCGCGCGTTGCCAGGGTCTGGGCGCAACTGCCTATCTTCAAAAGCCATACTCCGCCTCGGCCATGGTGGGCGTGTTGAGTCAGGTTTTGGGGCCGGGCTTGTCGGGGTAGTCGTTCACCCCCCGGAAAAACCGCCGGGTTAAAAATCCACCGGCGGGCTGCTGGCCGTGGCATACATTTTCTTGGGGATGCGTCCGGCCAGATAGGCCAGGCGTCCCGCCTCGCAGGCGAGCTTCATGGCGCGGGCCATGGCGATCGGCTTCTTCGCTCCGGCGATGGCGGTGTTGAGCAACACGCCCTCCACGCCCAGTTCCATGGCGCGGGCCACGTCGCTGGCGGTTCCCACGCCCGCATCCACGATGATGGGCACCTTGGCCTGCTCAAGAATGATGGCGATATTATTGGGGTTAAGAATGCCCGCCCCGCTGCCGATGGGCGCGCCGAGGGGCATCACGGCGGCTGCGCCGGCCTCTTCCAGTTTCAGCGCCATGATGGGGTCGTCGCTCGTGTAGGCCAGCACCTTGAAGCCTTCCTTCACCAGCACCTTGCAAGCCTCGAGGGTTTCGATGGGATCGGGCAGCAGGGTTTTCTGCTCGCTCAGCACTTCCAGCTTTACGAAATCACCGAGTTCCAACTCGCGGGAGAGGCGGCAGATGCGGATGGCGTCCTCTTTGTTGAAGCAGCCGGCGGTGTTGGGCAGCAGCGTGTATTTTCTCAGGTCGATGTGATCGAGCAGGTTCTTGTCGCCACGACGGTGAGCGTCCATGTCAACGCGACGCAGCGCCACGGTTACGACTTCGCAACCGCTCGCTTCCAGCGCCTTTTCCATTTCTTCGAAGGTGGCGTATTTGCCCGTGCCCACCATGAGACGCGAGGTGTAGTCGCGCCCGGCGAGGGTGAATTTGTCTGCGGGCATCTGGCCCGGTGCTTGTTCGCTCATGGCTGTTAGTTTCCGTTTCTGTAAGTTTGAGATGGGTGGATGAGAGGGATTCGCTGCAGGATGCGCAGCCTCAGCCGCCACCCACCATGGTGATGACTTCCACTGTGTCGCCATCCTTCAACGGATGGGTCTCCAGATCCGCGCGACGCACAACGTCTTCATTGACCATCACCGCCACACGCTCGCGCGCGATGCCCAACGCCGTCAGCAGGTCGGCGGTGGTGTTAAGGTCGTCAAATTCTTCGGCCTTGCCGTTCACCGTCAGTTTCATCATGGGGCCAGTTTGGAAGGGCGAGCGGATGGGTGCAAGCACGAAGAGTGCGGGGTGGGAGGGATGGACGAAATGGACGATATGGACAAAATGGACGAGATGGACGAACCAAGCATGCATGATAGATCGGTGCAGCCAATCTGATGTGGGACCGGCGCCCTCGCCGGTTGCAGCAACACGTCCTGCTCACGCCAAATCGTTTTTCGGTTCCTCGATTATCTGGACCAGTTCAATTCCCAGCTCTTGGGCTATGGCGAAGCTTTTTTCTTCGCGGTAAAATTCGCCGTAATAGATGCGGATGATCCCCGCGTTGATGATCAGTTTGAAGCACTCCCAGCAGGGCGAGGCGGTGGTGTATATGTCGGCAGCGTCGATGCGCACCCCATGGCGGGCGGCCTGGATTATCGCGTTGGCCTCGGCGTGGACGGTGCGCACGCAGTGACCGTCGCGCATGTCGTGGCCCACTTCATCGCAATGGGGCATCCCGCGGATGGAACCGTTGTAGCCGGTGGATAAAATGTTTTTGTCGCGCACAATCAGCGCGCCAACATTTTTGCGTCCGCAGGTCGAGCGCGTGGAAACCTCGCGGGCGATGCTCATGAAATAGTGCGGCCAATCGCGCCGCGCTGGGCTGGGTGCGTCAGTCATGAAAGGTCCTCAGTTGGTCTCGCAATGGTAGCGCACAGCGAACCATTCATCCCCTCAAACAGGCAATGGAAAAACCAAATCACCCACCCTCTCTCCCCAATCCGTCCATATCGTCCATGCCGTCCATAAAGTCCATCTCGTCCCTCCCCCCGCGATGGTTTCCCTTGCACTAAAACGCTCATCCGACCCAATGAAGAACTTCCCATGATAAAAACCATTATTTTCTCCATTTGGAACGACGTATGAGCGCGCCCAGACGTGAACTTTTAAGCGGCGACGAAGCCGTGGCCCTTGCAGCTTTGGACGGTGGCATTACCCTCGGCACCGGTTACCCCGGCACGCCCTCCACGGAAATCCTCGAATATCTCTCCTCCATCGGTGGCCGTGCCCAGTGGGCGCCCAACGAGAAGGTCGCGCTGGAGGTTGCCATCGGCGTCTCCTTCGCCGGCGCACGGGCGTTGATGACCACCAAGCATGTGGGCCTGAACGTTGCCGCCGACCCTCTGTTCACTGCCGCCTACACGGGCGTGCAGGGTGCGCTGGTTATAGTAGTGGCCGATGACCCCGGCATGGCGTCCAGCCAGAATGAGCAGGACAGCCGCCACTACGCCGAGGCCGCCGCGCTGCCCATGATCGAGCCGTCCGACAGTCAGGAGTCCTACGACTTCATGCTAGCGGCCATTGAGTTGTCCGAGCGCTGGAACATTCCGGTGTTGCTGCGCCTCACCACGCGGGTCTGCCATTCGAAGACCATCGTGCAGAGCCGTGGCGCGTTGCCCGCTCCGCCGCCCGCGCATTTCGAGCGCGACATCAAGACGCGGGTCATGATTCCCGCCTATGCGCGTCCGGCCCACCGCCGCTTGCGCACGAAGCTCGACGAAATTGCCGAGTGGGCCGAGACCAGCCCGCTGAACATGCAGGTGCCCCGAACCGGTGCGGCGGATGCTCCCGCCATCATCACGTCGGGCGTCTCCTTCGGCCACGTGCTGGAGGCTGCCCCGGGCGCGCCCGTGCTGAAGCTGGGCGTCACCTATCCGCTGCCGCTGGGTCTTGTGCGCGATTTCGTGAAGCGCGAGGGCGACGCCATTGTGGTGGAGGAGGGCGATCCGATTCTGGAGAAGCGCCTTCTGGCGGACGGCATCGCCGTGCGCGGCAAGCCGTCCATGTATCGCTTCGGTGAGTTCAACGTGAACCGCGTGCGTCGCATCCTCGCGGGCGATACCTCACCCGAGCCGCCACCCGCGCCGGGCAAGCCGCCGGAGCTTTGCAAGATGTGCCCCTATCGTCCTGTGTACAATCTGCTCAGCCGCCTGGGTTGCATCGTGGCTGGCGACATCGGCTGCTACACCCTCGGCGTGCTGCCGCCCTTCTCGGCCATGGACACCTGCGTTTGCATGGGTGCCAGCCTGGGTGTGGGCCTTGGCTTGCGCCACGCGTTGCCCGAAGAGCAGGCCCGCAAGGTGGTCAGCATCATCGGCGACAGCACCTTCATGCACAGCGGCCTGACCGGTGTTGCGGAGATGGTGTACAACCTGCCGCCCACGGGCCACGTGCTCATCATTCTCGACAACTCGACCACGGCCATGACCGGCCAGCAGGAACACCCCGGCACCGGCCGCACCCTCGCCCACGAAGAAGCGGGCAAGGTGGTGGTGGAGGAAGTGCTGCGCGGCATGGGCGTGACCCAGGTGCACGTGAACGACCCCGTGACCGATCCCGACGGCTTCGAGTCGATTCTCGAAAAGTGCCTCGCCAGCAACGAGGCGTGCGTCATCATCGAGCGTCGCGTCTGCATTCTTGCCGCGGGCCGCATCAAGGAATACGAGCGCGCCGCGCAGAAGTGTTCCGACCCCCTGCCTGCCACCGAAAACGAAACCGCCGGAGAACCTGAACATGTCGCCTGAGTCCACCGTTTCCACCGCCACGACCAACGTAGTCATCGCCGGCCTGGGCGGTCAGGGCGTTTTGAAGGCGTCCGACATTCTCGCCGACGCGGTTTTCAACTCGGGCTTCGATGTGAAAAAAAGTGAGATTCACGGCATGAGCCAGCGGGGTGGTTCCGTGGCCAGCGACGTGCGCTTTGGCGGGCGTGTGTTGAGCCCCATGATCACCGAGGGCGAGGCCGATTTTCTCGTCGTGTTGAGCGAGGATCAGGTGGAACTGAACACGCCGGTGCTGCGCCCCGGTGGCGTTTTGCTCGGGCCGGATCTGCTGCCGCAAGACGTGGTGGCCAACCGCCGTGTGTGGAATGTGGCGCTGCTCGGCGCTCTCAGTGCACACCTCTCCGTGGAAGTGTCCGTGTGGGAGGACGCCATCCGCCGCGCACTGCCTGAGAAAGTTCACGAAACCAACCTGCGCGTCTTTCACCAGATGCGCGAGAAGGCTGTCACCGCATGAAAACAGAGCATTGCGACGTCCCGTTCAACAACGTCAGCGCGCCGGATTTCCTGGCCGTGGCGAAGCTTCGCGAACTACAACTTCAGCGTCTGCAATGCATTGTTGATCGGGCATATAATCATGTGATGCACTATCGCGACGCCATGGAGCAACTGGAAGTCAGGCCCGAGGATATCCGCTCCCTCGACGATGTACGGCGTCTGCCCTTCACCGATAAAACTGCGCTGCGCGACAACTACCCCTTCGGGCTGTTCGCCTCGCCCATGAACGAAGTTGTGCGCGTCCACGCCAGCAGCGGCACCACCGGCAAGCCCATCGTGGTGGCCTACACACAGGCCGATGTGGACGTGTGGAGCAGCGTGATGATGCGCAGCTTCGCCGCCTGCGGCGTTCACGCCGGCGACATCGTGCAGAACGCATACGGCTACGGCCTCTTCACCGGCGGACTTGGTGCGCACTACGGCGCCGAGGCGCTGGGCGCCACTGTCATCCCCATTTCCGGCGGCAACACCGAGCGCCAGATTATGGTCCTGCGCGATTTCGGCGTCACGGTCATCTGTTGCACGCCCAGCTACTTCCTGCACATTGCCGAGAAGGCGGCGGAGATGGGCATGCCGCTGCAAGACCTTCCCCTGCGCGCGGGCGTATTCGGCGCGGAACCGTGGACCGAGAACATGCGCCGGCGAATTCAGGAACTGACCGGCGTGCGCGCCTTCGATATCTACGGCCTCTCAGAAATCGTCGGCCCCGGCGTGGGCATCGAGTGCGATCAGCAAAACGGTTTGCACATTTTTGAGGATCACTTCCTCATGGAAATCGTGAACCCGGACACGGGCGACCCCCTGCCCGATGGCGAGGAAGGCGAGCTGGTGCTGACCACGCTGAGCAAGATGGCCATGCCCATGCTGCGCTACCGCACCCACGACATCACCGCCATCAAAACCGATCCATGCCCCTGCGGACGCACCGTGCGGCGCATCGATCGCATCTCGCGGCGCAGCGACGACATGCTCATCATCCGCGGCGTGAACGTCTTCCCCTCGCAAATCGAAACGGCGCTGCTGGCCGTGGAGGGCACGCTGCCCCACTACCAGATAATCGTCGACCGCCAGCAGGGGCTCGACGGCATCGAGGTTCAGGTGGAAGTGACCGCCGAGTTGTTCAGCGACACGGTGAAGGAACTTGAGGCATTGAAAAGCCGAATCAGTCATGCCATTGATTCTACCATTGGGTTGCGCGTGGCGGTGAGCCTCGTGCAGCCACGCACCATTACCCGCAGCGAAGGCAAGGCCAAGCGCGTCATCGACCGACGCACAAATTAACGGAGGACACCCGCCATGAAAATCCATCAGTTATCCGTTTTCCTCGAGAACAAACCCGGTTGCCTGAGCGCGCCCTGTCGCGCGCTGGCCGAGGCGGGCATCAACATCCACACGCTCTCGCTGGCCGACACGAAACAGTTCGGCATCCTGCGGCTCATCGTGCGCGACTGGCAGCAGGCCAAGACCGTGCTGGAGAGCCACGGCAACGTGGTGAACGTGGCCGAGGTGCTGGCCATCGAAGTGGAAGACAAACCCGGTGGCATGGCCAGCGTGCTCGAAGGCATCGAGCGGGCGGGCCTGAACATCGAGTACATGTACGCCTTCACCATCCGCCGCGGCGACCGTGCAATTCTGGTCTTCCGATTCGAAGACGCCGAGAAAGCCGCCCAAGCCCTGAGCAAAGCCGGCATCAACGTAATCGACAGCGTAGCCCTCTACGACCTGGTGGAAAAAGGGTAGCAACCGCCGAGCTGTTCAACAGGAGCACCGGCGTCTCAGTTGCTGACTCTTCAGTGATCAGCCGCTGACCATCGTTGACCCGCTAGCGCCCAACCAGTGACAGTTAATGACCAGCCGGTGACTGCCCATGACCAGCTTATGTCCGCCGGTGACCGCCGGAAAATGTCATCCCGGAGGGATGCCAGCCATTAGCCGGGGGTTGAGCGCAGCGACACCCCCGGATCCAGAACGAAATAATTCCGACCCCGGATGGGGTCGCAGGAACAGCCTGGCATCCCGCCGGGATGCAAACGCTAATGACCGCCGTAGTCCGGTGGTGTCGCTGCGCTCAACCACCGGCTAATAGCTCGCGCCCCCTCCAGGGGCTAAAAACGACGCTGCCGGAAAAACGGTTCAGCCTGAGACAAACGACCAACATCGACCGGCGACTTTCGACCGGTCCCACCTCCACCGGTCCCCAATCCTGCACGTCCCCCCCAATACTGCGCGTTCCCCCCAATCGTCCATTTCGTCCATCGTGTCCATATCGTCCATCCCGTCCATCCTTCCCGCGCCCTCCCCCCCCCCCCGCGCTCTTTCCCGCTTGGCAACCCTGCGTCGAATACCTCACGGTGGCAACGCTAACTTAGCCCAAACCAAACCAGATTGGTACCCCATTCATGTTTCCTGCCCGGCTTTGTTTCGTCGCTTTGCTATTGGCACTCGCTCCGTTGTGCGCCACCGCGCAATATGTTGCCGACACCGGACGTACTGACAAACCCACCATCAACTGGTCGCAGGGCAGCGTCACCACGGCCCCGGCCGCGGCCAGCCCTGCGCCCTCATCCGCCGACCCGGCCACAAGCCCCAACGCGGAACTGCGCCCCTCGGAGTTCATGATTCCCGCCGTCGACGCCGCGCTCACAAACGCCAACCTCGACCGCGTGGCGCTGCAAAGCGAGGGCGTCGTGCGCACCATGAACACCTTCGCCGAGATCATGGTGCACGCCATCACGGGCAAGAAAACCTACGAGGGCAAGCCGCCCCTCGTCACCGCCCTCAGCATGATTTACCAGAACCCCCAATGGATGCGCGTGGCCATGCTGCCCGTGGGCACCCCCCGCCTGGCGCAGCTTTTCGGGCTGGACCCCACCAAGCATAACCGCGTGAGCGCGGCGTGGATTTTGCGCAGCCCCGAGGCGCGTCCGCTGGTGGTCGGCGTGCTGTCGGGCGAGGACGCCAACAAGCTCGTACCCGGCGACCCCGACACCGCCAAGGCGCTCAAGAAATTCGCCTACCGCTGGGCCGCCTTCATGAACCTCCCCGACGAATTCAAACTGCTGCCCGTGCCCAACGCCATCGGCGCGTGGGTCTCCCCCTTCGCGCTGCTCGACCCGTCGTCCATTCCCGACGACCGCCTTTCCGCCGAGGTCGCGCGCATCGATCGCGCCGCCGATCCCTCCGCGCTGGCGGTCATCCGCCTGAACGCCGCCCTTGCGCGCGCCTACCAGCAGGCCCAGCCCGATGACATCGCCCCTGCGGTCGACAACCTGCTCGCCACCATGGACGCCAACCCGCTCTACATGTCGTCTGCGCGGCGCGCCATCGACCGCTGGAACACCGCCGTGCATCCCTTTCAGGTTTCGGCGTGGATTTACATCGCCGCCTTCGTCGCGTTTTGCGGCTACCTTTTCACCACACGCCGCCCCCAGGAAGAGGACGAAACCGTGTGGGTGGATCAACCCTCGCCTGCGGCGTCGCAGCCAGACGCGCCCGAGGTGCATCTCTCCACGGAGGTGCACGATTCGGTACGCTCCGCCGATGGCGCTGCCCACGAGGTGGTCATCCGCCGCAGCGAGTTGGACGGCGATGCCGACGTTTCTCTCGCCCATGCCGTTGCGCGCCGCGGCAACCCTGTCGCGTGGGGTTTCTCGTTCATGCTCATGGCGCTGGCCACGGCGATGCTGCTCACGGCCCTGGTCGTGCGCTACATTCTGGCCGAACGCATGCCGGTTTCAAACCTGTACGAGAGCATCACCTTCTCTCTCGGCGCGTTCGGCGTTGTGGCCCTCGTGTTCGAGGGCATCTACCGCCGCGGATGGGTCGGCGCCGGAGCCTGCGCCGCCGGATGGGGCCTCATGACCATGGCCAACAGCCTGCCGCTTCACATGCGCAAGGTCGAGCCGCTGGTCGCCGTGCTCGATTCCTTCTGGCTCAACTATCACGTCACGTCGCTGCTCATCAGCTACTCCGCGTTCCTGCTCGGGTTTGTCTTCTGCGTGCTCTATTTCATCAAAGACATGACCGGCAACCGCCCCGGCATGCTGCCGCGCCGCGAGGTGTTCGAGTACCTCAACTACCGCGCCGTGCAGGTCGGCTGGCCGCTGCTCACGCTGGGCATTTTCCTCGGCGCCGTATGGGCCAACACCGCCTGGGGCAATGCCTGGAGCTGGGACCCGAAAGAAACCTGGGCCTTAATCACCTGGTTCATCTACACCATCTTCCTGCACGTGCGCATGAACCTCGGCTGGACCGGCCGCAAAAGCATCCTCACCAGCATGGTCGGTTTCGCCGTAATGCTGGTAACCTACTTCGGCGTAAACTACCTCCCCTACATAGGCGGCGGCATGCACAGCTACGCCGAGCCCATCGCGCGGTAGGCGCGCGACGCTGGTAATCAGTGAATCGCAGGGCGAAAAGCCCACGGTTCACCGCCTTTTTTCAGTCGCAGCCGCAAACCATTCGCCCCACCCGTCGACCGGCGTGCAACCGGTGTGCAACCGGTGTGCAAGGCGCTTAAAACGATTAACCCCGTCTTGCTGATCAGGGGCGTTCCAGCTCTATGCGGGTGAGTAGTCCCTCTTCGGTGAAGCGCAGCCAGGCGCGCAGGTGGTTTATGGTTTTGGCCAGACCGAGAACCGGGATGTCGTCTCCCATGGCTGCCATGGGTTTGAGATCGCGCATGGGGCCGAGCTTGGAACTTACGGCTTGCGCGCCGGCGGGGTCGAATCCTATTTGACCGCCGGATGGCAGCGTGAGAGCTCCGCCGAGGAAGGCGCGCGAGGCGCTGGTAACGTCGTCGCCGCCCTTGGCCACGAGACCACACCGCCAGAGCAGCCAGGCGTCTTGAAGTGCCCGCCGTTCGGCGCTGCGCGTATAGGCTTTCGCGGCCAGGTCGATCAACGGCTTGGCGTGGTGGGCGTTGCCCGGCGACAGCAGCACGAAAGCGGCGTACTCTATCGGGCGGCTGGTGTTTGAATCCCGCGCCGCTTCCAGCGCATCCACCGTGTGTTTCAGCACGCTCTCTTGCAGGGACACCGTCCACGCCTGGCCGATGGTTCCGTACCAGAAACTCGGCTCGGTGGTCTTGGCATCAGCCGACGCACCGGGGTTTCTCTGTTTGTCGCGCGCAAGCTCCCTCGCCAGATCGCCGCCTTCCACCGGGGCCACCTTCACGAATGTTGATCCGCGATAGGGCTCCTGGGGGATGAACCGCACGGTGTTGGGCGCCGACGTATTTACCATGCCCTGCAGGGTGACCAGAAACGACGCGAGGCTGATCGGATTCTTGGATTCCACAGCCACCCCAAGCGGCACGGCGAAGATGTCACTCAGGCCGCCGGATGCATCGACCTCGTCGTCGCCGTCGTTTCCGCCGCTCATCAGACCCATTTCCCGCGCGGCCAGGGGCGCTGCCGCCGCCAGCGACGGACCGTCCTCCAGCCACAGCGCGGCCCAGTCGCCTATCCAGTCGGTCAGCACGCTACCGGCCCCCACCATGCCGCCGGCCATTTCCCGCATCTGGCGCAGTTCGCGCCCGTTGGGGTCCAGACACACCTGCCACCGCATCAGCGTGGAGGTTGTGACGGTGGCGAGATCGAACGTGCCCGGCTTCTCACCGGCATATCGCTTCAGTTCATTGTAGCCGCTTAGCTCAATCAGCGGAGCGATGTGGACATCGAACGAGACGGTCTTGCCGATCTTCGTGCGAATCGCGATGGGGTCGAAGAACCGCTGCCAGAACTGCTGGTAGCTGGTGCGGTAGGCGTTGTACTCGACGCGCTCCGACGCGCTCACTTTGTCGATCGGGCCTTCGGCCAGCGGAGTCATAAACCGCAGGTTCCCCCACACGTCGCTGGCCGCTGTGGCCGTGGCGGCGTCCCACGTGATGGGCGCGCCGTCGGGCAGTTTCAGGTCCTGCGGGCGCAGCAGTCCGGCCTTCAGCAGTTGCGGCAGACCAACCAGCGCGCCCGGCCCGTGGAGATATCCATGCAGCATCGCCGCGTTGTGCACCTGACGCAGCCCCGCCATCGCTTCAAGACGCCGCTTCTCCTTGATGCGCACTTCCGGCCCGCTCAGGCGGCGGATGAACGGGTCGCTCAGGAAGAGGAAGCCGTCCTCGTTCTCCGGGTCCTCGGGCCACTCGGCGCGCTGATAGCGGAAGTCCGGCGACTGGGCCAGCGAGGCCGACGACTTCGGGTCGCGGGCGAGGTCAAGCACCCGGCGCAGGGCCGGCAGCGAGTTCGAGTAGATGGCGGTCTCGCCCACAAAGGTGCGGTAGGCGCTCACCGATCGGTCGGGGGTCACCAGCGATTCGACGTCCTTCATCCCGGTCTCCACCGGACGCGCACCGGCGGCCTCCGCGGCCTTCCAGTATGGGCTCACGCCGGCGCGGAAAAGGTCCGGCGATTTGAGCGTAAAGATGGCGGTCAGGTCCGTGCCCTCGCGCAGGAATGGGTCCGACCCCGTGATCACGATTTCGCTCACCACCGCCGGCCCCAGCACGCGGCTCAGCAGCGCCGACGGCAGACACATCTGGTTTTGCAACCGGGCGCGCAGGCCGTGCTCGGCGTCGCCAATTTCCGGCGACGAACTCAGCGCCCCGCTCCAATCCTGGGCCAGGTCGGCAAGCTCCTGCAGCTTCGCCAGATTGCCGAAACGCAGATACCACTGGTCTGCTGGCACCATGCCGGCCGACGGCGAGAAACGCGGCTCGCGCCCCGCGCGCAACTTCTCGTAGGGCAGCGGCGCCACGGTGATTCCCTCCAGGTCGCCGATCGCTATCGTGCGCGGCTCGGTGGTGGTCGCGCCATCAAGCATGCGCTCCAGCTGCAGCGATTCCTGGATGGCGCGGGCCCCCGTGGCCAGATCGTAAAGTTCCGCCCGGCGGAATCTGTTGAAGTTGTTCTCGCGGTCGGCCCTGCCCATGGGCAGCCCCGCCTCGCGCAAACGCTGCAGCCGGGCGTATGCCCAGAACCCCAGCGGGTCGCCCAGAGGCGCGCCCGCCGCGCCCATCCAATCCGCCTCGGCCAGCAGAAACTGCTGACGCGGAGACGCCTCAACCGTGGTTGTGTTTCTGTCGTTCAAACGCACCTGCCGCGATGCGGCCTTCATCGGCTCGGCGCTGCTCAGGTCCAGAGTCAGCGAATGGCTGGTCCAGCCTTCGCTCTTCGTGCGATAGAAAAGTGTCAGGGGAACGCTACCGGTCTGGCGCGTCCGTCCGATAAAAACATCGCGTGCCTGTTGAGGTTCCCAAGCAGATCGAACTTCGTCGAAAAGAACATAACACGGAGTCTCGGCCACCGGCGTCCCCACCAACTGCGGCATCGACAGATGCCCCTCGCGCGGCGACGCCGACCCGCGCCCGAAAGACGGCATCAGCACAACGTTCCGCGCATCCGGCATCGGAATCCGCACCTGAAAAATAGTCCCATCCCCGTCCCGCGCCGCGCGTAAATCAACAGGCCGAATCTCTGCGGCCCGCACCCCCGAAACGCAAATCAACCCCACCAACAACACCATGGAAGCGACACGAGAACAGAACATAGCACAACCTCGCCGAAACGAATTTGCCACCATCAGGCCAGATGGAAGTGGAACAAGCAACGAGAACCACGAGGGACGGGGGCGCGGGGAGGCGCGTCTCGCACAGCCAAGTCGGAGGTTTCGTCTTGCCCTCTTCTGCACCATTCAATAGCCCTGTTGCGTGGATTAAACCTTTTGGACACCATCAAATCCAAACAACGCGTTGCCGACCATGGGGAGGTCT
>PHCB01000009.1:0-9434 GCA_002842095.1 candidate division BRC1 bacterium HGW-BRC1-1
AGTCGTCGGCGAAGAATACTCCCGCCACAGTTTCACCAACACCCAGCGCGCCCTGGGAAATCTGCCCGGAGCCACCGCCCCAACCCCCGCAGATCGCGGACGCATCACCGCCGCCGCCACAACAACACCCCTTGGGACTGCGGCAGCCATGCTGCCGCCTTCACCGCCACCCTCACCAATCCACGGCCACTTCGCAACATCTCCCGCCGCCCCCGCGTACCTCCCACGAATCTCCGGATCCACCCCGGCCCTCACCCCCACCGCACCCCTCACCATATCCCGCTTCAAAGCGCGTCAGCGAATCCTCGACGCCCTCGGCCTCGCCCACGCCGACCTCACACCCCAACAACAAACAGCTTTGGACGACCTCAATGATACCGTCGCCCTGAACGATCTCGCAGCCCTCACCGCGCAAGTCAGCGAAGGCCGCCTGAACACAACCATCATTCCCCTGGAGGAAACCGCCCCATGAATACCAACCAAGTTTCAAATCTGCGTAAATCTGCGGCATCTGTGGAACTCCCGCACTTGATTTCCCGCCTCAATGCGCTTCGCGAAAAATCATCCAAGCCACCCATCTCCTATGCCGTCATCGCGAAGGCTCTGAAAATGTCCCGCGCCACCGTGGCCGCTCTCTGCACCGGCAACTATCATGCGTCAACGGCGAGCCTTCATAATCTCAACATCGCCGCCTGGCTGTGCAAACAAATCGTCACGGAACAACCGCCCAAAGCCAACCGCCGAACCACTCTCGTCCACGTCGACCCCACAGGTTACTTCCGCCTGCGAAACCGCCACTACTTCGCCGGGTCCGCCTTCGCCGGATCTCTCATCGAGGCTGCACCACTCCGTGGACGCGACCACGCCGTCACCATCATCCTCGGCCAAACCACACGCACCATTTTCCCCATCAACCCCGCCGGCAACCAACTCGGCTACCATCCACCGGAGGCACTCAGATGAAACCATCGCGCGTTCCCATGCACGCCCGCCTGGTCTTCGTCAACGACACCGGATCCTTCTGCCTCAACGGCTCCTGGTATCACGCCGGAGGAATGTACGCCGGACACCTCTGCGAAATCCGACCCCTCGACGACGACGACTACGCCACCTGCTCCCTCGTCACCAACCTCCGCCACGTGCGGCTCTGCCGCTGTATCGCAAAACCCCTCATCCTCGAAAAGGCCCACCGCCATGCCGCGTAAACCCCGCCCAGATTTCGACTGGCGCTCAACCACTCTCGGACGCCTCGTCGCAAAATCCGGAGTCAACTTCGCCACCCTCGCGCGCGCCATCAATATGCCACGCCGCACAATCTACACCGCCCTCGAATCCGCCATCCTCTCCCACGAAATGGCCGAGGACATTCTCACCGTTCTCAACGCGTCCGGCATTCCTGCCACACGCCGCGCCTTCCGGGGATTCACCATCACGCCCCCACCACCCCCGCGGCAGCTCTTCCACCTCTTCGACGGACGCATCCTGCGCGCCCAGGGCCGCTACTCAGCGCCCTCCCGCGAACGCCTCACCAAATTACAAATTTTGCAGTGCCAGATTAACCAGGAGGAAAATATGCAGCCCCTAACGCCCGAGGCCCGAAAGCATTTCGGACTCACTTTCGACCCGCTCACCGACGAGGTCCGTTCATCGTCAGATATGTTCTGGACGCGTGAACATCGCGCCGTTGTCGACGCCATGCTCCAGGCCGCCCGCCGGCAGTCCTTCCTCGCCATCATCGGCGAAGTCGGATCCGGAAAGACCCTGTGCAAAATGGAATTCCGCGAATCACTGCCGGAAAACATTCAAGTAGTCGAACCCATGTACCCCGACAAGCAGGCCATCACAGCAAACAACCTGCTCGACGCCATCATCCTCGACCTCTCCGGCAACGACCGCGTCACCATCCCCTCACGCCGCGAACAAAAAGCCCGCCGCGTCCGCGACATCCTGGAAGCCGCCGAAAAGGAATCCCGCTCCATCGTTCTGATCCTCGACGAGGCTCACTCCTACAACCGCGAAACCATCCGCTCCCTGAAACGTCTCCACGAAATGGAACGCGGATTCGCCAGGCTAATCGGAATCGTGCTCATCGGGCAACTCGAACTCCTGCCCAAGCTAAACGACCCAACCCTCCGCGAAGTCCACCAGCGCTGCGCCCAGGTCATCATGCACGGACTCAACGGCGCAACCGGCGACTACCTCGAACACAAGTTCCAACGCGCCGGAGCCAAAGCCGGAAAGCTCATAACACCCGACGCCGTCACCGCCATCGAAAAACTCTGCCGACACAAACTCGACGGCTCCCGCTGGTTCGGCCCCTACCCCCTCGGCGTAAACGTCATCGTCAAAGCCGCCCTAAACCTCGCCGCCAGAACCGGCGAGAAAATAGTAACCCCCGAAATAATAGACGCCGCCTGGGGCAGCGCCCGCCAGGGAGAGTATTAATGAAATCCCCCATCCTCCCCTTCCCCCAAACCGTTCCCCTGCCCAACCTCGCAACCCAGCCGGGCATCTTTCCCATCACTCCCATGCTTCCCATGCCTCCCATGCTTCCCGCAGATCCAACCCCACCCCCCACCCAATCCCATCTGCGAAAATCTGCGACATCTGCGGACCCCTTCACCACCGACCCCCTGGCCGAACTACCCGCCCTCGACGCATCCATCGCCAACGCCGCCGAGGCATACCGTTCAGCCGAACTACTCGCAGCCTGCACCACCACCTACACTAACGAAGAAATCAACCGCGCCCAACTCAAACTCGATGTCCTGCTCGCCAAGCGCGCAACCCTCATCGAAAACATCCGCGCGGAAATCGAAGAGGAGAACTAACATGCCACCCAAAAAAGCACGCCGCCAAACCCACAACTACGCCCTCACCGAAAAAGGCCGAGCCCTCGGAATAGCCCAGGCCCTCGGACGCCGACTCGGCGAAGAGGTCATCGTCCGAATCGGAGACGACCTCCATGGAGGACGCATAACCATGCTCTGCGACATCGGCTACCTCCTCATCACACCCGAGAATCACACCCAGAAGTTCTTCACCTACGCCGAAACCAAAGAGGTCTTACAGTAACCACCCCCCAACTCCCATTCCTCCCATCCTTCCCATTCCTCCCATTCCTCCCACCCACCATCGTCCATCACCCACCCCCCAAAAAGGAGCCCCACCCCACCATGGTAAAACGCCAGCGCCAGATCATCCACAACCTCGCCGAAGCCCTCCGGGCATTCCTCACCGGCCCTCCCGAACCACCGGTTCTCCGGGCTGCAAAATCTGCCCTCCAAAAGTACGAAACGCAGTTTCACCAGCCAGCCCCACCATCCGCTTCTCATCTGCGTAAATCTGCGTCATCTGCGGATGAGCCCACCGCCCAGCCCAAACCCCGAGTTTGCCCCTGCGGCAATTCACACTAAAAGGAGCCACAACCATGGCCACGAAAACAGCACGACAACGCATCTCCGTAGTAACCACCCTCCGCAACCTCGAAGAGGCCAACGAGGCCCTCCGCGAACTCTGCATGATCATCGCCCGACGCCAAAAAGCCGAGGGAGTCCTGAACGCAAAAATCACGCAGCTTCGCGACAAATACGACACCGACGCCGCCCCCGACAACGTCCGAGACGCGCAGATCCGCGCCCAAGTCGAAGAGTATTTCACCGTCAACAAAGACGAGTACTTCACCGAAACCAAGCGCAGTCTCCCCCTCACCTTCGCCCAGGTGGACTTCCGCTACCACCCCCCCAGCGTCGCCGTCAAAAAAACCGGCAAGTGGACCGTCGCAAAAGTCATCACCGCCATCAAGGAAACCTTCGTCGATCGCATCGACGTCTGGATTCGCCAAAAAGAGGAACTCAACAAAGACGCCCTCGTAACCGCGAACCCCGACGAACTCGCCCAGGTCGGACTCGAAATCATCCGAAAAGAGTCCTTCGGAATCACCCCCTTCCTCGAAGAACTCGAACGCCAGGGAGCATAACCAGCACCACCAGCGCCGGCAAAGGGCCTTCCCCCCAAGCCGGCGCTCTTTTCATTCCTCCCATCCCTCCCATCATTCCCATGCTTCCCATTAAAAAACTCAGGAGACCCACCATGCGACAACGAAACTACGGCTGGAAGCCAGACACCTTCGACGCCCGAGACATGACCTACCAGTACCCCTTCACGATCTCCGCCCTCCCCCCCGTCGTCGACCTCCGCAACCTCTTCACTGCTATCCCCGTCGAAGACCAGGGCAACATCGGATCATGCACCGCCAATGCCCTCTGCGGAATCTTCGAACACCTCCATTACATCGCCAGGGGCGGCCACACCGACTTCTCACGACTCTTCCTCTACTACCTCGAACGCCACCGCGAAGGCACCACCAACGAAGACGCCGGAGCCATGATCCGCACCGGAATCAAGGTCCTTGCCTCCCACGGCTGCTGCGCCGAAACCCTCTGGCCCTACCGCGTTGGCAACGTCTTCGTGCCACCAACCCAGCAGGCACTCCAGGCCGCCGACAAAAACAAAGCCCTCGCATACCGCCGGGTACGCGGACTTAACGCCCTCAAGGTGGCCCTCCACACCGGCAACCCCGTGGCCTTCGGATTCCAGATCTACAGCTCAGCCGAAGCTCCCAACGTCTCCGTCACCGGAAAGATCCCCGTGCCCGTGCGACGCGGATGGTTCACCCGCGAAAAACTCCGTGGCGGCCACGCGGTTCTCGCCGTCGGATACAATGACGACCTCGGCCACGTCGTCTTCCGCAACTCCTGGGGGAGTGGTTGGGGGGAACTCGGCTACGGCTACCTGCCCTACGAGTTCGTCGACGATCCAGACCTTTCCGGAGATTTCTGGCTCATCTCAAAAGCCTTTTTCGAGACCGCCTGAACCATGCCCGCCTGGCTTCCATATTCCGGACTCCCCGCCAAGTTCCGCGAGGCCGGCCCCCGTGGCCGGTCCGCCTACCTGGTCCTGCACCGCATCATGGATCTCGACGAGGGGCGAAACTCCACCCCCGGACTCATCAATCTCCCCCTCAACGAACTCGCAGACCTCTGCGCTCTCGATCCGAAAGAACTTCGCCAGGCAATTCCCATCCTTCGCCGGCTCAAGCTCCTCAAGTGCTTCCTCCCCGACGGCGACGAGGAAACAGCCGCCTTCCAGATCCTCACACCCCTCACCGTACCCGCCACGCGCCAGCAGATAATCGCCGCGTGGCGGCTCTACGCGCCCCACACCTCCGAAGCCGAACCCTACCTCCGATACATCGACCCACCCCGCGCCGGCCAGGCCCGCTGCATACCCGACACCAACTTCCCCGACGCCATGCCCCTGCTCATCGACCTCTACTTCACCCACTGCGGATTCAAAATGAACGCCTTCATCATCGACCACCTCAACCGCGTCGCCTCCACCTACACCGCCGACGAAATACGATCCGCCTTCCGCCGGGCCGAGAAAAACGAAACCCACAACTTCCGCGAAATCCACTCATGGATGCGCCAGGCCAAAGCCGCCACCAGAAAACCGAGGAACATATAATGCCCTTCAACCGCACCGCCGCCATGCGCAAACTTCACAGCGTAGCAAAGACCCGTGGCCTCGACCACGAAGCCATCAGAGACATCGCCACCAGCCTCTTCCGACTTCCCCAGGACAAACAGAGCATAGCCGCCCTAAACAACATCCAACTCGGGCAGCTCCTCACCCACATCCAAAACCCCGGATCCGTCGCCATAACCACCGTCCAGGGCGGACCCACCCACCGCCAGATATGGCTCATCAAACGATTAGCAACCGAACTCGACTGGGACTCCAACCCCGAACGCCTGGCCGGTTTCATCGCCCGCCAGGCAAAAGGAAAAACCCACCTCGCCAACTGCACAGTCTACGAAGCAGGCAAAATCATCGAAGGCCTCAAACAACTCCTCGCTCAAGGAAACTAACCATGCGAACCCTACTCCCCGACGACACCAAGATAAAAAATTCCTACAGCCTCCCCGAAGTCGCAAGAGCCCTCGGCGTCTCCGTAAGAACCATCCAGCGAATAGTCTCCCGCCGAGAAATCCGCTCCGTAAGAATCAGCCGCACAACCAGAATCACCAGAGAATGCCTCCTAGAATACCTCGACCAAAACGAGCGAACCGAAGAGTATTGATTTTTCCGAAGTTCTTTCGCCAAAAAAATTCGCCGGACAAAAACCAGACCCCCACCCCACCCAAGTTTCCCCAGTTATCAAGTTTCCCCCCCAATCTTATCAAGCCCCCGATCAGCATTGCTGCGCGGTCATGGTTGGACGGTCGGGGTGATGCGGTAGATGCGGCGGGTGGTGTCGCAGCTGAAGAGGATGCTGCCGTCGGGGGCTTCGACGCAGTCGAC
Source organism: candidate division BRC1 bacterium HGW-BRC1-1 (assembly GCA_002842095.1). Taxonomy (GTDB): domain Bacteria; phylum Sumerlaeota; class Sumerlaeia; order Sumerlaeales; family Sumerlaeaceae; genus HGW-BRC1-1. The sequence continues at coordinate 6,367 of PHCB01000009.1, forward strand.
GGGGCGGGCGAGTTCGGTGCCGTCGCGGCCGATGGTGCCGACGATCATCAGGCTGCCGGCGGGGTGGCCGGTGAGTTTGTCGAACATGACGCGCTCGATGCGGTAGCCCTGGCGGCGCGAGCGGTTCCACGAGCCGTGGCAGGCGACGAAGGCATCGCCGCGGTGGTCGGGCCAGGTGTCGCGCGTGAGAAAGCAGAAGGCGTTGGTGGCCCAGTGGGCGCCGAAGCTCCACGCCGGGGGGATGGTGCGGGCCGCGAGGTCGATGATGTCTTTGCGGTCGAGATACTCGTAGCGCGGCACGACGTTGCCCACGATGAACGGGTGGCCGTAGAAGCCGCCCTCCACGTAATGGTTGAACTCGTCGGGCGGGTTCCAATCGGTGACGGGCTGGAGGCCCTGCTTGTCGCCGGCTTCCTTGCCGAACCAGTCGCTGCCATGGTCGGCGCCCCACAATTCGTTGGTGCCGGGGCGCAGGCGCAGCTTTTCGGTGTTGCGCAGGCCCGACGCGAAGAGGGTTTTGCCGGTGCCGTCGGTGTTGAAGCGCCAGATTTTCTGACGCTCGGTGTCGGTCTGGTTGGTGATGTTGCCGGCGTCGCCGATGGAGGTGTAGAGCACGTCGCCCGCCACCACGATGGAGCGCCACCAGTGGCCGCCGCCTTTGGGGAGCTGGCCTTCGGGGATGATGGTCTTGGTTTCGTCGGCCTTGCCGTCGCCGTTGGTGTCGCGGGCGCGATGGATGGAGCCGGTTTGCGTGATCCAGAGGGAGCCGGAGGTGTCGAGGCAGAGGCCGTGGGCGGTCTTCATGCCGGATACGAAGTCCGCGATGGGCGTGTATTGGCCGTCGGCGCCGGGACGCAGGGTTTTCACCGCGCCGCGGCCGGGCTGGCTGACGTAGAGCGTGCCGCTGGTGTCGATTTCGAGGAAGCGGGCCTCTTCAAGGGCGGGCGACACGGCGGTCACGCGGTAGCCGGGGCGCACCCAGAAGGCGGGGGTGTCGGGGCCCAGTTCGCCCTGGGCCGTGGCGGTGTCCCACTCGCTTTGCAGGAAGGTGGGCGTGGGGATTTGGGCCGGGGCGAAGGTGGGCGCAAGGGTGAGGCCGAGGGCGGCAAGGGTGGTGAGGATGCGTGGGAGGAAAGCCATGGGTGGTTGGGGGTCCGTGAGGGGAGATTTGGTGAGGGAGCAGTTAAATAATAAGAGGGCGAGAAATTGCAAAGGTTTCGTGGGGGGCGGGATGGACGATATGGACTTTATGGACACTATGGACGACATGGACGGTGCGGGTGGCGAGGGGGAGGAAAGTGAAGGAGGGAGGGAGCAGAGGGAGGGGTTCAGGGAAGCAAACAGGAATGTCTGCGGCACATTAGCGGCGGACTATTACGGTGGAGGCGAGTTTGCGGTCGAAGGCGAATTCGCTGTAGCCGACACGCAGGACAATGGCGGGGAATTGCTTGAGGACGGTCACGCTGGTGCCGGGCAGGATGCCCAGCGAGAGGAACTTGCGGGCGTGCTGGGGGGCGGCGAAGCGCTCGATGAAGGCGGTGTCGCCCTGGCGCAGCGAAGCCAGTGTGGTTCCCGCGGGAGACGCCTGTGCCACGGGGGCGAGGGTTGACTGCAGCACGCCCACTGCAGACGCATTGGGTGCAGATGGCGCCGGCTCATCCATGCCGCGGGCGGCGCGGGTTGCGCTGTCCTCCACGAGGCAATGCTGGTCGGGGGCCACTTCCGTCGCGGAAGGGCGGCTGAAGCTTTGAAAAAGGCGCGCAAGGAAACCCGGCTCGCGGGGGGTTTCGTAGCCGCATTCGGGGCATTTGACCAACCCGCAGGAGCCGTGCATGAGACACGCGCCGCATCCCACGGAAGAGGATTCGGGGTCGAATTTATGATTGCAGGCTGGGCAGATCATGACCGGACGCTCGGGGCGGAAAAGTTTGTCTGCATCATCATAACCAGTTGGTCTGGGAAAGAATCAAGTTCGCGGTGATGCCGACCGTGAGTGCAAGCCCCACGATGCCGGCGGCGGTGCCGAGGGCGAAGCCCCATCCGCGTTCCTTCTTCATGATGAAGAACTGCGCCACGCAGGGCAGCAGCAGCGAGATGACGAGAATGGAAATGAACGACTGGCGCACGGTGAGGCCGCCGCCGCGCTGAAGATCGAGCAGGCCCGCGGCACCGTAGTCGCGACGAAAGAAGCCGAAGAAGAGCGACTGGGCCGAGGACTCCGGCAGGCCCATGGAGGTGACGATGGGGGTCATGCCGCGCACGACCACGTCGAACATGCCGGTGAGATTACCGACCCAGATGATGACGCTGATGAGAATGAACAGGGGCAGAATTTCGAGGAAGTACCAGTGCATGCGCGAGTAGGTTTTGGTAAACACGTTGCGCAGGCGGGGGCGGCGCAGGGGGGGCATTTCGAGATAGAACGAGGGGGCCTCGCCGGGCAGCACCTTGGCGGCCACGGTGCCCAGCAACATGAAGATAACGGCCATGATGATGCACCAGGTCACGAAAATACGGCTTGAGGTGGTGGTCATGGCAAGGATGACGCCAAGCTGGGCCGAGCACGGGATGGCCACGCCAAGCAGCAACGTGGTGATGATGCGCTCGCGCTTGGTTTCGAGAATGCGCGTGACGACGGTGGCCATTGTGCCGCAACCGAACCCGAGGATGATGGGAATGACAGCGCGCCCGTTCAGGCCGATGCGTTTGAAAACACCATCGAGAAGCAGCGCCATGCGGGGCAGGTAGCCGCTGTCCTCAAGCACCGAGAAAAGCAGGAAGAACGTGCCGACAATGGGCAGAATAAGCGCAATGGCATAGCGCAGGCCGAGGGTCAGGACGCCAAACTCGTGTACGAAGAGATCCTGCACGGTGACCCACGGGATGAGGTGCTCGACAGTAGCCGTGAGGTAGGGGGTAATGTATCGTTCGTAAATTCCGTTTTCGATGAAATCAACAAGGGTGCCCGCGCCGAAGTGGCCGACGAACTCGTACACGCCGAAATAAAGCACGGCGAGAGCGATGGGGATGGCCGTCCAGAAATTCATGGTGAGGCGGTTGAGGACGCC